>CAVRCS010000005.1:0-271414 GCA_963719635.1 uncultured Thermoplasmata archaeon | reverse complement strand
CTTTAGGGAAGGGCCACCTTTATTGTGGGCCGGTCTTCAAGTGGAGCGTCAAGCTAGCCGGCTCGAGGAAGAACAGTGCGTAGGCGGGGGAATCAGAAATGGACAAGGCGATAGTTAACGAGGTGATCGGTATCGCCGCCCGAGTAGTCGCCAGCGGGGCGATTTCGGCTAACGGCCACGGCAACGTGAGCCTGCGCGTCCCGGGTGCCGCGGAGATGTATTTCACGTCCGCGCCATCGTTGAATCACCTCGGGCCCGAGGGCGTAGTCCGCGTCGGCTTGGACGGAGGGCTGCTGGAAGGAAACCTACCTCCAATCCAGGGCGCTGTCGTGGCGATGCATGCCGCGGTCTACCAAGACCGTCCGGACGTCGGCTGCGTCATCCACACCCACTCCCCGTATGCGACCGCCTTCGCGGTCGCCCACCGGCCAATTGGTTGCTGGATCGAGGCCCTAGCGATGTTCGGTCTGGCCGGGGGGGTCCCGCTCGCCGCCTACGGGCCGCGGGGCTCCGACCAGTCGGTGGCCAACATCCGTTCTGCCATCAAGGGCGGGGCTCCGGCCGTGCTGCTAGCCAATCATGGAGTCCTCGTGTTCCACCGCACCGCAGAGCTGGCCGTTCTCGTGGGCGGGATCGTCGAAGAAGCGGCCCAGGCTGCGCTCAACGCCGAGCGCGTAGGTGGTCCCGTAGAGATCCCGGTCGAGATGCGAGCCGCCGCGCTTCAGCGAGCCATGGCCTTCGACACGGCCGGAACGAGAAAGGCCTAAACGTCGGTTGTACAGTCGAGCTCAACGGCCCGAGTTCAAGGCGAGGCCTTCTGGGCGACGCTGCGAACGGCCCAGCAGGAACTCGCCCGAATTGGCCCGATTGCGGCGCTCGTTGGTGGCTCGTCGACCTCAGTGCTGGGGGCGGGATGATCGCGAAGGTCATCCTTTGGAGCGAATCCAAGGTCGATCTGCCCGGCTTGACATGTGCGCTTGCGAAACCTACGGATTGGGAGCAAAGTCCCCCTCCTCGAAGCGACGCGTGATCGCCGTCATCTACCGTGGGGGCGTGAGCGAAGGGCTGACTTGCGTCGCGCCTTCTCCAGCGGAGGTTGGATAGAAACCTCTGAGCGCCTCAATTATCGCCGCTCCGTGCTCACGCGACGCACAAGTAGATAGTCGACGTGCGGACCGAGGTGGCGCCGGACAGCACGGTGTGGGATCTCGAGCCTCATACCGCGGCCAAGCACGAATTGCTCGAGGAGTACCTCAAGCGATGGATCCCCATCCTCGCTTCCGCCCACGGTGCGATCGTCTATGTCGACGGGTTCGCAGGCCCCGGTGAGTACTCGAAGATGGAGCCGGGCAGCCCGGTGGTCGCGCTCACGACTGCCGCGAGCCACAAGTTGGCCCCCAAGGGCGAGATGCGCTTCGTTTTTATTGAGCGGGACCGACGGCGGGCCGACCACCTGAAAGAGGTGCTCGCCCGGAGATTTCCATCCGGGTCGATTCCTGCCAATTGGAGGTGGTGGGTACTCGAAGCCCGGTTTGAGGACCAGCTGAACGGTCTAATCAAAGATCGACAGTCGGCGGGCCGACCGCCAGCGCCAATCTTTGCTTTCGTGGACCCGTTCGGGTACACGGGCTTTCCGATGCGGCTCTTACGACAGTTCCTTGAGATGCCCCGGTGCGAGGTTCTGGTCACGTTGATGACTGAGCCAATGGCCCGGTTCCTTGAAGATTCGACAAAGCACGCGGCACTTACTGAAACCTTTGGGGGAGATCGGTGGCGCAGGTGCTTGTCGTTGCCCGCGTTGGAACGAGGCGATGGGCTCCTCGCTGCGTACGTAGAGGAGCTACGCGCGGGCGCGGCAGAGAGATTCACGCGGACATTCGAAATGCGCGACAAGTCGGGTCGGCCGATTTACCACCTCGTCTTCGCGACGAATCACCCGCTCGGCCTGAAGCAGATGAAGGAGGCGATGTTCGCCGTCGACCGAAGAGGAACATTCCGGTTCAGCGATAAAACGGATCCACGTCAGACCTTCTTGTCCGACTTCGACCCGACGGGTGCCTCGAGGCGAGCTGAGGAGCTCGCCGACCAGATCCATGCACGGTTTGCCGGGCAGTCTGCCCCCTTCGAGGATGTAGAACTCTTTGTCTACAATGAAACGTCGGGCGTCTATCGGGCGGCATTACTCCGATCGCTCGAGGATCGGGGATTGCTTGTCAGGGTGGCGAATCGCAGACGGGCTCGAACCTATCCGCCTGGTTGTCTGATAGAGTTCGCACCAAGAGGGTAACGCCCCGGAACCCTTTTCCGGAGCTGTAGCCTGAGGTTCCACGCCCCTATGGCCCAAGTCAGTTCGATTGAATGGACCGACGCCACTTGGAACCCGGTAACGGGTTGCTCGAAGGTCAGTCAGGGCTGCAAGCACTGCTACGCTCAGCGTTGGGCTGAGCGGTTCCGAGGAGTCCCCGGCCACGCGTTCGAGCAAGGGTTTGACCTGAAGCTATGGCCCGACCGCGTTGAGCTCCCGCTTCAATGGAAGGCTTCTAAGAGAATCTTCGTCAACTCGATGAGCGACCTATTCCATGAGAAGATTCCACTTGAGTTCATTCAGCAAGTCTTTGAGACGATGCGCCGGGCGCACTGGCACCGGTTCCAGATTCTGACGAAGCGCTCGGGCCGCCTGGCCGTGCTAGGAAGTTCAATCGACTGGCCGAGCAACGTATGGATGGGCGTCAGTGTCGAGGACGATCGCGTCCTGCACCGAATCAGAGACCTTCGTTCGGTGCCGGCGGATATCCGGTTTCTTTCCTTGGAGCCGTTGATCGGCCCTTTGCCCAATCTCGACCTAAGTGGGATACATTGGGTGATCGTGGGCGGTGAGAGTGGTCCTGGGGCGCGTCCCATGAAGGCGCAATGGGTCCGGGAGATTCGTGCCCAGTGTCGTCGCCAGTCTGTCCCGTTCTTCTTCAAACAGTGGGGGGGTGTCCACAAAGGAAAGGCGGGTCGAGTATTGGATCGGCGCACCTACGATGAGTTCCCAGAACCTCGCGTTCTATCCGAGGCCTCAGTCACCACCTAAGCTCGTCTGCAGGAAGGACAATCATCACGTAGGGAGTCGTCCTTTCTCACTCATGGCGAACACCCAGGTGCTCAAGGGAGCCGTGGAGGGGTTCGTCCGGGGGGCTCTCGAGTCCGAATTCGGGATGCCGTTTGAGAAGAAACGATTAACACTCGTCCGGGTCGAAGGTCCAGCAAGTGACCACGAATTCGACGCAGTTGCTAAGGACGGTTCAGTTGTCGCCGGAATCATCTCATCGGCCGCACGAACCTCAGGTGGCAAGCGAAACACTGGAGCCGTTCATCACGCAACCGGTGAGCTCTACTACCTCATCTTGACGGATGCACACAGACGAATCCTGATCTGCACGGACGCGTCCTTCCGTGACTTGATGAAGTCGGTAACCAGAGGTCGCCTTGCTTCGGGTTTGGAGATCCGCCACGTGTCGTTGCCAGACGACCTTGAGAGGAATGCCCAGGCCAGCAGAACCGCGTCCTCACTTGAGATGGGCGCGCGAATGCAGACTGGCAAGAACAGGACAGGCGAGCCACCAACCACCGCCTAGCGAACCTCATCCTGCTCCTCTAAGGAAGGACGCTCTTGGAGGACTACACCGCCTTCCAGAGGTCAGAGGCCGCATCTAAGGTGGGCTCGAGCCGTTTCGAGCCCGGCTGAGTCCGGACCCCTGAAATCCCGACCAATCGGGAAATCATCCGGGCGGTAGCCGGAAGTCGCCCAAATGGTCAACTCTATCACGGGGTTTTCCGAGCCGTACCTTTAGTCGGTGGGTGCGAGGCTGCACGCGTTGCCCCTGTATGCTTGACCAGTACGTCGTCCAGCGACATCGGACTTTCCTCGCAGTGCGCCATCAACGCACGATACGCGCCCGCATAGTCCGCATTAGCGCGCAGGGACTCCAGCGGGATAGTGATAAGGGTCGCCTGTCGAGAGAAGTACAGGCCGACGGACTCGATGGCCGGGAACTCCGGCGCTTCCTTGGTGCGGTAGGCCTCAGCCAACATCGCATAGCCGACGATCTGGGGAAGGTTCTTCGGGACCTCGGGATTCTTTGTCGTCTTCAGGTCGACGAGCAAACCCCCAGCGACTACGTCTGCATCGGCGCCGTGGATGCCCACTGAGAAGCTGCCGAAGGTCGGGTTGAGCCAAACCCGAGGACCCAGGCAGGGCGCCATTCCGTCCTCGAAGGGGACGGCCCGTAGGAGGGCGACCATGTCCTCGACGTCCGAAGGGTCAACCGAATCGGGGGTCGAATCAACGTACCCTGCTCGGTAGACGGGGTCCAGCTTCGCTAGGCGCAGAGCGTGACCCGCAGCGTCCCTCGTATCCTGTGGTGTAGGTGTCTGCAGCGCGAGGTATCGGTCGTACCCCCGAAGGGCCGTCGAGTAGCCCTGTTCCATCTTCTCTACCAAATCTTGAGGATCCGCGCCAGGAGGCCATCGAAGCAGCGGAGTCGAGGCCTTGTCGATATCCGCCTTCGCCAAATCCAAACCACGCTCAGCGACCCAGCTTCGGGCGATCGCCGACTTGTTGCGCCTTGCGACCTCGAAACGAAACAGGTAGTCGAACGCTGTCCCGACCAGTGAATAATGGCTCGTCCTGGGCGGCGCCACGTGCGTCAGCCTCGAGACGCTTGTTCGCTCGGATTCGGGGACCAATGCGGCGAGTCTGTTTCTGAGGGCTTGATCAGCTGCCAGGACGGATGTGAGGCTCACATCGCCAGATTGGTGCCCCTATCACATGAAACTTCCCGCCTCTAGGGCTGATGCGAGTTCACTAATCATGAATCAAACCGAGGGCGATTCAGACCCTTTACACTAACCTCCACGAGTCCGAAGTAAGCCGTTCGATCACACCCTGACGGTCTCTGTCACCATCAGACTCGCTGGAAGAGGGGGTGGGGTTCGGTCACGACGCATGCGGGTCGTCGAGTCTGCCCAGTCGACGTCCGGCGACGGTCAGACGAGCCGCATTTGGGACATCTTCCCCCGGCACTGCTCCTTGGACTCCAGGAAGACCCACAGGACGCGCACACACAGAGGGAAACGACCCGTTCCGGAACGTTTTCGTCCCCGGCCGAGTGTCCTGCTTTCGGGCCAGGCGCTTGGCTTCGCAGTGGGATCGAATGTAATCAACCCGACAATCGCCTTCGTGAGTTCCTCATAAGGCGGGGTCGCACGCGTTCCCGCCGTCGCTCGACATCGCATTCGAGGCCCCGGACACGGGAATCAAGCCCGCCATTCGGTCCCTCCAATCGATCTCCCTCCTCGTGGACGCTGATCCGCCGGAATCTTGGCACGCTCGCGCGCGCGTGAGAGAGCGCGCGTCGTCTTGGCGGCGTCCGCCGCTCGCCGTTCGTCGGGGGTGGCTCGTCCGACCGTTCCTTGAGTGGAGGACCGAAGTGTCCCATTCGGGCTCAGAGAGGGGCCCTACTCCGGCGCTTGGATGACCACTTTCGCTCCGTTCAACGGTGCAACGAATCGCCACCCCTTTCCGATCCAAGCCTCTGCCGCGGTCACGTCCACGACTTTCTGCTGGCCGGGAGCCGCCGGTGCGTCCGCGTCCGCGGACACCTCCTTGGCCCGGTGGAGCGCCCCGAGCACAACCTCGGAGTCGAGGGGACCGAGCTTGGCGACTTCACCCTCGTCAAGACCCGCCATCTCCAAGATGACCCGGTAGACCTCCTCGTTCGAGGTCTTGGGTGCCTGAAGCACCGATAGAAAGGGAAGCGTCCGCTCATATGCCACTCGCATCGCGTCGATTGTCTCATCGGTGAGCCGCTTCCCGAGCGTGTACCGGTTCTGAACCGAGCCTAGGTCGTGACCCATCCAGAACTCTCGTACGTCCCGGGTGACCGTACCGTGCTGCTCTCCGAGAAGGCAGGCCGTCGCAAATCGGGCGCGAAGCACGTACGGTCGGAATGCGAGTCCCGAGCGGTGGATCCCCTCACGGAGATCCAGCGTGATGCTCTTCGTCGAGACGAAGGAACCGGCCGGCTTGGGACCGACTCCGTTCTGCCCGACTCCGGAGCCCAAGGACGCAACAACCGGGGCGTTGGGGGTCAGGGTCTCGCCGCGGACGACCCTCTCGTGAAGACATGCGAGCAGGGCCTCTGCGAGTTCCGGCCCTCCGAACGTCAGGTAGCCCTTGCCGATCTTGTCCCGGGTCGACCGAACCCGGATGACGAACGGGACTCGCTGGAACGCGAGATGGCCGAGGTCCAGCTCCGGGAGGTCGCCCAGCTTGAGCCCGTCGGCGGCGTCGATGGAACCGAGTACGCCGGGCCGGACCCCGCTCTGCGCCATCAGGAGGGCGCAGACGCGCCCCCGGGCAGAGAGGATCCCGAGCAGACGGCGCAGGTCCTCCGCGGAGGGAACACGCTCGTTCTCGATGGTGACTCCGTCCCGGCCCCCTACCTTTGGCAGGCGATTGAACTCAACCCCGTTGTGGTCGAGCCACGAGCGGAGAGCGAAGAGCACCTTCCGGATGTAGGCGGGGCTTCGACCCCGCTCCTGTTGGGCGACGGCATAGTCGGAGAGGAGTCGTCGCACCGACTCAGGCCCCGTACGGGCTCGGCGAACCAGCTCGCTGGGAGAGACCCCAGAGACGTCGCAGAACAGACCCAGCCGGCGCACGTAGCCATCGGCGGTAAGTTTGGAACGGAGGGAGAGCTCGCGGTTCCAGCGAACCACCTCCTTGGACTCGCGAATGCGGGAGTGATCTCCCCGTCCTTCGCTGAAGGTGAACTCCGTCACGAGTCCCCTTAAGCCCCCGGATGGCTTATTTGTTTTGACGGGCCCGCCGGGATTCGAACCCGGGTTTGAGGCTCCGGAGGCCCCCGTGATGTCCAAGCTATACTACGGGCCCACGCGGCCGCGATGGAACGGCCCGCCCTCATACGGTCTTCGGGCGCCCCGGGTCGGTTCTGCCGGCTTCCATCCGGGGTGCTGCCCCGCGCAGCGCCGTCGGTGAGGAGCGCTGGCCCGCTCCGACTACCCCGCGGGGGGAGCGGCGCAGCCACGAGTCCGTAGATACGTCCAGAGACGGACGTACGCCCAGCGGAGGGCGTCCTCCGCCGGACGGATGCGGTGGAGCAGTCGCCCGGCGGACGGGCCGAACGCGAGAGCCACGAGAGGGGTTGTCAGCTTGGCGCCGGTCCACACCGTACCGTCTCGCACGAGGTGGGCCGAACCGAACCGGGCCTCCTCGGTGAGCCCTTTCAGCTCGGTGGCCGCTTGCGCCGCGTCGAGCGGGGTAACTTCGAGGCGGTGGCGGCTGATCCCCTCCGAGGCTCGGGCCAGCAACGTGCACGGACCGCACGATGCGTCGTAGTACAGGCGCACGGCACGCTCTCCTAAGTCGGGCATCGGCCGGCCTCCTCCCCGGGGAGAAGGGGGGCCGGCGGCTTACGCCTTGGGGGCCTTCCCTTTCGCCGGGGGCGGGCTCTTCGACTCGGAGTAGCCGCACCGGCCGCACGAACGGCGGTCGCTGTGCTCCGCGAGGAACGTCCCGGGGCCGCACTTCGGACACATGAGGTGGGTCCGCCGCAGCTTATCGCCGCTGGCGTCGTACAACCCGACGCGGGCCTTCGCCACGAGAGCTCACTCCTTCTTCGGGTGGGCGCGGGGCTTCTTCGCGGCGTCGCCGCCCTTCGCCTCGGCGTCCGGCTTGGCGGCGCTCTCCTCTGTCTTGGGGGCGGCCGCTTCGGCGGGCGCCGCCTCCTTCGCGGGCGGAGCGGCGGCCTCCGGCTTCGGCTCCGCGGGGGCCGCCGGTGCGTCGCTGGCCGGCGCGGCCGACTTGGCGGCCTTCTCCTTGAGGCCGTTGCGGATCAGGATGTGCTCGCGAGAGATCGACATCGCGGCGTCCGCGGTGTCGTAGATGTTCGCCTCCCCGCGCGTCACCGCCGTGCCGAACCGGGCGCGCATCCGCTCGATGATGACCCGGTCCTTGGAGGCGCGGACCGCCTTCGCGAGCTCGACCCGGACGCTCTCGCGGGTCGGGGTCGCGGCGGTCGCGTGGGCGACCTCGAAGCGGAGCTCGTGGCGCTTCAGGAGCGGGTTCGTCCGCTCCTCCACGATCCTAAGGTCCATTCCTGGTCCTCCGCAACTCCATCTGGGCGATGAGCGTCCGCACGTGCGCCTTCGCGACCTCGTCGACGAGGACGAAGGAGACCCCCGCACCCGGGATGCCGTATATAACGGTCGCTCCGACCGGGAGCGCTTCCACGAGGGCGAGCGAGCCGAGGTCCTCCTCGCCGTCGACTTCGATGAGCCCTCCGCCCCCCTCCGCCAGCTCGCGCACCGCCGAGCGGAGCGCCTCGGTCAGTTGGCCGGCAGGGTTGTGGACCCGAACCGTCCGGCGCGCCGCCAGCGTCCGGAAGGCGTCGCGCGGTACCGGCTCGTCCCGGCGCGTCTTGTAGTCCACGATCCCGATCAGCGGCGGGTGGCCGAGCTCGAGCGCGCGCCCGACGACCCGGTCCCCGCACGCCCCGAACGTCTTCAGCGCGCGGATGCGACGGTCCGCCTCTTCGCCCGCGTAGACCGGGCCGTACCGCTCGGCGAGGGTCGGGCGCAGCGCGTCCGGAACGACCCAGACGCGTCCGTTACTTGACGCGGAGCGCGTACCGGCCGGCGTCATGGATTCCCAGCTTCTTCGCGATCTCGCTGCGCTCCGGGTCGATCACGACGAGGTACCCCTGCCACTCGCGGGAGACCTCGCCACCGCACCGGGGGCATTTCGTCGCCTGGTCGGTGATCGTGCGGCAGGTCTTGCAGGCACGTAGGTTCATCATGGGACCGAGCAGCTCCTAGCTCGCGGCCGGTTGCTTCGCCGCCGGCGGCTTCGGTGCCGGCTTGGCGGCCACCCGCTTGCCGGGGGCGACGGCGGGCTTCTTCCCGGTCCGCTCGTCGGCCTTGCGGTGCGCGTCTTGGATCCACTCGAACCGGCCGAGCGCGGGCTGGCGCATCGTGAGGCCGATGCGGCTGTCGCGGGGGGAGATCTCCGACAGCGACAGCGAGACGACCCGGGCCCGGACCTTGTAGCCGACCTTCAGGTCGCGCTTCGTCTCGACCCCGACGAGCCGCTGGTTGTGCTCGTCGATGTTCACCCGGTCGTCCATGATCTGCGAGACGTGCAGCAGGCCGTCCAGCGGGCCGAAGCGGACGAAAGCGCCGAATTTGCGGATCTCGACGACCGCCCCCTCCACGACCTCCTGGATCTCCGGCCGGAAGAGGAGCGCCTCGGTACTCGACCTCCTGGTACACGCCGCCGTCCCCGTGGATGATGTGCCCTTCGCCGAGGGGCTTCACGTCCCGGATCGTCACCGCGAGGCTCTGGCCGTCGATCAGCTTTCCCTCGAACTGCTGCTGGGCGAGCTCGACGAGGACGGCCGCCAGTTCCGGGCCGAGCCGGGAGGGCGGGATGCGGACGACGTCGCGTCGGTGGTCGAGATAATACATCCGCGGCGCGCGAGAAGGGTGCCCTATTTGATGGTTCGTGCCCGCGGCGAGGGGGTTCCGGGCGAGCCTTGCCGGGGTCCGGTGCCGCCGCGCGGCCGTCGGGCCGCTCCGTCGACGGGCGGGAACCGGACGGCTCCCGCCTCCGAGACCTCCGTGGATGGAGCGGCGCCGGGCGCGCCCTCCGGTGCCGCTACGCGGCCCGACGAAGGGTGTCGGGGACTCGCTGCGGAGGGATTCCACCCCCGGGGCTCCCGATGCCGAGGGTCCTGTCGGTCATCGCGATCGACGTGGGGCCGTCGGCGAGCTCGAACATCGCGCGGATCGCATCGACGTTCTCCGGCACGACGATCGACTCTTGGTGGATCCCCTGGAAGAAGTAGGCGTCCTGGCCGTCGACGCGGATCCCGCGCTCCCACAGGACGTTCTCCATGAGATCCGCGGTCGCCGCGCCGTGGCCCGCCCGGTCCCGGGCGAATTCCATCGCCTGCGGGGTACCGTCGACCGCATCGGCGGGGCCGAAGACGTGGAAGCGGGGTTTGGCGCGGAAGGCGGCGACCAGCTCGGCCGAGCTCGCGGCCGCCCGGGCAAGACGGACGTGGTTGACGTGGACGTGCATGAGGGTCGTCGGTACGATGACCGCGGCGGTGGCGATCGATAGCTCCGGCAGGACGGTGCGCGCGTCCGGGCCGTGGTGCGACGGAAGGTCGAGGGTCGGGAGGATCCCGTCGATCGGGCCGCGCTGGGTCTCCGCGGGGTCGGCGGCGCGCCGGACGAGCGTGACCTCCCAGTGCTCGACTCCCCAGCGCGGGAGGAGGACCGACGCGGCCCGGACGATGCCCGTGGTGTTGCAGGAGACGACCCGCAGCGACCGCTTGCCACGGCCGGCGTCGAAGTTGGCGAGGGCGCTGAACGACGCCTCCGCGATGTCGGGCTCCTCGCCCCCTTGGTAGACCGCCCGCACCCCGGCTTTCTTGTACAGCGACCGATTCTCACGGCCGACATCCTCTGGGGTCGCGTCCACGATCACGTCGACCCGGCCGAGGAGGTCGGGGAGATGCCCGGCGACCGGGAGCCCTGCCGCCCCGAACTTTTCCGGGTCCCCCTTCCCCGCGACGTAGAGCGGGTAGCCGCGGTCGACGGCCCGCCGGGCGACGTAGTCCGGTCGGGTCTTCGCGACGCCGACCAGCTCGAGGTCCGACTGACGAGCCACGGCGTCCGCGACCCGCTTGCCGATCGTCCCGTAGCCGTTCACCCCGACCCGGACTTTCGCCATGGAGCGCTCCGGCCGAGAACCGGTCCCCGGGGTAATGACCTCAGCGGCCCGCGCGGCCGCCGGCCCTGCAGGCTAAATCCTCGGCGACGCGTCGGCGGCGACCGATGGAGTTCCGGCTCTCCGACGAGGAGCGGGCGTTCCAGGAGGCGGCGCGCAAGTTCGGCGACCGCGTCCTGCGGACCCACGAGCGTCAGATCGACGCCGAGGGGACGATCCCCGCCGAGGTCCTCTCGCAGATGGCCCAGCTGGGCCTCCTCGCGATGCCGGTTCCGGAGGCGTACGGCGGGATGGGCGCCTCCGCCTGCCTCACCGAACTGGCGGCCGAGGAGGTCGGCCGCGGCGACTTCTCGATGGCGACCGCCGTCTTCTTCCTGCTCGAGGCCGGCTGGGGCCACATCCTCGCCCGGTACGGGACGGAGGAGGCGAAGCGCGCGGTCCTCCCCGAGGTCACCCGCGGGCGCGCGTTCCTCGGCATCGCGACGACGGAGCCGGGGGGCGGCAGCGACCTCGCCGCCATGGGCACCTACGCCCGCCGCGACGGAGCGCGGTTCCTCCTGCGGGGCGAGAAGGCGTTCATCTCCGGGGTCGAGGAGGCAAAGCGCCTCGGCGGCGGCCACCTGACGCTCGCCAAGGCGGAGGGCGGCGGGTTCAACCTCCTGTACGTCCCGACCCGCTCGCCGAACCTCTCGACCCAGCGGTTCGTCAACATGGGCCGGATGGGGATCTCCACCGGCGGGCTCAGCTACGCGGACGTCGAGGTGCCGGAGCGGTTCCTGGTCGGCCAGGAGGGCCGCGGCTTCGACGTCGCCATGGAGGGATTCTCCGTGGCGCGGACGTTCGTCAGCGCGGCATGCGTCGGCGCCGCGGAGCGGGCGCTCGAGACCGGGATCGCCTACATCCGCGAGCGCCGCGCCTTCGGCCAGCCGCTCGGCAAGTTCGAGGCGATCCAGTTCGAGCTCGTCGACCTGTACACCCAGGTGGAGGCGGTCAAGTGGCAGTGCCGCCGCGCCGCCTGGCTGCTCGACCAGTACACGCTCAAGGGCGACACGTCGCACCGCTCCGAGGTCGACCTCGCCGTCGCGTCGGTGAAGCTGACCGCCCCGCAGGTCGCCTTCGAGTGCGTCAAGCGGGTGATGATGTGGTTCGGCGCCGCCGGCTACACAAAGGACGCCGGCCTCGAGCTCGGCCTCCGAGGGATCATGAGCTACCTTGTCGGCGCAGAAGGGGGGCTCAACATCATGCGGATCATCCTCGGCCGCGAGCTGCTGGGCAAGGAGTTCGTGCCGTACAAGTGAGCCCGCGGCGCGGTGTGCCGGGGCGTCGCAAGGACCTCGGCACGTTCAAGTAATCCTTTCCGGCTCCCCGGCCACCTGTAGGTGGCCATGCCGCAGACCAGTTCCTCCGTGAACCCGTTCGATACCGCGAGGCGACAGATCGACATCGTGGCGGACCTGATCGGCCTCGACGGCGGGATCCGCGACGTCCTCAAGCACCCGAAGCGGGAGCTGACGGTCAACTTCCCGGTGCGGATGGACGACGGCAGCTACCGCGTCTTCACCGGCCACCGCGTCCAGTACAACATGGCCCGAGGCCCGACGAAGGGCGGGATCCGCTACCACCCGAAGGTGACGCTGGACGAGGTCCGGGCGCTCGCCGCGTGGATGACGTGGAAGTGCGCCGTCGTCAACATCCCGTACGGCGGGGCGAAGGGCGGGGTCGTCTGCAACCCGAAGGCGATGTCGAAGGCGGAGCTCGAGCGGCTCACCCGCCGCTACGCGAGCGAGATCGCCTCGTTCATCGGGCCGGAGATCGACATCCCGGCGCCGGACGTCTACACCGACAGCCAGACGATGAGCTGGATCATGGACACCTACTCGATGCAGAAGGGCTACTCGGTCCCCGGCGTCGTCACGGGCAAGCCGATCGCCCTCGGCGGCAGCGAAGGCCGCGCGGAAGCGACCGGCCGGGGCTGCGCCTACGTCATCCGCGAGGCGGCGAGGGACATCGGACTCCGGGTGAAGGGCGGGACCGTCGCGGTCCAGGGGTTCGGCAACGCGGGAAGCGTCGCCGCGAACCTGCTGCACGACGAACAGGGGGCGACGATCGTCGCCGTCTCCGACTCCAAGGGCGGGATCTACAAGGCGGACGGGCTGAACCCGCACGCGGTCGAGAAGTACAAGGCGGAGCACGGCTCCGTCGTCGGCTTCCCGGGGGCGAAGGCGGTCTCCAACGAGGAGATCCTCGAGACGAACGCCGACATCCTGATCCCCGCGGCGCTCGAGAACCAGCTTACCGCGGAGAACGCCGACAAGGTCCAGGCGAAGGTCGTCGCCGAGGCCGCGAACGGCCCGACGCTCCCCGAGGCGGACGAGGTCTTCTTCCAAAAGAAGGTCACGGTGCTGCCGGACATCCTCGCGAACGCGGGCGGGGTCACGGTCAGCTACTTCGAGTGGGCGCAGGACATCCAAGGGTTCTTCTGGTCGCTCCAGGAGGTCAACGAACGCCTCGAGAAGGTGATGGTCCGGTCGTACGCGGACGTCCACAAGGTCGCGGTCGAGCGGAACGTTCACAACCGCACGGCGGCGTACGTTCTCGCGATCCAGCGGGTCGCGGATGCGATGAAGATCCGCGGGTTCCACCCGTAGGCGCACGGACGCTGCCCGGATGGCCGACCTCCCGAAGTGCCGCCGGGCCAGTTGGCCGGAGGTCGAGCGGTGGGCCGACGGCGTCGCCTCAAAGGTCCGGGCTGCGGGCCCGGCCCCCGAGACGCTCGTCGGCCTCACGCGCGGCGGGTGGGTTCCGGCGCGGCTGATCGGCGACCGGCTCGGCGTCCACCGGCTCGTCTCGCTCCGCGTCCAGCACTGGGGCGTCACGGCGAGCCGCGACGGCGAGGCGAGGCTCACCGAGGGGCTGTCGGGACCGGTCGAGGGGGCATCGGTCCTCGTGGTCGACGACATCACCGACACGGGAGAGAGCCTACGGCTCGCGCGGGCGCACGTCGAGGCGGCGGGGCCGCGGTCGGTCCGGACGGCGGCGTTCGTCCACATCGCCCATTCGACGTTCGTCCCGGAGTACTTCGCGGAGGAGATCCCCGCGACGCCTGGGTGTGGGTCGTCTTCCCGTGGAACTACTGGGAGGACCTGACGACCCTCGCCGCGCGCGCTGCCGAGGAGCGGCCCGGCCTGGACGGGATCCGCGACGTGCTGCGCGAGCGGTGCGGGCTGGATGTCCCGGTCGAGGACCTTCGGCGCGTCCGCCCGGACGAGCGGTAGGCGCCTAGCCGCTCGTCGGCGGCGCGGCCGCCCCCGCAAGCGCCCGGAAGTGCTGGTGGATCATCCCGGCGCCGATCACGAGCCCCAGACCGGTGACGATGAGCCCGGCGAGGAACGGCACCTGCGCGACCGGCGCTATGTTCTGCAGGTACCGCACGAGGTAGACGATCCCGTAGCTCACGAGCCCGACGCCGACGACGCTCGTCGTCGCGACAACGAACGACCGCGGGAACTGGCCCCGGGCGAACATCCGCCGCAGCGCGCGCCCGCTCTCCCAGACGAGCGCCCCGAGGATCCACCAGAGCAGGCCGGACTGGAGCGCGACGAGGACGCGGTTGAACGGCGGGGTCGCCGCCGCGCCGATGTACTGGTTGTAGCCGGTCAGGAACCCGACGCCGACCAGCGCGACCGCGAAGAGGCCGAAGCCGAAGGCGACCGACCCCTGGCGGGTGTCGGCCGAGGCGCTGCGGAGCGCGTCGATGAGCGCCTCGTCGATGTCGAACGTCCAGAAGATCAGGTAGACGCCGAGGACGATGGCGAGGCCGATGACGCCCCAGAGGAGCACCCCACCGGCGGCGGCGAAGCCGAGGATCAGGAGCACGAAGGCGAACGGCAGGACGGTCTTGGCGCGGAGCTTCGGGTCCTTGAGCGCCCGGACGAGCGTGTAGTACGTCGACTCCAGGCTCGGGCTCTGGCGGACGTAGACGCGCCGAACCCCGTCGATCCGGACCCGGGACGCCAGGATAGGGAACAGGAACTCGTCCTCCGCCCCGTCACTGACGAGGTAGGCCGACGTCGCCTTCACCCGCTCGAGGACGTGGTCGAACTGCTCGGCGACGCGCCGGTCGGAGGCGATGCCGACCTTCGCCGAGCCGGTGAGGACGCAGACCTCGCACGCCTCCCCCGAGTCGCGGAGCTCGTCCAAGAGGCCCACCGCCGCGAAGAGGGCGTTCGTGTCAGAGTCCTCCGGGTCGGCGATCCCGAGGCGCACGGCTGCGTCCACGACCTCCGAGCGGCCGACGATCGGGCCGTCGACCCCGGCCTTCCGGCCGAGGTCGTCGTCGCGATCGACGCTGACGACCAGGCGCATGGCCCGGAAGCTAGAGCGGCTCCCGTCCTTAATCCCTGAGGTTCCTCAGGCCCCAATACGGGGCCCCTCCCGCCGCCCCACGGCCGTCGCCGCCCGTGCCCCGGTCGCGCCCGGTCCCCCCGCACGGCTATACCTCGGTGCGGTCCGCCCCGCACGATGGCGGAGCTGCCGGACAAGCGGACGGCGTTCATCGACTGGTACCTCGCCGTCGTCGAGGCGGCAAACCTCTCGGACAAGCGCTACCCGGTGAAGGGGATGAACGTCTGGACCCCGTACGGCTTCCGCGCCCGGCGCAACCTGGACCGGGTCCTGATCCGCGAGATCGAGGCGACCGGCTCGGCCGCCGTCGAGTTCCCCGCCCTCATCCCGTCGACCGAGTTCGCGAAGGAGAAGGAGCACATCAAGGGGTTCGACGCCCAGGTCTTCTGGGTCACGCGCGGGGGGCTGAGCGAGCTCGACGTCCCTCTCGTCCTCCGCCCGACCAGCGAGACGGCGATCTACCCGATCTTCGCACTGTGGGTCCGCTCGCACCGCGACCTCCCGCTGAACGTCTACCAGATCGTCAACACGTTCCGCTACGAGACGAAGACGACCCGGCCGTTCCTCCGCGTGCGGGAGATCCACTTCTTCGAGGAGCACACCTGCCAGCTCGACGAGGAGCGCGCGACCGAGCGGGTTCGCTCCAACCTCGAGGCGTTCCGCCGGATGGCCGCGGCGTTCGCGCTGCCGTACCTCGCCGTCCGGCGCCCGGAGTGGGACAAGTTCGCCGGGGCGCACTACACGATCGCCTTCGACCTGCCGCTCGCCGGCGCGCAGACGCTCCAGCTCGGCAGCGTCCACCACTACCGCGACAACTTCTCGATCCCGTACGGGATCCGCTACGAAGCCCCCGACGGCTCCGAGCGAAACGCGCACCAGACGACGTTCGGGCTCTCCGAGAGGCTGCTGGGCGCCATCGTCGGAACGCACGGCGACGCGAAAGGGGTCGTCTTCCCGACCGCCGTCGCGCCGTACGAGGTCGTCGTCATCCCGATCCCGTCCGCGAAGGGGGGCGAGGCGGTCGCCCGGGCCGCCCGCGAGACCGCGGAGGAGCTGCGCGAGCTCGGCTACCGGGTCGAGCAGGACGACGGGGAGGAGCGCCCGGGGGCGAAGTTCTACCGCTGGGAGCTCGCCGGCGTCCCCCTGCGCATCGAGGTCGGCGCCCGGGAGCTCGAGCACGGCAGCCTCGCCATCGCCGACCGCCTGGGCCGCAAGCGCACGATCGCCCGAGCGTCCCTGGCGACCGAGGTCGCCTCCACCCTCGCCGACTTCGACCAGGAGCTCGCCCGCCGCGCCCAGGAGGCGTTGCAAGGCTCGGTCCAGCCGGCGGCGACCCTCTCCGACCTCAAGGGCTCCGAGCACGTCCGCTCGGTCGGCTGGTGCGGCCAGGAGGCGTGCGGCCACGCCATCGAACAGGCGATCGACGGGGCGCTGCTCGGGACTCCCGAGGGGCCCTTGCCGTTCCCGGTGACGACCCCTACGACGTGCGTGGCGTGCGGGAGCCCGGAGGGGGTCCGGCTGGCGCTCGCCGCGCAGCCGATGTAGCATCGGCGGAAGACGAGGAGGGCCTGCCTACGGTGGGGGGGCCACGGTCGGAGGGTTCGGGAGGACGAGCCACATCCCGGCGAGACCGAAGAGCGCGAGCGTGATCGTCACCGCGTAGACGCCGTTGTCGATCCAGACGCCGAACGACAGCCCCCACCACAGGTAGAAGGCGACGGCGGAGACCAGCAGGGAGGCGAACGCCCAGAACGAGACCCGGCGGTGGAGCGGCATCTCCCACAGGGACGTCCCGCTCGACGATTCCACGTCGCCGGCGATCGGTGGCCGCCGACCTGGGGTGAGCATGATAACCCTTGCGGGGCCGCCGGACGCCAACGCCGCTCCCTCTCCCAATTCACGACGGCTTAATCGTCCACGACGACTAGAACCGGGAGGATGGCTGCGGCCTCCAACGTTGACGCGCAGGCGTCCCGCGCCCCCCGCGCGGTCCTTTCGACGCTCGACCCCGGCCAGTTGCGGGTCCTCGCCTACGCGAGCGCGATCGGCTCGGAGTTCTCCTTCGAGTTGCTGCGGGCGTCGCTCGGCTTGGACGAAGAGCCGCTCTCCGAGATGCTGGAGAGGCTCGTTGCGCTCGGGATCGTGCGGGAGCGCGCCGGGGGAGGACGGTTCGTCTTCACCGAGGAGGAGGACCGCGCGGCCGTCTACCGGTCGATGACGGCGAGCCGGCTTCGCGTCCTGCACCGCAAGGTCGCCGAGGCGCTCGAGGCGCGGGAACCGGACCGGCCCCGCAGACCGTCGCCGAGCTCGGCCGGCACTACTTCCTGGGGCGGGTTCCCACGAAGGCGTACCGGTACAACCGCAGGGCCGCCGCGGCGGCGCAAGCGGCGGGGGAACCCGACGCCGCGATCCATGCGCTCGAACGGGCGCTGGTCGACGCCGGTTCGCTCGAGGGGCACAGCGCGTCGGAGCGCGAGGAGATCGTCGAGAGCCTCGGCGACCTGTCGTACGCGGTCGGCGCGTTCCGGGCCGCCGACCGCTACTACCGCGAGGCGCTCGAGCACGTCGAACGGGAGCGTCCCCGGATCCGCGCCCGGCTGCTGCTCGCGCGGGCGGAGGTCGCTCGCGAAGGTCTCGACGCCGAGGTGGCGGCGGCGGGGGCCCAGGAGGCGTTGCGCCTCTTCGAGGTCGACGGCGACCCGTACGGGTCCGCCCAGGCGTACCGCCTGTTGGGGCGGGTCGCCTTCCAGCTAGGCCGGTACCGCGACGCCCTGGACGAGACGATGCGGGCGCTCGAGGCGCTCCCGCCGGACGCCGACCCGACGGTCCTCGGGCAACTGTCGATCGACCTCGGCAATGCGTTCACCCTGCTCGGGGAGGACGTACGCCCGATCGCGGTCGAGTGGTACCAGCGCGCGGTCGAGCGGCTGCGGAGCGCGCGCAACCGGCCCGACCTCGCCCGGGCCCTCCACCATCTCGGAAGCGCGATTGGGGAGACGCGACCGGACGAGGGCCTCGAGATCCTGGAGAAGGCGCGCGCCGCCGCGGCCGACGCCCACGACTCGCGAACGGTGGGCCGGGCGCTCCTCTCCGGGGTCGAACTGCGGATCGCTCTCGGCCAGCTGGAGGAGGCGGAGCGGGACAACGACCAGGCCGGTCGGCTGCTCGCCGGTCTCTCGGACGCGCTGGGGTCCGAGCAGGTGACGCTCAACCGCGGACGCATCGCCGAGAAGCGCGGCCACTGGGACGATGCCGCCGAGGCGTACAGCTCGGCGGTCGAGCTCGCGCACCGGCTCAAGCTGATGGCGGACGAGGCGGATGCCCAGCTGTACCTCGCCCGGCTCCGCTTCAAGACGCGCGACCTCGAGGGGGCGCGCGCGGCGTTCGACCGGGCGACCGAGCTCCGGGTGACCGAGCTGTCGCCCCGGCTCGAACGGGTCTACTCCGAGCTCAAGCTGCAGTTGGCGAGCGCGGGCGACGAGACCGCCGCCGCGTCGACCGCGGGCCCGCCCGCGGAGGACCGTCCCGACCCGTCCGGGGGGTCCAACCCCCCGTGACGGAGCGCTTCGCCCCCGGAGGCCCGACCCCGCGGCCGCTGTTCGGTCGGTCGGACGCGATGCAGGAGATCGAGCGGGCGTTCGACGAGGTCGGCTCATCCCGGGCGAAGGCGGTGCTGGTCGTCGGCCCCGGCGGCAGCGGGAAGACGGTCCTCCTCGGAGCGGCCGGCGTGCGGGCGGCCGCCCGGGGGTTCCTGCCCGTCGCAGCCCGCGCGCTCCCGGGCGAGCTCGCCGAGCCGTTCCGCCTCGCGCGCGACCTGCTCTCGGCCGCCGGGGGGAGGACGGAGCCGAGGTCGACGAGCTCCTCCGACCGCCTTCGCGCCGGGCGAGCGAGCCGGTCGCGGGCCGCAAGGCGGAGAACGACCTCGAACAGCTGCTCGCCCCGCTCGGGAAGACGACGGTGGAGGGCCTCGGCAGCGCGCTCCAGACGGCCCGGGTGCGGTTCCTCGAGCGGTTCCGGGACCTGGCCCAGCGCCGCCCGATCGCGGTGCTCGTCGACGACCTTCACCTCGCCGACCCACTGTCGCTCGGGTTCGTCGAGGAGCTCGCCCACGAGGGGCCGCGCATGAGGGTCGCGCTCGTGGCGACCGTCGACGCGGGGCCGGGCGTCCCCGAGCGGGTTCGGGCGGCTGTCGACAAGCTCCGCGAGGACGCCGCGTTCAAGTCCGTCCCCGTCCGTCCGTTCACACCACCCGAGCTCACCGAGTTCGCCACGTGGCTGCGGGATGGGGCCCCGCCGTCCGCGGAGGACGTGCTCCGCTGGCACGCCGAGTCGGACGGCCACGCGCTGTTCGCGGAGCTGCTGGTGCGCTCGGCGTCCGGAAGCTCCCGCCACGCGGACCGGGCCGGCCCGCCCCGGCGAATCTGACCCAGGCGCTGCTCGCCCGGGTCGCGGAACTGGACGAGGTTGACCGACGCGTCGCGACGTACGCGAGCGTCCTCGGCCGCGAATTCGACTTCGCCCGGCTCTGGGCGTCGACGACGCTCGCCGAGGAGCGCCTCTCGGAGGCGGTCGGGCGGCTCGTCCGGGTGGGGGTCCTCCGCGAGCGGGGCCGCGAAGTGTACGAGTTCGTGAGCGAGGAGTTCCGGCAGAGCCTCTACTCGACCGTCACGGAGACCCGCCGGTCGATCCTGCATCGGAAGATCGCGAAGGCGCTCGAGGAAGCGGGGACCGCCAGCGACTTCGAGCTCGCCCGGCACTACTACCTCGGCCGCGACGACCCGAAGGCGATCGAGTTCGGACTGCGCGCCGCCGAGCAGGCGGCGGCGGCGTACGCCTTCGACACCGCCCTCACGCTCGTGCGGCAATCGCTCGAAGCGGTCCGTCGCCAGCCGAAGCGCGACCCGCGGACCGAGGTGCGCCTCCTCACCGAGGCCGGCCTGATGGACGAGGGCGGCGACCTCCCCGGCGCCGAGCAGGCGCTGAGCGACGCGGTCGCGCTCGCCCGCGGCGAGGTTGGGTTCGACGCCGCCCTTGGCCGGGCGTTGCTCGGGCTTGCGTGGGCACGGGTCGAACGGAGCGACTACGCCGCCGCCGAGCCGCTCGCGCTGGAAGCGGCGGCGCGCCTCGAGCACGCGGGCACCCCCCGCGACCTGTTCGCGGCGCACCGGGTCCTCGGGACGCTCTACTGGCGGCGGTCGGAGCTCGACCTCGCCGAGCGCCACCAACGGGCCGCGCTCGAGATCGCGGAGCGGGACGGCACCCCGCACGAGCAGGGGCACGCGCTCGTGGACGTGGCGAACGTCCTGCTCGACCGCGGCTCGCAGTATGTGGAGCCGACGCTCGCGCTGTACGAGAAGGCGGCGGCGCTGTTCACCCGCCAGGACGACCCGAACGCGTCGGCGCGGGTCCTGATGAACCGGGCCGTGCTGGAGCACCGCATCGGTCGCCGGGACGAGGCGATGCGCGACATCGGCCGTGCGCTGGACGCGGCGGAGCGGTCTCGCTCCCCGATCTGGATCGGCTACTGCCTGATCAACCTCGCCCACTGGCGGGCCGAGCTGGGCGAGACGCAGCTCGCGCTGCAGCTCGCCGAGCGGGCGGAGCGGACGCTCGAGCCGACCGGCGACCGCCTCGCCCGCCAGCAGCTCAACATGATCCGCGGGGTCGCCGCGGAGAAGGAGGGCCGGTACGACGACGCCGAGCGCGAGTACGTCGCCTCGCTTTCCAACGCGCGCTGGATGGGGATGAAGGCGGAGGTCGCCGAGATGCTGTTCCGGCGGGCGCGCCTCGCCCAGCGGCGGGGCGACCCGTCCGGGGCCCGCCTGCTGCTCAGCGAGGCCCGGGCGAACGGCTTTGACGAGCTTCGCGACGACCTGAAGGGAGAGGCACAGGCGCTCGACGCGGCCCTCGAGCCGCGCCCCGACCCGACCCGTTAAGCGCCGCCCCCGCTCGGAGCGGCCGTGGCCGCGGCCGGCACGACCCGAACGGAGGCCGACGGCTCGCTGCGTCCCGACCGGGCGTCGCCGACGTTCGAACGCGACGTCCAGCGGATGTTCGCGAGGATCGCCGACCGGTACGACACGTTCAACCACCTCGCGACGTTCGGCCTCGACCTCCTCTGGAGGCCGCGGGCGGTCTGGGAGCTGAGCCGGGTCCTCCGCGGCCCGCCTGGCCGGATCCTCGACCTCGGCTGCGGCACCGGCGGCCTCACGCGGACGCTCGCCGCCCAGTACCCGCGCGCGCGGGTCGTCGCGGTCGACTTCACCCCCGCGATGGTGCGCGAGGCGACACGGCGCTCGGCCCGGAGGCGGGTCGCCGTCGACACGGGGGTTGCGACGGCGACCCATCTGCCGTTCCCGGACGGGACGTTCGACGTCGTCGCGAGCGCGTTCGTTGCGCGGAACCTCGCCCACCTGCCCGCCGCGTTCGCCGAGGCGCGTCGTGTCCTCCGCCCCGGTGGGGTGCTGCTTACGCTCGAAGTCTCCGAGCCCGCCTCTCCGCCGGTCCGTCGCCTCTTCCACGCCCACTTTGACCACGCCGTCCCGCTGCTCGGACGGGCGTTCGACCGGGAGGGGGCGTACACCTACCTGCCGCAGTCGCTCCGGTCCATGCCGCCGGTGGACCGGCTCCTCCAGATCCTCGCCGAGGCCGGGTTTCCGCGGACCCGCGTCTACCCGATGTCGTTCGGGATCGTCACCGCCTACCTCGGCGAAGCGGCGGCGGCCGCAACGGATTAACGCGCCCGACGCGGTCGTGCGTCGTGGCCGAGCCGTTCGACGCCTTCCGCTACGCCCACGAGCACCGACGCGAGATCGTCTGGCTCAGCCAGAACACCAACCACCTCGTCCCGCCCGAGGTCGTCCGCGGGGCTCTCGAGGAGGCGCTCGACGAGCGACGCTACGAGGGTACCCCCCGCCGCGGGCGACCCGGAGCTGATGGAGCTTGTCGCCCGGGACCTCGGGATCGACGGGAGCCCGCCGTTCCTGACGAGCGGCGGGACGGAGGCGCTGTACATGGCGATGCGCGCGCTCCTCGGGCCGGGCGACGAGGTCGTCGCCTCCGACCCGAGCTACCTCGTCATCCACCGGTTCATCGAGCACTCGGGGGCGCGGCCGGTCTGTGCGGACATCTACCGCCCGCCGTACCGACTCACCGCGGAGCGGGCCGCCGAGCTCGTCGGACCGCGTACGACGATGCTCCTCCTCATCGACCCGCTGAACCCGCTCGGCTCCGGCTACCCCCGCGAGGAGGTCCGCGCCCTCGCCGAGCTGGCGCACGACCGCCACCTCCTGCTCGTCAACGACGTAACGTACCGAGACTTCTCCGAGGGCCACACCCTAGCCGCGGAGTTCGCCCCGGAGGAGACGGTCACCGTCTGGTCGGTGTCGAAGAACTGCGGCCTCGCCGGCTTGCGTCTCGGCGGCTTCTCGGCCCGACCGGAGCTGTCGAAGAAGATCGCCCGGTTCAACACGAACGACCTCGGCGTGAACATCCTCGCCCAGGTCGCCGCGCGGGCCGCGTTGCGGACCAAGCCGGAGTGGATCGACGGCGTCGTGCGTACGACCCGCCGGAACGGTCTCCGGGTCCAGGAGGTCGGGCGCGGCGTCCCCGGCGTCACGGCCCCGGTCGGCCCGTCCCGGGCGAACATGACGGTCCTCGACATCTCGGCGACCGGCCTCTCGCCGGAGACGGTGCAGGAAGAGCTGTTGCGTCGGCACGGCGTGTTCGTGCGGTCGGGCAACTACCTCTCTCCGACCCACGGTCCGAAGTTCGTCCGCGTCTCGTTCTCCAACCCGCCCGAGCAGATCGAGCGGTTCGCGCGGGCGTTCCCCGAGGCGATGCGCGCGCTCACCGCGGGACCGGTCGCCGCCCCCTAGGCCGGACGGATCTCGGCGTCGACGACGACGTGGGTCCGTCCCGGCCCGTACGGCTTCACCTCGCGGGCGGTCAGCTCCCCGGCGGTTCCCGTGTCCCGGAGGGAGCGCTCGACCGCCGCCGTCGCGCTGGCGCACGCGGCGCGCGCGTCGGCGACGAGGTGGACGTGGAGGTGGCCACCCGTGCGACGGAGCAGGCCGACCGCTCGGGGGACCCACGCGACCGAGCTCGGCAGGTACCCCAGGAGGACCCGGTCGAACCCGCCCGACTCCTGCGGGACGTTGCGGTTGTCGCCGAGGAGGACCGCGACCCGGTCGGAGACGCCGTTGGCCCGGACGTTCTCCTCGAGGTACCGGAACGCGACCGGGTTCTTCTCGACGGCGACGAACGATGCGTCCGGACGGGCCCGGGCAGCCGGGACCGTGAAGTAGCCGATCCCCGCGAACAGGTCCGCGACCCGCTCGCCGGCCCGCACGACACCGGCAAACCGCTGGCGCTCGGTGCGGTTCCCCGCGGCGAACATCGTGCGCGCGGCGTCCAGGCGCCATCGGCTCCCGTGCTCGACGACGACCGTCTCGGTCGGTCCCCCGGTGAGGAGGCGCACCGTCGGCTCGCGAAACTCCCCTGCGATGGGGCCGGCGCGGTCGAGGACCGTGCGCACCCCAAGCTCGCGTTGCCACGCCGCGCCGATCAGCTCGCCGTAGTCGTGCAGCGCCGGCGGCAGCCGGACGATCAGCACGGAGCCGAGGCGCTGGTAGCCGGTCGGCATCGCGTCCGCGAGCGGGCTGCCGGCAGCCGCGCGGAGTCGGTCCCGGACCCGTTCGGCCGGCGGACGACGCACGGCGGCTCTCCCGGGCGGGGCGCCCCCCGGCTCACGCCGGCGGCGGCGTGGCGCCCTTGTCGAGCACGACGTCGAGGAACTGGCGCAGGTGGGCGATGAGGATCGGGTTGTCGGTGAAGCCGCAGGCGTCCAGCCCGGGGGCGGCGAGGAGGGCGTGCTCGCCGTCGGCGAGGACCTCGGTCGCGAGCAGGTTCTCCCGTACGACGAGCTCGAACGCCGTCCGGAAGCTTCTGGAGCGCCGCCGTGACGATCGTCACGTGCACGCCGCGCTTCACGGCGCTCTGGAACTTCTTGCCCAGCGCGTCGCGCAGCTCGACGACCTGGGGCGTCGTGAGGATGAACGTCCGGGCCGACTGGTCGAGCAGGTCGCCGATCTTGGCGAGGACCTTCTCCCGGTCCGAGATCAGGTAGACGAGCTGCGGCTCGCCGTGGTCGGCGACGACGCGGTGAAGCTCCGCGAGCTGCTCAAAGACCTCCTGGATCGCCGCCTTGAGCGTCTCAGCGACCTCCAGCGGCGGGGTCGGCCGGAAGAGGGCGGGCTTGCCTCCGGTCGGCTGGGCGTACCCCTTGCTCGCCAGCGACTCGAGGACCTTGTAGGCGCTCGTCCGGGGGAGCCCGGCGGCCGTGGCGAGGCCCGCCGCGTCCCCCAGCCCCCGCGCGACCAGGGCGATGTACGCCCGGGCCTCGTACTGCGTGAGACCGACCCGGCCCAGGACGCCGACGGCCCGCCGGAACTCTTCGCTCGCCGGGTTGCCCAGGGCGACCGCGGTCTCCTCTACCGATGCCACGGGCCGCCCTCCGACCACCCCGCCCGGGGCGCTTAACGGCTCGGGGCGTCGGTCACGGGACCGGGTCGGCGAGCTTGCGCAGCGCGGCCTCGCCGAGCAGCGCGTCGACCTCGGCCGCCGTGAGCAGCTTGCGCTCGACGAGCAGCTCCTTCACCGAGCGACCGGTCTTCTCTGCGTCGTGAACGAGCTCGGCGACCTTGAGGTAGCCGAGCCGCGGGGTGAGCACCGTGGCGAGGGCGCTGGAGCCGAGGAGGTAGAGCTCGAGACGCTCGCGGTTCGCCGTGAGGCCATCGACGCAGCTCCGCGCGAAGACCGGCAGGTAGTTTGCGACGATCTCCGCGGAGAAGAGGACCTCGAAGGCGGCGAGCGGCATCATCACGTTGATCTCGAGCTGGCCGGCCTGGACGGCGTAGGCGGTCGCCGCGTCGGCGCCCAGGACGTGGAAGGCGACCATGTTCAGGCACTCGGCCGCCGACGGGTTCACCTTCGCGGGCATGATCGACGACCCCGGCTGGATCTCCGGTAGCCGCAGCTCGTCCAGCCCCGTCGCCGGACCGCTGGAGAGCAGCCGCAGGTCGTTCGCGATGCGGGCCAGCTCGAGGGCCAGCGTACGCAGCCACGCGGAGGCGAATCCGAGCGGCCAGCGGCTCTGCATCGTCTCGAACGGGTCGCGGGCGGGGACGAGCGGCAGCTCCGTAAGCCGGGCATACTCGGCCACCGCCGCAGCCCGGAACCCGGGCACCGAGGTCACGCCGGAGCCGACCGCGCTTCCGCCGAGCGGGAGCTCCGCCAGCGCTCGCTCGACGGCCGGCAGCACTTCCAGCACATGCTCGAGCGCCGAGGCATACGCGCGGAGCTCCGCGCCCAGCGTCACGGGCAAGGCGTCCTTGAGGTGCGTCCGCCCGCCCTTGGGGAGGCCCGCGAACTCGCGCCCCTTCCTCTGGAGGCTGCCGACCAACGTCGTGACGGCACCGCGGACCTCGCGGAGCGCGAACAGCGTCGCGACCTGGGCCGCGGACGGGAACGTGTCGTTCGTCGACTGGCCGCGGTTGACGTGGTCGTTGGGGCTCAGGGTCGCGTAGTCGCCCCGCGGCCGGCCCAGGATCTCGAGGGCCCGGTTCGTCAGGACCTCGTTGACGTTCATGTGCAGGGACGTGCCGGCGCCGGCCTGGAAGACGTCAACGACGAACTGGTCGTCGAACCGCCCCCGGGCCATCTCCTCCGCCGCCTGTTCGAGCGGCCCGCCGAGCCGGGGTTCCAACCCTCCGTGGGCGACGTTCGCCCGAACCGCCGCAAGCTTCAGCAACGCGTAAGCCCGGCGGAGGTGGCGGGACGCCGTCAGGCCGCTGACCGGAAAGTTCTCGCGCGCCCGCAGCGACTGGATCCCCCACAGGGCATCGGCCGGGACCTGTCGCGGCCCCAGCGAGTCGGTCTCCGTGCGCTCGTCTGCCATGCGGAGGCGAGGAGGGGACCCCGCGAGAAAACCTTTCGGTGGGGCCCGGCCGCCGAGCGAGCACGGCGGCCCAAACCCTTAGGTCGGAGCGGCGGCTGGAGCCGCCGGAGCTCCGGAGGGTCGACCGTGGCGGGGCCGTTCCAGTTGGCCTACGACATCTCGGCGGTCAGCGTCTCGACCGCCGTCCCCGGCGTCGCGTGGGCGCTGCTGTTCGGGCTCGCCTGGAGATACCCGCGGTTCGCCGAGAGCGTCGGGCTCGGCCGCCGGGAGTTTTGGCTGCTTCTCCCGGGGGCGCTGCTCGCTTCGTTCGCCGTCTTCCCGCTCGCCCCGGTGGCGAACGACGTCCTCGCGGTCAGCTTCGCCGGCGCCGTGTTCCCGCTCGCGGTCGGCCTCCTCGCGCTGGGCCGTCTCGCGCCTCCGCTCGGCCGCTCCGTCGCACGGTTCGTGCTCCCGCTCGCCGTGGAGATGGCGGTCCTGCTCGGGATCGTCATCGCCGCCGAGCACGGCGCGCTGGCCGGGCTCGCCCGCGCCTTCAGCACCAGCGCGTGGGTCACGGAACTCGGCGTGCTGACCGTGGCCGCCGCCGCCTTCGGGGTCGCGGTCGCGGAGGCGTACGGAACGACGGATCCGTCCGGGCGTGCGATCGTCGCCGCGTTCGGGTTGACGAACGGGGTGATGCTTCTGACGTTCGCCGGCTCGAACGCGATCCCCGGGCTCGGCATCTCGGAGTCGTTCCCGTACCTACCTGTTCCCGCCGGCGTTCGCCGGGATCGTCGCGGCGCTGCTCGCACCGCGGCTGTTCCGGGGCGCGGAGGGGTTCGCGCTGCCGCTCGGCTTCCTCGTGGCGGGCTGGGGCGTGGTCCTCGGCGCGGACGTCCTGTGGGAGCCGCCGCTCTACGGGAGCGGCCCCGCGGGGCTGTACGTCGTGGGAGGCGCCGGGGTCCTCAACCTCGTCTACCTCTCCGGGTTCCTGGGGCTCTTCGGGGCGTACTGGACCCATGTCGCGCTCGGCCGGGCGCCGAAGCCGGCCGGTCCCCCGATCCCGCCCGCGCCATCGAGCCCGAGCCGCCTGATCCGGGAGGCGTACGCGCATGGCGTCGAGGGTCAGGTCGGGCGCTCGCTCGCGTTGTCCGCGGAGGCGGCGCGCGCCGCGGCGCTCCAGGCCCGTCGGCTGCTCGGATGCCCTCCCGGCGACACGGCACGGCCGTGGGACGGGCTCCCGGTCCCGGGCTGGGTCGTCAGCGACACAGCGAACCTAGAGAGCGCAGCGCGGGCCGGCACGACGGATCCCCGGGAGGCGGTCCGGGCGTGGGCCACGGCGCGGGCGCTGGTGCTGCTCGGCGACGGCCTCGCCCGCCCCCGGTTCGCTTCGATCCGGGAGCGGCTGCTCGCCTTCGTCGTCGACCTCGCGGCCCTAGGGGCGGTGGCGAGCGCCGTCTTTGTGGGAATCATCGTCGTCTCCGGCGGCGGCCTCTCCGGCATCCTCGGCGGTGTCGCGTACAACGCCGCCGTCTACGGATTCATCGCCGTGGGGCTGCTGTACTTCGCCTTCGGGGAGCTCTGGACCGGCACGACCCTCGGCAAGCGGCTCGTCGGGATCGAGGTCCGGGACCGCTCGCTGGGCCGGGTCGGCGGGGTCGCCGCGTTCGTCCGCAACGCCCCGCTCCTCCCGGCGCTGACGATGTACTCCATCGGGCTCGCCGTCGTCGTCGCCGTGGTGCTCCGGGGGGCCGGGACCGGGGGAACATCGCCGGCCTCGGGGCCCTCACCGGGACCGTGGAGCTGCTCGGCCTCGTGGTCGCCGTCCTGGTGGGCGTCGCGTTGGCGGGGGTGCTCGGCCTCGTCGTGATGCGGCTCACCGCCGAACGCCAGCGGGTCGGGGACTTGTGGGCCCGGACGTGGGTCGTCCGGCGCGCTACGGCTCCGACGGTTCCCCCGGGCGCGGCTCGAGCGCCGGGCCCGTTCGGTTGAGCGGGATCGAGATCGACGAGACGTTCGCCTCGCGCCCCTCGCGGTTCGTGAGCCGCTCCGTCTCGATCGCGATGGGGCCGACCTCGACCTGCCCCTCGAGGAACCGCCGACGGACGACCTCGGCGACATCGACCGCCTTGCCGATCGCGTTCCCCCGGGCCTTGACGACCACGGGACCCGCCCCCGAGTTCAACTGGGCGACGACCTGGAAGACGTAGGTCATCGTCGGCTTCACTCCAATGAAGACGACCGGACCGCGGGCGGCCTCGTCGGCCATACGGGTCCGCGGCACGGGCCCGGGCTACATGGCCTTTATCGACGCCAGAACGCCGCGCCACGTGCGCGCGCACAAAGGTTATCGGTGCGGCCCCGTAGCCGCGCCCCGGGTCGTGCAGGGGTGGCCCAGCTTGGTCAAAGGCGCCAGGTTGAGGTCCTGGTCTCGTAGGAGTTCGTGAGTTCAAATCTCACCCCCTGCATCCGCCCCCATCTGCGGCGCCTCCCCGGCGGAGGCCGCGGCTCCGCCGACGGGCGGGGTCCGTCCTTAAGCTTCGGGCGCCCCTGAGCGCTCCTCGGCGATGGCGGAAGCTCCGGCGACGTGCGCCCAATGCGGCGCCAGCCTTCCGCGGGCGGCCCGATCGTGTCCGGTCTGCGGCGCCCCGGCCATCGCAGGGGCGCCCTCGATGGCCCGTGCCGGGGAGGCGACGGGTCCTGCCGAGACCGTCCCCCCGGACGGAGAATCCCCGACCGAGCTGAACCGTCGGCTCGCCCGCCTCGCCCAGTGGCAGTCGGCGTCCGACACGCTCGGCGTGGAGATCCCGCATCTCCCGGCGTGGGCGGAGGAGACGGCGGCGCGCTCGCGGAACCCGGAGGCGTGGGCAGAGGTTGTCCGCGGGGTCGAGCGGCTCGCCCAACGGCGGCTGACCGACGCGTTCGACCGGTGGGAGGACCGGACGAACGGCCGCATCGTACGGCTGGAGGCGTACTCCGTCGACAGCCGGCTAGAGCGGGGCCAGATGGAGGAGGCCGTCCACGCGGCCCGCCTCGGCGACATCGCCCAGGCGCTCGCCACCTCGCAGCAGGTCGACCGCGTCGTCGCGCTGAAGGAGCGGCACCTCGACCAGGCGCGCGGCGATCTGGAGCGGCTCTCGGCGTTCCTCCGCGACCTCGAGGTCCTAGGGCTTGTCGACGTCGGCGAGCCGACAGAGGTCGTCGCCGAGCTGGAGCGGGACCTCCGCACGGGTCGGCTCGCCTCGCTCAAGCAGCGGTTGCGACTGCTCCGCTCGCGGGCGGTGGCGCGCGTTTCGGAGAGCCTGCCGGACGTCGTCGGGCGTCTCGGCGACCGCCTCGCCGCCGACCCGCGCAACGGCGCGCGGAGCGACGACGACACGCGCGAGCTCGCGATCGCCGCCCGGGACGTGCTCGTCGGACGCGTCGAGGACGGGGTCCACCGTCTCCGCGTCCTGCAGGAGGCGCGCGGGGTCCCGCCGCCCAGCCGTCCGGCCGGTGCGCACGGACGCGGGCTCAGCGCGAACTAGAGCACCCGCTCGAAGAGGCGGACATCCTCGCCCCACTCGTGGCGGTGGAGCTGCCCGGTCTCGGCGAACCCAAGCTTGAGCAGCAGCCCTCCCGCAGCGTGGAAGCGGGCGAGGGGGACGCACCAGACGGTCGCGGCGTTCGACCGGCGGGCCCATTCGACGGCGGCCGCGAGGAGCGCGGTGCCGGTCCCGTGCCGCCGGGACTCCGGGTCGACCGCGAGGTGGACGAGCCGGCACGCGCCGTGGGCCGGCTCGACGCCGACCACGCCGACGAGGTGGCCGCCGCGGCGGGCCGCGAAGTACGTGACCCCTTCCATCCAGCTCGTGAACTCGAGCGGGCCGGGCTGCCACGCCTTCGCGAGCTCGTTCGGAACGCCCGACTCGACGTCCCAGACCTTCTTGTACAGCGAGCAGATCGCGGCGATGTCCTCGTGCGTGACCCGCTCGACGGTCAGCTCGCCGGACGGCTTCTCTGCCCCCGAGGACGGGCGTTCGGCCCGTCGGTCCGACCCGTGCTCCGTTACCACGCTGGGGCCCCCGAGGTGCGAGCGACCGCCAAGGCGCTCGGGCGCACTTGAACCTTGCTTAAGCGGAGCCGGGGCGGCGCCCCGCTCACGGCGTGAGGCGCGACGGGGTCCGCGGGAACGGCGTCGTCTCGCGGATGTGGTCGCGGCGAAGGAGCCAGCGGAGCAGCCGCTCGATGCCGAGCCCGAACCCGGCGTGCGGGACGCTGCCGTGGCGTCGCAGGTCGAGGTACCAGTCGTACTCCGCCACGCTCGCGCCGGTGGCGACGAGCCGCTCCGTGAGCAGCGAGAGGTCGGTCTCGCGGCACGAGCCGCCGATCAGTTCGCCGTACCCTTCCGGAGCGAGGAGGTCCGCCGCCTCGACCGTGCGCGGGTCGCTCGGGGAGCGGAGCATGTAGAACGCCTTCACCTCGCGAGGATACTGCGTGACGAACACCGGCAGCCGCGCCTCGAGAGTGAGGGCGCGCTCCTCGGCGGTGCCGAGGTCGCTCCCCCAGTGGATCGGAAGCCCTTGGGCGGCGAGCCGGTCGACCGCCTCGGAGTACGTCAGGCGGGGGAACGGCGCGGCGATCGCCTTCAGCTCCTCCGGCGGCCGGCCGAGCGCGCGCAGCTCCGTGGGCCGGCGCTCCGCGAGCGCGTGCGCGGCGGCGACGATCATCCGCTCCTCGAAGTCGAGGAGCGCCGTCAGGTCGCACCAGGCGAGCTCCACCTCGAGGTGGAGGTACTCGGTGAGGTGGCGGGTCGTCCGCGACTTCTCCGCGCGGAACGACGGGGTGAGCGCGTAGACGCGCTCGTTCGGGAACAGCAGCGCCTCCAGGTACAGCTGCGCGGTCTGCGAGAGGTAGCCGGAGGAGCCGAAGTAGTCGATCTGGAACGCTTCGGAGCCGCCCTCCGCGGCGTTCCCCGACAGGATCGGGGGCGTCATCTCGAGGACCTCCTCCTCCTCGAGGAAGGCGCGGAGCGCGCGGAGGAGTTCGGCCTTCAGACGGAACGTCGCGACGTGCTCCTGGGAGCGGATGACCAGGTGGCGCTTGTCGAGACGGAACTCCTCCGTCTGGTCGGCGAAGATCGGGAACGGCTCGCCGGCGTGGACGACGTGGATCGCGGAGGCGCGCAATTCGCGGCCGCCGGGAGCGCGGCGGTCCTCGGCGACCGTTCCTACGACCTCGACCGCGCCCTCGTTCTGCACGTGCTCGGCGGCGTCGAACGCCCCCGCCCCGAGCGCGTCCTTGCGGCCGGTGACCTGGACCACGCCGGTCCGGTCGCGGAGAACGACGAACAGGATCCCGCCAGAGGAGCGGGAGCGGAGGACCCAGCCCCGCAGGCGGAGCTCCCGTCCGATCGCCTCCGGCTCGAAGGCACGTGCGACCGGGGCGAACTCCCCGGGACTCACTGGTACTCCCGCCACTTGTGCCCGCACTTCGTGCACTCGAAGATGCGGGTCTCCGGCTCGTCGGACCCCCGGGTCTGGCGGAGGACCCAGTACGCCTCGCCGTTGGAGCACTTCGGGCATGTCTCCTCCGCCTTCGGCAGGGTCGCCACCCTCGTCTCGACCACCGCCATCTCCCGGCCCTGGGGCGTCGACTTGCCGACCTCGACGCCGCGCCCGAGCGGCATCGTGTGGCCGCACCCGGAGCAGCGCCAGACCCCCATCGGCCGGTCGGGGCGCATGAGGCGCTTGCACTTCGGGCAGAACATGGAGCCCCGAGCACCGGCCGCGGGTTCTTTACGCTTCGGCGGGCGGCTCAGCCGAGGAGCTGCTCCGGCGTCCCGGCGCTGGACGCCGGCGCCTCCGGCGCCGCGACGCTGAGCGGGAGGGGCGACGGGCGCGCGCCCGGGCGCAGCAGCTGGCGCATGTGCTCCCACCGTCGCGTGAGGTCCGCCTGCGTGCCGATGTCCCGGCGAACGTAGAACGATCCGTGGACGTGCTGGAGGGCGGCGTCCACGCGGGTGCCGGCCTCGTGCACGGCGCTCGCTTCCCCGACCAACGCGATCCCGCGGCTCGTGCCGAACCGGACGGTCCCCGGCCCGGCCGCCTCCACGCTCCCGAAGACGACGTGGACCCCCTCTGCCTCGATCGCCGCCTCGTCCAGCGCGATGGTCCCGCCGGCGGTGGCGCGGGTTCCGTAGCCGGGCGGGACGAGGTACCGCACGACGGTCGACCGCCGGCGGAACCGCACGAGGTTCGGGTCGACGTGGCCGGTGGCGACCCCAAGCATCAGCTGGGAGAAGTCCCCCTCCTCGTAGAGCGTGAGCGCGTTGATCCCCTCAGGGTCGCCGAAGCGGACGTTGCACTCGAGGAGCTTCGGCCCGTCGGCGGTGAGCATGAATCCGCCGTAGAGCACGCCGCGGTAGGCGAGCCCCTCGGCCCGGAGGGCGGCGACGGTCCCCTCCAGCACCGCGGCGGCCCGGTCGCGGTCGTCGGCGCTGAGGAACGGGAGGAGATGGTCGCGCTGCGAGTACGACCCCATGCCGCCGGTGTTCGGCCCCTGGTCGCCGTCCTGCGCCCGCTTGAAGTCCTGGACGGCGGGCATCGTCCGCACCCCGTCGTCGGTCACGAACGCCATCAGGCTGAACTCCTCCCCCTCGAGCTTCTCCTCGAGGAGGACGGCGCCGCCCTGCACCAGGACCGTCTTCGCATACGCCGCGCCTTCGCGCGGCTCGGCGAAGTCGGACCCCTGGACCCAGACGCCCTTCCCCGCGGTCAGGCCGCTCGGCTTCACGACGAACGGGCCCGGAAACGACGCCACCGCGGCGTCGACCTCCCCGGCCTGGCGGAGGAGAACGAACCTCGGCTGGGCGACGATCCGATGGCGCAGGAGCAGCTCGCGACAGAACACCTTGGACGCCTCCAGCTGGGCGGCCGCGCGGTCGGGCCCGACCGTCGGGACGCCGACCCTGCGGAGCGCGTCCCCGAGCCCGGCGGCGAGCGGGGCCTCCGGCCCGACGACCGCCGCGTCGACCCGCTCCGCCTTCGCGTAGCCTGCGATCGCCTCCGATGCGTCCAGCGGGAAGCGGCGGGAGGCGAGCGCAAGCCGCTCCAGGCCCGGGTTGGCGTTCGGTCCGGCGACGACCAGTTCCGCCTGCGCTCGGTGGAGCGCGAGGCCGAGGGCGTGCTCGCGGGCGCCGCCGCCGACCACGAGCCAGCGCGTCACGGCCCCGGCCGACGGGCCGGAGGTTATAGGGACGGCGGAGCGGGCGCGCCCCGTCAGGGGCGGCGCCACCTCGCGGCCGCCACCGTTAAGAGTGGTGCCCAAGTCAGGGCCGCTCCCGGGGGTCCCGATGGAACTTCGCGTCGTGGAGAAGGAGCACGACCTGTTGCGCGTCGAGTTGCCGAAGGGCGAGGAGACCCTGCTCGTCCCGCTGGTCGAGGCGCTCCAGCGGGAGGAGAAGGTCGTCGAGGCCCGCTACCTGCTCGGTCACCCGTTCCTGGACCGACCGACCCTCCAGCTCCGGACCAAGGGCGAGAAGCCGCAGCAGGTCCTCAAGCGGGTCCTCAAGGACCTGACGGACCTGTACGACGACGTCCTCACCGACTTCGAGAAGAAGGCGGACAAGGTCAAGGGCTGACGGAAGCCCGGTCCCGATGCTGAAGGAGTGCGCCCAGCACGGCTACTTTCGGGCGGAGTCGTGCCCGGTCTGCGGCCAAGGCGGCCGCTTCGTGTTGAACGACCGGGAGCTCGACCACCTCGGCCGCGTCCTCACCGGCATCCTGCGGCACTTCCCGGATCGCTACGGCCTCGCCGTCGACCCCCACGGGTGGATCGAGCTCGCCGCGATCGCGCGGGCGATCTCCCAACGGCATCCGGTCTACCGGTGGCTGCGTCCCCAACACCTGGTCGCGATCTCCGAGACGGACGGCAAAGGCCGCTACGAGGTCCGGGACGACCGCATCCGGGCGACGTACGGCCACACGCTCGAGGTCGAGCTCGACCTGCCGACCGACAACATCCCGGAGCACCTGTACTACCCCGTTACCGCGGACGAGGCGGCGATCGTGCTCGAGGTCGGCCTGCGGCCGTCCGACCGCCGCAAGGTCCACCTCTCCAAGACCGCGGCCGACGCCGTGGCGGCCGGCAAGGTCCGGACCCCCGAGCCGATCGTCCTCGAGATCGACACGACGCGCGCCCAGGCGGAGGGGATCGTGATCATGCAGGCGGGCAAGACCGTCTACCTCGTCGACCGCATCCCCGCCGAGCTTCTGCGCCGCGCGGAGTCGCCCGCGCTCGACAGCGCGGAACCGCCGGCGCCCTAGCCGAAGCCGTCGTTCCCGACGTTCGACTCGTACTCCGTCGCCACGTACACCGTGATGTTCAGGTGGGTCGACGCCGCGTAGGCGTTCGTCAGCACGAACGTGAAGTTGTCCGTGTAGAGCGCGGTGAAGACGATCCGGCCCGACCCCTCCTGCGGCGTCGACCACGCCGGGGTCGCGACGCCGCCGCGCAGGAACAGCGCCCACTCGCTCGCGTTGTACGCCGAGAGGGCGACGTCGGCGGCGACCGGGCGTACGCTCGAGAAGTTCCCGACGACGTAGTCGCCGCCGGTCACCTCGCCGGTGAGGAAGCCGACCCACCCCGGCCCGACGGTGTACATCCCGTGGGTCGTCAGGGGGTCGGGGACGTTGGGAGGGCCGGTGAGGACCGCGTCCACGAGCGAGAAGGCGAGCGCGCCGACGACCCCGACGACGATCACGACGCGGAGCCAGTTCGTGAGCGCGACCCGCCGTCGGACCCGACGGGGCGACGCCGAGAGCTTGCCCGCGGGCACGGGGCCGTCGGCGCCGCAGATCCCGCAGCTGGCCGAGCCCGGGGCGACCGCGGTGCCGCAGAAGCGGCATGTCCCCCACTCCCCGCTCGCGGCGGCCATTCACCCAGCGGAGCCGGGGGAGCGCCTTTTGGGATTTCGTACGAACCGAGGCCGGCTCGGCGGTCCCCCGCCGCGGGTTACCCCTTCTTCCTCGGGACGGCGACGTTGACGAGGACGTTCTTCGTCCGTGTGTAGCGGGCGACGACGCCGATCCCCTGCTCGGAGCCGATCCCGCTCTCCTTGAACCCGGCGAAAGGGGTCTGCGGGTACGTCTGGGGCGGCTCGTTCACGAGGACCATGCCGGCATCGAGCCGACGGGCGACGTGGTGGGCGGTGGCGAGCTCCCGCGTCCAGACCGAGGCGACCAGGCCGAACGAGGTGTCGTTGGCGAGCCGGACCCCGTCGTCGGGGTCCTGGAAGCCGAACGTCGTCAGCACCGGCCCGAAGATCTCCTCCCGGGCGCTCCGCGCCGACGGGGCGAGGCCGGAGACGACGGTCGGCTGGACAAAGTTCCCGTCTGCCAGCCGCGCGTCGGACGCCTTCGCCCCACCGGTGACGACCGTGCCTCCGTCGTCCCGGGCCGAGCGGACGTAGTCGAGGACCCGCGTCTCCTGCTCCCGCGAGACGAGCGGCCCCATCTCGACGCCGTCCTCGGTTCCCGGGCCGAGGCGCATCGCCTCCGCGATCGTCCGCAGCTTCGCAAGGAGCGGCGCTTGGACCGGTTCCTGCACGATGAGGCGCGAACCGGCCCAGCACATCTGGCCGGCGTTGCCGAAGATCCCGGTGGCGATCCCCCGCGCCGCCCGGTCGAGGTCGGCGTCGGCAAGGACGACCACCGGGCTCTTCCCCCCGAGCTCGAGCGTGGCAGGGACGAGGTGCTCGGCGGCCAGCTCGGCGATCCGATGCCCGACCTCCCCGCTGCCCGTAAACGAGACAGAGCGGCAGCGACGGTCCCGGACGAGCGCCTCCCCCAGCTTTCCGCCGGGGCCCGGGAGGACGTTCAGGACGCCGTCGGGGATGCCGGCGGCGCGCGCCAGGCGCCCGAGGCGGATCGCGGTGAGCGGCGTGAGGCTCGCCGGCTTGAGCACGACGGTGTTCCCCGCGGCGAGCGCCGGGGCGACCGAGCGCATCGCCAGCACGAGCGGGAAGTTCCACGGGGCGATGTGGACGGTGACCCCGAGCGGCTCGCGGAGCGTGTAGTTGAGGCGGCTCCCCGGCACAGGGATCGTCGTTCCCTCGAGCTTGTCGGCGAGCCCGGCGACGTACTCGAGGGTCCGGACGACGAAGCCGATGTCGCCCCGCGCCTCGCGCAGCGGCTTGCCGACGTTCCGCGTCTCGAGGAGCGCGAACTCCTCCTGCTGCTCCTCGAGCAGCCGGGCGAGGCGGAGGAGCGCTTTCCCGCGCTTCGCGCCGTCCCCGCCCGCCCAGTCGCCCCCCTGGAACGCCGCCTCGGCGACCTCCATCGCATGGGTCGCGTCCTCGCGCGAGCCGACGGCGACGCGGGCGAGCGGCCGGTTGGTCGACGGGTCGAGCAGCTCGCTGGTCGCACCGGACGCTCCAGGCGCTTCGGCCCCGCCGACGAGCAGCCCGTAGAGCCCATCCGCCGCCATCGGCGCGGGGGACGCCTCCCCTCAGATAGCCGTTAGGGGGCGTTCCCCGGTTGGAGCGGGTACTCGCGCCCCTTCCACCGTACGGTACCTCCCCGCAGCCCCCGACCGAGGGAGGCCGTCACGAGGACGACGTAGAAGCCGACGGCGACCGGGAAGGCGAGCCCGTACCGCGCGGGGGCTCCGACGACGTACGCCCAGGCGACGTGCTTGCCGAAGAGCGCTACCGCCAGCACGGCGCCGAGGGCGATGAGCGGCCCGCTGCCGACGCTGAGCCCGACCGGTAGCACCGCGAGCGGTACCCAGAAGAACCCGACCAGACCGGCGAGGAAGCCGACCTGGCGGGCCGCGGAGAACTCGGTGCCGTGGACGTTCTTGAGCAGGCCCTCGAACATCTCGTGCCGGTCGCGGTACATCCGCGTCACGGCGAGGTCGGGGGCCCACGCGAGCCGGATCCGGCGGCCGGCCGCACGGAACCGACGCGCGACGGCGATGTCCTCGAGGACCCACCCGCGGACCGCGGAGTGTCCGCCGAGCGCCTCGTAGTCGGCGCGCCGGACGAGCCAGAATTGGCCGTTCACGAGCGCGGTGCGGGACCGGGGGCGGTTGACGCGCGGGGCCCGGAAGTAGGTGAGCACCATCTGGATGTAGAACGGAAGGACGATCCGTTCCCAGACGCCGACCATCTCGACCCTCGGGGCGACGGTGGCGAGCGCGGCCCCCTCGCGCTCCGCCCAGCCGAGCGCGGTGCGGACGGCGGCCGGATGCAGGCGCACGTCCGCGTCGAGGAACAGCAGCCACGCCCCGGCCGTCGCGAGCGCGCCGGTCCAGCATGCCCAGTTCTTCCCGACCCAGCCGCTCGGCAGCGGCGGCTCGTCGACCACCCGCACCCGGGGAGCCCTCGCTTGCGCGACGGCGCGGGTCGCGTCGCGGGACCCACCCTCGACCACGACGATCTCGAGCCCGGGAAGGTCCTGCGCGAGGAGTCCGTCGAGGGTGGCCGCGAGGTCGGCCTCCTCGTCCCGCGCCGCGACGACGACGCTCACGGAAGGAGCGCCCGGAACGCCGGCCACCGGGGGCGCTGGGTCGAGCCGGGGCATCTCGTACGCGAACAGGAGGGCGGCGCCTTGGTAGAGCAGCACAACGATCGTGCCGACGAGCGCGGCGAGCACGACAACGGGCGCGAGCACCAACGCGCGTAGACGTGCGCTGATAAAGGGGCGTTTGCTGGAACGCGCCGAGCCGCCTCGTGTCGACCGTGGAGCACCCGCGCGTGCGCCCCGGCGTGCTCGAGGACCGGGAGTATCAAGCGGCGATCGCACACGTCGCGCTCGGGCACGACACGTTGGTCGTCCTCCCGACCGGGCTCGGGAAGACCACCGTCGCCCTCCGCGTCATCGCCGAGAACCTCCTCCGCGAGCCGACCCGCTCGGCGCTGTTCCTCGCGCCGACCCGGCCGCTCGTCGTCCAGCACGCACGCGAGGTCGAGCGGGCGCTGTTCGCCCCGAAGCCGCTCGTCCTCACCGGTTCGGTCTCTCCGGACCGGCGGCAGGAGCTGCTCCACCCCCCGCAGGTCGTTGTCGCCACCCCGCAGGTCGTCGCGAACGACCTCCGCGCGGGAGAGTTCCCGCTCGCCACGTTCTCCGTGATCGTGGTCGACGAGGCGCACCGGGCCGTCGGGGAGTATCCGTACGTGGCAATCGCCCGGGCGAACCGCGACGGACCGCGGGCCCGGCTCCTCGCGATGACCGCCTCGCCGGGGGGAGCCTGGAGCGGATCCGCGAGGTCTGGGCGAACCTCGGCATCGAGCAGTTCGAGTACCGGACCGAGCAGAGCCCGGACGTCGCGCCGTACCTGCACGGCGTCGGGGTCGAAGAGCTCGTCGTCCCGGTGCCGCCCGAGGTCCGCCATATGGCGATCCTCCTCCGCGCCGCCGTCTCCCGGGCGGCCCAGACTCTCTCCAAGCTTGGCCTGTTGGCGGCCGGCGACGTGGGACGGCGCTCGGTCCTCGCCGTCGGCGAGCAGCTGCACCGCCGCCTCGGCGCGGAGCGGGCGGCAGGAGGCGCCCCCCCGCCGGCGCTGTGGCAGGCCGTCACCAGTCAAGCCGTGATGATGAAGGGGCTCCACGCGCTCGACCTCTGCGAGAGCCAGGGGCTCGAAGCGCTCCGCGAATTTTTCGCGCGGCAGAGCGCGCCCGTCGGCCGTCGTGTGACGCCCGCGCAGCGGGCGTTCCTCGGCGACCCGGACGTCGAGGAGGTCCGGCGACGGCTCGCCCAGACGACCGTCGAGCACCCGAAGATCGCGGCGGCGGTGACGCTCGTGCGCCGGGAACTGACCGATCGACCCGACGCGCGCGCGATCGTCTTCTCGCAGTACCGCGACACCGTTGACCAGCTCGTCGGCGAACTCGACCGCCTGCACGAACCGGCCGTGCGCGCCGCACGGTTCGTCGGACAGGCGGCTCACGGCCGGGACCCGGGCCTATCGCAGAAGCTCCAGGTCGGACTGCTCGACCGGTTCCGCAGGGGCGAGCTCAACTGCCTCGTCGCCACGTCGGTCGCGGAAGAGGGGCTCGACATTCCGGCGACCGACCTCGTCGTCTTCTACGAGCCGATCCCCGACGTGATCCGCACGATCCAGCGCCGCGGGCGGACCGGCCGCGCCCGCGCGGGACGTGCGGTCGTCCTCGTGGCGGAGGGGACGCGCGACGAAGGGTTGCACCGCGGCGCGTCCGCTCGCGAGCGGCGGATGCATGCGATGCTGGAGAAGGTCCAGACCGAGGCGGCCGGCGGGCACGCGCCGCCGCCCCCCGCGGGGCGGAACGTGCAGAAGCTGCTCTCCGAGTTCCGCTAGCGACCCGTACTTCCGAAGCCGCCGCGGCGGCTCGCCCGGGGCGCGACGCGCCCCCGCCTGAACGCCGTCGGGTGTTCCGCCACGAGGCGGACCTGCGCGATACGGTCGCCGGCGCGGATCGCGTAGCGGCCGGCGAACAGGTACGTCATCGGCACGCGTACCTCTCCGGAGTAGTCCCGGTCGACCGTCCCGGGGGCGTTCACCATCAGGACTCCGCGGGAGGAGAGGCCGCTGCGGGGCCGGACCTCGAGGAACGTCCCCGGCGGACAGCGTACTTTGAGCCCAGTGGGGACGAGCTCGACCTTGCCGCGACGCAACACGACGTCGACACTCGCCGCCAGGTCGAAGCACGCCGAGCCGTCGGTCGCCCGCACGGGGAGCGCAGAGGTGGCCGTGCGGTCGATCGGCTCGACCCGCACCACGCCCGCTCGAGCGACCACGCTCGGGCGAGGGCTCGGCCTTCTTAGGCAGAGCGGCCGGAGCGAGGGGGGTCGGGCGCCAACTCGTCGCCGGCGGCCTGCGTGGAGAGCCAGCGCGCCACCAGGTGCCCTTCGGCCCGGCGGAGCAGCTTGCCGAGGCCCGGTCCGCTCCGCCCGGTCGACCGGGCGAGCCGCGTGAGGGTTACCCGCCGCGGGATCGCGTAGTAGCCGAGGGCCCACGCACGGGCGAGCATCCGTCCCTGCAGCGGGGTGAGCGGTCCTTCGCTCCGCTCCGGTATCGTCGGCCGGCCGCTCGCCCGCAGGAGGCGGTACGGGAACTCCTCGCGGTCGAGCCGGCGGAGCACGCGCCGCAGAGCGCGCTCCTCCCCGTGGAACGACGCGATGGTCACTTCCGGGGTCAGGCGGAACGGAGCGGCGGGGGTGACCGCGCCCCCTGCAAGGGCGAGCCACTGGCGGAGCCGCTCGGGGTTCCGCTGGCGGGCGAGGACGATGTACTCGCGGGCGCGGGGGCGGACGTCAACCACTTCGAACCGGCTGAGCCCGTAGACGGCCCGGATCCGTCGCGACGACCGCTCCAATTCCGCCGGGGAACGGAGCGGCCCGCGGTGGCGAAGACGCAGCAGCTCGAGGCGCGAGCCCTCCTCCAGCCGCAGCGTCTCCAGCAGCTCGATCTCGTCGAACCTTTCGAAGAGCCGCGGAGGGATCACGCCCAGCCGGACCAGGTTGTCGGTCCGGAACCGGAGGGTCACCGCCCGCATCGTCGGGCCGAGACGAGGTTCCGTTATGAACCCTCGGCGGCGCCGTTGGTCGGCTCGATTTAATACGACGGCGGGCTCGGCGACCGCCGTGGCGTTCGACTCGCTGGGTGACTTCCTCGACACCCTCGAACGGCAGGGCGAGCTGCTGCGGATCCGGGCGCCGATCTCCCGGGACCTGGAGATCGCCGAGCTCACCTCCCAGGTCCACCGCGCGGGCGGCCCGGCGCTGCTCTTCGAGAACGTCACCGGCGCCTCCATGCCGGTCGTCACCAACGTGCTGGGGACGGCCCGGCGGGTCGCCGCCGCGCTCGGGGCGACCGACCTCCGCGAGGTCGCCGAACGCGTCGGCCAACTGACCCGGCTCCGGCCCCGGCGGGGATCGCCGGCGCGCTGCGGGACCTCGAGGGGACGATCGCCAGTCTCTCCAGCCTCCGCTCGCTCGCCCCGAAGCGGGTCCGTTCGGGAGCGTGCCAGGAGGTCGAAGAGCCGTCGGTCGACCTCGACCGCCTTCCGATCCTGAAGTGCTGGCCCAAGGACGGTGGACGGACGGTGACGTTCCCCGTCGTCATCACGAGCGACCCGGAGACCGGCGACCAGCACGCCGGGATCTACCGCCTCCAGCAGTACGGGCCGTCGTCGCTCGGTCTGCACGTCCAGCTGCACCGGGTCGGGGCGAACAACCTCCGCAAGTGGGCGGCCCGAGGAGAGCCGATGCCGGTCGCCGCCGTGATCGGCGCCGAGCCGGCGACGGTCTTCAGCGGCCTCGCGCCGGTCCCCGAAGGGATCTCGAACTTCGCCTTCGCGGGCCTGCTCCGCGGCGCGCCGGTCGAGCTCGTCCGCGCCAGGACCGTGCCGCTGGAGGTTCCCGCCTCCGCCGAGATCGTCCTGGAAGGGCACGTGGACCCCAAGGAGCGGGCCGTCGAGGGCCCGTTCGGCGACCACACCGGCTACTACTCTGCCCCGGAGCCGTTCCCGGTGTTCCACGTGGAGCGGATTACGCACCGCGAGCGGCCGGTGTACCTCGGCACCGTCACCGGCAAGCCGCCGACGGAGGACGCTACGCTCGGCAAGGCGGTCGAGCAGATCTTCCTGCCGGTCATCCGCATGGTCCTGCCGGAGGTCGTCGAGCTGAACCTCCCGCTCGAGGGGCTGTTCATCAACTTCGCCGTCGTCGCGATCCGCAAGGCGTACCCCGGCCACGCGCGCAAGGTGATGCACGCCCTGTGGGGACTGGGGCAGATGATGTTCGTTCGGTACATCGTGGTCGTCGACGCGGACGTGGACCCGCACGACCTCGGCGAGGTCCTCTACCGCGTCGGCCTGCAGGCCGACCCGGCACGGGACCTTGAGCTGGTCGAGGGGCCGGTCGACCAGCTGTCGATCTCCAACCCGCTGCCGAACTACGGCGGCAAGGTCGGGGTCGACGCGACCCGCAAGGGCCCCGAGGACGGCTTCCCCCGGCCGTGGCCGGAGGAGATCCGCGCGGACCCGGCGGCCGCGGCGGCGGCGGAGCGGGTCGTCCGCGCCGAGCCGGCGCTCCAGCGGCTGTGGCGGCCCCCGACCTCGTGATCTCGGGCCGACCGGCCCGAGGGCGGCTCGGGGAGATCGGCCGGTTCCTGGAGATCCAGAACCTGGGGTTGAACGTCCCGTTCGCCCTCGCCTTCCTCCTGGTCGCTGCGGCCGGTCTGCCGCCGCTGGTGCCGTTCGCGCTGGTCGTCGTGGCGTTCGTCGCCGCGCGCAACGCGGGCCACGCGTTCAACCGATGGGCCGACCGGGCCCTCGATGCGGCGAACCCCCGGACCGCCGGCCGGGCGCTCCCGTCGGGCCGGCTCTCGCCGGGGTTCGCGCTCGCGGTCACGGTCGCGAGCTCGGCGGTCGTGGTCGTCGCCGCGGCGTTGTTGAACCGCCTCGCCCTCGAGCTCGCACCCGTGGCGCTGGCGCTCGTCCTGGGCTACAGCTACACGAAGCGGGTCTCGGCGCTGTCGACCGTGTTCCTGGGCCTGGTCGAGGCGGTCACGCCGGCGGCGGCGTTCGTCGCGCTCGACGCAACGATCCCGCCGGCAGCGTGGATCGCGGTCGGGGCGGTCCTGGCGTGGGGGGCCGCGTTCGAGACGGTGCACAGCCTCGGAGACCTCGGCAGCGACCGGGCCCTGGGATTGCGGTCGCTGCCGGTCCGGCTCGGTCGGGAGGCGTCGCTGCGGCTCGTCGCCGGGCTCCACGTGACGGCGGTCGCGCTGTTCGTCGGGTTCGGGCTGGCGGCGCGGCTCCGGTGGGGCTACGACGCCGCGCTCGCTGCGATCGCCGTCGGCGTCGCGGTCTCCGACCGCGGACTGTTCAGCGGGACGCTCACGCCGGCCGCGCTGTTCCGGCGCCACTTTCTCTTCGGCGCCGGGTTCCTCCTCGGGGTGGCGGTCGCCGTCCTCCTCCCGTGGGCGTAGGCTCCGCTCCCGCCACGGCGAACTAAAGAGCGGAGGGCCCCAGCCGCCGGGAACGGACCATGCCGCAGGTAGTCATCGGGCTCTCCGCCCGCGATTTCCGGAGCACGAGTGAAGTCTGGCGCCTTGCGAAACGCCACCTGAACCCCGCGGTCCGCCGCCGCATCGGCTGGCGGGGGCGCTCGAGCTTCCTGCGGGAGCTCGTCCTTTTCGGCTTCGAGCGCGCGAGCGAGGACCCGGCGCGGTTCCTCCGTGGGGTCCGCGACGCCCGCGACCCGCTCTTCGGCCGCCGGGGGCGGGGCGACGCAGCAGCGGAACGCCGCGAGGCGCTCGTTGAGAGCTGGAGCCGGGTCTTCCCGGAGCCGTCGGGTCCTCGGAGCCGTCGCGCGTTGGGGCGACCGGAGCCTCGGCCCTGAGCGCCGGGCACGGCGGGCGATGAGGACGGCCGAGCGGTTCGAGGGGCTCGCGCTGCCCGGTAGCACGAGCGTCGGCCCGCTCCAACTGAGCTCCCCGACCCTCGCCTGGTCGGGAGCCGCGCCGTCCGGACGCCCGACGCTCCGCGCGGGGGAGGCGCGCGCGGGGAGCCGCACGGTGCGCCTCGGCGACGGTGTCCAGGAGTTCGAGCTCGAGCTGCCGGTTCTCGCGCCGGAGATCACCCCGACCGGGGGCGGCGTCTTCCCCGTGCGGGACGGCGTCGCGCTGCTGCACGCCCCGCTCGATCCAGCCGCCCTGCGCGAGCTGCGCCGGAGCCGGCCCGAGCTGCTCATCCTCGGGAACGCCCGCGTCCTCTGGAACGAGGGGCTTCCGCTCGTCGAGGCGGTCCGGGCGATCCGCACGGAGGTGGGGGCTGAGCCCGTCCTGTGGGGACCCCGCGTGGCGCTCCCGCACCGGCTCGCCCTGCTCGCCTACCTCGGCTTCGACCTCGTGGACACCACGGAAGGCGAGCTTCGTGCGGCGGCCGGCGAGTTCCTCGATGCGAGCCTCGGGGTCCGCCCCCCCGAGAAGGAACCTGCCCTCCGAGGGTGCGACTGTCCGGCGTGTCGCGCGACCCCGCCCGGCTCCCTCGCGGACCACGCCCGGAACGCCTACGCCCGCGCGGAAGCGGAGGTGCGCGCGGCCGGGCGAAGGGGCGGGCTGCGGGAGCTGGTCGAAGCGCGCCTCGCGGCCGAGCCGACCGCCGCCGAGTTGCTCCGTTACGCGGACCGCGAGCTCGCCGGCATGCTCGAGGCCCGCGCTCCGCTGACCGCCGACCGGAGCCGGACGTACGTCCTGGCGGAGGCGTTCCGGCGCCCGGAGATGCGGCGCTTTCGCTCCCGCCTGCTGGAGCGGTATCGACCGCCTCCTTCCAAGTCGGTCCTGCTCCTGGTGCCCTGCTCGCGGACGAAGCCGTACCACCGGTCCCCGTCGCACCGACGGTTCGCCAGCGCGTTCGACGAGCTGATCGGCGCCGAACGGGTCCACGTTGTCTCGCTGAGCTCGCCGATCGGGGTCGTCCCTCGGGAACTGGAGGACGTGCCGCCGGCGAAGTCGTACGACGTGCCGGTCACCGGCGAGTGGAGCGCCGAGGAGCGCGAGGTCGTCTTGAGCGGCGTTCGACACCTCCTCGCCGCCGGGTCGTACCGGTCCGTCGTGCCGCACCTGGACCCGGAGGAGTACCGGCTTCCTCCTCCAGGCCCTCCCCGCGAGCTTGACCGTCCCCTCCCCGGTCGTCGGGGGCCGGCCGACGAGCGGTCCGTCGATCGCCGGTCTCCGAGGGGCGCTCGCGACCGCGCTCGACGGCGCCGGGCGCGTGCCGGGCGGACCGCTTGCGGTCGTCATCGAGGAGTTGCGCGAGGTCGCCAGCGTGCAGCTTGGCCGCGCCGCGGCCGAGCGTCTGTTCGCACGTCCGCTTCGCCTCTCCGGCCGGCCGTGGTTCCAGCGGGTGACGGACGGACATCGCGACCTCGCCTCCCTCCGGGAGGAGCGGGGATTGTTCCACCTCACGGTTGCCGGCGCCGAACGCCTCGGGGACGCCGTCCTGCGCGTCGACGTCGAGCCGACGCTCTCGCTCGAAGGGGACCTGTTCGCCCCGGGGGTCCTCCACGCCGACCCGACGATCCGCGCGGGCGACTCGGTGGGGCTGTTCCGGGACGGGCGGCTCGCGGCGGTCGGGGAGGCGGCCCTCCCGGGCCCGCTGCTCGGAGAGCTCCGACGGGGGGTCGCCGTCTGGGTCCGCCACCGGCGGCACGACACCGCCGACACCGCCAAGACCGATGCTCCTCCTGCACCCGTGGGCCGGTAGTCGAGGGGTGAAGATGCCGCGCTTACAACGCGGAGGTCGGCGGTTCGAATCCGCCCCGGCCCATCTCGGACCTAGGACCACGGCGGAGAACGTTCTCGCCGAGGCGGACCGGCTTCCCGCGCGAGGGCAAGCCCCCGGCGAGCGACACCGGGGCCTCACCCTCATCTTCCCCGCGTAGCATCGGCCGCCGGGGGTTCGGTGGCCGAGGAGGCTCGGGTGGCGTTCGCCACGTACTCGCGTCTGCCGGCCGGCAGCGAGGACGACCACCTCGCGGTCCGCGCGCTGGAAGCCCTCGGCGTTGCCGCGACCCCGGCGGTATGGGATGACCCGGCGGTGGAGTGGGCCGAGTTCGACGCCGTTGTCCTTCGGTCGACCTGGGACTACTTCCTGCGGCCGGACCAGTTCGCGTTCTGGCTGGAGTCGACCGCCCGCGTCTCGACGGTGTGGAACCCGCCCGAGATGGTCGCGTGGAACGCGCACAAGGGCTACCTCCTCGACCTGGCGGCCCAGGGAATCGACGTCGTACCGACGGAGCTGGTCGCCGGCCCGGAGCCCGAGTCGCTGGGCCAGCTCCTCCGTCGACGGGGCTGGAGCGGGGCGGTCGTCAAGCCGGCGATCGGCGGCAACGCGGAGGGGCTCCGGAAGGTCGCCGAGCCGGTGACCCCGGAGGACGAGACGCACTTTCGCAAGCTCCGCGCCAACGGCGAGGTGCTCGTCCAGCCGCTCCTCGCCGACGTCCGGACCCGCGGGGAGCGCTCCCTCGTCTTCCTGGGAGGGACGTTCAGCCATGCGGCGCGGTACCCGTTCGTTCTCGAGGGCGGCTCCCGCACGGGGGAGGCCGTCGATCCGGAACCGGAGGTCCTGGCCCGCGCCGAACGGTTGGTCCGCGGCCTCGCATCGGTTCCGCTGTACGCACGGGTCGACCTCCTGCCGGCCGACGGAGGGGGCTGGGTTCTCAGCGAGCTCGAGCTGATCGAACCGGACCTGTTCCTTCGCATCGACCCCGCCTCGGCACGACGGTTCGCCGAGGCGCTCCGGTCCCGGCTCGAGCGCCCCGGGGCCGGCGCCCGGCGCTAAGCCGGTCCCGCGACCGAACCTACCAGATCTCGGCCCGCCGGCGTTCGTCCTGGCGCATCGGGGAGCCGGCGGGGACATCGAACGCCCGCCAGAACTCCGGGAGGTTCGCGAGCGCTCCGTTCACACGGTACTCGCCCGGCGAGTGCGGGTCGACCGCCAGGCGCCGGCGCACCTCCTTCGCGCGCACGTTCCCCCGCCAGATCTGGCCGTACGAGAGGAAGAACCGCTGCTCCGGCGTGAACCCGTCAACCGGCGCGCGGGGCGTCCTTCCGTCCGCAAGCCGGCGCTGGAGCGCTTCGTAGGCGAGGCTGACCCCACCCAGGTCGGCGATGTTCTCTCCGGCCGTCAGCGCGCCGTTGACGCGCTCGCCGGGAAGCGGTTCGAACCGCGAGTATTGGTCGATCAGCTTCTGAGCCCGCCGGCCGAACTCGCGGGCGTCGGCGCGGCTCCACCAGTCGACGAGGTTGCCTTCGGCGTCGAACTTCCGGCCTTGGTCGTCGTAGCCGTGGGTCATCTCGTGGCCGATCACGACGGCGATCCCCCCGTAGTTGACGGGGTCGTCGATCGTCGGGTCGAAGAACGGCGGCTGGAGGATCCCGGCCGGGAAGAAGATCTGGTTCTGGGTCGGGACGAAGTGGGCGTTGACCGTCGGGGCCGTCATGTGCCACTCGTCCCGGTCGACCGGCTGACCGAGGCGGGCGGCCCGGCGCGCAACCTCGTATGCCCGGGCGCGCCGCACGTTGCCCGCGTAGTCGTCGGGTCGGAGGCGCAGCCCCGCGTACGTTCGGAACCGCTCCGGGTGGCCGACCTTGGTCGTGAACCGGGCGAACTTGGCGACCGCCCGCGCGCGGGTCCGCGGGGTCATCCAGGGGATCCGGGTCAACCGGTCCGCCAGCACGCCCCGGATATCCTCGACCAGCTCGAACATCTTGGCGCGGGTGCGGGCGGGGAAGTGACGGCGGGCGTACAGCCGCCCGAGCGCTTCGCCGAGCAGGGCGTCGATCACGATGGCGGCGCGCCGCCACGGCGGCTCCGGTCGAGGCTGGCCGAGCAGGCGCCGCTGGAAGAAGTCGAAGTGCTCCCGCTCGACCCGCGCCCCGAGGTACGGCGCGGCGTCGTGCACGAGGTTCCAGAGGAGGTACCAGCGCCAGGCCGCGACCGGCCGCGAGCCCAGCAGGCGGTTCACCGCCTCCAGGAACTCCGGTTGGCCGACGACGACGAACCTCGGGCTCGGCATCCCGCTGAGGCGGAGGTACTCGCGCGCGCGGAGCCGGGGAACCGGCGGGCGAGCTGCGCGGGCGTGAAGCGGTGGTAGTTCCGCGTCGGCTCGCGGAGCGCGACGCGGTCCCGCGACGCCCGGGCGAGGGCGGTCTCGATCGCCACGACGTCCGCCGCGGCGCGACGGGCCCGCGGGCCCTCCTCGCCCGCGAGTCGGAGGAGCCGCTCGATGTGCCGGCGGTACGCTCGACGGACCGCCGCGAACCGCGGGGCGAGGTAGTAGTCCCGGTCGGGGAGCGAAAGGCCTCCCTGCCAGAAGTAGAGCGCGTAGCGCGCGCTCTCGCGTTCGTCCGGGACGACGTCGGTGTCGAAGAGAGCGGCACTGCCGGTCCGGTGGAACTGCGCGAGCAGCTCCGGGATCCCGTCCGGCGAGGAGAGCGCCTCCACCCGCGCGCGGTCCTCGGCGAGGATCCGCGTGCCGGCACGGGTCCGCGCTCGCGCGTCCAGCGCCGAGCGGAAGAACGCCCCGACCTTGCCGTCGGGCCCGCCGCCGCGCCGTCGGGCCGTCTCCTCCAGGATCGAACGGACGAGGAGAAAGTTGCGCTCGCGGAGCTCGTCGAAGCCGGTCCAGCGCGCCTTGTCCGCCGGGGTCGGATGCGTGTCGACCCAATGACCGGAGGCGTACCGGTAGAAGTCCTTCGCCGGGGGCGCGGACCGGTCCATGTTCGCGACCGAGAAGCGGATGCCGCCGGCCCGTGGGTGGACGGTGCGGGACCGTCCGGGCCGGGGGAGCGACGGGTCGCGAGAGCCGGACATCGTGCTTGCCTTCCCGAGCTTCCCGCGAAGCCGCGCGGATTAAGAGCCCCACGGACCCAGCCCGCGGCGCCGACCCGTGCGCGGCGGGCACGGGATTTCGCCGTCGCCCGTCGGTCCCTTATTAGACCCCTCGCGCTTTCGCGGGCGATGGCCCACGGTACCGGCTTCTCCGACCAGTGGAGAAGGGCCGAACGGGAGGAGCGCGACCGGCTCCGCGAGCTGGAGGTTCGCCTCGACTCCCTGCAGGGACGCCGACGCCAGCTCCTCGGCGAGGTCCGCTCCCTCTCCTCCAAGCAGCACGAGCTGTACGACCAGCACCAGGGACCGCACGCGGAGGCGGAACGTCTCTACCACGAATCGGGCGAGCTGGGCCACCGGCTCGCGCAGCTGCGCCGGGCGTGCGAGAAGGCCAGGCAGGGCCTGGAGGAGGCGGTGATCCGTCGACGGGAGCTCGTGCTGACGTTCGACCGGAGCGAACGGCTCAACCCGGAGCAGGTGCGGCGGGAGATCGCCGAGCTCGAGCTCCGCCAGCAGACGCGCGCCCTCCCGCTGGAGGACGAGAACGCGCTCATCGCCGAGCTCCGGCGCAAGACGAAGGCGCTCCACGAGTTCGAGACGCGCAAGGAGCTCGCCGTTCAGCACGAGCAGCAGCGCCGGGAGGCGGACGTCGCGATCGTCGCCGCCCGCGCGGAGATCGACCGGATCCTGCACGACATGGACGTCGTGCGGGGCGAGCGGGACAAGCGCAAGGGCGAGATCCCCGCGACGCTGGAGGCGGCGGGGGCGGCGGTCGCCGAGATGCGTGTCGCCGGTCGCACCCGGGCCGAACTGGTGACGCAGGTCGAAGCGCTCAACCGCGAGATCGCCGACGTCGAGCGCGAGGGCAGGGAGCTGCTCGCGAAGCTCAAAGCCCGGCAGGAGGTCGCGCGGGAGATCCTCGAGGAGTACGCGCGCCCGCTCCCGCCCCCGGCGCCCCGGCCCGACGGCAGCGCCGACGTGCCGGCCCCGTCCAAGCACGCGAAGCCCGCCCGTTCAGCGTAACGGCCCGCGCCACTACCGCGCGCCGGAGCACCGGGCGCGCGTACGCTATCCCTTCCGTACCCCGAGGAGGGAGCCGTGAAGGTGGTCGTGTTCGGGGCGACCGGGATGGTCGGCCAGGGGGTTCTCCGCGAGTGTGTGGCGGCCCCCGATGTGGAGGCGGTCCTCGTCGTCTCCCGCCGGTCGCTCGGCGCAGTCTCGCCCAAGGTGACCGAGCTCGTGCGCCCGGACCTCTTCGACCTCGCCCCGGCCGCCGACCGGCTTACCGGCTACGACGCCTGCTTCTTCTGCCTCGGGGTCTCGTCGGCCGGTCGCTCCGAATCGGAGTATCGCCGCGTGACGTACGACCTGACCGTGTCGGCCGCGCGGCTGCTGGCGACGAGGAACCCCCAGATGGTCTTCGCCTACGTCTCGGGCGCGGGGACCGACAGCTCCGAGCACGGCCGCTCGATGTGGGCGCGCGTGAAGGGCCAGACGGAGAACGAACTGCTCCGTCTGCCGTTCCGAGCTGCGTACATGTTCCGGCCCGGGGTGATCCGCGCCATGCACGGCGAGCGGTCGGGGACCGCCGGCTACCGCTGGGCGTACACCGTCCTCCTGCCGATTCTCCTGCTGGTCGCGGCGGTGGCGCCCCGGTCGGTCACGACGACCGAGAACATCGGCCGCGCGATGCTCAACGCCGTCCGCCGCGGCGCGGAGAGCCGGCTGCTCTCGACGCGGCAGATCAACGGGCTCGCCGCGTAGCCGCGCGGCTACTCTCCGGCGAGGAACCGCTCGACGGTCTTCGGCACGAACTCCTCCTCGCCGGTGAGGCGCGCGCCGTCGGGACGCAGCAGCACGGGCAGGATGTCGTCCTCCCCGATGTACTTGGTGACGAGGGGGGCGTCGTCGCCCGGATGGCTCAGGTACCGATGACCTTCACCGCACGTCCCTTACGCTGGGCCAGATCGAGGACCAGCCGGCCGCACCGACCCTCCTCGCCAAACACCTGGTCGGGAATGGCGTCCCCGGACTCGGGCCCGCCCCACAGCGCCATCCCGTGGGCGAAGCCGACTCCCGAGACGGAGAGGTAGCGCATGCTCGCCCCCGGCTGCGCGTCGTCGACCTTCGGAGGACCGGTCAGGAACAGCAGGAACGGGCCCTCCGCCGCGGCCACGAGCCACGGAGAGCGGCGACAGGGCAAGGCGTTAGCGGCGACCGGGTCCGGGACGACGCCGCCGGCCGAGGCCCCACCGTGAGGTCGTGGGCCCCGTTAAGGCGCGGCGGGCGTTCGCGTCCGCCACCGATGTCCCGCGTGGAGTACGCCCGTCGACTGCTCTCCTACGACCGCCTCGCCTTCGGGTCGTTCGAGCGGTCGCTGCGGCGGGCCGGCTGGAAGTTCGCGACCGCCCCCCGGGAGACCGGCCACCCGTCGCTCAAGGACACGCTGGTCCACATCCTCAACGTCCACGAGGCGTGGCTTGTCGCCGCCGCCCAGAACCGCTGGGAGGTCTTCGAGGCGGCAGGCCGCCGGCCCAAGGAGGTCCAATCGTTCTCCGCCCTCGCTGCGTACCGGCGACGGGTCTGGGAGGCCGTCGACCCGCTCGTCGCCCGATTGACCGAGGCGCGGCTGGACCGCCGGGTCAAGGTCCCGTGGATGCCGGGTCGCTACACGCTGCTGGACGGCATCTTCCAGGCGTCGTTCGAGGAAGCACACCACCTGGGCGAGGTGATCGCGGTGTACTGGCAACAGGACCGGGTCCCCCCGCAGATGATGTGGCTCCCGCTCCTCACCCGTCACCGGGTCAGCGTCCGATAGGCCGCGGGCCCGCCCGCGCGCGGGCGTCGGGAACTACACTACCTATAGTGTTGAATATATTCTAAGTCGATTGGCTATATACTTCGTCCGGGGCCTAGGCCGGTCGTATGTCGATAGGAGCGCGGGGCCGAACGCCGGCCCCCTCGTCGGAGGCGCCGCTGTCGCCCCGACCCGCCGTTGTCCACGAGCCGAGCGAACGCGTTGCCTCCCGTGCCGAGGCCGACCCCTGCATCGCCGGGCAGGTCCGGGTCGTCGCCGACTCTGACGACCCCCCGGAGCACCTGTTCCGCCGCCTGTTGTCGGCGTACCTCGGCGGAGCGCGCACCCTGGAGGTCGTCGAGAGCCCGGGGCTTTCCCGCGCGACGTGGGAAGTAGCCCGCGAGCTGAGACGACGGACCCGGGGGTCCGAGCTCGGCGGCAGCGACCGCCGCCGGCTCGCGATCTGCCTCACCGCCCCGGCCGAGCCGGAGCGGGTCGAGGAGTTGACCCGCCGCCTCGGCAACCGCGTCCTCCGGTTCCACCGCGAGGCGCTGGCGAGCTGGGGGGAGTTGCCGTTCGGAGGCGAGGACCTCTGGGAGCGGAAGGACGACGACATCGACCGCGAGGCGTGGTATCTCGAACGGTGCCTCGCCCTCGACGAGGCGCAGGGAGGGGGCTCGCCCCGCTCGACGACCGTCGCCTTCGAGCGTCGCGCGCAGCCTCGAGCGGATCGCCGACCACGCCGTGGCGCTGGGCGAGGCGGGCCGCCGTCTCGCGGCCCTCGGGGGGGAGGGATCGCTGCTCTCCGAGCTCCGGCAGTTCCACGGGCAGGCGCTCGCTCACCTCGAAGCGGTCCTGGAGAGCCCGGATGGCTCCCGGGCGAACGAGCTCCTCGACGTCGGGGAGGCGCTGGCGGTCGCGGGGCGGACCCTTTCGGAGCGGTTGCTCCCCGCGGTGGGGGACGGCTCGATGTCCCCCGCGTGCGCTGCCGCCGTCGCGCGGGCGCTGGAGGCGATCGGACGGACGGTCGCGTACAGCCAGGACATCGCCCAGGCGTTCTTCGACCGGTCCGTCGGTTCGTCGGCGGAGCCGCCGACCGCCTTCGGGCGGGAGATGCTCCGTCCGTAACCAGGAGCCGCGGGGGGAGGTCGGCTCCCCGGACTCCATAGGTCTACGAAGGTCCTGCCGCGCCGGCGAAGGCCTTTTACCCCTCCACCGCCGGTGAGGCGTTCCCGCGAGGTTTCATGCACCGTACTCCCCCCGTTCTTCCAATCACCCGGATCGTCGTCGTCCGCCACGGCCCCGCCGAGCCGCGGGACGCGGCCCGGTGGCCGAACGACGACCGCCGACCTCTCACCTCGAAAGGACGGGACCAGACCCGTCGCGCCGCCCGCGGTCTCGCGCGGATCACCTCGCCGGTCGACCGGCTCGTGACGAGCGCCGCCGACCGCGCGACGAAGACCGCCGAGATCGTCGCGGGGGCGCTGAACTCTGTGCCGCGCCTGGAGACGTGGCCCGAGCTCGCCCCCGGCAACCTGCCGGACCCGATCTTCGAGCGGCTCCGGCGCTCCACCAAGCGCGGCGAGGAGGTCGTCCTCGTCGGGCACGAGCCGACCCTCGCCGAGTTCGTCGGCATGGCGCTCGTGGGGGACGGGGTCAGCGTCGTCCATCTCACCCGCGGCGGCGCCGCGTGCCTCGAGTTCCCGGGCGGCATCCGTCCCGGCGCGGGGCGGCTGCGCTGGCTGTTCACCCGGAAGCAGCTCGGGAAGCGGGACGCGTAGCGTCGCGCGGCGCGGACGGCCGGCGGCGGCCCGCACCGCGTTCCCCGTAGAGCGGAGCGATGAGCGCGAGCACGTCGTCGTGGACCTGCTCGACGGCCCGGTTCGCGTCGACCACGGCGAAGCCGTAGTCGCGACGCATCCAGTCGAATTCGTGCGAAAGGCGGTCCTGGTAGAGGAAGAAGCTCTCGAACAGGTCGCGCGACAGGCACAGGTCCATGCCGCTCTCCCAGTAGTCGAGGCTGCCGTACTTCGCGATCGCCCGGTGGAGCAGGATCTCCGGTCGGGCCTCCAGAAAGATCACCCGGTCCGGACGGAGCGCAAACCCGTACAGCTCCTGCGCCCACGCCCGCGAGGCGCCCCGGGCGATCGCGCGGGCCATCAGGGTGTAGATGTAGCGGTCGGCGAGGACCGTCGAGCCGGCCGCGAGCGCCGGGACGATCTTGTTCTCCATCTGGTCGGCGAAGTCGACGGCGTAGAGCAGCGCCATCGTCGCCGCGCCGAGCGTGTGGCCCTGCTTCGCCCGGTCGATCTCGTCGCTGACGAGGTCCGAGCGGCGCAGGCCGGTGTCGACGACCGCATGCCCGTCGACCTCCAGCCGCTCCTTGAGCAGCTCGACCTCGGTCGTGCGGCCGGAGCCGTCGGCCCCCTCCACCACGACGAGCTTGCCGGGGAGCGCCCCGCTCGGCATCCCGGGCGGCCGGGTCCCGTACGTCCTAGCTGTCATGGGTGAGCGCCGCCCCCGTCGGGAAGTTCTCCAGGAACGGTCGGACGTGGAGGCGGAGCGCCTGCTGAATCTGCTCGACCGGGCGGCTCGAGTCGATCACCGTGAACCGGTCCGTGAGCGCGATCCGCTCGTACTCCTTCTTGAGCCGCCCCTGGAAGCGTCCGTAGCTCTCCTCGACGTCGTCGGCGAGGCCGAGGTCCATGCCGGCCTCGTAGTAGTTGATCTTCTGCCGGGAAGCGAGCTTGCGCCGGAGCGTCGTGGCGACCGGCACGCGGAAGTAGAACGCGAGGTCCGGGCGCGGGGCGAACGAGTAGATCGTGCGCACCCAGTCCGGGTCACAGCCTCGCGCCGCGTCCCGGACGAACGCCGTGTAGGCGTACCGGTCGCAGACGACGAGGTAGCCGGCCCGCAGCGGCGGGAGGATCTTCCGCTCGAACCGGTCGGCGAAGTCGGTCGCGTGCAGGAGACTGAACGTCGTTGGCGTCAGCAGCCCCTTCTTCTTGCCGCGCCGGATGACGCCGGCGACCAGCTCGCCCGAGTTCCACTCGGTCGCGAAGACGCGGTATCCCTGCGAGGCGAGCCACTTGCCGAGGAGGGCCGCCTGGGTCGACTTCCCGCTGCCGTCCAGCCCTTCGAAGACGAGCAGGCGGCCGGGGTAGCCGTGCGCGGGGCTGGGCATCTCACCCATCGCGCACCCGCACCTCGAGCCCGAAGACCCGCTCCATCGCTTTGCGCACCTTCTCCAGCCACCGCGGGGTGAGCGCGCTAGAGCCTCCCGAAGAAAAGGCCACCGCCAGCGGCTTGCCTCCGCTGCCGAGCGAGAGCGTCGGTCGGGCGCCCGCGAGCGTCTTGGCGACCTCGAGGATCCCCCCGAGCCGCGTCGCCGTCTCGACCTCCGTCGGACCGACCACGGGCAGGTACTGCTTCTTCCAGGTCGACGGCGGCGCGTCGCCGTCGTGCAGGGAGGCGGCCATCGACGCGAGGAAGATCTCGCGCTGGTCGAGCCCCCAGATCGGGAAGTTGCGGATGAGGTAGGCGGAGTGCTGCGGATGGTTCCACAGGTCGACGGCGACCCCCACGTCGTGGAGCCCGGCGGCGGCCCGCAGGGCGAGCCGCTCGTGGCGACCCCAGCGGTACCGCTCCGCGAGCAGCTCGAAGAGCCGGTCGGCGACCGCCGCGACCTCCAGCCCCCGCGCCGGGTCGAACGAGAACGACTGCGCGGCGGCTGCGACCGACCGGGCGAGCAGCTCCTCGTTCGTCGCCGGGAGCTTCGCCCCGGCTGCCTCGAGGGCGATCCCTTCGCGGATCCCGGCGCCGCTGACGAGAAGATGGTCGACCTCCGCGGCGCGGGCGAGCTCCTCCAACACCGAGATCCCGGCGAGGACGACGTCGGCCCGGTCCGCGCCGATGCCGGGGACGGTCCGGCGCTTCGCGGACGGCATCTCCCCGAGCAGTTCGTCGAGCGCCTCGACCGAGCGGTCGTACAGGCGGTAGCCGTGGACCCGGCGGACCGGGAACTCCGTGATCTCGATCGACGCCCGGGCGAGCGCGCGGACGGTGCCTCCGACCGCGACGAGCCGGTCGGCGTGCCCCCCGAACGCCTCGAGCGTCTGGCGGATCGCCGAGCGGGCGTGCTCCCGCAGCTCGTCGCGCTCCCGGCGCTTTGGCGGGTCGTGCTCGAGGAACCGACGCGACAGGCGGAGCGCGCCGAGCGGAAGGCTCACCGAGTTTCGCAGGGTCGCGCGGCGGACCTCGACGATCTGGAGCGAGCCACCCCCCAGGTCGCACACGAGGTCGTTCTGCAGTTCGAGGGTCCCGGCGACCCCGAGGTAGGCGTAGCGGGCCTCCTCGACCCCGGAGAGGATCTTGAGCCGGATCCCCGTCGCCCGCTCGACCTCCTGGGTGAACGCGGGTCCGTTCGGGGCGTCGCGCACGGCGCTGGTCGCGACGCCGACCACGGCGCGAACCTCGAGGTCCTCGAGCAACCGGGCGAACCGCCGGACGACGTGGACGCCCCGGGCGACCGCCGCCTCGGAGAGCGAACCGTCGGCGTCGGTCTCCAGCCCCAGCCGCGGAGACTCCTTCGCCTCGAAGACCGCCCGGACCGCGCCGCCGGGGCCGGCGTCGAAGGCGACGCAGCGGGCGGTGTTCGAGCCGACGTCGATGACACCGATACCCGGACCGGGCCGGGCGTACCGACGCTCGCCGAGCGCGGACGCCGCGCGGTCTCGGGGCACAAGCGCCCGGAGCGGTCCGGCGGTAAAGGGGTTTGGAGCGCCGGGACGGCCGGAGTCCCGCCGACCGAACCTCTAACTAGCGCCCGGCAGTCCCGGACGCCGTGCGGGCCCGGCCCCGAGCGTCGCCCGCCCTGGCTGGACCGCTCCGCCTCCGAAGCGAGGTCGCCCGGTCGCTGGTCCGGGTCGGCGAGGAGGTCGAGCGGGGGCTCGCCCACTCGGTGCTGCCGGAGGATGTGCTTCACTCCCTCCACCAGGACCTGCGGCGGCTCGCAAGCGGCCTCGCCGTCTGGGGCCGGCTCGTGCCCGCGCGGGAGGAAGCGGCGGTCGAGGAGGTCGCCCAGCGGCTCCGGCGGCTCGCCCGGCTCGTCGGCCGGGTCCGGGACCGGGACGTGACGATGGAGCTCCTCGCCCGGGGAGGACGGGGCGCCGCGTCCGCCGCGGACCGCGAAGCGTGGCGGAGTTTCCTCGGCCGCCTTCGGGAGGACGGCCACACCGACCGGGAGCTCCTGCGCGCCTTCCTAACGACCGAGCGGGCCTCCGGCCTCCTCGACCGGGCGCGTGGGGCGCTCAGCGTGCCGCCCCGTCTGGACGCGACCCGCGGGCTGAGCGAGATCCTGGGGAAGGAGCGCCACCTTCGCCAGGGACGGGTCCGCAGGGCCCGCCGGAAGGCCCGGCGCCGGCCGACGATCGAGCGGCTGCACCGGCTCCGCATCCGCATCCGTCAGTGGCGCCACCTCGCCAGCATCGAGACCGCCGCGGGGGCAGCCATCGGACGGCCCCCGCCGCAAGCGTGGCGTCAGCTCCAGGCCCGGCTCGGCCGGCTCCACGACCTGGACGTCGCCCTCACCACCGTCCCCGACGTGCTTGCGGAGTCGGCACAGGCCCGCCGCCTCAAGACCGCCCGCAGGACGCTGCGGGAGGGAATCCGCCGCTCGCTCGAGCGTCTCGGCGTCCGCACCGCCTCGCTCGCCCCGACGCGCCGGCGGGCGAGGGCTGCATGACCGACCCCGTGCACGGGAGCGGGGAGCTGGACCCGCGCGAGGCGTACGCCCTCCGTCAGGCGCTGGGGGCGACGGGGGCGATCGGAGCGACGCATCGCCAGCTCGCCTCCGTGCTCGACGTCGCCGCCCCGAGGGTCCGCGAGGCGCTCGAGCGTTGGGAGAAGGCCGGCGCCGTCCACCGTCTCGGCCGGGGGCTGTGGATCCTCCCGGCGTACGTCCACCTCGGCGAACGTGAGGATTTCGTGGGGCCTGCCGAGTTCCGGGAGCGGTTCGAACGGGAGAGCGGCGTCACGGTCGGCCGGTACCGCGGCCCGATCACGTTCCGGTCGAACGAGACCCTCCCGGTGCACCGCTGGTGGCCGTATGTGCAGGGCTACTCGGCGGAGTTCGTTGCCGGCGTCGTCGCGGATGCGGGCCTCCGCCGCGGGGCCACGGTCCTCGACCCGTTCGCCGGCAGCGGGACCACCCTGGTCGAGGCCCGCCGCGCGGGAGCCCGCGCGGTCGGGGTCGAGCTGCTCGCTCCCGCGGCCCTTGCGGCCCGCGTGAAGACCGCCTTCGAGCTCGACCCCGCGCGGTTACAGACGGCGGTCGCGGCGACGGTGCGGACCTCTCGCAGCCGCACGCCCGGTGCGGTGCCGTTCCTGCGCGAGACCCGGCGCCAGTTCGATCCCGCGGCCCTAGAGGAGCTGCTCCGCCTTCGCGCGGCGCTCCCCCGCGGCAAGGCTCCGCTCGCGGACGCGGTGCGGCTCGCGTTCGGCCGGATCCTCGTCCCATCGAGCCGGCTCCACCGCTCGCCGTGCCTCGGCTACCGGCGGCATCCGAAGGACGACAGGGTCCCGCCGACGGCGCGGTTCGAGGCGGCCGGCGCCACGATGGTCGACGACCTCCGCGGGCTCCGGGCGGAGCGGGCCCGTTGGGGCCCCCTCGCCACGGTGGAGATCGCCGATGCCCGGGCGCTCGCACTCCCACCGGGGTCGGTCGACCTGGCGGTGACGAGCCCGCCGTACGTGAACGGCATGGACTACGTCATGAACTACAAGCTCGACCTCGCCTGGCTCGGCTATGCGCACTCGTACGCCGAGCTGCGGGCGCTCCGTCGGGCCGAGGTCGCCTGCGACAACCTCCCGCGGCGCGAGGCGGCAGCGTACGCGAGCACCTCCTCCACGCTCGACCCGTGGCTCGACGAGATCCTCCCCCGGATTGACCGCAACGTCCGGGGCAAGGGGACGTATCGCCGAGACGACATGCACGCGATCGTTCACCGCTACTTCGCCGACCTCGTACCGGTCCTCCGCGGGGTATGGCGGGCGCTGAGGCCCGGCGGCCGATTCGTCGTGGTCGTCGGCGACTCGCTCCTCGCGGGGACGTACGTCCCCGGCGACCTGCTCCTCGCCCGCCTGGCGGCGCGGGAGGGCCTCGAGATCGAGGCGGTCGACGTCGCGCGCCCCCGGCGGAGCGGGCAGCGGCGCTCGTTCGAGCTCCGCGAGTCGGTCGTCACCCTGCGTCGGCGCAGCCGCTGAGCGGTCCGGGGCCCTGCGGCCCCAGCACAACCTTTATTCCAGACCCCGGCGGAGAACCGTTCGGCGGTTGCCGACATGCCCGACGGGTCCTCCGAACCAGCGTTCCTTGAGCCGCTCCTCGGGGTCGCCTTCGACCTGGACGGGACGCTCGTCCTCTCGCACCACGACTTCGGCCGGATCCGCGGCGAGGTGATCCGCATCGCGGAGAAGCACGGGGTCGTGCCCGGCACGCTCTCGGTCCGGAGCCGGTCCACCGGATCGTCGAGGCGGCCCGGGAATCGCTCCGCACCTCCGGCCTGCCGGACGGCGAGCTGTGGCGGTTCGAGGCCGAGTATCAGAAGGCGATCGACGCGATCGAGATGGAGGCGCTCCCCCGTACCATCGTTCGGCCCGGCGCGGACGCGATGCTCGCGAGCCTCGAGAAGCGCGGGTTCCGCCTGGGGATCCTGACCCGGAGCTCGGAAGCGTTCGCGCGCGCCGCGCTCGTCCGGACGGGCCTCGCGGCGCACTTTCCGTACCTGCGGAGCCGAAGCTCGCCGGGGCCGGCGAAGCCGTCCCCCGAGGCGCTGCTGCTCCTGTTGCAGGAGATGGGGGTTCCGCTCGAACGGGCCCTCTACGTCGGCGACCACCTGCTCGACGCCGAGTGCGCGGTCGCCGCCCGTGTCCGATTCTACGGCATCCTGGCGGACCCGACCGAGAAGTCCGACGCGGGCGCGACCGGAGAGCGGTTCCGCGCGGCCGGGGCGAGCGCCGTCGCGCGCGACCTCCGCGAGCTCGCGCTCTACCTCACCGCCGCTCCGGCGGCGCCGGCGTAGGCCCACCTTCCGGGTACTCGCCCCACGCGTGAAGGACCGCCCGCTCGGCGGACGCCCACGCCTCGGGGATCTGGTTCCAGCCGCTCTTCTGGTCGCCGACAACGTAGAGGCCAGGGATCGCCTGGCCGGCCTCGTCGAGCGCCCGGCCGTCCTCGTCGACCCGCACGTACCCTTCGAAGTCGAACGTGCCGCCGAGCGCGCGGGGGAGCTCCTGGTGCTGGTCTGTACCAGCCGAGGGCGGAGAACCCCCGGTCGTACGAGCGGTGGCTCCCGTCCGCGAACCGGACGCCGAAGCGGTGCTCCCGGATCTCGTCGAACCCCGCGATGACGCCCGGCACGACCGGCACGTGCCGCTCCGCGAGGGCGCGCTCGAGCTCGGTCCGCTCCAGCCCCTCGGCGCCGAACTCGGGCGCGTGGCCGTGGGTCAGGACCTCCACCGAGGAGGGCGCGAACTCGAACAGGTCGAGCGCCGTCCGGGCGGCGAACGCGTCGTGGCCGAGAACCCCGACCGACCGCCCGGCGAGCTCGTGGCCGTCGCACACCAGGCAGAAGTCGACGAGCGCCTGGTTCGCCCAGGGGAAGATCGGTTCGATCTTCCCGTCAACCTCCAGGATCCGGTCTACGACCCCCATCGCGAGGACGAGGGCCCGGCCGCGGGCGGTCATCGTCTGCTTAAGGAACTCGAAGCGGACCTCGAACTCGCCGCCGGTCCGCACGGCAGCGGACGCACGGGCCGGGGAGAAGTAGTCGACCCACTCGGAGAGGGCCCGGACGGCGGCGACCTGCGTGTCGAGGAGTCGGTGCCCGGAGACCCCCTCGGGGAAGCCGGGGATGTTGTCCATCTTCGGCGCGTAGTACGAGCGGGAGTACTTCGGCCCCCGGTCGATGAGCGCCACCCTCCGGCGGAGGAGGCCCGCCTTCGCAGCGGCCTGGAGGCCGGCGTGGCCGCCGCCGAGGACGACCAGGTCGTAGCGGTCCCGTAGTCGGGGAAAGCCGGGCACGACCGAAGCAGCGGACGTGGGGATTTGACGGCTCACCGCCGCCGCGGCCGCGCTCCGGCCGTGCGACGGGCGTCGCGCCACGGCAAATCTTATGGACGGACCCTCGCCTCCTCTGCGTCGGGTTCCGCAGCCCGTGCCGTCCGACGCGCCCGAGCCGCCTCGTGCGGGGACGGTCTTTTTGGAGGACGGCACCCGGTTCGACGGTGTCGGCCTCGGCGCGACCGTCCGCCGGGTCGGTGAGGTCGTCTTCACGACCGGGATGGTCGGCTACCCGGAGACGCTCACCGACCCGTCGTTCCGGGGCCAGATCCTCACGTTCACCTATCCGCTCCTCGGCAACTACGGCGTCCCTCTGCGGGGGGCGAAGGACGCCGACGGGCTCCCTCGGCTCGAAAGCTCCGGCGCGCAGGTCCGCGGGATCATCGTCCGCGGGACGACGCGCCCCAGCCACTGGGCGATGGACCGCACGCTTGACTCCTGGCTCCGGGACGAAGGCGTCCCGGGCGTCGCCGGGGTCGACACGCGGCGGCTGACCCAGCACCTTCGCAGCCACGGCGTGCTGCGCGGGGTCATCGACGTCGCGGCCGGAGCGCGGCCGGCCTCGGAGGCGGAGCTCGGCCTGGCGCTGCGTCAGGCGCCCGCCTACGCGGACGAGAACCTCGTCGCCGAGGTCGCCCCGGAGCGGCCGACGCTCCTCACGCGGAACGGCGGTCCGCTCGTCGCCCTCATCGACTGCGGGACGAAGACGAGCATCGTGCGGGCGCTGCTTAGCCGGGGCGCCAGCGTCCTGCGTCTGCCGCCCGGCCACGAGGTGCCGGCCCGCTGGCACGGCCGCCGCGTCGCCGGCCTGGTCGTCGGCAACGGTCCGGGCGACCCCGCGTCGCTGGAGGCGACAATCGAGGAGTTGCGCCGGCCGTCGACGCGGGAGCTGCCGACCTTGGGCATCTGCCTCGGGCACCAGCTCCTCGCGCTCGCGCGGGGGGCTCGGACGTTCAAGCTGAAGTACGGCCACCGAGGGCAGAACAAGACCGTCTGCTTCTCCGACGGGCGCGCCGTCATCGTCAGCGAGAACCACGGCTACGCCGTCGAGCCGAAGTCGCTGGCCGGGACCGGCCTCGAGACGTGGGCGACCAACCCGGACGACGGGACCGTCGAGGGGCTGCGCGACGCCCGCGGGCGTCTCCTCGCCCTCCAGGGCCATCCGGAAGGCCACCCCGGCCCCCAGGAGGCCGGCTTCGTCTTCGACGAGTTTGTCCGCAAGGCGAGGCGGCGGGATTGACGCCGTCGCTCCCGGACCGCGTCGTCCTGCTCGGCAGCGGGGCGCTGAAGATCGGAGAGGCCGGCGAGTTCGACTACTCGGGGAGCCAGTGCCTAAAGGCGCTCGACGAGGACGACGTCTACGCGATCATCGTCAACCCGAACATCGCCACGCTCCAGACCGACCCGCCCCGCCACGGCAAGGTCTATTTTCAGCCCGTGGTCGCGGATTTCGTCGCCCCGATCCTCGAGGCAGAGCGGCCGGACGGCCTCCTCCTCTCGTTCGGGGGCCAGACGGCGCTCAACTGCGGCATCGCGCTGAACGACCGGGGCACGCTCGCCAAGACCGGCACCCGCGTGCTCGGCACGCCGCTCGCCGGCATCCGCGCGACGGAGGACCGGGCCCGCTTCGTCCGGTCGATGGCGCGCGCCCGCGTCCCGACGCTGCCGAGCCGGGCGGTCCGCTCGATCGACGAGGCGCTCGGCGCCGCGGAGCAGCTCGGCTTCCCCCTGATGGTCCGCGTCGCCTTCACCCTCGGGGGAAAGGGGGGCGGGGTCGCGAAGGACGCGGCCCAGCTCCGTGAGGTCGTCCAACGGGGGCTGCGCGCGAGCCCTGTCCGCCAGGTCCTGCTCGAGCGGTACGTCGGGTCGTTCAAGCAGATCGAATACGAGGTCGTCCGCGACGACCGGGGCAACGCGCTGACCGTCTGCAACATGGAGAACGTCCTCGGGATGCGCGTGCACACCGGAGACAACATCGTCATCGCGCCGAGCCAGACGCTGACGGACGAGGAGTACCAGCTGCTGCGCCAGGCGGCGCTCCGCGCCGTCGCGGAGGTCGGGATCGTCGGCGAGTGCAACATTCAGTTCTGTCTCGAGCCGAACAGCCTCGAGTACTACGCGATCGAGATCAACGCGCGGCTCTCCCGCTCGAGCGCGCTCGCCAGCAAGGCGACCGGCTATCCGCTCGCCTACGTTGCGGCGAAGCTCGCGCTCGGCTACACGCTCCCCGAGCTGAAGAACCGCATCACGGGCGTGACGACCGCCTGCTTCGAGCCGTCGCTCGACTACGTGGTCGTGAAGCTGCCGCGGTGGGACCTGGAGAAGTTCGCCCACGCCGACCCGCGCCTCGGCCCTGCGATGAAGTCGGTCGGCGAGGCGATGGGGATCGGGCGTCGTTCCCCGAGGCGATCTCCAAGGCGTACCGCATGGCCGACCCGCGGGCCGACCTCCTGCCGCCCGCGCACCCGCGGCCGCGGGAGGAGATCCTCGCCGACCTCGCCGAGCCGACGCCCGGCGTCCTGGGGCACGTCCTGGAGGCGCTGCGGATCGGGATCGACCCGGCGACGATCGCCCGGGTGTCGTACATCGACCGGTGGTTCGTCGACGCGCTCACCGAGATCGAGGAGATCGACCGGGCGCTCACCGCGCTACCGGGCGGGCAGCTCCCGCCCGAGCTGCTTCGGCGGGCGAAGGAGCTCGGCCTCTCCGACCGCGCCGTCGGGCGCGCGGCCCGCCTCGACGAGGAGGAGGTCCGCCGCCGCCGCCTCGCCGCCGGCATCCGCCCGCGGGTTCGGATGATCGACACGCTCGCCGGCGAGTGGCCGTCCCGGACCAACTATCTGTACCTCACCTACCGCGCCGACGCGGACGACGTGACGCCGATGGCGGAGGGCTCTGCGCTCGTCATCGGCGCAGGTCCGTACCGGATCGGCTCGAGCGTTGAGTTCGACTGGTCGACGATGAACCTCGTCGACGGCCTCAAGGCCGAGGGGCTCGCGGGCGTCGCGCTGCTGAACTCGAATCCGGAGACCGTGTTGACCGACTACGACCGCTCCGACCGGCTCTACTTCGAGGAGATCACCCTCGAACGGGTCCGCGACCTCTGCGACTTCGAGCGGTTCCGCGGCGTCGTCACCTGCGTCGGGAGCCAGCTCGCGCAGAACCTCACCCCGCTGCTGGCGATGTGCGGCATCCCGATCCTCGGCACGTCGCCGGAGTCGATCGACGCCGCGGAGGACCGCGAGCGGTTCGCCAAGCTGCTGGAGGAGCTCGACATCCCGCAGCCGGCGTGGCGGGCGTTCCGGACGGTCGAGGAGGCGAGCGCGTTCGCCGACGAGGTTGGCTACCCGGTGCTCGTCCGCCCGTCGTACGTGCTGAGCGGGCAGGCGATGCGGGTCATCCCCGGCCGCGCCCACCTCGGCCACTTCCTCTCGGAGGCGGCCCGCGTCTCTCCGGAGCACCCGGTCGTGATCACGAAGTTCGTCGAGGGGGCCGACGAGGTCGAGCTGGACGCGATCAGCGATGGGGACAAGGTGCTCGTCGCCGGGATCCTGGAGCACGTCGAGCGCGCCGGGGTCCACTCCGGGGACGCGATCTTCTGCCTGCCGCCGCGCCACACGTCCCGGGCCGTCGAGGACGACCTCCTGGGCGCCGCGCGGCGGCTCGCCCGGACGCTGAAGATCCGGGGGCCGTTCAACGTCCAGTTCCTCGTCGAACATGGCGCCTACCGGATCATCGAGCTGAACCTGCGGGCCAGCCGGTCGCTGCCGTTCCTCGCGAAGGCGACCGGGGTGCCGCTGCTCCGCGAGGCGGCCCGGGCGCTCCTCGGCCGACCGTTGACCCGGGAAGGGGTCGCGCCGTTGCCGCCGGGCCGCTTCGGCGTCAAGGTCCCGCAGTTCTCGTTCCTCCAGCTCACCGGCTCCGACCCGCTCCTCGGGGTGGAGATGCAGTCGACCGGCGAGGTCGCCTGCTTTGGCCCTACGTTCTCGGACGCCCTCGTCAAGGCGCTCGTCGCCACCGGGGTCCGGCTCGTCCCCCGCCGGGGCACGGCGTTCCTCTCGGTCGGCGGGCCCCGTCTGAAAGCGGAGCTCTGGCCGATCGCCAAGCGGCTCCGCGAGCTCGGCCTGAAGCTTACTGCCACCGAGGACACCGGCGCCTACCTCGCGGGCCGTGGACTGCGGGGGGTCCGGATCCTCCACAAGGTCTCCGAACCGGACCGCCACCCGAACGTCACAGAGGCGCTCGACCGCGGCAAGGTCGACCTCCTGCTCAACGTCCCGGCGTCGCTCACCCAGGAGAAGTTCGAACGGATGCTCGAGGACGACTACGTGCTGCGCCGCCGCGCGGTCGAGCTCGGGATCCCGCTGTTCACAAGCCTGGAGACGCTCTCGGCGTACGTCGAGGGGGTCGCCTGGCTGGAGGAGCACCCGCTGACGGTCGAGCCGCTCTACGGGACGCCGGACACCGGTCGGGTCTCCGCCGGACGACCGGCCGCCGGACGGATCCCGGTGGTGCCGCGCCGCCGCCGCGGCCACCGCACGTAGCCGGCTACGGGAACTTCGACACCGAGAACTCGGGGACGAGCGTCGAGGTGTCGAGGATCTCGGGGATCCCGCGGATCCGCTCCGTCACGAAGTCGAGCACGCCACGCCGGCGGTTCTCGGTCGTCGGGGGGAACTCGAGGACGACGAGGATGTCCCAGTCGCCGGTGAGAAAATGCAGTTCCTTGACCTCGTCCAGCCCCTCCAGGAGCCGGCGGATCCGGTCGAGGTCGCCGCCCTTGACCTTGAGGTAGGAGAGGGCGCGGACGCTCTTCAGCTCGGTCGGCATCATCGCGGCGACCGCCTCGTCGGTGAACTGCGGGCAACCGGCGAGCCGCTGGCCGGACGGGCCGACCAGGACCGGGAAGTTCGTAACGCCCCGCAGGTGCTCGGTCACCAGCCGCTCCAGCCGACCCGCTTTCTCCACGTCGATGACGTTCAGCTGGTAGCCGCGGTGGCCCGCGAGCTCCTCGACCATGGCAAGGACCCGCGACTGGTCGTCGGAGAGGAAGAAGACCGGCCCTTCGTCGCCGGCGGCGGAGTCGGCCGAGCCGACCGGGGCGCCGCCGACCGCCGTCGCGGTCATCGGGCCGCCGACGCCAGGGCTGGAGGGGCGCGGGACCCGCTGGTAGAACGTCGTCACCGCCCGGCGCGACTGGACGTACAGCGTGAGTTCGCGAGACGCGTCGGCCATCGACCGCCCGGACACCGGTTCCGATATAAAGGACGGCTCCCGCGGCGCTGCCGCCGCGGGGCCTGGGAAGGGGTTGGCGCTCGAAGGCGCGGGGCCCTGGTAGCGCTTGTACGTTTCGGAGCGCTCGCGGCCGCCTTGGCCGCCGCCGCCACCGCCACCGCTCCCGCCGCCGCCGCCACCACCGTAGCGGCCACCACCGCCACCACCACCGCCGTAGCCTCCGCCACGGTCGCGGTAGCCGCCGCCGCCAAAGGAGCGGCGCTCGCTCTCGAACTCCTGCTGGCTCATGTCGAGGGTCTGGTTGACCTCGGCCATCGGCTCAGTCGACTTCGAAAGGTTGCCGTACCGTCCCACGTTCAGCCGCATGTGACCGCGGACGAGAGAGACGTAGCCGTTGTCGACGAGGACGACCTCGTCCTTGGCGATCGTCCCGATCTGCTCGTTCCACAGCGAGAGGGTGATCGTCGCCGTGTCGTCTCCGACGACGGCTTCGCACACCTTCCGCGGATCGCCGAACTTGCCCATCACTTCCTTCGGTTCGCCCACGCTCAGCACCTTTGCGAGCACGTTCACTTGTTTCGAGTTCGGCGTCAGGTCGCGCACTTTGGTCAGGGGTTTGTCCACCATGGTCTCTTGTCTCTCTCGTCCGCGTTTCGCGTTCGTTTTGCAGGGACCCGTGCGCCAAGGCCTGTCGCGCGAACACTCGTCGCAAAAGTAGGACGAAGGGGACGCTTGATCGAGGCTGGCTCGCGGATTCCTTGCACCGGGGGCAACCCGGGCCGCCCATATAAGGGCCGTGCCCGGGTGCGAAACTGTCGCACCGGCGGGCCCCGCACCCCCCCGGCCGCCGCCGGGAGTCGAGCGCTACGCTTTTGGGGAGGGGGCCCAGTTGGCCGGCGACCGGGATGACCCAGCGGTTCCGCGTGGGCGTGCAGCACCTGCGCCATCAGGAGTATGACCGCGCCGCGCGGGCGTTCAGCGAGGTCGTCCACGAGGACCCCGGCGATGCGGAGGGGTGGTCGAACTACGGCCTCGCCCTCACCCATCTCGGCAAGGCGGCAGAGGCCGAGTTCGCCCTCTCCAAGGCGGTGAGCCTGGCGCCGCGGAACGGCGAGGCGTGGTTCCACCTTGGGGTCGCCCGGGCGCTGCGGGACGAGTGGACCGACGCCGCGAACGCCTACCGGCGCGCCGTGGCGCTGGAGCCGGACGACCTGGTCGCCTGGCACCGGCTCGGGGTCGCCCTCGCCGAAGGCGGCGACGAGAAAGGGGCGTCCGTCGCCTTCGAGCGGGCGCTCGTCCTCTCGCGCGACGTCCCGACCGCCGCGCCGGGCGCGGCACCCCTGGCGAGCCCGCGGCCCGACGACCACTCGGCCGAGGCCGGCGAGCGGGAGGGCTCCCGCGAGGCGAAGAGCTGGCTCGACCTCGCCCTCTCCCTGCTGGCGCTCGGCGACCAGGACGAGGCGGTCGCGGCGTACGAGCGTGCCTTCACCCTCGACCCGGAGCGCGCCGCACGCTCGCTGTTCCGCCCAATGCTCCGGCTCCTGACCGCCGTCGGCGAGGAAGCGGCTGCGACGCCGCTCGCCGCGCTCGAGGCGCTCGACCGCCCCGGCGGGCCCCCGCGGCCCGAGGCGGTCCGGCCGCCGCGCCCCGAGGTCGGCTAGCGCGACGGTCCGCGCGCGGTAGCGAAGGCGGGCTCGGCTACAGCGGCTTCGGGGCGGCCGTGATGATCGCCGACTCCGCCCACTCCTTCGCCTTCTCACGCCGCGCGGCGTGCTCGGCGTAGAAGGGGTGGATCCTCTCCAGGAGCTGGCCTTTGCAGTCGCCGCAGAGGAGCGCGCCGGAGCGGCAGTCGGCGGTGAGGCGCTCCAGCTGTTCGTCCGAGCGGGCGAACCGGGTCCGCCAGAGCGCCCAGATAGAGCAGATCTCCGGGTTCGCCCCGAGCCGGCGCTGCTCCTCGACCGTGGCGCGGCCGCCGGTGAAGGCGTTGCGGACCTTCCGCTCGACGACCTTCGGCGGGTCGTTCAGGAACAGCGCGCCGTCCTCCGTGCTCCCCGTCGTCGACATCGCCGCCTCGCCGAGGAGGCCGGGGATCATGCGGCTGTGCAGGAGCGCCGGCTTCGGGTAGCCGAGCCCTTCCGCGATGTCGCGCGTGACGCGGAAGTGCGGGTCCTGGTCGATCCCGCACGGGATGAGACACGGGACCTCGCGGCCCTCGGCCCATGACGGCCAGAAGCACGGGACCGTCTGGAGCGCCGTGTAGAAGACGAGCCCGATGTTCGTCGACGGCTCAAAGCCGAAGACGGCCTTCACCGTGGAGTAGGGGATCTTGCGGGCGATGCGGACGGCGAGCGGGTAGAGCGCCGCAATCGACCGCGAGTCGAAGAAGACCTTCGTCTTCCGGGGGTCGAAGCCGACGGCGAGGATGTCGTAGAGGTTCTCGAGCCCCCAGCGGACGGTCTCCTCGCGGGTGAGGCCCGCGCGGGCCCAGAACTTCTCGTCGTCGGTGATCTGGATGTACATCGGCACGTCCAGCCGCTCCTGCAGCCACCGGCACAGTTCGAACGGAACGAGGTGCGAAGTGTGCAGCGGACCGGACGGGCCCCGGCCCGAGTACAGGAAGAACCGGCGGCCCGCGGCGAACGCGTCGAGCAAGCCGGCCAGGTCGCGGTGCGAGTAGTAGATGCCGCGGGCGAGCAGCGGGTGGAGCTCGCCGCCCGCGAGCGCGCGGAGCCGCGCCAGCAGCTCGGCCGTCAGCTCCTGCGTACCGAACAGCTGGCGGAGCCGGTCGTAGTCGACCCGGCCCTTGACCTCGTACGGCGTGACGACGAACTCCTCCGGCTCGGGCATCGCGGCGGCGGGCTCACCCTTCGGGGAACGTGATGCGCGCCAGGATCGCCTCGCGGTCCGGTCCGGGGACGCCGAGCGCGGTGAGCGCGCTCGAGACGCACGACCGGGAGTGCTCGACGCGGATCGAGTGACCGCACGCCGGGCACGTCGCCGACCCCTCGATCAGCCGGCGGAGTCCCTCGCGCGAGGCGGAGGAGTCCCGCCGCGCGAACTTGTCGACGAGGATCGCGGCGCCGGAGGACGTCTCCAGGTGCGAAAGCGGGACCCGGACCGAGGTGTTGCAGACCGGACACCGGGCCGGATTGCGGCACGTGCACGCCATGCGGGTGAGGGTAGCTACGGCCCGGCCGAAAAGCCGGTGGTAGCCCCGAGGCGACCAGTCGGCGTCCCGGACGGGCCGCGTGGCCCTGCCCGGCCGCGGCGCGTAGAGCGGATTAAGAGGGGGGACGCGCGTAGGTTCGCGCAATGCCAGCGGGCCCCGCCCCTGACCCGGTCCGCGCGACGTTGGTCGCGATCCTGCAGCAGCTGAACCGGGCCGAGTCGGTCCACGAGGGCCGGGACCACGACCAGGCGCTCCCCCTCGAGGACCTGCGGCACGCGCTGCGGGACTTCTGGGCGGTCGATGAGCGGCAGGTCCAGCTGCCGATGGCGCTCGGGGTCCTCGTCCGGAACGGCATGGTCCGTGCCGAGGGAGGGCCGGCGGCGCCCCGACGGGACCGGACCCCTGCCGCCGTCGCGCGGTACCGGATCACTTCGCAGGGGAAACAGTTCCTCGTCGAGGCGCTCACGAAGGCCGACCGGATCCAGTAGCCGGCACTGCCCGGAACCCCGCGTCCGGGCCTCTCCACCGGCGGCGAAGTTCGCCCGCGCGCGAAGCGTTAAGTAGGCCACCCCGGTCATCGGCGCCCCATGTCGAGGATCCACTCCGGTAGGAAGGGACGGGCCGGTTCGCACCGGCCGTACCCCCTCACCAAACCGGAGTGGGTGACGGCGGCCCCCGAGGAGGTCGTCGCACAGGCGGTCCAGCTCTCCAAGGGGGGCCGGTCGGCGGCCCAGGTCGGACTCCAGCTTCGCGACGGGTTCGCCATTCCGGGGATCCGGGCCCTGACGGGCAAGCGTCTCGCCACCGTCCTGGCGGAGGCCGGCGTGAAGCCGGAGATCCCGGACGACCTCCAGGCGCTGCTCAAGCGCGTCGTGCACCTGCAGCATCACCTTCAAACCCATCCGAACGACCTCGGCAACCGTCGAGGGCTGACGCTCATGGAGTCGCGAATCCGGCGCTTGGCGCGGTACTACCGGGCAGCACAAGCGGATCCCGGAGAACTGGCGGTACTCGGCCGCCGGGGCGGCGCTCCAGGTGGAGTGATGGCCTCGGGTCCCGAGGCGTTCGTCACCCATCCGCGCTATCGCGAAGAGTTCTCGAAGGCCCGCGGCCTCGTCTTGGGCCACCCGACCCGCTGGCGAGTAATCTACCACTACGACGGCGACGGGATCGCCGCCGCCTCCGCGCTCTTGCGGGCGTTCGCGCGCCTCGGCTATCCCGTCCAGGCGACGGCGCTGGTCGGCGTCGAGCGGGAGCGGTTCGCCGCGCTCGCCCGCGCGACCGCGGGCCCGATCCTGGTCACCGACACCGGTGCGAGCTGGCTCGACCTGTACCCGGAGCACCCGCACCCGGTCGTTGTCCTCGACCACCATCGGTACCCGGGGGTCCCGGACCCGCCGGCGCTCCCGCCCCACGTCGCGTTCGTGAACCCGCTCGACTGGGGGGTCGACGGGATGAGCGAGATGTGCGCGGCGACGCTCAGCTGGTTGTTCACCGTCTTCCTAGACCCGGTCAACTGGGACAACGCCCCGTGGGGGCTCTCCGGCGCGATCCACGACCGGCAGCACGTCGGCGGCTACCGGGGATTGAACGCCACGCTCGTCCAGGAGGCGGAGCGGCTCGGCCTCCTGGAGCGGCGGCGCGGCGTCGGGCTGTTCGGCCGGTCGGTGAGCGAGGCGCTCGCCCAGAGCATCGACCCGTTCGTCCGCGGCGTCTCCGGCCACCCGGCCGATGCCGAACGGTTCGCGCGCGACGCGGGCGTAGACCCGAGCCGGACGCCCGGCGAGCTGACGGCGGAGGAGGCGGACCGCCTCGCGCAGGCGGTGCAGCAGCGGCTGGAGGCGAACCATGTCCTCCCGGAGTTCGCCGGGATCCTCGGGGGCGAGCGGTGGTTCGTGCCGGCCCTCGGGCTCGACGCGGAGGAGGTGTCGAACCTGCAGACCGGCACCGGTCGAACGATGATCCCCGGCGCTCGGCGTCGCCTACGCCCTCGGCGACCGGCGGGCCGCCGACCGTGCCCGCGAGACCGAGGCGGAGTGGCGGACCGGGGTCCTTAGGGGGCTGCGGCGCCTCGAGGAGAACGGGGTCCGCTCGATGCAGAAGCTCTCCTGGTTCGAGAGCCCCGAGACGCCGCTCGCCGGCACGCAGGCCGGGCTCGCGATGAACTACCTGCTGCCGGCCGACTGGCCGGTGTTCGTCTTCTCGGACGGTGGCGAGGCGCCGACGAAGGTCAGCGCCCGCGGCATCCAACGTCAGGTCGACCGCGGCCTCGACCTTGCGACCGTCTGCCGCATCGCGGCGGGCGAGGTCGGCGGCGAGGGCGGGGGCCACCGCATCGCGAGCGGGGCGACGATCCCGCCCGGGACGCGGGAGCGGTTCCTCGAGGCGGCCGACCGCGAGCTCGGCGTGCAGCTCCCCGGCCCAGGGGCGACCGCATGACGGCCTCTCCCGAGGCGGCCCCGCCGAAGGCGCCGGCCGAGCGGATGCGCGACCGGCCGCTTGAGCAGGAGATGCACCGCTCGTACCTCGATTATGCGATGAGCGTCATCGTCGGGCGGGCGCTCCCGCTCGGACGGGACGGGCTGAAACCGGTCCAACGGCGGATCCTCTGGTCGATGTGGGAGTCCGGCGCGACCCACGACAAGGCGTACCGCAAGAGCGCACGCACGGTCGGCGACGTGCTGGGGAAGTACCACCCGCACGGCGACCTCGCGGTCTACGACGCGCTGGTGCGCATGGCCCAGCCGTTCAGCCTTCGCTACCCGCTCATCGACGGGCAGGGGAACTTCGGCTCGATCGACGGCGACGGGCCGGCGGCGATGCGGTACACGGAGGCGCGCCTCTCCTCCCTCGCCGAGGAGCTCCTCGCCGACCTCGAGAAGGAGACGGTCGAGTGGGGGGAGAACTTCGACGGTTCGCTGAAGGAGCCGCTCGTCCTGCCGTCCAAGGTCCCGAATCTCCTCATCAACGGCTCCGCCGGGATCGCCGTCGGGATGGCGACGAACATGCCCCCGCACAACCTGGGCGAGGTCGTCGACGCCCTCCAGCTCCTCCTGGAGCGGCCGGACGCCTCGCTGGACGAGCTCCTCGCCGTCGTGCCGGGACCGGATTTTCCGACCGGCGGGTTCCTCGCCGCCGAGGGGATCCGGGACGCGTATGCGACCGGGCGCGGGATGCTCCACCTCCGCGGCACCGCCGAGGTCCGCGAGCGCGGCGGCCGCGACGAGATCGTCATCACCGAGATCCCGTACGAGGTGAACAAGTCGAGCCTCCTCGAACTGATCGCCGACCTGGTGAAGTCCAAACGGCTGGACGGCATCACCGACCTGCGGGACGAATCGGACCGGTTCGGCACGAGCGTCGTCCTCGAACTGCGGCGGGATGTGCCGGCGGAGATCGTCCTCAACCGGCTCTACGAGCACACCCCGCTCGAGACGAGCTTCGGCGTGATCAACCTCTGCCTCGTCGACGGCCGTCCGAAGGTCCTCGGGCTGCGCGAGCTGCTCCTCCACCACCTCCAGCACCGCCGCGAGACGCTCCACCGGCGGGCGACGTTCGACCTGAAGAAGACCGAGGAGCGGCTCCACCTGCTGGAGGGGTTCCTCACCGCCATCGACCACATCGAAGAAGTGATCCGGCTCATCCGCCGCTCGAAGGACGCCGCCGCGGCCGAAGCCGGCCTGATGGGCCGGTTCCTCCTCTCCACCGAGCAGGCGAAGGCGATCCTCGACCTGCGCCTTGCCCGCCTCACCGCGCTCGAGCGCGAATCGATCGAGACGGAGAAGACGGAGAAGGAGGCGCTCGCGCGCGACCTGCGCGACGTCCTCGGCTCGCCGAAGCGCCTGGACGGATGGATCGTCGACGAGCTGACCCAGCTCAAGGAGAAGTTCGGCGACGCCCGCCGGACGCGGATCGTGCCGGGGTTCACCGAGCGTTCGCTCGAGGACCTGATCCCCGACACCGAAGTGGTCGTCCTCGTCACCCGGGACGGCTACATCAAGCGCCTGCCGCTCGAGCAGTACCGCCGCCAGCGGCGGGGCGGCCGCGGCCTCGTCCAGATGGAGACGAAGGAGGAGGACATCGTCACGCGGACGTTCCTCACCCGGACGCACGACGACGTGCTCTTCTTCACGAACCTCGGCCGCGTCTACCGCCTGAAGGCGTACAAGCTCCCCGAGGGGAGCCGACACTCGAAGGGGAAGGCGCTGATCAACCTCCTCCCGCGCCTCAAGGACGGCGAGGGGGTCCGGACCCTCCTCGCCCTCCGGGGCCTCGGTGGCAACGGCTCGCTCTTCTTCGCCACCCGACGCGGCGTCGTGAAGCGCACCGCGCTCGAGCAGTTCCAGAACATCCGCACGAGCGGCATCCAGGCGGTGCTGCTGGAGGAGGGGGACGAGCTGATCGACGTCGCCCACGTCACGGACGAGGCGACCGAGATCATCCTCGCCACCGCCGCCGGCCAGCTCGTCCGCTTCCCGGTCTCGGAGGTCCGCGCGATGGGCCGGGCGACGTACGGCGTGATCGGGGTCCGCCTCTCCGGCGAGAAGGGCGACCGCCTCGTCGCGATGGCACCGGTGAGCGTCCGCTACCCGACCCTGCTCTCGCTCACGACGACCGGCTACGGTAAGCGCAGCCCGACGGACGACTACCGCGAGACGCGGCGGGGCGCGAAGGGGGTCCGGACGATCCGGACCGGCGACCGCAACGGCGAGGTCGTCGCCGTCCTCCCGACGACGGAGTCCTCCGAACTGCTCGTCACGACCCAGCACGGCGTCACGATCCGCATCGCGGTGAACGGGATCCGCGTCCAGTCGCGCAACACCCTCGGCGTCCGGGTCATCCGCCTGGACGAGGGCGATGACGTGCGCGACGCGACGGTCCTCGAGCCCGCGGTCGACGCCCCGGGCGAACCGACCGCGGAGCCGGGGGAGTCGAGCCCCGCGGCGTCCGACGACGACGGCCCTTCCCCCGGAGACGGACCGGAAGAGGACGCGCCCGCCGCCGACGGGGACGCGCCCGCGGGGGACGACGCCGCGGAGCCGGCGGACGACGAGGAGGACGATGCCGCGCCGCCCGCGGGGTAAGACGGTCCTCGTCTGCCCCGTCTGCGGCTCGCCGAAGGTCTCGCTGATCGCCGGAATGATCGTCGGCCAGGTGTACCACTGCTCCGCCTGCGACTACGTCGGCTCGCTGATCCTGGAACAGGACCTCCCCGCCGGAACGACCGACGGCGCGGGCCCGTGAACGGGCGAAAGGGTATCATCGAGGAGCCGTCCGGGGGGTCGTGAGCGCGTCGGCTGCCCACTGGAAGCGCTGGTACCAGCGGTGGGAGGAACAGCAGGAGTCGTTCAACGCGACCCGCGAGACACGGTTCTCGGCGATGCTGGACGTCCTCGCCGCGACGATGCCACCGAAGTTCACGGCGCTGGACCTCGGCTGCGGGCCGGGGGCGCTCTCCGCCCGGCTCCTGCGCCGGTTCCCAAAGGCTCGGTGCGTCGCGGTCGACTTCGACCCGGTCGTGCTGCGCGTCGGCCAGGGCGCCCTGGGGACGTTCGGCGGCCGGCTCCGCTGGGTCGACCAGCGGATCGGAAGCCCGGGATGGGAACGGGCGCTCCCGGTCCCGCGGTTCGACGCCGCGGTCAGCACGACGGCCCTTCACTGGCTGGAGGAGCGGCCGCTGCGGCGGGTGTACAGCGACCTCGGTCACCTCGTCCGCCGCGGGGGTGTCGTCCTCAACGGCGATCGTCTCCCGTGGGGCCGCGAGGAGCACGGGCTCTCCCGGCTTGCTGAGAAGGTCCGCAAGGTCCGCCTCCGCGCCAGCGGACCGAACAAGGGGTGGGCCGGCTGGAACCGCTGGTGGAGGGACGCCGAGCGCGACCCGGAGCTGCGCCCGCTCTTCGCCGAGCGGAAGCGACGCCAGAGCCAGCACCCGAGCCACGGCGACCCCCCGCTGGAGGTCCACCGTCGGGCGTTGCGCCGCAGCGGGTTCCGGACGGTCGAGGTCCTCTGGCGGGACCTCGAGAACTCCGTACTGTTCGCGCAGCGGTAACCGGCCGCGGACGGCGGCCTACAGCTCCGGCTCGGCGGCGCGGCGGCCTTCCGGGTCCCCGGGGCCTGCCGACGCGCCCGTTCGATCCGTTCCCAGAGCCGGAGCGCCTTCGCGGTCGGTCCGACGTCGTGCGTCCGTATGACCGCAACCCCATGCTCGGCGGCGTAGACGGCTGCGGCGACCCCGGCATCGACCCTCGCCCGCGGCTCCGTCTCGCCGGTCGCCCAGCCGAGGAACGACTTGCGCGAGGCGCCGACGACGACCGGGAGGCCGAGGCTGCGGAGTTCGCCGACGTGGGCGAGCAGCTCGAGGCTTTGCTCGGCGGTCTTGCCGAAGCCGAGCCCCGGGTCGACGGCGAGCTGCTCGGCAGCGACCCCGTCGTCGACGGCCCGGTCGACCGCGTCCGCGAGCGACCGGAACACCTCCCGGCGGACGTCCGCGTACGTCGGCTCCGCCTGCATCGTCGTCGGGGTGCCGCGCATGTGCATCGCGATCGCCCCGGCGCCGGTCCGGGCGACCAACCGCCGCATCGCCTCGTCGCGGAGCCCCTCGACGTCGTTCACGATGTCCGCGCCGGCGTCGACCGCCCGGGCCGCCACCCACGCGTGCCGCGTGTCGACAGAAATCGGCACGGAGACCCGGGCGACGACCGCCGACAGGACCGGCGCGAGACGCGCCCACTCGGCCTCCGGTGAGACGGGTGTCGCCCCGGGCCGGGTCGACTCCGCCCCCAGGTCGAGGGCGTCGGCCCCTTCCGCGACCAGCCGCTCCGCCTCCGCGACCGCGGCCGCCGGCTCGAGGAAGCGGCCGCCGTCCGAGAACGAATCCGGAGTGACGTTCACCACCCCCAGGATCCGCGGGCGGGCGCCCAGGGAGAGGCGCCGACGGGCGCCGGCGAACTCGGCGGGCCCCCGGCCGGCGAATGCGCGCAGGGCCCGGTCGACCTCGTCGGCGACCTCCTTGAGCCCGAACGGCTGCCGCCGGAGCTTCGGGAGGAGGTGCTGGTACTGGGCCCAGCTCGCGAGGAGGACCGTCGGCGAGCTCCCGACGGAGTGGTCGGCAATCCCCCGCGCGTGGGCGGCGTCGCCGCCGACGGCGAGCAGCTCCTGCTTGAGGAGCGGGGCCGCCTTCAGCGGGACGTCCTCGAGCCGGACCGGATAGATCCGTGACTTCCGGACCATGATGCCGACCCCCTCCGGGTCGCTGTCGGTCGCCTCGAGTTCGCGCGCGACCTCGACCGCCGGCCCCCAGTCAAGGACACGGGCGCCGAACCGGTGGCGGGTAGCGGGCGTCGACACGACGCGGCGAGGGGGGTCCGACCTATAGCGCCCCCGGCACGCCGGGGGTGTTTTTCCCCCGCCGTCCATCCCGGACCGATGCCCGGTCGTCCCGCCCGTGGCCTGGTCGTGGCGCTCTGCGGCCCGTCCGGCGTCGGGAAGAGCACCGTCGCGACCGCCCTCGCCCGTCGGCTCGGTGCCGAGCGGATCGACGAGGCGTACGACCGGCTTGCGCGAGCGCCGCGGCTCCAGTACGCCTCCGAGCCCGAGCTGCTCGCTCTCGAGCGGCGGCTGCTCGCGGAGGAGGCGAAACGGTACGTCGAGGCGCGCCGCTTCGCGGAAGAGGGCCGCCCGGTCGTCTCCGACACGAACTTCCTCGAACCCGGTCGCCTACACGGCAGGGCTCGTCGCCGTCGGGGCGGCGAGGCGGGCGACGCTGCGGCGTCTCGTCGCCGACGCCGGCGCCCTCGCCGAACGGGGACGGCTCGGCCTCGCGGACGTCACGGTCTACCTGAGCGTCGCGGCGCGGACACGCCAAGGCCGCGCGTCCCTGGACCCGGTCCGCCACCCGCCCTCGCTCGCGCCCCGGCACGAGCGGGTCGGCCGGTTCGACCAGTCGGTGGTACGGCGCTGCCTCGCGACGGCCGCCCCCGGGCACGTGGTCGTGGTGCGCGCCGCCGGACCGGTCCCGGCGGTCGTGGACCGGCTCGAGCGGCTCATCGCCGGCAGCCGCGCCCTGAACGACCCGGCGCCCGCCGCGCGGCGGGCCCTCGCCGCCCTCGCGCGGAGGCCTCCTCTTGGGGGCGCCGATGCCGCCGTCGGCAAAGTTAAGAAGGCGACCCAGTCTCCCCGCTCCCCTCGATGAAGCCCCTCGAACTCCTCGAGCAGAGCCTGCACAAGCGGGTCTTGGTCGCCACGCGCGGCGGCCGCTCGTTCCGGGGGGTCCTGGACGCGTACGACCAGCACCTGAACGTCGTCCTCTCCTCCGCGGAGGAGGTCGTCGACCAGACCGTGACCCCGCACCCCGGCCTTACCCTCGTCCGCGGCGACTCGGTCGTCTACATCTCTCCGTAGGAGGCTCTCGATGGGAAAGGGAACTCCGTCGCGGCGCGGCGGCAAGATCGTGCACATCATCTGCCGGCGGTGCGGCCGCCACGCCTACCACCGCCAGAAGGGCGTCTGCGCCTCGTGCGGCTTCGGGGCGTCCCCCGGCGCCGCGGCTACAGCTGGGCGAAGCTGAAGTAACGTCCCACCCCGCCGGCCGAGGCGTCGAGACCGCACGGTCTCCGGCGAGTGCGAACCGGAGCAACCGCTCCGCCGCCCGACGGATCCCCACGCGCGGTCCCCGGACCACGTGCCCGTTCTGCGGAGAGCTCGTCCGCAGCTCGACGCATCGACCGGTCGTTACGTCGACCCCGTCGTCCGAGATCGTCAGGCCCAGGTGACGGCAGAGCCGGCCCGGACCCGACGCCGGGGAACCAGCGGCCGTCGGCGACCGCCCCGCCCGGAGCAGGACGGCCTCGCCCGGACGCGTGACTACGTTCGCGCAGACGACCTGGTGGATCCGGTAGACGTAGAGCGTCCCGGGAGCGCCGAACATCGACCGGTTGCGCCGGGTCGGCCCGCGGTACGTGTGGCTCGCGGGGTCCCGGGCGACGTACGCCTCGGTCTCGACCAATTGCACGGATCGAGTCGTGTCCCTGGCGCGCACCGTGAGCCGGCAGCCGAGCAGCGCGCGCGCGACGGTCACGGTCGGTCGGTCGAAGAACCGGCGACCGAGCCGGCGCCCGGGCCTAGACGAGCTGGCCACGGTCACACAGCGGAACCCCGTCGACCGCCACGCTCGCCCGCCCGATCGTGATCCAGGAGAGGTAGCGGCAGCGGTTCGCGCCGCCGTACACCGAGTTCCCGCCGATCGCGATCGTCACCGCTCCGGCTTCCTCGTCCTCGGCGTGCGGGACCCCGGCGGCGAGCGCCCCGTTCAGCCCCAGCCCGAGCAGGCCGACCGTCTCCCGCCCCCGCGGCGCCGCGGCGAACTCCGCCTCGAACGCCTCCGCCCCGTCGGAGTACCAGTAGTTGCGCAGGCGGCCGCCTTCCAGCTCCCACTGGCCCCCCTCGACCTTCCCTGCGGAGAGGAAGCTCGGCCGGCTCGCGACCGCGGTGCCGGACGCCGACCGCTCATCGACCGCGACGACGACGGAGCCGGCGGGCGCCGTCGCGACGACCGCTCCCCGGCGGCGGTCGCGCGCGTCCACGCAGCCGTCGTCCACCCACGGTGCGCGGCGCCGCAACCGCAGGCGGACGTCGGTCCCGTCGTCGCCCGTGATCCGGACCTCGCGGCCGTTCGCGAGGAGCCGCTCGGCGCGCCGCCCGGCCGTCGCGATGGCGGGATAGTCGGCCTCGGAGATCGCGCGGAGGAGCTGACTGCGCCACATCGCTCCGGGGACCCCCCAGTGCTCGGCCTGGGCGTCCGAGGCGTAGCCGAGCAGGCAGCGGAGCCGCCGGGGCCCGGCCCGCTTCCGAGGAGCGAGCCAGAGGTCGTCGTGGCCGCTCAGCGGCGCGAGCAGGTCATGGGGGAGCCCGCGCATCCGGGGCCGGTCGGCGGGACCCGGGAAGTACAGCAGCGCGTCGGCGGACCGGAGGGCGGCCCGCGTGGTGCGTGGGAGGGTCGACCACCCGGACGTCGACCGCGCCAAGTCGACCGCGCGCCAGAACGCCGGCTCGTCCTCCAGCACCAGGAGCGGGCGCGCGCCAACGCGCCGGGCCTCGGCGACGACCGCCGCGGCCCACGGCAGCGTGTGGTTCCAGCTCATCACGACGAGCTGCTCGTCGCGACGCAGCTCCAGCGCCGAGCCGACGAGGGCGCGGGCGACCGCCGGAGGGCTCGCTGCGCTCGTCGCCATGGGGGGCAGGAGAGGAGGTTCGGTCGCTTAACGGTGCGAGCGGCCGCGAGCGGCGGCGACCGCCTCACGAGCGTCGGCCGTGGCCGTGAGATTCCGGGCGAACCGCACGATCGCCGGGCCCGCCTCGCCGTACCCCGCGGCGAACCCGCGAGGGCGCGGCACGGGAGGGAACGCGCGCCACGCTCCGGCGCCGGTCGCGGCGCGGGCGACGACCTCCGAGACCCGGCGACCGGCGGAGAAGTTGGCGAGGTCGCCGAGCAGCTCGCGCGGCCAGCCTCCGTCCTGCGCTAGGCGCAGGAACCGGACGATCTTCTCCGGACGGTGGCGACGCCGGGACACCCCCCGGCCGACGACCCCGTTGAAGTAGAGGAACGGGCCCCCGAGTTCGATCGCCTCGAGGAGGGAGCGGCTTCCCGTGACGATGCGCACCGCGGCCCGGTGGAACGCTCTCCGCCACCGCGCGGGGGCGAGCGGCGCGTCCACGACGTCCAGCCGTCGGTCGGCCGGCACGACCCTCCACGGGCGCGGGGTGCGGACGAGAAGCCGGGCGCGGGAGCCCGCGCGCTCGAGCCCTGCCAACACCTCGGGAGCGATCGCCTCCGAGCTCGCGGGGCTCGCGTACCAGACCCAATCGTTCGTGGGCGCGGCGGCGGGGACGGTTTCCCGGCGAGCTCCCGAGAAGAGCGGACCCGTCTGGACCGCCTCCGGGAACTCGGCCGAGAACGACCGGTCGTACTCGAACGTCGCAAAGAGGTGGAGCACGTTCTTCCGGTCGAACGCACGGAACCGGCGGAACGCGTTCCGGTACGTCTCGAGCTCTCCCCGCCGCTCGGCCTCCCGCAGGCGCCGGGAGAGCTCTCTCGCCGGGACGCCGCCTTCGCGGAACCGCTCGCGGTTCTCCGCGCGCACGGTGAGGGTCCGCGCGAACTCCTCCAGGCTGACGTGCGCGGTGCGCGTCGCGCCGTACGCCCGTTCGATCGCGGCGGTCTCTGCCGCCCACGGTCCGGGCCGCCCGAGGGCGCCCGCCCGGGGCGGGGCGGCGCTCACGCCCCACGCCGGCGTCACCGTCAGCGCGAGCCGTCCCCGGGGCCGCAGCACGGTCGTACGCCGGTGCGGAGGCCACGCCCACGGGCCGTCGACCGACGACGGGAGGGGGCTTGCCGGCCGCCGGTACACGAGGAGCGAGAACCCGGCGCGGGCGAGGTATCGACCGGCGGCGAGCACCTCGTCGATGTCCCCGAGGCCGCCGCCGACGACCGCCGGCTGCAGGTAGACGTCAAGGTCCGGAGCCCGGCGGGGCTGCTCAGCGGCTCGGCCGGTAGAGCGTGAGGAGCGCGAACGCGTCGTGGAACCCCGCCTCCTCCAGGGAGGCCCGTGCCCTCGGGCTCGTGTCCGGGACGCTCACGACGACCCTGGCGGGGTGCCGCGCCGCCAGCCAAGAGACCGCGGTGCGGACGAGCGCCCCGGCGAGCGCAGGCTCGACGGAGTCGCCGACGATCGGGCTGCTCAGGTGGCCTGCGTCGGTCGTCGGAGTGCTCGTCGCCGCGACGTGGGCCTCCGCTCCGCGGCCCCGGTCGACGACCCAGCCGACGGTCTCCGCCGAGAAAACGCGGTCGGCGATCGACCCCGAGAGCAGGTCGCGGGAACGGACCGGGAGGACCTCCTGGACGGTCGGCGACGCCGCCCGCTGCGCGATCGCGGCGAGGGCGTCCGCGTCCGACCGGGCGAACGGTCGGATCGAAGGAGGGACGTCCTGGGCGACGACGTCGACCGGGCGGTCGTGGACGAGGTAGCTCCGGCGGTCGAGCGTCCGGTACCCTATCGAGGAGTAAAGCGCCCGCGCCGGCGCGTTCTCCTCGAGGACGCTGAGCGCGATGTACGGGTGCCGGCGCCGCGCCGTGCTCGCTCGCGCCTTCTCCAGCAGCTGCCGTGCGAGCCCGCGCCGTCGATGCTCGGGGGCGACGACGACGGTGCTGACGAAGCCGGCGCGGGTCGCGAACGACAGCAGCGTCGTCGCGACGATCTCGCCGCCGTCCTCGATCACGTAGAGATGGAACGGCGACCGGCGGACGAGCCGCAGGAACCCGAGCGCGAACCGGATATCCGGGCGGTACAGGCGGGCGAGGAGGTCGCGGAACCCCTCCGCCCGCATGCCGAGGACCGCCTCCTCGGCCGGGAACTCGGTCTTGAGGAACTGGAACAGCCGCTCGCCGTCGGCGCGGCGGAATTCGCGCAGGCGGCTCACGCCCGTGCTCCCGAGCGGGCGGCCGCGAACAGGTCGGCGAGCGTGGAGGTCTCCTCGGCCGCCGTCGGTCGCTCCACGCGGAGCACCGTGCGATGGGTAAGCGCTTGCGGCGACAGTCGACCCTCGGCCCGGTCGATCGCCGCGGCGACCGCGGGCTCAGGCCCGACCGGGCGGAGGCGCGCGAGCGCCCCGACGGCCGCTTCGAGCAGGAACCGCTCCGCCTCGCGTCCGGGGAGGGCTCCGGGGGACGGTGCGGCGGCCCCCTCCTCGGCGGACGCCGGCAGCGGGGCGCTCACGGCGATCTGCGCGAGCGCCTGCCGGGCGTCGCGGTCCCCGAGCTCGCCGAGCGTCCAGCACGCCGCCAGGCGCACTTCCGCGGCCGGGTCCGCGAGCGCCGCGCGAATCCGCGGGGCGGCGGCGCGATGGTGCAGTCGGCCGAGCGCGTACACCGCCCCGCGGCGAGGCCACGAATGCCCGTCGTCGAGGAGGGCGAGGAGGCGCGGAACGTCGGCGTGGGTGCCGAGCGCGCCGACCGCCGTCGCGGCGGCGCCGCGGACCGACCACGCCGGGTCGTCGAGGGCGGCCCGGACGGCGGAGCGGCCGGCGGGCGCCCCGATCTCCCCGAGGGCGTGCACGGCGCAGACGCGCAGCCACGACAGCGGGCTGGCCGCGAGGCCGGCGAGCGCCGGCACGGCGCGCCGGTCGCCGATCCGTCCGAGCGCGACGGCGACCGACGGCTTCTCCCAGCTCCCCGGCGCCTCCAGCCGCCCGAGGAGCGCCGGCACGCTCGCGCGGTCCCGCCGGCGGCCGAGGACGATCGCTGCGGCGCCACGGACGCGGGGCGCCGGGTCGTCCAGGAACTTTCGAATGCGGGCGAGCGCTCGGGCGCCTGCTCCGCCGGCGCGGCCGAGCGCGAGCACCGCGGCGCGGCGGACGCGGTCGGACGGGTCGTGCAGCAGCGGCCCGAGTTCGGCGACCGCGTCGCGGCCCCCGAGCTCGCCGAGGAGGCTCGCGACCGTCTGGCGCAGCTCCCCCGGGGCGCCCCGCGCCCGTTCGCCGAGCGCCTGGGCCCAGCGCCGGCGGCCGGCGGCGGTCGGGCGGCCGTCCGGAACGGCCCGTGCCGCCCGCCCGGCCGCGCCGCCCGGCGCGGGGCGGCTCCGCGACCCTCCCGCGCCCGCGGTCACGCCCCGCTCACGGGGGCGGAGGCCAAAACGTGCGCCCACCGTCCGGCGCGAACGCCCGCTGGGCGAGCGCTTCGGGGGAGCGGTACGGCGCCCGGGCCGGCCGCGGCGGCGCCCCCCAGCGAACGAGCAGCTCTTCGCGCCGGACGCCGAACGGGGCGAGGAGCGTCTCCGCCTCCCGGGCGAGGAGCTCGAGGTAGGCGCCGACATCGTACCGCTCGTCGCCCTCCACGAGCTCGGCCGGCCGCACCCGCGCGCGCCACGAGCGGCTGGCGCGGTCGAGCACGACGAACCGGACCGTCTCGCCGGCGTCGCGCGGTGCCCCCGCCGCCTCCAGCTGGCGAAGGGCGGCGACCGAGTCGGTGAACGTGACGAACGAGCCGGGCGCCTGGCCGATCCGGTGCGCGACCAGGAGCTCCTCGACCGGCCAGTCCCCCTCCGCGAGGCGGGCGGCGAAGCCGTCGGCGCGCTTGAGCGCCCGCGGGACGAGCGCGCGGACCCCCTCCGCGTCCGGGGCGCGGCGGAGCAGCTCGAGGACCTCGCGCTCGAACCGGCGCAGGAACGTCGGGGTGTCGTGCCGCCGGCCGCCGATCCCGCGGAGCTTGAACTCCCCGTGCTCGTAGAGGCCGTAGTAGCGGTTCGGCACCCCGAGGCCGTGCGTCACCGCGGGGAGGAAGACGATCCAGCGGTAGCGGCCCTCGTAGCCGAGCGGGAGGTCGAACGCCGCGCTCACCCGCCGCGCGAACGCCTCCGCGTCGGGGGGCCGGTCCGGCTCGACAGGGCGGAGCCAGAGCGAGTCGACGATCCCGTGGACGACCCGGTAGCCGCTCCGCTCGGCGTCCTCGGCCAGCGTCGCGAGGAGGGAGCGTGCGTAGGCGTTGATCGCCTCGTGGCACTCGATCCGCCCGAACCGCGCGTTGCGGTACCCCTGGTAGCCGAAGGCGGTCACGAGGATCCACTTCAGCATCTTGACGCGGTGGCGAAGCCGTCGCGCCTCGTCGGGGGCGAGCCCGCCGGCCTTGAGCGCCGCCTTGTAGGCGAGGCGGCGGGTGAGGAGCGGCTCGAGCGTCTGCGGGATGAGGCCGCGCCGGCGCGTGCACGAGCGGTAGCCGAGGCCGGGGGCGCGGAGCGGGCTCCGCGGACAGCACCGGCACTCGAGCGTCTCGGCGGAGAGGTTCTTGCGGACCATGATGTGCGGGTAGAGGCTCGCGAAGTCGAACTCCTCGACCCGGTCGTGGACGCCGACCGGCGGCAGGAGGATCACGCCCCCGCGGTCGGAGGCGACCAGGCTCTCGCCGGTGCGGAACTCCTCGGGCCGGTTCTTCTTCCACGGCACGTGGACGTCCTGCGCGAGGGCGTGCGCCATCTCCATCGCGGTGAAGCACGTCCCCGGCGACTGCCGCGCGACCGTCTGGAGGGAGAGGCGCGAGAGGCGCGCGGCGTCGACCAGGCCGGCGATCTCGGCGTCGTCGTAGAGGAACGAGTTCTCCCGGTCGATGTGGAACCGCCCCGGGACCGGGTACGTCGCGGCGCGGTGGAGGACCCGGCCGTACGAGGTGAACGAGCGGGCCGGCCGCGCCGGCCCGAACGGCACCGCCTCCCGGCCGAGCGCGAAGGTGCCGGGGCCGAAGCCGCACGCCGCTGCCCGCCGGTACAACCACGGGAGGTCGAAGTCGTCCCCGCCGTCGGTGAGCAGCACGTCCGGCTCCGCGCGCGCCAGCTCGGCGACGAGCGCGCCGAGGAGCGCCTCCTCCGGCCCGTCCAGCGTCACGTTCCCGAGCCGGACGGCGCCGATCCGCCCATCGACGGGCGGGATCAGGCCCCGCCGCGTCCCCACGAGCGTCACCTCGAGGCGGGCGACGCGCAGCGGCGGCGGCGCGTAGTAGACCGTCTCCGCCGGCTCGGTCGGTACGAGCGCCGCGCCGTGGCCGACGACCGGGGCGAACGGGTACAGCCCGTGGGCGAGATGGTACAGCTGCGGGGCGGTGAGGTCGACGTCGTACAGCGTGAACGCCGCGTAGCCGCCCCACGCGTCGATCGTCCTCGCGAGGCCGCGCCGCACCGGGTTCGCGCTCGGGACGACCTGCACGACCGGCCGGCGGCGCCGGTCGTAGAGCGACGGGCGGCCGACGACGAGCTCGGCGGCGGCGACGCGGGGCTCGCCGCGGAGACGGTCGAGGAGGGGGAGGAGCTCCGCCCGGGCCCCCGTGACGAGGAACGGCGGCCGGTAGTCGACGGCGGTGCGGTGGACCCGGCCGCCCGCACGCTCCTTCACCCAGAGGACGACCGAGCGCCCGTCGACGCTCTCGGTGATGTCCAGCAGCCAGCCGTCCGGCGCCGGGACCGCCCCGGCCACGGTCAGCGGCGGGCGGAGCGGACGGGCGGCTCGGGCCGGACCCGTCCGGCGAGGTCGGTGAGTACGGAGAGGAGGATCGCCTCCAGCAGGTCCGGGCTCCCGACGTACGTCGCCTGCGCGACGTACCGGCGCGCCCCGGTGCGGACGAGCTCGAACGCGGCGCGGTCGGCCGGGTCGGTCAGCAGCCGCGCGAACGCGTCCCAGCGCTTCAACCGCTCCTCGAGCGCCTGACGGTACGTCGGGACGGTACGTCCCACGCGAGCACCTCCTCGGCGGACGAGCCGCCGCCGAACGCCTCCAACCCGAGCTGGCCGGCCGACCGGGCGACGAGCGTGAGGCGGGCGTCCTCCCGCAGCGCGCGGAGGCGGAGCGACGTCGGCCCCCGGGCGACCGTTACGTAATCCGCCCACCGCGGCCCGTCGTCGACGAGGCCGGGGAACCGGGCGGCGCCGTCCGGCCCGAGCGTGAGGAGGAGCGGCACGTCGCTCCGGCGGAGGACGTCGGCGAGGCTCCGGGCCATCCGGCGCAGGAGGCCGCGCTGCTCCTCCGCGGGGACCTCGTCGTCCGTGAACAGCGCGGGGAGGTCGTGGCCGACCAGGAGCGTCGGCGGATGGCGCCGGAGCTCGGCGAGCCAGCGGTCGACGAGCGCGACCATCTGGTAGGCGGTGAACGCCCGGGCGAGGCGGATCCGGCGGACCGTCTCCCCCGCGTCGACGCCGGCCGCCCGGCCGAGCTCGCCGATGCGGTACGGATGGAACCGGTTCGCCCCCTCGAGCAGCGAGATCCGCCCGCGGGCCTGCGCGTTGCCGACGTAGAGCATCTCCAAGAGCGGCTCGACCGCGGACTCCGGGCCGGCCCAGACCGTCAGCTCGCCGGGGAGGAACCGGCGGGCGAGCCACGGGAAGAGCGCCGGCTCGGCCGGGAGGAGCGGACGCGTCCGCGCCAGGTGGCGGGCCGGCCGGGGCGCCGCGAACGCCGCCGGGGACGGGCGCGAGGGCGGGGCGCGGTCACGCGGGCCGAGGGGCACCGGCGGCTCGACGAGCTCCTCCGGGGCGACCGGCTCGAACGCCTCCGGCGCGAGCGCCGGCTCGACCGAGAGCAAGACGGACATGCGCGCGACCCCCGCCGGTTCCGAGCCGCCGGACCGCTCTAAAGCGGCCGCGCAGGGGACGGTGAAACAGCGCCGAGAACGGAGCGTTCCCGGCGTCCGAACCGTGCCGGCGCCGCCCCGCGCGGCACGCTTATCTCTCGCCTCCCGCCGCTCCGGCCGTGCCGTCCCACCTCTACCGGACGACAGTGCGGTGGACCGGGAACCTCGGCGAGGGGACCCGGGAGTACCGCGGCTACAGCCGCGACCACACGATCGAGGTCGCCGGCAGGCCGCCGATCCTGGCGACCTCCGGGCTGAGCCCCCGGAGCGACCCGGCCCGGCACACCCCGGACGAGCTGCTGGTCGCCGCGCTCTCCTCGTGCCACATGCTCTGGTACCTGCACCTCTGCTCGGACGCCGGGGTCGTCGTCACCGCCTACGTCGACGACGCCGAGGGGACGCTCGAGCTCGGCCGCGGCGGCGAGGGCCGCTTCTCCTCGGCGACCCTGCATCCCCGCGTCACGATCGCCGCGGGGTCGGTGGAGACCGCCACGCAGCTGCACGAGGCGGCGCACGCGAAGTGCTTCGTGGCACGGTCGGTGAACTTCCCGGTCCGCTGCGCGCCGGTCGTCGAGCGCGCGCCTTAGCGGCCGAGCGGGGCGTCCGGCCCCGCCGGCGGGTCGAGGCCCTGGAACGGCGACGGCGGCGGAGGGATCCCGAGCTCCTCGGAGAGGGTGCGGCAGTTCACGGCCGCGTCCCCCCGGAAGTGGTTGTTGAAGAACCCGTAGACCGCCACCGTCCGCTCCTCCAGCGTGCGGAGCCGCGGCACCCACGCCTCCAGCTCGGCTCGCGAGTAGGCGTAGTCGTACCAGACCGGGGCCCCGTGGCCGTGCCAGCGCACGTAGGCGAACGGCGCCGTCACCTCGAGCGCGACCGGCAGCTGCGGGCCGTCTACTACCACGTGGGCGAGGCGAAACTCGCGGAGCAGGGCGTACGACGCCGGGGTGAGCCAGGAGCGCTCCCGGAACTCCACGGCGACCGGGAGGTCCTCCGGCAGCGACCGGTAGAACTCCCGCACGGTCGGTTCGTGGAACGGGAGGAACGGCGGCAGCTGGAGCAGCGCGGCGACGAACTTGCCGGTGGTGCGGAGCGGGGCGAGGACGTCCAGGAACCGGCGGAGCTCCTCGTCCGTCCGTTCCAACCGCCGCTCGTGGGTGATCGTCTGGGGGAACTTCGCCGCGAAGCGGAAGCGCGCAGGGGTGCGTCGGGCCCACGACGCCGCGACCGACGGGGCCGGGAGCCGGTAGAACGTCGAGTTCACCTCGACGATCGGGAACCGCGAGGCGAAGAACCGGAGCTTGTCCGCTACGTCCCGCCCGGGATAGACGGGGCCGACCCACTCCGGGTAGTCCCATCCGCTGGTGCCGAGCCAGAGGGCTCCCACGCAACGCTCCGGGCGGGGATCGCCGCGGCAGGGGTTGAGCCCCTCGGGAGGGGGGCCGCCACGCTCCGGGACGGAGCCGTTCCGCGGCCCCGCGCCCGACGCAAGGCTAAGAGCCGCCACGTCTCGAGGCCGGAGCGGCTCGTATGGTGCAGGTCGACATCGACATCGCGAAGTGCACCGGCTGCTCGCACTGCCTGGACGTCTGCCCGACGAACGTCTTCGAGCTCCGCCCCCGCGGCGAGGTGCCGGACGTCGTCGACGACCCGGCGGTCGCCGCCAAGTTCCAGTTCCGGGGCGAGAAGTCGCTCGCCGTCCACGGCCCCGAGTGCATCGTCTGCGAGGCGTGCCTCTTCGAGTGCGAGGGGGAGTGCATCCTCATCACGGACGACGAGCAGCACGTCCACCGCTCGTCCTACAAGTGAGCCATCGGTGCCGCTCGTAGCGTTCGAGTACCGCTTCCGCGTGACCCTGCCGGCGAGCGCCGAGGCGGCGTACCGCTGGGCGGTCGACTACCGGCCCGACGACCCGGCCCGCATGGGCCAAGACGGGAGCCGGAAGGTCGAGTGGCTCGCGGAGCGGACGCTCCTGCTCACCGACACGGTGCGGACCCCCCGCGGCACGGTGACGAAGACGCGCCTCGTGCGGCTTCGCCCGCACGCGCTCTCGTGGACGAACACCCACATCGGCGGCCCGACCCGCCACTCTCAGTTCCTCTACCGTATCCTGCCCGGCGGGGCGCACCGCTCGACGCTCGAGTTCATCGGCCAGCAGGTCGAGCGCTCGGCCCGGCCTCTCGCCCCGGCGGCGCTCGCGCGACGGGCCCGCGAGGTCGCCCGGGAGGACGCGACGCTCTGGCGACGGCACCTCGTCCGCGCGATGGCCGACGACCTCCGAGCGGCCGCGTCGCGACACCGGAAAGCGCGCCGCCGGTAGCCGGCCAGCCCCTCGCGCGCACGCGCGCGAGGAGCACTTAAATACGGAGGAAACCCGCAGACGAAGCCGTGCCCGAGGTCGCTCCTCTCTCCGGTCGGACGGTCGTTCTCGGCGAGCGGGAGCTCGCGATCGGGTTCCGGCTCATTGGCCTCCAGGATGTCGTCGAAGTCACCGCGGAGACGTGTGTCTCAGAGTTCCAAAAGGCGGTCTCCAACGACCGCTACAGCCTGCTGATCGCCAGCCAGGCGATCCGTCCCCGCCTCTCGGAGACCCAGCGCGCCCACGCGGACGCCTCGCTGCGTCCGCTCGTCGTCTTCGTCCCGACGCCGGGCGCGGCCGAGGAGACCGAGAGCATCAACGCGCTCGCCAAGCGGGTGCTCGGCGTCACGCTCGCTCCGGCGAACTAGGAGGGGCTCGTGGCGGGCGTCGTCGCACGGGTCTCGGGACCGGTCGTCATCGCTGAGGGGCTCGAGAACGCCCGGATGTACGACGTGCTGCGGGTCGGCACGCTCGGCCTCGTCGGCGAGATCATCCGCCTGGTCGGCGGGACGGCGACCGTGCAGGTCTACGAGGACACGACCGGCCTGCGGCCCGGCGAACCGGTGGAGAACACCGGGGCGGCGCTCAGCGTGGAGCTGGGCCCCGGACTGTTGACCTCGATCTACGACGGGGTCCAGCGCCCGCTGGACGTCATCCAGAAGGGCGTCGGGGACTTCATCACGCGAGGGACGGTCGCTCCGCCGCTCGACGAGAAGAAGCGCTGGGAGTTCACCGCGACCGCGAAGGTCGGCAACGAGGTGGCGCCCGGCACGATCCTCGGTACGGTCCAGGAGACGAGCCTCATCCTCCACAAGATCCTCGTCCCGCCCGGCGTCCGGGGAACTCTGAAGCAGCTCTCGAGCGGAACCTACACGATCCGCGACACGATAGGCTCGGTCGCCTCCGGCGCGGGCGCGACCCCGCTCTACCTCGCGCACCGCTGGGTCGTCCGCGTACCCCGCCCGGTGAACCAGAAGCTCGCGCCGGATATCCCACTGATCACCGGCCAGCGGGCGATTGACTCCTTCTTCCCCCTCGCGAAAGGGGGGACTGCGTGCATTCCAGGACCCTTCGGATCCGGGAAAACGGTGTGTCAGCAGCAGCTCGCAAAGTGGGCGGACTCCGACATCGTGGTCTACGTCGGCTGCGGCGAGCGTGGCAACGAGATGACCGAGGTGCTCGCCACGTTCCCCCACCTGGTCGACCCGAAGTCGAAGAAGCCGCTGATGGAGCGGACGGTGCTCATCGCCAACACCTCCAACATGCCGGTCGCCGCCCGCGAGGCGAGCGTCTACACCGGCATCACCATCGCGGAGTACTACCGCGACATGGGCTACGACGTCGCGCTGATGGCAGACTCGACCAGCCGCTGGGCCGAGGCGATGCGCGAGATCTCCGGGCGGCTCGAGGAGATGCCCGGCGAGGAAGGGTATCCGGCGTACCTCGGCCGCCGCGTCGCCGAGTTCTACGAACGCGCGGGCCGGGTCGTCACACTCTCGCCGGACGGACGACGGGGCTCGGTCACCGTCGTCGGCGCCGTCTCGCCGCCCGGGGGCGACACCTCCGAGCCGGTGAGCCAGAACACGCTCCGCGTCGCCCGCGTCTTCTGGGCGCTGGACGCTTCGCTCGCCGCGCGGCGGCACTTCCCGTCGATCAACTGGCTGCAGAGCTACTCGCTCTACGTCCAGGACCTCGCGCCGTGGTACGCCCGGGAGCTCTCCAGCGAGTTCGTCGCGCTGCGCCAGCGCGCGCTCGCGACCCTGCAGAAGGAGGCCGAGCTGCAGGAGATCGTCCAGCTCGTCGGGGTCGACGCGCTCCCCGAGCGGGAGAAGGCGACGTTGGACGTCGCCCGCATGCTCCGCGAGGATTACCTCCAGCAGAGCGCCTACGACCCGGTCGACACGTTCACCTCGATCCAAAAGCAGCTGAGGATGCTCCGCGCCATCCTCAGCTTCGGCGACCGGGAGCAGGAGGCGATCGAGAAAGGCGCGACCGTCCAGCAGCTGCAGAAGCTGCCGGTCCGCACGAAGCTCTCGCGCATGAAGTGGGTGCCGGAGGCGGAGCTCGCGAGCCAGTTCGACCAGATCGAGCTCGAGCTGGGCGGCGCCGTCGCCGCCGTCACGGGCGGAGGGACGAGCTGATGGCCGCCAAGGGCGCGAAGGGGGCCAAGGGGGCCCCGGCCGCTTCGGACGTCCCCATCGACTACCGGACCGTCGACCGGGTGACCGGCCCGCTGCTGTTCGTCCGCGAGGTCGACAACGCCGCCTACGGCGAGATCGTCGAGATCACGCTCCCGAGCGGGGAGCGGCGCCAGGGCCAGGTGCTCGACTCGCGCAAGGGGCTCGCCATCGTCCAGGTGTTCGGCCCGACGATGGGGTTCAACCTCGAGCAGACGAGCGTGAAGTTCCTCGGCGAGGTCGCGACCCTCGCCGTCTCCAACGAGCTGCTCGGCCGCGTCTTCAACGGCCTCGGCGAACCGCGCGACGGCGGGCCGAAGATCGTCAGCTCGACCCGCCTCGAGATCGTCGGGAACGCGATGAATCCGTACTCGCGGGAGGAGCCGAGCGAGTTCATCCAGACGGGGATCTCGACGATCGACGTCAACAACACGCTCGTGCGTGGGCAGAAGCTGCCGCTCTTCTCGGGCGCCGGCCTCCCGCACAACCAGGTCGCCGCGCAGATCGTCCGGCAGGCGAAGCTGCGGAACTCGAGCGAAGGGTTCGCCGTCGTCTTCGCCGCGATGGGGATCACGAGCGAGGAGGCGAACTTCTTCCTCAAGGAGTTCGAGACGACCGGCGCGCTCGAGCGGACGGTCGCCTTCCTGAACCTCTCCAGCGACCCGTCGATGGAGCGGGTCGTCACGCCGCGGATGGCGCTCACCGCGGCCGAGTACCTCGCCTACGAGGAGGACCTCCACGTGCTCGTCGTGCTCACCGACATGACGAGCTACTGCGAGTCGCTCCGCGAGGTCTCCGCCGCGCGGGAGGAGGTGCCGGGCCGCCGGGGGTATCCGGGGTATCTGTACACCGACCTCGCGACGATCTACGAGCGGGCCGGCAAGATCCGCGGCCGCAAGGGGTCGATCACGCAGCTGCCGATCCTCACGATGCCAGCGGACGACGTGACGCACCCGATCCCGGACCTCACCGGCTACATCACGGAGGGACAGGTGTACCTGAGCCGCGACCTCCAGCGGAAGGGAATCTACCCGCCGATCGACGTCCTGCCGAGCCTCTCGCGCCTGATGGGCCAGGGGATCGGCAAGGACCGCACGCGCGACGACCACCGCGGGGTCTCCGACCAGCTGTTCGCCGCCTACGCGACGGGCAAGGACCAGCGCGCCCTCTCCGCGATCGTCGGCGAAGAGGCGCTCAGCGCGGTCGACCGGCTCTACCTGAGGGCCGCCGACCGCTACGAGCGCGAGTTCGTCACCCAGCGGCTGGACGAGGACCGGACGATCGACGAGAGCCTCGGGCTCGCCTGGGACATCCTCTCCGACTTCCCCGATTCGGAACTGAAGCGGATCCGACCCGAGTTCATCGAGCAGTACCGCGCCCACCCGCCGGTCGCGGACCTCTAGCGCGCAGGGGACGCGAGGTCGTGGCCGTCGAGAACGTCCGTCCGACCCGGCTCGAGCTGCTCCGCACGCGGCGGCGGATCGTCGTGGCGAAGCGCGGGCTCAAGCTGTTGAAGCTCAAGCGCTCGGCGCTGATCGCCGAATTCTTCCGCATCTCGCGGGAGGCGATGCGGCTGCGCGGCGACCTCCGAGAGCGGATCGCCCGCGGCTACGCCGCCATCCGCCTCGCCGAGACGATCGAAGGGCCGACGCGCCTGGAGAACATCGCGATGCTGCTGCCGGACGTGCCGGCGGTCGCCGTCGCCACGAAGAACGTCATGGGGGTCCGGACCCCGCGCGTCGACGGCGGCAGCTTCCAGCCGCTCCCGGCCGTCTCGCTGCTCGACCTGCCGACCTCGGTCGACGAGGCGGTCCGTCGCTTCCAGCAGATCTACCAGGTCGTCCTCGGCATCGCCGAGAAGGAGAACGCGCTGCGGCGCCTGTTGCGCGAGATCGAGAAGACGAAGCGCCGCGCGAGCGCGATTGAGAACGTGCTCGTCCCCCGGCTCGACGGGATCGTCCGCTACATCAAGTTCCGATTCGACGAGATGGAACGGGACGCGTTCAGCATGCTCAAGACGGTCAAGCGCAAGCTGGAGCAGGAGGGGGAAGGTGTTGCCAGCGCGTGAGCTCGCCGTCCGCCGGATGACGCTCCTCTGGGCCGCCAGCATCGGCTGGAAGCTCGCCACGTTCGCCGTCTTCGTGGTGGTCGCCGCCCGCCTCCTCGGAGGCCAGGGACCGTGACCGACGCCACGACGACCGCCGGCGACGTCGCCACCGTCGAGGCGCTCCGCCGGGTCAAGGCCGTCGAAGCCGAGTGGGAGGCGAAGCTCGCCGAGGCCCGCGCGCAGGCGCACGCCGGGCTCGCCCGCGCCCGCGACGAGGCGGACGCGACCGTGAAGGCGGTCGCCGCCGAGGCTGAAACGGAGCGGACCCACCGGCTCGAGGAGGCGCGGGCCGCCGCGGACCGCGAGGCGGAGGCGATCCGCCGGGACGGGGCGAAGGCGGCCGACGCCGTGCGCACCAGCAAGGAGAAGCGCCCGGCCGACCGCGAGAAGGAGATCGTCGCGGCCGTGCTGGACCCGTTCTCGACAGCCTGAGCAGGGCCGGAGGCGGACGATGGTGCTGCGGCCGGTCCCGATGGAGAAGGTCGGCGTCATCGGCCTGCGGTCGGACGAGGAGCGGATCCTCACCGTGCTGCACGACCTGCGCGTCGCGCAGATCGAGCCGCTCTCCTCCGCGGCGCTCGCCGAGCTCGGCCCCGAGCGCGGCTCGGAGACGTCCCGGCGGGTCGGCGACGAGACGCTGCGGTTCCGCGGCCTCCTGGGCCACCTGCCCCCGGTCCCCGTGCCGGCGCCGCGGCGGTTCGCCTCGGTCGACGCCGTGCTCGCGCTCGCCCGCACCGTCCCTGTCGACGCGGAGGTCGGCGAGCTCGTCCGCGAGCAGGACCGGCTCCTGACCGAGCGCAAGGCCCTCGACGACACCGACGCGCTGCTCGGCAAGCTCGACTTCTACCCCGACCGGCTCGACCTGCTGCGCTCGAAGAGCGTCCTCGGCTTCTACGGTGAAGGGTCGGCCGGAGCGCTCGCCGGGCTGCGCGCCGCACTCCCCGCCTCCGCCGACGCGACGCTGCTCGCCGCGCCCGGCGCGGAGACGGTCCGGTTCCTCGTCGTCGGCCGCGCCTCGGCCGGCGAAGCGCTCTCCACCGCCTCGCAGCGGGAGGGGATCCGGCTCACGGCGCTCCCTGACCTCGCGGGCACGCCGGCCGAGGAGCGGGCGAAGGGCCGGGCGCGCCGGGAGGAGATCGACCGCAGGGAAGCAGAGATCCGCGAGCGGCTGGCGGCGATCGCCCGCGAGCGGTACCCGACCATCGCGGCGGTCGCGGAGGCGCTGGACGTGGAGAACCGCAAGGCGGAGGTCCTCACGCGGCTCGGCGCGAGCGGAGCGGCGTTCGCGCTCCAAGCGTGGGTCCCGAAGCGGGATGTCCCGCGTCTCCAGAAGGTCGTCACCGAGGCGAGCGGGGGTCGCGTCCACTTCACCCAGGTGCCGACGAGCGAGGAGCCGCCGACGATGATGTCGAATCCGGCCGGGTCCGGCGGTTCGAGTTCTTCATCCGGTTCTACTCGCTGCCGCAGGCGACCGAGTGGGACCCGACCCTCGTCTTCTCGATCGTCTTCCCGATCTTCTTTGGGTTCATGCTCGGCGACTGGGGCTACGGCCTCGTCATCCTCGGCATCTCGCTGTGGATGATCGCCGGCTTCCCCGGCGCCCGGCACCTGCCGAGATCCGGCCGCAACTTCGTGAAGATGATCATGGGCCCGAAGGGGATGCAGCAGCTCGCCTGGGCGCTGCTCCCGGGGTGCGTCATCGCCATCGGGCTGGGGCTGTTCTGGGACCAGTTCTTCGGCTTCGACGTGCTCCACCTCCTCTTCGGCTACAACCCTGTGGTCCGGCCCGACAGCCAGCAGGACGTCGGCAAGCTGCTGCTGTTCGCGGGATACGTCGGCCTCGGGATGGTCGTCCTGGGGTTCCTGTTCGGGGCCCTGAAGGAGTACTTCCACCACCGCCCCCGCGGCGTCGTCGCAAAGTGCGGCGGCATCCTCTTCGCGTTCGGGATCGCGTTCACCGGCCTGGGCCTGATCCACCACACTCTCGCGCCCGCGACCCACCCCATCGACTACGCCTGGTACGCGATGGTCGGCAGCGGCCTCGCGATGCTGATCGGTGGCGAGGGGATCCAGACCGGAATGCTCGGCCTGCTCGAGGTGATCAGCCACATCCTGTCGTACATGCGGCTGGTCGGCATCCTGCTCGCGAGCGTCATCCTCGCCCTGGTGATCAACACGATCGCGGTCGGCCAGGTGCGCACCGGCGGCCCGCTCGCCCCGGTGTGGATCCTGGTCGGGGTCGTGATCCTGGTCGTCGGCCAGGGGTTCAACGTCATCCTCGGCGTCTTCGAGCCGGGGATCCAGGGGGCGCGGCTGATCTTCGTCGAGTACTTCTCGAAGTTCTACAGCGGCAACGGCCGCCCGTTCCGCCCGTTCGGGGCGGCCCGGACCCACACCGTCCCGTCGGTGGACGCGCAGGGGCGCCTGGACGGCCCGGCGACGACCCCGCGGCCGTAGCCGAGCATCCGGTTCCGGCGCGTTAGAGCGCCGGCGCGACCAGCAGCCGCTCCAGCCGCTCGTTCGGGAGGCCGTACAGCTTGCCGAAGGTGAGCCGCCGCAGGTCCCCGCGCTCGATCTCGCTCCGCAGCAGGTAGGCGAAGATCACCGCGAGCGACAGCGGGTACGTCCGCAACCGCTTCAGCTCGCGCGCCGCCCGGTCCCGCTGGAGCGCCGTCTCGTAGCCGCTCAGGTTCCCGCCGTCCTGGAACTCCGCCGTCCCCTCGGTCGCCGAGGGGAACCGCTCGGCGAGCCGCTCGGCGAGCTCCGGCACGCCGCGGGAGGAGTACAGGTCGGCGGCGGCCTCCTCGGTGAGCGCGCCCCCGCGGACCCAGCGGGTGAGCAGCTCCGGAAGCGGGACATCGCCCCGCTTCCCCTTGAGCAGCAGGAGGGCGTTGCGGACGTCGATCTCGCTGGCGAGCAGCGAGCGGACGACCCATTCGTCCCCCTGGAAGAAGCGCGCCGCCTCGGCGGCGTCGTGGTAGTACTGGCGGTCGAGGGCGCCCATCACGGGGAAGATGTCGTGGGTGCGCTCGAACGCCTCCAGGAGCGGGAGCACGGTCGCGCCGTAGCCGTGCTGGGCGAGCGCGGCGACCGTCGCCTCGAGCGACGGCTGGGCGAGGAGGACGCGGAAGTCGTCGAGCGTCATCACCCCCGCGTACAGGCCGGCGGGGATGTCCCGGCTCGAGACAAGGTGGTCTTCCGTCTCGGAGAGCAGGCGGCCCTGCGCCTTCGCGCTCAGGATCAGCTCGACGTTCTGGATGTCCCAGCGGCCGAGGTACGCGGCGACGACGCGCCGCCCGGCGTACGGCGTCGCGTCGTAGGCGTGGCGGTTCCGCCGGACGAACGTGCGGTTCACGGCGACCTCGAGCATCCCGGTCCCGGGGTGCGTGGTGCGGGCGCGGGCGAGGTCGTCGGCATACGGCGTCGACTCCAACAGCTTGGCGAGGTCGCCGGGGTCCTTCGCCGTGAGGAGCGTCTGGTACGTCTCCTTCGGCAGGAAGGCGGTGAACTCCGGCCCGAGGCGGCCGAGCGCACTCGCGTACGGAGAGCCGGCCATCGCTCGAGCGGCCTACGAGAGGAGGGCGCGGACCGCGTCCGCCCGTTGGCGCAGCAGCTCGTCGAACGACAGCTCGAGGCGGCGGCGGCCGTCGTCCGTCTCCGCAACGATTCCCCCGACGATCGCGCGGAGGGTCGGGTCGAACGACTTGCCGGCGAGGCGCCCGAGGAGCGCGGCGTCCTCGCTACGGCCGGAGATTCGGACACCCCGGCCGAGGCGGTCGGTCGCGGAGGCGATCATGCGCCGCAGGATCGCGGCGTACTCGGGCGTCCCGGTGAGGTCGACGAACAGGACCCGGGTCTCGGCGAGCCCCCGGTCGAGGCGCTCCTCGCGCGCCTCGTAGAGCGCGCGCCGGGCGGCGAGGTGCGCCGCGGCGATCCGCTGTGCGCGCTCCCGTGCGACATCGGCGTCCGTCGCCTTGACGGAGTCGGAGCGGATCGCACTGACGCGGGACTCCCGCTCGGAGGCGACCGTCGCGAGCTCCGTGGCGCCCTGCCGGGCGACCGCCGCGAGCTCGTGGTCCCCGCGCGCGCGAATCTCCTCGACAAGGCTCTCGAGCGACATGCGCGGGTCGCTCGACGGGCCTAGATGACCCCGAGCAGCAGGATGATCCCGAGCACGAAGCCGATGATCCACAGCGTCTCGGGAATCACGAAGAAGAAGAGGACCTGGCCGAACTTCTCGGGCTTCTCCGCGATGATCCCCATCCCGGCGGCGCCGATCCCGGACTGGGCCATGCCCGTGCCGATGAGCCCACCCGCGATCGCAATCCCCGCTGCCAGGCTGGCGTACGCGTCCACCATCTCGGAAACCCGCGCGGCCGAGAAAGGTCCGGTATATAACGTCCCATCGAAAATCGTCCCCCGAGCGGGCTCCTTCGGGGACGTTCGGGCCGGCCGGAGGGGCGCCCCGGCTCAGCTCGTGTCGCCTGCCGGTCCGCCGGAAAGACCTCTGTCGGTCGAGCCCGCCCTGCGACGCCTCGTCCGCACCGCGAGGACCAGGGCGGCGAGCCAGACGATCCCGCCGAGCGTCTCGGCGCTGGCGCAGACGATGCAGAGGGCGTGGACCTCGGCGAGCTGGACGTAGATGAAGTAGCCCGACAGTCCGACCGCGGCGGTCGATAGACCGGCCAGCACGTAGGCGGGCCGCACGTCCTTCGGGCTCCTCTCGGCGACGCCGGCGACGACAAGGAGGGCGAGGAAGCCGACGACGCCCCACAGATAATCCGGGATCCCGAGCGTGGAGGTCTTGCCGCTCCGGTCGACCGTCGCGCACGAGAAGAACTGGTTGATCGAGCAGACGCTCCGCAGCGAGGCGGTGAAGAACTCCGCCGTCGCGAAGAGGGCGACCAGGAGCCCGAGGCCGCCGGCGAGGAAGACGACCGACCGTACCGTCTCGGTCTTCACGATCGACCGGGCGTCAGCTGAGCAGCTGGGCGACGTGGGTCTTGTCGGCGCTCGTCCAGCCGTACTCGCTCGCGAGATTCGCGAGCGCGGTGGTGGAGGTGTCCCCGAGCGCCTTCACGATGTACGTCATGATCCGCCAGGCCGGCCATTCGATGCTCGACCACGGCACCCCGGCCTCCGAGTTCACCGAGCTGAGCACCGTCGACTGCCCGCCGCTGCCGTTTTGGTAGTTCCATGTCGACAGGTTCGAGGGCGGCACGAGGGAGCCGCCGTGGATGTACTGGCCGTTGACGACCAGGAACGGGATCCCGGTCGAGTAGGAGGTGACGTATGCCTGCTGGTAGCAGCTCGCGGTGGGCGCCAAGCTCGGCTCGGCCCCCGAGGTGTCCTCCACGGATTGGAAGTCGACCGCCGGCGCGTGGCCGTTCTTCGAGCCGAGCTGGAGGTACTCCAGCACGACCTCCGGCGTTCCGGGATAAACGTCGGATAAGCTCGAATGGTCCGTTTGGGCGTTCGTCACCGAACTGAACGCGGTGAGCGCCTTGTAGATCGCCCAGCTGCTCGCCGAGCAGTACGGGCACCACGTCGCCCCGTAGAAGAAGACGACCGGATCGCCGTTGGCGTGCCACGCGGTGATCGGGCCCGACTGCCAGCCGGAGCCGCCCGAAGCGCTGAGGCTGGAGGCGGGCGGGAGATACGGGCAGCCGAAGAGCAGGGCGCCGGCGAGCCCGATGGTGCCCGCGACGACCAACCCCAGGATCACCCCGCCGATGACCGTCGTCCGGTAGACGGGGGTCCACCGCCGACCTTCGGTCCGGCGGAACAGGACATAGATGAGGACGAACGCCACCCCTGCGAGCACGAGGGCGAGGTATGGGATCGCCGGGACGAGCACCCCGACCGGCGAGGGGGCGACGTAGGCGAGGAGCGTCCAGAGGCCGACCGTCGAAACGAGCAGGTAGCCGATCCGCGTAAGGGTCCACTTGCGCTCGAGGTCTTCCTTGCGGACCCGCTTGGACGGGGACGCCTCTTGGGAGGCGGCCTGCGCTGCCTTGCGCCCCGAACGGTGGTAGAGGGCGCGGAGCGCCCGTCCGGGGTCGCCCGCGGAGGCGTCGGGGTGGAAGTCGACCGTCGGGTCGTTCGCGATGGCGCTCCAGCTCTGCCCCTGGGAGCGGAGCTGCTGGACCTTCGCCCAGTTGACCATCGCCGCTTGAACGAGTCACCCCTTTTCCCCTTTCGCCTCGGGGTTCCGGGCCGGGCCGGCTCCGCCGGAGCCGTCGTCAGCCCTCGCGGACGGGCCGGCCGCCTCCCCGCTTTTTAGGACGGGTGGCTGGCGGAGCCGATGCGGCTCACCTTCCTGGGAACCGCCGGGTCCTGGCCGACGAAGGAACGGTCGGCGAGCGCGATCGCGCTCGACCTGGAGCGGGAGCTGATCCTGCTCGACTGCGGCGAGGGGACGCAGCGTCAGTTCTTCCAGTCGAGCGCCTCGTTCATGCGGGTCCGCCGGATCTTCCTCACGCACTTCCACGGCGACCACTTCCTCGGCCTCCCGGGGCTTGATCCAGAGCATGTGCCTGAACAACCGCGAGCTTCCCCTCGACATCTATGGCCCGCCGGACGCCGAGGAGATGGTCGGTCGCGCGCTCCGGCTCGGCTACTTCCAGCTCCGCTTCCCCGTCCAGGTCCACGCCCTCTCCCCCGGGAACTCGGTCGAGCTGGACGGCTACACCGTGCGGACCGCCGGGGCTGATCACCCCGTCCCCGCGCTCGCCTACCGGGTCGAGGAGCTTCCGAAGCGGGGCCGCTTCGACGCTGCCCGCGCACACGCGCTCGGGCTCCACGGGACCGACTTCGCTCGGCTGGAGGCCGGCGAGGAGGTCCGGATCGGCGACCGGGTCGTCCGTCCGGAGGAGGTGATGGGGCCGGCGAGGGCCGGCCGCTCCGTCGTCTACTCGGGGGACAGCGCCCCGTCCGGGGCGATCGGCAAGCTCGCCGACCGGGCAACGGTGCTGATCCACGAAGCGACGGTGGCGACGGCGCTGGAGAAGGAGGCAAACGACTGGGGTCATTCGTCCGCCCGCCAGGCGGCGGAGTGCGCCCGGGTCGCCGGTGTCGGCGCGCTGTTCCTCACCCACTTCTCCGCCCGGTACAAGGAGCTCGAGCCCCTCGAAGAAGAGGCGAAGGTCGTCTTCGCTGGCTCGACCGCCGCCCGGGACCTGCTCGACCATCTGATCCGCCAGCCGTGAGATGATCCGAGCCGAGCTGGTCGTCCGCAACCTCGCCGAGGTCGCCACGCTCGCGGACGGGCCCGTCCCCAGGACACGGGAAGCCATGCTCGAGCTCTCGGTGGTCCGCGATGGGGCCGTCGCGATCGACCGGGGCCGGGTCGTCTGGGTCGGCCCGGAGCGGCAACTGCGGCAGAGCGTCCGGCTGCGACCGGGGGGCCGCACGGTGCCGGGGCATGGGGGGACGGTGGTGCCTGGGTTCGTCGACGCGCATACGCACGTTCTCTACGCCGGCGACCGGGCCGACGAGCTGCCGCTCAAGGCCGCCGGGCTCAGCTACTCCGAGATCGCCCGGCGGGGCGGCGGGCTCCTCTCCACCGTGCGGGCGACCCGGGCGGCGAGCAACGCGCGGCTGCTGGCGGAGACGGAGGCGCGGCTGCGTCGGATGGCAGCGGCGGGAACGACCGCGGTCGAGGTGAAGAGCGGCTACGCGCTCGAGCACCGGGGCGAGCTGCGGCTGCTGCGCCTCGTCCGGCGCCTCGCGCGCCGGACGGGGCTTCGGCTGGTCCCCACGTACCTCGGGGCCCACGCGGTCCCCCCGGAGTTCTCGGGGGACCCGGACGGCTATGTCACCACGATACTCCGGCGGACGCTGCCGGCGGTGGCGCGGGGGCGCCTCGCCCGGTTCTGCGACGTCTTCTGCGAGCCCGGCTTCTTCTCGTCGCGCCAGAGCGAGCGGATCCTCCGCGCCGCCCAGCGGCTCGGGCTCGGGGCGAAGGTCCACGCCGACGAGTTCGTGGCGAGCGGGGGGGCGCGGCTGGCGGCCCGCCTCGGCGCGACCAGCGCGGACCACCTGCTCGCGAGCCCGGCTGCCGACCGGCGCCGGCTCGCCGCCGCCGGCGTCAGCGGCGTGCTCCTCCCCCTCACGGCGTTCGCCTCCTCGGCGGCCCGGCGGAGCCCGGCTCGGGAGCTGGTCGACGCGGGCGTCGCAGTCGCCCTGGGTACCGACTGCTCGCCGAGCACCTGGGTCGAGGAGATGCCCAGCGTCCTCGCGGCCGCGGTCCACGCCGGCCGGCTCGCGCCGGCGGAGGCGTTGACGGCGGCGACGGTCAACGCCGCCCACGCGGTCGGCCTCGAGGACGCCGGCACGATCGCCGTCGGCCGACCCGCCGACCTCGCCGTCTTTCCGGTACCGTCAGCGTCGTCGCTCGGGTACCGGTTCCACGTCCGTCCGAGCCTCGTTTTACGTCAGGGAAAACCGATTTCTCCGCCGTAATTCCGAGAGTACATTCAAATAGAGGGGCCTTTCTCTCGCCGGTCGAGGACAGCCATGGCGGAGCGTGTTGGCAAGGAGCAGGTCAAGCGAGAGAAGGGTTACCTGTACTACCTCGGGAAGGACGGGTACCTCTGGAAGACCCCGACGAAGCTCAACAAGTCGGGAAAGAAAGGCCGCGTCGGGACCGAGAAGGTCACCCGGGCGGACGGCTACATGTATTTCCTCGACAAGAAGGGCTTCATCTCCCGCGCTAAGATGAAGAACGCCTAGAGTCGCGTTCGCCTACCCCTTTGCGAGGGGCTCCGACCGGAGCCCCTCGATCCCCGACTGTCTTTTCTGCTCGCGCGAGCCTCTTCTCCTCGGCGCCCCGCGCCCCGGGGCCCGCCGAACCGCGACCGATGACGTGCCGCAACGACCCGGACGACCCCCGACGCTGCGAACGGTGCGGAGCGTTTCTCTGGGTCGCCGAGGAAGGACTCTTCTGCGGGGACTGCGGCGTCGTGATGCCGTGCACGATGCGGATCCGGCAGCTGCCGGAGCCGCGGACGGCTCCCCGGTGAGCCGGCGCGGCGGTTTCGCCTCGCCTCCGGGGTCGCTCGGGCGGTCCAGCGGACGCACGCGGGGCCCCGACCCGTTCGGCGCTTACGCAGTAACGGATTCTCTGGGTTCGACGCGCGTTCGCCGACTTTTCAGACCGAGCGCAGATATACCGGGTCGTGGTAGGCCCGCCTCGGAGGGTTTTCGACGTGCTCTTTCCCGCGCTTTCGCCGCTCCGTGCCGTGATCGGCTCCCCTGGAACGCCCGGCTCCCGAGGGCGTTGCAGGTCCCGCTCGGGCCCGGCTTAGACCCCGTGGGGTCCTAGAGCGACGGGAGCGACGCTGACGCCGAGCCCTCAAGGAAACACCGTTATGGCAATTGCGAAGAAACGCCCGGTTCCTGGAGAGGAGACCGCCGCGCGGCCCCCCGTCCGCACCGGCCGAGAGCCGATCGAGCTGGCCCGGCTCACCCCCGTGGGGAAGACCGCGTTCGACACCGTGGAGTGGAGAACCCACGACGCGACGATCAAGACCGCCGACGGCAAGCTGATCTTCGAGCAGAAGGGGATCCGCGCCCCGAAGTCCTGGTCGGAGACGAGCATCAACATCGCCGCGTCGAAGTACTTCCGCATCATCGACGGCCGCCGCGAGACGTCGATCGACGGGATGATCCGTCGCGTCTGCCACTGGATCGCCCAGCAGGCGCTGTCGCTCGGCTACCTCGACACCGCGGGCGAAGGGTCGACGTTCGAGGAGAACCTCACCTACCTCATGGTCCAGCAGATGGCGGCGTTCAACAGCCCGGTCTGGTTCAACGTCGGGGTCCGTGAGCCGCCCCAGTGCTCGGCGTGCTTCATCCAGTCGGTCCAGGACGACATGGACTCGATCCTCGCGCTCGCGACGAGCGAGGGCCGCCTGTTCAAGGGCGGGAGCGGGACCGGCTCGAACCTCTCGCCGCTGCGCGGGAGCCACGAGCGGCTCGCGGGCGGCGGGATCGCGTCGGGTCCGGTGTCGTTCATGCGCGCGTTCGACGCGCTCGCCGGCGTGATCAAGAGCGGCGGGACGACCCGCCGGGCGGCGAAGATGGTGATCCTGAACATGGACCACCCGGACATCGTCGATTTCATCGACTCGAAGGTCCGCGAGGAGGACAAGGCGGCCGCGCTCATCCGGGAGGGCTACTCGTCCAACTTCGACGGGACGGATCCGGACTCCGCCTACGCGTCGATCGCCTACCAGAACGCGAACCACTCGGTCCGGATCCCGGATGCGTTCATGGATGCTGTCCTGCGCGACGGACCGTGGTCGACGTACCAGCGGACCGACCACGCCGTCGCCGAGAAGTACCGCGCCCGCGACCTGTGGCGCAAGCTCGCCGTGGCGGCGTGGCGGTGCGGCGACCCCGGCGTCCAGTTCGACGACGTCACCAACGACTGGCACACGTGCCCGAACTCCGGCCGCATCAACGCCTCCAACCCGTGCAGCGAGTACCTGTTCCTCGACGACTCGGCGTGCAACCTCGCCTCGCTGAACCTGATGAAGTTCCTCGGCGAGGACGGCCGGCTCGACGCCGCGACGTTCCTCTCCGCGGTCCGGACGATGATCGTCGCAATGGAGGTGCTCGTCGACGCGTCCAGCTACCCGACGGCGCCGATCGCCCAGAACTCGCACGACTACCGCCCGCTCGGGCTCGGCTACGCGAACCTGGGCGCGCTGCTGATGCAGTACGGGCTCGCCTACGACTCGGACGCGGGCCGCGCCCTCGCCGGGTCGGTCTCCGCGATGCTCTCCGCCGAAGGCTACCGCACCTCCGCCGAGATCGCGCGCCGCGTCGGGCCGTTCCCCGGCTTCGAGCGAAACCGGGCGCCGATGCTCCGCGTGATGGGCAAGCACGCCCGGGCCGCCGAGCAGATCACCACGACCGACGCGCGCATCGGCCCGCTCGGAAAGATCGCCGCCGAGACGTGGCAGGCGACCGTCCGCTCCGGCGAGCTGTGGGGTTACCGCAACGCGCAGATCTCCGTCATCGCCCCGACCGGCACGATCGGGCTGCTGATGGGCTGCGACACGCTCGGCCTCGAGCCCGAGCTTTCCCTCGTCAAGACGAAGAACCTCGTCGGCGGCGGGATCCTTCGCCTCGTGAACCGGACCGTCCCCGACGGCCTGACCGCCCTCGGCTACGACGCCGAGGAGCGGCGCGTCATCCTCGAGCACCTGGAGAAGACCGGGACGATCGAGGGCGCCCCCGGGCTCGAGCCGGCCGACCTCGCGGTCTTCGACTGCGCGCTCGCCCCGGCGGCCGGGACGCGGACGATCGAGCCGGCAGGCCACCTCAAGATGCTCGGCGCGGTGCAGCCGTTCCTCTCGGGCGGCGCGTCGAAGACGATCAACCTGCCGACGACCGCGACCGTCGAGGAGATCGAGCGGATCTACCTGGAGGCGTGGCGCCTCGGGATCAAGTCGGTCGCCCTCTACCGGGACGGCTGCAAGGCGTCCCAGCCGTTCGACACCGGCGCGAAGGCGGCCGCCGGCCCGCGCGGCCCGGCCCGCGAGCGGCTGCCGGCGGAGCGGCACGCGCTGACGCACCACTTCGAGGTCGGCGGCCACGACGGCTACGTCACGGTCGGCCTGTATCCGGACGGCCGGGTCGGCGAGATCTTCTTCCGCGTGACGAAGGAAGGCTCGACCGTCAACGGCCTGATGGATTCGCTCGGGCTGTCGATGTCGATGGCGCTCCAGCACGGCGTCCCGCTCAAGGACCTCGTGCGCAAGCTCGCCCACCTCCGCTTCGAGCCGGCCGGGATGACGAACAACCCGAAGATCCGGTTCGCGCGGTCGATCCCGGATTACGTCGCCCGCTGGCTCGCCCTCGAGTTCCTCTCGGAGGAGGAGCGGCGGTCGATCGGCCTCGAGGCGCCCGACGGGAACGCCAACGGCCACGGCGGCGCCCCGCCTCCCCCGGCCCACACCGTCCGGTTCGAGACGCGCCCGCTGGATGGGTTCGCCCGGAACGCCGCCCCGGCGGGCGGGACCAGCGAGGACGCCCCGTCGTGCGCCGTCTGCGGCGGGATCATGATGCGCTCGGGCACCTGCTACGCGTGCACCGTCTGCGGGTCGACCAGCGGCTGCTCGTAGGGTCCTGAACGCCCCGCCGCTACGGGAGCGTGTAGCGGGCGAGCTCGACGAGGTCGCGGACCGTCGGCCGGGAGTCGACCGGCCCGGCGTCGCCCCCCACGCCGCGACGATCGAGCCGTCCGGGAACGCGGGGTCGCGGCCGGCGTTGCGCCCGCCGAGCGCCGCAGGGCTCCCCCGGCGGTCCGCCTCGAGCAGCAGCACCAGGGCGCCGACCGGTCCCGAGGTCGCCTCGACGGTCGTGATCCCCTTCCGCTCAACGACCACGACGTGCGCCTCCTCCTCGAGCAGCCGGGCGGTCCGGGCCGAGCGGCCGTGCCGCCCGTCGGGCACAGGGTCGGCCGGCGTCCAGGCGACGACCGGCCGGCCTGCCGCATCCGGTCGAGCAGCCCGGCGTCGACGGCGAGCGCGCTCATGCCGCGCGTCCGCGGCCGCGCCACAGGAGACAATCCGGTCGGACCGAGCAGGGGCCGCAGACGGCGAGGTCCCGCTCCTTCGGGCAGTCGCCGGAGATCCCCGTGTGGCAGAGGACGAAGTCGTAGCGGACCGGGTCGACCGGGTCGATCCGGCGCAGCGCCTCGCTGACCTCCTCGACCGCCTCCCACGAGCGGCTCTTGCGGGCGGTCAGTCCGAGGTGGTAGGCGATCCAGTGGACGTGCTGGTCGAGCGGGATCCGGAGCTCGCCGGTCGGGACCGTCGTCCAGAGGCCAAGGTCCGGGTACCGCGTGCGGACCATCCACCGGACGAAGAGCGTGAGGCGTTTCGCCGCACTCGCTCCGCCGTCGAGCGGGCTGGGGAACAGCGCGACGTACCCCCGCGGGGGCCGCCGGGCGGCCGGCGGGAGCGCCGCGCCGCGCAGTACCCGAGCGAGGGCGTCCAGGCCGTGGGCGAACCCCCCGTCCTCCAGTCCGCGCGAGAAGACGGTCTCGAGCGACGGCTCGCGCGCGTAGTAGGCGGTCAGCGCGACGCCGAGGAAGGCGAGCTGGTCGCCGCGGATCCAGCGATGGCGGAAGCCGCGCAGCCGACGGGCCCGCTCGCGGGCGCGCGCCGGATCGACCAGGACGGCGAGGTCGCCGTCGCACCGCGCGGCGAGCTGGCGGATCGCCCCCCGGATCGCGGTCGTGTTGCCGATCGCGAGCGTCGACGCGAAGACGGCGGCGACCTCGGCGCGGCGGCGGTCCGGCGCGAGGCGCCGGATCTCGGAGATCGGGTCGTCCGCGTACGACCGCTCGAACGGGAAGCGTGCGTAGAGCGCCTCCAGGTGCTTCGGGAGCTCGGCGGACGGGCGGTGCGCGCGCACGACGACGGCCGAGCGGATGGCCCGATTTAGTGTTGCGCGACACCGGCACGGCGCGTTTCTACTCCCCTGCGTTCCGCCGCCCGTGCCCGGCGAGGTCGAGCTGCGGCCGGGGATCGACGGGCCGTGGCTCGAGCGCGAGGGCGACCGCGACCCGGTAGGGCACGCCTACATGCTCTGGGATGTCGCGCGTTGGCCCGACCTCTCCCAGGTCGTCTCGGCGGTCGTCGCCGGGGAGACGGTCGGGTACCTGCTCGTCTGGCTCGGGCGGCCGGAGCGGCCGGTCGTCCACTGGTACCGCCCCGACGCCCGCGCGGACCGGCTCGTCGAGCGGTTCCCGCGCCCGCCGTTCGTCGCCGTCGTGCCGGTCGATGCCGACGCGCGGCTCGACCGCCTCGCCCCGCGGCGTCGCTCGGAGCGGATGACGCTCATGCTCCGGCCGCGCGGCCTTCCGAGCCCCGGCGCTTCGACCGCACGAAGGCTAACCGGAGCCGACGGGCCCGCCGTGCTCCGGCTCGCCGCGGGCCGACCCGACCGGGAGCTGGCCGGCTACGTCGGATTGGACCTTGAGACCGAACCGGCCTGGGGGGTCTTCGAAGCCGGCCGGCTCGTCGGCGTCGCCCGCGCGACCGTGCGGCTCCCCGTCGTCTGGGTCCTGGGCGGGGTCTTCGTCGAGCCGACGGCTCGTGGCCGGGGCCTCGGCGCAACGCTCGTCGGCGCGTTCCTCCGGGAGGCCGAACGTGCCGGCGCGCCCGCGGGACTGTTCGTCCTGGAGTCGGCCGCACCCGCCCTGCGCCTGTACGAGCGGCTCGGGTTTCGCGCGACCGGTACGCGGCTGTGGGTCGACGCCCGGGGCCCGGAGGAGCCGTGAGCGGCACCGGGCTCTCCAACGTCGACATCGCCGCCCGCGTGACCGAGATCGCCGACCTCCTCGACCTGCTCGGCGAGAAGTTCAAGCCCGAGGCGTACCGCCGGGCCGCCCGGTCGCTCGAGGCGCTCCCCGAGAGCCTGGCGGCGATCGCGGCCCGTGGGGAGCTCCGGTCGATCCCGGGCGTCGGCGAGGCGATCTCGGGGAAGCTCGAGGAGCTCCTCCGCACGGGGAGGCTCGCCTACCTCGACAAGCTCCGCGGGCAGGTCCCGGCCGGTGTCCTCGAGCTGATGCGGCTTACCGGGGTCGGCCCGAAGACCGCCCGTCGGTTCTGGATCGAGCTCGGGGTCGACGGGCCGGTGGCGCTCGCCGCCGCGATCGACGCCGGGAGGCTCGCCGGGTCCGGGGGTTCGCCGAGAAGAGGATCGCCCAGCTCCGCTCGGTGGCGGGCGCCGCAACGAGCGGACCGGCCCCGGCGCGGGCTACGCTCGAGGCGGTCTGGCCGCTCGCGCAGGCGATCGTCGCCGGGCTGCGGGCGGGCGCCCCGGTCCGCGCGATCGCCGTCGCGGGCAGCTTCCGTCGCGCGCGCGAGACGGTCGGCGACCTGGACATCCTCGTCACGTCGGAAGAGCCGGAGAAGGTCTTCGACGCGTTCTCCCGCCTCCCGGCCGTCGGGGAGGTCCGACTGCGGGGGCCGACGAAGGAGACGGTCGTGCTCCGCTCCGGGCTCCAGGTCGACCTCCGCGTGGTCGAGCCCGAGGCGTTCGGCGCCGCGCTGCAGTATTTCACCGGCTCCAAGGACCACAACGTCCGTCTCCGGTCGCTCGCGCGCGACCACGGCCTGAAGGTCAACGAGTACGGGGTCTACCGGGGAGAGGAGCGGATCGCCGGGCGGACGGAGGAGGAGGTCTACCGCGCGCTCGGGCTCTCGCTGATCCCGCCCGAGCTGCGCGAGGACCGCGGCGAGATCGCCGCCGCGGCGGCAGGACCCCTCCCCCGCTCGTCGACGCTTCGGACCTGACGAGCGAGACGCACCTCCACCTTTCCCCCTCCGCGGACGAGGACGAGCCGGCCCGGCTGCTGCAGGCCGCGCGGGCGCGTGGACTCCACGGCGTCGGGGTCGTGGTCGCGCAGGTCCGGGGCGGGGCGTTCACGACGCTGGTTCTACCCGGCGTGCTCGCGCAGGTCCGCGCTGCGGCGACGTCCGTCCCCCGGCTCCTCCCGGTCGTCGAGGTCGACACGCTCGGCAAGGGGCTCGCCCTGCCGCAGCTGCGGGAGCTCGGGGTGGCGTATCTGGTCCTGGCGGGCGTACCGCCGTCGGCGAGCCCGCGCGCGCCCGACGGGCTCCCGGTGCGCCTGCTGGCGCATGCGGGCGGATCGACGGCCGCGGCGTCGGCGGTGGCGCTCGCAAAGCTTCTCGGAGCGGCGGTCGAGGTAGGCCCGGGGCCGGACCGGTTCGATTCCGTCGGGGCACGGCTCGCCCGGGACGCCGGGGTCCCGCTCAGCGTCCCGACGGGCATCGGAGAGGAGGCGGACGGCCCGACCGGGCCCGTAGCCCTCGGTTTCGCCCGGCGTGCCGGCGCCGCTCCCCGAGACGTGGTGAACGCTCTAGCCGACGACGGGTCGCCCCGCGCCCGACCAGCGGAGGAGGCGCCTACGGGGCGGAAGGTCCCGCGCGGCCGCCCGAAACGCTGAGCGACGGCGCGGCGCCGTGGACGGCGCATCCCGCGCACCGGTGGTCCGCCGGCTCCAGGCCGTGCCGCCAGTAGCAGTCCGAGCAGAGCCCCCGACCGCACTCCCAGCACCGCGGGACGGCGTGGCCCGCCCCGAGGGTGGTGCCGCAGTTCACGCACGCTCCCGCGGCGGAGAGCGGGTGCCCCCGGAACGCCGGAGGCTCGGGAAGCGCCCGGTGCGGGGTCGGCGTGGGAGACGGGCCGGCGGGCGTAGGGCCGACGGGGCGGCCGCCAGGCCTCGTGAGCAGCTCGGGCACGGGCCGAGCACCGTGGCGGGGGGTCATCTTGGTATCGCTGCTACGGTGGTGCGGATGCCGCTGCAGCGGCGGGCTCATCTACCGGCACCGAGCCCGACCGGCCGTGGCCGGCTATCCGGAGTACCCGCGGCCGTACCGCCGCCCTCGCCCGGAACGGGAGGAGGCGCGTCAAGCCGAGCGGTCGAACGCAGCCGTCCCCGTCGCGGTGATCGTCGTGGGGGTCGGGCTCTACTTCGGTACCGACTCGCTGTTCATTCCGGCGGCGCTCGGGTTCCTGCTCCTCGCCTCCGGCGTGTCGTTCCTCTCGACCCGGATGAACCCCCTGAGCCCGCACTTCTACCTCACCCGCAAACCGTCGTGGCTCGCCATCGGGGTCGTCTTCCTCGGGGCGCTCGCGCTCCTCGGGGAAGCGTACGTCCTGTGGACGAGCGGCGGCGCGGCCCGGCTGCTGCCGCACCTGTAGCGCGGGCTACGTCGCGACCATCCGCTCGAGCGCCCGCCGCGCCCTGGCGGCGGTGGGGGCGGGGACATCGATGACGTAGCGGAGCTCCGCGAGGGAGTCCCGCACGTCCACCAGGTCGATCTCCTTCATGAACGGGCAGACCGCGCCGGCGTCGAGCGGCTCGAACGTCGTCCCCGGGTTCAGCTTGCGCATCCGGTGCAGGATCCCGACCTCGGTGGCGACGATCACGTGGGGCGCCCGGGTCTCCTCGGCGAACCGGACCATCCCGTCGGTCGACAGGACCCGGTCGACCTGCGGGAGGATCTGGCTCGCGCAACCGCACTCCGGGTGGGCGATCACCGGCGCGCCGGGTGTCTCGCCCGGGCCACCGCCAACTCCTCGGGGCGGAGCTTCGCGTGGACCGGGCAGTCGCCGACCCACAGGTGCATCGTGCGGCCGGTCCGCTTGCGGACGTAGTCGCCGAGGAACATATCCGGCAGGAAGAGGATCTCCTGGCCGGCGGGGACCTGCTCGACGACCTTGACGGCGTTCGAGCTCGTGCAGCAGTAATCCGCCTCCGCCTTCACCTCGGCCGAGGTGTTGACGTAGGCGACGACCGCCGCCCCCGGATGCTCCGCCTTCCACGCACGGACCTGCTCGGCGGTCACCGCGTCCGCGAGCCCGCAGCCGGCCTTCGGGTCGGGGAGCAGGACCGTCCGCTCCGGGTTCAGGATCTTCGCCGTCTCGGCCATGAACCGCACCCCGGCGAAGACGATCACGCTCCGGTCGGCGTCCCGCGCCTGCTTGGCGAGGTACAGCGAGTCGCCGACGTAGTCCGCGATGTCCTGGACCTCCGGCCGCTGGTAGTTGTGGGCGAGCAGGACGGCGTCCCGCTCCTCCTTCAGCCGGCGGATCTCCGCTTCCAGTCCCACGGCGGCCTCCGCGGCGACTAGGTCGGCGGCGGTCTTAACCGAGCCCGAGCCGACGCACCACGAGGTGGAACGGGAGCGCCGGGGCCGAGTGCGTCAGGCTGCCGAGGCTCGCCCGGTCCGCCCCCGCGGCGACATACCGCCCGACGTTCTCGGGGGTCAGGCCGCCGGAGAGCTCCACCCGCACCCGCCGACGCAGCCCGGCAGCCGCGAGCGCCCGCACCATGGCCTTCGCCCGGGCCGGGGAGGCGTTGTCGATGAGCAGCACCCCGGCGCCGGCCCGGGCCGCCCGAATCGCCTGCGCGGCATCGGAGACCTCCACCTCCACGGGCTCGCCGGGGCGGGCACGACGGCGCGCCCGGGCGACCGCCTCCTCGAGCCCGACGAAGGCGAGGTGGTTGCTCTTGACCAGCAGGGCCGCCGAAAGGTCCCGTCGGTGCGGGCGCCCGCCGCCGTGGACGACCGCCGCCTTCTCCAGCTCGCGCAGCCCGGGGAGCGTCTTGCGCGTCGCCAGGATCTCCATCGGCCGTGGAGCCGCGCGCGCCGCCCGCACGGCCCGCGCGGTGGCGGTGGCGACCCCGCTCGCGTGCATCAGGACGTTGAGCATCGTCCGCTCGGCGCCGAGCAGCGCCCGGGCGTCGCCCCGTACCACGAGCACGACCGCGCCGGGCCGGACCGGTCGGCCGTCGCGGACGGCGCGCACGACCCGGAGCCGGGACCGTCGGGCGACGGCGACGGCCGCCGCGACGCCGGAGACGATCCCGGCGGCCTGCGCGACGAGGCGGCCCTCGGCGGGAAGCGGCCGGGGAACGACCGCCCGCGTCGTCCGGTCGTGGCGGACCCGGTCCTCCGCCAGCGCGAGCCGGGCGAGCCGGTCCAGCGCGCGGTCAGTCCGGCGGTCGGCCATCGGGGGCTCCCCCTCCCGCCGTCTCGACCTGGCGGACCAGCCCGTCGAACTCGCTCATCAGGTCGGGCCGCAGCGCGGCGATGTTCTGCCGGCGGAGTTCTTCGACCCGGCGCCGGGCGCTGGCGAGGTCGCCGCGGGCGAGCGACAGCTGGGCGAGGCGGAGGATGACGTCGACCTCGTCCGCCGGGGCGCCCAGCTCCCGGACGATCCGGTAGGCGTCCAGCAGGTCCGCCTCGGCAAGGTCGAACTCCCGTCGGTCGAGCGCGATCTTCCCGGCAACGATCAACGACTGGACGAGCCCGAACCGGTCGCCGATGCGCTCGAGGGTCTCGCGGGCCCGCGCGTTCGCGGTCGCCGCCTCGTCCAGCCGACGTGCCTCCCGCAGGATGTCGGCGGCGTTGAACAGCGCCCAGCCGACCCGGCGTGGGTCGTGCGCAAGCTCCCCGAGCCGCTCCGCCTCGCCGAACTCCGCGAGCGTCGGCTCGAGGTCGGCGGTGGCGCCCGGGGCGCTGGCGAGGAGGACTCCGACGAACAGGTGCGAGTACGACGCGCCGCGCAGATCGCCGAGCCGTTCGAGCGCCGCCGCCGACTCCCGCCCCTCGGCGAGCGCCTCGTCGACGCGCCCCAGCATCCGGAGCACGCTCGCGCGGCGCGCCTGGCCGAGGGCGACCGACCGCGTGTTCTCGACCGAGCGGGCGAGGCGCAACTGCTCGTCGTGCTCGGCGAGCGCCTCGGCGTACCGACCGAGGTAGAACAGCGCCTCGCCGCGGAGATGGCGCAGCGCCACGACGACCGCCGGTCGTTCGGCGAGCCCGTCGGAGTCGAGCAGCCGCGCGGTCGCCTCCTCCGCGGCCTTCCAGTCGCCGAGGTTCGTCTGGACGCGGGCGAGGAACGTCTCGGTCAGGATCCGCAGCGACGCCGGGACCCGGTGTGCGAGGCCGGGCCGGGCGAGGTGGCGCCGGAGCGTCGCCTCGGCGTCCCGGAACGCCCCCGCGGCGTCGGCCTGCTCGGCGAGCGCGAGGACCAGCTCGGTCTCGCCGGCCCAGTCGTCCGGCGTGAGCCGCCGGAAGCACTCGAGCGCCCGCTCGAGGTGGCGGCGCGCCTCCTCCGGCGCGTGGCTCGCCGAAGCGAAGCCGGCGGCGGCGCGGCTGTACCGCAGCGCCTTGTCGTCGACGCGGCCGAGGTAGAAGTGCCGGGCGAGGACGTAGATCGTGCCGGGGTCCGCGGTCGCGGTCGCCTCGAGAGCGGCGCCGACCCGCCGATGCAGCAGCCGCCGCCGGGTCTCGGTGAGCTCGCCGTACAGCCCCTCGCGCACCCGGTCGCTGGCGAAGACGAGGTGCTCGTCCGGCCGCTCGAGCAACAGCCCCCGTCCGACGAGGCGGTCGACGACCTCAGCGAGGCGTTCCTCGTCCTCCCCGCTCGCCTTCCAGAGGACGGCGAACGGCACCTCCGGACCGACGACCGAGGCGACGGCGAGGACCCGCTCTTCCTCCTCGCCGACCGGCGCCGGCGGGGCCGCGCCGCGCGCCTCCGCTCCGGCGTCGCGCTCGCCGGCCGCCGGGAGCCGGGGCAGCCGCCGGTCGATCTGCAGCAACAGCAGCGGATTGCCGCCGGTCTCCGAGTGCCGGCGGGCGACCTCCTCCTCGGAGAACTGCCGCTCGGGCTCCCGCGCGCGGAGGAACTCGGCGACCTCCCCCGAGGTGAGCGGGCGGAGGACGACCCGGCGGGCGTCGGTCCCCCGCTCGAACTCCTCGAGCCGGCTCCGGCGCGCTGCCGAGAGCTCGGAGAACGGGCGGACCGTGCCAAGGATCCAGAACGCGTGGTTGCGGAACTGCCGGGCGAGGAACTCGACGGCGTCCAGCGACGCGTCGTCCGCGCGGTACAGGTCCTCCAGGACGACGACGGTCGGCCCCTGCCGGACGAACTCGCGGAACTGACGGGCGAGCCCCTCCCAGAGCGCCTCCTGGCGCCCCTCGGCCGGCTCGTTCACCTCGGCGAGCGCCGCGAGGATCCGCTGCTCGACCTGGACCGGCTCGCGAGCCCCCTCGTCCAATCCGGGGGCGAAGCCGATGAGCACCTCGGGCGCGGTCCGGGCGGCGCCCGTCGCGGACGCGTCGTTCGGCCCGCGCGTGTGGACGAGGGCGTCCCGCAGGACCTGGAACGGCGGCGGGGCGTCCGCGGCCACCGCGCGACCCTGGAGGACCTGCAGGCCCCGGGCCCGCATCTCGGCGACCAGCTCGGCGACGAGGGTCGACTTGCCGACGCCGGTGTCGCCGACGAGGAGCGTGACGCCGCCGTCGCCGGCGCGGACGTCCTCGTAGCGCCGACGCAACCCGTCGACCGTCTCGAGGCGGCCGACGAACCCGACCGGCGCGACGTCGACCGCCATCGCTTCGGGACGAGCGCGCGGCGCTAGCCGCTCCCCGCGCGGGGGGCGGGAACGAACGGGAGGGAGACGACCCGCGCCGGCGCCTCCTTCCCCCGGACCTCGACCGTCAGTTCTGTCCCGGGCTGCACGAGCTCCTTCGGCAGGTAGGCGAGGGCGACGCCTCGTCCGAGCCCGGGAGAGAGCCCCCCGCTCGTCGCCACCGCTACCGGTCGGCCCTCCCGGAGCACCGGCGAGCCGTGGCGGGGGATCGCGCCCGCCGCGGAGAGCTCGATCCCGGCGAGCTGCACCGCGACCCCCTTCTGCCGTGCCTCCTCCAGCGCGGGCCGGCCGACGAACGGGTGGTCGAACTCGACGAACCGGTCCTGGCCGGCTTCCAGCGGAGTGCGGTCCCGATGGAACTCCTGGCCGGAGAGCAGGTACCCCTTCTCCAGCCGCAGCATGTCCCGCGCGCCGAGGCCGGCGGGGGTCGCGCCGTGGGCCAGGAGGGTCTCGGCGAACCCGTCCGCCTCGGCGGCGGGAACGAACAGCTCGTAGCCAAGCTCGCCCGTGTAGCCGGTCCGGCTGACGAGGAGGTCGTCCGTGAGCCCGGCCGGCAACGCCGGTCCGAGGCGTCCGCGGCGGGTCTCGGCCGACGGCGATCTCCGGAAGAACGCGGCCCGGTAGAAGCCGAGGCCGCCGAGGTCCCAGCCGAACGTCGCCTCGAGCACGGCGCGCGAGCGCGGCCCCTGCACGGCGAGGAGCCCGACCTTGCCGTTCCAGCGGGAGATCGTCGTGTCCGGCCCGCGGTGCTGGCGGAGGATCTCCTCGACCTCTGCGGCGCGGCCGGCGTTCGGGACCACCACGAACCGGCGTCCGAGCTCGTCCCCCGCGTCGATCCGGCTCACCAGCAGATCGTCGACGATCCCGCCGGAGGACTCCAGGAGGAACGTGTAGCGGACCCGGCCGGGGGGAGCGCGCCGACGTTCGCGGTCGTCCGCCGGGAGAGCAGGTCCGCGGCATGGGTCCCTTCTACCGTGTAAAGGCCCATGTGAGAGACGTCGAACAGCCCGACGTCCGAGCGGACCGCCCGGTGCTCGGCGAGGATGCTCGTGTAGTAGAGCGGCAGCTCCCAGCCGGAGAACGGGACGAGGTGGGCGCCGTGGCGCGCATGGAACGCCGCGAGCGGCGAGCGCGCGAGCGGCCCGGCGGCGGGGGCGGCCGGGGCGACCGGGGCGGCCGGGGCGTCGGTCATGTGACGACCTCGGCGAGCCGTCCGGCGTCCCGCGCCTGGGCGAGCTCGACGGCGATCCGTCGTCCGGTGCTCATCGGCGACCGCCAGAGCGCGTTGCCGTACGGGTGCCCGACGCCGAGGTGGATGTTCGTCCCGCCGCCAATCCGCACGGCGACGTCGAAGACGGTCGGTCGCCCGGTGTGGTCGAGGCATGTCTGCAGGCAGAACGGGCCGATGATCCCCGGCGGGTAGCGCGCGCGGGCGGCGTCCACGAACTTCTCCGCCAGACGGAACACCCCCTCGAGGACCGACTCGCGGACGGTCAGCGTCCCGTGCCCGACGACGGTGTACTCGGGGGTCTGGGCCGCCTCGGGAAGCGCCAGCTGCTGCGCCGCCGGCAACCGCACGAGCCCGTCGAGGTCGCTCTCGCGCCGCTCGTCGACGCCGAGCAGCTCGAGCGCGTCGGCGCGGGGCGCGAGCGGCGAGAAGAAGAAGTTGAAGTTGAACACCGGGCCGAGGACGTACTCCTCGACCCGCGCGGTGGCGAGGTCGGCCGGCAGGATCGTTCCCCGGGCGACGAGCTGCTCGCTCTTCGTCCGGTACTCCTCCGGCGTCGCGGCCGTGAAGAAGCCGCGCTCGAGCCGGCGCTGGGCGTGCGGCAGCTTGACGATGGCGAGCCGGTCGATCTGCGCGGGAGCCGGGATCCGACGCGGGGTCGGCACCCCCGCCTGTTCGAGGAGGGTGTAGTAGTTCTCCCGTTCGCTCCGCTCCTCGATCCGAAGCATGACCCGGCTGCCGAAGACCGGCACCCGGAACTGGTCCTCTACGACGTCGAGGGGCACGTACGAGCTGAACGCCCGGTTCGGGACGAGAATCGCCGCGCGGCGCCGGAGCTTCTCCTGCTCGGCCGGTGCCGCGAGCTGTGCGAACGCCGGGTACGTCCAGACCTCGTCGACGCACCCTCGCCGGCGCGCGCCGTCCGGGCCCCGGACGGTGCGGAAGTACTGCGCGTACGTCCGTTCGCGCCCGGCCTGGGCGAGGACGAGCGTCGGGAACCCCTCGGTCGCCGCCCCGTCGGCGATGTCGAGCGCGGAGTGCGACCCGACCGCGGCGACCGTCAGCGGCCCCGGGTAGCCCGCGACGACCGCTCGAATCTCAGCGGCCCCGATCGGCATCTACCGTCCCGGACGGACGGAGCGCCTTAACGGCTCGGGCGACCCGTTCCGGGGAGAGCGGCAGCTCGGTGAGGTGCGCGCCGGTCGCGTCCCGGACGGCGGCTGCGATCGTCGCCGGCACGGGGACGATCGGCGGCTCGCCGATCCCCTTCGCCCCGAACGGTCCGGCACCGGGATGCCCTTCGACGAACACCACCTCGATCGCCGGGACCTCGGCGGCGGTCGGGATCCGGTAGTCGAGGAGGCCGGCGTTCACCAGGCGGCCGTCCCCCGACCAGACCGCCTCCTCCGTGAGCGCGGTCCCCAATCCCATCGCCACCCCGCCCTCGACCTGGGCGCTCGCGGCGGCGACGTCGAGCACGACGCCGATGTCGTGGAACGCGGCGTAGCGGACGACCCGGACCGCCCCGGTCGCGCGGTCTACCGCTACCTCCGCCACATGGGCGGCGCCGGTGAAATCCTGGTACGGGTAGAAGTTCCCCACCACGACGCGGGCCGCGTCGATCTGCCGCTCCTCGCCGAAGTGGCGGCCGGCGCCGACGACCCCGCCGGCGGCCCGCTCCTCGGCGGTCAGCAGGTGCGCCACCGGGGCCGAGGCCGGGCCCGCGCGCGCCACGATCCCGGACGGTTCGACCGCGAGCCGGACCGGACCCGGGGCGCCGAGCCGCTTTTCCAGCTCCCGAAGCACGCTCCCGAGCGCCTCGTCGACCGCCCGGCCGAGCGCCCCTACCGTCCGGCTCCCGTAGACGCCGGAGTCGAACGGGGCCGTCGCGGTCCCGGAGTATGTCACGCGGATGCGGTCGATGGGAAGCCCGCTCCGCCGGGAGGCGACGGCGGCCAGCCCCACCACCACGCTACCGCTGCCGATCTCCCGCTCCCCCTGCTCGATGACGAGCTCGTCGCCGCTGAGCCGAACGCGGGCCTCCCCTCCCGCGCCCGTGTTCGTCGACCAGAAGCCGAGACCGATACCGACGCCGTGTCCTGGCGGCAGCCGCGCCCGCCACGTCACGGCCCGGGCCCGCGCCCCCTCGAGGGCGGCGGCGAGTCCGAACGGCCCGACGGGCTGCCCGAGCGGGGTCGTCGACCCCTCCGTCCACAGGTGGGCGGCCCGGAACGCGTCCGGGTCGGCCCCCCCGGCCCGCGCCACCTCGGTGATATGAGACTCCGCGACGAACGCGGCCTGGGGCGCCATCGGCGCCCGGTGCGGGCCGAACGGCGGCTTGTTCGTCCGGATCGCGTACCCCTCCACCTCGAACGACTCGGTCCGGTACGGCCCCAGGAGGAAGCCGATGGAGTAGCCGGTCGCGAAGTCGCGGCCGGGGAGCGACGTCCCGACGTCGAGCAGCAGCCGCACCCGCCGGGCGACGATCCTCCCCCCACGCACCCCGGTCTCGAGTCTGGCGACCAGCGGCAGCGTCGAGCGGCCGAGCAGGAACTCTTCGCGGTAGGTGAGCGCCAGGCGGACCGGCACGCCGGCCTCCCGGGCCAGGAGGAGCGCGTAACTCTCGAGCAACGACGCCCCCTTGCCGCCGAACCCGCCGCCGACCCACGTTCCTTCGACCTCGAGCGAGCTCTCCGGGACCCCGAGGATCGAGGCGACGTCCTCCCGGATCCCGAACGGCGTCTGCGTCGTCGTCCGGACCTTCCAGCCCCCCGGTCCCGGCTCGGCGAGGACCGCGTGCGGCTCCAACGGGACCTGGTGGATGCCGGCGGTGCGGTACGTCTCCGTGACGACGGTCTCCGCGGAAGCGAGGTGTCGGTCGACGTCGCCGTAGCGGGCGTGGACGTGGGCCGCGACGTGCGGCGAGCCGGCCGCATCCGCGGTCGGCCACTCGGGGAACAGCTGCTCGAGGTCGGTCACCGCGGGCAGCGGGTCGAGCTCCAGCCGGACCGCTCGCGCCGCGGCCCTCGCCGCCTCGAGCGACGGCGCGGCGACCGCGGCGACCGGCTGGGCGGCGTAGACGACCTCGTGCGGCGGGAACGGCGGGCGGTCCGGGTCCCCCGCGGTGGAGCCGACCAGCCGGGCGACGTCCCCCGCCCCGACCGCGACGACGGACGGGAGCGCCCGGGCCGCCGAAAGGTCGACCGCGCGGACCGTCGCATGCGGGACCCCGGCGAAGACGAGCGCCCCCCACCACATCCCCGGCACGGCAAGGTCGGTCCCGAACTCGACCCCGCCGCGGCTCTTCGCCTCGGCGTCGGGCCGCGGCGCCGCGATCACGGCTCCCCCCGGCAGGCTCGCTCGACCGCGCGGGCGATCGCCCCGTAGCCGGTGCAGCGGCACAGGTTGCCGTTCAGTTCGGAGAGGAGCTCCGCGGTGCTCGGGGACCGTCCGCGCTCGCGCAGGAGGCCGGTGACCGCCATCACGAAGCCGGGGGTGCAGTAGCCGCACTGCGCGGCGTTCTCGAGGACGAACGCGCGACGGACGGTCCGGCCGACGTCGTCGGAGTCGACCTCCTCGACGGTCGTGACGTGCCGTCCCGCGAGATCCCGCGTGAGCGACAGGCAACTGAGCCGGGACTCCCCGTCCACGAGCACGGTGCAGGCGCCGCACTCGCCGGAGCGGCACCCTTCCTTCGTGCCGCGCAGGCCGAGGCGCCAGCGCAGGGTGTCGAGCAGCCGCTCGTCGCCGGGGACGCCGTCGAGCGGGAGCGACGCGCCGTTGACCCGGACCGACTCGGCCGCGTCGGTCACGCGCCCTCCTCGGACGGGGCGAGCGCGGCAACCACCGCGCGCGCCAGCAGGACGGAGGCGAGCCGGCGCCGGTGCTCCTCGGTCGCCCGCCGGTCGGAGACGAGGGCCGGCGCCGCCGCGAGGCGGTCGGACGCCTCCGCCAGCCGGTCGGGGGATGGTCGGGCCCCCGACAGGGCGAGGGCCGCCTCTTCGACGAGCACCGGCCGGGGCGGAACCCCGCCGAGGCTGACCCGCCAGCGGCTTCCGCTGGGGCTCCAGGCGACGGCGACGCCGATCTGGGAGATGTCGTTCGCCGGGCGGACCCGCTGCCACAGATACGCCGAGTTCGGGCGCGCCTCGGGGACGCGCACGGAGCGAACGAGCTCGCCGGCCTGCAAGGCGGTCGACCGCGAGGCGAGAAGGAACCGGTCGACGGGGAGCGAACGCGCCCCCTGCGAGCCGAGCAGCTCGACCTCCGCGTCCAGGGCGAGGAGGACCGGCGCGAGGTCGGACGCCGGGGCGGCGCGGCCCAAGTTGCCGCCGAACGTAGCTTGGCGTCGGAGGGGAGGGGAGCCGACCGCGGCGATCGCCTGCGCGAGCGCCGGCAGCCGTCGGCGGAGCTCGGGGTCGGCCTCCAGCGCCCGCAGCGGCTCGGTGGCACCGATCCGCAGCGCCGGCCCCTCCCACGCGTGGGCCCGCCACGGGAGCCGCCGGAGCGAGACGATCCGGCGGGGCTGGACCCGCCCGTCGTCGAGGTCGATCAGCAGGTCGGTCCCGCCGGCGACGACCACCACCTCGCCGTCGGCAGCGGAGGCAACGGCGCTCAGTGCCTCCGCCTCGGTTGGCGGCGCGAGGTACTCCACCGACGACATGCGAGCCGCCGCAGCCCACCCGGAGGCTTATCGGTTCACGGTCGGGCGTGGGGCAGGGCTCCCGGTTACCTCGACTTTTTAATTCGGACCGCGTTCGTGACAGCCGGTGGGCATGCCGTTCGAGCTGTCGTTACGTTACAGCACCCCGCTGACCCCGATCTCGGACGTGGAGGAGGTCCTCCGCGAGTTCCTCCGGATGATCGGCTACCTGCCGGACGGCGAGGACGGCCGGGGGTCGGAGGGGCCGATCGCGCAGAGCCTCGCGCTGCGGCTGGTCCGGGAGTGCTTGCTGCGGGACCTCGCCCGTCCGTGGTACGCCGAGGAGCTCGCCGCCGTGCTGCGGACGAGCAAGCCGACCGTCTACCGCCACATCAACAAACTCAAGGCGCTCGACCTGCTCGAAGAGGTCGGGGGCACCGCTGACGGGAAGGGGAGGAAAGGCTATCGCCTCCGGTACGGCAACCTGGCGCGAGCATGGGACTTCACCGAGGCGAACGCCCAGAACGCGTTGAAGCGGTATCGGGAGACGGTGAACCACCTGCAGGAGCTGATCGAGCGGCGGCCGCCCGACGCCCCGCCGAAGAGCGTCCCGAGCGCTCGCACGCCGGCGCGCGAGCGAGGGGGACGGTGAGCGCTCCGGTGGCCGGCGCGAAGCGGCCGGCGATCGCGCTGACGCCGACCTCGCGCGTCCGCGTGCGTTCGGCCGGCCCGGACGAACAGGCGATCGTCTCGCAGGGGATCTTCCGCGGCCTCGTCTCCATCGGCGGCGACAACGCCCTCGCCATCGAGCTGCAGAGCGCCGACAAGGAGGAGGACGGGCGGGTCCGTCTCGTGCCGATCTCCGCGCTGCTGGCCGTCGACATCCTCGAGGCCGCCAAGCCCGAGGAAGAGAAGCGGAGCGAGCCGGCGCAGGCCCCCGGCTACTTCCGCTAGCGCGCCGCCGCGGCGCCCGCGCCGAACGCACCGGACGGGCTTGCTGGGAGTTCCGCCGCGACGCGAGGTCGCGATTTCGAACCCAGGTCGTTGGCTTCGAAGGCCAACAGGATAGTCCAGACTACCCCACAAGCCCGACGCGGCGCCATGGGGGGCCACCGTATTTGGAGGTTCCTCCGCCGTAGGCGCTTGGAGGCGGTGCCGGCGTCACGGCCCCGGACCGGGTCGGCCGGCGGGCTCGAACGTGTCGAGCGTCGTCTGGCCGGCCGTTGCCGGGAAGAGCGTCGCGAGCGCGTCGGTGAGCAGCCGGATGCGCTGCCGCACGTACGGCGTGATCCCGTCCATCTCGGCGAGCCGCTGCGCGAGCGGGAGGTACTTCCGCACGCTCGCCTCGTAGACGGTCGACTGGAGCTCGAGGCCGCACCGCTCGCCGGTCGGGAGCAACGTCGTGCACCGTCCGGTGAGCGGAGGGCGCCGGTAGCTCGTGCCGCAGCCGCGGCATCGGAACTTCTGTGTCGCGAACCCCTTCAGGTTCCCCATCACGTCCGGCAGGAAGTGGGCGTTCAGGACCAGCGCGACCGCTTCCGGCAGGTCGACCGCGCGGATCTGCGTCGCGAGCATCACCGACCGCTCGACCAGGTCCGACATCGAGCGGCCGTCGCGGTACGCCGAGCGGACCGGTCCGCCGGCGATCCGGGCCGTGTCGTGGGTGAAGCGGTAGCCGGAGAGGGCCCGGTCGGTCGCGAGCCGGTGCGCGACGAGGTTGACCAGCGGCTCGACCTCCTTCGGGGAGCCCCGTCGGGCGGCGGCCCGGTACATTTCGAGCGGGTAGCTGTCGCCGACGTCGACGTTCTGCGCCTCCTTGTCGACCTCGGTGGCGATGAGGCGGGTCGTGAGGACGAGCGGCTTGTCCATCCGCGATCCGCGCGTTTCGGGCAGGTAGGCGTGCGAGAAGTTGAGCAGGGCGTCGAGCAGCAGCGTGAGGGAATCCTCGTCCCCGTCGCAGTTGCGGCGCTTCGCGGCGTGGAACACCGGATGGGCGAAGCACGCCTCGGCGACGGTGAACCCGACGATCCGGCCCGCGACCGCGCCGCTTGTGTGGGGCGCGAGCGCGACGACCAACGCCCCCAGCAGATCGTCGACGGCGTTGGCGCGGTAGAACGGCTCGACGCCGTAGAGTCGGACCAGCTCGTCGTCGACGAACCGCGCCAGCCGGAGCAGGTACTCGCCGCAGGAACGGGGGACGACGAGGTCCTGCGGGCGCAGCTCGAGCAGCTGCTCCGGCTCGGTGAGCGGGGCGCCGTCGAGGTCCACGTCGTAGCCGAGCTCGCGCGCGCGCTCGAGCGGGAGCCCGACCTCGGCCGGACGGAAGTGCGTGAGCGGAAGGTTGGTGAGGTCGAACCGGGCCGTCCCGTCCTGGTACACCGAGACCCCGTGGGAGGCGCGTAGGATCACCTTCTCGAGCGGCTCGGGGACCTTCCCGACCGAGATGAGGCCCTTGACCCCCTTCGCGGTCGGCGCCTTCGGAAGGCTCAGCCGCGCCAGCGCCTCCTTCCACAGCGTCTCGAGCGGGAGCCGCTGCGGGGCGGTCTCGCCCGTCGCCTCCGTGTGGGCGCCGCAGGGGCAGCGGTTCCAGACGCTCCCCCGGCCGCACGCCGGGCAGCGGCGGACCCCGAGCTCCACGCGGACGCCCGCGGCGCCGCTCTTGCGGGCCGCCTCGCCGATCGAGCGGGTCGGACCTCCCGCGTCGCTCACGGGGAAGAGGCCGTGGACGTTCGGCTGCATGGCACGGTGGTACGCCTTCTCCGGCCGGCCGACGCGGCCGCCCACCCGCGACGGCGCCTTCGCCCGGAGCTCGACCCCCGCGAGGCGGCTCGCGTAGCCGAGCGGCTCGGGGTCGACCGGCTCGAGCGGGCTGCGGCGCACGAGGACCTGGGCCGTCGACCTCCAGTCCCAACCCGAGGACGAGGGCGTCGCTCGCGTCCGGCTCTCCCACGAGCGCCTCCGGCCCGTCCGGCCGGGAGAGGAATCCAAGGCGGAGCAGCAGCTCCCGCCACGCGCCGTCGACCGGCAGCTCGAGCGCGCCGTCGCGCCAACGGCCGGACCGCTCGACGTACTCGCTCAGCGCGCGCACTTCCGCCGGGGTGAGGTCGTGCCAGAAGAGCAGCCACCGCGGGTGCAGCGGCACCCCATGCGTGCGGGCGAGCGCCACCGCCTCCGCGACGGTCGCGGGCGTGGCCGCGGCGGCGCCGACCACCCCGGCCGCCCGGAGCTCCTGGAGGTGCCAGTCGAGCGAGTACGCCCCCGGCACGAGGGGCCGATTGTTCTCGAGGAACTCGCCGAACCCGATGAGGATCTCGCCGAGGTCGACGATGCGGCGGATACGGGGAAGGAGCCGTTCCGCGTCCGCAGCGTCGTGCACCGAGGCGACGGTCCCGTCGTTCAGCTCGACGATCGGGCCGTCGAGCCGGTCGCACACCCCGATCGCCGCCGCCTTGCCGGGGTACTCGAGCTTCACCTGGGTGCCGACGGCGACGAAGTGCTGCAGCACGACCATCGTCGCGGGCGAGAGCCCGCACGCCGCGAGGCCCGTCGTCCGCGAACGCCCATAGACGAGACGGAACCCTCCGGGCCGATTCGGGTGCGCGAGGACCGGGCGGCCGCCGACCGCATCCTGCAGGTACTTCGGCTGGTGCGGGTCGTCCTCGTCGCGGGTGTGCTGGCCGAGCTCCGAAAGGAACTCCCAGCCATCGAGGCCGAGCTTGTCGACGACCTTGCGGAGCTTCGCCGCCTTCTGGCAGAGCCCCTCGGCGATGACGAGGCAGGCGCCGCCGCGGAGGCCGTTCGTCGGGACCCGCGGCAGGTCCCGGAACGCGCTCACCTCGGTGTCGCCCTCGGTCGACTCTCCCGAGACGGCGACGGGCAGATGGGCCACGACGCGCTCGATCTCCTCGGCGGTCGGGACGTACTGCAGGTGCTGGTGGAACTTGTACAGGGGAATCTCCTCCTTGAAGCGGCCGATCTCGGCCGGCTCCGCACGGTAGGCGGCGATGCCGAGGTCGCGCCGGACGATGTCGGCGAGCAGCACGCTCAGCGCCTGCGCCGTCCCCCCGGCGGCCCGGATCGGGCCCGCGTAGTCGAGCTCCAGGTACGGCGGCGCCGAGCCGAACGAGCGGAGCTGGACGTCGGCGAGCCCCTCGAGCGGGGCGACGAGGATCCCTTCCGTCAGGACGGCGAGCCCGACGTGGAGCGCCACCTCGACCCGGTCCCGGACCGACCCCGTGCGCGACGGGTCGCCTGCGAGCCGACGGGCGAGGGTGACGGCGACCTCCTCGCGGGGCATCGTCCGCGCGAGGGTCCGGATCTCCTCGGCGATCCCGTCGACGTGCAGGTGCGCGAGCAGCTTCTCGACGCGGCTCGCCATGTCCTGCGCGCGCGGATCTCCGGCTCGAGGAACGGGTCGACGCCCGACCGGCGCGCGGTCGCTGCGGCCTCGTACGCCCGGTCGATGCCTTGCTCGAGCTGCCGAAAGTACGATTCCACGGGGCGGAGAACCGGCCTCGGCTCATAACAGGATACCGTTCGGCTGGCGCCCTCGCGGCCGCCGTCGCGCCTTCCGGCGCCGACCGCCTAGCCGCTCATCGCCGGCGCCCGCGCGGCGAGCGGGAAGGCGTCCAGGAACGTCCACCAGGCACCGATGGCGCCGCGCGAGGCGAACAGCGCCGCGCGACGGGCTGCGGGGGAGTGCGCGAGCAACCCGGAGAGGACGCGCCGCTCGGCGCCGGAGTGCTCGACGTCGGCGGTCGTGTGGACGCGGAAGAACTCGTGGGTCGGGCGGTCGCGGATACCGTAGTGGGCCTTCAGGCCCCGGGACTTCTCCGCGGCGATCTCCGGGAACAGCGACTCGTAGGCGTAGAGCGCGGAGACGGCCTCCTCGGGGCTGCGGCCCGTGAGCCGCTCGTACGTTGCGAGGAGGGCGGACGTCTCGGGCCGGGGCCGCGCGTGCGCCGCGCGCCGGGCCGGCATCCCGATCCCGCGCGCGAAGTCGAGCCACAGTTCCGGGTGGGTCGGCGAGCGGCCCTCTTCGTCGATCAGGTTCTCGAGGAGGACGCGGCGGTCGGCAGGGTGCTGGAGCTTGGCGTAGGCAGCGGCGACGAACCGTGGGAACGCCGACTCAAAGTGGTAGGACTGCCCCGCGTACTCGCGCAGCGTCTCCAGGGGAAGCTCCCCGTGGGACCACGCCACGTAGAACGGGTGCTTGAGGAGATGGCGCTCGCGCAGCAATGCGTCGATCGGCCCGACCCCGCGGTCCATGGCGGCGCGAGACCGGTCGGGGGTAACAAGCTTTGGCCCGTTGTTCTTCCGGTCGTTCCGTTGCGCGGCGCGAACGAGAGGGCGCCGGCCACGGTAGTCAGTACCGCCGTGCGTCGGACGTGCGCTCTGGGGGCGAGTTGCTGACGGAGGAGTTCCCTTTCACACGGTTCTGTGGATATTCGCGGGGTAAATTTGGGCGGAAATCAACCATTTCTTTTCGCGGGGTGGGGGATGGTGGCCTCGCGCCCTCTGCGTCGGCTCCGCCCGCCTTCCGATGCACCCGCATCCATAATCAGCCCTGCCTCCTCAATCCGGCCCTGATCGCCGGTGGACGTCCGGAGGAACTGACATGGCACTGAGCCCCTTTGCCAAGGCCTGTTTGTTTCTCAGTTCCTACATCCCGCTCTGGGCAATCCTAATCCTGTTCCACTGGCCGGATTGGGGGTGGTGGCTCAGTATCCCGATTGGCGCTCTGTTGGGGGGGTGCGCCGGACTTACCGTACTGCTCCATTGGGTCAATACCGGGTCCGAGGATGCTGTAGAAGTCGCGTACGCGTCTCGACAGGACAGCGACAGTGTTGCATACATTGTAACGTACATCTTCCCGTTTCTAACCCTAGTTATCACCTCCCCATTGGAGGCCGTTGGGATCTTCTTCCTATTTCTGACGGTGATGCTGGTCTACGTGAGTTCAGACATGCTCTACGTGAACCCGGTACTCGCAGCCCTTGGGTGGCATGCTCATGCTGTGCACACCAAAGGCGGGTCCGAGGTGATTCTTCTGACCCAACGAAGATTGATAACTGAGAAAATGGTGGTTCACGCGGTGCGACTTGGCGACGCCATCTGGTGGGAAGGCAAAGGCTGACCCGACAGCGACGTACCACGCCGTGGTCGAGAATGGCGTTAGGGAGCCGGTGAACTTCTTTTTCGGTGGGAGCCCTGCTGCTGACGGCAGCGCAGAATATCGGTCGGTTGACTCTACCAAGGACTTGCGCAAGGATCTGATCAAGTTAGTAAATGTCTGGCGCTCGCGAGATGCTAATCGGTCGATGGCCGGAACCATCAGCGAGTACGATTGCGTGCGTCAGCCCGAGGGCTACCAGCGCGCCCAGTTCATTGGTCTCGAGGACGATGATCACATGAAGGCGGCGCTAAAGTCCCTCAAGCCAGCCGCCGATACTCCCACATGGTCTGCATTGGACCCGAAAGTGGGACGGCCGCGATCCTTTGTGATAGAGGCAGCTGGCCCTAACGATTCTAAGGTTCAGTTCTTCGGGCGACTGACGAAGGGTCAGCAACTCGAGGGTCCCGGGAAGCTCCTGGCGTTTGTTGAAGGCGACCGATTTCGGGCGTTGATGGATCAGAAGGTGTACATCGTTGACGCGCGATTCGATTGTGTGGCCTTCCATCCATTCCTGTTTGTGATGCGTCCTACCGGCTTTGAATCGCTGTTCGCGTATGAGACTCAGCTCGTAGCGAAGGCCGGCGAAAGAATCGATTCGCTGAAATCCTTCCTATCTACCGAGAAACTCGTGGTGTTGCGAAGTGCTATCGGAACGAACCGAAACCTCCTGCGACAAATCGCCGGTCGGATTCGGATTGATTTGAACACGGCCGACCCGGCCCGCATAAAGGTGGCTATAGCAAAGTGCAAGCTCAACGTCACCCTCGAGGTGAAGGACGGCAAAATGAAACTCGACTTCGAGGGAAATGACCCCCAAGGGTTGATTCAACTGCTAACGGATCGGGCTGTGGAGGGTCTAGTTAGCGGGCACCCGTACATTGCGCCTGCACTGCTCGCCGTTGGCGAATCGTGAGTCCACCTCCTCCAACTCAACCGCGGGGGTATGTCGGTTCTGCACTGCTTCGGGACCTATCGGCCTTCAAGATTGGGCCGTAACAGGGGACCGTGCTAGGCGTTCAATAGGCCCACGGACGCCAGAGGAAGTCGTAGGCGACGCGCGGGTGAACGTAGATTACTCTCACCGGTTGCCGACGGCCCCCGCCCTTCGGCCCTTGGACCTTGTTCGTACGACGCGTTGAGATTGTCCTTCGGTATTGGAGCTTCTCCGCTCAGGTCTATCAGGAGGAGTGCACGAAGAGACGCACTAACTTGACGGCAGAGCTTGTGCAGCTCCGTCCGGTTACCGGGCCCGTATGCTTGAACCTGATTGTAGGGGTCACGAACTGCTATCTCGAAAACTGTTGGCGATGTCCCACTAAACCTGAAGTCAATTCGACCACGGCGGCCACTTCCCACACCCTTTTCGGGGATGACTCGGCCGTACTTCGCCGCGATACCATAGATCAGTAGGAGCAACGGTCTTTCGGCGTGCTTGTACTCTGGGAGTCGCCGGGCGAGCCTTATGGTGGTCTGCCCAATTTCTATCAGGTCGTCCTTTGTGAGGTGCTCCTTCGCTCTCGGAATGGAGACCCGCCCCCGGGGTCCCGTAGCCGTCCTGTCATGATGTTACTTTCGACCGGGACGAGGGGTCGGACTCAAGAGGGACGATCGGGTCTCCCGGCCGGCTGTGCGAGACTACTGGGTTGTTACAAGCAATCCCACGCAATCGGAGCGTCGTCTTTGGACTAGCGAAAACGCAGTGGCCATGGTACTCGGGCGATACGACCGACGCCCTCCTCGGTGGTTGTTCAATCCAACCCCGTCGGGGAATCCTCCCTTGGCCTTTGCTCGGATCAAGGACGATGACGAACTACTGCTCTACAACGCAGCCAACTCCGTTGACCACCCTCGCAGCTTCACGGCGTACGCCCGTGTCTCGGAAGCGGCCAAGTTCGGCGACGAGTTTTCTCTGTTGCTCAAGGAACCGATGGGGCGTCTAAATCCTGTCCGTATCCTAGACCTTTGGCAATCATTGTCACCACGAGTAACTCAGTCGAAGTTCTCCGGGTTGTTCGGTCACTATCACCGCGGTCCCATCGACAATCTCGCGTCTCATCCCGGCTCAGCGGAAGGAAACCCGGGTAGAGGCGCGCGACGATGGCGTGTTATCATGGATGCCGCAACCTGGCGACTTAGACTGTAGGTTCCCTTCGTCCCTAGCGACTATTCTGCCTCGGGTAATCCCATTGGCACCATATGCGGTGCCTGGGTAGGAGCCTTCTCGACCGATTGGAAGAAGTTGATCCAAACGGGTGCGGGCACTCCGCAGATTTCCTCTCTCATCGCGCTGGCGATGTAGTCGTCCATTATCCCGGTGCGGGCGAGTCGGCCGAAGTTGCCAGCATCGACGACCGCGGAGTCCGCGACGTGATCCGCCTTCTTGGGGTAAGGTCGTGGGTCGCTCGGCCGATTGATTTTTGGTGAGCCGTTCTTTCCAATCTCTCGTACGTAAGCCCAGTGGTAATTCCGATACTCTGCGGCATAGCGGGCCAGTTCCGACCACGGGTCGAAGGCGATTGGGGTGCCTGAGAGGACGTTGGAGAGTGCCCAAGGGACTACAGCAACCAAGTCGGGTGGAGCGCAGGCATCGGGATCGGTGCAGAAGCGAAGGCTCGGCACCCTCTCCTTAGCCAGAAGATACCAACCCTTGAGTTCGATCCCGAAGAGTACGTCATCCTCCCCGGCAGGCAGCCGCTTCTTCAGTAGTACGTCCGGGAAGGTTTGGGACTGACGGACGAATCGATACGACTTATACTCCCCGGCTGGGTCCCATGTCGCACGCATCCCGTTCAGCGTTGCGACCACCTGGTCCTCGATAGTGGCGCCGAGCGCCGTGTTCAGGGTGAAAATGTCCGTGGCCCGGATCCCGGAGATGACAGTCTCAGACTCGAAGGACGAAGGCAAGGCCGTCAAGCAGCCACGGACCCTACGCCAAACCTCGATGTGGGGCCACTTGGGCGATGGTTCTACCCTTGACGGCGCGTTCAAGACGTTCGACGGCCAAGCGGAAGTACGCCTTATTGAGTTCGGCGGACCGGCATCGCCGATTCGTCGCGAGTGCGGCCATCCCCACCGACCCTAGCCCAGCAAACGGGTCCCACACCATGTCGTTAGCGTCGGTGGAGATTCGGATGATTCGTTCGAGAAGCTTAAGCGGCTTCTGGTTCAGATGGACGCATCGGGAGCCGACCTTCATTCGCTCGGTCCCGTGCAGAGGGGGTTCGTCCCACACGTTGGTCACCCCGATCTCGCAGTAGAACTTGGCCCTCATTCGGGACCATTCTTCCGCCGTCATAGGCCGACGGCCATCGGTCGAAAAATATGGCCTGCCACGCGGGTCTCCGTGGGCGTTAGAGTACTGAGCCAGCTTGACGAAAACCTCGGGAGGAGGAAAGTACCAGAGGTGGTCTTTCGTGAAGTACTTCCGCGTCGCTGCATTTAGGACACCGGCCGCCGCATTAGTTTCCGAGAACGGGAGGCCGGTTCTGGCCCATTCGGAGCGCAGCCATTCCTTTGCCGTGAGATCGAAACTCCCGCTCTTGAATCGGGGCTCTCGAACATACTGCATACAGACCTCGGTAACGACCGGGAGGCGTCTGAGCGTCTGCGTATTCGAGTTTCCGGCGGCGTGTGCCATGCCTTTGTTCCAGACATGGGGACTCCTGAAGACCCAGCCATTCGCCCGTAGAATGGGATGGACGGTTGCCCAACCAAGATCGGTGTTCCAGAACCAGAGTGTCGTCTCGGGAGTGGCGTACCTCGACCACGCTCTAACGTGGGGCTCGTACCAGCCCGCGAGCCCCTCGGGCGTTGGGGGATCGCCTGGGAATCCCTTGACGCCGTACGCCCCATCCGAGATGATCGCGGTTGGTGCCTCCCACTGGCCGTACTGGTCTAGCGCGTCGCCGCAGACCAGGGAGACGCCGTGGGAGGACGACTCCTCTCCGGTCGGAGGCGAAGGATTTGAACCGGTCAGTGCACGGGGATGGTGCACCTGTCGGATACCCCGACCGAAACGGGGTGTCGAGAGGCGGGCAACGGCCATCTAGCCCTGTACCCCCACCCCTCGGTTACGAGTGGAATGAGAGGACGCCGGCAGCGACGCGTGAACCTGGTCGCTCGCGGCGGCGAGATGGCGTGCTTCCTCGCCAAAGGCGCTGATCTTCCACTTCTGCGCCTTTCGACCCCTGCCATCGGGTGATCGCGCCTCCGGGTCCCCTGCGGGAGAAACCCACCCCGCCAGCGTGAGTTTCTTCCGGGTCTGGATGACGGTCTTCTCGGTGGCCGCCGACCCGACAACATCGGCGCTAATTTCCCGATCAGTGAGCCCATCCGGTGACGCTGCCAACCCGTCGAGAATCTTCCGGGCGCAGTCGAGGCCCAGTAGTCGAAGAACCTCCTGCGTCACCACGTTTCGCATTACCTGTCTGGGTAAGAGCGTAGCCGTGGAGCCGACCATTGTGGGCGTAGTAAGCAACTGGCCTATTTCTACATGTCGTAATGGTTGGAGGTAGTCATATGGATGTAATTCGGTACGCCTGGCCGGCGTGGCGATTTCCGGACTGCGTCAGGCTCGCTTGGATGACTTTCCTTTGGAATGTTCCGGCTTGAGCCGAACAGTGGCCGATCTTGTCGCCGGGTCGAATGACCAGATCAACTCGGTCCCCGGCGCGGCCCCGAGTAATGAGGCGACCACCTGTGGGATTGTCGTACGGACCGAGTTCGACCCCGATAGGTTTCGAAGGACCGAGGATTCGAATGTTCCGAACTCGGGCGCCTCTTCCTCGGACACCGACAACTCACCCACCACGGCCATAGGCGGCCGGCTATTTCAATTTGCCCTAAACGTTGGAATACCGATTAGACAAACAATTAAGTATCGGCGAGCCTATAGAATTAGACAAGCTGTGAGACAAACACGGCGGAGGAAGAGAATGATTGAGGCCCGCGAAACCATGACTGAAACTCAACGGTGGAACCTGATTAGCTGGACGGATCAGCGGACCCCTGCCCTGGCCATCGTCGGTCGCGGGGATCAGATTCGGGTTCTAAATCCGACGACGTTCTCCGTGTGCTCCCAGAGCGAACCCGGCTCGTTTCACAACGTTCGGAAGGATGGGCCTCGGTGGTCATGCGACTGCGCCTTCTTCTCGGCCACGCAGAAGACGTGCGTCCACATGCTCGCGGTCCGGTTCCGGGAGGGTCTACAGGAGTCTGCCCCGTTCCACGAGAGCCCCGTACTCTGCGACCGTTGCCAGTCGGCCTCGGTGATCCGGTTCGGTCTTCGCCACAACAAGAGCGGGGATGTGCCGACGTACCTTTGCCGGACGTGCGGCAAGCGGTTCGCCGGGCGCGAGGGGTTTCACAAGCGCAGGGCGGACCCGGAGAAGATCGCCCTGGCCCTGGACCTTTACTTCCGCGGGATGAGCGTCCGGAAAGTGGCAGACCACTTCGCCCAGGTCCACCGGCTCAAGGTCAACGCCTCGACCGTCTATCGGTGGGTGCGCTACTACTCGAAGCTGGCCGCCGACTGGATGGACGCCCAGGGAGCGCGGACTGGCGACCGCTGGCACATCGACGAGACGGTAATCAACGTCAACGGCCGGAATGAGTATCTCTGGAATGTCCTCGACGGCGAGAGCCGCTTCCTCCTCGCCACTCACATCAGCCACGACAGGAGCCTCGCGAATACCCGTGCTCCCATCCGTAAGGCGAAGGCCGCAACTCGGGACCGTCCGTTTGACTTTCTGTCCGACGGGATGCAGAGCTACCCCGCCGCGATCGGGAAGGAACTCGGGCGGAAGGCCACGGCCCTTGACGACCCGAAGCATGTCCACGGCGGTCGGTTCAATCCACACAAGCGAGTGCCGAGCATTAGGGCCGCAGAGTCGAACAACAAGATCGAGCGATTCCACGGAACCGAGAAGGAGCGGACGAAGGTCATGCGGGCTTTCGACAGCCTGAGCGGAGCGTCGGGGATTGCCGAGGGCTTCCGCGTGCATTACAATCTCGTGAGGACTCACCAGGGCATCGGTATGACCCCCGGCGAGGCGGCCGGGATCCCAGTCGGGGACGGGTTTCGGTGGAAGGGAATCATTCGGAGGGCGTCAGCATCGCGGTCGGCTACGGAGTCCGATGACGCTTCCGATCCGAAGGCTTCCGTTCCCTGAAACGTAGCACTTCAGCGCGGATTGCCTGCGTTGCAAAGTCACCGACCGTCGAGTAAATCGCGGGATCCTTCTCGACGATACCTGCGACCTCCTCTTGAAGGTCCTTTGGAATCGAGATGTTCTTTTGTGTCCGCCCGGGCACGAGGTACAGATCGGGCCACCACCAATTAACTGTTGTGTAACTGGTAGCTAAGGGTTAAACACTCGCTTGACACTATCATCTCCACGTATGGCATTTGAGAAACCGGGAGCAAAGCGGACGGAGCCACGAAACATCCTCGAACTAGCTCACGTGGACACGGGTCCCTTCCCGCCACGCGAGCAGTTGGAGGCGAGCCGGGCTGTCGCGAAGGCGATTCGCAAGGCCAGCGTGGCGGAGAACCCGGCCGTTACGCCTACGACAGGGTAATCCGGCGACATCACTATAACACGGACACGACGAGGTTACGGTGACTCGTTAGGTCACCGATGCCGACTACTATTCCACGGCTCAGGGTTCTCAGGCACAGGCTCAGGGTAACTCACACGGATCCCCTCTCCCGAGAGCTTTCTATCGAACTGACCGTACACAATGATCACTCAGACTCAGCAGACGAGGCGGTCCTAGTCGAGGATGTTTATCGACCCGGGCTCCGAGTCTACGACTCGGACGGTTCGGAACTCGCACTTCTCCCGAACACGGTGATACGTGAGATTCTGGAGGGTTCGTCGAAACCCGAGGACGGCAAGCTCCTTGAGACGTTGAACAAGCACCAGTCGTACGTTTACTGGGTGGTGTTCCCCGGCTCTCGCGCAATCGAGCCGCACGGTACTCGCGTGATTCGGATGGTCTGGACCGAGAGCCGCAAACACTCCTTTCCGTGGGCGTGGGGCTTGAAGGCGTTTTTCAACATTCCGGCGTTCAGGGTAGAGGTGAACGTCCCGCCTACGGCGGACTGGCCTCACTTCGTTACAGTCTATCCGCCGTCGGGCTACAGACTTGTTACCGAGGAATACTCTGCCGAGGTGCTGGGAGCGAACGATAGCCGTCCGCTCACGGAGAAGGATCACTACCACATCGGCGCATGGGGTCCCCTTCTCGACATCAGCATCCCGCATGTCGATAACCACACGGTCCGCGTCCGAGCGGTCTACGGCGTCTATCCCGATAGGAACGAGGCGGACCTACTAGGCGGCATCATGGTGGGCCTCCTCCTGCTTGCGATTGGCTTCTTCGTGTCGATGCTCCTTTGGGTAGCTCACCCGGGCTCCTTCCACAATCACAAGTTGATTCGATCCGCTCTTGTGGTCCTTCAGGGCAACGCCACCATAATCGGGACGACCGTGATCTTGCTCTGCGCTGGCTTTGTGGGATTGGTTTCTGGTCCGGTCTACCTCCGCGCGAAGTGGTGGGCAATCGTCTGCGGTGCAGTAGCTGCGGCTGCGATATTAGTCGCCACACTCTGAGGCTTCAACGGCTCGGTCCTTGGCGGCCCGCCAACCGAGGGCACCCACTCCCGTGAAGCTCGATTCGCAATGCTAACACGCGAAAAGAAACGATAGACATTCGACAACACTTACCCCGCGATAGCGCAACAGTTCCCTTTCACACAAATGTTTATGTATCGACTTCCCGAATCAAAACGCAGAGCGTATGACGCTCGTCTGACAAACAGGACGGGAACAGACGATGAAGTCCATTATCCAGGAAGCGATTGCGAAGCACCAGGACAACCAGAGCCTGGTCGAGGAAAAGAAGCCCGCCGTACCGGCGTACCAGAGCAACGACGACGTCGAGCTGGCGAAGCTGGCGGAGACCCTGAAGGTCAACATCCGCATCATCGGCTGCGGCGGCGGCGGCTCGAACACGATCAACCGGTGCGTCGAGGAGGGGATCCAGGGCGCGGAGATGTGCGCCATCAACACCGATGCGAAACACCTCCTCACGATCCACGCGCCCCGGAAGATCCTGATCGGCCGGCGCGCGACGAAGGGGCTCGGGGCGGGCGCCCGGCCGGAGATCGGCGAAGAGGCGGCGCGCGAGAACGAGGAGGAGCTTCGTCAGTTCCTCGGCGGCGCGCACATCGTCTTCGTCACGGCGGGGATGGGCGGCGGGACCGGGACGGGTTCCGCGCACCTGGTCGCCCGGGTCGCGAAGGAAGCCGGCGCCCTTACGATGGGCGTCGTCACGCTGCCGTTCTCCGGCGAAGGTGCCGCGCGGATGGAGCAGGCCCGCGACGGCCTCGAGCGGCTGCGGCGCGTCTGCGACACGACGATCGTCATCCAGAACGACAAGCTGCTCGAGCTCGTCCCCCGGATGCCCCTCGACTCGGCGTTCAAGCTCGCCGACGCGGTGCTGATGACGGGGATCAAGGGGATCACCGAGATCGTCACGCGCCCGGGCCTCGTCAACCTCGACTACGCCGACATCCTGACCGTCATGAAGGACGGCGGGGTGGCGCTCATCGGGCTCGGCGAGAGCGAGAGCGCGACCGACCGCGTCACGGAGGCGGTGACCGAAGCGCTGACGTCGCCGCTCCTCGGCTCGGTCGAGCTGAAGGATGCGACCGGTGCGCTCATCCGCGTCATCGGCGGCCCGACCATGACCGTCAGCGAGGCGGAGAAGGCGGCGGCGCTGGTCGGCGGGAAGATCTCCAAGCGCGCCCGCATCATCTGGGGCTGCTCGGTCGAGAACTCCCCCGAGATGGAGAACACGATCAAGGTGCTGCTGATCATCACCGGGGTACGCGCCACCAGCCTCCTCGGCCAGAAGGGAGGCTATGCGGCCGGTGAGTCTGAGGAAGTCATCGACCTCGTTCGGTAAGCGCCTCCCGCGCTCTCGACCCCGCTACCTCGGTCTCGAGGTAGCGGGCGAACCCGTTCCGGCCCTTTCCCCTCCTCTCTGGCTATCGACGCTCCGTGAGGCGCTCGCCTCCTCCGGCGCTCCTTCCGTCGCATTCCGCGTGATCCGTACCGAGGGCCCCCGGGCGGTCGTGGAGGTTGAAGGACGGGAGGCGGCCGCCGCCCGGCGCGCCTGGAACGTCGATGCGGCGGGCGGCCCTCAGGGGAGCCTCCGCACCGTTCGCACCTGGGGGACGCTTGTGGGAGCGAAGGAGTGGCTCGGACGGGAGCGCCGCGCGAGCCGGCCGCCGGCGAGCCGGTAGCGCCGCCGCGCTACGACAGCCCGATAGAGTACGTCGCGATCACGAGGTCGAGCGCCGTCGCCGGGACGGTGAGGGTGATCTTCCCCAGCCCGCCGTTGAACGAGAACGGTCCGACGCAGACGCTCGAGGTCGCTGGCGCGCAGCTGACCATCCCCGAGAACCCCTGGTTGTCGAGGTAGCTCAGCCACGCCGACGCGAACTGCGTCACGACGGTGACGGTCACCGAGCTGGAGGCGGCCAGGGTCGCCCCGTCGTACGGCAGGCTCACCCTCTGGACGGAGGTGTAGCGCACCGCGAGCTCGGCGACGCCGACGCCGGCCTCGGAGCCGATCGTCCCGTCGAACTCCGGAATCCACAGGCTGAGCGTCCCGCCGGTGTAGTTGATCGCGGGCCCGACCAGCAGGAGAGGCAGACCGTGCGACTGGGCGTAGACGACCGCCCCCTGGTCGATGGCGATGTCGGCGGTCGGCGTGTAGGAGTTCCGCAGGAAGATGACGAACGACGCGCCGGCGCCGCCGGAGTTCGAGATCGGGACGGTCTGCGTCCCTTCCGTGACCTTGTACCAGTCGTTGACGCCGGTCCCCGTTCGCCCCGGGCCGATGACCGCGCTGTCGGGAGGGCCGAACGGCGGCGTGGAGCCGGAGCCGAGCGTGATCGGCTCGCTGAAGACGCCCCCAAGGTCGGCGTGGTTGGTCGCCGCGCGCAGCGCGGCGTCCAGGTTCATGACCTGGTCCTCGACCAGGAGCGCGTGGTTCGCGTCGTTCACCCGCATCTGGGCGGGGAGCTGCGTCGCGAGATAGTTGCCGATCATCGTCACGAGCAGCATCAGGCCCAAGATCGTCGCGACGGCCGCGACCTGGCCCCGGCGACCGCGCCGGCGCCAGCTTCGCCGGGTCGCGCGCCCCGGACGTGCAGCGGCGGTCATCTCGGAGAAAGCATACTAGCCCGGGACCGCCTACATAGGCCTTTCGTCACGCACCCGGCGGCCGGTCGGGCCCCGGCGCGAACGTTATCGTCCTGCCTCCCTCGCCGTGCGGGGTAAGGGAGTGGCGGCCGACGCCGGAACGGCAAGGCGGGTCGAGCGGGCCCTCCTCTCCGTGCAGGAGAAGCGCGGGCTCGCGGAGCTCGCGCGCGGCCTCGCCGACCTCCGCGTCGAGCTGTGGGCGACCGCGGGCAGCCGCACCGCGCTCGCCGCCGAGGGGATCGCCGGCCACGCGGTCGAAGAGCTGACCGGGGTCGACTCCTGGTTTGGCGGGCGCGTCAAGACCCTCCACCCGGCGGTCTTCGGCGGGATCCTCGCACCCGGGACTCCGGCCGGCGAGGCAGAGCTCGCCCGACGCCAGCTGCGACGCTTCGATCTCGTCGTGGTGAACTTCTACCCGTTCGAGCAGCACCTCACCGAGCAGCCGGAGGCGGACGACCGGGAGGAGTTCGTCGACATCGGCGGCGTCTCGCTCGCCCGCGCGGCGGGGAAGAACCATGCCGTCGTGGCGGTCGCCAGCGACCCGTCCGAATACCCCGTGATCCTCGACGAGCTGCGTCGGCACGACGGCCGACTCTCCGACGAGACGCGCCGGCGCCTCGCCGTCGCCGCCTTTGAGCGGTGCGCCCGCTACGACGCGGCGATCGCGCGCGGGCTTGGTCCGGAAGCCGGGGCCGCCCGCGGGCTCCCGCCGGCGGTCTCGTTCCGGGCCGACCCGATCTCGCTCCGGTACGGGGAGAACCCCCATCAGGCGGCCGGCGTCTTCGACTTCGCCGGCCCGGCGCCGCTCGACCAGCCGCCCGCGCCCCTAGAGTTCGTGAAGGGGGATGCCCTGTCGTACACGAACCTGCTCGACCTCGACTGCGCGGTCGGCCTGGTCGAGGAGTTCGATACTCCGGCCGCGGCGGTCGTCAAGCACGCGACGCCGTGCGGTGTCGCGACCGCAGAGACCCTAGGCCAGGCGCTCCGGGACGCCGTGGAGACCGACCCGGTCGCACGGTACGGCTGCGCGGTCGCCGTCAACCGCCCGTTCGAAGCGGGGGACCCGCTCGCGCTCCACGGTGTCTTCGTCGACCTGCTGGGCGCGCCCGGGCTCGCCCCGGAGGCGCTCGAGGCGCTCCGCCGGCGCCCGAAGCTGAAGGTCGTCCGGCTGCCGACCGCGCATCCCGCTCCGCCTCGGTGGGACGCTCGGACCGCGCTCGGGCGGCTGCTGGTGCAGCAGGCGGACCAGCGGAGCCTCGACCTCGCCGAGCTCCGCCACGTCGCCGGGCCGCCGCTCGGCCCCGCGGAGGTGCGGACGCTGGCGTTCGGCTGGAGCGTCGTCCGGCACGCGAAGTCGAACGCGATCGTGCTGGCGCACGGCCGCGCCACGGTCGGCGTCGGCTCCGGTCAGCCGACCCGGGTGAAGGCGGTAGAGCTCGCCTGCGATGTCGCCGGAGCGCGTGCGCGCGGCTCGTTCCTCGCCTCCGACGCGTTCTTCCCGTTCGCGGACGGCGTTGAGGCGGCCGCCCGCCACGGCGTGCGGGCGATCCTCCAGCCCGGCGGGAGCCTGCGCGACCCCGAGGTGATCGCCGCGGCGGAGCGGGCTGGGATGTCGATGTACTTCACCGGCTGGCGGGTGTTCCGCCACTAGCGCCGGCGCCCTTCGTGAAGTACCGCTTCAGGATCGCCCGGAACGCGACGGGGTCGACCGGGCCGACCTCGCGGCCCTTCTCCGTGCCGGATTCGACGAACAGGTACGTCGGGATCGCGTGGATCCCGAACGACCGGGTGACGACCTCCGCCTCGTCGACGTTCACCTGGGCGAACTTCACGCGACCGGAGAGCCGGCTCGCGAGTTCGCGGAGCGTCGGCTGGATGATCTTGCACGGCGCGCACCAATCGGCGTAGAAATCGACGACCACGGGCAGCGGCGAGCGGATCACCTCGACCTCGAACGTCGCGTCGTCGACGCGGACCATCGGTGTGCGATCCGTGGCTCATCCCCCGGCGTTCGAACTCCTCGTCCGTTTTAAGGATACGTTTCGTTCGGCGGCGTCGCGTGCCGAACCGTCCCCTTCCGGTGCGCGGCGGCCCGACCCCGTCCACGGTCCGCGCGCTCGTCCGTTGGTTCCGCCACGCCCGCCGGCCGCTCCCGTGGCGGGCCTCCCGGGACCCGTACCGGATCTGGGTCGCCGAGGTCCTGCTGCAGCAGACCCGGGTCGAGCAGGCGGTGCCGTACTTCGAGCGGTTCCTCGCCCGCTTCCCGGACCTCGACACCCTCGCCCGGGCACCGCGCGCCTCGGTGTTGAAGGCGTGGCAGGGGGCCGGCTACTACGCGCGCGCCCGCCACCTCCACGAGGCGGCGCGGCGGCTCGTGCGGGACCACGGCGGCTCGTTCCCGCGGACGGTCGGGGAGCTGGAGCGGCTCCCCGGGGTCGGAGCGTACACCGCGCGCGCCGTGGCGGCGCTCGCCTTCGGCGCCCGGGCGGTGCCGATGGACGCGAACCTCTGCCGCGTCGGGGCACGATGGTTCCTCGAGCGGAGGCCGGTGGGGGAGGCGACGGTCCGCGCGTCGCTGCAGGGCCGGCTGGAACGCTTGCTTCCCCTGCGGGAGCCCGGGGAGTTCGTGGAAGCGGTGATGGAGCTGGGGGAGACGGTCTGTCTGCCGAACCGACCTCGCTGCGGGGTGTGTCCCGTCGCCCAGGATTGCCGCGCTCGAAGCGAACTGGTCGACCCGGGAGCGCTACCCACCCGCCGCCGGAGGGCCCCGCGGCCCCTCGTGCGGGGGGCTGTCGTCGCCCTGCACGATGGGGAGCGCTGGCTCGTCCAGCGCCGGTCTGAGGCCGGGCTGCTGGGCGGGCTCTGGGAGTTCCCCGGGGGAAAGATAGAGCCCGGCGAGACCCCGCCGGCCGCGGCGCGACGCGAACTCACCGAGGAGACCGGCGCCACCGTGGGCCCCCTGATCCCCGTAGGGATCGTGCGGCATGGCTACAGCCACTTCGCGGTCGAGCTGCATGTCTTCGCCGGGTCGCCGCGGCGCACCCCCCGGCTCTCCGTGCGACGACGCTGGGCGACCACCGCGGAGATCGGGCGGCTGCCGCTGCCTCGGGCGACGGAGAAGATCGTCGCGCTCCTGCCGCGCGGGGGCCCGGCGGCCGGTAGCCGAGCCGTCAGCTCTAGGGGACCGCGCCGGGCTCGCGCAGAGCTTCCCGAATCGCGGCCACGAGGTCGCGAACGGCGAACGGGCGCACGACGGTAGCCCGTGCGCCCAGGGCCTCCGCCTCGCGCCGGAGCGGCCCACTGTCGCGCGGCAACAGCACGACCGCGCGCAGCTCCGGACGGGTCGCCAGGGACGCGGCGAGCTCTTCCCGCCACCGGCTCGCTCCCGATACGGCGTCCAGGACCAGCAGAGCGATCGGCGCGGGCTCCCAGTGCCGGAGCGCCTCCGCCGAGCTGAACTCGAGGACGACCGGGTGTCGCTGCAGCGTCAGGATCCCGCGGAGGAGCAGGCGGACGTCATCGTCCGGCACCCACAGCAACGCCGGGACGGCCGCCGGGCCCCGCGCCGAGCCTAGGCCGCCGGCGATGGAACTGTGCGATGCGCTTCCCCCGACGGCGGTCATCTGGCTCACTCCCCGCCCCCCGAAGGCGAGGTCCCGGGTACTGAATGTTGCGCAGCAGGGTAGATGAACTCTCGGTCAGGTCCGACGGCCAGGAGCCCCGTCGCCCACCTTCCGGCGGCGGAGTCAACTATATAGTCGGTGGCGGTATCACCATAGTGGCCTCGGGCATCGACGGGACGCCCCTCCGGTGGCATCGTCCACGAGACCGGGGGCGGCCTGTCGGTGCCTTCCGGATTCCCCGCGGACCCCCTGCGGTGCCGGTCGAACGATAGCTTCTTTTGAGCGTCGGCCGACGTTCCGCCGATGTCCCTGCTGTTCCGGCCCTCCGAGCGGGACCGCCAGGCGCTCCAGGCGACGGTCCGCTCGCTGACCGAGGCGACGGTGCCGGCGCTCGCGGCCGCCCTCTCATGGCGGACCCGCAAGGTCGAGCGCCTGCTCGTCGACGAGCTGACCCGAGTCGGCACCTCCATGGCGTATGACCCGGCGCGCCGCGTCGTCCGCTGGGCGCCCCCGGTCTCAATCGTCTGGTCCGACCCACCCCCGACAGCGACCGCTCCGACGCCGCGTTCGCGCGTCGACCTCGGCCCAACCCTCGCCGCCCCGCCCCCGGTCGTCCGGTCGGGCGGCCTGAAGGCGCAGTGTCCTTCCTGCCACGTCGCCCTCACGGGCGCGGCGTCCCCGAGCCTGAACGTCTGCCCGCAGTGCGGACGGCTCTTCTCGTCCCGGACCGCGAGCTCGGCCGACGAGGGCGCCCCCGGTCCGAGCGCCTCGGCCTCGAGCCGACCGGCCGGCCCCAGTTACAGCGACCGGCGCTCGCAGGAGCTGCTCGCCGCCTACGTCACCTCGAGCCCGATCCCCTGCCCGCGCTGCCACACCCACATGCGCCACCGGGCCGTCAGCGAGTACTCCTGTCCCAGCTGCGGCGAGAGCGTCCGGTTCGGCGCCTCGGGGATCCCCGTCGCCATCGGGCACCCGACGGCGGCCGCCAGTCATCCTGCGGCGTGAGCGCGTCGCGGGGGTCCGTTCCCGCCTAGAACGGCACGCGGGCCCGAACGCTCCGTCCAAGCTCGCCGGCCCCGACGGCGCCCGCCAGCCGCTCGATGTCGTCGGCGGCGCTGCGGTCGGCGTCCCACGGACGCACCCGGTCGCGGAGCGCGGCGAGCGCCACTTCGCTCCCGAGGCCCCCCCGGCGAGGCCGTCGATGCTCGAGCGCCGCGCCGGCGACCATCCATTCGATCGCGATGACCTTGCACGTGTTCGCCACGACGCGGGCGAGCTTCGCCCCGGCCCAGGCGCCCATGCTGACGTAATCCTCCTGGTCGGCGGAGGTCGGGACGCTCGTCGCGCTCGCCGGGTGGACCAACGTCGCGTTCTCGTTGACGAGCGCCGCCGCAACGTACTGCGGGACCATGAACCCGCTCGTCACCCCCGGCTCCGGCGCAAGGAACGCCGGCAACCCTCGGTTGAGGGCCGGGTGCACGAGCCGGGAGATCCGGCGCTCGGAGAAGCCGGCGAGGTACTGGACCGCCAGCGCGAGCGTGTCGAGCGCGAAGGCGAGCGACTGGCCGTGGAAGTTCCCACCGCTGACGAACTCGTCCCCGAAGACAAGCGGGTTGTCGGTGACGGCGTTCAGTTCGCGGCCGATCGTCGCCTCGGCGAAGGCGAGCCCGCCGCGGACGGCCCCCAGCACCTGGGGCAGGCAGCGCAGGGTGTACGGGTCCTGACCGCCCCACTCCGCCCGCGGGACGGCGAGCTCGCTCCCCGCGAGGAGGGCGCGGAGGGCCGCCGCGACCGCCCGCTCGTCCGGCGCGTTGCGCGCCTCCCCGAGCCGGTCGTCGAACGACTGCGGCGTGCCGAGGAGCGCGTCGACGGAGACGGCGGCGGCGATCGTCGCGGCGTCCAACAGGGCGCGGGCATCCGCGACCCCGAGCGCCAGGTACGTCGCCATCAGCGCCGTCCCGTTCAGCAGGCCGACCCCCTCCTTGGCCTCCAACTGGAGGGGGGCGATCCCCTCGCGGGCAAGGACCTCCCCGGCGGGGAGCCGCGCACTGGTGCCCGGTGCGACGAACGTCCCCTCTCCGGTCAGGGCAAGGGCCAGGTGCGCGAGCGGGGCCAGGTCGCCCGACGCGCCGACCGACCCCTGCTCCGGGATCCACGGGACGAGCCCGCGGTTCAGCATCTCCGCGAGGGTCAGCACGACGACCGCCCGGACTCCGGAGACCCCGGCGGCGAGGGAGTTGAGGCGTAGGACCATCATGCCCCGCACGACCTCGGCCGGGAGGGCCGGCCCGGTCCCCGCCGCGTGGCTGCGCACGAGGGCCGTCTGCAGGTCCCGCACGCGCGCGGGGGGAATCGTCACCTCGGAGAGGGCGCCGAAGCCGGTCGTGACGCCGTAGACGGCCCGGCCGGCGCTCACCGCCCGCTCGACCGCGGCACGGCTCGCCCGGATGCGGTCGAGCGCCTCCGGGGGGACGGCGACCGGGCGGCCCCCCGGGCGACGGCGACGAACCGGTCGAGCGAGAGGGAGCGGCCGTCCAGCCGGACGGCGTCGCTCATCCCGCTCGTCCCGCGCCGCTCCGGCCTACGCCGGGACCGGGAGCACGAGCTCGCCGCCGGACCTCTGCAACGACGGCTGGCGCCGCGTCTTGGCGCTCTTGGTCGCCCAGAACAGCTCGGCGAACTCCTGGACGAGCTTGACGAGTTCCTGCGCCTCCGCGACGGCGGCCGACTGGCGGGCCTTGGAGGCCTGCTTCATGATCTTCATGACGAGCTCGCCGAGCGCCGGGTACTGCTTGAGGTGGTCCGCGGTGATGTAGTCGCCCCAGATCACGCGCACCTCGTGCTTCACGCGCTCGGCGTGAGTCTCCTTGACGGCCGTGTAGCGGGAGAGCTTGGAGACGTACGCCGCGCGGTCCTCCGCCTTGGCGTCGGCGGGAGGCATCACCGCCTCCCCGATCAGCTGGTCCATCCGCAGGACGGTGAGCGCCGCGATCTGGGCCTCGTGGGGGTCGTAAATACCGCACGGGATGTCGCAGTGGGCGTATACCGGCCGGGGCGGGAGGACCGCGTTGCGGAAGCGGGCCGCCATCGAGCGGACCGTCGTAACGGCGTGCATGGGCCGGCCACCCGGACAAGGACGATAAAGGTGCCGGACGCCGGAGCATCGGGGCATCGGCCCAGGCTGGGACGGTGGGCCCGGTTCCGCCGGTGGGCGCGGAGCCGGCGGGTGCTCGTGCAGGACGAGTCGATGCGCCCGACGCTGCAGCCCGGCGACCGGTTGCTGGTCGACCCGGCCGCGTTCCGCCGCGACCCGCCGCGGGTCGGCAACCTGATCGTCGTCCAGGACCCGGAAGCGGCCGGGCGCTGGCTTGTGAAGCGGGTCGGTGGGCGGACGGGCCCGGAGCGGACCGTGTTCCTTCTGGGCGACAACCCGGCCGCGAGCCGCGACAGCCGCACCTTCGGTCCCGTCTCCCCCGACACTGTGGTCGGTCGCCCGTGGTTCCGGTACCTTCCCCAGGACCGGCGAGGGCCGCTCGACGGGGACGGACCTTAAGTGATGTGGTAGAATCACACATCGATGCGCCCGTTGGTCCTGAAGCTGGTCGTCGTCGCGATCGCCGTGGTGGCCGGCGTCTCTGGGGGAGTCGCCGGGTGGTACGTGCACGGACCGGCCAAGGCCGGTCCTGTCACCCTGGAGGTCATCGCCGCCGGGAGCCTGTCGCCGACAGGGCTGATGCCGAAGCTCGTGTCGGACTTTGTCGCCGAGACCCCGGATGTCCAGGCGCCGCTGGCGGCGCAGCTCTACCAAGGGAGCACGGCGGACGCGACCCAGCTCGCCGGCGGACACCAGCCGTACGACCTCTTCGTCTCGGCCGACTTCCGGGTCATCCCTGAGCAGCTGGAGTCGCCCGCCTCGACCGTCGCAAGCTGGGAGGTCGCCTTCGCGGGGGACCCGCTGGTGCTCGCCTACGACTCGGCTGCCACCGCCTTCTCCGGGACGGTCACCGCGGGGAACTGGTACACCGACATCACGAAGACCGGCGTCACCCTCGGGGCGCCGAACGCCAGCGGCGACCCGCTCGGCGCCGACGCGATCCTTGCCCTCGAGCTCGAGGACGCCCTCGAGAACCAGAGCGGCGCCCTCTACAGCCACTTCTTCACCGGCGCGGAGGGGGCCCTCGCCGGACTCACATCAGCGGCCAAGGCGGTCACCGAGAACGACGCGGCGACGGCGCTGAACGCGAGCGAGGTGCAGGCGTACTTCGTCTACGCGCTCGTACGCCCATGCCGAGGGGCTCACCTACACCACACTCTTCTCGGCGGTCAACCTGGGCGGGACCAACTCCACCGACATCAGCGCCTACGGCGGGGTCTCGACCACGGTGCTCACCGGTAAGGGGTCGGCGACGTCGGTCGTCCACGGGGCCCCGATCGTCTTTGCCCTGACCGTCCCGTCGACCGCCCCCGACCCCGCGCTCGGGATCGCCTTCGCCGCGTTCCTCCTCTCCAACAGCACGTCGGCGCTGTGGGCCGCGGACGGGTTCGCCCCGATCGCCCCCGCGTTCGTCGACCATCCCGGCGCCCTCCCCGGCGCCCTTGCCGGCTCGCCGCCGGACGGTCTCGCACCGATGCCGTCGTACCTCACCACGCTGATCACCTAGGCCGACGGGGACCGGAAGCGGCGTGAGCCGAGCGTCCGGCCCCACGCTCGCCGCGCGCGCCATCGGGGCGGTCCTCGCGGCCTCGCTGCTCGGGCTGTTCCTCCTTCCTCTTGTCGCGCTGTTCGAGTACGCCGGACCTGCCGGTATCGCCCGGGCCGCGGAGGACGGCGGCTTCCGGACCTCGCTGGAGTTCACGCTCCTCGCCTCCGGGATCGCGGTGGGACTCGGCGTGCTGACCGGCGTCCCGCTCGGCTACCTGCTCGCCCGCCACCGCTTCCCCGGGCGGTCGATAGTGGAGTCGCTGGTCCTCGTGCCGGTCGTCGTGCCCCACCTGATCGTCGGGATCGCGCTGTTGCTGCTGCTCGAGCCGTCCGCCCCGCTCGGGCTGCTCGGGACCGCGCTGGGCGTGCCGCTGTTCGACGGGATCGGCGGCGTGATCCTGGTGATGCTCTACGTCGGCGGGGCGTACGTCGTCCTCACGAGCGAGATCGCCTTCCGGGCGGTCGAGCCGGGGATGCTGGAGAGCGCCCGGGCGCTCGGCGCCTCCCCCTCGGAGGCGTTCGCGACGGTGACGCTGCCGCTCGCGGCGCGCGGCATCGCGACCGGGGCGCTGCTGATGTGGGCCCGCGGCGTCAGCGAGGTCGGGGCGTTCCTGATCATCGCCTACGCCGTCTCGCCGGGCGGGATCTGGCCGGGTCCGGTGACGAACACCGGGGCGGTGTACGTCTACAACCTCTACCAGATCGAAGGCCTCCCGGGGTCGACGGGCGCCGCCGCCCTGCTCGTCCTCGTGGCGCTCGCGATCTTCCTCGGGGTGCGGCTGCTCGACCGCAGCGGGCTGTCAAGCCTGCCGGGAGGGTGGATGTCGTGACCGAGCTCGAGGTCGCCGACGCCGTCGTCCGCAACGGGTCGTTTACCCTCGGGCCGGTCCGGTTCACCGCCTCCCGCGGAACAGCCACCGTCGTGGTCGGCCCGTCCGGCGCCGGGAAGACGACCCTGCTTCGCTCGATCGCCGGCTTCCTGCCGCTCGCGCGCGGGTCGGTCCGGGTGGACGGGGAGAGCGTCGACCGCCTCCCTCCCGAAAAAAGGCGGCTCGGCTTCATCCCCCCCGACCTCGGCCTCTTCCCTCACCTGACGGTCGGCCGCAACGTCCGCTACCCGCTCGACCTCCGCGGCGCAGCCGACGCGCGCCGGTCGGCGGCCGGCTGGCTCGAGCGGTTCGGCCTGACGGCGTTCGCGGAGCGGTACCCGCGCCAGCTCAGCTCCGGCGAACGCCAGCGGGTCGCGATCGCGCGCGCCCTCGCCGCCGAGCCCCACCTCCTCCTCTGGGACGAGCCGCTCGGCGCCCTCGACGTAGCGAGCCGCGACGAGCTGCTGGCGCTCGTCACAGACCTGCTCGAGCACGAAGGGCCACCGCTCGTCCTCGTGACGCACGACCCGCCCACGGCGTTCGCGGTCGCCCGCCGCCTCGTTGTCCTGGAGGCGGGGAGCTCCCGGTTCGAGGGAGAGGCGGCCGAGCTGGAGCGCGCCCCGCTCGACCGGTTCACGGCCCGGTTCGTCGGCTACGAGAACGTCTACGCGCGCGTCGAGCTCGAACGGGAGCGCGACCGGCCGTTCGTCTCCCGTCTGCTCGGCGCGGCCGGCGCGGAGGGGGTCGCGGTGTCGGCCTCGGCGGTGCACGTCGTACCTCATGCAGACGAGCGCAGCGGCGCCCGGCTCGCCTCCCTCCGGTGGACGAGCGCGGGGTGGGTCGCCGAGGCGCGCGTGGGCACGCTCCTGGTCCGGGCCGCCCCGACCCCGGAGCGACCCGCGGGTCGGCCCGGCGATGGCGTCCGGCTCGAGGTCGACCTCGAACGCGTCCGGCCCCTCGAACTCCCGTCCGGAGGGGGTCGCCCGTGACGCGCCCGGCGGAGCGGTGGCTGACGCCGGTCGACCGGTCCCTGCTGGAGGCCGTCGTGCGGGAGCGGAGCGTGGTCCGCGCCGCGCGTTCGGTCCGCATCGGCCGGGACCGGGCGGTCTACCGGTTGCAGCGCCTGGAACGGCTGTACGGCGGACCCGCCGCCCGCGGCCGCCGGGGCGGAACGACGCCGGGGGAGACCGTGCTGACCGCCCTGGGCCGGAGGCTCCTCGCCGCCGCGGGGGGCGTCGGCCCCTCCGCCAACCGATGGCGGGGAACGTACGTCGCCGGTCCCCCGCGCCGCGTTCGGCTCGACGGGGGCGGGGAGGTCGCGGTCGCGTTCCGTGCCCGGGACGGCGAGGCGGTCGAGGTGGCGATCGACCCCGAGGCGGTCGTCGTCGGGCGGAGCCGGGTCACGCTCTCCGCGCGCAACGCCCTGCGGGCGACGGTCGCCGGTGTCCGGCCGCGGGCGGATGGGACGGCGACGGTGCTCCTGCGCTGGGCCGGTCGCCCCGTCCGGGCGGCGCTCACGGGCGCGTCGGTCGCGCGGCTGGGGCTCAAAGCCGGCCGGTCCGCCTACCTGTACGTGAAGGCGACCGCCGTGCGGCGCTCGGCGTAGGCCCTAGGCGTCGCGGACCCCTTCGGTCGAGAGGGAGAAGACCGCCTCCCCTTCGGGGAGGTTCGGCGAGTCGATCAGCCGAGCGATCCGCCGCGGTGGCTTCGACTTGCGGAGGTAGACCCGGTACGTCGCCGCGTGGGCGACGATGTTCCCGCCGATCGGCCGGGTCGGGTCGCCGAAGAGGACGTCCGGCCGCGAGGAGACCTGGTTCGTGACGACGATCGCGGCGTTGTACATGTCGGCGAAGCGGAGGAGCTCGTGGAGATGCCGGTTGAGCATCTGCTGGCGGGGCGCGAGCTCGGCGCGGCCGACGTACTCCGCGCGGAAGTGGGACGTGAGCGAGTCGACAACGAGGAGCCGGATCGGCTTCTCGCGCGCGAGCTCCTGCGCCTTGCCGACCAGGAGCATCTGGTGGTTCGAGTTGAACGCCCGGGCGACGTGGATCTTCCCGAGGACCGTCTCCGGCTCCAGCCCGAGGCCCTTCGCCATGTCGACGATCCGCTCCGGGCGGAACGTCGACTCGGTGTCGATGTAGACGACCTCGCCGCTGAGCCCGCCCTGGGCGGCCGGCATCTGCGAGTCGACGGCGACCTGGTGGCCGATCTGCGTCTTGCCGGTGCCGAACTCGCCGCTGAACTCGCTGATTGCCTGCGTCTCGACGCCGCCGCCGAGCAGCTCGTCGAGCGCCTTCGCGTTCGTGGTGATCCGGCCGAGGTGCTTGCGTCGCTCCAGCACGACGGTACCGGTCTCGAAGCCCCCGACGTCCGCGCGCCGGCGCGCCTCGCCGATGATCTTCTGGGCGATGGCGACGCCGATCTCCGCGGCCTCTGCCACGTCGCCCGGAGAGGCGACCGCGAGCTCCATGAGGTCGGTGTAGCCGCTCTCGCGGAGCTTGTCGGCGGTCGTCGCGCCGACCCCGGGGAGGTCTTCCAGCGCGGCCTCTACACGCTCTTCGGGCTCGGTCGGGGTCGCGGACGACGACGGACGCGGGGCGTTCTTGGCGGGCACGCCGGTGCGAGCGGCGGACCGTGTCATAAGCGTGCGGGGAGAGGGCGTGGAACGGTGGACGCTGGCCCGCGGGGCCGGCCCGCTGGCGCCGTCAGCGCGACGGCGCGACCGGGGCGAACGGCTCGCCGGTGAGCCGCTCGTAGACGGTCGTGTAGAGCCGGCTCACCTCGTCGACCAGCAGCGGCGGAAGCGGCGGGATCGGCGGCTCCTCGCGGTGCGCCTCGCGCGCCTTGGAGAGCTGATCGTGGTAGCCGCTCTGCCGGTAGTGCTGCCGTACGAACTCCTTGGAGAAGTCGACCTGGCGGCCGCGCGAGTAGGCGTCCTGGTCCCAGAACCGGTCCTCGTCGGCGGTGCCGAACGTGTCGACGACCATGAGGGCGCCGTCGTCCGCGACGCCGAACTCCTTCTTCCCGTCGACGTGGAGCAGCCCGCGCGGGCCGATCTCCTCCTGCATCGCCCGGTCGATCGTGAGGATCGTCTCGCGGACCTCGTCCAGCTGTCGGCGGTCCAGACAGGAGAGCTCGAGCGCCTCGGGGATCGTCAACAGCCGGTCGACCGGCTCGAGCTTCGTCGTGACCTCGAACAGCGGCTGCGGCAGCTGCTGACCGTAGACGAGCGTCTTGCCGGCGCCGAAGCCCAGGTCGGCCGAGGTCGCCTGCCCGGCGCGGACGCGGTCCCAGAGGGAACCGGCGAGGTAGTAGCGGACGATCAGCTCGAGCGGCACGAGGTAGCCCTTCGGGGACGGGCCGAGGGTGCGCGGCTTCGGTTCGACGCGGACGCGCCGCACGCGCATCGCCGTCGGGCCGGCGAGCCGGAGGAAGTGGTGCTTCACGCCGAGGCGGCCGCACCGCCCGAACCAGTGGGCGGCGGTCCGGCAGAGCGTCTCGCCCTTGTACGGGATCTCGCTCGGGACGTGCTTGTCGAAGACGGAGATGTCGTTCGTGAAGTGGAACTCGAGCTCGGTCGGCGAGATTTCGTAGACCTCCTTCACCTTCCCCCGCCGCACGAACCGGGGAGCGGGAGCTGCGGACGGCGCGGCCGGCTTCGTCATGCCGGACGACGACAGCCCTGCGGCTTAACGTTCGCCCCCGCGCGACGCGCGTCGAGGGGCCGGGCGTGGATCGACGTCACCGGACGGAAGCCGCGCTTCGCGTAGAACCGGACCGCGATCTCGTTCTGCGCCGGGAACTCGGCGGTGACGACACCGGCCCCCTTCGCCTTCAGCGCGGCCGAGACCTCGTGCAAGAGGTACTCGCCGGCGCCGCGGCGCCGGTACAGCGGTAGCAGGTAGATGTCGACGATGACGCCCTCGGACTGCGGGACGTAGAACGGCCGCTCGCGGACGACGGACCGGACGAAGCCGACGACCTTCTCCCGGTCGCCGCCGGTCCCCTCGGCGACGAGGACGACCGACTTCGCGTCGGAGAGGTGCGCGCGCAGGATCTCCCCGGCGCGCGTCTCGGCGTCCTCGCGGACCTTCAGAAGCGGGTCGAACTCCTCGTTCAGCCGCTTGAGGCGCAGGAGCAACGGCACCAGCGCCGGGACGTCCCCCTCGCGCGCCGGGCGGACATGGACCGGCGGGGTCGGCGACGCCGGCGCAGGGGCGGCCGACGGCGGGGCGCTCACGGCGCCCTCCTCGAGCCGACCGGCCCGCGCGGCATCGGGGCGGTGAGGTGCGAGCGGGCAAGCGAGCGGACGAGCCTCGCCGGCCGGGCCATCAGCTGCCGGGCCCGCTCGAGGAACTCGTCGTGCGAGAGGCGCCGGCGGGCGATGCCGAGCGCGACGGCCATGTCGGCGACCGCCGCCGCGACCGCCGGGAACACCTCGGTCTCCTCCATCGTCGGCAGGATGTGCTGTGCGGTGACGCCCTTGCGCTCCGCCCCCCGCGCGAGCTCCTTGGCGGCGGCGAGCACGATCTCGTCCGGCACCGAGCGGGCGCGGGCGTCCAGCACGCCGCGGAACACCGCCGGGAAGACGAGCGAGTTGTTCACCTGGTTCGGAAAATCGCTCCGCCCCGTCGCGACGACCGCCGCCCCGGCGCTCCGGGCGGCGTCCGGCCAGATCTCCGGGACCGGGTTCGCGAGGGCGAAGACGACCGGATGCGGCGCCATCGCGCGGATGTGCTCCGGCCGCAGCGTCCCGGGGACCGGCGTCGACGCGGCGAGGACGACGTCCGCCCCGGCGACCCCCTCGGCGAGGCCCCCGGTCCGCCCCCCGCCGTTCGTGCGGAGCGCGAGGCGGTACTTCCACGGGTGACGGACCGACAGTTCGTCGACGTCGTCGCGCTCGGCGTGGAGAATTCCCTTCTGGTCGACGAGCGACATCCGCTCCGGCGCGTGGCCGAGGGCGAACAGGAGCCGGGCGGTGACGAGGTTCGCCGCGCCGGCGCCGAGGAGTACCGTGCGGATCTCCTTCACCGAGCGGCCGGTGACGGTGAGGGCGTTGAGGAGTCCGGCGACCGTCGCCGCCGCCGTCCCGAGCTGGTCGTCGTGCCAGACCGGGATCTCGACCCGCTTCGCCAACTCCTCCAGGATCCCGAAGCACTTCGGCGAGGCGATGTCCTCGAGGTTGATCCCGCCGAACGCCGGGGCGATCGCCTCCGCCGCCGACAGGAACTCGTCCGGGCTCGACACCTGGATCGGGAGCGGGACGGCGTCGACCCCGCCGAGGAACTTGAACAGCAGCGCCTTCCCCTCCATCACCGGGAGCGCCGCGCGCGGGCCGATGTCCCCGAGGCCGAGCACGCGCGAGCCGTCCGTGACGATCGCCACCGTGTTCCAGCGCCCCGTCAGCTCGAAGGAGAGGTCCGGGGAGCGTTGGATCGCCCGCGACACCGCCGCGACGCCGGGGGTGTACCAGAGGGCGAAGTCGCGCAGCGAGCGGACCGGCACGCGGGGGACTGTCTCGACCTTGCCGCCGTAGAAGCGGGAGAGCTCGAGGGCGCGCTGGCCCAGCGCCTCGGTCTGGTCCTCGTGGAGGCGGTCGGAGACCTCCTCCGGCGTCGGCGCCCGCTTGCGCGCCACGCGCGAGGCGGGAGGCGGGGCGGCAGCGCTCTCGGCCATCCGCCCTGCGCGACCGGGAGGCGCCCTCATTATCCTTTGCGGCGAGGGGCGCGACGGCGGACGCGGCCGTCGGGGGCCTCCGGCGGACGCCGGACGGGCGCGGCTTGTCCGCGGTGCAACGCCGTTGCCTTCGCCGCCGGGGCGTGGAGATTATCCGCGCGACCGGCCCGACGACCCCGTGATCGTCCACGCCGGCCTCGCTAGCCCGTTCCCGCGTACCGAGCCGCTCGTTCGTGCGACCCGTGACCTCGACCGGGGACGTACGACCCCGGAGGCGGTCGAGCAGCTGTTCCGTGCCGGCGAGTCGTCGGTCGCCGAACTGGAGCGCCGGTTCGACTTCCACTCGGTGACGGCCGGCTATCTCCGGGCGGAGGACCCGTTCCGGGCGTTCGCCCGCGGATGGGACGGCTTCAGCGTCGGCCCGCTCACCCGGTGGCTGGAGTCGAACACGTTCTACCGACGCCCAATCCTCCTCCACCCACCTGCGCGGCGTCCGGGGGCGTTCCGGGCGAGCCTCCCGGCGCCGCTCCTGGCGGACCCGACTCGCTCGCGCGTTCTGCTCCCGGGTCCGTACACGTTCGCCGAGCTCCTCGACAACCGCTCGGGCGAGACCGGTCCGGCACTTGTCCACCGTCTCGGCCGCCTGTTCGCCGACGAGGTCCGGGAGCTGCGCGGAAGCGGGTTCCGCACGTTCGTCTTCGCCGAGCCTCTCGTGGTCGTCCGGCCGCCGGAGGGGCCGTCGGCCGCGTCGCTCGAGGAAGCGTATCGGTCGATCGCGGCGGCGGCCCCGGACGCAGCGGTCATCGTCTGGACGTACGCCGGCGACCCAAGCTCGGTCTGGCCGGTGCTCGACCGCCTCCCCGTCACCGCCGTCGGGGTCGACCTCACCGAGACGGAGGTCGACAAGCTCCCGGCCGGCGATCGACCCCGGCCCATCGCGCTCGGCGTCCTCGACCCGAGGACAACGCTCGTCGAGGAACCGGAGGAGGTCGCCCGGATCGTGCGGGAGGCGGCGGAACGCCGGAGCGCGAGCGAGGTCTGGCTCGGTCCGGGTCAGCCGCTCGACCTGCTGCCGGCGTCGGCGGCGGAGGCGAAGCTGGGCGCGCTGGCCCAGGCGCGCACGCTCCTCCAGGCCGGAGCGAGCCCGTGACGGATCGGCTCTTCCCTTGCCAGGAGATCGGCAGCCTCGCCCGTCCCCGCTGGCAGTTGCGGGCCCAACGCGGCGAGCCGCTCGACGACGCGGCCCGGACCGAGTTCGCCCGCTGGGACGCACAGCTCGGCTTCGGCCGGGAACTCCCGGGGGCCCGCGCGGCGTTGCTCGAGGGGCCGCCGGGGAACGCGGCCGGGGCTGCCGCGGGGGAGCTCGCCTCCCTCTTCGCGCTACGGTACCTGGAGGCCGCCGGCCTCGACCGCGTCTACGACGGCGAAGCGCGCCGGGTGGAGATGTACGAACACCCGGTCCGGCACTTCGGCGGCTTCCGCTTCGTCGGGCACGTCCGCTCGTTCGACTCGAAGTACTACCGCAAGGCGGCGGTCGTCGGGCCGGTGACCCTGGAGCGCCCGTACGACCTGGACGAGTTCGCGTTCGTCCGCCAGCACGCCCACGCCGAGCCGAAAGTGCCGGTGACCGGACCGTACACGCTCGCAGACTGGTCGTACAACGAGCACTACCTCGGCCGGCAGACCGGATGGAAGGGGCCGACGGCCCGGCGCGCGGCCCAGCGCGAGCTGGTCGTCGCCCTCGCACGCGAGGCCGTGCGGCCGACGCTCCAGGCGCTCGTCCGCGGCGGCTGCCGGGTGATCCAGGTCGACGAGCCGGCCGCCGGCACCCACCCGGAGGAGGTCGACCTGATCGTCGAGGGGTTCAACGAGGCGACCGAGGGGGTCGACGCGGAGGTTTCGATGCACATCTGCTTCTCCGACTACCGCCGGATGCTGCCGGGCCTTTTGGAGGCGAAGCGGTGCCGGCAGTGGGCGTGGGAGTTCGCGAACCGGGACGACGAGGCGCACGACGCCTACGCGATACTCGACGCGCTCAACGAGTACGGCGACCGGCGCGCGGTCGGCCTCGGGGTGGTGGACGTCCACTCGGACACGGTCGAGACGCCGGAGCAGGTCGCCGAGCGGATCGGCCGGGCGGCGAAGCACCTGGGCGACGCGTCCCGGCTGTGGGTCGATCCGGATTGCGGGCTGCGGACCCGCAGCCTCGACGTCGCGGACGCGAAGCTCCGCGCCATGGTCGAAGGGGCGCGGCTCGCCCGGGCCGCCGCGGCCTAGGCGCCGGTGGGCCGGGAACCGCCGGCGACGGTGAGCACCTCGGCGCCGGAACGGCCGACGCGGACGGTATGCTCCGCCTGCGCCACGAGCCCTCCGCCCCGCTCGAGGAAGACCGGGTACGTCTGCAGCAGCCGCCGGCCCCGCTCGAGCGCGGCCCGCTCGGAGGGGGCCCGGGCCCACCGGTCGGTGAAGGGGAGGGTCCGGAACCGGCCGAACAGCCGGCTCAACTCGGCGTCGGCGGTCGGAGGCGGTCGACGAAATCGGATGATGTGGCCGAACGGGCCGTTGGCGATCCGCCCCTCCCCGTTCGTCGCGAACGGCTCGATCGCGACGAACTCCCCTTCCACGAACCGCTCCGCGCTCATGCCGGGGACGTTCGGGATCGACTTGCCGGCGTGGAGGACGTACCGCTCGATCGTGTGGCCGGTGAGGTCGCGGACCGGTTTGAGGCCGCGCGCATGGATCGCCTCGGCGACGGCCCGGCCGACCGCATCGACCTCGCCGTCCGGCCGCACCGCGCGGACCCCGGCGGCGAGCGCCTCGTGGACGGCGGCGATCAAGTGGGCGTGCTGGTGTCCCCCGCCGACCTCGACCGTGTCCGCGGTGTCGGCGACGGCGCCGTCCAGGTGCGCGCCGACGTCGACCTTCACGAGGTCGCCCTCGACGAACGTCGCCTCGTCCGCGTCGTCCGGCGTGTAGTGCGCCGCCTCGTTGTTCCGCGACAGGTTCGCCGGAAACGCCGGCTCCGCCCCCTGCGCGCGGATGAGCGCCTCGACCGCCTCGGCGACGTCCTTGCGTCGCGCCCGGGCTGGAGAAGGCAAACGCCAAGTTCCCGGGCCTCCGCAGCGATCCGCGCTGCCTCGCGCCAGCGGTCTAGGCCGAGGTCGTCGACCGGGGTCACCGGCGCGGCACCTCCCGGGGAAGGTCTCCCGTAAGGTCGACGATGGTCGAGGGGGTCCCGGTCGGCCGAGGCAGGGCGGAGACGTAGGCGGCGACGCGGCTGCCGAAGAGCCGGCGGGCCGACCCCGACGGAGCGGACCGGTGGGTCGCCGCTCCGGTTCGCGGACGTCGCGACCAGCGGCCCGGCCCGGCGGGCGAGCTCGAGGGCGAGCGGGTGCGCCGGCACCCGGAGCCCAATCCGGCCGCTGCGTCCGACCTCCGGCGCCAGGCTCCGGCGCGCCTCGGGGGTCGGGCGCACGAGGACCGTGAACGGGCCCGGCAGCGCGTCGCGGACGAACCGGCGGGCGGCGGCGTTGAACCGGCCCCACCGTTCGAGCTCCGGGACGGAGCTGACCGCGACGGAGTACGGCCGGCCCGGCCCCCGTCCCTTCACCTCCGAGAGGCGCGCCACCGCCCGGTGGTCGAGTGCGCGCGCCGCCAGGGCGTACAGCGTGTCGGTCGGGTGCACGACCAGCCCGCCGGCGAGGAGCGCCCGCGCGGCGGCGGCGGTCGGCCGCCCCATCACCCTAGACGTACTCCTCGCCGACGCGGGAGTAGGCAAGGTACTCGTCGTGGGCGAAGTAGAGCGCGAGCTCGCGGGCCGCCGACTCCGGAGAGTCGGAGGCGTGCACGAGGTTCGGGGTGATTCCGAGCGCGAGGTCGCCGCGGATCGTCCCGGGGGCTGCCGTCTGGGGGTTCGTCGCTCCGGTCAAGAGGCGCGCGACCCCGATCGCCGATCGGCCCTCGATGGCGAGGGCGAGCGATGGGCCCGAGGTGATGTGCTGGATCAGCGCCGGATAGAACGGCTTACCCTGGTGCTCGGCGTAGTGGCGCTGGGCGAGCTCCGGGGCGATCCGCAGCATCTTCGCCGCGACGACCTTGAGGCCCTTGCCCTCGAACCGCCCGACGATCTCCCCCAGCAGCCCGCGGCGGACCCCGTCCGGTTTGACGAGGACCAGGGTGCGCTCGACGTTCCCCTCGGCCATCGCGGGGGCGAGTCGGGTGCTTGGGTAAAGCTTTCCCGGCCGGGAGGAGAATCGCTTAGCGCACACCGGGCTCGCCCCGGCGTGGTGCGGAGAGGCGCGGCGCACCGGCCGGTCCCGGAGGGACGCCACGGCGCGGTCGGGGTCGATCTGGCCGGGAGCCCGGGCCGGCTCACCGGGTTCTGTCGCCTCGGGCCGGGACTGCGGACCCGGACGTCGGTCCTCGGCCCGGACGAGGCGATCGTCGCCGCGGTCGAGGAGAGCCGGCCGGCGGTCGTTGCGATCGACGCGCCGCTCGCCCTGCCGCGGGGGCGGTTCTCGCTCGAGCGGCCGGGTCCGCCGCACCTGCGCGCCTGCGACCGGGAGCTGCAGGCGCGCGGGATCCGGTTCTTTCCGCTCACCCTCGGACCGATGCGGATGCTGACCGCGCGCGGGATCGCCCTGGCCCGGTCGTTGCGCACCCTCGGCTACGAGGTGATCGAGGCGTACCCGGGCGGGGCGCAGGATCTCCTTGGGTTGCCGCGCAAGGGCGACGGGGAGGCGGCGCTCCGGTCTGCCCTCGTGCGGTTCGGATTCCGAGGGGATGTCGTCGAACGGCGGCTCTCGCACGACGAGCTGGACGCCATAGCGTGCGCCTACACCGGACGCGAGCACCTCGCCGGCCGGTCGCTGGTCCTCGGGGACCCGACCGAGGCGGAACTCGTCCTTCCACGACCCCGCTGGGTATCGGCGACGCGGAGAGGAGGACGGGCGCGACCGTGACGCGGAGGCGGTTCCGGCTCCACCCGGCCGTCCACGGCTTCGACCGGTCCGCGGAGCGGTACGAGCGGAGCCGGCCCGCCTACCCGGTGACGGCGCTGCGGTTCGTCGCCCGGCAGCTCGGCCTCGGTCCGGGCCGGACGGTCGTCGACCTCGCCAGCGGCACCGGTAAGCTGACCCGCGGGATCCGCCCGTTCGGCGCCGCCATCGTCGCGGTCGAGCCGACGGACGGGATGCGGCGGGTGTTCCAGCGGACGCTCCCCGACATCCCGGTGATCCCCGGCACCGCGGAGGCGATCCCGTTGCCAGACCGGTTCGCCGACGCGGTCGTCGTCGGTCAGGCGTTCCACTGGTTCCGGAGCCGCCCTGCCCTGCGCGAGATCGCCCGGGTCGTCCGGCCCGGCGGGGGGCTCGGGCTCCTGTGGAACGTGCGCGACGACCGCGTGCCGTTCTCCCGGAAGATCACCGAGATCCTGGACGCGTCGGGGGCGTCGATCGCCCACGCCAAGGAGACCGGCTGGCAGGCACGGTTCGACCGGGACCGTGCCGGGTTCGGCCCGCTGCGGTATCGCCGGTTCCGCCACTCGGCGCGCCTGCGACGGGAGACGGTCGTCGACCGGGTCCTCTCGGTCAGCGGGGTCGCGGTGCTCCGTCCGGCGCGGCAGAGGGAGGTCGCCCGCGCGGTGCGCCGGATGCTCAACGACGACCCCGACACCGCGGGGCGGGTGACGGTCGACTTCCCCTACCGCACCGACGTGTACGTTGCGCGACGCACGCCGTAGCCCCGGCCGGCGAGGGACGCGTCGCATCCGGGGGACCAGGCGCAGCCGGCGCACTTCGCCGGCGACGGGTCGGCGCGTCCGTCGTACTCCGCCCGGACCTCCGCAAGGAGGCGGAAGAGGCGGCGACGCAGGGGCGCGTCCCATCGGACGATCACCTCGCGGTCCGTGTACCGCAGGACGCCGAACGGGGGCGGCACGCCGGTCGTCTCCTCGAGCAGCAGAAGGTAGGCGGCGAGCTGGACGGTGTGGGACGGGAACGGTCCCGCCGGCGGGCACGCGCGATGCTTCAGCTCGACCGGCACGGAGGCGCCGTCCGCGCGGCGCCGCACGGCGTCCGGTCGCCCGACAAGGCGGTACCGCTCCGAGCGCAACGCGCGGGACGGTCCGACGTCGACCGAGACGAGGGCGCCGAGCCGCCGTTCGGGGCGGCTCCGCCCTATCGAGACGGCCCCCGCGGCGACCGCGGCGACACCGACACCGAAGAGCACCCACGGGAGGAGGTCGGTCACCGGACCCCGAACGCCGCCAGAAGCGCGACGACGACGAGCAGCCCGCCGACCAGCACGACCGCCCACGGCAGGCCCGGGTGCTCCGCGCGCCACCGCTCGGCCGAAAGCCGGTCACCGTGGTACGCCGTCCCCGCGTCCGCCGAGCGGGACGGCGGAGCGGGACCGCGTGTCTGCCGATAGTGGAGGGCGCGGGGGCAGAACGCGTACTCGGCGAGCTCGCTCGGGGAGGTCCAGCCGTCGCGGTCGGGCACGAAGGTGGGCCGGAGAGCCGGCCCTTACAGCTTCCGTTCGACGCGCGGGGTTGGACTAGGCGTCGGGTTCGGCGGCGTCGGCGTCCGGCTTCGGCTCCGCCTTGGTGGCCGGCTTGGCGGCTGCTTTTGGAGCGGACTTCGCGGCGGGCTTCGTCGGGGCCCTTGCGGGACCCTTCGCCCCGGACTTCGCCGGAGCCTTCGGAGGGGCTGCCGGCACCGCGGCGGCCGCAGTGGCGGGCGGTTCCGACGGCGCCGCCGGCGGCTTGGGGGACGCGCGGACGGCTGCCGGTGCGGGCCGCGCGGCCGCGAGGCGCCCGGCGCTCGACCGTTCGGCGGCCTTCTTGAGCGAGTACGCGCGGGTCCACTTCAGCCGGTGGCCGAGGCGCCCGAGGCGGAGCTGCTGCTTGCGGCACGAAGACGAGCAGAACTGGAAGACGGTCCCGTCGCGCTTGACGAACATCGTACCGGTGCCGGGCTCGATCTCCTCGGCGCAGAACGAGCACTGGCGCTTCGCGACCATCGGTCCTCGCTACCGGACGGAGAGCTTGCGCGCCTCGCGGGCCGTCTCGCGCAGGATGAGCACATCCCCGAGCCGGATCGGGCCCGCGACGTTCCGCGTGATGATCTTCCCGCGGTCGCGCCCGGCGAGTACGCGGACCTTCACCTGGGTCGCCTCCCCGGCCATGCCGGTGCGGCCGACGAGCTCGACGACCTCGGCCGGCGACCCTCGCTCCTCGGGCATCGACGCGCTCCTGGGATGCGGCTTACTTCTTCAGGTTCGCGAACGCGCCGGCGAGCTCGTCCAAGAGCCCCTTCCCTTCGCCGGGCTCGACGATCGCGACGCTCGCCGCCGACTTGGAGAGGCCGGCCGACTGACCCAACCGCTGCTTCTTCGGGACGTAAACGTACGGGATCCGCTTCTCCTCGCAGAGCATCGGCACGTGGACGAGGATCTCGACCGGGTCGACGTCCTCGGCCATGACGACGAGCTTCGCCTCGGCGCGCTCGCTCGATTTCGTAACCTCGTTCGTGCCGACCCGGATCTTGCCCGTCTCGCTCGCCACCTGGACGAGCTGAAGGGCCTTCTCGGAGAGGTCGTCGGGGGTCTCGAATCGCACGTAGATCGGTCGCGCCATGATTCCTCGCGTCAGCGGAACCCCGAAGGGTCCTCGGCTCACGGGTGGGCTCCCTCGGAGGAGACGGTGTACTTAACGCTGCCGGCGGACGGCCGGCGCCGGACGTCTACGCGGGCGCGCCGCTCCGCCCGGCGGGGTCGGGCGCGGGCGGCGCGAGCTCCGGCTGCGCGGCGAAGCGGCGCCGCACGGGCTCGGTAAGCCGGTCGATCGACGCGGCGACCGCCCCCTTCAGGTCCTGCGGGTGTAGCCGCCCGTCCTTCCAGGCGGCCTCGAACGCGTCGTACGCCTCGAACGCCACCGGGCCTCCGTGCTGGGGGGCCCGCTCGACCGCGAGCTGGCCCTCCCACGGGAAGACGAGGTACCGCACCGCCTCGACGACCGGGTTGCCGTCGACCTCGCGGGCCGGGCAGAACGCGGAGCCGAGCTTGGCGGCGATCTCCTCGCGGGAGGACGGCAGGCGGATCGACGACCCCGGGTCGGATTTCGACATCTTCCCCTCGACGATCCCTTCGACCGGGTCCATGCGGGCCCCTCCGCGCAGGGAGGAGAGGAGCGGGGTGTGGATCGCCGCCGGGACCGGCCAGCCGTGGTGGTGCGCGACCTCGCGTGCGAGGACGTGCGCCCGCCGCTGGTCCATCCCGCCGTAAGCGAGCTCGACCGGCAACTCGAAGATGTCCGCCGCCTGCATCGAAGGGTAGAACAGCTTCGCGGTGTCGAGGTTCGGCTCGTCCTCCGCCCGCCCCATGATCGACATCGCGCGCCGGGTCCGGGCGAGCGAGGTCGCCTTTGCGACCCGCACGACCCGCGCCCAGTACTCCGAGCGCGCGGTCAGCTCCTGGGCCCAGCGGAACCGAACGTTCGGGCGGTCGGCGCCGAGCGCCCGGAACGTCGCCTCCATCGTGCGGCCGGCGGCGCGGATCCTGTCGAGGTCGCCGCCGAGCTTGTCGTTGATCCACGCGTGCCAGTCGGCGAGGAAGACGGTGACGTCACACCCCGCTTCGGCGAGGTCGATGATCTTGCGGGCCGTGATCAGGTGCGCGATCGTGAGCGAGCCGCTCGGCTCGAAGCCGATGTACGCCCGTGGGCTGTCGCTGCGCGCGACGAGCGCCCGGAGCTCGTCGGGGGTGAGCACCTCGACGGTCTCCCGCGCGATCCGCGCGACGCGCGCCTCCGTGTCCACACCGGTCCGAGGGTCGCCGGTATAAAGGGACGGTCCGGTCCACGCCGGCCGCCCTCTCGGTGGCGCCCGGCCTCCGGGGGACGTATTATGACCCCCGTCCCGCTAGTTACGTTCCCGGTCCTATGGACGGTACCGCCGAGGGGGCGGCGCCCGTCGCGGAGTCGACGGGGTCGCGCGCCAGTGACCTTGCCCACGCCCTGGGCGTAAGCGCCGACGGGGCGCGCCGGCTGATCGAGGCCGGCCACGACAGCCCCGACTCGGCGCGGTCGCTCTCCGCCGAAGAGCTTCGCCGGCTCGGCCTCGGCTCGTCCGACCGCGACGCGATCGCCCAGTCCGCGGGCGGCGCCGCCGCGGCGAACGCCGACCAGATCGTCGAGCGCTGGGTCGGCTCGGTCTCAAAGGCGGAGCGGAGCCGCCGCCCGAAGCTCGCCCCCAGCGGCAAGGCGTCCGCGGACGTCCTGCGTCGCTGGGTCGAAGGGGACGACCGGGCGATGGAGGATTGGATCCGCTCGTCGGAGACCGCGCCGTCCGGCGCGCCGCCGGCCCCCGCGCCCGCCCCCGTGCGTGAAGCGCCGTCGGGGGCCGCGTCCACCGAGGCGGCCGTCTCGCCGACCGTCTACCAGCGGGAGGAGACGGTCGTCCGTTGGCTCACCGGCCTGCTCGACCGCGTCAAGAGCGAGCAGTTCGACCCGGCGTCGATGATCCAGGAGGTCCAGGACCTCCAGCGCCAGCTGTTCGACGAGCGGGCGAAGCGCAAGCAGCTCGAGGACCAGGTCGAGCACGTCAAGCGGGGCTCGATCGCCGTGATCAAGTACGTCCGCTCCCGGGAAGCGAAGGAGCGCGAGACCGCCCTCAAGACGCACGAGGAGGAGATCGCGCGCCTGCGCGAACGCCTCGCCTCCGTTGACGGCGGCGGCGAAGGACCGCGCCCGGAGCCTGGCGCTCCCGCCGCGGGACCGGAGCCGCGCAGCGACCCCGCGGACGCCGTTGGGGCCGACCCCCGGCAGCGGGAGGAGTTCGCCGTCCGGGAGCAGCAGTTCATCGAGCGCGAGACCGAGCTGCGACGGCGCGTCGTCCACCTCGAGGGGGAGAGCCGCCGGCTCTCCTCCGAGCTCGAGCAGTCCCGCTCCCACGACCGGGCGACGAGCCACCCGGCGGCGACCGTCGACGCCGAAGCGAACCGCCGACTCGCCACGGCGAGCCAGCGGGAGCGCGACCTGGTCGCCCGCGAGAACGAGCTCCGCACGAAGTTCGAGGAGATCCGCATCGTCTCCGAGGAGAACGAGCGCAAGCGCGCCCCGCTCGAGTTCAAGGAGCGGGAGCTCGCGTCCTACGACCAGCAGCTCGAGAGCCGGCGCGCCGCGCTCGACCTCGAGGCGCAGCGGCTCGAGCAGACCCGCCGCGAGCTTGGCGTCGGCTCCGTCGGGAAGGCGAGCAAGGACGAGCGGCTGGAGCAGCTGCGGCAGGAGCTCGCGAAGAAGGAGGACGAACTGCGCAACCGCGAAAGCCTGCTGGCCGAGCGGGCCCGCGAGGTCGAGCGGCTGGCCGGCACCGCCGCCACCGCCGAAGCGGACCGGATGCACGCCAACAGCGTCGCGGACTCGGCCGTCGCGCGGGTCCACAGCGGCGTCCGCCGGTTGGACGACCTCCTCTACGGCGGCTACGTCGCCGGCATGCAGCTCCTCGTCAACGGCCCGGCGCACTCCGGCAAGGACGTGCTGGCGCGGCTCTTCTCGGTCGACGGGCTGCGCCAGGGGATCCCGTCGATCTGGGTCGTCACCGACAAGACGTACAGCCAGGTCCGCGACGACCTCGCCCAGCTGTACCCCGGCCTCCCGGACGCCGAGCAGAAGGGCCTGCTGCGGTTCGTCGACCTGTACTCGCTCGCGGTCGGCGCCTCGGCGTCGGTGCCGGGGGTCCGCTTCCTCTCGTCCAACGACCGCGGGGTGCTCGACCAGCTCTCCCGGGCGATCGACAGCTACGCCGAGCAGCTGAAGGAGAAGGCGCCGACGTACCGCCTGATCTTCGAGTCCGTCTCGACGATGACCGCCTACCTCGACACCGCGGCGACGTTCCGGTTCCTCCAGCCGTTCATCGGCCGGCGCAAGCTGGACGGCGCGGTCGGCTACTACGAGCTCGAGAGCGGGATGCACTCGGAGGCGGACCTGGAGACGCTCGAGCACATGGTCGACGGCTCGGTGAACCTCAAGCTCGAGCAGATGAAGACGTTCCTCGCGGTCCGCGGCCTTGGCGAGGCGCAGGCGCGCAGTTGGATCGGCTACACGTTCACGAAGCGGGCGTTCAACCTCGGCTCGTTCAGCCTCGAGCACATCCGCTAGGCCCGCCTCCGCCGGCACGTCTCCGAGCCGTACTCTCCGCCGGGCCCGCTGCGCCCGTTCGGCTCCGGTAGCTTCCGCGGGCGGGGGACGGGTCCGCGGGAGGGCGACCGGCCTACGCCTGACGGAGCCACGCGGCGAGAGGACGGATCCGCTCGTAGAGGGTGAGGCCGGCGGGGGTCAGCGCGTACGCCCGGACCGGACCGCGGGGACCGTCGGCCGCCGGTCGGCGCACGAGGCGGGCCCGCTCCAGCGCGCGGAGGGTGGCGGTGAGCGTCGCCGGGCTGACCCCGGAGAGGCACCGCTGGATCGGTCCGAAGCGGACCGTGCCGTACCGCCCGAGCAGCGAGACGACGCAGACGGCCCACTTCTTCCCGACGATATCGATCAGCCCGACAGGCGGGCAGGGACATTCGAGTTCGTCCGGGCAGCCGCTCGGCACTACCGCCGTACGTAGCGGCGGCTTATGACTCCTTCAGATATTGTAGCGGTGGAGGGATCATGACCGACGCGTGTTGCGCGCAGGGCTGCTGCGACCCGACGACCTGTTGCCCGGACTGCTGCCCCGACGGCTGCTAGTCCCGGGCGGGCCCTGGGGGGCCGGGGGACGGTCGGCGCCCGTCCCCCGCCCGGGCGAAGGCCTAAGTAGGGGCCCCCCGTGCTTTCTTCCGCTAGGCTTGACCGGGGGGTTGGGCGTCCCCTTACACACCGAAACCGTCCTTAGCGGGGGTGACAGGCAGGAGCGACGTTCGGAGGGGTCGCGCGTCCCGCGTGGCTCCGTAGACGCTCTGTTCCGTCGGGCCGCGGGTCCCGCGACGGGCGCTCGGAGGAGCGCTCTAGCGGGTAACCATCACGGGCACCGGGTCAGGTCCTGACGGGAGCAGCCTTACCGTGACCCGTCGACGCTGGCGGGGTGACGGGGCCGAGGGGCGCGCGGGGTCTCCGTGCGGTCCGTCCGGACGGCAATCCTGCTGGCCTAGCACACCGGGGCGGCCGCCGTTCCGACCGGCTCTGTCACTTTATCGGGTCTTTATGACCCCCCTCCTCCGCCGAAACCCCTCCCGTAACAACTCGGGACCTGAACCTCACGGTGTTCAAGTTCGAAACGGGTTCCGAATAGGCGTTTCCTCCCCGAGGAACGGTAGAAGTAGGCCGAGCGCTATCCCCGGACAAATGTGGAATAATCCACAACCCGGCCCTTGGCTCATCGCTGCGAATCCATCCCCGCCTTCGACCGATCATCGGTCGCTCCCACGACTGGCTGCCGGGCTTCTCCTCGTCTGGAAGGCGCGGAACGAGTCCAGGAAACTTCGGCGGAAAGCGAAGCGCATGTGCCCCGGGCTTGAACGCGATTCCACGGAGGCCGCCGCCGACTGGCTCGCCTGGGCCGCAAGTCATCCGGTCGAAGCCGTCGATGAACTGGAGCGCCTGTACGATGCCGTCCGTCATCCCCCACCCCAGCCACAGCCGGACCCTTGGGGCTCTTGGATATGATTCGCGACAGTCTTCTCGTGTTCCGGAGCCCGGAGCGTCTGCTGCCGGCCCTCCCCTCGATTCTCGCGGGAGCGGGGATCGAGGTAGCGGACAGTACCGTCCGCTGGACGGACGATGGCATCGAGGCGGAAGCCGCTCCCCGCCTGCTTTCCATGTGGGGCGACCGCCTGGTAATCCGTCTCCACCCCGACGAAGGCGGAACGACCGTGGTCGAAATCGTCTCGACCTACAAAGGGATTTTCGGCTGGTTAGATTTCGACAACGTCGACAAGATCCGAAGGTCGTTCAAGCGGACGATGATATCGCTCGGCGTGACGGTAGCTTGGGTCCACCCAAGGTTGAACTGAGACCGAAGAGTCGCCGACTACGAAACCGGATTGGAGTCTGCGCCGTCAGAGTCAGCACCCTCCTTTTGGGCGCGGGCCCTGCTGGCCCGCTTGATGATGGTTCTCCACCGCATCCCATCGGGCATTGGGATCCCGGCGGCCTCGCCGGGGGTCATGCCGATGGCCTCGTGTTCCCGCACGAGGTTGTAGTGGACCCGGTGGCCCTCGGATAGGGCCTCGGCTCCGGGCTTGCCGTCGAAAGCCCGCATGACCTTGAACCGCTGCTTCTCCGTTCCGTGGAACCTCTCGATGCGGTTGTTCGAGACCTTCGCTCGGATCGAGGGGACACGCCGGTGCGGCGTAAACCACGAGGCGTGTCCCTTGAGCTGCTTGGGATCATCGAACGGAGTCGAGCGCCGACCGAGTTCCTTGGAGATCGCCTCGGGGTACGTGTTCATCCCGTCGGTGAAAACATCCGAGGGCCGGTCCGGCGTCGCCTCCTTGGCCCGTGCGATGGGGATACGGGTGTTCCGCAGGCTCCGGTCGTGGGAGATGTGGGTCGAGAGGGCGAACCGGGTCTCGTGGTCGAGGACGTTCCAGAGGTACTCGTTCTTGCCGTCTATGTTGACGATAGTCTCGTCGATGTGCCAGGCGCCGGAGGTCCGGGCGCCCTGCCGGTCCATCCATTCGGCCGCGAGCTTGGAGTAGGTCACGATCCAGCGGTAGACCGTCATGTGGGAGACCTTGAGCCGCTCAACCTGTTCGAGGTACTCCTGTACGTCGCGGACCGACATGCCCCGGTAGTAGAGTTCGAGGGATCGGGCGATGTTGTTTGGGTCGGCCCGGCGCTTGAGGAACCCGTCGCGCCCGACGAACCGCCGGCCGCAGGCTCGGCAGGAGTACCGTTGGAGGTCCCCGCTCTTGTTGTGGCGGACGCCCTTGGAGAATACGTCGGCGGACTGGCACTTGTCGCAGGCGACTTTCGGAAGGACCGGAGCCGGAGCCGACTCCTGGAACCCCTCGCGGAACCGGACGGAGAGGACGTGGATACAGTTCATCGAGGTGGCGAGGAAGAAGGGGCAGTCGCAGTTCCACCTCGGCCCGACCTGTGCTACATGGTGGAAGGTTCCCGGTTGGCTCTGGGAGGCGACAGTCCAAGCGCCCGGTCCGGTCTGGCGGATCTGATCTCCCCGGGCGACGATGGCGAGGGCCGGGGTTCGCTGGTCGGTCCACGCGAGGAACCTCCAGCGGTCGGAGTCGGACATCTGTTCGAGAGCTTCGGTCATCCGCGCCTTCCTCCTTCGGTTGGCTACAGTAAGCCTACACTCTCGGACATATTTAAAGCGGTTGGCTCCCGAAGGACCTACCGAGAGGGCATAGTTATGTAAGGTCCCGGAGGTCAAGGTGATCGGAGAGTCCATGCCCGGAACCTTCGAGTCCGCGATCCAGCGAGCCGTAGCCGGCCGGGGCTCCTTGCGAACGACCATCCCCGAGGCGGTTGCCAAGATACTTGACGCCGAGGCCGGCGGGACATTGATCTGGTCCTTTGACCTCAAGGGCGGGCGCGTCGTCGTTACCGCCGAGCCAGCTCCATCGCTGTAGTCCTCGAACCTAGTCTGTCGCGTCGTATTCGATAATCGTCTTTCGAAGCGTCTTTAGCGTTGTGTTCTAACGGCATGCTCACTCGATTAATCCATCGTTTGACTTATCTATTTGTTTGACATCTTGCCAATCGCATCGTTAATGATGTGACGCAACCATGATGCAAGAATCCGTGCGGGACACCCAGGTTGAAGAGCGGGTCTTCGAGATCCTGAATAAGGACGCCGAGAAGATCTGGAACGTCGCGACGTTGGCGAAGGAGATAGGCTGCTCCCGGGCCAAGATCGACCGGGCTTTCATCGCCCTGGAAGTTCAGGAGAAGATCACTGTCGAGCGACTTGTAGGAAACTCCTGGATACCCCGAGTGAAGAAGGGCGACAACGGGAACGGAAAGAGAACAAAGGGCGCCTAATGCGCTCGGCCTCCAACGGAAACGTAGGGGTGGGGGTCAACAGTTGACACCTACCCCAAACGCCCAACCTTCATCGTTCGCGCACGCGCGAACCGCCAACTCTCTGAACTCCTACTGGTCGACAGCGTGAAGCCCGCTACAAGCCCGCAGAAGCTCCGCGGGGGGTACTACACTCCCGAACCAATCGCGGATTTCCTCGCCACATGGGCGATCCAGGACAAGGCTGCGCGAGTATTGGAACCGAGCTGCGGAGACGGCGTAGTTCTCGGCCGCGCCGTAGGGACTCTGATTGAACTTGGCGGCCATGGGTTGGCCGCCACCACGCGCGTGGTGGGTGTGGAGTTGAATGAGGGGGAGGCGAAATCAGCTTCTCTCCGAATCCAGTCAACCGGATTCGACACCTCAGCCGTCGAGGTGATTGTCGGAGATTTCTTTGATTTCTGTCGCGAGCAGCTCAACCAGCATGGCTCTTTCGACTCCGTGATCGGTAATCCGCCATTCATCCGATACCAAGATTTTCCAGAGCGCCAACGAGCCGTTGCCTTTGGAATCATGGAGTCGGCCGGCCTTCACCCAACGCGGCTGACTAACGCATGGGTTCCGTTCCTCGTAGGGTCTAGCCTCCTAGTGGGGGATGGAGGCCGACTCGGCATGGTCATCCCCGCCGAACTTCTGCAAGTAGGTTATGCCGCCGAGCTGCGTCGATTCCTCGTCGGCCGATTCAGCCGCCTAACCCTGGTCACCTTCCGGCATCTCGTCTTTCCGGTCCAACAGGAGGTCGTCCTTCTTCTGGGCGAGAAGAACGGGAAGGAACGAAGCGGAATCCGGGTCGTGGAACTCGACGGGATCGAGCAACTTCAATCGTATCGACAACCGAAGTTTTCCAACGACGACTTGAAACCGATGGACCACTCGACGGAGAAGTGGACCCAATACTTCCTCACATCCGAGGAGGTTGCGGTACTGCGACGAGTCAAGGATCATCCCGAGCTACGTCGGGTCAAGGATTTCGCTGATGTTGAGGTTGGAATCGTCACGGGGTTCAACGACTTCTTCATCCTGGACGCGGAGGAAGTGAGAGAGCGTTCCCTCGATGGGTTCACAATTCCGGTCGTCTCGCGGTCCCCTCACCTCGGGGGGATCGTCTTCTCGGAAACGGAGTGGGAGACGAATCGTAGGGAGAACCGGCCATCTCACCTACTCGACATCCCGGACGTCCCGACCGACAAGCTGCCCCGGGAGGTCCAAGACTACATCGCTTACGCTGAAAAACAAGGGTGGCACAAGGGGTACAAGTGCAGCATTCGGGACCCTTGGTACGTGGTTCCCTCGGTGTGGACCCCTGACGCGTTCATGCTCCGGCAAATCGGCCGTTATCCCAAGGTAGTCGTCAATGACACGGAGGCGACCTGCACGGACACCATTCACCGGGTCAGATTCCACAACGGCACCAACAGGCGGGATTTCGCCTCCGTGTTCCTCAACTCCCTCACTTTCGCATTCTCCGAGGTGATGGGGCGCAGCTATGGCGGAGGCGTTCTCGAACTTGAACCCCGCGAGGCGGCCAGTCTGCCTCTGCCTCCCCTGGCGTCCTCACTCGACGCAAAGACCTTGAACAGGCAGATAATCGCCGGCTCAATCGAAGATGTGCTCGATGCCACCGATGAAGTCCTCCTCCGTCAAGGCATGGGCCTCACTCGTGAGGATACCCGAGCTCTTCGAGGGATCTGGGCCAAGCTCCGGGACCGAAGAAACTCTCGTCATTGATCTTGCGTCTTCCCTTTGGGAAGGGTGACGACGGATATGCCACCGCTTCGCCCCATGCCCCCCGTTCGAATTGACCCGACGGAGCTTGCCAAGTTCGGCGCGAAGTGGACCGAGAACGGCGGCTCATTGAGCCGGTCGCCTCCGTTCTCATCAATGAACCTCTGCGAGTTCTTCGACAAGGCCGTCGCGGTCGCGCTCGCAGAGATGCTTGGGGGCTTGGAGATCGTGAGGCCGAAGGCGAGTCACCTAAGCCCAGCGAAGCCGGATGTTGTCGAGCAAGGTCCGGTTCGCGTGATCGGTGGAGTGCGTCCCCAAAACTTTGACGTCGGGTACCGGCCCGACGGCCTTCGATTTGCCTTCGACAGCAAGTCGTTGAACGACAAGGAGAGTGTCGGGAAGAACTGGCAGAATATGGTCAACGACATCTCAACCGAGGCGACCACAGTTCATTCGAGGTTCCCTCACGCCGTGGTAGGATTCATGATCCTGTTCCCCAGCCCAACCGTCGAGGAGGGTCAGCTCAAGGCGACCATCGAGACCTTAGAGCGACTCGGCCGTCGCGTCAACGTTCACAACTTCGCATACATGGCCGAAGCCATCTCGCTCGTGATCTGGGATCCGGCCAACGGTCAGATCAGCCCTCAGATTCCGGCCCCCGACTCCCCGCTGAGGATCGAGCGGTTCCACGAGCAGGTGTTCTCGGCGTACTCGGCGCGATACAAGGGACTTCCACCCCATGCCGCAGAGTAGGCGGACACCGAGTCAGTTATTCGACTCGGGTGCGGGGACTGAATCGATTAGGGAAGATTGCCGGGGTGCATCCTTGAGACGAACCTAAATTTGGCCTCGCGGGCGGCCGAACAAGTCATCCCACCCAATGGTACCGTCCATCAGCTTCCAAAGCTGGCGGCACTCGGCCGCCGTGATTCTTGCGTCGCTCGGGAGGGCGCGTTCCCAGATACTTGAATCCGAACTCTCGAGCCAGGATCGTAGATCGGAGGTCTCAATTCCCGAGGTGGCCGCGGCCTCCCCGAGTCTTTCGGCCACGAATCGCGGCACTCCAATCAGGCGAAGCCCGACGGCGTGCGGCGAGCGGACTCCATGAAGTGCCATGGCCTGTAGCATCGAAAGTTTATCCCAGTCCGCCTTTGGATTGCCGGAGAAACCCACCCGCTCGATCGCTCTAAGACCCCATGGGAGGAGACTTGTTACTGCGGAATAGATATGCCGGTAGCAATCCAGCACGTCGCCTTTGTACTCTTGTCTTGCCAATTCCCAAATGGACACACCGTTCACCCAACCCGTCGTGATTCTCGCGATACGCGCAGGATCGAACTTCCCCTCCTCGTAGGATCCAAGATGAATCTCGGGAATCCGACCCAGGCTATCTATTGCCCGAGTCAGCGTAGAGCTCTCAGTTCCAACGGTCGGATAGAACTTTTCCGCCGTCCAATCCTCAACTCTTGCCTCATGGGTCCATTCCTGAAGTAATTGATCTACTGAAGGGCTCGAGAAGCCTGTCCCATCCGCCACCTCAGCGTAGCCCTGCAGCGAGTCCCCCTTCTGATGCTTAATGACATCCACATAGGCTCTGGCCCAAGCAAGCAAACGGTCGGTTGCGTCCTGCCCGCTTTGCTCTGCCTGAAGAAACGCGAAGCTGTTTCGAATCAAGCTCTCAAGCGAATCGGGCTTGATATCACCTTCATTTCCAACGGCAATAGCGTGAAGGATGTATTGCAAAAAGGCCGACATAGGGCGGTGTCGTTCGAGCATTCCGATGCTGAACGAGGGTGGGCGAGAAGAGATGGCCTCCATCATTTGAGCAACAGAACTTGCGACGGTCGTCGCATCCCTTCGGAGAAACTTCTGAGCCTTCTCCGAATCCTCTTCATTACGAGCAACAAACAGGACGGAACCCAAACTGTACTCGAGTGCCCTGCCCACTCGACCAACCACATTCCAGAATTCTTGAGGATCAATCTCCTCGCTAATCCACCCTGCGCGCGAAAAGCTCCGGCGAGTCAGCGACTCAATGACCGCGGCGGACAGAGGAAAGTGGACCCCTTGCGCCAAGGTTGTCGTGGCACAGACAACTGAGACTCGATCATTCTCGATGAGGCGTTCGAGAAGGTATCGACATTCAGGGGAGAGTCCTGCGTGGTGAAAAGCGACCCCCTTTCGAAGGAGCGGAGGTAGCGGGTGGTCTCCCCCAGTCTCAGTCAGGATAAAGCGAGACACTAAGTCTACGTCAGGGTCATTGACTTCCCTACCGAGCTTGGACGCGATTTCCTTGGCGCGCTGTTCTGCGTCATCTCGACTTGATACGAGAACCAACACTCCCCCCTGTAGGGCTGCCGCGAGCGATCGAGCTGCCACCGATGAAATGGCCTTCTTGGAAATCACGCCCAAATCTGACGTTTGTCCTATCGGAATCGAGATGCCGCCAGGGCAGTCACTGTGGGCAGACTCAAGGGTTGTGTAGAGGAGTTCCCTTGAGTGTCTCAGCATCCTGCCTGCTCGGATTGTGCCGACGACTCGATCGTTAGGTTTCCAGTCCAAGAGGATGGGAACCCCTTCAGCTCCTCCCAGCCAACGAGCGAGGTCGGGAGCATTATTGGCAAAGGGAGTGAGCAAAAGAAAGCGGCATCGCGCCTTCTCCCGTCGGAGAGTCGAGAGGAGGAGTTCCAACCTGGCTCCCCTCTCTCGGTCACCGATATTATGTGCCTCATCGACTACCACGAGCGACAGTTCAGCCACTGCCGAGTGCCCGGTTCGAACGAGGAGGTCGAGCTTCTCAGGAGTGGTGACGAGTACGTGGTAAGGCGATGTCAAGATCGCATTCTCCACTGGATCTAGTTCAAATCCGGACGTTGTGCTCTGAATAATGAGCTGGCGCGGCCCGAGATCGGCCCGGAGTCTAAGGGCTATCTGGGTAACCAATGCCCGAGTGGGAGCAATGTAGACGATCTTCTTCGCAGGCTCGTCGGTGTGAGCTTGTATGATCGCCAGTTCTGCAAGCAGAGTCTTCCCCGCACTTGTTGGCAAGCTTACGACAACCGCAGTGCGGGTTAGGTCAAGGAGCTGGGAATCGATGGCTTTCTTTTGTGCGTACCAGAACTCACTCACTGGATTATCTGGACGCGAGGCGAGGCTACCTACAAAGTCTCGAACTGGTCGCGGAAGAGCTGGCGCATAGACGCTGGCATCAATCAGGGAATTCAGGGCTTGATTCAGTCGGGGCATCTCGAGAAGAGACTTAGTATCCGCCCCCCTGAGCAATTCCCTCGCGGCCGAGATCAGACGGTCGATCTCTGTCTTGGTTCCAAGAGTGGAGAGGGGGCGATTCTCTGCTTTTACCGTCTCGCCGCTTAGGAATTGGCCCGTGAGCTCTATCGCTCGCACTACGTAGTAGAAGCCGAGGGCCTTTCCCGCTTCCGCCCTCCTCTTCCAAGGGTCTTCGATTAGAGCGATCTTGCTTTCTCCATCCAGTTGTGCCTCGCGCAGCCCCTTAAGGAGGGTTCCCACCGCCTCGATGTCGGTTAGTCCACCCTTTCTCCTCCTTCGGACGAGGAGCAGGAGGGCGCGACGCGCTTCCAGTTGGAGTGTTTGACCCCACCTCTGATCATTCAAGGGTCTTTCGAGCGGCAGCGATTCCAGTTGAAACTTCAATTCTGGAAGTCGATGGGCTACGATACCATCGAGGGCCTCGAGGTAGAGCTCTTCGAGACGGTCCTCAAGAGGTACTCGCTCCGTTCCTCAGCAGGGCACGCCGAACCCGGAAGGCGGGCCACAACAGGAGCTGCCATGGAAGAGCCTCTACGAGAGTGGTTTCACCCAGAGCCAGTCGCTTGTTCAGATCGAATCCGACGGTCTCCAAACCAAACAGTAGTTCTTGACTCCGTGCTCTCAAGTTCGTAACATCGGGCTCTTGCGTATGGAAGAGCTCCGCAAAGTAGCGCCTAAACGTGACCTCCTTAGCGTACCCGACCTGTTCCTCAGTAGAATCTCTGAGAGACCGTACCTGCTCCCCCGCATCAAGGGAGATCTTCATGGCGTCCCTGCGGCTGCAGTGGGAGGACTTCCGTCAAGGCTAGCTCGAACTAGCCGAAACAGTTCGGTGAAGTCTGTTTCGCATCGAAGTGCCAGAAACAGAATATGAGAATTAACGACTGCTGACTCGAAATCCTCCGCGGAATCAAGGAAGGGACTCCAATCCTTGCGATCGAACATTCCCGACGGGCGAACCAATACGGCGGTTGCGACCGCACCTTGGGAGAGCTGGCTACGGTCCCGGATTAGGAGTGCAATAAAGCCGTTCAGCACCGGCTTGAACTTCTCCTCGCATTCGGCATGGACAAAGCCAAGATCCTGGCGAAGTCGCTCGAGTGAGCCCTGGTTGAGCGTCTCTTCGTAGAGCTGTTTCTTATGATCACGGACGGTCGAGGGGGGATGGATATCCTCTTCCGAGGCCATCACTTCTATCACGTAAAGCGCATAGTCTTGAGCCGAGATTTGCCGGAACCCGATGACGTCAATGCCGTGATGTTGGAGCGGGGGCGATTCCTTGTGTGCTACTCGCGGAACTGGAATCACTATGTCTGGTTCTACCTCGGTTAGAAGCTCGATACCCAGAACTTCAGACAGATCCGTGAAGGGCGGATACTTGGTGATGTTACCAGGGGTGGGCATTGGCGGGACTTTCGAGCGGCCGAAAGCGTTCAAGTATGCTGAGAGCGAGCCACTTCTGAACCCGGTTTCGGGGATCCGCTGAACGTAGGCCTCGGCAGTCAGCTGCCACGCCCTGAGGCAGCCTTCCGAGACTTGGCGACAACATGCTAGATGCTTCGGTTCAAATGAGTAAGCCCGGAATCTGTGTGGAGGGCGGGCTACGTTGACCTCCACCACCGAGAATCTCTCATGATGGCCGCCTCCCTTGGGAGGCGTTCCCCCGTTCGCATTGCCACTGCCCTTCATGGCGACTGCGGGGCTCGTCTGCGCTTCGTTCCGATTCCTTGACCAGTTTTACTCCCGTCGCGAGGGGGTGCATAGAAGATGGAGCGGCCGACTTTTCTCGTAAAGACAATCTTCCCTTCCGCGGCAAGAACAGCTACGTACTTTGAGGCGGTTGGGTTCGAAACCTTCGCGAGCTGAACGATTTCACCGACGGAAAGATCGGATTCTGAGGAGAGGAAGACCTCGAAGATGGCTTCCTTTGATGGATTACTCTCCACGCTAATCGAACTGGACAAGGAGATACATAAAACCTTTCTCGTATCGGACATTAGAATCCCTATTTGCATTGCCTAATGCGTTCTTGATACTGGCTATGCGATTGACCAATTGGTGGGCATCTTCGCGAGCGACTCTTGGGCGATGAAGTGCGACCGGTCGGATCTCAGGTTACAGTTGTCCAGAGGGCTCCCATCTTCGCTCGTTCCGTCTTCTTGCACTCCAACGTCCTCGTCCGGGTTCGGCCTCAACTCGTTACTGACCATTCAGTAAGTGGGTTAATATCGACGTAGGTGCTACCGCCCTGTCATGGGACGGTGGGCTCAACGCCATCGTGACACGGCTACTCTCGAGGAACGTCGCCTCCAGGCGCTCTTGCTTCTCCAGAAGGGGCTCTCCCAGGCGGAGGTCGCCCGCCGGCTCGCGGTGAGTCCGGTGGCGGTGTGCAAGTGGCGGAGGGCCGCCGAGGACGGAGGGCCTCAGGCCCTCCGAGCGGTCCCTCGCTCGGGGAGGCCCCCCTTCGTTCCGGCGGCCACGATGGCCACCCTCCCCGAGATCCTCTCTCGGGGGGCGTTGTCATATGGCTATTCGACGGATCTCTGGACCATTCCTCGGGTGGTCGAGACGCTTCAGCGGGAGTGGGGGGTGCGGTACTCCCAGAGCGCCACGTGGCTAATCCTCAAGGGCCATGGGTTCTCGTGGCAGCGCCCTCGCCGTCAGGCCAGGGAGAAGAACCTTCAGAGGGTGGAGAGTTGGAAGCGTCGGTCCTGGCCACGGTATAAAAAAAAGCCCGACGCCGCCGAGCCGTAGTGGTCTTCGTTGACGAGAGTGGGTTCTCCCTCATTCCGTACGTCGCGAAGACCTGGGCGCCCGTCGGCCAGACCCCGGTGCTGATCCATCAGGGTAGGTGGCCCAAGTTCTCGGCGATCAGCGGCGTGACGCCAAAGGGAAAGCTGTACATTCAGGTTCACAAGGACACGGTAGCCACCGAGCAGGTGGTGGAGTTCCTCCACCACCTGCTGCGCCATATCCGACGGCGGCCGATCATGATCTTCTGGGACGGTGGACGACCCCACTGGTCCGATGAGACCATGGCCTTCGTGAGGGAGCACCCGCGGCTCGAGGTCCATCGATTCCCGGGCTACAGTCCCGAATTAAATCCGGACGAGTGGGTCTGGCGCCATCTCAAGATCCACGAGCTGGCGAGCTACGCTCCACACGACGAGAAGGAGTTGAGCCGAGAACTCCGGAGGGCGGTGGTCCGGATGCGCGTGCGTCCGGAGCTGATCCGCTCCTTCGTTGCGGCCACTCACCTCTATGATTGATGCACTGACTCAAGACAGCCGGACGGAGAAGCTCGATTCTCTCTCGGAGAGTGTTAACCCATTTACTCCGGGGTCAGTAGTTCGAAGCGATGTCGACAAGGCGGTAACTCTTCGGTCGAGGAAGTCAGCGTCGGGCGCCGCAGCCGTGCTACGGATTGGGCCGACGCATCAAGGCGGCAACCCGGGGGTGCCATCTGTGCCAGGTTCGGAGTAAGAGAACGGCGAGCGCGACTGCGACAACCACGGAGATCGCGGTCCCCCAGGTTGTCCCGAGCTGGCTAACGCCGAGAACAAGCACCCCCGCAACGATCGCCGTCGCGACAATGCCGACGACCGTCCACGGTCCCGCAGACTCGAAATGGAGAGGCCGACCTTCGCTCACGCGTTCGTCGTCTCCCTTAGCGGGCGACGAAGGAAGTAGCGGCGGAATGAGCCCCCAAAGCGGAGTTTCTGCCCGGATTGCCCCGCGTATGCGTGCGATGAGAGTATCCCGATCTCCGCTCCGGTCGAGACCGAACTCGCGGCAGAGGTCACGAAGCGCCGTCACGTTCAGAAACGCAAGGGGTTCGGCGGGTTCGAGATGGCGACTTATCAGAAGCTCAATCAGGTCCGCTTTTGTTCTCCCGGTGGGTAAGCCTCGATCGCGCGCTAGCTGTTGGACATCCTCCTTAGAGAGGTAGTCGTTGAGGAGGACTTCGAGAATCGTCACGCGCCCCGGTAACAGCACCGATTGATAACCATGGGTTCGCAGCCAGGCGGGGATCGGGAAGCGACAGCCGAACCTCTTCTTGGGTATCTGGGTTTGCCTCGAATCGTCCAGCGACGAAGCGGAGTAGATTTGGCGCGAGACCCCTCCGAAGAGGGACCCCGCGCCGTTGGTGATTTAGTTCTTAGCGAGAGAGCTTACTTGTCGTATTCGTCGTTGTTCTGGTTTTCCTGATCCGAGTGGTTGTCCTTGTCGTATTCTTCCTTCGTCTTATCCGGGTCGCCGTCTTTGTGGTCTGGGTTCACGGGGCACCTCCCTTGAAGGGCCCAAGGCGACGCCCGATATAGTTCTCACGGAACCGACCCCCTTTTAGTCGGGTCCGCTTCCCGGGTTCCTGCTGTGTTCGCGACATGCTGCCCGGGGTGCCGGTGAGATGCCGATCCGCATGTACCAGCTACGTCCGTTCGTTGACCTCTGGGCGAACAACCCGACCCTTGTCTACGATGCCGATTTCATCATCAAGACGTTGGCCCAACGGACGAACCGGCAAGTTCTCGGGGCACCCATTTCCGAGTTGCTTCGGGATTCGATTAACGAGGGGTACCTCTACATCGATCAATTCCGCCTCATTCTGCTGACCTGGCGGGCGTTCATCGGTCTCACCGATTCCGGGAAGGCGACATGGGCTCTTCTCTACCCTCACCTTGTCGAGCAGTACCCAGTGATGGGGGGGACCCCGCCGCCAGATTAGGGTGTTCGTATGGCCCAACCCTCTAGTCCCCAGCCCGGTCAAGAGCCGATATTCCCTTCGGAGTCGTCCGCGCCGGCCGCGAATCCAACGACACCCCCCGTCGCCCCATCCACGTCCCCGGCTCCTACGACTTCGACCCCGCCAGTCCTACTCCCTGAGCAGGTTCAGCCTGCATCTTCGGGGCTCTCCAAGTACGAGGAGATGGCCAAGGAAATCCAGCGCCTCTCCGAACGCGTAACCGATGTGGAAAAGGTCAGGGCCCAGTTGGCCGAGTTCAATTTTCAGACCGTCACGATAGTCATAGCCGTCCTGACCCTTGCCGCCGCGATCCCCATCGCACTGTTCCACGGGGCGCAGATCGCTAACGGCCAACTCGCCTGGGTCATCATCGGCTTGCTGACGGTTGATACTATCCTGGCTGGCATCTGGATGCTGCTTTGGGCGTGGCTCAATTTCTCCCGAAGGCGGCTGTAGACCCAGCCCTCGTAGGTCCCGTAGTGTTACAGCCGAAAATCCCTATACAGCAGGTCCCGAATAGTGACAGAACCGTTCCGACCCCGGTCTTATGTAGGTAACCCCGGCTCAAAGGCGCGGGGACCATGCACACGTTCGTCGACCTGTACTTCTCGCCCGCGCACGCCTCGCCGCTCGACCTGGCCGCCCGCGTGCGCGAGGAGGCCGGCCTGGAGTTCGTGATCGGCCCGCACGACCTCATCTTCGAGTGGAGGACGGTCGAGGAGTTCCGGTCGACGCTCGGCAAGGTGCACGCCGCCCTGGCTGGCAGCGGCGTACTCTACCGGGTCGAGACGGTCCGGGACGAGCCGACGTTCGTCGAGCCGGTGCCGTGGCCTCCGCCGATCCACGAGGGCGGTCCCGCGCACCATCCCGCCTACGACCGGCGGTACTAGCGCCCTCCCACCCTCCCGTTTCCACTGGAGCTAGACCCGTCCCGCGTCCAACCCGTGCTGACCGGGTCGACCGCGTCCGCCTCGAACCGCCGTCGGCGCGCGGCCGGTATCTCCTTCTTCACGTTCTGGGCGTAGTCGTAGGTGACGATCACCGTCCGGCCGAGCGCGCAGGGTCGGTCATGGGTGGTGTCACGGAAGCGGTAGGCGAGCGTGAAGCTCGACCGGCCGAGAGGACGGACGGGTGCAACCTCGCCGAAGAGTTCCGTCCCGTACGCGACCGGGGCGAGGTACCGGCAAGAGGCCTCGGCGACGATGATGTCGAGCTGGGCGGGGTCGTCGGTGCCGAGGACGTCGAGGTAGTAGGCACAGCGCAGCGTCTCCATCATCGGCAGGTAGGCGGCGTGGTTGAGATGCCGGAGGACATCGATGTCGTGGTAGGTGACGGAGAACCGTCGGGAGATCGGCCATCGCGTCGCCACCGGGGTCGTGCTCTCCATCGGCCCGGGACCTCCCCGTCCCCTATATCCCTGCGAATCGCTGCGCCGTTCGTCCCGGCGCTGCCGTGACGCCCGCGTCCATGTCTCCCTCCTCCAGTGGAAACACAGGGGTGGGGGGCATGCCGCCGGCCCGGGGTGAGATGGCCGGGGTGGTCCGCCGGGTCCGCCAGCTGACCCGCGAGCACTCCGCCCGGTTCGAGCGGGCGATCCCCCTGATCGCGAGCGAGAACCTGTTGTCGCCGTATGCCAAGGAGCTGATGATCTCCGACCTGCACTCCCGGTACGCCGAGGGACTCCCCGGGGACCGCTACTACGAAGGGAACGAGCAGGTCGACGAGATCGAGAACCTCACCCTCGACCTCGCCCGCCGGCTCTTCCGCTGCTCGTTCGCCGACGTCCGGCCGATATCGGGGACGGTCGCGAACCTCGCCGTGCTGAAGGCGCTCGCCGAACCGGGCGACCACGTTGGCACAAGCCGGCTCGCGGATGGGGCGCACATCTCGAGCGCCGCGTTCGGGGCGTTCGGCCTCCGCGGCGTGAAGCCGGTGTACTACGCCTGGGACGAGGCACGGATGACGATCGACGTGCCGAAGACGCGGGCGATCCTGCGGGAGCAGCGGCCCAAGCTCTGCCTGTTCGGCCTCTCGCTGTTCCTCTTCCCGCTCCCGATCGACGAGCTGCGCGCGACCTTGGAGGAGGTCGGCGCGCTCGGCTGGTACGACGGCGCGCACGTCCTCGGCCTAATCGGCGGCGGCGAGTTCCAGGACCCGCTCCACGAGGGGTGCACGGTTCTCAGCGCCTCGACCCACAAGACGCTCCCCGGCCCGCAGCACGGGATCCTGCTCGGGGAAGGGTCCGACGAGGCGGTCCACCAGCGGCTGCGCTCCGCCGCGTTCCCCGGTGTGACGAGCAACCACCACCTCCACGCGATGGCCGCCCTCGCGGTGAGCCTCGCCGAGCACCTGGAATTCGGCCGGGAGTACGCCCGCCGGACGGTGGCGAATGCCCGCGCCCTCGCGCAGGGCCTGCACGACCGCGGGTTTGACGTCCTCGCCTCCGAGCTCGGCTTCACCCGCTCGCACACGACGGCGGTCCGCGTCGTCCGCGAGGGCGGGGGGGCCGGGGTGGCGCGCCGGCTCGCCGACGCCGGGATCATCACGAACAAGAACCTGCTCCCCGGCGACAAGAGTCCGAAGCACCCCGGCGGGCTCCGGCTCGGGACGCCGGAGGTGACCCGGCTCGGGATGGGGGAACGGGAGATGGGCCGGATCGCCGAGCTGTTCGACGACCTGCTCCACAAGGGCCGGCCGGCCGAGGAGGTCCGCGCCGCCGCCGCCGAGCTGAAGCGCGGGTTCTCGACGCTGCGGTTCTGCTTCGGGGAAGGCGAGGCGGCGTACCGCTACTACGACCTCGTAGGGCGGGAGCCCGGCGCGCGCTAGTCCTCCGGTCCGTCCGGCGGACCGAGCTCGTCCTCCCTCCGTCGGAGGCTCGCTTCCAGCGTTGCCGGGTCGACCGTCACCCGTGGGTGGGACGCCGGGCCGTCCGCCAGGCAGAACCGGGCCCGCCCGTCGTTCCCGAGCGTCGCGCGCAGGGTACCGTCGGCGACCAGCGAGGCGAGCCAGTCGACGAGCGCCGGCGGGGCCGGGGGCGGCCGCCACGCCGCTTCCAGCCCCGCGAGGTCGATCGCGCCCGCCTCGCCGACCAGGGTGACGGTCCGGGTACGGCCCTGCGCGAGCGCGCGCAGCTCCCCGTCCGCTGCCTCGCCGTCCAGGCGGCGACGACGCCGGCGGGCGAGCACGACCGCGAGCAGGCCGGCGGCGCCGACGGGGACGACCGTCGCGGTCGTCGTCACCGCAGGCTGGAGCGTCGGCGCCGCCGCCGCGGCGGGGACCGGGAGGGGCCCGAGGACGACCGCCCCGGCGGCATCCTCGACGGTCACGACCCCCGCCGCCGCGGTCGGTGCCGAGTAGTTCACCCAGACACCGCTGCGGTTCGGCGCGAGCGCCAGCGCGGCGACGACCGAGGTCGAGCGACTGCCGCCGAACGCGAGGGCGATCGAGAGCAACGCTCCGGGCGCCGGGTTGCCGTAGGGGTCCTCGACGCGCCACAGGGTCGCGTTGGTCCGGCCGCCCGCCCGCTCGATCACCGGGTCGAAGAGCCGGACGTGCTCGCGGTCGGCGACGACCTCCAAACCGACCGGGGCGACGACGGACGGGAGGCCGGCGCCGGAGAGCGCGATCGTGACCTCCGCCGCGGTGGCGACCGCGACGGTCAGGTTCAGTACCCCTCCGACCCACGCCGACGCTGGCACCTCGAACTCGTCCGGGCCGTCTGCCACGAGCGAGCCGGCGCCGGAGGCGTTCACCCACAGGGTCGGGGGCCCGTCGGGCGTCGTGACGTTCAGCTCGGCCGTCGCCGAGAAGGTGCGGTCCAGCGAGCCGGTGGAGAGGAACGCCCCCCACGAGAGCGCCACGGGCGTTCCGGCGACCGCGGCGGCCGGTCCGGGGACCGTGACCGCTGCGACCCGCACCGCAGATGCCGGCCCGACGACGACGACGAGCTGCCGGACCGCGACGGTGCCGAGCGTGTCGACGACGGTCAGGGTCACCACTACCGGCCCGGCGGCGGTCGGCACGAACGTCGCCCCGAGCGTCCCGTCCGCCGAGAGCTCCCCGTGGCCGACCGGGGACGAGGCAGCGGAGGCGTTCCACCAGTACCGCGCCGGCAGGACGCCGCCGTCGACCTCGGCGCGGAGCTGGGCGGCCGCGCCCACGGTCGCGTTCCCGCTGACGAGCGCGATCGTGCCCACGGCGAGAGAAGGGACGACCCGGACAGTGAACGCGAGCGAAGCGTTCGTCCCCCCGGCGTCGTGGGCCCACACGACAGCGGTGAAGTTGCCGGGCAGCGGGTACGTCGGCTCGAACGTCCAGCTCGGGCCACCGGAGTCGAAGCAGTCGGCCGGTCCGGCCCCTCCGGCGAGACACGCCTCGGAGAACGGGAGGGCGCCGGAGCCGTTGGCGGTCATCACCGCGACCGAGATCGGGACGCCGACGTAGCCGACAGGGGCCGCCCCGACGAGCTCGAGCTGCGGGGCCGGCGTCACCGTCACGTCGGGGAAGCGCCAGGAGGCGGTCGAGTATCCGTTGGAGATCGTCGCCGTCGGCTGCGCGGTGCCGGCGGCGGGATACGCGATGTTCGCCGAGCACGACAGCGCGACCGTCCCGGCCGCGGGCGGGGCGGAGGAACACGTCGCCGGAACGGGCGCCAGGCCGAGTCCGGGCTGGACCTGGGCGACGTACGACACTCCCGCCGCCCCCGTCGCGGAGAGGTCGGCTGCCACCGTCTCTCCCGCGTCGACCGCGGTCCGGTTCAGCGCGGCGGTCTCGATCTCGGTCGCCACGCCGACGAGCTGGACCATCGCCGTGAGCGGCAGGAACGTGCTGGCGTTCACCGTGGTGCTCGCGACGACCCGGGCGCTCGCGGTCCCGGCGCCGGCGAGAGCCTCTACCTGGATCGTCGCGGCGTTCAGCGGCCCGTCGACCGCCCAGCCGGTGCCGTTCACCGACCAGAGGAACGCGGTCGGAAGGCCGGTGGCGCTGCCGTTCCCGGCGAGGACAGTCGCCGCGAGGGCGGTCGGCAGCCCGACGGACATCGTGACGACCGGGCCCCCCGGGGCGACCGAGACCGCCTCCCACGGGTAGACGAGCGCGACCGAGAGCGAGCGAGGACTGCCCGACGTCTCCAAGTCGTAGCCCGGTGGAACCCCGGCCGGGATCCGCACCGTAAGGGGACCCGCGGCCACGGTGGCGTACTCGGTGCAGACGACGAGCCCCGACACCCGGACGCACTGCGGGGCGGGGATCGCGGGGACAAATCCGAAGCTGCCGCCCGTGGCGGTCGTCACGTTCGTGGAGAGGGCTGCGCACAGGAGGGGCGTCGGCGAGGAGTTTCCGAGGTCGAAGACGTGGTAGGCGACGGTGTACGAGAACTCGAGGACGACCCCGCCGGCCGCTGACGGCGGAACAGGACCCCCTTCGACCGAGAACGTGCCGGCGACGCCCTGCGGGGGCAGTGTCCCGTCGCACGTAGGGGTCGCGGCTTCGGCGAGGACCGGCCGTCCGCCGCTCGTCGCGTGTCCGGGCACCGAACCGGCGCCCAGGAGGGCGATCGTCACCGCGACCGCGAGAGCGATCGACCCGGCGTCGCGGACGTGCGTCGCGGCCACCCCCAGCCCCCGGCCGAGGCCGCGAGCCGAACTCCCTCACCGCCGGCGCACGGTTTAACCCCGCGGTTCCCCGTACCGGACGTTGAACGGTGCCCGGTCGCCTCGGGTAGGAGCGAACCCCTGTGGGACTCCCTGCGCGCGGGGTAGGCGTGTGGGCCGGCTGGAACTCCCCTGGATGGGAGGAGGTACATCGCCCGCACCCCGAGGCGTCGTCGGGCGCCGGATACCCCGGGATGCCCGGCTCAGTCGGGGGCCGAACTGCCCCGCTCGAACGGCAGGGTCGCGACGGTCCGGTGAACCGCCCCTCCGGGTCCAAGCACGCTCTCTTTCACGAGCAGCGCCGGAACGACGACGTCCCGTGGAGCAGGAGGGGGACGGCGCCCGCTCAGAAGCTCCTCGGCCGCCAACCGGTCCGCGTCGGACCGGACCCGGAAGAGGGTGAGATGCGGGACGAACCGCTCGCGGTCGACCCCGAACGCCGGCTCGAGGGCGTCGCGCACCCGACCGGCGAGGGTGACGATCTCGTCGCGACCGGCGCCCACGCCCTGCCAGAGGACCCGCGGGCGGGCAGCCGAAGGGAACGCCCCCACTCCCTCGAGCCGCACGGTGATGGGCGCCGTCGTGCGGGCGACCTCGCGCAGCGACGGGACGGCTGCCTCGAGCCGCGCCGGCGCGACCTCCCCGAGGAAGCGGAGCGTCAGGTGCTCCGCCGCTCGCGAGGGGCCGGGTAGCTCCCCCCCACGTCCACGGCGACGAACGCACGCACGCCGGCGAAAGCCGCCCCGTGGGCTTACCGTCTACTCGAGCAGGCCGCATCCCCGCAGGGTCCAGACCTGCGCCGACTGCGGGCCCGCCCCCAGGGTCCGAAGCGCCGTGCGCACTCGGGCGGCGCGCCGGGCGTCGCCGACCAGGAACAGGGCGAACGCCCCGCGGCCCCGGGCCTTCTCCCAGCCGCGCCGCACGCGGGCGGCCCGCAGCGCACCGGAGACCTCCGCTTCCACGTGGACATCCAACCCCTGGAAGCAGCGCCAGGCCCATCCCCGCTGCGCCTCCTCGAGCGCCGCCGCCAACGCGCGGGGCGAAAGCGGACGTCCGGCGTCGGCGACCTGAAGGAATCGCCCGTCCGGCAGCGTGGTGTCGTACCGTCCCTGCCGGACGATCTCCATGCGGCAGCCGTGGCGGGCGAAGATCCGGAAGGCGCGGACGAGCAGGGCGCGGTGCTCCGCGCTCTCTCGGCTCGCCCCGGTGGTCGTGTGCAGGCCGATCCGGCGTTCCCCCGCGGGCGTCAGGTGGAGCGTCCCGTTCGCCTCGGTGACGAGGCCGGCCCGCGTCAGGTGCGGCCGTCGGCACTCCAACGCGGCCGGATCGATCGGGCTCCCCGGGAGCCGCGTCGCGGCCTCCAGCAACGCTTCCGGTCGAGCGGGGGTGCCGCTCTCCTCCGCTGCCAGCACCGCCAGGAGAAGTCGTTCCGTCACCCCGGCCTCGTCGTCTGCCGGTGCCGGGACTCCCGCGGGGAAATTCGCGCGCGTCCGGTCGACGAGCTCCGTCCAGCCGGCGTAGTCCGGCTCGGCGGGCTGAGCGCCGGCGATGACCGTGCGAAGGTCGCCGGTCCCGGGGGAACGCGCGACGCCTACGCCCGTCGGAAGGTCGGGGAGGAGCCGTTCGGCTTCCACTGGCGGCAGGCCGACCCACCCTCCGGCGCTCGCCGCCCCCGCACGCGGCGTCCGGAAGACGACGACCCCCCGGCCCACGCCGGCGGCGGCGAGCCGGAGCTCCGGCGCGAGCCGCTCGGGGTACTGGCTCGCGATCACGAGACGGACCCCGAACTTCCGTCCTTCGGAGAGCATCTCGGCGACCAGCCGCGGCGACAGCCCCTGCACCTCGTCCAGGACGAACGTCAGCGGCCGATGCGCTCCTCCGGGTCGACGACGCGCGGCCGTCCCGAGGTAGGCGCGGGCCACTATCAGAGACGCGGCGAACGACGCGGCCTCGGGCCCCAGCGAGGCGAACGGCGCCCGGACGATCACCGCCCCGGGAGCGTCGAAGAGCTCCTCGAGCGGCACCTCCTCCCCGGTCGGCGCGAGCAGCTCGCGCAGCTCCGGCACGAGCACGATCTTGGCGAGCCGGGAGGCGGCGCCCCAGAGGAAATCCGGGGTACGCCGGACGACCGGGTCGAGCTCTCGCAGGAAGCGCGCGAGTTCGGGCTCGCGGGTCGCGAGCCGCGCCGCGTCGCGGCGGTCACCGTCAGTGAGGAGGGCATACAGGTCGTCGATCGACCCGCCGGTCTCCTGGACCAGGCGGACGAACGCGTCGAAGATGCGCTCGAGACGGAACCCCCAGTAGACCTCCGAGCCGTCCGGGCTCAGTCGCTTGACGGCCGCGACGAAGTGCGCCGCCGCCCGGGGGTCCGCCCTGCGCAGCGCCGCCACACCGACGACCGGCCGCTCGCTCGCGTCGACCGCGACGACCCGGCGCCGGCCGTCCCGGTCGAGTCGGGCCACGATGGCGGGACCGAGGTCGCCGTGGAGGTCGACGGCCAGCACCGTCCCTCCGCCGGCGACGGTCCGAGCGGCGCACTCGGCGAGGAACGTCGTCTTCCCCGCGCCGGAGGAGCCCAGGATGACGGAGTGCCCGTCCTCGGTCGGCGGCGCGCCCGAGGTCTCCGGACCGACCGGCTCCGCCGCCTGCCCCGCGACCCCGACAGGTAGGGCGAGCCAGGCGCTCCTCGGGATCGTACGAGGGTCGGCGGACTCGAAGGAGCCGTCCGTCTGCCGGATCGGCTTCGGCTGACAGAGGGTCCCGGTCGCGCGGCTCCAGTCGACCGCCGCGTAGGCGCCGACCGGGGCGGCGCGCCGGTCGAGGTCGGTGGCATCGTCGGCCGTGAACCGTACCCGGCGGCTCGCCCACAGCCGCCCGTCCCGGCGCCCGCTGAGCCAGAACGTCCGGCTCTCGAGCACTCCGTGCTCGCCGAGCAGCGCCCGATGCTCCGGCACATCCCAGAGACCGCCCGGGAACGACGCGGCAGGGTTCGTCGCCGGACCAAGAGCCCAGGCGAACGTAGCCCCCCGCCCGGTGGGCCCGGCCCCCCTCGACGCGGTCGCGGCCTGGATGGACGAGAAGGCGGGCGCCGCCAACACCGAGCCGAACACTCCGGCGGGGGCCAGGGTCACTTCGATCGTAGCCCGAGCGGTCGACGCCTCGACGAGCACCGCCGCAGGGTACGGAGTGGCGGCGAGCTCCCGGGCGATCGCCCGGTAGAAGCGGGTTCGCAGTTCGGGAAAACCGGTAAGACGGTACCTGACCGTCGTCTCCGTGTCGTCGGTCATGCGTCGGCTCCGGCAGTCGCGGGATCCCTCGCCCCCTCGGTCGTCCGGCAGCTCGGGTGTGATACCCCGTTCGGAGCCGCCAGTCGGTCGGCCGTGGCGCGTTCGGCGGGAATGGGTTGGGTAGGCGACCTCGTTCGCTCTCTTCGTGCTTCCACGTTTTCCTTCTCTCCTCCTGTGGTCCGCCGTTCGGAGTCGGGAAGAGCCGAGGCACCACTCGGGAGCGTCGAGCGCTCCGTCCGGAGGGGTCCGCGCGGCCGCCCACGTACTCGCGTCCGCTCGCGACCGACGGCCGGGAGGCGCAGAACCTCCGCGCGGCGGCGTCGAGCGCTAACGGGGGGCGCCGGAGCTACGGCGACGCTCGGCTCCGGACACGTTCACCGGCCGGAACGCAAGCGTCGCGGGGCGGGAGTCGTGTCGTCCGGAGACGGTCGGGGCGCTCGGCAACACCGTACGGTGGGGCGGGCGCGCGGACCAAGGGACGAACGGCGGGTGGGGCATCGGTGGACCGGCTACCCTTGTGGAGAGGTCCCTCCCGGCACGCCTCTTGGAAACTGAACGGTGGAGGAGGGGGTGGGAAGACCCCCCGCACGCCAGGACGCGGTACCGTCCTCTTCGGCGATGTGAGGGAGCCTTCCCTGGGTGGTTGCAGTCCAACTACGGTTCCGGGCTACTTGAACCCCGGAAGGGGAGGGGGTGAAACGCTCCCGCCGAGGCGGGGTTTCGGCCCCTGCCGCGGTCTACGGCTTGCTTCGGGCCTCGGTCTCGGCGACCACGACGCGCGGGAGCTCTCCCTCGATCACCGGGGGACGTCGCGACGCGACGCCCGCGCGGAGCGCGGCCTGCCGGCGCGGTAGCAGCCAGCGCGTGCCCCACGCCCTCAGCTCCCGCGCTGCGGGGGCCAGGCCCAAGCCCATCTCGGTCAGCGAGTAGACGACGGAGAACGGCCGGGTGCTGACGACGGTCCGCTGCACGACGCCCTGCCCCTCGAGGAACTTGAGCGTCGCGCTAAGGGTCTTGGCGTTGAGCCGGGGATTCGACTTCAGGATCTCGCTGAACCGCTGCGGGCCCTCGAGGAGCCGGTGCACGATCGCGAGCCGCCACTCGGTGCCGATGACGCCGACCGCCGCGAGGACGGGGCAGATGCCGTGCTCCCCCTCGCAATCTTCCTCACGGTCGCTCGGGACTCCGACGGCGGCGCGGGCACGGGCGGCGTGCATGGTATACCCTCGGTCGGAGGGAACCGGGGCTCGGATTTATAGTTACTGCCCTACAGCAACTAACGATTTGTAACTGACCCGGGTCCTCGACCGTCCGGGGACTCTCGCCCGCGCAGCGTACGTTTTCTTTGCGGTGGCCCGTTCACCGGTGTGGCCGCCCACCGGCGTCAGGTCGAGCTCTCCGTCGAGCGTCCGCTCGGGACGCGTGGACCCGCCGGCGCGGTCGCGCGGCTGAGCGCCTCGTTCGACGTCGGCGCCGACGGACACGGCCCGAGTTCCGCCGAGCTCTCGGAGGCGCTCGATGAGCTGCTGCGCGAGCTGGACGGCGTGCTCGGGGCCTCCCTCGGCGCCGGGTCCGCGGAGCGGCCGGACCGCGAGCTGCGCGAGCTCGTCGAGACGTACCGTCCCCGACAGCGCGAGCTGGTCGACGTCCTGCTCGCCGACGGCGAGCTCACCCCGGGGGAGCACGCGATGCTGCTCGGGTCGCTGGCTTCGCGCGGAAGCGTCCCGGCGGTCTCCCGTCCTCCGGCCCCGTCACTCGACCTCACCCCGGTCGGAGAGATGCCGATCGCCGCCGTCCCGCTCGCGGCGGAGCCGAAGCTCCCGCCGGCCCGGTCGGTGCCGGAGCTGGTGCGCATGTTCCAGATCGCCTCGCTCAAGCAGGCGGGGGCGGTCCGGGCCCGCCGCCAGATCTCCTTCGCAGAGTACATGGCCCTGAAGCGCCACTTCGAGGGCGCCGAGGCGGCCGAAGCAAGGGACTCCGGCGGCGCGGCGCGCTAGCCGCGCCCCGCTCGAGCCGGCCGCCCCGCGGCCGTCGGCACGAGCGCGACGGCGACGGCGCCGACGTCGGTGATGCCGGCCCGCATCTTGAGCGCCCGCGCCCGCGAAGGAGGGGCGTTCACCGACGGGTCCCCCGGCGCGCCGACGACGGCTCCTGCGAACGCCGGCGATGGGCCGGTCGGGCCCGCGGTGCGGAGGATCCCGACGCTCGTCTCGCGCCGGCGGATCTCGTCGACCGCACGCACGAGGAACGCTTCGCACGCGGGCCGCTCCACCACCCCTTCGGGGAGGTCGAGCGTCGACGTCGCGAAGACGGCGATTCCCTTCGATGGCCCGTCGCCGCCTTGGCGCTCCGCAGCGACGACCTCCTCGCTCCGGTCGAGGAGCCGGTCGGCGGTGCCGGCGGGCCCTTCCGCGAGGTTGAGGGCACCGAGCCGGGCGAACCATCCCTTGTCGACGACCGCGTCCGCAGCGCCGCGCAGCGCGTCCTCGGGCCCGGCGACGACGACCGGCCGCCGCCCGAGGAGGCGCGACGCCGCTGGCACCGCCGGCGCGGCCGCTGCGGGGACCGGGAGCCTCCCCGCGAACCCGGCACGCTCGACGACGAGGCGGGCCGACGCGCGCTCCGACTCGGTGACCGGGAACGTCGGACCGCCGCCGACGGAGGCGGCCCCGCCGCCCCGGTCGACGAGCAGGCATTGTACGTCCGCGGCGACCTCCGCCGGGACCAGCCGGCCGCCGACCCCGCCGGCTCCGTAGACCCGGGCCACAGCGTCGACGTCGCGCCCGCGGGCCCCCGAAGCGTGGAGCTCGGCGAGGACGGTCGCGAACGCTGCTGCGTCGACCCCGGACGGCGGCAGGAGTAGCGCGCGGACCGCGCCGGGGGAGACGAGCAGGAGGAGCAGGTCGTTCGGGCGGAGCCCGGAGGCGATCTCCCGCGTCGCCTCGAGGGCCTGCAGGGCGTGCGCCGAGCCGCCCCAGCCGTCGTCGACGGTCACCGAGACGAACGGAACCGACGCGGGGGGCGGCTCGGGCCCGGCGACGAACCCCTGGGTGACCCGCTCGCCGAAGACGTCTAGGACGGCCATCGCCATCGACGTCGCCGCGTGCCCCAGGGCGACGAACGCGACCTCGCGGTACCGCCCGTCGGGCACGAACCGGTTGCCCAGACGCAGGACGTCGCCGTCGCGGCGGACCGCCGCCCGGACTGCGCGGTAGGCGTCCGCCCCTTGGACCGCCCCGCGGTAGATCGTCGCGAGGAGCGGGTCGGTGCCGCCAGCCTCCGGCTCGCTCTGCCCGAACGGCTCCCACGGGAACCGGCCGATCACGCCGGTCGAGCCGGGCCGCCGCTCAATACGGTGGCGGCGGGGGCTCCGGTCAGCCGAGCTGCAGGCCCTCGACGGCGGGCGCGGTCCCGCGGCCGAGGAACCGGGCGGGCGAGAACTCCCGCGGGTCGAGGTCGAGCCGCTCCCCGAGGACCGCGCGGGCGACGCGGAGCCCGGACGCCGGCGCGAGCATGAACCCGTGGCCTCCGAACCCGTTGGCGTGGACGAAGCCGCGGAGCCGGGGGTCCTCGCCGATCACCGGGAACCCGTCCGGCGTGTCGTCGTAGAAGCCGGCCCACGCCCGCAGGACCCCCAACCCGCGCAGTCGCGGGAGGAGGCCGACCAGGGCGCGCGCCATGCGCGTGAGGAACTGCGGCGAGCTCGGGACGCCCCGGCGCGTGCCCGTCGGGTGCGGGACGGTGAGGCCGCCGACGAGCTCCCCGCGCATCGTCTGGCTGAAGTACAGGCCGTCCGAAGCGCGCACGACCATCGGGTCGAGGAACGGCTTCATCGGCTCGGTCGCGAGGATCTCGTGGCGGGTCGCCACGTTCGGGACCGCGAGGCCGCACCGCCGGGAGAATTCGCCGGACCAGCCGCCGGCCGCGTTCACGACGTTCGTGGCCCGCACCGCGCCGGCGCTGGTGAGCAGCCCGTCGACCCGGTCCCCGTTCCGCCGGACCTGCATCGCATCGACGCCGAGGGCGACCTCGACGCCGAGCCGGCGCACGGCCTCGTAGAGCCCCCAGACCGCCGGGAATGGGTAGACGGTCCCGTCGCTCGGGAGGAATGACCCGCCGAGCACGGCCCCTGGGGCGATCCCGTCGACGAGCCGGGCGACCCCGTCCTGGTCCAGGAGGCGCGACGCCAGCCCCTCCGACCGGACGACCGCGTGCACCCGGGCGAGGCGCTCGAGCTCGGCCGGTGTCTCGGCGAGAAAGAGGTACCCGCCCTGGCGGAACCAGACGTTGTGGCCGAACTCCCGGCCGAATCGTCGGTACGCCGCCACCGACTCGCGCGCGAGCCGGATCGTCGCGCGGGTCTCCCACTGCTGGCGGACCCCGCCGCCGTTCCGACCGGAACCGCCGGAGGAGAGGAACCCGCGGTCGACGACGAGGATCGGTCCGGCGCCCGCGCGCGCGAGGTGGTACGCCGTGTACAGTCCGACGATCCCGGCCCCGACGACGACCGTGCGGTACTCGGAAAGGACGGGCATCACGGCCGCGGCCCTCCGGAGCCGCCAGTGTCGAGCGTCGCGAGCGTCCCGAGCGCCGTCGGGACGAGCGGCGGGCGTTGCGTGATGTAGCCGACCTCGCTCGGAGGGCGCTGCTCGAGCAGCGAGAGGAGGACGATCACGTCCGGTAGGCAGTACCGTCCTTGGCAGAGCCCGGTCCCCGCGCCCGTGTACCGCTTGACGACCTCCAGCCCGCGGAACCCCCGACCGACCGTCGCCTCGACCTCCTCCAGGAGGACGTCCTCGCACGGGCAGACGACCCACTTCCCCCGCCGCGGCTCGCGGAGCAGCTCGCGGTAGTAGCCGGCGAGCTCCCCCGGCCGCTCGGCCTCCGGGGTCGTGAACGCCGTGCCGGCCGTCGCTGGGGCCGGCGTCGTGAGCGCGGCGGCGATCGCTGCCGGGTCGGGGCGCGCTCCGCCCGGGGGCACTGCGGCGAAGCCGACGGCGTACAGTCCCGGGACCGACGTTCGACCGCCCGGGTCGGTCTCCGGGTAGTACGCTCCTGGGGTCTCCCACCAGCGCCGGGACGCGCCGGCTTGGAAGAGCAGCTGCGCGCTGGGCAGCCGGCGGTGCGCCAGGACGACCGTCGTGCAGTCGAGCCGGAAGGGGCCTCCGCCGTCCCTCCGTCCCAGGTCGAGCGCGCGGAGGTGGCCACGGCCGACCGCGCGGACGACCCGGGTCCGGGGGTAGAGGGCGACCCCGGCCTCGGCCGCCGCGCGCGCGAGCTCGGGGCCGACCTCGCCGAACGCAACGACCGCCTCGACCGAGCCGGCGAGCCGCTCAACGACCTCGAGCGCCCGCGGCCCATTCCCCACGACGACGCACGGCCCGAGCGGCAGGCCAAGGCCGGAGAGCGCGAGGTCGGCCGTCACGACCCCGGGCCGGTCCGACCCTTCGAAGAGGAGTCCGGCGTCGTACCCCCTGTTGCGACGACGACCGACGGGGCGCGGACGAGCACGCCGGCCCCGTCTTCAGCGAACCCGAGCAGGGTGTAGCCGGCGCCGTCCTCCGCGGCCGAGACGACCGTGATCGTCGTGCCGGCGACGAGCTCCAGCCCCGGTGTCGGGGAGGCGCCGTCCGTCGCGCGGCGCTCCAGCAACAGCGGCCGCCGCCCCCTGCGAGCGAGCGCTTCCGCCACGGCGCGACCGGATCGTCCGGCGCCGACCACGGCGACCTCGGCGGTCCACGACCGCGGAGGCGGGGGTGTCGACCGGTTCGCGCGGTCGGGGGGCGCCCCGTACCCCGCGAGGTGGCGGACCACGCGCTGGTACGACCGGGTGAGCCACACCGGCCGGCGGAGGCCGTGGACCGTGTCGAGGCCGTGCGGGAAGAGCGCGTCGAGGACGCCGAGCACGTCGTGGCGCGGCGACGGCCATGCGTTCTCGGTCGTCGCAACGTCGCCTTCCCGGACCGGCCGGGTGCACGCGCGGACGTTCGGAACGCCGTTCACCCGCAGCAGGCAGCCGGTGCAGTCGCCGACCCCGCAGAACGGCCCGCGCGGCCGGTGGTAGCGGACCGAGCGGGTGAGGGACGGCCACCCCCGCCGGGCGAGGGTCGCCAGCCACCGCTCTCCCCCGCGCCCTTCGAGTTCGGCGCGGCCGAAGCGGACGCGCACCGGGCGGGCCGGGTCCATGGAGCGGCGCCGAGCCCCGCGGCGGCTATTTATCGACCCCCTCGACCGCGGTCCCGACCGGTGGGCCGGAGCGGGCACAGGCCCCGAGTCCTCGGCTATATAGACGACAGTAGGTCGGAACGCTCACGACCGCGCGCACGAGTGGCGGATTCCACGGCCGTCGGATCCAGAAGACCGGCGGCTCGACGTACATCGTCTCCCTCCCGAAGACGTGGGTGACGGCCCGAGGGCTCGGGCCGGGCGACGTGCTGCTGTTCACGCCCCGCGCCGACGGCTCGCTGACCGTTTATCCGGCGTCCGCGACCCCGGCCGAGGCCCAGCGCCGCACCGTGGAGGTGTCGAACGACGACGACGAGCACCACCTGTTCCGGCGCCTGATCGCGGAGTACATCGCCGGCTACCCGCTTCTAGAGGTGCGGACCCCGGCGCGGATGAGCGCGCAGACCCGTGAGGTCGTCCGCAGCTTCGCGCAGCGGATGATCGGCCCGGAGATCCTGGAGGAGACCGCCGAGTCGGTGGTCCTGCAGGACGTCGTCGGCGCGAACCCGCTGCCGATCCCCTCCATCGTGCGCCGCATGCACCAGATGGTCCGCGCGATGCAGGCCGACGCGATGACGGCGTTCCGTGACCGCGACGCGTCGATCGCCAAGGACGTCGTCGAGCGGGATTGGGAGGTCGACCGCCTCCACTGGTTCCTCGAAAAGCAGGTGACGAGCGCGCTCCGCGACGCCCGGATCCTCGCCAGCATCGACCTCACCCTCCCGGAGTGCTCGACGTACCTGCTCGCTTCGCGCATCCTGGAGCGGATCGCGGACCACGCGGTCCGCATCTCCGAGACGGTGGCGATGCTCGGTTCCGAGGCGACGCCCGAGAAGATCGTCCAGGAGCTCGAGCGGATGGCGGCCCGGGCGGCGAGCTGCCTGACGGACGCCCTCGACAGCCTCGACCGCAAGGATATCGCGAAGGCGAACGAGGTGATCGACGCGACCGAGCAACTGACGCGCGAGCGCGAGCACATCCTGCGCGAGGTCGCCTCCAAGAAGGGACGGCTCGCGGTCGCGGTCGCCTACGTACTCGAGAGCCTCGAGCGGTCGGCGCTGTACGCCACCGACCTCGCCGAGATCGCGATCAATCGGGCGGTCGAGGCGCCCGCCCGGTTCGACGAAGCCGCGGCCGTCGCCGGAGAGGCCGGGGCGGTCAGCGCCTCCCGCTAGCCGCGGGGAGGCGGGCCGCCGGCGCCGGGCGCCTCGCCGGCGAGCGCGTCGAGGAGCTTGCCGACGTCCTCGGCGGTCGGGACCCGCGGGTTCGCGAGCACGGCGGGCGACCGCAACGTCTCGGCGACGATGCGCGCTCGGTCCGTCCGCAGCGCGCCCCGGTCCCCTCCCGCCGCGGCGAGGGTGGCCGGGGCGCCGAGCCCGGTGCCGAGCCGGCGGAGGCGGTCGGCGACCGAGACCGTGGTCGTCTCCTCCGGACCCGGAGCACGGTCGCGAGCGCCTCGAGCCGTTCGCGGGCTCCGGGTCGGTCGAAGTCGAGGACTACGGGAAGAACGACGCCGAGCACCGTCGCGTAGGAGAGCCGCAGGGGACGGACCAGCGCGCGGCCGAGCGCGTGGGCGAGGCCCCGCTGGGCGTTCGACTGGGCAATCCCGGCGGCCGTCGCGGCGTAGTGGAGGGCGGCGCGCGCGTCCGGGTCGTCGCTCCAGCGCACCGCGCGCGGGAGCCGGGCGGCGACCGTCCGGACCGCGTCGACCGCGAGCGCATCGGAGAACGGGTTCGCCCACGCCGAGACGTACGCCTCGGTCGCCAGCGCGGCCGTCTCCAGCGCGCCGGCGATCAGTGCCGGGGCGGAGAGCTCACGGGCGAACAGCGGGTCGACGATCGCCCACTCCGGGACGAGGGAGCGGTCGGCGATCTCGATCGGCGCCCCGTCGTCCCCGACCAGGTCCGCCGTCCAGCTCGCCTCGGCGCCGCTGCCGCTCGTCGTCGGGATGGCGACCAGGTGCGAGCGCGAGTTCGCCGGGATCGCGGCATCGGCCGGAGGGCTCCCGAGCGAGAGCTCAGGCCGCTCGCGGAGCAGCCGGGCCGCCTTGGCGGCGTCGATCGCGGTGCCTCCGCCGACGACCACGACCCAGTCCGCGTCGTGGGCCCGCAGTTGGGCCGCCAGCGTTGCGACCGCGGAGAGCCGGTTCGCCTCCGCGGGCGCCGGCACGGTGATGACCGAGGCGCCGGCCCGTTCGAGTTCCTCGGCCGCGCGTCGCGGGCCCTCCTGGGCGGCGACGTTCGTATCCACGACAAGGACCGGCCGCTGGGCCCCGAGCCCGCTGAGCTGCTCGAGCGCGCCGGTCCCCCACGCGATCGTGGGTGCGGTGACGAATCCGACCATCCGGCCGGGCCTAGACCGCCGTCGGGCCCTCGCGGCACCGGCGGCAGGTCCCCGCGAGGGAGTAGGCGATCCGTTCGACATGCCAGCCGGCCGGGGTGAGCGCGCTGAGCTCCGTGAGCAGGTGCCGGTCGAGGTCCGAAAGGTCGAGCCGCTGGATGCGCCCGCACGCCCGGCAGACGACGTGCGCGTGCGGGTCCTCCCCTGGACCGGCGCCGGGCGCACGGGGCGCGGAGGCGCCCGGAGACTCTCCCGGGGAGCGGCGGTGCGCTTCGGCCGGGCAGATCGGCCGGTCTGCGTCCTCGCCATGCGTGGCGCGACCGCGCCGGGCTATTTACGCTGGGAATCGCCGCGCCGGGAGCGCGCCCTTGCCGGAGCGGACCGGCGCCCGGGCGACGACGACCGCCGGGCCGGAGGACGGGCCCCGGGATTCCCGCACCGGATCCCGTAGAGGCCGAGGCCTTGACGGCGCACCGGCTTGGCAGCGCGGAGCGTCGCCCACCGGCGTAGTGCCCGGCAGAGGTCGCCGGAAGGGCCGTGGTCGACGATCGCGACCGCTCCGGCTGCCATGAGGGGGTCCAGCCGCGCGAACTCGATGTCGAGGTCTGCCTCGTTGTGCGGAACGTCGTACACGACGAGGTCGACCCGGTCGAGCTCGTCCGCAAGCTGCGGAATCAGCTCTGCCTTGTCCCCGAGGCGCAGGTCCCAGCGCCGCCGTAGCCGCGACGGGACAGCCCACCCCGATGCGCGTCCCGGCGGGAGGCTCCAGGACGCCGACGACCGGGCCGCCACGGGGCTCGGGCGCGACGGCCGGTCGACCGAGTGGAGCGTGCCGGTCCCGTTCTGGCCGAGGGCGTGAAGCAGGTACGCGGAGGAGACCCCCGAAGAGACGCCGACCTCGACGACCTCGCGGGGCCGGAGCAGACGGACGAGCGCGTGCAGCTCCAACGGGGCGTCGATCTCGACGTACGACGACCGCCCTTCCCGGCGGTGCTCTCGGTCGAGGTGGGAGAACAGCCGCCGCTCGCCGGCGGCTTCGGAAAGCCGACCCTCGCTGGCCCGCAAGGTCCGGCCTGAAAGGGCGGCGACCCAGCCCGCGTCCGGGTCCTCTTCGGGCTGCATCGCGTCGCCGCCTACCTCTCGTCGAGGCTCGACGGGTTCTCCATCCACTGGGCCGGTGGCTCTACCTTCGGGCGAACGACCCGGATCCGGGCGAACGCCTCGTCGAGCGAGAGCTTCTCGTTCCGGTGGAGGACCCACGCCGCGCCGAGCGGAGAGCGCCGGATGCCGTGTCCGCAGAAGATGACGACGGGCTCTCCGCGTGCCCGGGCGGCACCTACCTCGCGGGCGAGTCGGTCCAGGTTCGCTCGAAGGGCGCCGCCGGTCCTCTCGTCGTAGATCGGAATGTGGGTCCCCCTCACCGGCTCGGCGGGCGGTTCGTCCAGCACGCAGAATCGGGTCCCTTCGAACGCATCGGCTTCGCCCCACCCGCCGACGAACAGGCCGGGGGCAACCTCCGAAGGTCCTTTCGCGCTCCGCGCCGCCTTGGCGGGCGACGCTTTCTGGGTCGCGGTCATCGGAAGGAGCAACGCCGTCCCTGCCGATGAGGTTCGAGCCGCCCTGGGGCGGTGAGGTCTATCTGCCTCCCCGTGGCTATCCGCGAGCATGACCGTCGTCGACGCGAGGATCCGGGTCCACCACCCGTGCCCGTACTGCGGGCTCTCGGACCGGTTCCCGCGGAGCGTCCTTCTGCTCTGGTGCGACAATCGCCGCGACACGTTCCTCGTCTCCGCCCCCGACGCGCTGGAGCTCCGCCGGATCACCCGGATACTCCGGCGGGAGTTTCGCGCCCGGGAGCTGCTCCGCGACGGCGCCACGGCGCTCCTCGAGCTGCCGGACTTCGAGTGGAAAGAGCCGCCGTCCGTCACCGGCCTCGCCCGCCGCGGCCGGGTCTGGGTGCTCCCACCGGTGGTCTACGCGGAGGGGAGAGAGACGTACCGATTGGTCGCCTCGACCCGGGCACGGCTGAACCGTCTGATCCGGCGGCTCCGTCAGCTCGGCAGCGTCGAGATCCTCTCCGTCTCCGAACGGTCCGGCCTCGAGAGCGTACGGGAGTATCCCACCGCGTCGGTCCACTTCTTCGAGGGGTTGAGCCCGGCCCAGCTCCGGGCCCTGGTCGCGGCGCACGACGCCGGCCTCCTGGACGTGCCGGCCCGGGCGAGTTGGGAATCGGTCGCGCGGGCGGTCGGCGTCTCCCGCTCGACCTTCGGCGAGCACCTGCGCAAAGCCCAGGGCCGATTGCTGCGGAACAGCTACACTCTCCTGAAGGCCCGGGCGGCCGCTGCGTCCTCCGCTCCGGTGCTGCTCGCCCGCCTCGGGGGCGACGAGGAGGATCGACCGCCCGCTACCGGTTCCCGCGTCGGCGGCCGGCGGCGGGCCCCGCGAGCCGGTTAAGCTCCGAGAACGTCAACGCCCCCCGGACGAGGGAGCGGAACGAGCGCCGTCGCCGAATCTCCTCCCCGACCCTCCGCAGGAACCCCAACGCCGCGTACGACGCCGCCGGGCCGAAACTGACCCGTCGGACGCCCAAACCCTCGAGGGCGTCCAGCCCGGGGAGTCCGGGGCGGATCATGACGTTGACCGGACCCGGAACGTCGCGCAGGAACCGTGCGATCTCGCCGCGAGCGCGCAGGCGCATCGGATACACGCAGTCGGCGCCGGCCTCGCGGAACGCTCGCGCCCGTCGGACCGTCTCGAGGTAGCGTTCCTGGGGCGTCCCGTCCCCGACGTAGAGCGCGTCGGTGCGCGCGTTGAGGAGGACGCGCACGCCCAGTTCGTCGTCGAGCGCCCGGACGGCTCTCAGCTTCGCGAGCTGGAGCGGCAACGGGACGAGCCGCTCCGAGACCGGGTCGACGTCCTCGAGGTTGATCCCCACCGCCCCCGCACGGACCACGGCTCGGACGGTCGACACCACCGACGCGGGGGTCCGCCCGTACCCGGCGACGACGTCCGCGCTCAGGGGAACAGAGAGCCGCTCGGCGATCCTCCGGACGCCCGCGACGAGCTCTCGCCGCGGCAGCGCCTCGCCGTCCGGGAACCCCAGCGAGACCATCATCCCCGCACTCGAGGTCGCGATCGCGGGGAACCCGGCATCCTCGAAGATGCGTGCGCTCGGCACGTCCCAGGCGTTCGGGAGGACGAAGAGCCGGCGGCTGCGGTGCAGGGCGCGGAATCGCTCTGCGCGCTCGGCGAGCGAGCTCATCGTCCGCGGACCCCCCCACATCCCAAGAGCTCACCGCACCGACGACCGCCGCACACCTACCTCCCCCGGGGAATGCCGTACGGGGCCCGAGCGGCGAGGGGCGTGCGCGCGGCGCCAATCCCGAACCTGGCCGACGCGAAGGCGCCCGTCGCTCACGCCAGGAGGCCGGGACTGACGGGAACCCGCGATGTCGATGGTGTGGGGGGGACTCTGCGGCCCCCTCGCCCGTGACGAAACAGGGTTGGTCAGTCCCAAGTCGATAAATTGTCCGACATAGCTTGATAGGGCACTAGACCATAGGCCCGTGCCTCGGGTTCCTACGCATGAGAGGGACGAGGCGATTCATCGTCGTCACGGTCCTTGCGGTCGCGTTGTTCGCCTGGGGCGGCCAGGGTCTCACCGGGACCCACTCCGGCGCGGGGGAACGCGCGCCCACGGTCAGCGACCGCCAGATCACCAGCGAGCCTCCGGCCCTCGACCGGAGCGCCGCGAAGGGGGGCGCCTCTGTCACGAACGAACCGCCGAACGTCGCCGGAGAGATGGCCGCGCACGCGATCGCCGCCACCCGAGCCGCCGGGCTCAAGCAGAATGGTAACCATCACTACTTTGGCGAGATTCCCGGTCTCTCGGGGTGAATGACTCCGTCCACTGGGTGTCCGGTTCCGCTGGACCTTGAGCCTTAAAGCCGGCCTCCCGCCGAACTGTTGGCATGGGCCGTGTCCGGCCACCGCCGACGAACGCTCCCAGCCTCTCCCGATTGCAGCTGTACATCCAGCAGATCGGCATCGGCGGGCCCTTTCGCGATACCCCTCGCGAGCGCCAACGGCGCGCCCACGCCCTCGAGTACACCCTCGGCCTCCTGCTCCCCGGCGAGCGCAAGAGCATGCAGCCCTCGACGCTCCGCGTGCCCGAGGCCCGCTACGAAGCCATCCAGCACTTCATTACCGACTCGCCGTGGGATTGGCGGGAGACCCAAGACAGACCTGACCTCCCGGGAGTTTGGGTAGCAGGTGCCTACCCAATTCCCGTTCCTCCCTCGTAGATCGCGTCTCCGGTCGACCGGCAACCTCTTGTAGGTGCATACGTAATGGCATATGCGATGACCCACCGGGTGTACAAGGTCGTCGGACGCCACCGCTACGCCTACGAGTACGAGTCCTATTGGGACCCGAAGCGGCGGCGCTCCCACCAGCGGATGGTCCGCTATCTCGGGCCCTGCGACTCGAAGGGACGGATCCTCACGGAACCGAAGACCCGCCTCGAGAGCATCCACTCCGCCTTCCCCGTGGGACCGCTGGCGGTCTTCCACGCCGCGGCCCAGCAGCTCCGGGTCCAGGAGCGAATCCAAGAGGTGCTCGACGTGGATGAGGAAAGGGCCGCCACCCTGCTCACCCTGGGACTCAACCAGGCGACCGCCCGGGTCCCCCTCAACCACCTCTCCGCGTGGGTGAGGGCCAGTCCGCTCCCGACGTGGCTCTCTCTGGACGCGGAGAAGCTGACCCCGCGCTCGTTCGAGGAAGTCCTCTCCGCCCTCTGTCACCTCACGTCCCAGAAGACTTGGGAGGACCGCGGCCAACTCCTCCAGCAGGAGCTCACCCACGCCTGGCGCGGTTCCTCCCGGGAACCGGCGGGGCGTACTACGACATCACCAAACAGTCGTACTACGGGAGCCACTGCCCGTACGCTCAACTGGGCCATGACGAGCGGGGAACCGCCGTCGTGGTGGGGTTCGGGATGGTGGTTTCGAAGGAGCACCACCACCCGATCCTCTGCCGTGCCCTCCCCGGAGCGCAGAACGATGTCCTCAGCGTAGCGCCCACCTTGGAGCTGCTCCAGGCCCAGGGGCTGAAGCATCTCACCCTGGTGATGGACAAGGGCATGACCTCGAAGGCGAACGTGGCCCAAGCCGTCGCGGCGGGCTACCAGGTGGTGGGCTCGGTCAAGGGGTGGAGCCGGGAGGCGGTGGCCTATGCGTCTCGATGGCCAGGAGAAGGAATGGAGAGGTCGGAGCATGTGGTGGGGACCTCCCACGGGGGCGCGGTGTACGCGCGGGCCTTTACCGCGCCCCTGCTCGATCTTCCGCGAATGCGAATCGCGGTGGTGGAGAACCTCTCACGGAAGTCGGAGGACCGGCAGGCGCGCGACCTCCTGCTCCAAGAGCTCGAGGGGCCGGTGTCGAGAGCGAGGCTGGCGGAGATCAAGGGGGAACTGGGGGATGTGATCGTCTCCTCACCCGGCCGTTGCGGGTTCCGAGTGGATTCGACGGCCGTGGAGCGGGAGCGGACGCTGGACGGGAGGTTCCTGCTGTTCAGCACCGACCTCGCCCTCGATGGACCGGAGATGTACCGCACCTACTTCGCGAAGGATGCCGTGGAGAAGGCGTTTCGCACCAGCAAGGGGGATCTCTCGTTGGGGCCGGTGCGCTACCGACGAAAGGATCGGTTGGACGCCTACGCCACGGTCGTCTATGTGGCCTATCTGCTCTGGAGCTGGGCGGAGCGGAGGTTGCAGGAGAAATACCCCGAGCGCCACCTCTCGGAGGCGCTCCGCGCCCTCGAGAGCGTCTCGTGGGTACGGTTTGGGGCCGGGAAATCGGTCCGGGAATGGTGCACCCGTCTCACCAAGGAGCAGAAGGAACTCCTCGCCACCCTCGGAGCGAGCGAGTATCTACCTGCTACCTAAACCCGCGGGAAGACAGGTCAGAGAACCGCGCGTCGGGCCTTCCGTGTCATGGCGCACCCCTCAAGGTGCCACGAGTTCGGACTGCGTTCCGCCGCTTCGATGACCGGGCGATGTACCGGCCCTCAGGAGGTAGAAGGCTGTGCAGCAGGGGGTACACGCTGGCTCGATGTCCAAAGGCGATCAGGACGACGTCATCTCCGTCGATGGCGTAGATGCCTCGCCAAGGCGGTATGCGCAAGGTCCACACGTTCTGGTAGCCCGAGAGCTGGTGAACATCCAGTTCGGGGGAAGGAGACCGCGGATGTTGCGCGAGGAGCTCGAACGCCACGTTGAATCTTCGCTGCGCTCGACGAGGGAGCCGCTCGAAGCTCTGCCCGGCAATCGGGTCGGCGAAGTGCAGGGTGAACATTCAGCGCGACCGCGAGAGCCGATGTTTCCGACGGAAGCTCTCCAGAGACTCCTTCGGCAGCAGCAGGGCGCGTTGCACGTCACGACGAAAGTAGTCCGGGGGAACCTCATCCATGAGGCCCTCGAGAGCTTGGGCGACGCTCTTCCCACCGACTTGGTAGTCGCGCAATCGATCGCGTACCTGTCGAGGCAGCGTTATGGACGTCATGCGATCTTCCGCGGTAGCCATCGCCTCGGTATCACTCCAATAGGTCTAATAGGTTTGACGCCGGCCTGGAAAACGCGTGCCCTTGGACCCCGGCCCAAGGCGCGGGGACGTGAGTCGAGTGTCGAAGGGATCCCCTGAGCCCGGTGTGAGGCATGAGATTCGAACCGACGGAGGGTTCGAACATCCTGGAATTCCGCGATAGATTCATCTACAACCTCTGTGCGGGGAGAGGGATTTGAACCCACGAACCCCTACGGGACCAGACCCTGAATCTGGCGCCTTTGACCAAGCTTGGCAATCCCCGCGCGGACGCCGCGAGCGATGTCCGCCTTATGACGTCTAAGGCCGGCGCGGCGTGGGCAACTGCCGATCCGGAGGACGTGCGGGCTCAGGCGGTCGAAGCGGCGGCGGGCAGGGCGGGGGTCCGGGCCTTCTCGCCCTCGAGGACGTCGAGCGCCTCGCGGACGGTCGCCTTTTCGTGGACGACCGACCGAAGCGCCTTCAGCATCGCCACCGGATGGTCGGACTGCCAGATGTTGCGACCCATGTCAATCCCGCGGGCGCCCTGCTCGATCGCGCCATGGGCGAGCTCAAGGGCGGCACGGTCGCTGTCGAGCTTCGGCCCGCCGGCTACGACCAGCGGGACCGGGCACCCCTCCACGACCTTGGAGAACCCTTCGCAGAAGTACGTCTTGACGACGTGGGCGCCCAGCTCCGCCGACACGCGGCAGGCGAGCGCGAGGTAGCGAGCGTCCCGCTTCTCCAGCTCCTTGCCGACCGCAGTGATCGCAAGGACCGGTATACCGGCCCGCTCGCCGTCGTCGACGAGGCGGCCCAGGTTCACGAGGCTCTGGTGCTCGTGGGGGGCTCCGACGAACACGGAGAGGGCCACGGCGTTGACGTTCAACCGGGCCGCGTCCTCGATCGCGGTGGTGACGGCCTCGTTGGAGAGGTCCTCCTGGAGGACCGTCGCCCCGCCGGAGACCCGCAGCACGATCGGCGTGGTCGTCTCGGGCGGGACGCTCGTTCGCAGCACCCCTCGCGTGAGCGCGAGCGCGTCGGCGTGCGGAAGGAGCGGCGCGATGGTGCTTCGGGCGTCCTCGAGCCGCCGCGTCGGGCCCATGAAGTAGCCGTGGTCGACGGCGAGCATCACTGAGTTGCCGCTCGGGGGCCGGAACATCCGGGCGAGCCGGTTGCGCATCCCCCAGTCCATTGCGGACCCTCGACGGGGCAACGAGCGGCGCCGGGTTGATAGCGTTGAGGGCCCCGCCCGTTGGCGGCTACTCCGGACCCGCCCGAGGGCCGGGCCGCAGGACGACCGGCACGCGCCGGTCCTCCTTCACCCGGTTCAGCACGACCTGGGTGTTCGACCGCTCGACGTGCGGGTCCTGGAGCGCGTGCTTGACGAACCGGTCGAGGTCGCGCCGGTCGCGGAATCGGCCGATCAGCAGCGCGTCGTAGTCCCCCGTCACGTCGTAGATGGCGTAGGCGTGCGCGTCGCGCGCGAGGTGCTCCTCGACCTCGCGGAGCTTGCCTTTCGAGATGCGGACCCCGACGATGGCGCAGAGATCCCAGCCGAGCTGCTCGTCGTCCAGGACCGGAATGTAGCCTCGGATCACCCCGTCCGCCTCCATCTGGGCGACACGGGAACTGACGGTCGTCGGGGAGATCTCGAGCCGGTGCGCGATCGCGCGATGGCTCGCGCGGGCGTCGACGTTCAGCTCCTCGAGGATCGACCGGTCGAGATCGTCGAGGGTGGACGCACGGCCCATGAAACAGAACCGGCGCAACAGAACATAAACCCTGTTCAACATAAACTGGACGTTCGTCCAGAAAACCCGCCTGAGCGTTCTTGTAGCCGGAAGGGCTCGGCGAGCCGGGGGCAGCGAAGTTGGCGGGGAAACCGGCGGAACGGGCGGCGGACGGCGAGGCGGTCCTGGAGCGGCTGGCGGTGGAGAAGGTGCGCTGGGTCCAGCTGTTCTACACCGACGTTTTCGGCGGCTACAACCAGGTCGACGTTCCGCGCGAGGCACTCGACGCCGAGATGTTCCGCACCGGCGTGCCGAAGCTCGACGGGTCGTCGGTCCGCGGCTTCCGCCAGATCTTCGAGTCGGACATGCTCCTCGTCCCGGACCCGTCGACCGTCGCCACCATCCCGTGGAACCCGGACGCCGGCAAGACGGTCCGGTTCATCTGCGACGTGCGGCTCGGCGCCTCCCAGGAGGCCTACGACCACGACCCCCGGGGCGTCGCGCGCCGGACGGAGCGCGTCCTCGCCGACGCTGGGTTCGACACCTCGTACTGGGGCCCGGAGGTTGAATTCTTCGTCTTCGACCAGGTTCGAGCTCGTCCCGTCGTTCGACGGGGTGCGCAACGCGTGGGCCGGCGCCGGCTACCTGATCCGCCAGGCGGAATCGCCGTGGGAGCCCGGCACCTCCCAGCCGACGATCCGGTTCAAGGAAGGGTACCACCGGACCCCACCGGTCGATTCGCTCGTCGGCATGCGAGCGGAGATGTGCAACATCCTCGCGGACGACTTCCACCTCACGATCGATGCCCACCACCACGAGGTAGCGACGGCGAGCCAGTCGGAGATCAACCTCCGCTTCGACACGCTCGTCCCGATGGGGGACCACATCCAGGACCTCCGCTACGTGATCAAGAACGTCGCCCACAAGCACGGCAAGCTCGCCTGCCTGATGCCAAAGCCGATCTACGGCGACAACGGCATCGGGATGCACACGAACCAATCGCTCTGGACCGGCGGACAGAACGCGTTCTACGACGCCAACGACTCGTACGCCGAGGTGAGCCAGGCGTGCCGGTACTACATCGGCGGCCTGCTCGAGCACGCTCGCGCGCTCTGCGCGATCACGAACCCAATCACGAACTCGTACCGCCGGCTTGTCCCCGGCTACGAGGCGCCGGTGTTCATCGCATGGAGCAAGGCGAACCGGTCCGCGAACGTTAGGATCCCGTTCTACCACCGGGGCCGGCCGGGCGCGAAGCGGGTCGAGTACCGGACCCCCGACTCGGCCGCGAACATCTACCTCACCGAGGCGGCGCTCGCCCTCGCGGGGCTGGACGGGATCCGGCGGAAGATCGAGCCGCCGCCCCCCGTGGACGCCGACATCTACAAGCTCAGCCCCGCGCGGCGCAAGGAGCTCGGCGTTCGCGAACTCCCCGGCTCGCTCGGCGAGTCGCTCGACTGCCTCGCCTCCGACCGCGCGTTCCTCAAGCCTGCGTTCGCCGACAGCCTGCTCGAGACGTACATCGAGATGAAGCGCGAGGAGCAGCTCGAACTGAACCTGCGGCCCCACCCGTACGAGTTCTACCGTTATCTGGACGTGTAGCGCAGGCGCAGCGGGGGCCCGCAGGGGGCGGGCCGGGACGGCGCGGTGACCGAGGCGACGCTCTTCGTCGGCGGCCGGGTGTACACCGGGCGCCGCTACGCGGAGGCGCTCCTCGCCGAGGAAGGCCGGGTCGTCGCGGTCGGTGCGGAGGCGGCCGTGCGGCGGCAGGCGCCCACCGGCGCGGAACGGGTCGACCTCGCCGGCGGCCTGCTCCTCCCCGGCCTCGCCGACGCGCACCTCCATCTCGGCGAGCTCACGCGCGCCCGGCGGACCGTTGACGTGCGCCAGTGCACCTCCATCCCGCAGGTGCTGGAGCTGCTCCGCGACGCCGCTGCGCTCGGGGCCGCCGCCGGCGTCGTCGCCCAGGGCCTGGACATCGAGCGGCTGGCCGAGGGCCGGTGGCCGACAGCCACGGAGCTCGACGCCGTCGCCTCGAACCGGCCGGTCGTGCTCTTCCACGTCAGCTCACACGCCGCGGTGGGAAACTCGGTGACCGTGGCGCGGGCCCACGACGGCGGCCTCCCGTCACCGCCGCCCGGGCGTCCGGAGGGCCTCCTCCTCGAAGAGGAACTCGCCCGCGTTTACGCGATCGTGGACGAGGCAGTGCCGCCGTCGGCGGCCGGCCTCGCCGAGACCGTCCAGGGCCTCGCCCGCCTGGGCCTGACCGCGGTGGGCACGATGAATACCGGGCCGGCCGAGCTCGCCGCGCTGGGAGAACTCGACGCCGCCGGACGGCTCCCGCTGCGGGTACAGGCGTACCCCCCGCTCGCGGGTCGATGGGAGGAGACGTACGCAGCCCCGGCCCGTCCGAGCGGACGGCTCCGCGTCGTCGGGGTGAAGGCGTTCCTGGACGGTGCCTTCGGCCCGCGCACGGCGGCGCTCGAGGCCCCGTACACGGACGACCCCTCGGTCACGGGGATCGACCGTGGCGACGAGGCCCCCCTCACGGAGCGCCTCCGCGCCGCGGTCGGAGCGGGCCTCTCCCCCGCGCTCCACGCGATCGGCGACCGGGCGGTCCGGCGGGCCGCCCGGCTCCTGGCCGAGCTGCCGGTCGGGGTTCCTCGGCGGATCGAGCACGCGAGCCTCACCCCGCCGTCCGTCATCCCCGAGCTGGAGCGCTCCCGGGCGACGCTCGTCGTCCAGCCGAGCTTCGTCGAAAGCGACCACTGGCTCGGCGCCCGGCTCGGCGACGCGCGTGCCCGGTGGGCGTACGCGTTCCGCACGCTCGCCGACCGAGGAATCCCGCTCGCCGGGTCGAGCGACGCGCCGTGCGAGACCCCTGACCCGTGGGCTGGCATGCGGGCGGCGGTCGCCCGCCAAGATCCCTGGGGGCGCTCCGCGAACCCTCGGACCGACGAGGCGCTGACCGAGACGGAGGCGTTCGGGCTGTACACGTCAGGGGCCGCCGTCGCGCTCCGGCTCGAAGAGACGGGGGAGTTGGTCCCCGGCGCCCGTGCCGACGCGGTGGTCGTGGCGGCCCCGCGGATCTCCGAGGCGCTCCGTCTCGGGGTGGCGGGGGTCCGGGGGACCTGGGTCGACGGATGCGCCGTCCCCGCGACCCGGGCGGAGAGCGGTCTCTAAAGCGCGCACGGGCTCAGGGCGCCGTGCCCGACCCGTCCGAAGTGCCGGTGCGCCGAGAGTTCTCGCCGTCCATGCGGGTCGACCTTCTCGTCTCGGATTGGAAGGCTGGACTGCCCCCTGAGGTCCCAGAGGAGGAGCGGGAGCGACGGCTCTACGGGGAGGCGTGGGACGCCTACCAGGAGGGGGACCACGGCTTCGGCCTCTGGTGCTGGCACGAGTGCGACCGACTCACGAACAACCTCGCCGGGAACGTCCGCGAGGTGACCCGGGTCCTGGGCGCCGGCCGGTACCTGGGCTTCTCCCACCGCAAGGTCCTCGCCCTGGAGGTCCCGATCGAGCGGATCTATCGGCCCCGAAAGGGCGACATGAGCACGCCGCGGCCCGACGCGTTCGTCCTGCCGCACTACCAGGTGCTGTGCGTCTACTTCGCCCAGGCGTCGAACGGCGACGCCAAGGCGAAGGCGCTGCTCGAGATCGCGCTCGGTGAGCTGGAGGACCGGCGTCGAGCCGATCCGTACCTGCCGCACTTCGAGACGTTCCGGGACCTCTGGCAGCGGACGAGCGGGGCGTCCTCCGGGGCGTCGCCGGCCCCCGTTGCGGCGTCCGCCAGCGTCCCTCCGCCCCAGGCCGCGCGTCGGTCGAAGCAGAGCCCGTAGCCGTCCGCGCCGCATCGGCGGCGGAAGGGACGTTCATATCCACCCCCTGGCTGGCGACCGCGAGGGACTCTGTGAGGCCGACCCACACCCCCTCCGCATCGGACCGTTCGCCGGACGGCCGACTCCACTGGTTCCTCGCGGACGATTGGGCCCGCTGGATGACGGAGGCTCCCGAGGTCGCAACGGTCGCCGGCTACCCCGGGGTGAACGACCGGTGGAGCGACGACTCCCCGGCGGGGATCGCCCGGCGAGCCGCTCACCTGGACGCGAGCCTGCGGGCGCTGACCGCGCTCCCTCGGAGCGGGCTCAGCCCCCGGGAGCGCCTGAACTACCGCCTCTACGACGGGCTGCTGCGCACCGCGCTCGCCGGTCGGAAGTTCGGGGACGATGCCCTGCCGTTCCACTTCGGCTTTCCGCGCAACCTCTGGATGCCGCTCAACCAGATGGACGGGATCCACATCTCCTCCGCCCAACTCCTCCCGATGCAGCCCCGACGGAACCGCGCCGAGGTCGAGGCGGTCCTCGCCCGCATGAAGGCCCTCCCGGTCGCGATCGACCAGCATCTCGCCCTGCTGGAGGACGGGCGCAAGCGTGGCTACATGCCCCCGCGGGTCGCGATCCGTGGCGTCCCGGACCAGGTGGCGCGCCTGACGCCCGAGGCGGTGGAGACGAGCGCGTTCTTCGAGCCGTTCCGAGAGCTCCCGACGTCGTTCTCCCCGGCGGACCGCGCGGACCTGACAGACCGGGGGAAGGAGGAGTATGCGAGGACGGTGCGGCCGGCGCTGCTGCGCCTGCACCGGTACCTGGTCGACGTGTACCTTCCCGCCGCCCGGGAGACGATCGGCGCTCGCGACCTCCCCCACGGGACAGAGCGGTACGACTACCTCGTCCGCTGGACGACGACGACCGACCTCACCCCGAAGCAGATCCACGAGATCGGCCTCGCGGAGGTGCGTCGAACCGAAGCCGAGATTGAACGCCTCGTCCGCTCGACCGGGTTCGCCGGCACGCTCCCGGAGTTCCACCGCTCCGTGCGCACCGACCCGAAGTTCCGCAGCCGCTCGGCGGAGGAGATGGTCGACCAGTACCGCGCCCTGGCGAAGCGGATCGACCCGGAGCTGGCGCGGCACTTCGGCCGGCTGCCCCGCCTCCCGTACGGCGTCCTCCGGGTCCCCGACTTCCAGGCGCCGAGCGTCCCGGCGGCGTACTACGTCGTCGGCTCGCCCGAGGAGGGGCGCCCGGGGATCTTCTACGCCAACACCTTCGATCTCGCGTCGCGCCCGACGTGGAGGATGGAGTCGATGACGCTCCACGAGGCGGTCCCCGGCCACCACCTGCAGATGGCCCTCGCCTCGGAGCTGGAGGGGATCCCTGACTTCCGCCGATTCAGCGGGGACACCGCCTTCATCGAGGGGTGGGGCCTCTACGCCGAGAGCCTCGGCGAGGAGCTCGGCCTCTACCGGGACCCGTATGCCCGGTTCGGCTCGCTCGACCACGACATCTGGCGGTCGATCCGGCTTGTCGTCGACACCGGGATGCACGCCCTTGGATGGAGCCGCGACCAAGCCGTCGCCTTCTTCCGGGAGCATACCGGCATGACCGAGCTCGACATCGCGGTCGAGGTCGACCGGTACATCGTCTGGCCGTCCCAGGCCCTCGCCTACAAGGTCGGTCAACTCAAGATCCGCGAGCTGAGGACGTTCGCCGAGCGCGAGCTCGGCGACCGGTTCGACGAGCGGGCGTTCCACGACACCGTCCTCGGGGAGGGGGCCCTCCCGCTCGGGGAGCTCGAGGCCCGGGTCCGTGCGTGGGCCGCGTCCCGCCCTCCACGCCCGCCGCGCACTCCCGCGCGGGCGCGGCCCCGAACGCCGAAGCCCCGGCGGCCGAAGCGTACAACACGGTCGCGGCGCTGACGCCGAACCAGACGCCGAGGAGCGGGCGGTGAAGGTGGTCGTCCTAGGGGGCGGCGGCCTCACGGGCCGCGGCGCCGTCCGCCAGCTCGTCGCCGGCAGGAAGTTCGAAGAGGTCGTCGCCGCCGACGTCGACCCGGCGCTCGCGCACGCCGCCGCGCGCGCAGCCGGCGGGCTGGCGGTCGCCATGGCCCTCGACATCCGCGACCAGGCCGCGACGGTGCGCCTGCTGGACGGGGCGACGGTCGTCGTGAATGCCACCCCGTACGCGTTCAACCTCGCCGCGATGGAGGCAGCCCGGGCGGCGCGGGTCCCGTACCTCGACTTTGGCGGGTTGTTCCACACCACCCGCAAGCAGCTGGAGCTCGACCGGACGTTCCGGGACGCCCACCTGCTCGCGATCCCGGGGCTGGGGCAGGTGCCGGGGGTCTCGAACGTCCTCGCCGTGGAGGCCGCGCAGCCGTTCGAACGGCTGGAGTCGATTATCCTGAGGGACGGCTGGCGGGACCTCGCCACGACGGACGCCGGCATCTCGTTCACGTGGTCCCCTGCGACGTTCCTGGACGAGATGGTCCGGTCGGCGGTCGTCTTCGAGGAGGGGGAGTACCGCGAGCACCCGCCGATGAGCGGGGCGGAGGAGTACGACTTCGCGGCTCCCGTCGGGCGGACGACGGTCTACCGCACCCTCCACTCCGAACCGGCGACGCTGCCGGCGAGCCTCCGTGCGAAGGGGCTCCGGCACTGCGAATGGAAGGAAGGCGGCCCCGGGATCGAGTTCCTGCGCGGGCTCGGTCAGCTCGGCCTCGGCTCGGAGACGCCGCTCGACGTCCACGGGACGAAGGTCGTTCCCCGCGACTTCACGATGGCCCTTCTGCGGCGGGAGAACCTGCTTGGGCCGAAGCCGGGCGCCGAGGTCGCTGACTGGGAGGTGCTGGACATCGAATTGCGGGGGATCGAACGGGGTCGGCCGGGCGGTCCGGCATGCGCTCGCCCGGTTCCCGCCGTGGCCCGCCTGGCACCTCACCGCGACCGAGTACGCGGTCGGGACGGTGGGCGCAATCGGCGCGGAGATGATCGCGGCGGGAGAGATCACCGGCGAGGGCGTGCTTCCCCCGGAAGCGTGCGTACCGGCGGCCCCGTTCCGTCGGGCGCTGGCCGGGCGGGGCATCGCCACCGCCATCGTCCCCGGGGAAGACCCTCTCCCAGCGCCCGAAGTGAAAAAGGCGTGAAAACTGGCGCCCTTTTGGCGTTTCACTGCCCGATTCGGCAGTATTCTCGCAACTGAAGTGAAGGTTCCTAGGGAGCCCGATATCATGCGGTACTGCGTGGACCGGCCTTTCTTCGCCGGGAGAGGGGTTCTCCGCCCCGCGCATCTATATATACGCACCCCGGGGTGAAGTCGCCGCCGGAGATGCGTTCTGTATGGCGGACCCGGAAATCGCCCCGCTCCTGTCGCCGCCGGGAGTACCCGCTGGGGACCGCTCGCTTCGCCGCCTGAGCGCAGAAGGGACCGTCGACCCGTCCGAGGTCGTCTCCCCGCCCGCCGCCCCGGCCGAGGCCCCTTCCGCGTCGAAGAAGGAGGCACCGGCGGACGCTCCGCCCTCTTCCGAGCAGGAGACGGCGCCGCTGCCGATCCCGATCGCGCGGCTCGTGCCGAAGCTGAAGAAGAGCGCGAAATTGTTCGAGGAGGGCAAGCGGTGGATCCCGAACTCCTCGAGCTCGGTCATCCGGGTCGCCTCGGTACGACCCCGTCCCCCGTTCATCGCCCGGGCGAAGGGGGTGCGCCTCTGGGACGAGGACGAGAACGAGTACCTCGACTTCAACCTCGCCTACGGGGTCCTCATCAACGGGCACGCGCCGAGCGAGCAGGTCAAGGCGATCCAGGAGGCGATCGGTTTCGGTCTGCACTTCGCCAGCCCGACCGTCCTCGAGCTCGACGTCGCCAAGATGTTCCGCAAGCTGGTCCCGAACGCCGAGCGCGTCGCGTTCTGCTCGAACGGCTCGGACGCGACGATGAACGCGATCCGGATCGCGCGCGCCGTGACCGGCAAGGACGCGATCCTCAAGTTCGAAGGGCATTATCACGGCCAGCACGACCTTGCGCTGATCAGCGCGGAGGCGCCGCCGGTCGTCTCGGGGCTGGACGAGTACCCCCGTCCGCTCCCGAACTCCGCCGGCATCCCGCCGGGGGTCACCGACTACGTCCTCGTCGCGCCGTACAACTCGGTGACCGCGTTCGAGCGGATGGTCCGGCGCTACCGCGACCGGCTCGCCGCCGTCATCCTCGAACCGGTGATGGCGAACGCCGGCGTGATCCCGCCCGCGCCGGATTTCCTCAAGCGACTGGTCGAGGTCGCGCACCAGAACGACATGCTGGTGATCTTCGACGAGGTGTTCACCGGCTTCCGGGTCGCGCCCGGCGGGGCGCAGCAGCTGTACGGCGTCGAGCCGGATCTCTCGTGCTGGGCGAAGGCGCTCGGCGGCGGCGTGCCCGTGAGCGCCGTCTCTGGCAAGGCGGAGTACATGGACATGATCGCACCGGGTCGCATCAGCTTCGGCGGCACGTACTTCGCCAACAACCTGTCGATGGCCGGCACCCTCGCGAACCTCAAGATGCTCCACCGCGGCGGCCCGGAGCTGTACGAGAAGCTCGGCCGCCTCACCGAGCGCCTGGTGAAGGGGCTCGAGGAGGCGGCGCACGACACGAAGGTGAACGTCCTCGTCCAGTCGGTCACCGGCATGCTGCAGTTCTTTTTCACCCGTCGCAAGAAGATCGCCAACTACCGTGAGGCGCTCCAGATCGACTGGAACCTGTACCTCCGACACCACCAGCTGCTGCTCGACCGGGGGATCTACATCCACCCGGACAACTACGAACGGATCACCCTCTCGACCGCGCACACCGACAAGGACGTCGACCGGTTCGTCGCCATCGCGACCGAGACGTTCCAGGAACTGAGGACGCTCCCGCGCGACTATCTTCCCTAGCGGCCGGGGGAGCCGGCCGGCACGGGTCGCCGTCGCTACTGTAGAGTGATGTACAGGAAGGTGATCAGGACGAGGGCCTTGCGGCTTGGCCGGCGATCGGGAACGGCTTGACGCCGTGCGGCAAGCCCCCGAACCGGGCGAAGACGAACGGCGAATTGGGGACCGTCTCGATCAGGAGGGCCCTGAGGCAGAGGGGGAGGCCCAGCATCTGGGGGGCGTGCGTGTCGCGGTACGTCCGGCCGTAGACGACCAGAAGGGCGACGAGCGAGGCGAGCGCGACGGCGACGAGAACGCCGGCGACGTGGGGGTAGCTGAGGAGAGCCACGGCCGACGGCGGAGGGGGCGGCCGCCCGGGGACAGAGGGCAACGTTGGGGCGGCAGCACTTGCGGCCCCCCCTCCCCGTGTCCCCTCCCTCCGGCTCCGGGGGCGAGGCGTCCCCGGCAGTTCGGGACTAAGCCCCTGCCACAGGCACGCGGGCGCACCGGGACATGCCGGGGGCCAGGCCACGTGCCCGCGTGAGCCGGCCTCGCGTCCGAGGGCAACCGAGGAGGAGATAACTCGGGCCCGCTCAACGGGCCGATGCCGCGCAGGCGAACCCGGCGCCGGCCCGCTCCGCGGCACCGGGCGGCCACCGCTCGGCGCCCGAAGGCGCCGGCCGCTGAGGTTGACCTCGTCCCGGAGGAGTTCCGGCGGCTGGGCTACGCGACCATCGACCTGCTCAGCGACTACTACGGTACCGTGCGGGGTCGCCGCATCCTCCCCGATACGACGCCGGCCGAGCTCCGACGGCTCTTTGACGAGCCGGTGCCGAAGCGGGGCCGGGCCCCGGCCCGGATCCTCAAGCGGTGGAGCTCGGCGGTCGTCCCGAACGCCGGGCACCTCGGCTCCCCGCGCTTCTTCGGCTACGTGCAGGGCTCCGGCCTCCAGATCGGGACGATCGCCGACGCGCTCGCCTCCGCCCTGAATCCGAACGTCGCCGACTGGCGGATGTCCCCCGCCGAGACGGAGATCGAGCGCCGGGTCGTGCGCTGGATCGCGGAGATGATTGGCTACCCGGGCAGCGCAGGCGGGACGCTCACGAGCGGGGGGATGGCCGCGAACCACGCCGCCCTCCAGGTGGCGCTCCACAGCCGCAGCCCCTACGACATGACCGCCGACGGCCTCCAGTCGCCCCGTCGGACGGGCCGGTTCGTCCTGTACATGTCGGACCACGAGGGCCACGTGACGATCCGCCGGTGCGCCGAGCTGCTGAACCTCGGCCGGAGCGCGGTGCGGCCGGTCGCCTCCCGGGACGACTTCACGATGGACCCGGCGGCGCTGCGACGGGCGATCGACGAGGACGAGGCGCGGGGCGAACGGCCGTTCTGCGTCGTCGCCCAGGCCGGCTCGATCAACGTCGGCGCCATCGACCCGCTGGGCGAGATCGCCGACGTCTGCGCCCGCCACGGTCTCTGGTTCCACGTCGACGGGGCGGCCGGCGCGTTCGGGGCGATGCTGCCGGAGCTGCGCCCGCTGTTCGCCGGCCTGGAGCGGGCCGACTCCGTGACGGTCGACCCTCACAAGTGGCTCTACCTCTCGAAGGAGTGCGGGGGCCTGCTGGTCCGGGACGAGGAGCTGCTGCGGCGGACGTTCAGCTCCGAGGCGTCGTACCTCGACCGGCAGGCCACGGAGGAGAGCGCCGGGACGAACTTCCGCGCCCTCGGGACCCAGAGCTCGCGCGGCTTCCGCGCGCTCAAGGTCTGGATGGCGCTCCAGCAGCTCGGGACCGACGGCTACGCCCGGCTCTTCCGCCAGAACCTCGCCTGCGTGGCGCACCTCCACGCCCGGGTGCAGGCCGACCCGGAGTTCGAGGCGCTGCACGAGCCGCGGCTGTACATCTATTCGTTCCGGTACCGGCCCCACCGTTTCCCCTCCGCCGTAATCGGCGAGGCGGACAGCCCGAGCGTCGGCGCCTACCTCGACCGCCTCAACGCCGCGATCGTCGAGCGGGCGAACCGGACCGGGGAGGTGTTCCTGACGACGACGCGCCTCCGCGACCGCACCGCCCTGCGCGTCTCGGTCTGCAACCATCGGACGACGCTCGAGGACATCGACCATCTCTTCGAGCTGCTCCGCCGCACGGGCGAGGCGCTCGACGCCGAAGAGCTGCGGGCCGGGGCGCCCGGCCGGCGAACCTAGGGCGGCGGCTTTACGGTCGGTCGCCTGGGGCAAGACGCCGATGGACCATCCGATGCTGGTCGGCGGGGAGTGGGTCCCCGCGGCGAACGGGGCGACGATGCCTGTCGTGAGCCCGTTCGACCGGGCTTCGCTCGGCACGGTGCCGCGCGCCACGCGCGAGGATGTCCACAAGGCGGTGGACGCGGCGCGCGAGGCGTTCGACCGGGGACCGTGGCCCCGACTGCCGCCGCGCGGCCGCAGCGAGGTGTTCCTGAAGGCGGCCGCCCTGCTCCAAGAGCGGCTCGGCGCGATCGCCGAGCTGGAGAGCCGCAACCAGGGCAAGACGATCAAGCAGGCGGCGGACGCCGACCTCCCGTTCGCGGTCGACAACATTAGCTTCTACGCCGGGGCCGGCCGGACGCTCGAGGGGAAGGCGGCGGCGGAGTATACCGGCGACGGGACGACGATCTTCCGTCGCGAACCGGTCGGGGTCGTCGCCTCGATCACCCCGTGGAACTACCCGATCATGATGGCGGTCTGGAAGATCGCCCCCGCCCTCGTCGTCGGCAACACCGTCGTGCTGAAGCCGGCGAGCTGGACGCCGTTGTCGACGCTGGAGCTGGCACGGGCGTTCCAGGACGCCGGGCTGCCGGCCGGGGCGCTCAACGTAGTTACCGGCCCCGGCGGGGAGGTCGGGGACGAGCTGTGTCGCCACCCGAAGGTCGACATGGTCTCCCTGACGGGCGACACCGCGACCGGGCGGGCGGTGATGCAGGCCGCGAGCGCGACGGTGAAGCGGCTGCAGCTGGAGCTCGGCGGCAAGGCGCCGTTCGTCGTCTTCGAGGACGCCGACCTGGCGGCAGCGGTCGAGGGGGCGGTCGTCGGCGGCTTCGTGAACGGCGGTCAGGATTGCACGGCCGCGACGCGGCTCATCGTTCATGAGAAGCTCCGGGCGAAATTCGTGCGGCAGCTCGCCGAGCGGGTGGGGACGATCCGCCTCGGGGACCCTCTGTCGCGGGCGACCGACCTGGGCCCGCTCGTCAGCCCGACGCACCAGAAGAGCGTCCAGACGTTCGTCGAGAAGGGGGCGAGCGAGGGTGCCAAGCTCGTTACCGGCGGGGCCGAGCCTCCCGCAGAGTACCCGAGCGGGGCGTTCGTAAGGCCGACGGTCTTCGACGCCGTCACCCCCGACATGACGATCGCCCAGCGGGAGATCTTTGGACCGGTGCTCGACGTGCTCGAGTTCTCGACGTTCGAGCAGGCGGTCGAGATCGCCAACGGGGTCGCCTACGGCCTCGCGGGCAGCGTCTGGACGCGCGACGTGCGGACGGCGCTCCGGGCGGCGAACGCGCTCCGGTTCGGTGACGTCTGGGTGAACGACCACCTGCCGCTCGGTTCCGAGACCCCGCACGGGGGGTTCAAGCAGTCCGGCTTCGGCAAGGACCTCGGCACCGATTCGCTCCTCGACTACACGGTCGTGAAGAACGTCTACGTCGACCTGACGGGCCAGGCGCGCAAGGGCTGGCACTACACCGTCTACGGCGACCCGGCGTAGGAGCGCGCGTGCTCGAAGGGCTCCCGCCCGGCGGCAAGGGCTCGTTGTGGATCGGCGGCCACTGGGTCGCCCCGGACGGCGCGCGCTACGCCCCGGTCGTAGACCCGTCGACCGGCCGAGCGCTCGCCGACGCGCCGGTCGCTTCGGCCGACCAGGCGCGGCACGCCGTGGAGGCCGCGGCCGCGGTCGAGGGGTCCTGGGGAGCGACCCCCGGCTTCCAGCGGGCGCGCCTGCTGCGGGTAACGGCCGAGCGGCTCCGGGCGGACCGGGAGTCGTTGGCGCGCCTCATCGCCAGCGAGGTCGGCAAGCCGATCGTCGACGCCCGCGTCGAGGTCGACCGGGCCGTCGGCGTCTTCGAGCTGGCGGCCGAGGAGGTCCGTCACCTCACAGGGGAGAGCTTCCCCGCCGACGCCTACGAGCGCCCCGCGGGGAACGCCCAGCGGTTCCTGTTCAGCGTACGGGAGCCGATCGGCGTGGTCGTCGCGATCGGGCCGTTCAACTTCCCGCTGAATCTGCTCGCCCACAAGGTCGCTCCTGCCCTCGCGGCAGGGAACCCGGTCGTCGCCAAGCCGACGAGCGCGGCGCCGTTCACGGCGCTGCGGCTCGCCCAGCACCTCGCGGACGCCGGCGTTCCGCCGGGCGTGTTCAACGTGGTGGTCGGCCCGGGCGGCAGCGTCGGAGATGTCCTGGTCGAGCACCCGAGCACCCGGCTGGTGACGTTCACCGGCTCGACGGAGGTCGGTAAGGCGATCGCCGGCAAGGCCGGCCGCCACGCGAAGCGCGTCATCCTGGAGATGGGAGGCCTCGACCCGTTCGTCGTGCTGGAGGACGCGCCGCTCGCGACGACCGTCGCGGCGGCCGCGCGCGGGATCTTCAGCTACTCTGGTCAGGTTTGCACCGCCTCCAAGCGCCTCCTCGTCCACGAAACGGTCGCCGACGAGTTCGCCCGCCAGCTCGCCGAGCGGGCCCGCGCGCTCCGGGTCGGTCCTGCGCTGGAGGAGGCGACCGAGGTCGGGCCCGTGATCGACCGGGCCGCCCTGGAGCGGTTGGACGCGCTCGTCGGGGACGCCCGGGACCGTTCGGCGAAGATCCTGGTCGGCGGCGAACGACGGACGATCGGCGGCGGGTCGTTCTACGCGCCGACGGTGCTGGACGCGGTGCCGGAGGCGGCGCGCCTCCTGCGGGAGGAGCCGTTCGGTCCGGTCGCCCCGATCGTCCGGTTCTCCACCGTCGACGAGGCGGTCCGGATCGCGAACTCGACCCCCTACGGGCTGCAGGCCGCGGTGTACACCCGGGACATCCCGCGCGGCTTCCGCCTCGCCCGGCAGATCCGGGCCGGCGGGGTGCACCTCAACGACCCGACGAACCTGCGGTGGGACGCGCTGCCGTTCGGGGGGGTCCGCGACAGCGGCCTGGGGCGCGAGGGCGTCCGCTACGCGATGCAGGAGATGACCGAGGTGAAGCTGATCTCGGTGAACTACGCCGAGCCCTGAGCGGCCAAGCGGAGCTGCTCAAGTCGCTGCGGCGGGAGCAGGCTCCGTAGCGTGCCGTCGAACCGGGTCGCCGTCGTGGCGCGCTTGCTCGCCTCCGCCCCGAACCAGAACGCGGTTTGCAGCGCCCGGGGCAGTGCCTCGGCGTCGCCCGTCTCGCGCAGCACCCGCGCGATGTCCCGCCAGCGTTCTCGTACGTCTTCGGACGACTGGTCCCACAGGTCGAGCGACATCGGCTTCTCGGCTCCCGGCGGGCGGGCCGGAGCGCGGGCGCAGATAGGCTCAACGCGGGGTGTTCGCGCGAGGCCTAGCCCGCCCGGCGGGGGCTGCCGCCGCTTCCTTCGAGGGTACGGCCCGGCACGGGAGGAATTCCAGGAACAGGGGCCGCGTGCTCGGGTGGTCGGCGAAGTTCCCCGCCTCCGGCTCGCGGACCGACCGGACCGGTCGACCGGAGCACCTCGGGGTGGGACTCAAGGCTCTCGAGCGACTCCTCGAACGCCATGAGTCCCCGTTCGAGCAGCTCGTCCTCGATCACGAGGGGTGCCATGAATCTCAGGACCTGGTCCCACGCGCCCGCGGTGTGCATGAGGACCCCACGGGCCAGCAGGGCGCTGCGCACCGCCTTCGCGCGGTCACCCCACGCCTCGCGGCTCTTGCGGTCCCGGACGAACTCGGCACCGATCATGAACCCCCGGCCGCGAACATCGCCGAACGCCGGGTGCCGCGCGGCGAGCCCCTGCAGCCGCTCCAACACCCGGGCTCCCCGGTGGCGGGTGCGGTCGAGGAGGTCCCCCTCGCCGAGAACTTTGAGGGTCTCCGCTCCGACGGCGAGCGCGAGCGCGTTGCCCCGGAAGGTGCCGAGGTGGAAACCCCGCGGGAGCTCCTTCACCAGGTCGGAGCGGTACGCGACGACCGAGAGGGGGAGGCCGCCCCCGATCGTCTTCGCGATGCAGACGATGTCGGGCGTGACGTTCGCGTGCTCGACGGCCCACATCCTCCCTGTCCGGCCCAAGCCGGTCTGGACCTCGTCGGCGATCAGGAGCAGCCCGTGGCGGTCGCAGAACTCCCGCAGAGCAGGAAGGAAGTCGTCGGGCGGTACGACGTACCCTCCCTCTCCCAAGATCGGCTCGACGAGGACGGACGAGATCGTGTCGACCCCGGAGTGCGGGTCGTTCACGAGGTGCTCGAGGTAGGCGATTGTCCCGGCCGCTCCGTGGTCTGCGCCGAGTACGGGCCGGTACGGGTCCGGGTACGGGACGCGGATCACGCTCCCGCCCGGGAAGGCGTTCGGGGCGCGGTAGCGACGCCCGCTCGTGAGGTTCGTGACACCTCCGTGGACCCCGTGGTAGGCTCCCGAGAAGGCGACCGTGCCGTGGCGTCCCTGCGCATGGTCGGCGAGGTTCACCGCGGTCTCGACCGCGTCGCCACCCGTGACGGTCAGGAAGATCCGGGCGTGGCGGCGTAGGTTCCCCGGCAGCACGTCCTGCAGCGCCTTGAGGAACCGCACCCGCGCCTCGGTCGGGAGCTCGAGGGCGTGCCAGATCTCGGCCGCCTGGACTTCGAGCGCGCGGACCAGTCGAGGATGCCGGTGGCCGAGATTGAGGACCGAGATCCCCGAGACCCAGTCAACGAACCGATTGCCGTCGACATCCTCGATCGTCGAGCCTTGGGCGCGGCGGGGGGCGATCGGGAAGTAGTGCGGATACCCAACCGCGTCGGTCTCTAGGGCCGCTTGGTCCGCCAAGAGTGCTCGGGAGCGGGGCCCGGGCGGAGGCACGACGATGCGTGGGGCATCCGGGTAACTGAGCCAGTCCGCGTCGGCGGTCATCGGCCCTACCTCATCCAAGGTTCCGTATCCGTATCAAGCCTCCAGCAGGTCCACCCGAGACCGGGGCGCGACGGCCCCCGTCTTTGAACGTGGAGCGACCGGGCGGCTCAGTCTCTCGGCTGGCTGGCCATAGATGGCCGATCCCCGCGTCCCGAGGTACCTACGCGTGCTGAATCACTATCGGACCCTGGGGGCCGACAGAGAACGCGACACCCAACAGGATCAGAGCGAGGCCGACAGGGAGCGTGAGCTTCCACAGCCTGACATCACCGGCCGTAAGGGCCAACGCGGCAAATCCCCATGCGATGAGACCGATGGGCGCGCTGCCGAGCAGGACCTCCACGAGTCCAGCGAGCAGGAGGACGGCCGATACAATCACGGGGCCCCGCTGAGGACTAAGAATCCTCTTGAGAGTCCCCATCGCAACCTCCGGCCCTGGACACCATGCCGCATGCTGTGCCCGATATGCCGAGTGCGGAGCAGTTCTGTCGAGTCCGCACAGTGAGACAGCACGATTCCCGGAGCAGCCTTGGCGCGGGCCGGTCCGCCTCATACCGTTGAAGGATAGGAAGCGGCTCAGAGCTCTCTGCGGTGGACCACGATACCGGGGCCAGAATTGGGGGAAGCCGAAGGGTGCCCGACGCAGGGGGGGATCAAGCAGTCCGTAGAGAGGATAGCATCCCGGCGCGGGCTCTGGCACCCCGCCGCAGAGCGGGGGACTGGGTCCACCACGGACTACGTAGACTTCGGGGATGGAGATTAAGCGTCCCGCATCGCTTTGCCCGCCCCGCGATGACTTCGGGGATGGAGATTAAGCGTCCCGCATCGCTTTGCCCGCCCCGCGATGAGTTCACCGGACGCGGATCCGGACGCGCCCTCGGTGTCCGAGGAGGGGCTCTCCCTGCTTCCCCCTGAGGCTGAGGTGACCGCCTACCGGAGTCGCGCGGAGTTGCCGTACCGGCTCGGACGCTTCGTCCTCGCCGGCCTCGGGGGAATCCTCGTGGTCGCCGGGGCTGGGCTCTACCTCCGATACGCCTTCTCTCCCTACCTGGGACTCCTCGTCTTTGGGGTCATCGTGGCCGCGCTGGGCCTCGCCCAGCATGTCCTCCTGCGCAGGGACCGGGTCCGTTGGCCCGGGCAAGCCTCCCTGTGGGGCGACGGCCTCGAGCTCGTCCTATCCACTGGGGAAGTGCTCGCGGTGCCGTGGTCGGACCCCAAGTTCGTGCTCGACCTGTATGCGCGGCCGATGCCCCGGGGAGCGCCCGATGAGATCGTGCTCGTCTGGAAGATGGACTCCGCGGTCCCGGTTTTCCCTATCACACACACGGGGTTCCAACGCATCCGTCAGTCGGCGCTCGCACATGGGCTCGAGTTCGCCGAGTATCACGCCAGCAACCGCAAGCGGACCCTGCGGGGCTACGAGGTCCGTTGCCGGGGCGGAGCCGAACACCGCGTGTCGTCGCCGACGGACATCAATCAAGCCGCCCTGTGACCGCGAGTTCGAGCCTCCGCTCGCATCCGCGGGTGGACGCCCACGTTCACCTGACGCGATGGTGGCCCGACCTGGAACGGACGGCCTACCGCGCAGACCTCGAGTATAATGTTCCCGGCCTCCTCGCCGAGATGGACCGAAGCGGGATTGACCGTGCCCTGGCGATTCAGATGTTCTCCGCCCCGTCGGCAACGGAGGCGCTGGAGGAGGGGCGATCGTCCTACGCGGCGAGCAACGGCCGCCTTCTCCCGGTCGCGACCGTGGACCCGACGCAGGGGCCGGAGGCCGTCGCCCAACTCGTCGGCCAACTGGAAAAGGAGAGCCCGCTCTTCGGGATTAAGCTGTATCCCGGCTACCTCCCCTTCCTTCCCACCGACCCCCGGCTCGATCTGGTATACGAACTCGCCGGTCGACGGAAGTTGCCAATCCTCCTCCATCAGGGAGACACCCTGGGGGGTCGCGGCCTCCTGAAGTTCGCCCGTCCCCTGGACGTGGACGAGGCCGCCGGCCGGTACCGCGAGGTTGCGTTCGTCATCTGTCACCTCGGGAATCCGTGGATATCGGAGGCGGCGGAAGTCGTCTACAAGAATCCGAACGTATACGCCGACACCTCGGGCCTGCTGCCGCACCCGGCGTCGCCGTACTTCGAAGCGGCCGTCGAAAGTGCACGGCACCAGCTTCAAGACGCCATCGTCACCACCGGTCTCCCTGACCGGTTCCTGTTCGGCTCGGACTGGCCCCTGGAGCAGCTCGAGCTGGCAGTTGACCTGATCGAGAGTCTTCGGCTGCGGGCCGAAGACATCGCGAAAGTGCTCGGGCTGAATGCCGTCCGCCTTTTCGGGATCCCAAACGACTGAGGGAGCGCCCCCGCCCCTGCCGGGCGAACGCATCAGCCGAGCAGACCTGAGCCGGCCTGGCTACGCACCCTACGAAGGCGCAGTGGTGCCCCCCCCGGGGGAGGCCGGCGTGGTGTGCACGATGTGGTACTGCTTGGAGACCATCCAGAAGAGCCGATTGACGTCCGAGCCCCGGAGGTCGACCTCGTGTGCCAGTCCCGGGTCCGAGGTCGTGAGAGCGAGGACGGCGTTGTCCAGCATCGCCCGGACGGCGAGATGCATCCGCCGGAGACACTTCTCCGAGCTGAGTTCCGTCGGGTCCGAGAGATCCTGGATGACGAGGTTGTTCCGCGCCTCCTCGATCACCTCGGGTCCGATGACGAGGTGGCAGAACTCGCGGGCAACCTTGCGTACGAACGGCCCGCGTTCGGGGGCGAAGCGAATCTCGATCAACCCGAAGCCGGAGACGTAGGCGCCGATCAGCTTGCGGAGCAGGTGCTCCCGCGTCTCGAGCTCCTTCTCGTGGAAGATCTTCCGCCGAACCGTCGGTCTCTCGACGGAATGGCTTCGCACCGAGACGGAGCCGTCCGACTCGGCCTGGACGAACAGGGTGTCCCCCGCCTTCAGTCCCGCGGTCGTCACCCACCGCTTGGGGAGCGACACGAGGTACGTCGACTTCCCGGCGAGTTGGAGCTTCCGACCTTCCATCACCGGCCCGTGCTGCCAGCGGCTTACTGAGGGATAAGCGTTCGAACTATAGTCTATAGTGACAACTATTCAGGCTCCGTTTACCCTTAACCCGAACCGAATGGGGACGGATGCTCCCGGCGGGATTCGAACCCGCGTTACGGGGTCGAAGGCCCCGAATCCTTGACCGGACTAGACTACGGGAGCATCGCCCCGGAGGGTTCGCCGAGCGACCGGGCCCGGATAATGCTTTGCGGCGGGGTGGCGATTCGGGATTCCCCGAGCCTAGTTGTGCCCCATCCGGCGTTTGAGCCGCCGGATAACCGCCCGGGAACCGACGTTCACGCTCAGGACCAGCAGCAACAGGAATAGGGTCGCACCCCAGGCAACCTTCTGCTGGTTGGCGTACGGGCTCAGCGCGAATTGGTATATCAGCAACGGCAACGCGGCCGTGGGCCGGTCCCATCCCTGGAAGTACACCAGGGAGCCGCCGGCGGTGAACAGCAGCGGTGCGGCTTCGCCGGCGGCGCGCGACACGGCCAGCAACACGCCGGTGGCCGTTCCGGGGAGGGACGTCAGCAGGACGATGCGGAGGCTCGTCTTCCACTTGGATATCCCGAGGGCGAGCGCCGCTTCCCGGGTGGAACTGGGGACCAGGCGCAGGGCCTCCTCCGTGGAGCGGGTGACGATCGGGACCATGACGAGCGAGAGCGCTAGCCCCCCGGTGAGGGCGCTCACCACTAGGCGGGGGTCGTACAGGACGAAGAAGCTGTAGACGAACGCCCCCAGAGTGATTGACGGCACTCCCGTCAGAACGTCGGCGACGAAGGAAACCGCCCTCCCGACCCCGCGGGTCCGGTACTCGGCGGCGAAGATCGCGGCCAGGACCCCGATCGGGACCGCGATGGCCGAAGCGAGTCCGATCACCGGTACGCTCCCGACGATGTCCGGCCCAATCCCCACGGTCTGGCAGGAGAGCTGGGAGCACGCGTTCGGGGGAACGTCGGTGAGGAACCCACCCTCGAAGAGAACGGCCCCCCCTCGGCGGAACGCCTCGTAGACGATGTCGAACAGCGGGACCAGGACCACGACGATAGCCGCCGCTGACAGCGCCGTGACCAGGTGGTCTAGGACTTTGCGACGACCTGTGTGGTCGATGCGGCTGCCTTCCTTGCGGGTCGGGCCGCCCACTCGACCGGTCCTCCCGTGATCCGGAAGACCCGGCCGACGAGCAACCGAGCCCCCGCGTTCACCCCGATCGCGATGAGGAGGAGCACCAACCCTGCTTCCAGGACCGCCGAGTACCTGGAGAGGGCCGTTGTTGCTGGCGAGTTCGTTCGCGATCAGGCTCGCCACGGTCTGTCCCTGGGAGAGCAGCGGGGTGGGCAATCGGTCCGCGCCCCCGATGACCATCACGACGGCCATCGTTTCTCCGAGAGCTCGGCCCAAACCCAGCATCACTCCCCCCACGATCCCGGACCGGGAGTAGGGAAGGACCGCCATCCGGGTTGTCTCCCAGTTCGTTGCACCCAGACTCAGGGCGGCCTCCCGCTGTGCGGCAGGTACCGACGCCATCGCATCGCGGCTGACGGCGGTGATCGTCGGGACGGTCATGACGGCGAGGATGACCCCGGCCGTCAGCAGGTCCAGTCCGATCGAGGTCCCTCGAAAGAGGCCGGTCCAGGAGAGGTACCGTTGCAGCGCGGGCTCGACGGTTTGCGCCATGTACGGGTGGAGCACGATGAGGCCCCAGAGACCGTAGATCACCGACGGAATGGCGGCGAGAAGCTCCACCGCGGTCCCGAAGGCCCCCCGGAGCCACGACGGGGCCCGGGTCGCCAGGAATACGGCGGATCCGAGTGCCAGGGGAATCGCGAGAGCCAGGGCGATCGCGCTCGTGATGAGCGTGCCCGCCACGAACGGAACGACCCCGTAGATGTTCCCGTTAGGGCTCCAGGTCACCCCGTAGAGGTACCGAAACCCGAACGCACCAATCGACGCCCGCGCGTTGTACAGGAGGACCCCGACGAGGGCGAGGGCGAGGACGACGACCGCCGCCCCGGCGATGGCGACCACGACGAAGAAGCCCAGGTCGGCCCACCGGCTCGGTGCCCGGGTCCGTTGCGCCCCCGGTGTCCCGGCCATTAGCATCGGGTCGATGCGGTGTTGGTCCCCGGCCCCAGCCGATGGTGGGGTGGAGGGGCACATCGGATGACGGACCGCCCGGGACCTACGCTACCACGATGCAACTCGGAATCGCGCTCCCGTCGAACGTGATCGAATGGATCGTTGCGAGGTCAGCGCCGACGATCGACGGCGGAAGCGGATCGTAGTCGAGCGGGGCCGAATAGTTCTGGCCCACGGTGACCATCCAGCTCAGAAAGTCCACCAGGTTCTCCGCCTTGGCAAGCGTGTACGTGTTCGACGACCCGCTGTAGGCCTTGCTCAGGTTCTGATAGACAAGGACGTACGTCAACGAGGTAATCGGATAATCCTGCGATCCTGGCGCGTTGAGGAGCGAGACGTTGTACCAGCTCGCCGTGCCGGCGGGGAGCGTCACGTTCGAGTCCTTCAGCGCCTGCTCGGTGTTCTGAACGTCGGCGAGGATGAAGTTCCCCTTCGGGTTCTGGACCTCGCCAACCGAGACGCCGGAGGCCGAGTTCGGGGCGTAGTTCAGGTCGACATAACCGATGGTGTCGTGGGACGTGCTAACCGTGAGGTCGACTCCGCCGTTGCCGCTGGCGCCCACTCCGACGCTGATGTTGGAAGGCCACTCGAGGTTCTTCCCCCATCGGTGAGCCCACTAGGGGTTTTGCGCGGTGAGGAAGCTCGTGAAGATGAACGTCGTTCCGCTTCCTCCCGTACGGTACACCGGCGTGATGGATGTGTCGGGGAGCGAGACCCCTGGATTCAGCGCTTTGAGCGCTGAGTCGTTCCAGGCGGTGATGTTGCCGTCAAAGATATCGGCGCGGACCGCCCCCGTGAATCTCAGGGTCCCGACCCCGGGAAGATTGTAGATGGGGACGACTCCGCCGGCGGACTCCGGGATGGTGACGAGGCCGGGAGCGGCGGAGGTTTGCGCCGCATTGAGGGGGGCGTCGCTCGCGCCGAAGTCAGCGATCGTGTTGGTGATCGCTGTGATTCCGGAGGAACTTCCGACACCGGCATAGGTCACGAGAGTTCCGCCCCAGTACCGAGGAGGCCCACTGATCCATCAGGGGCTGGACCAGCGTGTACCCCTGCCCTTCGAGGCTCTCGCGCGTCGGCACCGCCCCCCCGTCGAGGCACTTCCCTTTCGGGGAAGCCGGCGAGAACCACCCGAGCCCGAACCCCGCTGCAACCACGACGACGACCGCCACCACCGCGATACCCCCGAGAATGAGGGGAGACCGGCCCTTCGGCCTGCGGCGTAGGATCTGCTCGGGAGGGGGCGTGGCACCCGGGTCCGCCGCTGGGCTGGGATTGCTGGTCGAAGACCCCTCCATCCCATCCCGCCGACCAGGAATCGGTCTCCGGCCGGTCGAATCGAAGGACGGTCCATAAGGGTCGGAGCCGTAAACTTCGGCGAACCCCCGTCAACCTCGAAAAGTCCGTAGTCTAGGGGAGGCGGGGGACCGAGCGGAGCCACCTGCCCGGCCGTCTCGCGAGGTCAGCTCCGGTTCGCTGAATCCAGAACGTAGGGGTACGATGGATGACGGGGAAGGTATTCGGAGCGACGTTGGCCCGTCACCGCATAGATCGTCTTTTCGCCGACCTTGCACGCGTTGTCCGCGATCCTCTCGAAGTGTCGCGCGACGAGGATGTGGCTCGACAGTGAAAGGGAGTGGTCGTGGTCATGCGCCAGCTCCGCGATGACCAATCGGTTCGCCTGCCGGTGCATTCGGTCGACCTCGTCGTCTCGGGAGAAGAGGCCGCGTGCGACGGCCACGGTGTCGTGAACCAGCGCTTCCAGGGCCTGCCGGACCATCGCCTCGACCGTGGTGTCCATCCGTTCGAGCAGGGCCTTCAACTCGGCGGAGCCCTGCAGGGGGCCGGGGACGCACAGCCGCGCCATGTCGAAGCCAAGTCGTCCGATCCGGTCCAGGTGGGTCGTGATCTTCAGCAGGGCAGCGGCCGTCCGCAGGTCGACCGCGGCAGGCTGACGCAGCACCAGGAACGCCACCGAGGCGTGCTCCATGTCGTCGTCCAGGCGGTCGAGTTCGGCATCGCGGTCGAGGACCGCCTGGGCGGCGGTGAGATCTCCCGCGGCGTAGGCGCGCCACGCGTCGTGGACCATCCCAAGGGCCCAGTCCCCCATCTTCCCCGCCCGCTGCTTCAGCTGGTGGACTTCGAGGTCGTAGCCGCGGGGGACTCCTTTGTCGGCGAGGGGATCGTCGTTCATCCGAACCTTCCGGTGATGTACGCCTCGGTCAGCTGCTGCTTCGGGCGTTCGAACAGATCCTCCGTCGCGCCAAACTCCACCAGCTTGCCGAGGTACAGGAACGCCGTATAGTCCGCCACCCGGGCCGCCTGCTGCATGTTGTGGGTGACGATGACGACCGTGTACTCCTGCTTCAGTCGCTTCACGAGCTCCTCGACCTTTGCGGTCGCGATCGGATCCAATGCCGAGCAGGGTTCGTCCATCAACAGCACCTCCGGGTTGGCCGCAAGCGCCCGTGCGATGCACAACCGTTGCTGCTGGCCCCCCGAGAGCGACGTGGCAGGCTCGTCGATGCGCTCCCGCACTTCGTCCCACAGCGCGGCCTGCTGCAGGCTGCGGACCACGGCCGCGTCGGTCTCCTCGCGCGAGTGCCGGCCGTTGAATCGCATCGCGGCGCTGACGTTGCCGTAGATGGACATGGTGATGAACGGATTCGGCTTCTGAAAGACCATCCCGATCCGGCGCCGCACGCGAACGGGGTCGAGCCCGTAGATGTCCTCCCCGTCCAGAAAGACGCTCCCCTGGACCTTGGAGTACGGAACCGTTTCGTGCAGGCGGTTCAGGCAACGAACGAACGTGGATTTCCCGCAGCCCGAAGGCCCGATGATCGCGGTGACCGCCCTCTCCGGTACGTCGAGGGAGATCTCCGAGATCGCGGGGGTCCCCCCGTAGGACGCTGTCAGGCGCTCGATCTTCAGCTTCGCCCCGGTCATTGCCACCTCAGCGTCCTCCCATTCGCCGCACCATCCGATCCACGCTGAGCCGGGACAGCACGCTGGCAGTAAGGACGAGGATGATGAGGAAGAGGGTCGTCCCCCACGCGACCCGTATCCAGTTGCTGTACGGGCTCTCCGCGAAGTCGAAGATCACCAGCGGGAGCGCCGACACCGGGTGGTCGAAGCCGGTGGAGTACAGGCGAGAGCCGAACGCGGTGAACAGCAGCGGGGCTGCCTCCCCCGAGGCCCGCATCACCGCGAGCAGGATACCGGTGAGGACACCCGGAAAGGCGGTCGCGAGCACCACGCGCAGGGTCGTCCGCCACTTGGAGATCCCGAGGGCGAGGGCCGCCTCCCGCAACGAGTTCGGTACCGTCCGGAGCGCCTCCTCGGTCGTGCGCACGACGATCGGGATCATCAGTACCGAGAGCGCCAGGGTGCCGGTGAGCGCGCTGAAGGCGATTGTCGGGTAGTACAGCGCGAAGTAACTGTAGATGAAGACCCCGACCACGATCGACGGCATGCCGGTGAGCACATCCGCGGTGAAGCTGATCGCGCGGCCCAGGCCGCGGGTGCGGTACTCGGAAGCGAAGATCGCGGCCGAGACCCCAATCGTCGTCGAGATCACCGCAGCAAGCCCGACGATGAGGAGCGTCCCTTGGATGGCAGGTCCGATCCCCACCGACGCACAGGCGAGGGGAGAGCACGGCAACGGTTCCGTGGCCGTGTAGAATTGAGGGTTGAACAGGACCGACCCGCCGCGGCTGGCCGCCGTGTAGATGATGCTGGCGAGCGGGATGAGGACGACGACGATCGCGAGCCCGGAAAGCACCTTGATCGACTGGCTGAGCAGCTTGCGCCGGAATAGCCGGTCAAACTTCATTCGACCGCTCCTCCCCGGACCTTGAGGACCTTCCAGACGAGCAGCCGAGCGACGATGTTCACGAGGAGGGCGATTAGGATTAGCACGAGGCCCGCCTCGAGAATGGCGGCGTACTGGAGCGGACCCGTGTTGCTGAGCAGCTCGTTCGCGATGAGGCTCGCGATCGTCTGGCCCTGCGAGAAGAGCGAGGTGGGGATCGCGTCGCGGTTGCCGATTGTCATGGTCACGGCCATCGTCTCTCCCATCGCGCGACCCAGGCCGAGGATGATTCCTCCGATGATCCCCGATCGGGCGTAGGGGATCATCGCCATCCGGGTCGCTTCCCAGTCCGTCGCTCCGAGGCTCAGGGCCGCCTCGCGCTGGGCCGCCGGCACGGCAGCGAGCGTGTCACGGCTCACGGCGGCGACCGTCGGCACGATCATGACCGCCAGGATGACGCCCGCGGTCAGCACGTCCGTGCCGATCGGCGTCCCCGAGAACGCGCCCGTCCAGCCCAGGGTGCTGTGCAACGTCGGCTCGACGTCGTAGCGCATGTACGGCTCGAGGACGAAGATCCCCCAGAAGCCGAAGACCACCGAGGGGATCGCGGCCAGGAGCTCGATGGCGGTGCCCACGGGCCGCCGGAGCCACACCGGGGCGTTCGTCGTGATGAAGATGGAGGAGCCGAGCGCCAACGGCACGCCCAGGAACAGGGCGATGGCGCTGGTGATGAGGGTCCCGTAGATGAACGGGATGACCCCGTAGACCCCGGCCGTCGGATTCCAGATGCTACCCGTGAGGAACCCCGGGCCGAGCGCCCGGATCGCGGGGGATGCCGCGTAGTAGAGCACCCCGACCAGCGAGAACGCCAAGAAGAGGATTGAGAGTCCGGCAATCCCGACCAGGACGAAGAAGAGGCGATCCGGGACGGTCTCGAGGAACGGCCTTCGTCCGTCGGCCCTCACGGCACCGCTAGAACGGGGAGAGGAAGGGGTTGTCTCCATCGGACCGACCGCGCCGGGGCCGCTGCTCTACGTCGGCACGCAGACGGGGATTACCTTCCCGTCGAACGTGATGGAGTTGAGCGTCGTGTTGTCGGCCGTGGTGATAAACGTCGGCAGCGGGTCATACGAGAGCGGCTTCGAGTACCGATTGCCCGGAGGTGATCACCCAGTGGAGGAAGTCCACAAGGTTCTCCGCCTTCGCCAGCGTGTACGACGGGTACGCTGCGCTGAGGTTCTGGTAGACGATCGTGTACGTGAGCGACGTGATCGGATAGTCACCCGCGCCCGGAGCGTTCAGCAACGACACGTTGTACCAGTCCCCGTCCCCCGCGGGGAGCGTGAGGTGCGTGTCGGCTAGGGCTGAAGCCGTGTCGGTGACGTTCGCGACGATGTAGCCACCCGACGGGTTCTGCACTGCCCCAATGCCCACCGAGCTTCCCGAGGTAAGCGCGTACTCCAGGTCGACGTAGCCAATCGTCAGCGAGTTCTCGGCGACGTAGGCAGCCACGCCGGCGTTGTGGCCCTCCCCTACGCCGACCGATATGTTCGTCGGCCACGCCGTGCTCTTCCCGTAGGTCTTCGCCCAGTGCGTGTTCTCCAGCGACAGGAAGCTGGTGTAGATGAACGACGTCCCGCTCCCATCCGACCGGTGCACGGGGGTGATCGTTGCGTTGGGCATGGTCGCGGTGGGGTTCAGGGTCGTGATCGCCTTGTCGTCCCAGTTGGTGATGGCGCCGTCAAAGATCTCGGCCAAGACCGACCCGTTGAAGTTCAGGTGGGTCACGCCGATCGAGCTCGGCAGGTTGTAGACAGGGACGACCCCGCCCGCGGACTCGGGGAACTCGAGGACCCCGGCGGCCGCATGGCGCTGCGCCCCGCTGAGCGGCGCGTCGCTCGCGCCGAAATCGACTGTCTTGCCCGTGATTGCCGTGATGCCCGCGGAGCTTCCGAGGGCGTTGTAATTCACCACAGTCCCGCTCCAGTAGAAGGCTTCCCAGACGTCCATCAGGGGAGCGACCAGCGTCGAACCGGTTCCTACAATGTCGGTCGGGGTAGGCAGCGTGCAGCCACCCTTCCCGCTCGTGGCCGTGGATGCCGGCTTGAACCATCCGGCCGAGTAGCCGACGACTCCGACAAGAAGCCCCACGATCACGACCGCCATGACCGCGATCAGGATGGCCTGGCCCTTGCCGGCTTTCCGCTGAATCATGGGGGTACCCGAGCCCGATGTCGAGCCTGGGCCCGCCCCGCTGTTTCCTGTTCCCGCCCCGCTCATTGTTCTCTCTCCGAGAGTCGAAGCCCCAAATGCATCGCCTCGGGGCCTCCACCGAGGAAACGGGAATGAAGCTTTCCTTGTTAAGCTATATAGTTATGCATAGTGACACGTATGAGACGTAAGCCCACGCTGGAAGTCGCTACCCGAGCCGCTGCGTATCGGGGTGGGGGTGCTATGGCGCGGTGGCTCGTGCGATTCGGCTACGTCGGGACCGGCTACTCTGGGTGGGCGCGGCAGCCGGGGTTGCGGACGATCGAAGGGGAGTTGCTGTCGGGGGTCGCTCGCGTCGGGCTCGCTCCGAAGGGGGAAGCCGTCCGGTTGGAGGTGGCGAGCCGGACCGACCGGGGAGTCAGCGCTCGCGGGAACGCCCTGGCGCTGACGTCTGACTTGGAGCCTGCCACCCTACTCCACCGGCTCAACGCGATCACGGCCGAGGTGTTCTTTGCCGCCGCAGTCCGGGTGCCGGCCGACTTCCGCGTCCGCCAAGCGGAACGGCGGATCTACCGCTACTTCGACCCGACCCCTGCTCGGAACCCGCGGCAGCTTGCCCGAGCCGCTGCGGTGCTGTGCGGGCCGGTCGACGCCAGGAGCTTCGGCCGAGGGATCCCGCCCGGCGTACCGCGGTGGGTTCCCCTCGAGGTAGTCCGGGTCTCTGCCCTGCGGGGCGGGCGGGTCATCGAGGTCCGGGCGCGATCGTTCGTCTGGGGGATGGTTCGGAAGATCGTCGGGGCATTACGCGAGGTCGATGCCGGCAGGATGACGCTTGCCAGCCTCGAGGACGCCGCCCGCGGCCGTGCGCGCTTTACGTTGCCGATGGCGGAGCCGGAAGGGTTGGTCCTGTGGGACGTTCAGTACCCACTGCGGTGGACGGCGCGGTGGGACGGGCCGGACCGGTACCAGCGTGTATTCTGGAGGGCGTCGAGCGCCGACCTCTGGAGGCGGCAGCACGTGCTTGGCGGACTAATGACGGGTCGGTCCACGCCGCCTCCGTGATCTGGTTCGGCACGGGAAATCCGTATTAGGCACGCCTTCGGTCGCTCGCTCGATGGCCGGAGCGGATGCCCTTCCTATCGCCTCTTCGAGCCCCGAGGCGCCGTCCCGTGCCGAGGTGCCAGCCGTGGAGGTGCGGGACCTGGTCAAGGTCTTCGGCGGGGGAGCCGGGCGTAGCCGCCAGGCCGAGGTCCGGGCGGTCGACGGGATCAGCTTCTCGGTCGGGCAGGGGGAGTTCTTCGGCTTCCTCGGCCCGAACGGCGCCGGCAAGACGACGGCGATCAAGATCATCACGACGCTGCTGGCGAAGACCAGCGGCACGGCGCGGGTCCTCGGCTGGGACGTCGAGCGGGACGGGGCGGCGATCCGTCGACAGATCGGATACACGGGCCAATCGGTCGGGGTCGACGGCGAGCTGACCGGCCGCGAGAACCTGACCCTGATGGGGCACCTGTATCACCTCCCGGGGGCGGTGATCCGCGACCGCGTCGAGGAGTTGCTCGAGATCCTCCAGCTGGCCGAGGCGGCCGACCGCGCGGCGTACACCTACTCCGGCGGGATGCGCCGGCGGCTCGACCTCGGGAGCGGCCTCGTCCACCACCCCCGGGTGCTGTTCCTGGACGAGCCGACGACCGGACTCGACCCGCAGACCCGCAACGCGGTGTGGGAGTACCTGCGCAAGCTCCACGAGAACGAGCGGATGACGATCTTCCTCACGACGCAGTACATGGAGGAGGCGGACCAGCTGTGCGGCCGTCTCGCCATCATCGACCACGGAAAGATCGTCGCCTCGGGCACCCCCTTGGCGCTCAAGGCTAGCGTAGGGGCGGACACGGTCACCGTCCGGCTCCCGCGCGACGCCGCGTTCGAGGCGACGCAGACCCGCGCCGTGTCGCTCCTCTCCGGGCTGCCGGGGGTCGTCGGCGCCACCCCGTTCGAGGACGGGGTCGTCGTGCGGACGAAGAGCGGCGGCGCCGCGCTGATCGAGATCCTTCGCGTCCTCGACATCCAGAGGGTCCCGGTCAACGAGGTCGCGGTGGCGCACCCGACGCTCGACCAAGTCTTCCTGCAGCACACCGGCCGCGCGATGCGCGTCGAAGAGGTCCAGCCGGCGAGCCGAACCGGCTGGCGCAACCGGAGGCGCTAGGGCCGATGGCGAGCGCGCACCGGACCGTGACGGACCAGAGCAGCGGGGCCGGCGTCTTCTCCGACATCGCCTGGGTTTGTTATCGGAGCCTCAAGAAGCTCAGCCGGAACCCGTTCCTGTTGATGTTCACGCTGCTCATGCCGCTGATCTGGCTGGGGTTGTTCAGCCAGACGTTCGGCACGGTCTTCAGCGAGGCGTCGCACCTGCCGTACAACTACGTCGCGGTGCTGCTTCCCGGCATCGCCGTGATGACGGCGATCCAGAGCGCGTCGCAGTCCGGCTTCGCGATGGTCGCCGACATCGACTCCGGGTTCATGGACAAGTTCTTCGTCGCGCCGATCCGCCGGAGCGCCGTCCTGGTCGGCAAGCTCCTCGCTGACGCGATCCGGATGGGTGCGCAGGCCGGGGTCGTCCTGCTGGTCGCGTGGGTGTTCACGCTCGTCCTCCACTGGAAGATCCCGTTCGCCACGGGCGCGGGCGGCGACGCGCTCATTGTCCTCATGGCGGCCGCGTTCGGCGTCGCCTTCTCCGGGCTTTCGAACACGGTCGCGCTGCGGACGAAGAACACGGAGACGACCATGATGGTCAGCTTCACGCTGACGTTCCCGCTCCTGTTCCTCTCCTCGGCGATGCTGCCGGTCAGCCTGCTCCCTAGCTGGATCCAGACGTTCTCCAGGGTGAACCCGGTCAGCTACGTCGCGACCGCGGCCCGCACGCTGATCGTCTCCGGCTACAACTGGAGCCAGATCGGGCAGGCGTTCGCGGCCGTCGCGATCCTCGGCTTCTGCCTGAACGGGCTCGCGGTCCTCGCGTTCCGCTCGCAGGGCCGTTAGGCGCGGCCCGGCCGGCTCAGCCGACCCGTTCCCACCGCTCGAGCTTCTGGACGGTGCCGAGGGTCGACCCGCGTCGGATCTCCTCGCGGACCCGGTTCTCGTGCTCCAGGACGTCCAGGGCGCGGTTCGCCACCTCCTGCGCCCGCTCACGGGGGACGACCACTACCCCGCTCGCGTCCCCGACGACCCAGTCGCCCGGCCGCACACGCTGGCCGCCGACGACCGCCTCGACGCCGATCTCCCCGTGCCCCTTCGGCTCGCCCGCGTTCGAGCTCACGTTCCGGCTGAACGCCGGGAACCCGAGCTCGAGGATCGCGTCCAGGTCCCGGATCGCCCCGTCGATGACGACACCCGCGACCTTGCGGCCGTGCGCCGACCAGCTGGCGAGCTCCCCCCAGACCGCGGTCTCGCCGCCCCCGGCGTCGACGACGATCACGTCGCCGGACGGCCCGGTCGATCGCCTCCACGGGCTTCGCCCAGTCGCCGTCGCGCGTGACGACCGTGACCGCCGGGCCGGCGACCCGGACCGTCGGGCCGGTGAGCCTGGGGACGATCCCGTGCATCGCCCCCTGTCGCTGCATCGCGTCCGAGAGGTTCGGGGTCGACACCTTGAGCAGCGCCTCCCGGACCTCGCCGGCGCCGTACCGGCGGAACGACTCGCTCGGCACCTCCTTGCGCTCGGCGATCGCCCGCACGATCGCCCGGGTCGCCTCCGCGATCTTCGGGCTCTTGGTGATCGCGCCGCCGACGACCAAGATCCGGGCGCCGGCCCGTGTCGCCGCGGCGACCGTCTCGCTCGTGAGCCCCCCCGCGACGCCGACGGGGATCGAGCTCGCCTTCACCAGCTCGGCGAGGACGTCGAACGGCGTCCGCGCCTGCATCTGCATGTCGATGCCGACGTGCCAGCAGACGGCCGCGGCGCCGAGCTCCGCCGCCCGCCGCGTGCGGGCGACCGGGTCGGCGACGCCCAGCAGATCGACTACGACCTCCGCGCCGTACAGCTCGCCACCGCGGACCGCCTCGGCGATCGTCCCGTCGTCCGACGCGCCGAGCACCGTGACGAGGTCGGCGCCGGCCTTCGCCGCGATCTCGACCTCGAACGCTCCGGTGTCCATCACCTTCATGTCGGCGACGATCCGCTGCGCCGGGAACGCGCGCTTGAGCTCCCGCACGGCGTTGAGCCCTTCGCTCTTGATCAGCGGCGTGCCGGCCTCGACCCAGTCCGCCCCACCCTCGACCGCCTCGCGGGCCGCGTCGAGCGCGCGGGACAGGTTCTCGAAGTCGAGGGCGACCTGGAGGACGGGCCGGTCGAGCCGCATCGCCGAGAAAAGAGGGGGCCCTCTCTTAACCCCCCCGTCCCCCTCGCCCGGCTCGTGGCCGACGGACCGGCCGCCGGGACGGTGCGCCTGCTCCGCGGCGACGCGCGGCGGCTCGACGGGATCGCCGCCGCCTCGGTCGAGCTCGTCGTGACGAGCCCGCCGTACCCGATGCTCGAGCAGTGGGACGAGCAGTTCCGCACCCTCGGCGCCGTCGGCTACGCGGCGCAGCGGCGGCTGCTCGCCGACGCCTGGCTCGCCTGCCGGCGGGTCCTGGTGCCGGGAGGGCTGCTCGCCGTCGTCGTCGGGGACGCGCTCCGGAGCGACGACGGCGGCTTCCGTCTCTGGCCGAACCACGCGGCCACGCTGCTCGACGCCGAGAGCGCCGGCCTGCGCCCGCTGCCGTACCTGCTGTGGAAGAAGCCGACGAACCGGCCGAACGCCTACCTCGGATCCGGCTTCCTGCCGCCGAACGCCTACGTGACGCTCGACTGCGAGTTCGTCCTCCTGTTCCGGAACGGCAGGCTGCGGCAGTTCCCGCGCCACGACCCACGCCGCGCGGCGAGCCGCTTCACCCGCGCGGAGCGGGACGCCTGGTTCTCCCAGGTCTGGGGGGACGTCCGCGGCGCCCGCCAGGCCGGCCGCCACGGCCGCACCGGCGCGTTCCCGCCGGAGCTCGCCGAGCGGCTCGTGCGGATGTTCTCCGTTGTCGGCGACCGGGTCCTCGACCCGTTCGCGGGGACCGGCACGACGCTCTGGGCCGCCGCGCGGCACGGGCGTCACGCGACGGGGGTGGAGATCGACCCGCGGCGGTTCGCCGCCCTTGGCGAAGAGGCCCGCCGGCGCGGCTTCGCTACACCGCGGGGAGCGGCGGGGGCATCTCGGGCGGCGGCGCGGGGCGGGCGACCGGCGTCGGTGCGGCGACCCGCGGCGCGGTAGCACGACCCCGGTGCGCGACCTCCTCTTCGACGGCGGTCCGCAGGTAGGCGAGCGCCGCGTCGCCGAGGTGGTCCAGGTGCAGGAGCAGGTAGTGGAGGTACAGACGTTCCGGCTGGTGGAACGGACCGGACGCCCGAGGGCGCTCTCCGAGGCCCGGCGCCGCCGATGGATGGCGGGCGAGGGTCTCCGGGTGATGCTCGTGCTCGGGGCCGTGGTAGGCGCGGGCAGGGGCGCCGACGAGCGGAGGGTACAGGTGGCCGACCGGGTTGTACGCCTCCTTGGGCTCCTCGGCGGGGGTCGGCGCGCGAGCGGCCGCCGGCGGCTCGGCCCCCTTCAATTTAAGGTACGGATGGAACGGTCGGCCCGGCTCCTGGAAGTCGCCGATCGACCTCCCCGAGACGTCCTCGACGATCGACTTGAGGCTCCAGCTGGCGCGGCGCCGCGGCGGAGCGTCGGCGCTTGCCGCGTCGACCATCGAACGGACCGGTCCCGGACCGCCCTATAAACCTCAGCCTCGAGAGGCACTGGCCGCGTCGGGGCGGGCCGGCGCCTCCCCCCGAAGCGCCGAGCCGATCAGCTCGAACTCGGGGGTCGAGGCGACGAGCGCGAGCGGCAGGTGCCACGGGCCGACCCTCCACAACGACTCGGCGTAGCCGGCGTCGGCCGGAAGGCGCGCCTTGGAGAGCCACTCCGCCTCCGGCCCGGAGAGACCGAAGAACGCGCGGCACCCCTCGGAGACCTCAGGAAGCCGCAGGAACGCGCAGGCGTACAGGTTCCTGAGCAGCGAACGCCCGCTCGGCCGTCCGAGGAAGTCGTCCGGGCTCTGGCTGAGGAGCAGCAGCCCGGCGTTGAAGTGCCGCAGGTGGCGCACCGCGCGGTCCAGGAACTCGGTCGTCCCCTCGTGGCGCGCCAGGAGGTGCGCCTCGTCGAGGAGGACAAGCTTAGGGCCGGGTCGTTCGCTCAGCCGATGGTACGTCCAGTCGAGGACGTAGGTGAGGTGGAACGGCAGCTGCTCGTCCGTCAGCCCGGAGAGGTCGACCGAGACGAGGGGCCGGTCGACGGCGACGGTCGTCGGGCCGTCCAGCCCCCGGAGCGAGCCGCTGCGGAGCACCTCGAGCAGCGCCGGGAGCCGGCCGGCCGCCGGCCCGGCCGCCGCGACCTCCTCCGCGAGCCGTCCGAACGTCGCGGCGGCCTGCGGTCGGTCGTACAGCCGGCTCACGGCCGCGTCGAGCGCCGCCGCCTCCTCGTCCCGCAGGCTCGGCCACAAGGCGCGGAGCATCGTCCCGACCCGCCCGGCCTTCTCGCGCCGGTCGCCGTTCGTCGTCGCCGGGTCGAGCGGGTTCAGCCGCCCCGCCTCCGGCTCCCGCAACCGGAGCACGGTCCCGCCGAGCGCGCGCACGAACCCCGAGTACTCCCCCAGCGGGTCGAGGACCGTGACCTCGGTCTCCGGCCGCATCCAGCGGCTGCGGAGGACGGTGAGGGCGGCGGCGAACGACTTGCCGGCCCCGGTCGTCCCGAAGAGGCCCCACGAATGGCTCGCGTGGCTCCACCGGTCGAGGAACACCGGGCTCGCGTCCGCCAACGCGAGCCCGACGAGGACCCCTCCCGGCTCGAGGACCGTCTCGTCGCCGAACGGGTACAGCGCCGCCAGACCGTCCGTCGTGAGGGTCTGCCAGTAGCCAGGGGGCCGGCCCCGGCCCGCGGAACCGGCGGGCGCCTCGAGGGCGGCGTCGACCTCGTAGCGGGGGACGCGGAGCCGGAAGCCGAGGGCGGCGAGGCGTTCCGCGAGCCGCTGGCGCTCTGCCTCAGCGAGCGCCCGGGACGATCCGTGGGCGACCCAGCGGATCCCGACCCGCCAGAGTTCCTGCCGTCGCCCGGCAACGGCCGTCCCGAGCTCCTCGGCCGACCGCCGCTCGACCTCCAATTCTGCGGTCGAAGCGCCGGCGCCCCCGGTCGCGAGCTCCGCCTCCGCTGTCGACCGGGCCCCTTGCACCAGGGCGAGGGCCCGGTCCGTCGGGATCCGTTCCGCCTCGAGGAGAAGCTCGACCGGCGCGGAGGGGGGGGCCGCGCGCCCGAGGAAGCCGAACGGGAGCTCCGGGGGGAACTGGCGGACAAGGAGCGGGCAGAGGTACCGCCGCCCTTTCCGTCGCCAACTCACCCCTTCCTCGGTCGCCGGGGGGCGCGCCGCTCCGCTCACCGGCCGCTCCCCTCCGGGGACGGAGGGCGGCGTCGCTCCTGAGCCCACAGCGGAACGACGGCGAGCCCCAGCAGCAGCGCATGCCACGGGGCAAGGGCCGGTGGGGGCACCAGGAAGAGGGCGCCCGCCCCGGCGAGGACCGCGAACGGGAGCGCGTGGCGGACCCGGGCCGGCCGGAGCGTCCCCCGCCCGTGGAGCGACGCCCAGCCCGCGACGGCGAGGGCGACCAGCGCGACCGTCAGCTCGGCGAACCCCGGGACGACCCGGGCGAGCGCCCCGGCGACGACCGCCAGACCGCACGCGCAGCCGAACGCCTCGAACCCGAGCGGGCCGGCGGCGCCCGTCACGCCGGTCACGGCGGTCCCCCCGAGACCGGCAGGCCGACCGACCGGCCGGCATCCCGCAGGGCGGCGCCGCGAAGGCGCTCGGCGACAACGCCGAGTCCGGAGAGGTGCTCCTGGACGGAAGCAGTCGACGTCTCGAGGCGACGCAGAGCCTCCCCGCCGGAACCGGTTCCGAGCACCCCAACCAGGACCTTTCTGACGGTGCGGCGCCTCGCAAGCAGCGTCACGAGCTCCCGGTAGCCGTCGAACGCGGTCCGCTCGACCGAATCCGGGGAGGCCGTCGCGGGGAGCACCGCCGCGGCGTGGATCGGGCTCGACGCGGCGACGACAACGAGCCCGGGGTCGACGGTCCGGAGCATCGCGCGGAACCGGTCGAACTGCGCGGCGAGGTCACCGGGAGGGAGATAGGCGAGCGGGACCGCGGCGGCGCGCAGGACGGCGACCGGGCGTCCGTCCGCGAGGCGCAGGTACGACGCGGCCCCCCGGGCCGCGGGCCCGCCTGCCGCGGCGCTCACGGGCCCCGCCCCCAGAAGCCGGCGCAGTGCGAACCCGCCGACCGCCTGGAGGCGGGCATCGAGCGGCTCTCCGCCGGGGCGCCACAGCACGAGGGCCGCGGCTCCGAGGCCGATCGCCAGCCCGGCGGCCGGCGAGGCGAGGAGCCCGACGACGGCGCCGACCGCGGCGCCGCAGACGAACTTGATGACGTCCCGGCCGCTCGCGAAGGGGCCGAGCCGCAGCGGCCGGTCGAGCCGCTCCGGAACGACGATCGACGGGGCAGCGTCACACCCGTCCATCCTCTCCTCGCCCCGCCGGCCGGAGCGGCGGGAACCGCGGCGGGCCGGGGCGGCGGTGGGCCGCGCCGATGTGCCGGGCGACCGAGAGCGCCCCGTGACCGAGGAGCGTGTGCAGCGCCGCCGGGACCGCGAGCGGGCCGGCCGCTCCCGCCGCTGCCCTCAGGGCACCGTTCGCGGCGGCCGCCGGGGCGTTCTTCGCGACCGCGGCCGCCGGGGCGAACGCACCGGTCGCCGCGCCGGGAGCCGCCGCGAGACCGCGCCCCGCCGCTCCCTGCGTCACCGTGCCCCCGCTCGGGAAGCCGAGGGCGACCAGGTGCGCGCCGGCGGTCGATACGAGGAACGGCGAGGCGAGCGCGGCGCTGAGGTAGCCGATGAGCAGGACCGGGCTGGGGCTGTCGACCGCCAGCTCCAGCGGGACGACAAGGACGCACGGGAGGAAGGCGAGCTCCGCGAACAGCAGCCAGGCGCGGCGAGGCAGGGCCGAGAGCGGCTGGAACGGCCAGAGGAGCGTGAGGAGGGGGAGGACGACGAGGAGGACAGCGAGGACGGCGTCCCGCAGGCCCACCGCCAGGACGAGGGCGAAGACGAGGGCGAACTGGACGAGCGAGAGGACGAACGCCAGGACCCCGTTGTCCCACGAGAACGCGACCTCCCCGGGCCCGGCGAGGTTCTCCCAGTGGTGCCAGGCACCCCCGTCCCACCCCGCGACGACGGGGTACAGCCCGCCGGCGAGGCCGACGACCCCGGCGGCGATCGGCACCGTGAAGTTCGCGACTACGACCGCCAGCACGAGCCGCGGCAGCAGGTCGTCGAACGTCAGCGCCCAGCGGCGGAACGACGCGCGGCCGAAGTAGAGCACCGCGATCCCGAGCGCCAGCAGCGCGACGAGCGGGTCGACCACCCCGTCGATGAGGTACGAGGCGAACGACGCCGCTTGGCCGAGGTAGTCGGACGAGCCGGGTGCGGTCGCCAGGACCGCCGGGTAGAGCGCGTGGGCGGCGAGCGCCGGAACGAGGAGGTTGTCGTACGTCGGTCCGATGACCGCGGCGACGAGGGCGGTGATGTCCACGAAGAGGAGGAAGAGGATCGTCCGGACGAGGGTCGGCAGGTCGACGGCGAGCATCGACCCCCGCTAGGTGCCCGTCACGACCCAGTGCGCGAGTCCGTAGATCAGCCCGCTGACGGCGGCGGTGAACAGCAGCGAGCCGATCAACGCGTCCCGGGCGCGGTCCTTCGCCTGGACTTTCTTCGTGACGTCGTTCGAGAACCAGCTGAGGGCGACCCGCGCCCAGACCAAGGCGAGGATCCCACCGCCCGCGAGCGCGACGAGCTCGACGAGGCGGTTGATCGCCGCGGTGAAGTTCGCCACCGGTCCGCCGGTGAGGCCGAGCCGGCCCGCGCCGCCCGCGGCCGACGGAAGTACCGCCGGCGGGGCGATCCCCCCCACGACCACGGCGATTGCCAGCGCGACCGCGAGAGGCGTGCGCGGCACGCCGCCCCCGCTCACGGCAGCGGGGGCTCCGACCACGCGAGCACCTCCTCGCCGTTGAGCCCACGTTCCGCGCGGACCGTCCCGTCCCGACAGAGGCGGGCGAGCGCCTCAGCGAGCTGCTCGGCAGAGACCCCTCGCTCCTCCGCGAGCATCTCGACCAGCCCCCGGTCGATCCCGTCGGCGGGGCCGATCACCTCCCGAAGGACCGCCTCGACGTCGACGGGCGGCGCGGGGCTCGCGACGGCGTTGCGACGCCGGCGCCAGTACGCCCAGGCACCCCCGGCGACGACGGTGATCGTGAGGAGGACGCCGGCCAGCAGCGGGCCGGAGCTCGATCCGCCGAGCACCGGATCGGCCCCGGGGAGCCGGGCGAGCGTGCGGGCCGTCGAGCTCCTGCCGAACGAATCGGTGACCACCAGCTCGAAGATGCAGACGCCGACCCCGCGTGACGATCCGTGGACGACCAGGACCCCCGCGGTCGCCGCGGTCCCGGACCACGCGTCGCCTGCGCTGTCGTTCCAACGGACCGAGTACGGGGGAACCCCTCCGACGATCGCCGCCGAGAGGGTCAGCTCCCCGCCCGCGCCCACCGAGACCGACGCCGAGGCGACGAGCGCGGGGGCGGTCGGCAGGAGCCGGGCGACGCTGGCGGCGTCCCCCGCGCCGTCGACGACGTCGACGACGAGTCGAAGCGTCGCTTCGGTCCGGTACGTGGCGTTCCAGTCGAACGGACCGGGGGCCGGGAGGAGGCCGGCGAGCGGCGTCCCGTTGGCGGCGGCCGACGAGGGGACGACCGCCCAGGCGTACGGCGCGACCCCGCCGAGCACCCCGGCGGAGAGGTTCACGTGAATTGACTCCGCCTCGACCGAAGCTACCGCCGCCGAGGTGACGGTCAGCCGCGGGGAGAAGCGGAGAGGCTCCGCCACGGCCGGGCTGACCTGGCCGAAGGCGTCCTGGACGAACGCCGACCAGACGAACGTCCCCGCGGTCGCGGCGGCGAGCGGGACGTACGCCGTCCCGTCACGGAGGACCGGCGCGCTCCCGGCGAACGGTGTCCCCACCAACGACCAGAACACTGTGAACGGGGGGACCCCGCCGGAGACGCCGAGGGGAGCGTAGAGGGACGCGCCGACCTCCCCGGGCTGGGACGGCGCCAGGAGCGTGAGCACCGGCGACGGCACGACGGTCTCCTCTAGGGTCGCCGATGCGAGGGGGAACGGCGGAGCGCCGCCCACCCCCCGGAAGGAGACGGGGAAGACCCCGGGGGCGTCGAAGGCGCATCCGTACTCGAGCCCCGTCCCGTTGGGCGAGCCTGCGGCCTGAGCGTCGGTGCACGCGAACAGCGTCGAAAAGCTCCTCGGGGTGTGGACGGCCGCCACCGAGAACCGGACCGGAACGCCGACCTCGGCGACGACCGTCGAGGCGGCGATCGCCACCGCGAACGTGCCGCTGACGTTCTCCGGTTCTGGGACGGCCGCGTCGGCGGTCCAGCCGGTCGCGTCGACGGCGAGAAGCCGGGGTCGGTACGAGCCCGCGGCCCCGAAGGCGTGCCCGGCCGAGAACGACCCCGGGACCCCGACAGCCGTCCACGAGGAGGTCCCGTCCCCCCACGACACGAGCACGCGGTACGGGGGCGTCCCGCCTCCGACCGTTGCGGAGACGTTGACGACCGCGCCCGGGGTCGCCGGATTCGGCTCGGTCACCAGGGCTCCGAGCTGGACCGGGGCCGCGACCGTCAGGTTCGCGGCGCCGACCCCCTCCAGGGCAGACGTGTTTCCCCCGCAGCGGAGCGCCGCAGCGCCCCGGGCGACGACCGTCGTCGTTCCGCTTCCTTGGTCGTCGGCCGCGAAGACCGTCGAGCTGCCGTTCGCGCCCTCCAGGGTCCCTTCGGCCCCTCCGGAAGCGACCGTCCAGCGGATCCACTCCGGCGAGAGAGCACACCCCGGGGTCACGTTGACCCACGCCGCCTCGAGGGCGACGGTCGTGCCGGTCTCCAGCCACCACGACGCCGGGGAGACCGCCAGGGTCGCGTTCGGGAGCTCCGACCCCACGAACGGCCGAGGCGCCGCCGCCTCGGGCTGTCCCAGCGACGTCCGGGCCGGAATCCCGAGGGCGACGGAGGCGATCGTCAGGGAACAGACGGCCCACAGGCAAGCGGTCGACACGCATCCCACCCGCGGCACCACCCCGCCGCTGGGGCATGCCCGCGCACCGCCCGCCGGGCGGTGGAAGCAGGGCCTACCGGTGGACCGGCAGGGCGACGTGCTCCCGGGCGAACGGGGCGAGCGGCAGCTCTCCGTCGACGGTCCAGCCGGCCCGCGCGAGCGCGGCCCGGGTCTCCCGCACGACGACGGTGGCCGGCCGGCGCTGGGTCACCGACCGCACCTTGAGCATGAACAGGCCGCGGCCGTCCTCGCGGAGGCACGCCTCGGCGTTCTCGACGAAGATCCGGGCCTGGTCGCGTTGGGCGACGTCCTGGTAGAGGAGGTCGACCTCCCCGACGTCGGCACGGTACCGCTCGGGCAGCTGGGCGTCCGCCAGGATGGGCAGTAGGTTCTCCCGGCGCCGCGACAGCGCGAGCAGCGGCGCGAACGAGCTCGGGCTCTTCTCCACGACGTACACCGGAGCGCGGGGCCAGAGGTCGGAGAGGTGGCTCGCCGTCGTGCCGTGGGCCCCTCCGAGGTAGAGGACGGAGCGGGGCGGCGAGAGGATCGACGCCGGGGCGCCGTTCACGAGGGCCGCGGCGAGCTTCGACCGCCACGGGTCCCACGCGCGGTACTCGACGCCGTCCGCGACCCGCAACGTCTCCCCGTACACCTTCACCCCCGGCTCGAGGTTCCGGGTGAACAGCTCGCGCCCCTCGCGCCAGACGAGCGGCCACCGGCTCGCTTCCACGGTGGGCTACTCCGTCTCCACCAGGAGCTCAACCTCCACGGCGGCGTTCAGCGGAAGCCCTGCGACACCGATCGTCGTGCGGCTCGCCCGCCCGGCCTCGCCGAAGACGGCGAGGAGGAGCTCGGAACCTCCGTTCGCCACTTCGTGCTCCCGGTGGAAGCCGGGCGAGACGGCGACGAACACCCTAGCCGCACGGCCCTGCGGACGCGGTCCAGGCTCCCCAGCTCGGCCGCGAGCGCGCTCAACGCCTGGAGGGTGGCGCGTCGGACGAGGTTGCTCGCCACGTCGGCCGAAACGTCCCGGTCGACGGTCCCGGGACGGACGACGGCACCCTGCTCGAACGCGATCTGCCCGGAGACCCACGCGAGCTTGCCGGCGCGGACGACCGGGACGTAGGCGCCCTTCGGGGTCGGGGGTGGCGGAAGGACGAGGCCGAGCTCGACCAAGCGCTCGGAGGGGGAGGCCGACACGGCGGCTCCGAGCCCCCCGGGCCGAAAACGCTGACCGGGGGCGTTCGCGGACGCTAAGTCGGCGACTTCCCTCCCGCCTCCGTGCTCCTGTTCCGTCGGAGAGGCAAGGGCCGGGACTCCGAACCGAAGGACGGCCCGCTGCCGCCGGAGCCGGAGTTCGGGCGCGCGCCGGAGGAACCGTCGTCGGCCCCTCCCGCGCCGGACCCGGGGCCGGCGCCGGGCCGGCGCTCCCTACCGCACCGCCGCCTCCGTTGCCCGCGCCGTCGACGCCGGCGCCGGCGGCGGCCCGCGGGCCGGAGCGGTTCGTGCGGTGCTTCGTCTGCGGCTCGCCGCTGGACGGGGGACCGTGCCCGCGCTGCCGCATCGCGTGGGTCGAGTGAGCGCCGCCTCTCGGCGCGAGCGCTTTTGAGGGTCGGTCGCTCCGGGGAGGGGATGCCCGGCTCCCCGCCCGAATTCGATGCCCTCGAGCAGGGGATCGTCGACCACCTGTTCGAGCTGCAACCCGGCTACGCGGTCGCCCTCGGGCTCCACCGCTACGACGGCCGGACCCCCGACCTCTCCGTGGGCGCCACCGACCGCTGGGCCTCCGGGGCGGACCGGCTCCTCGCGCAGCTTGAGGGGGTCGACCCGGCCGGTCTGGACGCCGGCCGCCAGATCGACCGGTTCGTGCTCCGGCTCCTGCTGGAGAGCCCGCTGTTCGACCTTCGCGACGTGCAGGGGCTCGAGCGGAACCCGATGGCGTACGTCGGGATGTTCTCCCTGACGTCGTACCTCGCGCGCGACTACGCGCCGGTGCCGAACCGGGTCGAGGCGATGGCCTCGACGCTCTTCGGCGTGCCGAAGATCCTCGAGACCGGACGAAGCCGGCTGCGCGACCCGCTCCCCCGGCCGTTCGTCGACCTCGCGATTATGATCGGCGAGCAGCTCCCGACGCACTTCGGGGAGGCGCAGCAGTTCGCCGCCCTGCACGGCCTCGCCGGGCGGATCGCCGGCCCGCTCGAGGGCGCCGGGCGCGCCGTCACGGAGTTCGTGGCGTGGCTGAAGGAGCGGCGGCCCCACGCGGTCGACGACTTCGCGCTCGGGCCGGAGCGGTACCGCAAGCTGCTGTTCGTGCGGGAAGGGATCGAGGTCCCGTACCAGGAGATCCGGGACGCCGGGGCCGCCGACCTCCGGCGGAACCAGGCGCGTCTCGCCGAGCTGTCCCACGAGGCCGGCCAGAGCTCCGACGAGATGTTCCAGGCCCTCTCCCGCGACCACCCGCCGGCGGGCGAGGTCCTCTCGACGGCGCGAGCGTGCGTCGACGAGACCCGGGCGTTCGTGCAGGCGAAGGAGCTGGTGACGATCCCCGAGCCGTCGTTGTGCCGGGTCGAGGAGACGCCCCCGTACAGCCGGGCGTGGACGACGGCGAGCATGAACCCCCCCGGACCGTTCGACACGAAGACCCCCGAGGGGATCTACTTCGTCACGCTCGTCGACCCGACGTGGACCGCCGAGCAGCAGGAGGAGTGGCTCCGCTCCCAGAACCGCCCGATGCTGCGGAACATCACGGTCCACGAGGTGTATCCGGGACACTACCTGCAGTTCCTGCACTTCCGCGCGCGGCCAGCGTCGCTCTCCCGGAAGGTGTACCTATCGTCGTCGTTCACCGAGGGGTGGGCGCACTACTGCGAGCAGCTCGCCATCGAGGCCGGCCTGGGGGCGGGGCGACGCGAGGCCGAGCTCGCGCAGATCCACGACGCGCTCCTGCGCGACTGTCGCCTGCTCGCCTCGATCGGGATGCACACCGAGGGGTGGCCGGTCGACCGGGCGACCCTCCTGTTCCGGAGCGAGGCGCATTTCGAGCAGCTCCCCGCCGAGCGAGAGGCGATGCGCGGGACGTTCGACCCGGAGTACTTCTGCTACACGCTGGGGAAGCTCGCGATCCTGAACGCGCGCAAGCAGTTCCTCGCCACGAAGTTCCGGGGGAGCCTGCGCGCCTTCCACGACGCCCTGCTCGGCGCGGGGTCGCCCCCGATCGGGCTCATCGACCGCATCCTCGACTCCTCCCCCTCACCCGCGTAGGGGCGAGCCGCATCGCGGCCGGCCGCCTACGGACCGGGGTTGGGGCGCTGACAGCCGCGGCACTCTGCCGCGCCGACGTTGTTGGTGAGGTAGCAGCGCGGACAGATCCACCCCTTCGGGGCCGACCGCGGCGGTGACGGGGGTGGGGCGGCCGGGGAGACGGCCTGCTGGCCTCCCGAGAGCCCGTACCGCGTGGGGGGGCCGGTCCACGGGATCACCGGCGTGACGGGTTCGACCCTGGCGGCCGCGAGCGCGGAGGAGGGGGGCGCCCGGTCGCGCGCGGCCTCCAAGGCCCGAGCCAGCCACAGGCGCTCGAGGAGTCCGGGGACGTCGAACAGGCCCTCGGGGCGGGGTGGGTCCGGAACGATCGTCTCGGAGTCGTCCGGATACGCGGCAGCGAATCCGAGCGAGCGCGACTCCGGTGGGATCTCGCTCGGCGCGATCCAGAGCGGCGGCGGAGGCTCCAGCTCGATGGCGGGGGAGACGGTCGGGGACGGGTCGAGGCCCCGTTCCTCGAGCGTCAGGCCGGGGTACCGCTCGGGGTCAGCCGGGCGGGGACGAGCCCGCGGCGGCTCGAGAAGGGCTGCCATCGACTCCTGCTCCCGGATGGCTCGTCGGGGGTGGGATATAATGCATCGAGTGCAACGGCACGGGCGTACGACCCTCGGCGGCGTTCCGGAGGCGAGTTCGGCGCCCGGCCGGCTGAGGTTAAGCCACCGACCTCGCTGGGACCGCCGTCATGACCGCGAGCGCCGGTCCGTCGTCGGTGCAGCCTCCCGTGCCGCGCCGTCGCCTGCTTCGCCACGCAGCCGGGATTCTCGCGGTCCTCCTGGTGGAGAGCGTGCTAGGGGCCGGCCTCAACCTGTATGTCACCGTCCCTTCGTCTCCCTCCATCACCCAGGTCTTCGCCTCCATTCCGCTCCTGACCGCCCACATCGTGATTGCGTTCGCGCTGGTCGCCGGTACGCTGTACTTCGTGCTGGTCGCGCACCGTAGCCGGGTCGACGGCCTCACCTGGCGGGCCGCGCTCAGCTGCCTCTTCGTGCTCGCAGCCCTAGAGCAAGGGTTCGCCTTCACGTTCACGGCAAACAATGCCTACTCCACCGGGATGCTCGTCGCCTTTCTGCTCGCCGTCGTGAGCCAGATCCTCGTGCTCCTGCGCATCCGGCAGATTCCGGCGGCCCCTGCGGCTGGAGCGGCTCCCGCGTAGGGCCGCCGACATCGCGATCGGCCCCGAGCCGAAGATCACAGTCGGGAGGAGGGCCATCGCACCCACATGGGGGACGCTACCAGCCCGCGAGAGGCGCGTCCCCTCCGACCGCGCTGAAGTCCCCACCCTAGGCGACGGAGCAGTTCCAAGACCCCTGCCTTGCGCAGCGCAACGCGGGCGACCCCCTCACGACCCGATCCGAGAGTCACCGCCGTTCTCCGTGGCCTCCCCCCTGGGTTCGGTGCGGTCGCGCGTGAGCTGCGCCGCGCCGTCCAGGCGGTCGCCCCCGAGCTACGGGAGTCGATCAAGTGGGGCGCTCCAGTCTGGGTCGGCCGGAGCACCGTTGCCTGCCTCATGCTCTACGCCGACCACATCAACCTCGGGTTCTTCCGCGGTGCCGAACTCCTCTCGCGGTTTCCCGTCCTCGAGGGGACCGGCAAGGGGCTGCGGCACGTGAAGGTCCATACCATCGCCGAGGCACGGCGTCCGGTGATCCGGCGCGTTGTGCGGGCGGCGGCGCTTCTTGATCGCACTGGGCCGGGAGGAGTGGCCCCCGCTGAGCCGGGCCGGCTTGACGGGCAGGTTCAAGTTTCGTTCCCCACCTGACTAGGGCGTGCAGAGCGCCGCTGGCCTACCCCCACGACGCGGGCCGCTGGGGCTCCTCGTACCGATCGTCGTCGCAGCCGGCTTCGTGGTCGCGGGGGTCGGGGTCTACTTCCTCCTCCTCCCGGCGCCGCCCGCACGGCTCAGCCCGACAGAGATCGACCTCCTGCCGTCGGCCGGCACCCCCTCTCGTTGCATCGTCGATACTCCGGGCCAACCGAGGCCGACGCTGACCCTCCGTGAGGGGACCCTGCAGGCGAACACGTACTCGGTCCCAACCGGGACCACGGGACATGTCGGGATGTGCTACGATGCGGCGAACGGGAGCATGTTCGGCTACGCGAACTGGAGCAAGGTGGGGGCCTCCGGCGGCTGGTTCTCGTATCCTCAGATCGCGTACGGCGTGAACCTCTACGACGGGGTCCACACCACCTACACGCCGCAGAGCCCCGCGTGGCGTCTGCCGCAGACGGTCGCCGCGACCGTGAACGAGAGCCTCTGGGTGACCGCGAACTACAGCCTCCGGGCGCCGCCGTCGGCCGACGTCGACGGCTACGACCTCTCGTTCGACGACTTCCTCAGCTACGGTCTCCCGCCGACCCTCGACGTCCCTCCGTTCGTCGAGGTCGAGATCTTCCTCGCCCACAACATCTCGTACCCTTTCGCGTGGGTTCACTGGAGCATGCCGACGCTCGTCAACTCGAGCGTCACGGTCCGCCCGTGGGATGTGGCGTACTGGTGCCACGGCGCCGACAACGGCACGAACGGGAACGTCAGCTTCGACTTCTCATACGACGGGCAGGGGACGCACGGGCTGGCGTCCGGCAGCCTCGGCGTCAACCTGAGCGCGGTCTTTGCCGAAGTCGAGCTGCTCCTTCCCGGGGCGACGTGCTGGACCGGTTCGCCGGCGAGGTTCGCGAGTGGGTTCTACCTTGGGGAGGAGGACCTCGGCTCGGAGGACGGCGCGGCGGGCGGCAGCACGTTCACCTACAACTGGACGGTGACCGACTACTGTCTGCACACGCTCGTGAACGTGACCGACGTCTCCCCGAAGTGCGCGTCCACCGACTCGGCCGGACCCGCCCCGCCCCGAGCCCCCGTCGGCCTGCCCGCGCTCCCGTCCGCCGTCCCGGCGGCGACCCGCCGGGTCCCGAACGCCTGATCCCCCCCGCGAGGCTCGTAGCGTCATATCGCCCGGAGCTTCCCCGCTGCGATGCCGGCGCGGGTCCGAGTCGCCCGCGTGCCGGATTCCGTCCGAAAGCGAACGTTCGGACGGGACCCGGCCGCGTACGACCGCGCCCGGCTCGGGTATCCGGAGAGACTGTACCGGATCCTCGAGCGTCGGTGCAAGCTGGGCCGTGGAGCTTCGGTCTTCGAGATCGGCCCCGGGACGGGCAAGGCGACCCGGGAGATCCTGCGACGGCGACCCGGGCAGTACGTCGCAGTAGAGGCGGACCGTCGCCTCGCCCGGTACCTCGTCGAGAACGTGATCCGAGGTAGGTCGGGCGCCTCGGTTGTCGTGGTGCCGTTCGAACGGGCCCAGTTGCCCCCCGCGTCGTTCGACCTCGGTCTCGCGGCTTCGAGCTTTCATTGGCTGCCCGAGCGACGGTCGCTTCGGCGGGTCGTGCGGCTGCTCGCGCCGGGCGGTTGGTGGGCCTCCTGGAACAACCACCATGGCGACCCGTTCCGCTCCAGCCCCTTCCACGCCGCGCTCCAGCCGCTGTACCGGGAGCTGGCGGGAGGGCGGGGCGTGTCGGGTTGGACCCGCCGGCGGGCGCGCAAGATGCTCCGCGCTCGGCTGCGCGCCCTGACCGCCATCGACGCCTTCGACCGGATCCGATGCGACGAACTGCGGTGGTCCGTGACCCTGACAACGGAGCAGGTCCGCGCGCTGTGGGCGTCGTTCTCCGACATCGCAGTCCTCCCGTTCGCCCGTCGGACCTGGTTTCTGGATTCGCTGGCGAAAGTGGTAGCTGAGCAGTTCGGGGGCCGAGTGCGTTTCCCGGTTGTTACAACGCTGTTCACCGCGCGCCGACGCTGAGCCCGGCTCCCAGTACCCGGATACGGGCCGCGTCGACCCGGGGCCCCGTCCGAACACGCTGTCTCGCGCGCGGTAGATGGCCGGAGCTGCGACGGCCGGGAGGCGCGGGCCCCCGGTTGCGGAGGCGATCGGATCCGATGCTGCCGGAACGGAACATTGTCGCGCGGCTCACCTGCTGCGCCCCGCGCTCCCCGTCGACCAGGTCTAGTCGGGGAGGTTAGCCGCCGGAGCACAGCCCTCTGCGGTGAGGAGCGTCTTGCTCTCGACTCCGGAGACTCCCGTAACAGGACGGGCGCTCGGTGCACCCGTATCCAGCAGACTCGCCTAGTGCCGCGTCTAGCGGGAGAGTTCGAGGTTCCTGAACTTTAGCACAAGTACTTTCCCGGAGGAGGTGATGCCTCCTCCCCATGTTGCGCGTCCGCGAGCTCTCGGACGAGGAGGGCCACGCTCTCAGTCGACTGGTGAAACGCTCCAACGACCCGACCGTCGTCAAGCGCGCGATGGTCGTCCTGCACTCGTTCCAGGGGTTCTCTCCGCCGAAGATCGCTGGGCTGGTCCTCTGGAGTGAGGACTGGGTTCGACGGGTGATCAAGGACTACAACCGCATCGGTCGCGACGCCCTCTACCCGAAGAAAAGCCCCGGTCCCGAGCCAAAGTTCACCCCGGAGATCCGCAAGACCATCGTGACCTTCGCCCTCTCCCGACCGAAGGACCACGGGTGGCAGGGGCCGACCAGTTGGTCCCTCGATCTGCTCCAGGAGACGCTGGTCTTCGAGGGTGTGGTGGAGTCGATCAGCCGCGAGCGGCTTCGGCAGATCCTCGTCGAAGAGTCGGTGACCTTCCAGTCGGTGAAGACCTGGAAGAGCTCGAAGGACCCGAAGTTCGCCGAGAAGCTACGGCGGTTGAACGAGCTCACCAACCGCCCGCACAACCCTCCGATCGTGGTCTCGGTCGATGAGATGGGGCCGATCTCCCTCCAACCGTACGGCGGCCACACCTGGGCTCGGTCGGGGCACCCCGGCCGAGTGCCGGCGACGTACCAGCGTCTATGAGGAGTGCGCTACCTGATGGGGGCCTACGACTACTACCACCATCGGTTCCGGGGCTATCTCTCCCCCTCGAAGAACGGAGCGGGGTACGTTCGATTCCTTCGGTGGGTCCGAGGGCGATACCCCTCTGGCGGGCGCATCTATCTGATCCAGGACAACCTCTCGACGCACACCACGCCGGCGGCGGTGGCCGAGGCCCGGAAGCTCCGGGTCACCTTCGTCCCCACCCCGACGAACGCCAGTCACCTCAACCCGATCGAGACCCACTTCCGAACGATCCGTCGATGGGCGTTCACCGGATCGAACTACATCGACTGGGATGAGGCGAAGGAGGCTATCCGCCTCGCCATCCGACGGCTCAACCGGATCCACTGCGTGACCAATTCACGTCCCGCACACCGCTGGTGGACGCGGAACTAGTGACGCCTACTTCCGCCGGGAATGGTAACCGTATCGGGACCTTACGACCCACCGAATCCCGAGCGGTTAACGAAACCATGCTTTGTCAACCCACCCCTTTCCGGAAGAGCCGTTGACGGGTTCAAATCCCCACCACACAACTGGTCGAACTTCGTCGTTTCTCGGGGATAAATCGGCGAAAGATGTCGGAGGGGGACACTACTGAATTCTTCATATCCCCGACAAGGCCCGGTTCTTGTGAAAGCGAGATTGCGCGACTACCAGTAGTCGGGAAAGCGCGATTACAAGATTGCCCGGTGCGGTTGGCTCTCCTGGGCGTCGGAAGCACCCGGTCAGCTAGTCAAACCGCGGCCTCTTCCCTAATCCGGGGCTTAATCTAACAAACGCTGTTCTCAGGTCGTGCCCTCCACTCGTCGACTCGCCGCCATCATGTTCACCGACATGGTAGGGTTTACCGCGCTCGGCCAACGGAACGAAACGCTCTCTCTGGAGTTACTCGAAGAACAACGAGCGATTCTCCGGCCGATCTTCCAGCGGCACGGAGCCCAGCAGGTCAAGACCCTCGGAGACGGCTTCCTCTTGGAGTTCACAAACGCGCTCGAGGCCGTGCGGTGTGCCTACGAGATTCAGCGGGCGAGCCGCGAGGCGAACTATTCACGGTCGGCGGAGCGACAAGTCCTCCTCCGGGTCGGCGTCCACCTGGGAGACGTGGTGGAGGCCGGCGGCGACATTTCGGGAGACGCGGTGAACGTGGCCTCGCGGATTGAACCACTGGCGGAATCCGGAGGCGTTTGTATCAGTCGCCAGGTCTACGACCAGGTCCAGAACAAGTTCGAGCTTCCCCTGACGAGCCTGGGTCCCCAGTCGCTCAAGAACGTGACGACGCCCTTGGAAGTGTTCAAAGTGGTGATGCCTTGGGCGGGAGGGGGCGGTGCGGGGTTGTCCAAAGTCGACCGGAACCGAATCGCGATCCTCCCCCTCGCCAACTTCAGCCCAGCCGCCAGCGACGAGTACTTCGCGGACGGCATGACGGACGAAATTATTTCGACGGTGTCGGGGATCAGCGGTCTCAGCGTGATTTCACGGACCTCCGCGATGAGGTACAAGCAGACTTCGAAGAGCATGACCGAGATCGGGCGCGAGCTCAAGGCGGGAAAACTCCTGGAAGGGAGTGTTCGGAAGTCCGGAAATCGGGTGCGGATCACCGTCCAGTTGATCGACGCGGAAAGCGACGCCCATCTTTGGGCACAAAGTTACGATGGAAGTTTGGACGACGTCTTCGAGACCCAGTTGAACATCGCACACAAAATCGCGGAGGCGTTGAAGCTACCTTCACCCCGGGCAGGAGGCCGGGCCGAGAGTCCAGAGGTCCACACGCTCTGCCTTCGAGCTCTCACCTTGTGGAACAAAAGGACCCGGGAAGCGAACGAGCAGGCGATGCTCCTCTTCGAAGAGGCCTTGAGGATCGATTCAGAGTCCGCCCGGGCAACGGCCGGACTTGCGGATTGTTACTGGGTCGCGGCGGATTGGGGGTGGATTGAAAAGAAGGAAGGGGACGGCAAGGCGAAATCATTGGCAAGGCGGGCTCTCGAGCTGGACGAGACGCTCCCCGAGGCCCACGTCGCCCTGGGGCGTGTGATGATGGCGGATGACTACCCCGGAGCCGAGGTCGAACTCAAGAAAGCGCTCGCACTGAACCCCAGTCAAGCGGACGCCCATCAGTGTTATGGAACCATCTTGCGGGGAATGGGCCGGCTGGATGAGGCGTTGGACGAAGCCAAGAGAGCCTACGAGCTGGATCCGCTTCCGCCAGCTCGAGCGTTCTTCCTGTGTATCTCGTACTTCTTTGCGGGACGCAATGACGAATGTCTCGTAGTCGCCGACAAGCTCATCCAAGCGGAGCCCGGGTTCTCCGCGGCGTACTACGGTCGAGCCGTTCTGACATCAATCAAAGGGGAGAGGGAGGCTGCCTACCGGGACCTGAGAACCCTCCAAAGACTGGCCAACGAGATCACATACAAGAGCATGCAGGCGCGGATCGAAGCTCACCTGGGAAACAAGGAAGAAGCTTCGCGACTCATCGATGAGACGTTAGCGCTCGTGGCCACGAGTAACTCCCCGGAGGCGCGGAGTGATAGTTACCAGCTATCCTTTGCATACGCCTTAATCGGTGATCGAGAGCGATTCTTTCCGTTCGTGGAGTATTTGGTAGACCGCAAAATCATGTCGCCCGGCGAGCTTCGAGACCCATCGTACCAAAACATGACGGGCGATCCTCGATTCGCGGACCTCCGTGAGAAGCTCCGCAAATCCTTTGGAATCTCCAACTGAAAGTTCGCGTGGTCGTCCGGAAAAGCGCCGCCGCCGGGGGACCGAGCGAGAGTGTTAAAGTGGCGGGCCGATTGCCCGAGTGAGTATCAATGCCCGCCTACGTTGTGGCCGACGTTGTGTGGCACGACGACGCAGCGCTTGCGAAGTATGTGGAGGGCCACTCCGAACTACTTGCGAAGTATGGCGGCGAAATTTTGGTCGCCTCCGAGGACGTCGAGATCATTGAAGGGAACTGGAAACCCCGGCTCCTGGTGATTTTCAAATTTCCTTCTAAGAAGGACATTCACGCTTGGTACCGTTCGGCTGAATACGCCTCGCGGCTCGCCATTCGGCTAAAGCATGCCGATACAAACGTGGCAATCATCGGCGACTCGGAATGACCCGCAACCACGGATCTTCGAGCCCGACCCAACCTCCGTTTCCGAAGCAACTGCTGGCCGGTGCGCTATCTTCGGACGCGATCAGACGAGTCTGCCGTTTCTTGAGGAGAAATTAGTGAAGGGTGTCGGAGGGGAACACTACTGAATTCTTCATATCCCCAACCTGACCAACATCAGGACAGCGGGGTTGCGCAACTACGTGAGTGCGAGATAACGCCACTCTCGCATCCAGCGGACCTCCGGAGCCGGGGTGCACCTTGTGCACCCCGGCGGCTGGGTGTATGAGGTGCACCTAACCCCTCGTCCTGGGGGATCGGAGCCAGGCACCGCACGATTCTGCCGATTCCTGTACCAGGCCCTTGGGCGACCCACCTTCCCGACCGAGGGACCCACCCGTTGCACAACCCCCTCGTTAGCAAACGGTGCGAGCGGACGACTTCGGGTCCTCTTGTCACAAAACGAGCCCTTTAACGCGGGCTACCGAACGGACCTCGGGTGGGGAAGCGCTCCGCGATACGCCCTGACTACGAAGGCACTCGCTACGGAGAACCCCATTCGCGCTGCCAAATTCCCTCCCACTGATCCCAGTGCCCCCTCTTCGGGGAGATTCGCTGGGTCACAACGGAGCGGAGAGGCAGCACCGGTATGAAGCCGACTTCCACGAGCCCTCGCAATTCAGTTGCACTGAAGAGGTGAATGTCGAGCCCCCGTTTTGGGCCGTCCAGATACCGCACTGTGAACCGTCCGTCACTACCCTTCTCGACCACGGTGTGAGGGTACTCCGGCTCGGTTCCCGCGGCGTTGACCCGGATGCAGAACAACCCCCCTGGCTCCACCCGCCCGAGTGCGCGCTTGACCTCTGTGTGCGTCGCTGCCTCCTTGCCATGCTGTAGGGACTGAATCGCAATCACGACCGAGTACCTGAACTCCGCGGGGAAGAACTGAAAGGTCTCCGCAAACGAGTCGAGAGGCATGCTCCGGGGCGCGTTCAGCGAGCTGGGCAAGGGCTGTAGGAGAAACGTCGAGTCCAACGAGATCCAGTCCCCCCGCAACCAACGGTAGGTAGTTCCTCCCGTTCCCGCACCCGATGTATAACCCATGAGCCGAGCCGAGTCCGCGTGCCACCGCGGCTGCCAGGATGGTTTCGACGAATGGGAGGGGCGGATCATCGAGGTAGCGTCGGTTTCGGGTACTCGATCTCCCACGCGTTTGTAACGGTCGGATCGGGCAGAGGAACACCTCGCCCTCCCAAGTCAGCTCTCCGACTTTGAGCTTGCGGCAGGAGACGCCGCGTATCGTCCGGGAACCTACCCCTTTCCGGAGGGGCACCTACCTGGTTCATATCCCGAACACACGAATGGTCAAAAGCCATCACTTCTCGGCGATAAATCAGTGAAAGTTGTCGGAGGGGGGATTTGAACCCCCGGCCCCAGGATCTCTCCCGACGTCCCACCGAGACGTCGCTATGAGTCCCGTGCTCTGCCAGGCTGAGCCACTCCGACAGGAAACAGGGGCGCCATGCCGGCCCACCCGGCCTACGCCGCGGGGCCCTCACCGGCTTGGACCGGTGTCTCAACCGGGGCTTCCGGGGGCTCCGGGCCTTCGGGCGCCGCCTCGGGGGGGGCCATCGGAATCTCGTCCGCGACAACGCCGAGGACGACGGAGCGCCGGATCTCGATCTTCTTGAGCGGGTACAGCGACTTCACGCCGTGGGCAAGGAGCTTGGACAGCTCCCCCTGGATCATCTCCTGGACGAACTCCGCCGACGTGCGGACCTTCGCCTCCTCGGTAAGCACTTGGACGATCCGGTGGCGCAGCTCCGCCCGCAGGCGGGTCTGCAGCCGCTGCTCCCCGACCGCGACCGGCTTGAGGATGATGTCGACACCGTCCTTGGTGGTGACGGTCAGCGAGAGGTCGATCTTAGAGCGTTTGCGCCGCGCAAGCCGGCGGACGTAGTCGGTCGTCAGGTCGTGGCCGATGAACCGGGACTCGGCGAAGCCGTCCCCCGTGATCCGCTCCAGGCGGAAGCGGAGTTTGACGTGGGCCTTCCCTGTGTCCGCGGCGCCCGACAGCTCCGGCAGGGTCGCCTCGAGGGTGCGCCCGACGAGCTGCTCCGGCTCGGTCGCCGCGGTCTCCCCCAGGTCGACGTGCTGGAACAGTCCGGGAGCCCGGATCTTGAACCAGTGCTTGGAGCGCCACTTGTCCTTGACCGAGCGCGCCAGCGCCGGCTTCTTCGCCGCCGTCTCCTTATCGGCCATCGAGCGGGCGGGCGAGCCGGGTGCCCTACTTCAAACTTGGGGACGCCTCGGAGCACCGCTCCGGCGGCCTGTACGAGGACCGCAACGGAGTTCGAGCCGGCCGGTCCCCGTTCCGCAGGCCGACCCCCGGCCTCGCAAAACTACATATCTCGAACCTAGTTCCGCGCGCCGTGAGCGCTTCGTCCCGGGAGGGTCCTACTCCGGGGACCCGCGCGACCGCGAGCGAGCTGAAAGCGGCGAAGGCGCCCGTCGACTCCCCCCCGGACCGATTCCGTCGCCATATCCTGAAGGCTCTCGAGACCCTCCGCGGCCGGGGGCTCGATCGCACGGAGGCGGTCCGCGCCCTGTTCCCGCGGACGATCCTCCCCGAGGGGACGTACGAGGACCTGATCGCCGCCCTCGTCTCCGGCGCCCACGTCCTGTTCTTCGGTCCGAGCGGCGCCGGCAAGACGAGCCTCGCGAAGGACCTCTGGGAGCTGTTCCCGAAGGGGACGTGGGTCGTCGACGGCTGTCCGGTCCTCGACCACCCGCTGGCGCTCGTGGACGCGGCCGTCGCGGCCCGCTTCCCTCCGTGCCCGATCTGCCGGCGCCGGTTCGCCCCGAGCGGCGACCTCGCCAGCTTCGACCCGACGACCGTCGACCCGGCCCGCGTGCCGGGCGTCTATGCCCTCCTCCGGGAGGGGTTCGGGTTCGCCCGTATCCAGGGGAGCTCCGAGGTCTTCCCCGACCACCTGACCGGGAACATCAACCTGCGCAAGCTCGAGGAGGTCGGCGACCCGATGAGCCCGCTCGTCCTCGAGCCGGGCAAGCTCCTCCAGGCGAACCGCGGCTTCCTGCTGGTCGACGAGATCGGCAAGCTGCCGCTCGGCACCCAGAACGTCCTGTTGCAGGCGCTGCAGGAAGGGACGGTCACCCCATCGAAGTCGCGCGAGAGCTTCCCCGCGTGGTTCGTCGCCGTGGCGACCTCGAACCTCTCCGACCTCGACAACATCAACGACCCGCTCTCCGACCGGCTCACAAGCCTGCACGTCGGCTTCAACGACCGCCACGCCGACAACCGACATATCGTCGAGCTTGGCCGCGACCGCCCGGGGGACGTCTACCTCCCCGAGATCCTCACCGATGCGGGCGTCCGCGTCCTCGAGGCGTGGCGGCTGAGGATGAGCGAGGAGAACCCGGATGTCGGAGAGGTCGGCTCCAACCTGTACGCTCATCGACGTCGCCGACCGGACCGGCGCCATCGCCGTCCTGGCGGGCCGCCCGGTCGCTTCCAGCGGCGACCTGAAGGCCGGCCTGTTGCACGCGATGCGGGGCCGGATCCGCGCCCGGAGCGGCGACTCGTTCCGGCAGAACACGAAGCGAGTGCAGGAGTTCATCGACCAGTACGCCGAGCCGGCGCTCAAGCGGAGCGCAGGGGTCTACTGGTGCCGGTACTTCACCGGCACGCTCAAGGAACAGGCGAAGGACGCGGAGGCGCTCGTCGGCGAGGGGCGTCGTCTGAAGGACGACGCGGCGCTCGTCGCCGGCCTCGCCCGCGACGCCTCGCAGTTCCCGCGGTTCCGCGCGTTCGCGACGTACGTCGCCGAGCGGGAACGGCCGGACCCCCCCAGCGTTCCGACCGACGCCGCGGTGCAGGTGTTCCGCCTCCTGGAGGAGTTCTCGCTGTTCTCCTGCAAGGAGGAGGACCGCGACGACGCCCCCCTCTAGCCCCGCGGTCACCCTTCCGGACTGCGCCGCCTTTCCGGACGACGTTCGGTCGGACGACGTCCTGGATGCGGTCGACCGCGCGGAGCTGATCCGCGCCGTCGCCGAGGGGGGCGTCGCTGGGGCGCGGGAGCTCCTCGCCCGCAGGTCGGAGGTCGAAGGGGAGGTCCGCGCCCGGCTCGAGCGGCTCCGCGAGCGGCTGCGTCGGCAGGCGGCCCGCCAGGTTGCGCAGCGACTGGACGCCTACGACCGGCGCGTTGCCGAGCTGGACGCCGTTGCCCGCCGCTCGGACGAGGACGTCGCCCGTCGGATATCGGAGCTGGAGGAGCGGTTGCGGCGCTCGCGCTCCGTCGACTGGTCGAAGCTCCCCCCGTCCGACCTCTGGGGGATCTGACGAGCGCACTCCTGGTGCCCGAGGCGTCGTGGAACCAGCCCACACCCCGGCTCGGGCTCTGGGGGCGGATCCGGCAGGCGTTCCGGCGGTTCGCAGCGTGGCTCCGTGGCCTCTTCTCGCGCAAGGCGAAGGCGCCGCCGCGCCGCAAGGAACGCAGCGTCCGGTTCGCCACGCTCGCGGCGGACGGAAGGAGCCTCGGGAGCTCGGAGCTCGGCGAGGCGCTGGCCCGCCTCTCCTCGCCCGAGCGAAAGGAGCTCGCCAACCGGGTCGAGGGGAAGCTCCGGTCCCGGGAGCGCGAGCTGGAGCGGGAAGCGGAGGAGAAGCGGCGGGCCGCGGAGGCCCAGCGCCGGGAGCTCGAGCGGGAGCGGGAGGAGGCGAGGCGGCGCGCCGAGCAGGAGACCGGCCGCACCGTGCGGGACGCCGAAGCGCACCGGCTCGAGCGGGAGCTGAAGGAGCGCGGGTTCGTCGCCGAGCGCGGCGGGGAGCTCGCCGTCACGTACGGCCTGGTCGAGCGGTTCGCCCGGCTCCTTCTCGAGGAGACGAGCCGCCAGCTTCCCGGCGATGTCCGGCTATCGCTGAGGGGCGGAGGATCGACCGGGATCTACGAGAAGGCCCGCCTTCGCCGCCAGGAGGAGATCGCGCACCTGGACGTGCCCAGCTCGCTGCTCGAGGCGCGGCTCAACGGCTCGCGGCACATCGAGGAGGCGACCAGCTACGTCTATCGGGAGATCACGAGCGAGCGGGTCCACGTGGTGGTCGCGTTCGACCGCTCCGGCAGCATGGCGGAGAACGGCAAGCTGGACGCCGCGAAGAAGGCACTGCTCGCCCTCTACGTCGCGGTCCGGCGGCGCTACCCGGACGCCACGATCGACGTGCTCGCCTTCGACAACCACGTGTCGGCGCTCAACCTGGTCGAGCTGTGGGAGTGCACGCCCGGGGCGTTCACCAACACCGCCGAAGCGCTCCGCGCCGCCCACCTGCTGCTCCGGTCGTCCCGTGCGAGCCGGCGGGAGCTGTTCCTCATCACCGACGGGCTCCCCGAGGCGTACACCGACGAGCTCGGCCAGGTCCGATCCGGCCAGCTGGACGTCGCGATGGAGCACGCGCTCGAACGGGCACGAGAGCTGGCGACGGTCGCTCCGCTCCGCAGCGCGGTGATCCTGCTGAAGAGCGACCATCCCGAGTACGAGACCGCCGCCCGCGCCGTCGCCCGGACGCTCGGCGGCGAGATGGTCGTCACCGAACCGACGCACCTAGGGATCGAGCTGCTGGTCCGCTGGGCCGGCGGCACGGAGTCCGAGCACCGGCCCCGCTCCCCCGCCCCGCCGCCCCCGACCCCGGTCGCCCAGGGGCCACGGAGCCGCCGGCGGAGGTCGGACCGCCGCATGGGCGGCTGACCGGCGTGCCGCTCGAGCGGTGAGGCTTTATTGTACATCGATGACAAGAGCGCCGAGGAGCCGATGTCCAACACCAACGACGAGGTCGAATTCCGCCGCCATCTCACCGAGCTGCGCCGGGCGGCCGGGGGCCTCGGGCGCGACTTCGCCGGGGAGATCGCCGCGCTCGACCGGAAGATCGAGCGCCTGGGCACCGCGACCGCCCAGGACGCCCGGGACCTGGCCCTCGACATCCGCGACGACCTTTCCAACCTCGGCCGGACCGTGGACGACGAGCTGCGCCGCCTGCCGCACCGCTTCGCCGAGGCCGGCACGGCGATCGGCTCCGGCACCGCCCGCGCAGCGGGCGCGGCCCGCGATGCGATGCTGACCGCCGGCCATAAGGCGAAGCAAGGGACCCAAAACGCCTTCGCAGCCGCCGCGGGAATCCGCCGGACGCCGATGAAGTCGTGGGCCCCGCCGGAAGGCGCGACGGCCGAGCGGTCCGACGATTCGGGCGGCTCCGGCTAGCCGTCCTCTAGCCGTTCCGACGCGACGACGCGCCGACGGGCGACCCCGCCGCGAGCTCGCCCCGCACCCGCTCTGCCGCCACTTCGAGATCGCCGGGGTCTAGGTCGAACCCGACGAAGTCGACTCCCAGCCGAGCTGCGGCAACGGCGCTCGAGCCGATCCCCACGAACGGGTCGACGACCCGCCGGGTACGGACGACGCCGTGCAGACGGATGCACCACTCCGGCAGCTCGACCGGGAACGAGGCGGGATGGGGGCGGTCACGCTCGCGCAGCCGGATCGTCCGGTACGGGAGGAACCACGTGTTCCCCCGGCACCGGAGCTCGGCGGCGGGCCGGGCCCAGCGGCGGACGTTCGACGCGTCCTGGTATGGGACGCCGAGCGCGAGCCGGTCGATCGGCACCCGGCAGTCGTGGGTGAACTGGAAGACGTACTCGTGGGCCCCGTGGACGTACCGGTCCGAGACGAGCGGCTTGTAGTGGCCGAACGCCCCGGACGAGCCCGATGCGGCGGCCTCCCCGGCGAGCCCTCCGAGCGCGATCGACTTGATCCAGTGCAGCACGTTCTGGAGGACGAGGGAGCGGCCGACCTCGCGCGCGACGTCCCACGGCAGCCACGGGTCGCGGGGGGCACCCCCGACGTTCAGGAAGAACGAGCCACGGGGTTCGAGGACCTCCGCGACCGCCGCCCCGAGGCGCCGCATCCATCCGAGGTACTCGTCGCGGGGCCGGTCGTCGGCGTAGGCGCGGTAGCGGACCTTGCGGTTGTACGGCGGGCTGGTGACGACGACCGAGGCGCGGGGCGACGCCGGGCAAGCCCCTCGAGGGCGTCCTCCTGAAAGAGGCGGACGGCCCGGCCGCGGCGCAGCGGTACGACGGCGAACGGCCGGGCCGGTCCGCGCCCCGCCGGTCGCCCCACCGGCCGGTCAGCGCGGGGTCGGCGCGGGCTTGTTGTGGGCGAGGAACGCCTGCGCCTCGGCGAGCGCCTTCTCCGGTTCCTTGTAGTAGAACGAGACCATCTGGCCGACGTCGCGGTGCGTGAACGGCTGGCGGCGGGTCGCCTGGGCGTCGCGCGCCATCATCGCGTCCAGCATCGTGACGCGGCTGCGGACCTCCCGCTCCATCTCCTTCATCGTCCAGTTCCGCATCAGCGCGACCCGCTCGTACGTGTACGAGTGGCCGCTGAACAGGAACGTGTCGTCGGCCGGGTTCCACGAGTAGACCGAGTTGGTGATCAGCTCGTTCGTCTCCGGGTCGAGCCCGACGATCTCGGTGAGCGACTGGACGCGCCGGGTCATCTTCGTCCCGACCTTCACCTGGCGCTGGAGCAGCACGAGGTTGAGCGCCGAGACGAGCGAGCGGGGAAGCGAGATCGGCGGGTTCTCCATCCGGTGGACCATCGCGCTCACGCTTTCGGCGTGGAACGTCGTGTAGCAGGTCTTGCCGGTCGCCATCGCCTGGAAGACGATGAACGCCTCGGCGCCCCGCACCTCCCCGACCATCAGGTACTGCGGCCGCTGCCGGAGCGCGGCGGCGAGGAGGTCGAACATGTCGATCTCGCCCGGCGCCTTGCCGCTGACCATGTTCTTCGCGCCGTAGCCGGCGCGGGTGAGGGACGGGACCCAGTTCTCGTGCGGGAGGTTGAGCTCCCGCGTGTCCTCGATCGAGACGATCTTCATCTGGGGCGGGATGAACAGCAGCGTCGCGTTGAGCGTCGTCGTCTTGCCGCTCGCCGTCCCCCCGCAGACCATCATCGACTGGCCCGCTTCGATGGCGATCCAGAGGTACGCCATCATCTCCGAGCTCATCGTCTTGAACTTCAGCAGGTCGACCGGCGTGAACGGGTTGTCCCGGAACCGCCGGATCGTGAACGAGCTGCCGCGCTTGGTCACATGCTTGCCGAGCGTCGCCTGCAGCCGCGAGCCGTCCGGGACCGTCGCGTCCAGGATCGGGTTGGCGACGGAGATGTGCTTGCCGGACCGCTGGGCGAGCCAGATGACGTAGTCGTCCACCTCCTGCGCCGACTGGAACTTGAGATTCGAGCGAATCGAGCCGTACCGGCGGTGGTAGATGTACAGCGGGATGCCGATGCCGTCGCACGAGATGTCCTCGACCTCGGTGTCGACCATCGGCACCTCGATCCGGCCGTAGCCGATGAAGTCCCGGTCGAGGTAGTACAGGATCCGCGCCTTCGTCGTCGGGCCGGGGGAGAGCTGCCACTCCTGGAGCAGCTTGTCGACCATCCGGCGCAGCTCGTCGACCTTCGCCTCTTGGTCGTGCTCGGGGAGCGGCTGGAAGGCGCCGATGAGGGCGGTGCGGAGCCGCTCGGTGAGGTTCCGCTCGATCGGCGAGAGCGGCGGCTCGATCACCTCGTAGAGGTGCTCGTTCCGCACGGTCTGGAGCGAGATCCGGACGAACGAGACCTTGGGCAGGATCGGGATGAGGTCGAGCTCCTGCTGCAGCGGGTCGGCGAGCGGCGGGATCGGCGTCACGTCGCCGGAGCCCTGGCCGGAGACCCCGAGCCGCGCGAGCTTCACGGGCCGCGGCGTCGACGAGCCGCGGCGCAGCGCGGCGCCCAGGCGCATCCATGGCGACAGGAAGTCGCGGCTCGGCTTCGGCGGGCCGAGGCTGCCGTCGTCCGTCCCCGTGCTCTCCAGCGTGCTGTCTGCCATCCGAAGCCTCCTACGTGTTCAGGATCGGGACCGTGAACCGCATCATCACCCAGCCGATGGCGAGCATGATCGTTGCGTGCTGGAGCCCCTCCGAGATCTTGCCGTTGTACAGGACGCCGGCCATGATCCCGTCGCCGACGGCGTGAACGATGACGGCGGCCAAGAACGCGAGGAAGAGGATGGGGACGAAGGCGAACTGCAGCGTCACGGCGCCCGCACTCGCGATCGACGAGGAGGCGACCCCCTTGCCCGCGACGATCATCTGCGGCAGGAACACCGCCGCCATGATGTAGACGGTGACGATGAACACGAAGAACGAGATGTAGATCACCGTCACGTACGTCATCATCGAGATCTTGCGCGACTGGTCGGAGAGCTGCGCCTCGCGCGTGTCGTGCGCCACCATCGACAGCACATCCGCAACGTTGCCGCCGGCGTCGTTCGCGCGGGTGACGATCGAGACGACCCGCTGCACGAGCGGCGTCGGGACGCGCTCCTCGAACAGGCGGAGCGCGGTGGCGACCGGCACCCCCCACTCGAGCTGGCTGGCCATCTTCTTGATCTCGTCGGTGAGGAGGCCGTAGCGGCCGTTGCTCGCCACCACGATTGCGTCCGAGAGCGTCATGCCGAACCGCCGGCCTCCGCGACGTCGCGCAGGAAATCCGGCAGGTGGTCCTCGATTTGCTACAGTGGATCCTGCCGTGGCGACGAGGCAATGGCGCGATCAGCGCGAGGATGCCGAAGACGAAGAAGTCGATCGCCGGGGTTCGCGCCGAGCCTTCGCCGTGGCGGACCTCGATGTCGAGGATATGGGCGTAGTTCAGCCCGCCGATCACGAACAGCACGACCGCCGCCGCCCCCCCGGCGATCAGGTAGAGGATCCCGCCGTGAAGAACGGCTTGGACGTCGGCGTCGGCGGGGGGCCCGCGGGTCGGCTACGCAAGGTGGGGTTCACCGCTCCGGCCATCGTTACTGCATCTCCTGGGCGAGCGAATACATGAAGAAAATGAACGCGAGCTGGCTCAGCGGGATCATCACCAGGACGATCGCCCAGGGGATGTCCAGCATCAGCACGCCGCCGCCGCCGATGACGGCGAAAATCGCGATGATGATCACCAGGAACAGCGGGAAGGCGACGACGACCGTGACGAACGTCTCGGCCATCAGCCCCATCGTCTCGACCTGCGCCGCCGGATCTCGAGCTTGTGCTCCCGCTCGAACTGTTCGGCCTTGAGCAGCAGGTACGGCTTCAGCTGGCCTCCGCTGGTCGCGGTCGTGACGACCCCCTGCAGGAAGTCCTGGAACTTCTTGGCATGGGTTCTGCTGCGCGCCGCGGTGCGCCCCGCCCCAACCCTCCGCGACCGAGGTTACCGCACGTCTGCCGCACCGCGACACTGCCCTCTGGGCAGCGCGTCACCAGGATCACGCCGCCGATCGAGACCTGCGTGTCCCGGACGAGCCCGCCCAGCGACCCGAAGTCCGACGTCGCCCCGTTGATGTCCGGGTAGCCCGCGACGAGCACGCCGGCCGGTGCCTCAGCCATTACGGCTCTCCCTTCAGGTCCGGCGCGACAGGATCTGAACGAGGCGCAGGTGTTCTGCCGCGAAGCCCCAGAGCTAGCCAGCCCGCCCTCTCGACCTCACCCGCTAAGGATGAATCGACACCCGGAGCTACTGCGGCCCCTCGAGGCAGCAGGAACCACGGACACGCCCGTCGCGCGCACCGCAACCCCCGCGGTGACGGACGCACAAGCACCAGTCCGCGGCGCGGCGACGAGTGAAGACCCGCCGATCGGACGCAGCGGGCACGTCGTCTGTCATCGTGCACGTTGCAGGGTATGGCCGTGTCCCGTCCGGCTAGGCTCCGGCCTTGCGCTTGTCTTAGGGCCGGGAGTGTTCACAGAGGCTCTGGGGTCAAGCGTGACTTCGCGTATGCGTTCGCGACGGCACCATTCACCGTGCTTGTGTTCTGAGGTGCACAATCGCGCTAAAGGCTGGAGGGGCGGACACGTATTCTCAGCGGGCCATCGCCGGATCCGGAGCTCCAGTCAGAACTCTTTGTTCTTCTGGGTTTTCGCCCGATGTTACCCCTCTAGCAGTGTCAGCTCACGGGACCGGGCGACGGCTTGGCTGCGTGAGGAGGCGCCGAGCTTGCGGAATAGGGAGTATGCCTGGGATTTGATGGTGTTCGGCGAGACAAATAGCTCGGCGGCGATCTCGGGATAGGAAAGGTGGGTGGCGAGCAGCAGCGGCAGCACGCGCAGCTCGGCGGCGGTCAGCGCGGGAGGCTCCGAGCGTGCTGGGGCCGCGCTCGGCGGCGAGTTGGGTATGCAGCTCCTGGGCCTCGCCGACCAGAGTTCCCAGGTGTGGCCGTCGCTGAAGAATCTCATCAATCTCCCGCATCAGCGTCCCGGCCCCTGCCAAGTCAGCCAGCGCGAGTGGACAACGAGCCGAGCTCGATCCGCGCCTGAACGGCCACATGAGGTATCGCGACGGTCGGCAAAGGCCGCTGGCGCTGAGCGGCGATGAGTTCCCGGCGCGCTGCCGGGTGTCGCCGCGGTGCAAGGCGGCGCGAGCCTGGACCGCGCAGACCAGCGGTGTTACGTAGCTGTCCTCGGTCCCGGCTTTGCGTCTACGCGGTGGAGCGGACGGCGGTCGCCGCCGTGGCGCAGGGGCTGGCCGCCGCGAACGGGGTCGCGCAGATCGTCCGGGTGTTCCATGGCGATGTCATGGAGATCGAGCTGTCGGGACGGGTCGATGTGATCATCTCGGAGTGGCTCGGCGGGTTCGGGATCGACGAAGGGATGCTCGGTCCGGTCCTCGCCGCCCGTGATCGCTGGCTCAAGCGGGCGGCGTCATGATCCCCCGCCCGGCGACCGCCTGCACGGCGCTGGCCGACGACCGGTACAGCGGGGAGATGGTGGAGTTCCTGCGGGACAACCGTACGGCCTCAAGCTCGATGACCTAAGGATCACCGCGGCGACCGCAAGGCCTGGCTGATCGCCACGCTCGGCCTAGAGCCGCCGGACCCGGCCAGTACACCCGGCGAAACGCGGCAGCGATACACGGCCGTGGCGGCGTAGAGCGCGGCGATAGCCTCGACGTCGCGAGCGGCCAGGCCCGCAACCAGGTGTCTGCTCAGCAGCGGGCGGCGGTCTGTGGATCCTGCGATCCTGCCCGCGATTCAAGCAGGAATGCGCAGCTCGCATGTGAGGGAGATCTACGGCGGTCTCAGCTGACGATCAGGTAGATGCTGCTTCCGATAAGCCAGAAACCCAGGATCAAGCTGCCCGCGATGATCACCTGGTCGGTGCGGGTGTTCATCCAGGTCCTGAACCTGGCCAGGGACGCCTGGCTCTGGCCGGGCCGGAAACCGGCGTAGATCTCCATGGCCAGGTAGGACGACGAAGCCAGGACGCAGAACAGGGACAGCGCGAGGTAGCTCTCCCAGCTGGACAGCTTGGCCCCCATCACGGTGGCCGCGCCCTTTCGCGCCCCGCGGCTGGAGGGCAGCACCACGGTGAATGCCGTCAGCGGCAGCGGGTCGAATGCTATCGCCAGGCCGATTAGGACAAGGTTAAGCAGCAGCACGGCCGTTCCTCCGCGTCATCCCGACCGAAGGCGTCCCGATGCTGGGGCGCGTCATCGTCTTGACCTGCGTCGAGTCCGGGTAATACGAGCATCGCTCCCAAACCCGCCAGGGACATCATCCGGATCGGAGCGTGTCGATCGGCCGGCCTTCCCCGTCTTCCTCGCAGGCGCTGCAACCCTTGCGAGTGACCACCGGGTCTAGGTTCGGCCAAGCCGATCGCAGCGACGTCCCGCAAGGGCGACCTAGGCGCGGCCCGGGAGAGGGACAATGAGTCGCCGGGGAAGACGGCACGCGCACCACCCGGGTTCCCCGCCCGGTGAGCCCGGCCGATCAGCGGTGTGCCGTGGGCGTGGGGCCGGCGCGCGTCGGTCGGCCTCTGCAAAGGCAGAGGCCGCGCTAGTGTCGGCCCGCGGCACTGAGCGTCTCGAGCCCGGCACGGACCTCCCCCGCTGTTAGCTCCCTGAGCGGCCTGACACCGAGGTGCTCCAGGAGCGGCGGCGTGGCCTCCCCGGTGGATGGCACGGGCGCGTTCCGGCCGGCCGGCCCCGTCCGGCGCTGCGGGCTAAGGGCGGCGGCGGGGGTTATGTTCGGTGGTCATGTCTGACCGCCGCCCGGGTTTGCCGTTGCGGTGCTGTGCGAGGGTGCGGCGGGTTGGCGGCGGGGGCAGCAGCGGGGGCGCGGGTCGCCGATAGTGTCCGGGTGGTGAGGTAGGCGACCACGACGGCGACGATGATCAGCGGGCCGGTGGCGATTCCGGCTTTGGAGGTCAGCAGCAAGGTGATGATGGTTGCGGACAGCGGGAGTTCCAGGATGGACACGGCCGTGGCGGCCATCAGCACGGCCACGGCGGGGGTTTCGGAGAACCCGGGCAGGTGCGCGGCGAGCAGGCCCGCGGCCGCGCCGAGGAACAGGGCCGGGAAGGTCGGGCCGCCGCGGAAGTTGCCCAGCGAGATGCTCCAGGCCGCGCCCTTGAACAGGAGCAGGAACGCCAGGGTGGACAGGGACACGGCGGTGCCCTGTTTGATCAGGGAGCTGAAGGCGTCCTGGCCGGAGAACAGCACGGTATCGGCTGGCTGGTGGGTGATCTGGGCGAACCCGATGGCCAGGCCGGCGACGGCCAGGGCGGCCGCCGGGATCAGCAGCCAGGGCTGCCGGGCGACCACTTGCGCCGACCGGCGGGCCAGATCGGTGATCGCGAAGGTGGCCAGGGCGGCGGCGAGCGGCGAGCACGATGGCCCAGCCGAACTCGGCGGCGGTCAGGGTGGAGAACGCGGGCAGCGAGAGAGGCTCAGCGCGTAGGCGCTGGAGCTGAGCCCGGTCCAGTGGCCCATGCCGATGAAGATGACCGAGCCGATCCCGGCGGACATCAGGCCCGGCAGCAAGATCAGGGGCAGCATCGGCCCGCCGAGCCCGGCGGCCTCGATCAAGATGATCGCGCCGATGACCGGCGAGCCGAAGATGGTGGCGATCGCGGCGAACGCCGCGCTGGCGGCAAGCACCGCCATGGCCTGGTCGGGGGTGTCTTTCTTGACCCGGCGCACGGCCAGGACCGCCAGGCCGCTGCCGAGGGCGATGAGCGGGGCTTCTGGTCCCAGCACCAGGCCGAGGCCGAGGGTGGCCAGCGCGGCCAGCAGGATGCCCGGCAGATCGGCCGGCTGGGTGGCGCCGGCCTTGATCCCCTCGTACGGGATGTGGCCGCCGTGGCCGGGCAGCCGGATGATCGCGACGGCCGCCAGCACCCCGGCCACCGCCAGCACCGGCAGCGGCCACCACCAGGGGACCGGATGCAGTCCCAGCCCGCTGGGCAGGCGCTGGTACACCTCTTGCTGGATCCAGTGGACCAGTTCCAGGAAGCACCAGGAGGCGAACGAGACCAGCACGCCGATCAGCGCGGCCAGGACGAGCAGGACCCGGTAGGGCTTGCTCCGGATCGTCGCGCCCGGATCGGCCGGGGCAGCAGCCGCCTCACTCATCGGCGGTACCTGCTTCCCCGGCGCATCCACCCTGCCAGCGCCTGGGCGCTGCGGCGCCTGGCCACTGGGCTCGCGCCGCCTCAGACACGACCGTTTCCCCGACCGGCCGTGCGGCGCCGGGGGCCATGTTAGATTTCCGTCGCGAACTCAACCTTGCCGTCCTTGGCGGCGGCCTGGAACGAGACGTAGTCGCGTTCGTGCCTGCGTACTCGACCTCCGGGGGAAAGCACCGTCGGTGTTCGCTGTCATGGCCCCCTCCTCCGGGCAGGGGCGGCGTGATACCGCTTGCCGGTACGCACCATGGCTCGTTCCCGTGACACTGATGCTAGCCCAGCAGCACCCGCACACGCTGGGATCACCCCAACCGGATGACCTTCCTCCATCGCGCAGGCAGTTAGCCTTGGCGTTCTTATCTAGGCTCCGCGGGGTGCAGATAACCGATCAGCAAGCTCGTCCAGGAACTGCCACGGGCAAAACGGCGGCGGCTCATTATCGGGGCAGTGCTATGCGCTCTGCTGAACACGACAGTGCTGGTGGTTCTGTACTACCTGCTCCACTGGACTACCTGCTACCACTGGACCAGCCGTGGAGATGCCACCACGGCAGCGCGTCTTCTGGTCGGCCTGTCGGTCTTCGCGGGCGTCATGGTCTGGCAGATCAGGACAGTCGCCGGGTCGCGCTACCCGGCGATGCGCGTATTGGAGGCGCTGGGGGTGATCGTCCCCGTCTATGTGGTGCTGTTCGCCTCGATGTACTTCTTGATGGAGCGGGCCTCTGTGGCGAGCTTACCCAGCCGCTGACCCGCACGGACGCCCTGTACTTCAGCGTGACCGTCTTCCCGACGGTGGGTTTCGGCGACATCACTGCCCGGGTCGTGCTCATCGTCCAGATGCTCGGCGACCTCGCGCTCCTGGGCGCGAGCGCGCGAGTACTCCTCTAACAGACCCACGCCGGCGAGCATCGCGTACTCGATGACGACGCCCGGCATGCCTGCATTCCGGTCGGCTCAGCCGCCACAGTAGATGGCATGGACCTGAGGGAATCTCCGATAGCGGCAGGTCGGAAAGCTAGCCAGGCCGCCTTCCCTCCGGCTGCGTCGGCTTGCCTGACAGCGCCCAGTCGAGCACGTCCGGGTCGAGGGCCTCGGCAGGCGACGGGTTCAGCACGAACATGCGCTCGCCCGTCGTGCCGGCGGGCAGCGGCTGCGCGGTCACCAGGCGGGTGACCTGGCCGCCGCCGACGCGCCGTTGCAGGTCGTCCATTGAGCCGAGGGTCGCCGACAGGTAGATCCGCTGCCTGGCATGGCTGTACCCGGTGTTCAGCGCTGTCGGCGGGTGGTACGGGCGGATCTCGATCCCCGATGGCCCGATCAGGACGCCGCACTTGGTGAGGTGCTCACGGATCTTCGGCCACACCCACTTGATCTCGTCCCTGAGCTTCTTGACCTCCGCTTTTACCTCGTCGGTCTCGCCTTTGAGCGTGACGTCCGCTACCAGGGGTGATGCATCGATCGCGTCACGCGCGGCCGTGGCGATTGCGGCCCAGTCGCTGAAGGACAGCAGCTCAGGCGGGGTGCCGGGACGAGCGGCGCCGTCGCGCATCGCCTGCAGCCCGGCGTAGGCATCGGTGTGCGCGACGGCCAGATCGCAGATCGTCCGGTATAGCTTGCGGGCAGGACCGAGCTTGTCCGGGATACGCAGGGTGCAGACCGCTGGCGGCTGTTCGGCGAGGTGGGCGTCATCGAAGTGACCAGGTCGGCTGGCTGCGGAACCGGCTTGCTATTGAAGTAGACCCAGTAGTTCATCACGCCCACGGCCTGGGCCTGATGATAGTCATCGAGCTTGGCGCCGCCGTAGTCCCTCGCGGCGAACCGGACGACCTCCAGCCCCAGCTCCGTGGCCTCGTCCTGAACCCGCTCCGCCAGCTGACGGGTGCCAGTCAGATAAGCCACGGACCGCCCCTGGTCAAGGGCATAATCCGCGATCAGCAGAGCCAGCAGGGTCTTGCCTTCACCGGTCGGCATCTCGATCGCCAGGTCAGGGGTCATGAGGTGACGGGCGGAGTAAGCCGCAAGCACCTGCCTCTGACCAGGCCGAAGCTCCCTAACGTAGCCGACTGGAACGCGGCGAGCCGCTCGTCGAAGTCCCGGGACCTCAGCCAGGTGGGCCACGTCCACTCCTTCCTTCACCCGTAAGACCTGAACTCTTATGGCCCCGGACCTGCGCTCCAGATCTACCCGCCGCCCATAGGCCCCCTCGGTGCGCTCTACCGAGGCTGCGTCAGCTCCGGGACGATCTGCCATGGCGGCCGCCGGGGAGGACAACGGTGCGGGCCTGCGCGGGTGGTTCTGGCTGCAAGGCGGGCCAGGATCAAATGCCGGCGTTCGTCGGCGGGGCCTGTGCCGGGGTCTTTGATGGCCAGCGGGTGGGGTTCTCCGGTGAGGGCGGCGAGGGCGGTCGCCACCTCGGGCAGGCCGGCCCGGACGTAGGTGGCCATGGCGCCCATGGAGCGTGATCCTCTCCCGTTGTCCTCGTGGCCGGCGTAGGCTTCGGCGACGGCGAAGCCGAAGTTCCGCTCTACCCAGGTCAGTATGGTGTGCCTGATCCAGTACATGCTGACCTGGAGGGTCTCGACCCAGGCGAGGTGCTCGCCGAGCCGCCGCCACAGATAGCTCGTAGCGCTTCTTGGTGATCGGCCTGCCGTTGGCGTATCGCAGCAGGCGCTGGCCGTTGCCGAGTCCGCCCCGGCTCTCGCCGTGGGCGAGGAGGTGGCTCATCAGTGTCGGCGATACGGGCTGCCAGCGTACTGTCTCGCCTTTCTCGCGTAGCCGGATCAGGCACTGCTCCGGGTCCAGGTCGTGTGGCGTCGAGCGCGAGGGCGCCGCCGCGGCGGCATGCGGTTTCCATGTGCAGCCGCAGCAGGAGCGCGTCCAGGGCCGGGTCGTTGCCGGTCGAGGACGCGACCCGGCACAGTTCGTCGAGGCGGCTATCGGGCAGTGCCATGCGGGCGCTGCGGAGCCTGCGCGGCTTCTGTGCCCGTGCGGCCGGGTTCTCGGCCTGGGTGAGGATGCCGTCGGCGACTAGGTAGCCGTACATGCACCGGAGCGCGCCGATCAGGTGCTCGGCGGCGCCGCGTCCTCCGCGGGCGTTCCTGCGCTGCACGGCGCCTTCCCTGACCTGCTCGGCGAGCTGGCTGATCTCCAGCGCGGTGGGCTCGTTGACGTGCCTGTGTCCCCATTCCCGGACCACTTTGGCCCAGTACGGGCCGTAGACGCGCCGGGTTCCCGTGGTGACCGCTTTCTCCACGAGCGGTATGTAGTCGGCGATCAGCGGGAACTCCGCCCTGGCCGGGGCTGCCATCAGGTCGGCGGGCCGCACTCCCAGCTTTTCGAGGAGAAGGCGGGCCGCGTCCAGGTCACTCCAGCCGGTGCCGTGCTCGCTGGTGCCGGTCATGGCTGCGGGACCTCGTCTGCCGCGATCTGGGCGTAGAACGAGGTGAGCATGTCTTCCACCGCCTGCATCGTGTGCGTGATCACGATGCGGTATTCGGGGGCCGCGGCGAGGAGCAGCTCGTCGCCGGGGGTGATGCTGAGGAGCCGGCGGGCGGTCACGGGGATGGCGATGCAGGGCCTGGGCGGAACGCGGAGGAGCCCGTCGGGAGCTGGGCAGAAGACGACGGCGCTGGGGGTGAGGGTCATCGCGAGCCGGTCGCCGGGCTGCCACCGCACGGCGTCGGTGATTCCGCGGTTCGTGACCCGTCCGGAACGATCGACTCGCCCGATGGTGTACAGCATGGAAGTCTCGCGCGGCAGCCGGGGGAGGTGGCTGAGCGGCATCGGGCGCGGCGGCTCAGATGCCCTGCTCAGGGCGGGCAGGGCCAGGGCCTTGATGATCTGCTGCGCGGCGGCTGTGTCGTGCTGCATGTCGTGAATGTTCATCGGTCTTATCTCCTGGCGGATTGCTTGCCGCGGGTGGCCTGGTCCTCGATCGCCGGGCTTCAGCCGCGCATCCGGCGGGTCAGTCTCCTCCGGATGCGCGGCCTGCCCCGGGCGAGCTGCGGGAATTGCTGGCCGGTAACGCGCAGCCGGTCATCTACTCGCGTCCGGTGATGCCGGACGCGTCGGCGAGGATCTGCGGGCTCGCCTGGTCCGGCGGGATATAGGTGGCAAATTGCTCGGCGTACTCGACGGTGGCCGACGTCAGGGTCTGGCTGGAGGAGTAGAAGCCGGGGATGCTGACCTGGAAGGTCTGGCCGGGCGGGGGTGCCAGGGTGAGCTGCGCCGTGAGGGCGTAGAACGCGAGGACGCCGCCGCCGGCCGTCTTCAGGGCGAAGATCCGGCCCGACGCCGAGTGCTTGTCGGTGTCGGTTGATCCGGCGGGCAGTTTCCCGGAGAAGTAGGCTTCGTCGCGCAGGTCGGCGAGGTTGCCGGGATTCTTGACCGTGGTGGAGCTGCCGTCCAGGGACTCGGCGGTCGCCTCCTGGACCTGCGCGGACGTGACGCTCAGCCCTGCCTCGTCTGATGCGCTGGCCGCGATGGCGTAGCCGTGGGAGTCGGTCTCGATGAACGGACCCGGCCCGGTGCCCGGCAGCATGTAGGGTTCCAGGTCGTTCTTCCACGGGGCGTTCTTGGCTGCCTGGGTGAACAGCACGTACCCGGCCCCGGTCGCGTGCTGGGGAGCAGCCAGGTTGGCATAGGTGACCCTGGCGACGAACCACCGCGGGTACACCCCCGCCGGCTGGCGCGGGATGTAGTACGTCGCGTTCTCCGCTGTGAACGCGGTGTACTGGCGGTTGGCCGGGTCGGTCACCCGGTCCATCTGGTACGTGCCGGCGTCCATGCTGTAGCTGCTGCCTGCCTCGACAGTCTTCAGCAGGGTGTCTGACCGTGATTCGTTGGCCGTGTTGTTCACCTGCCAGTAGCTGGCCAGGATGCGCTCGGCGT
>CAVRCS010000004.1:0-809592 GCA_963719635.1 uncultured Thermoplasmata archaeon | reverse complement strand
GACCTGAAAGCGGGCTGATGAGGCGCCCGCCATTCACGCGGCTCGTGAATCCGGGCCGGGCGGCCGTCAACCCTTTTGCGTCGAGCACGCGTTGGAAAGTGTGGCCGCCCTTACGACGGGTCCATCTGCGCCTCGAACCCATCGGGTACGATTGCGCGTACGGGAGGTTGTCGAGACCCGGGACCGGATTCGCCTACTAAAGGAGGAGAGAACTTGGTGAACGAGAGCACGAACTGGATCCCCGCCCCGTGTTTGGGGTTGGATGTCCACAAGGCGACCACGACCGCGACCTACCTGGGCCCGGACGGAAAGACGAAGAGGGTCTGGACGTTCCCCACCACTCGGAGTGCGCTCCATGCGCTGGCCGGGGAGGTCGAGTCCAACACCCCCATCGTCCTCGAGGCGAGCACGTCGGGGAAGGCGGTCGCGACCCTGCTGAAGGAGGCCGGTCGGGAGCTGCACATGGCGTCACCGAGGGACGTGGCCCTGATTGCCAAGAGTCCCGTGAAGACCGATGTTCGGGACAGCGCCAAACTCGCCCACCTCTACCAGGCGGGCTTCCTTCCCGAGTGCTATCTCCCTCCGCCCGAGATCGACCGAATGCGCTTCGTGGTGCGCCAGCGTCAGGACCTGGGACGCAAGGTGACCCTCGTCAAGAACCAGGTTCACGCTCTGGTCACTCGGAACCTCCTCGACGGAGAGATGGGTGGGGTCACCGACTTCTTCGGGGTCCGGGGTCTTCAACGACTGACTCGGCTCCCGCTCCCCCTCGAGGAGAGAGCGGCGCTGGCCCGATACCTGAGGCAGCTGACCTACCTGGCCGAACAGGAGGAGGACCTCCAGCGCACGCTCGCCCAACTGGCGACGGACCGCGAGGACGTCCGCCTGCTCATGTCGATTCCCGGGGTGGATTACTACACCGCGGTGGCCCTGGTCGCCGAGATCGGCGACATCCGGCGCTTCGAATCAAAGCAGGCGCTCGCCTCCTACGCGGGGCTGGTCCCGCGGGCCGACAACTCCGGCGGAGTGGTCAGCTCGCACCGTCATGTCAAGCCCGGGGACATGGTGCTGAAGCGCTTCCTCTGCGGGGCGGTGATGGGGATGCTGCTCGCCCGCCAAGAGACGGCGGTCAAGCGTTTCTATCAGAAGAAGGTGAAGCAGATTGGGCAGCCGAAGGCTCAGGTCGCAGCCGCCCGGAAGCTCTCCGCGGTGGTCTGGTGGGTCCTCACCCACCGAGAGGCCTATCGAGAGCAGGACGAAGACCTCACGGAGCGGAAGGCGGCCCGGTTGGACCGAGCCGCCCAACATCCCCCCACCGAGATCAGCCCCCCGGAGCTCGAAACCATCGGAACCCGCCTCTCGGAGAAGGTGGATGCACTCGATCGCCTGAGTCGAGAGATCGGCTCAGCTCAAGTCGGAGAAGAGAAGGAAAATGGAAATGGTTGAACCCTCCCGCTTTCACGGGAGTGGACCTGAAAGCGGGCTGATGAGGCGCCCGCCATTCACGCGGCTCGTGAATCCGGGCCTGGGCGGCCGTCAACCCTTTTGCGTCGAGCACGCGTTGGAAAGTGTGGCCGCCCTTACGACGGGTCCATCTGCGCCTCGAACCCATCGGGTACGATTGCGCGTACGGGAGGTTGTCGAGACCCGGGACCGGATTCGCCTACTAAAGGAGGAGAGAACTTGGTGAACGAGAGCACGAACTGGATCCCCGCCCCGTGTTTGGGGTTGGATGTCCACAAGGCGACCACGACCGCGACCTACCTGGGCCCGGACGGAAAGACGAAGAGGGTCTGGACGTTCCCCACCACTCGGAGTGCGCTCCATGCGCTGGCCGGGGAGGTCGAGTCCAACACCCCCATCGTCCTCGAGGCGAGCACGTCGGGGAAGGCGGTCGCGACCCTGCTGAAGGAGGCCGGTCGGGAGCTGCACATGGCGTCACCGAGGGACGTGGCCCTGATTGCCAAGAGTCCCGTGAAGACCGATGTTCGGGACAGCGCCAAACTCGGCCACCTCTACCAGGCGGGCTTCCTTCCCGAGTGCTATCTCCCTCCGCCCGAGATCGACCGAATGCGCTTCGTGGTGCGCCAGCGTCAGGACCTGGGACGCAAGGTGACCCTCGTCAAGAACCAGGTTCACGCTCTGGTCACTCGGAACCTCCTCGACGGAGAGATGGGTGGGGTCACCGACTTCTTCGGGGTCCGGGGTCTTCAACGACTGACTCGGCTCCCGCTCCCCCTCGAGGAGAGAGCGGCGCTGGCCCGATACCTGAGGCAGCTGACCTACCTGGCCGAACAGGAGGAGGACCTCCAGCGCACGCTCGCCCAACTGGCGACGGACCGCGAGGACGTCCGCCTGCTCATGTCGATTCCCGGGGTGGATTACTACACCGCGGTGGCCCTGGTCGCCGAGATCGGCGACATCCGGCGCTTCGAATCAAAGCAGGCGCTCGCCTCCTACGCGGGGCTGGTCCCGCGGGCCGACAACTCCGGCGGAGTGGTCAGCTCGCACCGTCATGTCAAGCCCGGGGACATGGTGCTGAAGCGCTTCCTCTGCGGGGCGGTGATGGGGATGCTGCTCGCCCGCCAAGAGACGGCGGTCAAGCGTTTCTATCAGAAGAAGGTGAAGCAGATTGGGCAGCCGAAGGCTCAGGTCGCAGCCGCCCGGAAGCTCTCCGCGGTGGTCTGGTGGGTCCTCACCCACCGAGAGGCCTATCGAGAGCAGGACGAAGACCTCACGGAGCGGAAGGCGGCCCGGTTGGACCGAGCCGCCCAACATCCCCCCACCGAGATCAGCCCCCCGGAGCTCGAAACCATCGGAACCCGCCTCTCGGAGAAGGTGGATGCACTCGATCGCCTGAGTCGAGAGATCGGCTCAGCTCAAGTCGGAGAAGAGAAGGAAAATGGAAATGGTTGAACCCTCCCGCTTTCACGGGAGGGTTGGGTCAGTGCGCGACGCGTCCTACAGGATGTAGGCGCTCCCCGTCCAGGTGGCTCCGAACTCCATCTCGTACGGTGCTCCGATGACCGCGGTCGAGCCGGAGACGGCAACCGCCGCACCGAGCTGCCCGCCCGTCTGGGCGTTCGGGTCCGCGAACACGTAGGTCAGCGCCCCCGTCTGGGCGTTGAACACGTAGGCGTCCCCGGCATCCAATACGAAGCCGTAGGCTGCCGACGTAGAGTTCTCCTCGGGCGCGCCGACAACCAGGCTGACCCCCGAGATGGCGACGGCGGTCCCGAAGCGACCCGACTGGCCCGGGTTAGGGCTGTAGAAGGTCATCGTCAGCGCGGCGGTCGTCCGGTTGTACAGGTAGACGGCACCGGAAACGTTGGTTCCCGAGACGTTGAGTCCGGGGGTCCCGACCGCAATCTGCCCGGCGTCAATCGACACGCTGAGCCCGAAGAGATCGGTGTTCCCCGGCGTTGGGACGCTCAGGTTTGTCACGACCAAGCTACCGGAGAAGTCGACCTCCCACGCCGCACCTTCGAACGGATGGAACGGTCCGCTGGTCGTGTTCGCGGCGGGCGCGCCGATGACGGCGGTGGTGCCGTTGACGGCGACCGAGTAGCCCACGAGCGAGTACGACCCGTTCGCCATCGGAGCGAACTCCGTCGGGCAAGTCTCGGTCGACGTGCTGCAGACCAACGCCATACCGGTCAGGTTGTGCGCGCCGGGCGCTCCGACGACCAGGTGCGTCCCGCTGAGGGCGACCGAGTAGCCGAAGAGCGGGGTCGCGTTCGCTATCGCCGTCGGGACCGCCACGGACCCGAGGAACGCGCCGGTGCCGACGTTGAACAGGAACACGGCACCCAGGGTGCCGTTGTACGCCGGGGCTCCGACGGCGAGCGTCGAACCGCTGACTGCGACCGATAGCCCGAACTCTGCTCCGGTGATGCCTCCCGGGGCGGTGAGCCGATACTCCTTGTTCGTCGCCGTGTTCAACACCCAGACCGCCCCGTCGTCCCCATTCCAGCCGGGTGCGCCGATCGCGACCATGTGTCCGGAGGCCGCGACCGAGCTGCCGAAGTTCGAGTAGGCGAGCGGGCTCGATCCAGCGACCAGTGCGTAGGACGGGTTCCGGAAGACGTAGGCGTGGCCGAGCTGGCTTGCCTCTCCGGGAGCCCCGACAATGACCTGACTGCCACTAACGGCCACGCCGAACCCGAACAGGCCGCTCGTGAACTGGTTGGGGCTCGCGAAGCTGCTGGACTCGAAGGAGCCGGACTGGACACTGTAGACGTACGCTTCCCCCGAGCCGTACATGGTCGTGCTGTTCGCGAGGGGCGCTCCGACTGCGAGCCACGCGCCGCCGAGACCAAGCGACACCGAGGCCCCGAAGAGCCCCGAGTACTCGGGATGGGGCGCGGTGAGGGCGACACGGGAGCCGTTCGCGAAGTTGTAGAAGTAGACCACACCACTGGCGTTCGGGTTCAGGGAGTACGGACCCGGTTCGGATGGCGAGCCGATCGCGGCGATGTTACCGACGATCGAGACGGAGTTGCCAAATCCGGCCTGCCCGATAATCAGATACCCACCGGTCACCGGGTGAGGGGATGCGAAGCTACGGAGCAGCGAGCCGGTCGTGGCGCTGAACTCGAAAGCCCGGCCTGCGTACGGAACGCCGCTGTAGTTCTCTCCCGGCGCGCCCACGAGCACGTTCGAGCCGCTGATGGAGACCGACGCGCCGAACTCGCCCCCGGGGGTCTGGAAGGGGCTGGAGAGCGTGCTGGCGAACCAGGTCGGGCTCGTGAAGACGTACACCGCGCCCGTGTTGTTGGTCGTCCCGTTCTCCTCGGGTGCGCCGACGACGACCGTGTTGCCGTAGGTCGCGACCGACCAGCCGAACATGCTGCCGTTCTGGGCGTTCGGGTCGTGGAGCGTCGCGATCACATGGAGCGACGTGGGGTTGTAAACGTACACGGCGCCGAGAAGACCGGAGGTGACACCAGGGGCGCCAACCACGAGAAGGCTCGGCGACAGGGCGACGGACAGCCCGTAATCCTGGCCGAACGACGGCTGAGGGCTCAGGAGATCGGTCGAGCTACCGTTGACGACGTTCGTCACGACGACCTCGCCGGCATAAGAAGCGTTGCCGACCGCATGCGCGGGAGCGCCTGAGACCACGACGGGCCAGACGGACGCGACCCCGAAGCCGTTCAACCCCGGGGCCCCCGGGCGCCGGGAAGGGTGATGGGGATAGGCGGACCCGAGACGACCGACGGGGGATCCCCGCCGCCCGACCCAGGCGCATTCGTCTGTGGGTGCGCCGCCGGTGTCGCACCGGCCGCGGCCAGCGACAGCACGAGCCCGAGGGCGACCAAAACGCCCGCGGCGATGCCGACACCGGTATAGTATGGCGATTTTCCTCTCTTTGCGGTTCCAAATAGCGCTTTCATGCGGTGCCCGAAGGCCCGGCGCGGACTCGGGAGGGGTATATGAGGGCGCGCCGTCGAACTTATTCCTCCGGGGCGCCGGTGAGGGCGGTCGCTCCCTCCGCCAACTCGACCGCGTCGCAGACCTACGGAGTTGTCTCATCGCCGAGTCGCGGCGTCTGTGGCCTGACGCTCGGGCCCAAGTGCGGGCTCCGGGTCGAGCAGTGTGCGCAATAGCCGTTGATCCTATCCCTTACTGACGGCCGGACCTCCGCCACGCTCCCGCCGATTGTCCGCCGGAGCGACATCCCCAGACAAAGCGGCTCTCGTGAGCGAATTCTGCGCCGGTAGTTTCTCCCAGCAGAGGACGATGCCGAGAGCCCGCAATCCAGACAATCGCCTCCAGCCGAGACTTGGTACCTACCACAAGGCGGTCGTACGCGAGCGGGGGCTCGCTTTCGTCCACAACGGTTATGTTTCGCACAACTCTATATGGCGGAAGCCAGTCGCGGTCGTTGGAAAAAAATGCACGTGGGGACCCAAGGAAGCCCTCCATCAAGAGTGCCTCATATGGGGCCGCGTACGCTCCGCGGGGATTTGCCCTTGGTCTGTCTCGTCGTAGCGCTTCTCCTGGTGGGCGGGCTTGCAGTGGGCAGCTCGGGCCCGTTGGGATCCTCGGCCCACCCCACGTCGCGTGTCTCGGCCACCCTCAGCCGGTCAGGCGGGGCCGGCGTCCCTCGCCGCGCCTCGACGGAGGCGGCTCGGCCGTTGATGGACCCAGTCTCGGTTCCCGCTGGGACCCACCCCCAAGGTGTCGTCCTGGACCCTGACAACGGCCTCCTCTACGTCTCGAACCAGATCTCCGACAACCTCACCATCATCGATCCGAACTCGAACTCAACCGTGGGTTCGATTCCTGTCGGAAGCAACCCTGTCATCGCCGCGTTCGACTCGACCAACGGCTACCTGTACGTTCCGAACTATTACTCCGGCAACGTCTCGGTGGTGGATCCCTCAGCCGGACGGTGGTCCGTTCCATTCCGGTCGGCGTCGACCCGTACTCGGTCGCTTTCGACCCTGCCAACGGCTACCTTTACGTGGTTGACGACGGGTCCAACAATGTCACGGTGATTGACGGAGCGACGCAAACGGTCGCCGACAACATCCCCGTGGGTGACCTACCCTACGGCGCGGCGTACGACCCGACCTCGGGCCAGGTGTTCGTGGTGAATCTCGCCTCCGGTACTCTCTCCGTGATCGACACTGCCACGAACGACGTGATCGGCACCATACCGGTGTCGCCGACCCGCGACCTTAGCCCCGGCGGCGCGACCACCGGTAACGTTCTGGCCTACGACTCGGCCGACGGCGACCTCTACGTCGCGAACAACTTCCCGGACGGGTCGATCGTCGTCGTCAACGGGGTAACCGATACCGTGGTGTCGACGATCCCCGTGGGTACAAACCCGGACGGGGTCGCCTTCGATAGCGGGAACGGGCTCGTCTACGTCGCCAACTACGCATCTGCCAATGTTTCCGTCATCGACCCCGGAACCAGCTCCGTCGCTGCCACGTTCGGCGTGGGTCAGCTGCCGTACGCGGTGGCGTACGACCCCACCACCCGTTCGGTCTACCTCACAAATTTCAACTCGGACAACCTCTCGGTCTTTCCGACCGCCTCCGCCAGCTCGTTCCCAGTTACCTTCTCGGAGAGCGGCCTGCCGTCGGACACCCCGTGGATTGTGCTCCTGGCGGGCGTGGCAAACCTCTCGACCTCCACCTCGATCGGCTTCCGCGACTGGAACGGTCAGTATCCGTTCAGCGTGCTTCCCGTGAGCGGTTACTCCGCGAGCGAGAACTCGGGCTCCGTCAGAGTATCGGGCGCGCCAGTTTCAGAGACGATCACCTTCGTTCCCATCACCGGCGAGACGTACCCGGTTACGTTCACCGAGTCCGGTCTGGTCGGAGGTACGATCTGGTCGGTTCTACTGAACGGGACTCTCGGCCTCGGTGGGGCGTCTATTGGCTTATCGGAGCCCGACGGCACGTACGCCTTTTCGGTTCCGGCCATCCCGGGATATCACGCGGTCCCTTCCGCAGGGGAGGTCGACGTCGATGGTGCGCCCGCTACCGTATCCATCGTGTTCGCCCCGTTGTTTTCGGTGACCTTCACGGAGTCGGGACTTCCGTCCGACAGGAGCTGGACCGTCGACTTGAACGGGACCTCGATCACGGCGGGTCCTTTACCGATCCAGTTCGCCGAAGTCAATGGCAGCTACTCGCTCTCGGTGACGACCAACGCCTCCGGAACCCCGGACCCTAGCAGCGGTGGTGTGCTGGTTCGTGGGGCGGGGGTCTCGCAAGAGATTTCGTTCGGTGCGGTCCTCTATCCCGTGACGTTCACGGAGTCAGGGCTTCCGTCGGGAGCCAAGTGGTTCGTCAACGTTAGCGGAGCAGGCGGTCAGAGCTCCACTACGGACCAGATCGTTGTTGGAGCGCCGAACGGCAGCCACGGCTACCGGCTCGCCGCAGAGAACCGCAGCTGGGGAGCTGCTCCGGGGGAGCTCCAGGTCTCCGGCGGGCCGCTGGCGGAGCCCGTTCACTTCGAGATCCTGCGCTACTCCGTGACGCTGTCCGAGATGGGGTTGCCCGTGAAGATCCTCGAGAAGCACGGCTGGTTGGTGGAGCTGAATGGCAGCGTCGTTCACGAAGCTGCATCGACCATCCGGTTCACTTCGCCCAACGGCTCGTACCCAATGCTTGTCGAGGGCCCGGCGCATTACGGGTGGAGTTCCATCTCCGCGGGCGACGGCTGCGCTTACACCGCGTCCGGGGGACTCCTGTCCGTCCAAGGGTCGGCCGCCTGCACGGTCGACTTCGCGAAGTCGAGGACGAGCACGCTTACGTTCCACGAGAAGGGGCTCGCGAAGCAGCAGACCTGGTGCCTACAGCTCGACGGCTACGAGAAGTGCGCGACCTCCCCGCGCATCAAGTACGCGAACTTGACTTCGGCTGAGTCGTATGCCTTCGGCGTCGTGTCTCCTCTCGTCGGGCAGAACATCACGGCGAGGGAAGGAAAGACCGTGGTCGCCGTTCCCGGGTCCCTGAACGTGGCCAGGAGCGCACGGGTGACGCTGACATTCGTTAACGCGTACGCCATTACGTTCACCGAGACGGGCCTCCTGTCCGGTACTTGGTCCGTGACGGTGAAGGGCGTTACGAAATCGAGCCCCGTCGACGACCCGATCGTCTTCGAGCTCACCAACCGGACCTACGGCTACAGGATCGGAGTGGAGACCGGCTACCGGAGTTCCGGCGTGCCTCCGAAGGTGACCGTTAACGGAGCAGGGACCACCGTAGCCGTCACGTTCAGCGCGAAGGCATAACGCAGAGCCGGCATCGGCCAACGGAGAGCATCCTCTCCGGTCGATGGGCCGGCGTCCGCTGCGACGGCCGGAGCGGACGCACGAAGCTTTCGGCGACGCATCTCCCGACGGGAGAAAGGTACGCTCCCGGACCGGGGACTTACCTCCCCTTCCGGGCACGCCCCAGCCGAAACGCGCCAGGTACGATAGACACAGTCCAATCCGGCCACTGCCAGTGGGCGACGTGCGCTCGTCAGCCGACCGCAATTCCCGTAGAGGAGTCGCAGTCACCGCGATAGAAGGGCACCCCCAAGGTACCACTGCACCGCACTGATGTGGATGTAACCCTTTGTGGCTCAAGGTTCACTGTCCACGATCGATGCGGCTTGTTCAGACTGAGGTCTCTCAAGTCGAGTACGACCTCCTTCGGCGGCGTGCCCGGCTTGAGGGAAAGCCCCTCAGGATGGTCATTCGCGAACTGCTCCGAGCTCACCTCTTGCCGGATACTGTCAACTCGGACGACCCCGTCTTCCCTATCTTCCCGCTGCAGAAGAGCCAGGGCAAGGTCCACTCGGCATCAGTGGACCACGACGAGCTTCTGTACCCTGCCCACCGCTGATCATCGTCGACACATGTGCGGGGTGGGCGATCTCCGATTTGCGAAAGGCCAGCCGCAGTCGGGCGATCGCGATTCACAGAGCCTGCTCACCGGCGAATCCGGCGGTGGGCCGCGGGCAGACGCGGAGACCCGCAGACGCCCGGCAGTCCGGCCGACCACAGGCGACGAGCCGACCGCGCTCGTCGCGTTACCTGGGGCGCTGGGCGGGGCCGGATGCCGGCGACTCGGCGTTGGGCACCGGGCGAGGCTTGAGGTCCGAAGGATCCGCTGAGACGATGGACGTGCCCCGGTCCCGGTCCAGGAGGTCGACGGGGTCTCTCTGTCCAGATGGGATACGTGTGTCGGCTGACTCTCTCGGGGTAGTTTTTGGCCGATCCACCAGTTTCTGCGCCCCCGGCAGTCGGTAGAGCGAATAGGCCGCCAGGGCGACGACGACCGTCGCGATCGCCCCAAAGATCAGGTCGCTGACCGCGGAGACGACCCACTTCAGCTTGAGGAGCACCTGCGAGAGACCGAACGAAACGACCAGCCCGTCCATGGCCATGACGAACCGGGTGAACACGTCTCTCGAGACGCGGCCTAGTAGCCAGGTCCCGAGTGGGATTCCGATAAGGATGGGAACGATCAGAAACGGGATGAGCTCGATCGACGGGGCAGAGATGAGCTTCGCGCCGAGGAACTCGGTGAACAGGAAGTAGGTCGCCAGCGTGAGGCTCGACTCCGCGACCCGCACTTGGGCCAGGGTACATCGGAACTCGTTGCGGGACAGCCCCTGGTTGCGGAAGAACACGGCAAGCGGGGGGCCCGAGATCGTTGTCAAGGAATACAGAAACCCGATACCCGGGCCGAGCAGCGACCCAGTGCGTTGCTCGTTGGTGAAGGGGCGCCGGAGTCCGAGCAGCTGGACGACCACCATCGGCAGGAGGACGACATAGACCACCACCTTGACGTCGTTGACGACAAGGTAGCTAAGCCCCAACGTACCGAGCAGGACTCCGGGCAACAGGGTCCTCACGACCGGCATCGCCCGGGCCTTGGTGGCAGGAATGTACGCTCGTTCCCGGATGAGCAGCGTGACGTTGACGAGAAGCTCGACCGTCACGACAGCCGGGTTGAGGACTTTGTTCGAGAACCAGAGCAGCGCAATCGGCGTGACGATGGAGGAGAACCCGTAGCCGATCGCCCCGTTGATCGTCGAGGCAAGGAGAGCGACAAGGGCCAACCACAGGCTCGATGTGTCCACGGAGGGCCCCTACGCGACCCTGGGGGGGGCACCGGTCTGTAAATACTCCTATCGGAACAGAGACCGGGGACAACGACGGCGGTCCGCAAGGCGGACCCGGAGTCCCTACGCGTGGTGCTTGTCCTCGGCGACCCAGGAAGTCATGCGCTTCAGCTTGCCGTTCTCAAGCTCGAAGATGCCGCAGGCCCGGCCGACGAACGTGCCGCCGTCCTTCAGGGGTACCCGAACCAGCTCCTCCGTCGCGACCACGTTGTTCTCCTCGGTCATCCGCAGGGTGTGGATCTGGAATCTCTGAGGCGCCTCGATGTCCTTCAGCACGGCGGCCTTCCCTCGGACGGGAACGCCCGAGGAAGCGAAGCCGTCGGCCCACTCTATCCGCTCCACGTCGTCCGCCAGGCACGCAGCCACTGCGGGCCAATCCAAGTTACCCATGCTCGTCAGGTAGGTCTCTACCACTTTCTTGTTCGGACTCATGGCGGTCCGGCGCTGAGGCGCCGGAGTGACTTGAGCCGGCCGACCAGGCCCGCGTGCGCCAGCCTGCGCTACTCGCTTGGGCGTGAGGGACCGCCGGAACCCCTGTGTGGTTCTGTCGACGCTGCAGCTCTTCCGCGCCGGACTCCCGACCGGCGGTCATGCGGCTGGTTCAGGGTGCAAGTGGCGTTGCACCGAGGCGGCTCCTGGGGCCCACGCCGCCGACAGCCGAGCCGAGCTCTCGTCATCCGGCACGACACATGCAAGTGTCCCATAGGGCAGGGCTCGCCCTAGCACCGGGCTCCCACTCCCTAGGGACCGCCGCGCCCACCCGCCCCGTCAATGGACGGCTGACGGCGCGACCAACGCACGTCGCCGCGCCGAAGGACACCCCACCCGGCCGCTCTAAGAACCGATAGCGCAGCGCCCGCCGCCCCCAGGCCCAAGCCGAACTGGATCGCGTCGTGCTGGTCGGACCCCGCGGGCGTTAGCGCGAGGAGAGCTATACCTAGCCCGAGGAAGAGCGGCCCTGTCAGGACTATCAGCGCTGCGAAATCTTTCGCGGTTGGTTTTGTCCAATTCCGCCAGGCGAACACACTCCTGGCGCCCGCCCTCATGACCCGTCCGCGGATGTAGGTGACGGTACTTCGCGGGGAAGACCACCGCGAGCCGGGTCGGGGATCCCGCCGATGGTGCCCGAGTGTCACTAAGTAGGTAGACCGTCAGTGCGGTCTCGATGCCGAGGTGGCCCCCGCCGCGATACCACCTGCGAATGGAGTGGGACGTACCGCTGCGATTCGCGTTCCGGTGGTGCACCGACTATCGGTCGGACGACGCGAAGCGGAGCAAGGAGACCTACCAGCGCCGCCTGGTGATGCGCAGCCGATCGAGGGTGATTTACGAGGATGTATGGCCCCTCGCGCGGGGTTGGGGCTGGCGGCGATCCGACGTGACCCTCGCACCTCCAGATCGTTGGCACGCGGACTCCTTGGGGAGTATCCGGGACGGGAGTATCGACTACCGGCTCACCGAGCTCCCCGGTGGCCGGACCCAGTTCGACCTCTACATGCGGCGACGCCCGACGCCCATCCACCCCGAACAGCCGACGCTCGCCGAATGGCGCGAGGACGTCCACGGGATGTGGACAAACTTCGCGCGCGAGATGGTCCGAGACTACCGGCGACCTCGGCGGCGGACCCCGGCCCCAAGGGCGGGTGGCACCGGCCGGCGATCGGACACCCCGAAGGCCTCGCCGTGACGGCTCGGGGGGGGACCTTCGAGCCGCAGAGAAGCGGTATAGCCCGCTGCGGGACTGACGAAACGTGGAGATTCCCGCGGGGGTACAACGCTGGCTGACCGGTCGCCAGTCGGACCCGAGCGTCCGTTTCCGCTACTGGACAGAGGTCGCCGGGCGAGCGCCCGGCGACCGCGTTGTCGAAGCGGCGCACCGTCAGATCGGCAAGGTCGGCTGGGCGGCGACGTTGCTGGAGCGCCAGTTGGCGGGCGGCCAGTTCGTCACGCCCGGGAGTTCCGGCCGAGAGCTCTACTGGCCGAAGTACGTGTCGACCAACTGGGTCGCTATCGTCGTCGGCGACCTTGGGATGACACGCAAGGACCCTCGAATTCGGCGCATCGCCGAGCTCATTTTCAGCCGCTGGGGCCGGGGTAAGGAAACGATCTTCGGGAGGGGCGGAGAGGTCTGCATCACCGGCAATGCCGTACGGACCCTCGTGCGGTTCGGCTACCTCGACCATCCGGTCGTCCAACGCTCGATCGACTGGCTCGTGAAGACCCAGATCGCGGACGGCGGGTGGCACTGTTTCTCCAAGAAGCGGGGAACGCTGGACGGATGGGAGGCTCTTGCCGCGTTCGCCGAGATCCCCGAGTCCGAGCGGGACGCCCGGCTCCGGCGCTCCATCGAGAGGGGTGCGGAGTTCTTCCTCCAGCGGCGCCTGATGAACGAGGGGCGACAGCGGTACGAACCGTGGTTCCGCATCCACTACCCGAACCACTACTTCTACGACGTGCTCGTAGGACTTCGCACCCTCACCCGTCTCGGGTACGGCGGCGACAAACGCATGGCCCCCGCGCTGGGATGGCTCCGACGCAAACGGTCGCGGCAGGGGACGTGGGCACTGGACGCCGTCCTCCCGGACATCGACTCGAAGGGAGCGGGGTTCCAGTACACCCGGGTCGTCTACCCGATGATGCTCGAGCAGCTCCGCGACCCGAGCCGTTGGGCAACCGTGGAAGCGCTGAGCATCCTCCGGCGCGTGGAGAACTCAGCCGGGGCTCGGCGGTAGCGTCGACCCCTGCCCCTCACGACTCTGCCCCCGTCGGTCGCGGGGACCGACCAGCGTCAGCCGCGGCCTCCCAGGCCTCGAGGTCACGCCGGGAGGCCGAGGCCCTTCCAAGCGGGGTAGTGCACAACGGCACCGTCGCAGACGTTCGCGAAGTAGCGGCCCCGTGCCTTGAACTGCATGATCCGCTTGCCCTCTCGTGCGAGCTGTGCCCATCGCGATTTTGTCTCCGGGTTCTGCTCGATCCCCTCGAGCGTAGCCTCACCCCAGGGGAACGAGACCATCTTCAGCCCGCGGTGCCGCGAGACCGCGACGCGGTGCGACCGGCCCTCGACTTCGGCGGTCTCCCTGGACTCGACGAGCACCTGCCGCCATACGCTCACTAGCGTCTCCTCGAGGGTCGCCATGGTTCCCTACACTCGTGCGCCGCATGAGGGGAGGCGAGCGACCTCCATAAGCGCCAGGGAGCCCACGGGACGGTCCCGCCCTCCGGTCACCGACGGAGCCGGTCGTTCGAGTCCAGGGTCGGTCCGGAGCCAGCCGTGTAATGCCACGTGCTGGAGAATCTGCCCGGGGGATCTCCGCGCAACGGGCCATTGGGCCAGTCGGCGAGGTCACAAACTCCCGCCGCCCGGCCGTAGTGCTTCGAGGGGTAGGCGCAGGGGCCGGTTGTGCGGCTTGGCATGTACGTTGCCGGAGACTCGACTCGAGACACCGACCAGCGATAGCTGTCGGAGCGCGACTGACAGCGTCAAATAAGCCGCCCGTTGAGCTGAGTCGACTCGGTTAGGCACAACTGTCGTGACGGCCACCGAGGACCTCTTCACTCCGATACACAAGGCGCTGCGCGCCATGCTCTACGATCTTTCGGCCCGATTGCAGACGAACGACTTCGCCGACACTGCCGCGACGACGGCCGTGGTCTCCCACCTCGAGAGCGACTTCGCAGTAGCCCGATCCGCCGGCTGCGTGGTCTGCGTTCTCAGCCACCACGCCGGCGATGAGGAGTCCGCGATCTTCCCGCAGGTCTCACGGGTGGGCGAGCGGCTTGTCCAGAGCTTGAGGGAGGAGCATCACGACCTCGCCCGCCGAGAGCTCGCCATCGGGGAGCTCGCGCACCGGCTCCTCGCGATGCAGTCTCCCGACGATCGCATCGCTGCGGGCGTCCAACTCAATCATCGAGCCAACGAGCTTCTGGGAGCGTACCTGACCCACATGAACCGGGAGGACACCGAACTCGTGCCGCTGATGCAGGAGCACTTCACCGACGCACAGATGATCGAGATGCGATCGGTGATCATGGGCGGAATGCCCCCGGAGCGGCTCTTCGCGATCTTGGGCTGGATGCTCCCTGCGCTCAACGTGACCGAGCTCTCCGCCATGTTCACGTCGATGCGCCCCGGGTTGCCCCCGCCGGTGTTCAGGGCCATCTCCGACCTGGCCGCGGCAAGGGTGGACCCCGCGCGCTGGAGTCTGGTTAAGGAGCGGGTCGGGATCCAGGTCCAGGCGCCGAGCCCGGCCTCGTAGGTGGGCCAACGGTGAGGAGCGCCGCTCCTGGGAGGGCCACGGTGGCCCTCCGACGTGAGACGCTCGGCTCCGGCAGCATTCCCCGGGCGAAGGATCCCTCCGCAATTCGGACCGTCTGGGATCGGTGGCGAGACGGGAAGCTCAAGTTCGCGCTGGAGCGTCTCCCGCTCTCGATGCTCGAAGAGGGATGGCCACGGAGCGACCTTCACCGGCGGCAACGTGCGGAGAGTGATCGGTCACGTCGAGTGAGTCGAGAGCGCCCGTCGTAGGAGAGCCGTGGTCGGTGGGTGGTCCCACGGCAAGAGCGGCCCGGTCGGAGGCCCGGACCTCGACCTTGTCCCCCCGGCTCGCGCGACCCCGCGAAAGCCCTCCGGGCTGCGAAGGACCCGAAGAGACCCGGCGAGAAGTGTCGCGCTGCACCCGGAACTTGGGGCCCTGTCATCGACCGCGAAAAATGTGAGGGGAAGGCGGCTTGCGTGGCCGTCTGCCCGTACTCGGTCTTCGAACTTGGGACCCTGACGGACCCGGAGTACGACGGCCTAGGGTTCGTCGGTAGGCTGAAGGCCCGCCAGCACAACCGGCTCACCGCTCGGACCCCTCGGGCGGACGGGTGTCGAGCGTGTGGCCTGTGCGTCGTGGCCTGCCCCGAGGACGCGATCGCCTTGAAACCGGCACACCCGCCTCCCTGAGGAAGAGCGCGCCCTACGGCAGCCGACGTGGGGGCGGCAGCATGCCCGGCGAGCCGGAGCCGTTCGGACACACCCTGTGCCGACTCCAACGGACAAGCCAGACGTTCCTTACCTCTAGCATCGCCCGCCCGCTTCAGGTCCGCGCGCTCGCGAGCGGTTCGGAGTCGCATGCGCTGCTGGACCGGAGATCGCAGGCTCAGGGCCCCCACTAGGGCTTATGGGGAGCCTCGCGCTCGCCGCCGCGGTGACCGGGAACCCCCGCTGCGGCGCGGGTCTCGCCAAGGGGTTGCGCAGCGTGAGGAGGCCGTGGAGCGCGCTGTGGATCGTAGGGATCGGCCTCGTTGCCCTGGTAGGCTTCACGATCGCACCGACGACGCTCGGCGCGCCGAACCAGGGTGATGCGGCCGGGAACGCTCCCGGGGCCACTGTTCCCGTAGCCGCTGCGCCGCACGAGCTGGACCTGCCTCCGGCAGTCGGGACGATCTCTATCTCAGCGGGTGGGGTCTCGAGCGACCCTACGGTCGTCGCAACGATTGGCTCGACCGCCACCGTCCTGGAGAGTTTTGACGGGAACCTGACCGATGCGTGGGCGAACAGCGTTCTCGAGGGCCAGGACTTCCTGATCAACGCCACGAGCTACTCCGCGGACGCGAACTCGGTCGCCGTGCTGGCGGGGGGGATCACAGTCAGGGAAATCGAAACCGCGTCCGCCGGCTCGACCGACGGCATTTTCGTCGGGGCAGCCGTCTCGTCCGCCACGATCGAGGCGTCGACCGTCACGCTGGGAACAGGCAGCACCACGGCGATCGGTATTCAGGCCGGCAACTTCCAACCTGCCACCGCAGTCGAACCGACAGGTTCGTTCGTTGTCACGGGAAGCGCGGTCACCGGGCCGGGCGCCGGAGGGGTGGCCGGCGAGTCCGGCATCGCCGTCTACGGTGCCGGTGTGACCGTCTCCGCCGACTCGGTCACTGGCTTCTCCCTGGAGACCACGACGACGTCCGGCGGCAACACCTACTCGTCGTGGTTCGAGGACACCCAGTCGGTCGGGATCTTTGTAGGCTGCGCGGGCGGGGCGAGCATCTGTGAGGTCGACTCGAATACGGTTACCGGTGACGCCATCGGGGTCGCGTACGGACTGCTGACCTCGTCCTTCTCGAGCATCACCCCGGCCGCCGCTCCCACGCTGTTCCACAACACCGTGACCAACTCCGTCGCCTACGGCCTCGTCGCCGAGCCGACGGGGGCGAGCGGCACGACGACCGTCGAGGGGAACACCTTCGCCGACCCACTGAGCGGCGCCCCAGCGGCGTTCCTCCTCGGAACCACCTTCTCCGTCACCGGCAACACGTTCATCGGCACCAGCGCCACCGGCTCGAACGGTGCCCTCCAGGGCGAGGACGGCTGTGCTGCCGCCTCCATCGTCACCGCCTCCGTTGAGGCGTCCGACTGCTTCAACCCCGTCACGCAGGTCACGCTCAACGCCAACGTCTTCGAGAGCACCTCCGCTCCCCTCTGGGACGCCACCTATCCGACCAACCCGACCTCTTCCCTCCAGGGTGGGGAGCTCGTCACCTTCACGGAGAGTGGGCTCTCCGTGGGAACGGACTGGTCGGTCACCGTCGCGGGGACCCTCGGGAGCGCGCTGAGCCCGAACGCGCTCGTCTTCGACTCCGCGAACGGCTCCATCGCCTACACGGTCGGCAGCGTCGCCGGTTGGTATCAGGAGACGATCGCCCAGAGCGGCTCGATCTCCGTCGCGGGCGCCCCGGTGGACGAACCCGCCCTCGACTACGAGCTGGTCGCTCCCGGTCAGGTCTACATCACCAACAGTTGCATCTCGACCGACCCGGCGCTCGTGTCGCTGAGCGGCCGGAGCGCAACCGTGCTCGCCAGCTTCTCGGGCAACATCACGGACAACTGCTCGGCCAGCACGCTGAACGGCAACGGGTTCAGGGTGAGCGCGAACGCCTACCCTGACGACACGAACGTCGTCGGCCTCCTCGCCGACGGCATCACTGTGGACGACCTGTCGACCATTTCCGGCGGCTCGACCGACGGTATCGTCGCCAACGTTTCGGTGACCTCCGCGACGATCGTCTCCTGCACCGTTACCCTGGCCGCGGACGGGACCACCGGGGTGGGGGTCCAGGCCGGTAACGTCCTCCCCGCGACGGCGGTGGAGCCGACCGGCACTTTCGCCGTGAAGTCGACGACGGTCGTCGGCCCCGGCGACGGCGGGACCGCCGGCGAGATCGGGATCCTCGTTTACGGCGCCTCCGTCACGGTCTCCAACGACACGGTCTCGAACTTCCCGCTCGTAACGACGTCGACGCTGGGTGCGAACACGTACACCTCCTGGTTCGAGGACACCCAGTCGGTCGGGATCTTCGCAGGCTGCGCCTCGGGAAGCGTCAGTTGTTCGATCCGCGACAACGTCCTCGACCAGGACGCGATCGGGATCGTCGACACCCTCGTGACCTCCAGCTTCGGCTCGATCACGCCGGCCGCGGCAACCATCGAAGACAACACCGTCACCGACGCGCTGGCCTACGGTCTGGTCGCCGAGCCGACGGGTGCGAGCGGGACGACGACCGTGGAGGGCAACACCTTCGCCGACCAACTGAGCGGCGCCCCAGCGGCGTTCCTCCTCGGCACCACCTTCTCCGTCACCGGCAACACGTTCGTCGGCACCAGCGCCACCGGCTCGAACGGTGCCCTCCAGGGCGAGGACGGCTGCGCCGCCGCCTCCATCCCCACCGCCTCCGTCGAGGCGTCCGACTGTTTCAACCCCGTCACGCAAGTGATCCTCAACGACAACGTCTTCGAGAGCACCCCCGCCGCACTCTGGGACGCCACCTACCCGACCAATCCGAGCTCCACCCTCCACGGCGGCGAACTCGTCACCTTCACCGAGAGCGGGCTCGCCGTCAGCACCGACTGGTCGGTCACCGTCGGGGGAACGACCGGCACGGTGGCGGCCCCGACGACGCTCGAGGCGGATGCTGCGAACGGGACGGTCGCGTTCTCCGTCGCGCGGGTCGTCGGCTACGTCGTAACCCCGAGGACCGGCTCGCTCACGGTGGCCGGGGCGCCGATCGGCCAAGCGGTCACGTTCACGCTCTACACCTATGCGGTCGAGTTCCAGGAGCTCGGGCTACCCGGGGGGACGACCTGGAACGTCACCGTGGACGCCGTGAAACACAGCTCGGTGACCGCCACGATCGTCGCGTACCTCGGCAACGGGACGTTCAGCTGGAGGGCGAGCTCGCCGGCCGGCTACGTCGCGTCGCCGGGGACGGTGAACGTCGCCGGGGAAGGGGAGCTTGTCGACGTCGACTTCACGGTGGCGACGTACCCGCTGACGTTTACGGAGACGGGCCTGGCGACCGCCACCGGCTGGTGGCTGAACCTCTCGGACGCCGAGTCGTTCCACGCGTGGACGCAGCGAATCCGCGTCCTCGAGCCGAACGGCACCTACGGCTACACTGCCGCGGCCCCGAACAGCTCCGCCCGCCAGCACATCGCCCTCGGAGGGACCGTGACGGTCCTCTCGGCCGAGGTGAACATCACCGTTCCGTTCCAGGTCTACTATCCGGTGACGGTCCGCCAGGGGTCCCTGCCCCCGTCCGTCGAGTGGTGGGTGAACGTCTCGGGCGGTCCGAGCATCGGAATTGTCGGGCACACATGGACGTTCTACGAGCCGCGCGGAACGTACCACTACACCGTCGGCACGACCGACAAGATCTACGCATCTCCCGGGGGAACGTTCCGGGTCGGCCACTCGGGCGTCGTCACGAACGCGCACCTTGTCGAGCAGCGGTTCCGCGTCGTCCTCACCGAGACCGGCCTTCCGACGCACGCGCGATGGTGCGTCGTGATCACCGCCGGGGCCCGGCACTGCTCGTCGCGCCCCACGCTCTCGTTCCAGTCACCGAACGGGACGTACAGCTACACGGTATCGACGGCGCGGGCTGGCTACTCCGCCCCGGCGGGCGCGATCACCGTCGTGGGCCGGACGTACGCCGGCACGATCGCGTTCACTGGGTGATCCCGGCCACCCGTCACTCTACCCCCTTGAGTACGTGTGTGTCATCGAAATCCCCGATGAACATCGTCCTTTTCGTTTGCGACGAGAATCGCTCTATACGCATCATGGCTGAGGCCATTGTCAACTCCGAGGATCGTGCCGGCTGGGCCGCAGAGAGCGCCGGCTTGAGGCGGACGGGCGCTGTCAGTTCCACCGCGATTGGGCTATTGCAGGCTATCGGGCTCAAGCCGACTCGAACAGAACTTCGGCGGCTGACCCGTGATTCGACGGATAGGGCCACGCGCATCGTCACCTTCGGCGGCCCAGAGGGTCTCAGTCCAGAGCCGCGGAAGAAGGCCGAGGATTGGCCGACCCCTAGGACGTACGAACGGCCCCTTGAGGGGAGAGTGGCTGTTCCCGGCGAGATCAGGGGGAGGGGAATGGACCTGATCGCCCGGCGCCCAGGCTGGGCCTGATCACGCCCGGACGAGGGTGCCGCTGGACCCCGGGGTGTCGGAGGGAGAGCTCGGACCGCCAACAAAAGAGAGGCACGGGTTCATCCCAGAATCGGTCGTCGGCCGTCGTGGCGGACACCCAACGCTGGCTGTACTGGTTCTGCTCCCCCCGAACCAGTCCTTCATGGCGAAGAGAGAGCCCGAACATGCCGGGCTCGGTAGGGTTGGACCGTAAGGCAGTGCAAACCGCGAACGCGTTTCGACAGGCTGTGGTCGGCCCACGACCCTTCCCCCCTGAGACGCGCCCCTTAAGCCGCATACGGATGTCCGACTCGTCGGTTGCCGCTGGGGGCAGGCGAGCCATGAAGGTGGAGGGAATCTGTTGGGTGGGAGACAAGACTGACGCATTCGAGCGACAGCGGCGATTCGCCCAGGACGTACTCGGTCTCTCGGTTGTGCATGAAACCACCGACTTTGTCGTGTTCCGATTGCCGAACGGTGACAAGTTCGAGATCTTTGGACGCAGCGCCCCGAACCCGCCGGAGCAGTTCCGCAGGAACACTGTCGTGGTCGGGTTTCGCGTGGACGATATCGATCAGGCGCGCGAAGAGCTTGTGTCTGCCGGTATTGAACTCATAGGGCCGCTCCAGAGGCAACGCCCCGGTGGATACGCCTGGCAACACTTCCGCGCGCCGGACGGTAAGGTCTACGAACTCTGCTACGACCCGTCGCCCGGATAAGGGGGAACCTCGCCCTGCCGCGGCGAACCTCGCTCGTTTTGTCTGCCCCAAGCGGGTGAGGAAACTCTCTCCACGCACAGCGATCGCTTCCCCCGCGGTGCTGACCACCAATGCCTTGACGCCACCGCTTCCTGACGTACGGCATGTCGGACGGGCCGTCCCGCCTGTCCAAGGTCCGCCTACCGATAGAGACCCCCCGTCTGATCCTTCGCCTCCCAAGCACCCAAGACCTCGGAGACCTGCGCCGGAGCCTACGGAACGGCTTGACGGCGCGTGCTGTGGGGGCTCCGCTCCATTCGGTGAGCGAGAGGCGCGACCCACGGCTGATGATCGCCCGTACCCGGCGAGAATATCGACGTGCCGAACACCTCTCCGTCTCAGTAATTCGCAGGGACTCGGGCACCTGTATCGGTCGTGTAGGCTTGAGGGGGCTGGACTGGACCTGGCGAAAAGTCGAGAGCCTCTCGTACTGGATCGATCCTGATTGGTGGAACCGGGGGATCGCGACCGAGGCGTCTTGGTACCTCTGCGAAGCTGCGTTCCGCAAGCTGCGAATGCGGCGGATCGCCTCTCAGGCCCTTGACCGCAACAAAGCCTCCCTGGCCGTGCTCCGGAAGCTGGGCTTCGTAGAGGAAGGACGCGAACCACAATCGGTCTGTGTACGAGGTCGGTGCAGGGACATGGTCCTCTTTGGCTTGCTCCGAGGCGAGCTGGTCCCCCGCCTTCGTGACCCGGGCGACCCCTCCCGAAACGGGTAGGCCGGGAGTCGGCAGAGCTCCTGGCACGGGATCCAACAGTTCCAGGGCTTTGAAAAGGGACCCTTTTTGTGGGTTTGCGGCGAAGGTGAGCCGAGCTGTAAATAGAACCGCCCGTTCGGGCCGGCATGCGAATTTTTGGTGTCGCTGTCGGAAGCGTGCTATCCCTTGCCTGCGTATTGATCGCCTCCGCGCTCGCGAGCGCGAGCGGAGGCCCGATCGGAGCGTCGCACGCGAGCCCGTCCGGCCCGACCTACACCACCACGTTCAACGAGACCGGTCTCGCCCCGGGAACGAGCTGGAGCGTCCACGTGGCGTTCATCGGCTGCGGCTGCGAGGGCGTCCACAAGACGTTCTCTTCTACTTCCTCCTCGGTCACGGTCGCGCTCCCGAACGGGAGCTACCAGTACCACGTCCTGCGCGTCCCGGGCTACTTCGTCAACGTCTCCGCCCACGGCACGTTCAACGTCACGGGCGTCCCGCCGGCGCCGCTGACGCTCGCGTTCCACACGTACTTCCCCTTCGCCGCTGCGTTCCACGAGACGGGCCTGCCGAACGGCACCGTGTGGACCGTGACCGTCGCGGGGAACGGCCACGGCCAGGAGGCGGCCCTCGAGCACGGTACCGCCTCGTCGTACACCGCGTCGCTCAACTTCTCGCTCCCGAACGGAACGTACCGTTACACCGTGGCGCCGGTGAACGGCTCGTTCCTTAACGGCACCGGCCGGGGCAGGTTCGTCATCGCCGGCGCCTCCCCCGCCCCGATTGCCATCGGCTTCGTCACCCCGCCGCTGTACAACGTCACGTTCACCGAGAGCGGCCTCTTCACCGGCACGAACTGGAGCGCACGGATCGGCGGGATGGGCGCGGACGTGCCCATCCACGAGAGCCACTCTTCGACCGGCGTGACCGTCCGCTTCGCGCTGCCCGCCGGTTCCTACCACTACGCCGCCGGCGAGGTCCTCGGCTACGAGCTCACCGGGGCGAGCAGCGGCGAGTTCAACGTGACGAACGCGTCGGTGGCCATGCCGATCACCTACCTGGTGCTCGCCGCAGGCTCGTTCTACGCCGTCACCTTCAACGAGAGCGGGCTCGCGAACGGCACCCACTGGGCACTCAAGGTCGTCGCGACCCACACGTTCGGCCACAGCCGCTCGGCGACCGACTCGTCGATCGGGACGTCGATGACGTTCTACCTGCAGAACGGAACCTACCGCTTCTTGACGCACAACGTTCGCGGCTACACGGTCCCGGGCCAGCTCGGCACGTTCGTCGTCAACGGCTCGGCGGTCGGCCCGATCCCGGTGACCTACCGCTCGATCGCGACGTTCGGGGTCACGTTCAACGAGACCGGTCTTCCGAACGGGACTTCGTGGGAGCTCGTCGTCCGCAGCCAGGCGCCCGGCTCGACTCCGTGGCACATCCACCTCGAGGTCAGCTCCACCAACTCGAGCGTGACCGTCTCGTTGCCGAACGGAGCCTACTGCTACCGCGTTGTGGCGATCCCCGGCTACCACGTGACGACGGGCAAGGCCCGCGGGTCGCTGGCCGTCGACAACGGTTCACCGCCGACGCTCAGCTTCGGGTTCTCTCCCCGGGCCTAGGGCCCGCGGGGGCAGCCGACCGGAGCCGCTCGGGCCCTCCGGCCGGTGACCGGAGGTGGCCGCGCCGCCCGGGACGGAGCGCATCCACCGGCGACGGGCGCGTCGCTCCAAACGTCGTCGACGAGCGGGTAAGCGCCGCCGGCGACGTTCCGGAATTCGGCAAAATAGGAACGTACATTCAAATAGCCCTCCCCGCCAGATTTCGATGGACTTGGGGTGAGGACGACATGCACACGCGATTGAAGACACAGCGACGGGCGATCTACGTGGCGACCGGACTGGCGGTGCTTTCCCTGATCGGAGGATTCGCGGTGGCGAGCTTCTCGGTCGGTGGGATGCAGACGAACCAGCAGGGGTCCCAGACAACGAACATCGACGCGGTCACCGGCATCGTGTTCAACGGGACGAACCTGTCCCTAGGCGGATCGGGCATCGCCGCGACGGGAAGCTGCGCGTGGGGCGCCCCGTGCGACGTGACGAACACGGGCCTCACGCTCTGCGCTGGCGGCTACGCCGCGGCGACGTGCAACGGACGCTGGGTGGAGGAAGTCAACTTCACGACGGTCGCGGCGACTCCGTTCTCGGGGACCCTGCTCCTCGAGCTGTTCGTGACCATCGGCGGCCATGTCTACACGGGGGCGGCGATCGCCTTGACCGACGCGAGCGGCAACGCAGCGGTCCCGGTCGTCCTGGACTTCGACGTCCAGACGGCGGGCGGCGCGCCGGCAGCGGTCACCTCGGTGAGCGTCACGGCGAACGTCGTCCAGTAGGCCAACCGACCTTCCGGGAGGCGCCGCCCACGGCGCCTCCCCCTCTATTTTGATATCTCGGCGGGGTTGTTGGTCGCCGGTCGGTGCGTACAATGTCGGAGGCTCGACCGACCGTCACGCGTCGCCTCCGGTCCTCTCCGCGACCCGAAACGGAGCGTCGGACGGCGCCGCCCCGGTGGTGGCGCGAGAACCTCGAGCACAGTCTCCCGGTCCTGATCGTCGGGGGCGCCCTCGTCGGCCTCTCGGTGTGGCTCGCGGTCACGGCTCCTCACGGGCAGAGCGGGCATCTCCCGCTATGGCCCCTGGTGCTCGCGATCGGCCTTGTACTTGCGGGCTCCGGCGCCGCGCTTACGCTGGTCGATGAGACCGGAGAGGCTGGGGACGACGACCGGTTCGTCCGGGTGGACCGGGCCGACTGGGAGCGCTTGCAAAGCTCCCGCCGTACGCCAGCGCCGTGGGACGAATCGACGATCAGCCCCGCTGCTCCAGCCGCCGCGCGCGCGCCGGCCCCCGCGGTACCACGGCCTCGGGCTCCAGCGCCGGCCCCGCAGGCCGCGAGCCCTTCGGCCGCAGCGGACGACATGGTCCGCGAGCTTTCTGCCCTTCTCGCGTCAGAAGGGCCGAGTCCCCCGGCTCCCGCTGCGGCGCTCGCCCCCTCGCCCATCTCCTCCCTGACCCCACCGAAGGCTGCCTCGGCCCCGTTCCAACCCGCCAGCCCGGCCGCGACCCGTCCGCCCGACCCTCCGGCGAAGCCCCTGGCGATTCCGCCTCCGTGGTCGGAGGCACCGGCGGCGCCCAACTCCCCAGCCGAAAAGCCAGGACCCGCCGAGTGCGCCGGCTGCGGCGAGCCGACCGAGTCGTGGGCCGAGTCGTGCGTGACGTGCGACCGGCCCCTCTGCTCGGACTGCCAGAACGAATCGTTCTCCGAAGGTAGGCCGGGGCTGTGCCCCTCGTGCGACCGGACCCGGCGGTCGATCGACGCCGGGTCAGGCTGACCGGCACGCTCAGCGGCGCGCGACGATCCCGGGCGCCGGTGTCCCGCCCACGGCGTCCCGGGGGGCGCTACGTCCGCGTTCCTCGCCGTAGATGAACCGCTCGCCGCGGATCGCGGAGACGAAGGCGCCGATCCCGGTGACCGCGCCGGCGAAGAGGAACGCTCCGCCGAGCGCGCTGTGGAACGCGGGCCCGACAGCGGTCGCGAAGAAGTGGGGTGCCAGGAGCTTGGGCAGCACCGTGGCCGTCTGCATGGACGTCAGCGGGACCCACCCCGGCTGGGCCATGGCGAGGGCCACCAGCCCCTGCATCGGGTTCTCCCCCAGGAAGGCGCCGAAGAGCGCCCCCGTGGGGTTGGCGGCGACCAGTCCGCTCAGGATGCTGCTGTCGGGCGGGCCAAGGTTGGCGGCACTCAGCGCTCCTCCGACCGAGCTGCCGAGGCCGCCGGAGAGGCCGACGATGACGATCGTGAAGAACAGCGCCATCGAGACCTGCTGCCCGGTGTTCTGGAGCGTCGCGAGCATCCCGGACGCCGAGCCGCGGTTCTCCGGGGGAACGGAGTTCATCACCGCGGCGGAGTTCGGGGCCGCGAACATCCCCATTCCGCATCCTTGGATGTAGAGCAGCGCGCCCATCTCCCAGTAGGCGAAGTTCAGCGGCAGCAGGGCGAGGAGGAAGAACGTCGCCGAGGCGATCGCCATCCCGACGGTCGCTAGGAACCGCGGACCGTGTTGGTCCGACAGCCAGCCGCTGATCGGCCCGGCGGTGAGGAAGCCGCCGATCATCGGCATCATGAAGATGCCGGCCCAGAGCGGCACCTCGGAGAACGAGTAGCCGTGGAGCGGGAGCCAGATCCCCTGGAACCAGACGACCAGCAGGAGCATCATCCCGCCGCGGGCGATGGAGCCGAGGAACGCCGAGAGGTTCCCCGCCGCGAACGCGCGACGCCGGAACAGGTCGAGGCGGAACATCGGGTCGCGGACCCGGGTCTCCGCGAAGAGAAAGGCGAGCAGAAGCCCCACCCCGCCGACCAGGCCGGCGACCACCCACGGGTTCGACCAGCCGGTCGGGGAGGAGCGGTACGGCAGCAGGGCGTACGTCAGCGCGACGAGGAGCAGCGTGAGGCCGACCGCGAAGGTGACGTTCCCGAGGTAGTCGATCCGCTGCGCGGTCGCCCGCGTCGAGATCTCTCGGAGCCGCGCGTACGCCCAAACGGTCCCGATCACGCCGATCGGGACGCTAACGAGGAAGATGATCCGCCACGTCGGGAGGACGAACGGCCCAAGGTGCAGGTCCGGGATCGAGGCGAGGATCCCGCCGACGACGAGGCCCACGAGCGAGCCGCCGATGAAGGCGACCATGTTGATCCCCATCGCCTTCCCGCGCTCGTTCGGGGGGAACGCATCCGTGAGGAGCGCGGCGGAGTTCGCGAAGAGGAACGACGCGCCGACCGCCTGGATGAGGCGGAAACCGACGAGCGCCCAAGCGCCGGTGGCGCCGGAGTACGGCTCCACGAACAGGAAGACGGAGCCGAGCGAGAAGATGGCGAAGCCGAGGTTGTACATGCGGGTCCGGCCCCACATGTCGCTGAGACGCCCGCACGTGACGAGCAGCGTCGCCGTGACGACCCCGTAGCCGAGCAGCAGCCAGAGCAGGATCGGGAAGCTCGACGAAAGGAACGGATTGACGCCGAGGCCCTTGAAAATCACCGGGAGCGAGATCAGGACGATCGTCCCGTCGAGCGAAGCCAGCAGGGCTCCGAGGGTGGTGTTCGAAAGGACGATCCACTTGTAGCTTACCACGGCCGGGCGGCGCTCGCGCGCGTCGTTGCTCGGCGAGCCCCGGCGGCGTTCTTAGCTTGGCGCTGGCGCGTGCTACAGTTGCCCTCGGCCGCGTCCGAACGGTAGGCGCTCGGCCCGCCGCGCCGCTGAAGTACCCGGGCGGGGGTTAGGAGCCGGACCATGGGCGCGGTCGTGGTGGGGACGGTCCGACGGCTCGGTGCGAAGGAGAAGGTCGACGGGCAGCGCGGGCTACCCAAGCCGGCCCTGCCGTTCGTGACGATCACCGCACGAGGCCTGGACGGCGACTACAACCTCTACCGCGCCACCCAGCGCGGCGGAGACCCGGAGATGGCCGTGCTCCTGATCCCGGAGGAGACGCTGGCCCAGCTGAACGCCGAGGGGTGGCCGGTCCAACCGGGGGACCTTGGCGAGAACGTCACGCTGGCCGGGATCCCGTACGCGTCGCTCGAGCCGCCGCGGGACGTCCGCCTCGGCGACGCGATCGTTCGGACCGCGAAGCCGTGCACCCCGTGCGACAACCTCTACGCGTTGCCTTACGTCGGCCGCGAGCGGGGCCCGGAGTTCGTCCGGACACTGCTCGGCCGTCGGGGCTGGTTCGCGACGGTTCTCCGCCCCGGGACCGTCCGAACCGGGGACCGGGTCGAGGTTACCGAAAGCGAGGAACGGACGGCCGCACCGGCGGTCCCGTCCGGCCGACCGCCGAAGCTCTAAATAGGGCGGGGGCGGCTCCCCTCCCCGATGCCCATGAACACTGAGTCGGCGAACGGCACGTTGGCGGAGCGGCTCGCACTGCCACCGCCGGACTCGGCGGAGGGGATGGTCGTGGCACTCGCCGTCGCGGCGGGGTTGGTCTACATCCTGCTGCTCGTCGCCCAGTACCCCAAGATGATCGACTCGGCGTTCGAGTTCACCGCGTTCTCTCTCCTGGTCAGCCTGGTCGCCGCGTTCTCGCTCGGCTCGATGATGGGCAGCGATGTCGCCACCTTCCAGCGCTTGGAGCTGGAGCTCGCGCGCACGGTCCTCGCCTACGCCAGCTCCGGGACCCCGCCCCAGTCGGACGCCCCGCTCGCTGGGGTTTGGCGTGCCCACATCGGCGCCGCCGAGGAGTCCCGTCGCATGGCGCGCTCCCACGCCTACGGACTGGGCCTGTTCAGCGCGGCCGGCCTCCTCTCCCTCACCGCCCTCCTCTTGGGCGTTTTCGGCACCCTGACGTCCAACCAGGACATCCGGGGCCTGGCGATGTTCGTCGAGTGGTTCGCGTTCGTCTTCCTGGTCGCCGGTGCGGCTGCGATCATGACGACGATCGGCTACTCCGGTTCGGTGCCGTTCTACGAGATGTTCTCCCCCACCGGTGGCGCCGGAACTCGGGCCGCCAGGTCGCGGTCGACGGCGCTGTGTCGGAGATCGCTTGGCTCGCCGAGTTCTCACGGGGTGCGCGGGAGTCCCACATCAGTCCCCGCGGCCCGTCGGTCCTGCCGAGCTGGCGGGAGTAGACGGCCCTCCGCGGCGCCCCACGGACCGCTCGGGGATCCGCCTCCGGGGTCCGGGCCAAACGCCTATGAAGCGGCGGTCGCTTGCATTCCACGGGCGTAGGCGTAGTGTTCGACTCCCTTCGGCGGGGCTCGCTCGCGGTTGCGGTCGTCGTTCTTGTCGCCGTGAGCGCGCTCGCGGGCCTCTCGGGAACCCAGCCGTCGCGTTCGAGTAGCCCGAGTGCGACCCACGAGGCTTCGCAGCCGAACCCGTCGAGCGTACCCCCCGCCGCCACCGCGGGAGCCGCCCGGCTCCGGGCCGTCGAGGGGGAGTTGGGTTCGCCCGGAACCCCGCTCACCGACTTCCACCCCCCGAACTTCGCGGCGATGGACCCCGGCCGCGTCGGCGCGGTCGCCCCGAGTTATACCGAGGGCCCCGCACCGATGGGGATCTCCGACCTCGGCCTGCGGAACGTCTCCGGCACGCTGACCCCGTACGACTACAACACCAGCAGCGTCTGGGGCTCCGTCTCGTTGGACCGGCTCCTGACGGCGTACGTTGACGGCGACGGGCCGGACTCGTTCGGGATTCAGCTGAACGCCGTCGCGACGAACGTGACCCTCTATCGGGTCGACGGCTACCAGTTCTGGACGCAGAACTTCGTCACCTACACCGCGAGCACCGGGGAGCTCTCGCTCGGGGACAACGTCTGGAACTTCTCCTCCGGGCTCGGGGTCCTCACCGCCAATGCGTTCGCGTCGTACGGCCCGAACGGCCACCCGGTGCCTCCGGTCTACTACTACGCCGTCGGGCCGACGTTCCAGGTGGCGTACCCGTTCACGGTCAACCTGTACCTGAATTCGGGGCCGTTCGACCACTACCCGGCGGTTTACTTCAACTACACGATCACGGCGACCAACGGGACGTTCGGCGGCTCGTTCGACCACGTTGCGTTCGCCTCCACCCGGGGCGCCGCCCACGGCACACCGACCCCGGTCGCCTTCCAGGTCAACGGTACCGGCTACGACCCTATCGGCCTGCCGAACGACCTCGAACTGGTGCTCGTCGGCAACGACGACGGCGACACGACGACGGTCTTCGCCTCGAACGCCACGATGGCGCTCCGGGTACTGGAACGCGACGGACGGGTCGTACGCGGTCGTCCCGGCGGCGTTCGACGCGGGGAGCGACACGGGCGAGTCGAGCAACGGGATCCTGCCCGTCTACTCCTTCCCCACGCCCGGCGGTCCCCCGGTCCTGAACCTGCGCCTCGGCCCGTCGTTCATCGAAGGGCTCTGGAACGTCTCCAACGCGACCAATATCTCCCGTCAGATCCAGGTCACCCAGAGGCCGCAGAACGCCTTCCTGTTCGTCAGCCCGGGAACGACGTTGAACAATTCGACCGCCCAGTGGGTCCCGACGATCCGGTTCGGAGGCGGGGCCTCCGACCTCTCGGTGCCGGCGACGGGCAACTACACGCTCGAGTGGATGCTGAGCGACCGGGTCCCGCAGACGTTCGAGGTGAACGCCACGACCGCGGCGGTGACCGCGCTCACCGTCACGCTCGCCACCCAGGCGTCGCTCGGCTCGTACACCCCGTTGCTCGCGTGGGGGAACGCCGAGCTCCGGGCCATCAGCCAGCGGGGGAACGGGACGGCGATCAACCCGTACGTGCTGATCCACCGCGCCGTAGGACCGCTCGACCCGGTCTTCGGCCAGCTGAACTTCTTCGGCTTCCCGGTCTTCGCGGGCGTTCTCCTGATCAACACCACCGCAAACGTGAGCGTCGTCCAGCCGCAGGTCGCGATCACCTACGGGCCCTGGATGGACCCGCAGCTCGCCGCGCTCGGGCTGCCGAGGACGAACGACCTCCAGCTCGAGTTCTGGAACGTCAGCGACGTGGCGATCGTCAACTGCTCCGGCCTGAGCGGCTGGCTGAGCGCCGACCTCGCCTCCTTCCCGGTCGGGGAGGTGCTCTTCTGGGGGTCGAGCGGAAACCTCGTCGCGAACGACACGTTCCACGACCAGGGGGCTGCGCTCACCCTGTACGGCGGCACGGGGAACACCGTCTGGGGCAACACGTTCCTGCCGGGGGCGGTCTCGTCGGCGTACTACGAGGGGAACAACACCACCGGCGTGATCGAGTGGGAGTCCGGCGACCTCCTCTACAACAACTTCTTCGGGGTGGGCCAGCCGGTGATCACTCCGACGTACGACGCCTTCTCCTGCCAGGTCTCGTGCCTATCGGCGACCTACCACGATGCGTGGAACGTCTCGCGCGAACCCGCGAACGTGACCGCGAAGGTCCTCTGGCTCGACCTCACCGGCAGCATCCTCCACACCCCGTACCAGGGCGGCAACTTCTGGTCGAACTACGGCACCGCCGAAGACCCGCTCGGCGTGCTGCCGTACAACGACCACGGGCTGATCACGGTCCACGGCGACTACGTCCCACTCTACCCGACGACCGTCTACACGGTCACGTTCGCGGAGACCGGCCTCGAGCCCGGCACCGCCTGGAACGTGACGGTCCTGGGGGTGACGAACCACTCCACCGCGGGCTCGGTCGTGCTGGCGGAGGGGAACGGGACGTACAACTACACGGTCGGGGCCCCCGCGAACTACCTGGCGCCCGTCGGCGCGGGGGTCGTCGTGAACGGGACCAACGTGACCGTTACCGTGCCGTTCGTCCAGACGTTCCGGGTCGTCATCGGCGAGTCGGGGCTGCCGGCCGGATGGGAGTGGAACGTCACGTTCCCCGAGGGCCACGGGCCCGGGGCGGGCGTCGAGCTGCTCGCAACCGGTGGCGCGGTGGCGATAGGGATGCTCGTGAACGGGAGCCAGCCGTACCGCGCCGAGGCGTACGGATTCGTCGCCGCGGCGCCGACCGGCTCGATCCGGATCTCCGGAGTGACCGTCACCTTCGAGGTCGCCTTCTCGGTCCTCAACGTTCTCCGCCTAACGGCCGAAGGGGTCGACGCCGGAGCGGCGTGGACCGTCACCGTAGAGGAAGGGGCGACGGCCGTGAGCGCCTCCGGTATCGGCCCGGTGACGGTCTCCTTCACGCTCCTCCAGATCGGGCCGGGGGGATTCAGCTGGGTGGCAAGCGCCTCCGGCTACACCGCCGCACCCTCGCACGGGGTCGGCACCTCCCCGACCGAGTACAACGTGACGGTACAGTTCAGCGCCTCTCACCCGGCCCCCCCTGTTAACTGGTCCGGGCTCTGGCTCGGGATCGCCGTCGTCCTGGCGATTGTCGGATTCGCGCTGTACCTGCGCGAGCGGCGCCGTGCCCCGAAACCTCCGCGCCCGATGGCGCCGGTCACGATGGGAGCCGCGGCGGAGTCCGCGCGCCCCGCCGGCGGCCCGGCACCATGGGAGGAAGGCCCCTCCGACTCAGAGACGTCGGAGCCGTACCGACGCCCCGGCTGAGGGCGTTGGCGCGGAGCCGCACCGGCGGGCCCCCCGGGGTTCGCCTCCGCCGCTCCCGCGACCTTTACTGCCCCGAACGGTTCGGGGTCCGATGAGCGAGACCGCGGCAGGTCTCCCGGCCGGGGCGTCCCTCGCCGCGTCGGCCCCCGGGGCCGTCGCGCTGCGCGTCGGGCGCCTCAGTGCAGCCGCGGCGGCGATCGGAGTCGTGCTCATCGGTACTCGGCCTCGTATCGGCGACCCGGGGGGCCCCTGAGCTCTACCGAGGCGCCCTCGCCGGCTACGACCCCCCGTTCTCGGTCGTCGCAGGCATCCTGCTGCTGGTCCTCGCGCCCCGAATCTTGGAGCGGACGCCGGCGGCCTGGCTGTTCACGGTCCTCAGCGCCGTGCTCTCCGGCACGGCGGCCGTCATCAGCCCGAACGTCTACTCGCTGGCGGGCGCCGTCCTCGTCCTCGGGTTCGTCGCGGCGATGGTGCGGTACCGCGGCGGGTTCTACCGGACGAGCGCGCAAGCGTCCGGGACGACGGAGCTCGCGGTCATCGTCGCCGGCTTGCTCTCCCTGCTCTTCGGGACGGTCGGCTCCCGCTGGCTCGGCAACGAGTTCACGCCGACCCTGAGGGGGTGGCCCGAGGCCCTCTACTTCACCGTCACCACGGTGTCGACCAACGGCTCGGGGATCGAGCCGGCGACGAACGCCGCCCGGCTCTTCGTCGTAGGGCTGATCCTGCTCGGGGTGGGAACGTTCTTATCGGCCATCGTGGTGCTTTTTGTCCCGTTCGTCGAGCGCCGGTTACGCCGGATCACGGCGCGTCTCGAGCGGGCCCAGATGCACGAGCTCGAGCAGCACGTCATCGTCTGCGGCGCCTCGCCGGAGGCGACCGCCACCGCGCGGGCGCTGCGCGCGGCGGGGGCGCGCGCCGTCGTCATCTCTCCGGACTCCCAGGCGGTCGACCTGCTCCGCTCCGAGGGGTTCCGGACCCACCTTGGGGACCCTTCCGTAGAGGAGGACCTCCGCAGTGTTGGGATCGGCCGTGCCCGGGCCCTCGTCGTCGCCCAGGGGTCGGACGCCGAGAGCCTCCTCACGGTCATCACGGCCCGAGCCCTGCACCCCGGCCTACGCATCGTGGCGATCGCCTCCTCGGAGACGAGCATCCCGAAGCTGCGCAAGGCCGGGGCGAACGAGGCGGTGAGCGTGGTGGGGGTCGCGGCCCAGCTGATGAGCTCGGCGGCGCTCGCCCCGACCGTGCCGAACGGCGGCCGAGAACCGTCCAAACCGTCTTCCGGTTAACGGGGGGTCTGACGTGCCGCCCCGACGCGCGCCGCCCGCCAAGGCCGCGCCGCCACCGTCCGAGCGCGTCCGCATCGAGCTCGACCTGGCGCACGAGCTGCTCCGTCCGTCCGTGATCCCGATCCTTCGGCAGATCGAGGCGCTCCTGCGCGAGCAGGAGGTCGAGGAGCAGGGAAGCCTCCTGGTCCGCTCTGCCGAGCTGCTGCACGCGCTGGGCGAGACCGGCTTCGGTCGGGTCGACCACTGGGAGATCTCTCCGGGGGGGTGGCTGCCGTTGCCGGAGCCGGCCCACCGCGGGACGACAGAGCCGGTGGGCCACCTTCTCCGTGCGCTCGAGAGCCGTGCCTGGGCGCCGCTCGCCCACGCCACCTCGTTCGCGGTCCGCCTTTCGGACCCGAACGGCCGTCGCGCGGACGCGCGCGTCCTGCGCCTGCACCGGGAGCGCGAGCACTCGATCAGCGTCGACCTCTGGGACCCTCCGTCCGCCGCGGAAGTGAAGGGGCTCGTCGCCCGCCTGCGGGACCGATTCGCCCCTCTCAAGGTGCGGGTCCGGCGAGAGCCGGCGTGAGCTCCGCGGAGGCCGGCCCGTGATCGCCACGATCGTCGGGGCGGTCCTCCTCGCGTTCGCCCTGACGATCCTCGAGCTGACCGAGGTAGTGGTCCTCGTCTTCGCGCTCGGCGCGGAGCCCGGGACGCTGCGGCACGGCGCCTTCGGCGCGGTGGTCGGGCTGGCGGCCGTCGGAGGCCTGGCCCTCGTCACCGGTGCGGCGATCCTCGCGCTGCCAGTAGGGGTCCTGCGCTGGAGCTCGGCGGTCCTGCTCCTCGGCTTCGGGGTCTTCCTCTTCCGCAGCACCCTGCGGACCTATCGGCGGCAACGTGCTGCGCGGGCCGGTACGCCGGTCCCTCCGAGAACGCACGCGAGCCTCCCGTTCGCGGGCGGGTTCGCGGTGGGCGCCGTGGAGGCGACGGAGGTCGTCGTTGTGCTCCTCGCCCTCACCGCGGCCGGCGAGGGGGCCGAGGCGATCGTCGGGGCGGTCGCCGCCGGGATCGTCCTGGTCGCCGCGACCGCGCTCGTGCACGAGCGGATCCGGCGTGCGAAGAGCGGGACGCTCAAGGCGGTGGCCACCGCGGTCCTGTTCGCCTTCGCGACGTTCTGGCTCGGGGAGGCGCTCGGGCTCCGCTGGCCGGGCGGCGACCTGGTGCTGCTGCCGCTGTTCGCCGCCGGAGTTCTCTTGGTCCGCGCGGCGCTCGCCGTAGGCGTGCGGGCCGCCCCGGCTCCGCCGGCTGAGCCGGCCTGTCGTACGACGGGCCGGCGGGCCTACCGTGCGGCCTCGACCGAGTGGATCGCCGGGAACTGGTACGGCACCAGCTGCCAGGTCTTGCCCGCGTTCGGGCTCACGAACAGCTGCCCCGTGGTCGTCCCGACGTACAACCCGGCCGGGTCGAGGTCGTCCGACGTGATCCCCTCCCGCTGGACCCCGAAGTCCCCCGGGAACTGCCTCGGGGAGAGGAGCTTGCGCCACCTGCGGCTCTTGTCGGTCCACTCGTACACCTGAAGCCCGCCGCCCGCCGCGGTCCTGGACTCTCCCGCTAGCGGGACGAAGAACGCCTTGCCCGGGAGGGCCACCGGCGAGGTGACGCAGAAGCCGAAGTCGTCCTTCGGGCCCCCCTTCACCTTGCCGATCCGGTCCCAGTCCCCTTCCATCCCGTTACGGTTCACGTAGATCCCACCGTGGTCCTGGCGGTAGGCGACGTCCGGGTTCGCCGCGTCCAGCACGACGTGGTGCACGCACTGTCCGAGGACGGGGTACGGGTCCGGGTTGAACGGCGCCTCCACCTTGCGGTTCGTCGGGCGCCAGTGCTCACCGGTGTCGTCGCTCCGGAACGTTCCGGCCGCCGAGATCCCGACGTACATGCGCCGCCGGTCCCGCGGGTCGATGAGGACCGTGTGCAGGCAGGGGCCGCCGGCGCCCGGGTTCCAGTCTTTCTTGGTCGAGTGCTCGTTGATCCCCGAGACCGGGCTCCAGCTCTTCGCCCGGTCGTCGCTGCGGAACAGCATGTGCGGGTCGACCCCGATGAACAGCGTCTGAGGCTCGGAGGCGTGCCCCGGGGCAATGTGCCAGAGGTTCGTCACCGGGCGCGCCGTGGTGCTGGGGTCCGCGTCACCGTCCATCGGCTTGCGCTCCTTCTCCACCGGGGTGAGCGGGGTGGCGACCTCCTGCCAGGCTTTCCCCCAGTTCGCCGAGCGGTAGACGATCGGGCCCCAGAAGCCGCTGTTGACGGCGGCGTAGAGGGTCCCGGGGGCCCGCGGGTCGGCGACGACGTGGAAGACGTCCCGTCCGGCGTTCGAGACGGGCTTGACCGCCCACTTGCGCCGCTTGGTGTCGCTCTCGACGATGTACGTCCCCTTGCGCGTTCCGACCAGCACGCGTACCTTCCTCTCCGCCATCTGCGACCCTTACCTTCCCCCGCTCGCCGCCTAGCCTCCGGCGATCGAGTGGAGGATATCGACCGTGCGCGCCCCGCTGAGGGAGGCGGCGAGACCCGCGCCGCGCGTCACGTCCTCCCCGTCGACGAAGACCTTGACGTAGCGCCGAAGGGCGCCGGTCTCGTCGCGGAGCTTGTGGCGCAGCCGGGGGCACTCTCCCTCGAGCTCGTCGAGGAGCGCCGTGACCGTCGCCGCGTCCGACCGGAACAGAGTCTTCGGGACGAACTCCCGGAGCATCGCGTCCAGGTGGACCTCGGCCATCGGCGCAAGCACCCCGCCCGTGGGCATAAACCCACCCCAGGGAGAGTACGAAACGGAAGGAAAAGGAAGAAAGGGTTCGCCCGCGGCCGCTCCCGTCCGACCTAGACGGGGAACACCTTGCGGCCGTAGGTGTGGTTCGTCATGTCGGCCGTCCCCTTGAGCCACCAGATGAGTCCGGTGAAGATCCAGAGGCCGCCGGTCGCCCACTCCTCACCCGAGGAGACGGTGTGGCCACCGCCCAGCTGCCAGGTCTCGACGAGCACCAACAGCAGGGCGACGATCAGGAACAGTAGGCCAAAGAACGCCGTCCAGCCGTGCTTCATGGAACTGAGCAGGAACGTCAGGGTGAACAGCACCCAGATGAACGCCCAGCCCGCCAGCGCGAACGCGCCGACGCCGGGTGTCGAGGCGGCGTAGCCCGTGAGGGCGGCGCCGACCGTGCCCCAAGAGAACCAGAATGCGCCGTAGCCGAGGAAGGCCGCGCCCCAGTAGGTGTGGTCGCGCAGGATGCCGATGATCCCGAGGATTACCAGGATCAAGCCACCGAGCGCCACGTCCGTAATCGAGTTCGCCCCGAAGGTCGCCACGAACCCGTTGCTGTACGGCTTCGGAAGTGCGGCCAGTCCGAAGAGGATAGACGTCAACCCGAAGGCGAGGAACCCCAAGATCGAGATCCCTGCCCAGCTGTTCGCCGTATTGCCGCCCGGTGCCCCGGACATGCTGCCCGACCCCCCCATGGGGGAGGCCATTGCCGAATCGGTCGCTGGCATATTGCCGTCACACCGAGGTCCGGGTAGATAAAGCCGCCTGATTCTACGGCATATCCGTGTTACAGCATGGGCCGGCCGTTTCTCTCGTGGGAAGGCGCCTGCGCCCCCGACTTTAAGGGCCCGGAAGGCTCCTCCACGGCGTACCCATGCAGGACCGTGACGAGCTCAGCCGCGTCGTCTTCGGGCAGACCCGGGTCATCCTCACCCGGGACCTTTCGGTGATGAACCCGAACCTGGTGAGCGGCTCGCAGGGCCTGGTGGTCGGCAAGCTCGCCAGCTACACCCTCAAGGTCGCCTTCCCGAAGGTCACCGTGGGGGTGAACTGGCGGGATTGCGACATCGTTGAGGGCAAGACCGGGATGCCGACCGAGGCCGAGCAGCCCCGCGTGATCCCGAACCCCCGTCACATGGGCCAAGAGTAGCCCATCCCTACGGTAGCCGCCGCAACAGCTCGGGGAACTCGCTCCAGCGGCTGAACCGGTACGGCGTAGACGGTTCGTTCCGCCCCCGGCCGGGAGGAACAACCGTCGGTACCGCTCGCCGTACTGCTGGAGACCGGTAAAGAGGAACGCCGCCGCCATCCCAGCCCGCTGCGCCCCCGCGATTTCGACCCATCCGTCGCCGACGTGGGCGGTCTGCGACACCGGGACGCCGAGGCGGTCGGCGGCGAGGTGGAAGATCTCCGCGGCGGGCTTCGTCCAGGGCTGCTGGTCGCTGAACACCCACGTGGAGATGAGGTCGAAGAAGCCGAGGCGGCGGAGCATCGGCTCGAGCGACGTTCCGGGCTCGCCGACGGTGTTCGAAACGACCCCCAGCGACCAGCCGCCGTCCTTCAGCGTCCGCAGCACGTCGGTGACGTCGGGCGCGGGTTGGAACCGTAGAGTGCCGACGAGCTCGTGCAGGGTGGCGAGATAGGCGGGGAGATCCGGCTGGCGGCCGACCCGGCGTCCGGCCTGCTCGATCTGCGCGGCGGGACTGACGCTCAGCCCCCGCTGCGACGCCGCCACCGCCGCCGTGTACGCCTCCTCGAACGCACCCTGGAAGTCGGCCGGACCGTTCGCGGTGCTCCCGGGAGTTGGGGGAGCCGCCTCGAGCGCGGCGACGGCGATCTCGACCTGGCGCCGCATGTACTGCTCTTCCGACTCGGGGTCGATGTACACGAGCGTGTGCCACAGGTCGAGCGTCAAGGCCCGCACGGGCCTCCCCGGGCTCACGCCTCCCCCCGGTCGATGAACTCCAAGCGGTTGCCGAACGGGTCGGAGGCGTAGAACCGCCGCCGCCCCGGCAGCAGGGCATCGTCCTGCGGGGTCGCTCCGGCGGTGCGCAGGCGTTCGCGCAGAGCCTCCCAGTCGTCGACCTCGAGCGCCGGATGGGCCTTCGCCGCGGCGCGGAACTCCTGCTCGACCCCGAGGTGGAGCTCGGCGCCGTCGATCCGGAGCCAGAGGCCGCCCCGGGCCGCGAGGGCGGGCGGCTTGGCGACCTCCGTCATCCCGAGCAGGTCCACGTAGAACTGCCGGGCGGTCTCCTCGGATCCTGCCGGGACGGCGAGCTGGACGTGGTGGATGCGGAACCCCATCGGCTCCCGGATCGAGGGGGGCCGGGAGAGAAAACGCTGACTGGAGAGCAGCCCCGAGAGGAGATGAACGGCCCCTTCCTCGGAGTCCTGTGACGACGGGCCGGCCGCGGCTGCTGCTGGTGGTACGCGAGGACCCAGCTGTTCGCACCGCGCTGACGGCCGGCCTTCCTGAGGTCGCGGCGGTCGGCCTGGACCGGCTCGACGCCGACGACCGCGGCTCGATCGAGGCGGCGCTCGTTGGCTCGATCGTGCGTGACGGGGCCGGCTGGGACCCTGCCTCGTTCCCTCGGCTGCGCTTCGTCCAACGGACGTTCGCCGGGGTCGACGACCTGCCGTTCGAGCGGTTCCCCGCCACGGTGGAGATCGCCGGGAACATCGGCGCCTACGCGCCGTTCGTTTCCGAGCACGCGGTGGCACTCGCGCTCGCCTCGGCCCGTGCGCTGCCCGAGGGGGCGAAGGCGCTCGCCGAACTCCGGTTACGGCCGACGCCGGAGATGGGGAGCCTGTCGGGCGCGACCGCAACGGTCCTCGGCTTCGGCGCCGTCGGGAGCGCCATCGCCGAAAGGCTCCGTCCGTTCGGGACCCGGCTCGTGGCGGTCACCCGGACGGGGGCCCCGATACCGGGAATCGCGGAGACGTTCCCGGCCGAGCGGCTCCGCGAGGCCGTAGCCGGTGCGTCGTTCGTCTTCGACGCCCGCCCCCTCACCCACCGAACCCGGGCAAGCATCGGGGCCGCGGAGCTCGCGGCGATGCCGGACGACGCCACGTTCGTCAACGTCGGACGGGCCGCCACGGTCGACCCGCAGGCGCTCTTCGACCACCTGCAGAGCCACCCGAAGTTCCGGGCGGCGCTGGACGTCTGGTGGGGCGAGGACTTCGCCGCCGGCCAGCTCCGCCTGCCGTACCCGTTCACCACGCTGCCGAACGTCCTCGGGACGCCGCACTGGGCCGGATACGGACCCGGAGTGGAACAGCGTGGGCTGGCGCTCGCGGTCGAGAACCTCGCCCGCTTCTTTGCCGGCGAGCGCCCGCGCCACCTGGTCGACCGCGACGAGTACGACGCCCCCGCCGTTCCCGAGGCGACCTCGGGTCCCGCGGGGGCGCCCAGGCCGCGCTAGGGCGAGAGCAGCCCTCCGCCCGCGCGCCCCGAGGGGGTCCGCGCTCGGCCGAGCGTCGCCGGGACGACCAACAGCCCGGCGCCGATCCAGGACAGTGCGAAGGGAGCGCCGCTCCCTCCGCCGGACTCGGCGGCAAACGTCACGCTCAGGGAGACGGCCGCGCCGTTCACCTTGACGACCTTCGGGGCGACGTCCGAGTAGCCGGAGACGCCGACGACCGAAAGCTTGTACGTCCCGTTCGGCATCGGCACCGTGATCGACGACGAGGTCGAGCTCCAGTCGTGGCTCGGGTCTTCCGAGTTGGGGTAGCTGGGGATCGACACGCTCCAGTCCGTCCCTCCCGGCAGCCCGGTCTCGCTGAACGTTACGTTGAACGTCGCGAGGACGAACGACACGTTGAGGGTCACCGGCTCACCGGCGACCAGGAAGAGCCCCCCCTGGCTCGGCACATCGCCGAACTCGGCGATGTACCCCTTCACCGGGGCGAGCACGAACGCGTAGGTGCCGTTGACCAGCGAGTCGGAGACGTTTCCGCTCCCCGTTGTCCCACCGGCCCCGCTGAACCGCGTCACCTTGTGGCTGGACGGGTCGACGCTGACAAGTTCGCCGTGCCACTTCCCCTTGAAGACCACGCCGCTGTAGTCGACCTGGAAGCTGTACTTCGGGATGGCAAGGCTCACGGCGACGACCGCGCCGTGCGGCCCGACCTCGACCGTGCCGTTCTGGTGCGGAGGCAGCGCGAGCGACGCGGGGCCATAGTGGATGTGGCACGTCTTGCACGCGGGGCCGGTGGGGGAGCCCTGCTTCTTGACCGCGATGTAGGTGATGTTCACCGCGGGCGGCGCCGACTTCGAGGCGACCAGCGGCGCGCCGGCGGTCCCGCCGCCGGAGGCGCTCTCGTTCAGCGGCACGGCGAGCGTGACCGTCTTGGTGGCGCTGCACGCCGGAATCCCGGGCGACGCCCAGTCGCCGTACTGGGTCGACCTCGCCAGCTCGGTCGGCAGGATGTAGACGCAGTACGCATCGCCCTTCGGGAGCGAAGGGCTCTGCTTGAAGCTCAGCGTCGGGCAGCGGCCGCGGCAGCTGTGGAAGACCACGGTCTCCTCACTCGGGCCATGGACAGCCACCGAACCGAAGGCGGAGCCGGCCGTGCCCACGCCCGCCTCGTAGCCGGCCGGACCCAGGACGAAGAACGGAGCGCTGCCGTTCGTCGCCTGGACGGTGACCGAGCCGTTGGTGGTGGTCATCTCCGTGCCGTTCGACCAGACCGACCAGCTGTCGCCGGTCGGGAGGCCCTCCTCGGTGAACGTGAGCGTGTGGGTCCGGGTGAGCTGCGTGACGATCGTTTCCGTTCCGCCCGCGAGGCTGGTCAGCGTGCCGTGGTCGAGGCTCGCGGACCGATTGAGGAACGAGGCGGTCCAGTGGTAGGTGCCGTTCCAGAGGTAGGTGCTCACGGTGCCGTTCGCCGCGCGAGCGACCGGGATCGTGTTGTTCATCACGTCGTGGCAGAGCGGGCAGTCGGGGGCGTAGGCGGCCGACAGGTCGGTGAAGTCGACGCTGACCACGACCTCGTTCCAGCAGTTCGTGTCGTTCGTGCCGTTCGCCGGGCACGGGTCCCATGACCCGTTGGTGAAGTTCAGGCTCCCGTTGCCTCCGTCGTCGCCCGGGTCGTCGACCGGTACCCCGGGGCAGGCGGTGTAGCCGAGATCGATCGTCGTCGCGCCGCTCACGTGGGAGTTCGGTCCGAAGATCTGACCGTACGGCTCGCCGCTGCAGCCCGGGACGAAGACGGTCTGGGGACCGTACTTGCCCTCGACCCAGAAGTACGGCTCGCTCTGCGGGCCGGCGTAGTTGTAGTAGTTCGCGTTCGGGGGCACCGCAACGAAGCAGCCGTTCGGGACGTCCGCGAGATTGCACTCGTTCGTGTTGTACGAAGCCAGGAAGCCGGTCCCGCCCACCCCCTCGCTGAACGTGAACGCGCTGCTCGACGGTTCGACCGGCACGTCCTGGATGTCCGAGCCGGTCGAGTACGTCTCCGTGAACGCTAGGTTGAGCGGGACGTACACCTGGCAGTTGGCATCCGGCGGGCTGGTGAGGCACTGGCCGATGCTCGGCGCCGACCACGTCTGCGGCACGCCGGTCACCTCGACGGTGATGTTCTCGACGGCAGCGTTCCCCCCGCCGATCTCCTCTGCCGGTACGACGACCGCGGGGCTGGCGGGTGTCGACGCCGCGGCGGAGGCATGCTCGGCCCCCGCAACGACGCCGGCCGAACTCCACAGCCCTACGATCCCCAACACGGCGATGACCAACACCCGTCGCGCGCTCTCCTTCATCCTGAATCCCTCAACCGGCCCGACACGGACCCCGTGCGGTGAGCGGGACGGTACTACATAGAGACCGTATGCCGGCCCGATCTCCTTAGCGAATGCGTTCCAGCGCGAACGAGCCGATCACGAGCGAACGGTTGGTGGCGCGGACCTCGACCCAGTCTCGGGTCGCGACGTCCCCGAACCCCTTCACCGAGAGGAACGTGCGGTCCCGGTCCTGGCGGAACAGGATCGCCCCGTCCATCCGCCCGAGGAGCGACTCGACCTGCGCCTCGCCGAGCGACCCCGCCTCGAGGGCGTACATCGCCAGCGCTTGACGAGGCTTCAGGATCCCCACAACGTTCTGGAGGAACGAGAAGCTCGCCCGCTCGTCCGCGTGGGCCAGCAGCGAGGAGAGGCCGAAGAAGCCGACCCGGAACGAACCGCCCTTCGCCGCCTCCTCGCACTGCTTGGCGCCCTCCACCAACAGCGAGAGGAGACCGGCCCGGTCGTCGGCGCTCTTCGGAACGAGGGTGTGGGGCCCTGCGACCGCTCCGGCGCCGGAGGCGTCGACCCAGGTGACGCTCCCCATCTGCTCGTACTCGCGGAACTGCGGAACCACGACGCCCAGGTTCGAGCCGATCTCGGGCGAGGATCGGCCCGCGGTCACGAGCAGCGCCGGCTCGCCTCGCTTGAGCCCCTCACCGATGAACGCGTAGAGCGCGACCTCCTTGCCGACGAACGCGTCGCCGACGAGCATGACGTGGCTCTTCGCCGGCATGCCGCCGAGCAGCAGGTCGTCGAGGCGCGGGGTCCCGGTCGGCAGCCGGTCCGGATACCGCCGTCCCCCCGGGGCGGCGAGCGTCCCGTCGTCGGTGGGCATGCCCGCCTCGACGATGCCGGGGCCGGGGGCGGGCCGGCCCCGACGGCCACGGCTCGAACGGGAGCTCCCGGGCGAGCTTCCGGATTCGGCCCGGTCGGCCGCTGCGACCGCCAACAGGCCGGCGAACGGCAGGTCCCCCTCCCGGCTGATCTCCTGACGACGGAGGCTGACCTCCGCCTCGTCCGCATCGACCGAACGTTCGCGCAGCACGACGTCGCCTTCCCGGCGGTCCAGCTCGGTGGAGGCGGAGCGGAGCCGACCTTCCCGCTCCTCGAGCGCCTTCTCCCGGTCCGCGACCGCCTGGAGCTTACCGTCGAGGTCGGAACCGCGCTGGGCGGCGGCGACCTGCTGCTTTCCGATCTCGTCGAGCCGCTGCTGGTAGTCCCGGACCGCCGAATCGTACTGGAGGCGGCGTTCGTCGGCGGCCTTCAGGCGGTCCTGGAGGTCCCCCTCGCGCTGCGACAGGCTCGATTCGCGCGAGGTGAGGTGTGCTTGACGCTCGGCGATCTGCTGGAGCGTCGTCTGGAGGGTCTTCGCCTGCTCGGCGACCTCCTTCGAGCGGCGACCGAGCGCTACGTTCTGTTCGTCGAGGAGCGCCTTGAGATGCTGGGCCCGCGCCTCGCGGGCCGCGAGGTCCCCGCCCGCCGGCATGGCGGTCGGGGGGCTGGCCGCAGTGCCGGCCGCCCCGGGTCGGAGGCGTTCGCGCGCCGCGACCTCCCCCTCCCGTCGGAGCAGGTCGGCGGTCTTCTGCTCGATCTCCTTGCGACGTGCCAGGATCCGGCCCTCCCCCTCCGTGGTCGTCGTCTCGCGTCGGTCGAGGTCTTGCGACCGCTGGCGGAGCTCCACGTCACGTCGGGCGAGCTCCCCCTCTCCCTTGGCCAGGCGCTGTTCCCGCGCCGCGAGCTCCGGCGCCTGCCGGGCGAGCGCCTCGGTGCGGCGCGCCAGGTCGTGCTGGCGCTCCTCCAACGCCTGCCGCTCGGTCCCGAGCGCCGCCTCGCGACCGACGACGTCTCGTGCGTGGGCGGCCAACGCGTCCGCCCGGGCCTGGTAACCCCCCTCGAGCTTGGCGACCTGGCCCTCCCGCTCGGCGAGGGTCTCCTTCACCCTTCGAAGCGAGGAGTCGGACGTCTCCGCGTCCGTCTCCCGCTTGATGAGCGCGGCCTCTCGGAAGCGGATCGCCTCGTCCCGCTGCTGCAGCTCGGTGGCGAGCCGAACGATCCGGTTCTGGCCCGTGAGGACGACCGCCTGCTCGTGCGGGGCAGTGCCGGAGGAGACGAGGTGCAGGAACGAGCCGCTCGTCTGGTACAGGATCGCGGAGACGAGGAGCGCGACCGCCAGCTCCTCGGAGGAGCTGGACGTCGGGAAGGCAGGAACGTAGACGACAAACCCCGCGAGGAACGGGATCGCGGCCATCACCGCGCTCGTCCACTGCCGGCTCCCCCACGGGCGCCACGTGGCGGCGGTTGCGACCAGCGCGGCACTCGTGGCCAACAGGCTGAGCGGGACGAACAACGGCGCTACGGGGGCATGGCCCAGGCCTCCCGCCCCGACCAGGCGGAGCCCGTAGAGCACGACCAGGGCGACCGCGAGGCCGAGCGCGCCGACGTTCGCCGCGAAGTGGCCCTCCCACGGCCAGACCTGGAACGCCTCCCACTTCGAGGCGAGCGTCACGGCCGCGACCGCGAGGGCGGCGGCGAGGGGGAGGATCAGGTAGAACGAATGCGCCGCCGCGACGGCCCCGAGCTGGGACGCCGCAAGGACCGGGATCGTCCGCGCGAAGACGAGGAGCAGGACGCCGTTGACCGCGAGGGCAGCGGAAACCGCCATCGCGGCGACGTGGGCGGTCCGGCCGATCTGCAGCTGGAGCAACGCCTCCCGCTTCGCGACCTCGAGGTCCTCCGGGGCGACCGAGGCGGCGGCCCACGGGGAACGCTCCGCGGCTGGGCGGGTCTGCTTCTTGGGCATCTTACGGCCGAAGGGAGGCGCGTGTCGCTTCTATATGATTTGGGCGCGGCAGCGGCAGTAGCTACTTCTCCGCGGCCAGGAGGACGGCCGCAGCGTCTTTCCACCGCTGAGGGGAGCGTCCTACGCGCTCCTCCAGCTCGCAGAGTCGTTCCCAGGCCGAACGGTCCCGGGCGACCTCGCCGATCCGCTCCGCGTCCGCGCCGAGCGCCGGCGCGACGGCGACCGTTTCGACAAGCCGGAACCCGGAGCCCGCCCAGCGGGCCGCGAGCTCGGACGCCTTCCAGCGGCGGAACTCCGAGTGGCGGCGCCTCGTCGGCTCCCGCAGGAACCCCTCGCGGTCGATCCGCGGCACGTACGCCCCCGCGGGGGCGGCCACCAGACGGCGGACGGCGCCCGGTGGGAGTCGGGTCAGGTAGCGCGAGCGCTCGCCGGGACCGGGTGCGATCTCCACGAGCAGGACCCCGCCACGGGCGACGAGCTGTTCGGCCGCGCCGAGAAGCTCCCCGCCGGCCTCCCCTTCGAAGCCCAACGCGTTCCCCAGCAGGGCGACCGCGCAGAACGCACCGTCCTTGAGCGGAGGGTGGAGCCCATCGCCCAGAACGGCATCGGCGCCGTCCGCACTTCGGCCCGCGATGTCACGGTTCTCGAGCATGGAGCGGGAGAGGTCGAGGGCGACGTGGCGTGGCTCTGGCCCGCCCACCTTTCCGGAGAACCGGGACGGCCCCGCCCCGATGTCGACCGCCCATGAGCCCGGGCGCTGGTGCCGATCCAAGAACCGCTCGCGGAGCACGCGGAACAGGTCCCGCTGCGGTGTCCCCTCGTACCGCCGCCACTCTCGCTCGGCCCGGGCCTCGTCGAGTGCGAGAAAGCGGTCGTGGGCGTTCGACGGCCCCGCGGCCGCCTCGCGCGCCTCCGGCCCGTCCGCTTCCGCTGTAGGGGCCGCCGGGGCTTTGCCTCGCCGTGCGGTCAGTCCGTCACCCAGGGCCGGCGGAACGGCCCCCGTGCGACTCAGAGCGGGGGCCTTTATAGACCGTCCTTGTTTCCGACGGTGCGACGATGCCGTACTACGAGTGTCCGAAGTGCGGGGGCGGCTACGTGATCGACGTCCCGCCGAGTGCCCGGCCGCTGTGCGACCGGGACCAGGCGAGGCTCAAGCGCGCGAGCGACGCCTCGTACGAGCGGAACGCCCGTCGCGACTGAGCCGCGCGGACCGATGGCGGCCGTCGAGCGGCGTCTCGGACCGCTCGTCCACCGGGCGGTGCACCACGCCTCCGCCCTCTGGCTCGCCGGCTCGCTGCTCTTCATCGTGGCGATGGTCGTCACGCAGGTCGGCTGGAGCGGCCCGCCGGCGTACAGCCTCTCGCGCAACTCCATCAGCGACCTGGGGAACACCGGCTGTGGTCCGTTCCCGGGTTCGACGTCCCCCGGGTCTGTTCTCCGTGGCACGACGTCATCAACGGCGCCGCGATCGTCCTTGGGATCTTCGTCGCGCTCGGGGCGATCCTCGGTACGCACGGGGTTCCCTTCGCGAAGGAGCTCGACGATAGGGCTCGGGCTGGTGATGCTCGCCGGCGCGGGCGCGGTCGGTGTCGGGCTCTTCCCCGAGAACGTGCACACGGCGATCCACGGGGTCGCGACCGAGGTGGCGTTCCTTCCGGGGAGCCTCGCGCTGATCGTCCTCGGCTTCGCGATGTTCCGCGACACGCGCTGGGACGGCCTGCGCGCCTACACCCTCTTCTCCGGGCTCCTCGGCCTGGTCGCGACGGCCCTGTTCAGCTTCGGGGACGACCTGGGACTCGGGCCCGGAGGGATGGAACGGCTGATCGTAGCGCCGCTCCTGCTCTGGTTGATCATCGCACCGCTCCACCTGCTACGGATCCCGCAGTACGCGCCGCACGCGGTGCCTTCGGCGCGCTAGACCCATCTCAGCGGTCACCCCGCTGGAGGACCGCCTCGGCGCGAGGCGTGACGCCCTCTGCCCGTGCCTGCGGCTCGGTCAGCAGCGGAAGCACGAACGTCGCGGCCTGGGGGCTCCCGCCGGAGGTCAGTCCGCCGGGTACCCGTGCTCCGCGACGTCCACCGTCGTCGGACGAGTGCAAAGGCCGCGCGCCGGAGGGCCCGTCCGCGTGCGGGCTAGTGTGTGAGGTTCTCCTGGACGATCCGGTCGAAGTCGGGCGGCTTCGGGGGCCACCCGTCGGCCATGTAGAGGACGAACGACTCCCGGCTCGGCTGGCGGAGTGCCTCGTTCGTCCGGCGCTCAAAGCCGATCGTAGAGGCGTACCGCTCCGGCGGTGGCAGCCCGTGGCGGGCGCCGTAGTGGGCCGGGAACACCTCCATCTCGTCCGGGAGGCGGAGCAGGGTGCCGGTGAGGCTCTCCCAAAGCTTCTCCGCGCTCCCGCCGCCGAGGTCGGTCCGGCCGCACGAACCGGGAAGGAGCGTGTCGCCGGTGAACACCGCAGTCCCGACCGTCAAGGAGAGGTGGTCGATCGTGTGGCCCGGCGTCTCGTGGACGACGAGCTCTTGGCCCCCGAACCGGACCGCCTCCCCTTCGGTCAGCGTCCGGTGCGGGTACTGCGCGGGGGATCGGTGGCTGAGCCAGATTGGCGCGCCGGTACGGTCGTGCAGCGCTGCATGGCCCGACCGGTGGTCGGCGTGGGTGTGTGTCTCGACGATCCCGGTGAGGCGACGCCCGCGGGCCGCCAGGGCCCGCTCGTACGGCTCGGTGTCGACGCCGGGGTCGATGACGACCGCCTCGTTGCTCACCGGGTCGGAGAGGACGTAGGCGAGGCAGCCGGTGCGGAGGTTCGGAAACTGCTGGAGCACCGGTCCGGCCCGCGGGGGGTCGGCGTACCGCGGGACGGTCGGGTCGACGACCCGGGCGTACTCGTCGAGCCCGCCCTCGAGCAGCGCGACCCGGTGGAGACCCGCGCCGCCGAGGTACTTCGCCGCCCGCGCCGCCGTCCCACCGTAGTGACAGTAGACGATGACGGCGCGGTCGGCCGGGAGCTCGCGCGCGCGGGCCGGTAGCTCGTCGATCGGGATCCAGCGGTCCCCTACGAGATGGACGATCTCCCGCTCCTCCCGGGAGCGCACGTCGAGGAGGAGCGGCGGCTCGGGCCCGGCGAGCCAGCCAGGGAGCTCGGACGGGAGGACGCGCGCCGGGTGGCTCGCGTCGGGGTCGGATCGGAACGGATGAGGGACCGGAGAGGGCCCTTCGGAAGCGGGTCGGGTCACGGGCGCTCCTTCGGCGTCACCGGACGAATACTCCTGTCTGCCGTACCGGATTGCTTCCGTACTGATGAACGTTCTCCGGCGGCTCGTTGGGCTGCACGGCTCCGCGCGCGTCGGTCGCCCGGGACGCGATCCTCGCGGGGCCGCGGTGCGTCGGGGTCCAGCGATAGCTCCACGGGGTCCACGCGTACCGCCCCTCGGGACGCCCCAGACGCGCCGGGAGCCACCCGTCCCCTACGTCGACCTCCACGCGGCGGATCGGCCCGTCACCGGACCACGCCTTTCCGACGACCGAGGTCGTCACGCCGCGGGGGAGCCGGCTCCCCTCGGCCGGAGAGACGACGAGCGACTTCACCCGGAGCCGGTCGACCGGAACCGTCCGGTCCCGCCCGTTCCCCGGAGACTCGTAGACGTACTTCGTCGTCTGGAAGTAGCCCCCGAACCGGGTGGTGCGCACGGTGACCGACTCGAGCCACTTCACCCACGCCATCCCGTACCACCCGGGGACGACCAGGCGGGCGGGAAACCCGTGCTTCGGGGGGAGCGGTGCCCCGTTCATTCCGGTCGCGACCAGGACGTCGGCGATCCCGTTCGGCAGGTCGAGATGGAGGCTGCGGGCGAACCGTGCGCGGCGGGACGGGGTGCCGCTCGTCCCCCGGTCCGCGCCGGTGAAGACGACCTCGCACGCTCCGGGACGCAAGCCGGCGTCGTCCAGTACGGCGGAGAGGGGAACCCCCTCCCAGACGGCGACGCCGACCGCGCCCTGACCCCAGCGCAGCTCGTCGGGGGCCGGGACCGGGTAGGCGTCGCGGCCATTCCCGGCGCACTCGAGCGTCGCGACGACCCGCCGTCTCGGAAGCCGGGCCAGCTCCTCCAGGCTCCACTCCGAGGGGCGCCGCACCGCACCGTCGACCCGCAGCCTCCACCCCGAGGCGGAGGTCGGCGGGACGGGGAAATGGGAACGGACGAAGAACCCCGGGGTGGGGGTCCGCATCGGCCGGAGCACGTGCCGTGCCGACTCGGCGTTGGGGGGTTGCTCGGCCAGGATGAGGAAGTCGGGCCGGGCTGTCGGGGTCGTCTCGGAGGGAGTGACGGGGGCCGCCGGTCGGCGCGCGGGGCGCGGGGAGGGATGGGGGACTCCCCTCGCCGCGCGGGTGGGGTCCGTCACGCTTGCTCCGTCTCGACCTGGCGGCGGATCTGCTCGACGACCTCCGGGTTGGCGAGCGTGCTCACGTCCCCGGTGTCGCGCCCGTTCGAGATCCCCGCCAGGACCCGTCGCAGGATCTTGCCGGATCGCGTCTTCGGCATGTCCGGGACGACATGGACCCTGCGGGGCCGCGCGATCTTGCCGATCTCCGTCTCGATGGCGCGCGTGACCCGGGCCTCGACGTCCGCGCGTGAGACGGTCGAGTCGGCGCGGACGACGACATACACCTCGGGGAGCCGCCCCTTGATGTCGTCGTGCACCGGGACGGCGGCCGCCTCGACGACTTCCGGGACCGTCAGGCAGGCGGACTCGATCTCCTTGGTCCCCAGGCGGTGGCCGGCGACGTTGATCACATCGTCCACCCGCCCGAGGACGCGGACGTAGCCGTCCGCCGCGACCAGTGCAGCGTCGCCGGCGAAGTACGGCCAGTCGCGCCAGTCGCGGCTGTTCGGGTCCCGGTTGTACTTCGCGAAGTACCTGTCGGAGCATCCGGTCCGGGTCGCCCCAGATTGTCTGCATCAGACCCGGCCACGGATTGCGGAGGCAGAGGTTGCCGGCCTTCCCCGACCCGGGGGAACCTCCCGACCGTCTTCGTCGAGAATGAACGGATGGATCCCCGGGACGCCGGGGCCGCAGCTGCCGGGCTTCATTGGGTCGAGCCCCGGCTTCGTGGAGCAGAGGATGCCGCCGGTCTCGGTCTGCCACCACGTGTCGACCACGGCGGCGCGGCCTCCTCCGACCTCCTCGAAGTACCACCGCCACGCCTCGGGCTCGATCGGCTCGCCCACGGTGGAGAGGAGACGGAACTGCAGCCGGTGCCGCCGCGGCTCCTCGGGGCCGAGGCGACGCAACTGCCGTATCGCCGTCGGCGATGTCTGGAACACCTGGACCCCTAGTTGCTCGGCGAGCCTCCAGGGGCGGCCCGAGTCCGGGTGCGCAGGGACACCCTCGTAGACGACCGTGGTCGCCCCCAGCGCGAGCGGCCCGTAGACGATGTACGAGTGGCCGGTGATCCAGCCGATGTCGGCGAGGCACCAGTAGATGTCCCCCGGGTGCAGGTCTAGGATCCCCCGCGCCGTGCCGGCCACGTAGGCGAGGTAGCCGCCGGTGGAGTGCTGGCACCCCTTCGGCCGCCGGTCGTCCCGCTCGTGTACATCAGAAACAACGGGTCGTTGGCCGCCCGCGGGACCGCCGGCACCGAGGCGCCCCGGTGGCGGGCGACCGCTTCGGTGGCGTCCACGTCCCGCCCGGGCGACAGCGGGACCGACGAGAACGACGTCTCCGGCGACCGACGCCAGACGAGGACCCGCTCGGGCGGGTGGCCGTCGCCGGTCGCCGCCGCGAGCGCCGGCACGAGCTGGGCCAGGTGGTCGATCTTCTTGCCGCCCCGCCAATAGCCGTCGACGGTCACGAACAGCCTGCTGTCGCAATCCGCCGAGCGGTGGCCCGCCGCTTCCCCGCTGAAGCCGCCAAAGACGACCGAGTGCACGAGGCCCAACCGGGCGCAGGCGAGCATCGTGACGACGAGCTCCGGGATCATCGGGAGGTGGACCGTCACCCGGTCCCCGGCGCGGAGGCCGAGCTCGCCCCGGAGGACCACGCTCAGCTCCTGGACACGGCGGGAGAGCTCCCGGTACCAGATCCGAACAGGCGCCTCCGCCTCCGGCTCGGGCACGAAGATGACGGCGGGAGCGTCGCCGCGCTCGGCAAGGTGCCGCTCGACGCAGTTTTCCTCCGCGTTGAGCGACCCCCCGACGAACCAACGGTAGAACGGCGGCCGACGGGCGTCCAGCGTCTCGGTCCACGGCGTGCTCCACCGCAGGAGGTCCGCGTACTCGCGGAAGCACTCCGGGAAGTTCCCGAGGCCGAACCGCTCCATCACGCCGGGGTCGCTCAGGTTCGCGGTCCGGCGGATCGACTCCGGGGGCGGGTAAGTCCGCTCCTCGCCCCAGTGGACGGCGATCTCGGCCTCGCTGAGCCGGCCGGTCGGGTCGTCGGACCCCTCGGGCGGCGCGCGGTCCCCCATGGAGCGGGGGCGCGCAGCGGGCCCGGTCGAATTACGGTTGCGAAGCAACGGAGGGGGAAGCGGCCGGGCTCCGAGAGAGCCTCGGGGCGGCGCAGCCGGGGCTCGAACCTTTAATGGCCCCCCTGCGTGTCCACGGCTCCGGAGCCCCATGCCCGGAGCGGGCGCTACGCCCGAACGTCACGAGAAGACGGTGCACCTGAGGATCGACCCGAATGACGAGACGACGACCCTCGAGGACGTCCTCAGCCGCATCTCGGAGCTCCAGCGCAAGCACCCCGACCGCGAGGTCTTCTTCGACGGAGACGAGTACGCGATCTGCTCCCGACCGAAGCGACCGAAGGCGACCGCGGCGCACTGACGGCGCGCTCGGCACGCCGCTGTTCCTCCTCAACCTGAAGACGTTCCCGGCGGCCGCCGGGGAACGCGCGGTCGCCCTCGCCCGCATCCTCACCGAGGCCGGCCGAGCGGCCGGGGTCGCCGTGGCGATCGCCCCGGCGCTGCCGGACGTGGCGCGGGTCGCGCGCGCCGTCGCGATCCCGGTCCTCGGGCAGCACACCGACCCCTCTCCGCCGGGCCCGACGACCGGCTTCGTCCCCGCCGAGGCGCTCCGCGCCGCTGGGGCCCGAGGGAGCTTGGTGAACCATTCCGAGCACCCGCTCTCGTTCTCCGAGGTACGGTCGTCCGTGGGCGCCCTCAGGCAGGCGGGGCTCGTGGCGGTCGTCTGCGCCCGGGACGCGTCGGCGGCCCGTCGGCTCGCATCGGTCCGGCCCGAGTTCCTGGCAGTCGAGCCTCCCGAGCTGATCGGCGGGAACCGCTCGGTCTCTACGGCTAAGCCCGAGGTGGTGGTCGCCAGCGTCCGCGCGACCCACGCGGTCTCGAGGACGACGCACGTGCTCTGCGGCGCCGGCGTGCGGGACCGGCACGATGTCGCCCGGGCGTTGGAGCTGGGGAGCGAAGGGGTCCTGGTCGCCAGCGCTGTGGCGCTGGCGCGGAGTCCTCGCCGCGCGGTCGCGGAGCTTCTCGGCGGGTTCTGACCGGACGGGACGCCGCGCGCCCGCCGTCAGCACGGCGAGATCGCCTCAGTCCCCGTGCTGTGGGGGATCAGCGTGCCGTTCGTGGCCCACATCCCGGAGAGAAAGGCGACCCCCGAGCCGCCCGTCGCCGACAGCGAGCAGGTCGAGTACTCCACACCCCAGTAATCATCGAACAGGTCGAGGAACGTCGTCACGGGAGAGTGCACAGAGAGGAAGGCGCTCCCGCCGGCGGCACTGGCGTTTGCGACGATCGTCGGCGAGTCGACGAGCGTCTCGTTGACGATCCCCGAGCCGAACTCCGAGGCGCCGCTGAGACACCCCGGCGGCAGCACCTCGAGGGCGTACCCGCGGACCCCGGCGCCGAAGTCGTTGGCGAAGCTCAGGAGGAGGTCGCCGGCCCCGTTGATCGAGAAGAGCGTCCAGAGCGAGACCTCCCCCGCGGGCGCGTCCGACGGCGTCGCGGGGAGCACGAACGTTCCGGTGGCGCCCCACAAAGCACCGCAGCCGCTTGCGCCTACGGAGGAGCTCGTGGAGGTCCCCTCCTCGCTCTGGTCCGACCCGATGCCGGAGATCGCGAGAGGAGTCCACGGTCCGTCCGGGGCGGCGAGGTCGGCGCTCGCCACCGCTGACTCGAACGCGTAGTAGTCGAACGGGGTCCCGTAGACGGCCGGCGCGGCGGTCGAGCCGTTGGGCACCGTGGCGAGCGACGCCGCGACCACGAGCACGACGACCACGACGGCGACCGTCGCGAGGATCGCGTACCGGACCCCCCGTCGCCGAGGAGGTGGCGGGGGAGGTCCGTAGCCGGCGGTCGGTGGGGGAAGCCCTCCCGGATACGGTGGCCACGCCGGCGGGGGCCCGCCGGAAGCACCCGAGGACGGAAGGTACCGGGGGGGCCAGGACGGAGGAGGGGGCGCAGTCGGCGGGCCGCCGGCGTAGGCGGAGGGGAATAGGGTTGGCGGGGCCGGTGCCGCGCTCGGCCGCGGGTACGCCGGCGGGGCATACCGACCGGGGGCCGGCGTGGAGCTGGGGAGGGGGGTCGACGGACCCGGATACGACCGGAGTGCCGGCGGAGGAGGTGGCGCAGCAGGCGCTGCCGGCCCCGGAGCGCGAGCGGCTCCGAGCGGGGCGCCACACCCCCAGCAGGTGGCACGCCGGGGCGGGTTGGGGCGCTCGCACTTCGGACAGACGACGAGGTCGGTCGGGGCGAACCCGCTCATCCCACTCCGTCAGCGACCATCGCGCCGCGCCGGGCCAACGCGGTCGCACCCCCGGCGCGAGGCGTCTCGGCGAACGGTCCGGTCGTTCCCGGCATGGCGAACCGCGCAGGGACATGGCAGAAGGCCCCTTAACTTCTGAAAATCCCCGGCGCGCTGCCGGACCGGGCACGTCCGGGCAGGGCCCGCCGGTTAGAGCGGCGAGCGGCCGGGGCATGGCTTGAATTGGGTCGTCCGCGTGGGAGGGGTCCTCGTCCCGAGCGGACGGATCCTGACCGATGGCAGAGCACCCTTCCCCGAAAGCGAGGCGACGGTCTCCTCCGGCCCGACCTCGCGGACGCGGCTCGGGACGCGGGCGGGGTAAGCCGCGGGTGCGACGGCACCCCACGACCCGGCCGCCGGTGCCCGCGTCGCTCGACGCCACCCCGCTCGTGCGGACGCCCGCGCCGAAACCGGGCCAGCCCCGGAGCTACGCGCGGGGGGCCGGCCGGCCGCTCCACGTCGTGATGGTCGGCTGGGAATTCCCGCCGAGCCACACCGGTGGCCTGGGAGTCCACTCCTTCGAGATCGTGCGCGAGCTCACGCGCCTCGGGCACCGGGTGACGTTCCTTACCCCGTTCCCGGGTCCGTTCACTCCGGTGGAGGGAACGACCTTCCGCCACCCCGGGGAGGACCGGCCGGACGCTCCGGTCGCCTACCCCCCCGCGTACTGGACGGGCAACTCTGCGGAGAGCCCGTTCGCGGACTCGATCGACGGCTACAACGGTTGGATCGCCCAGCTTCGGGACCTCGGCTCTGCGGACGTGGTCCACGTCCACGACTGGTTCGGCACCGCGGGTGCCTCGGCGCTCGCGCGCCGTCTCCGACGCCCGCTCGTGATGACCGTGCACTCGACGGAGTACGACCGGTCCCTGGGCCACCCGTGGGAACATATCGTCGGCCGCGAGCAGGTCGGGATCGACGCCGCGAGCCTCGTGATCGCGGTAAGCCGCCACCTCCGCCAGCAGCTGATCGACCGCTACCGTGCGGACCCCGCGAAGGTCCGGGTGATCTACAACGCGGTCCGGCCGACAACCCGCCTGGAGCGCATCGACCCGACGAAGCGGATCGTCCTGTACGTCGGCCGGCTCGCGGCGATGAAGGGGGTCGACACGTTCCTGCGGGCTGCGGCCCGCGCCGCCCCGACCGTGCCGGACGCCCTGTTCGTGATCGCCGGCGAGGGACCCGAGTACTCCCGACTGGTCCAGCTTGCGGCGCAGCTCGGCATCGGCGAACGAGTGATGTTCCTGGGGAAGGTCTCCGACGAGGAACGGGAGATCCTGCTCGCCGGTAGCTCCGTCTTCGTCCTCCCGAGCGTCGTCGAACCGTTCGGGATCGCCGCGCTGGAGGCGATGGCCGCCGGCGTCCCGACAATCATCTCCCGGACCAGCGGCGTCGCGGAGATCAGCCGCGGCACGTTCCGCGTCGACTTCTGGGACGTGGACGAGTTCGCGAGCCGCATCGTCGAGCTCCTCCAGTACCCGACCCTGAACCGGGCGATGGGCGACGAAGGACGGTGGGAGGCGCTGCGGGAGGGGTGGCCGGAACGGGCCCGCGAGACCGTGGAGGTGTACCGCGAGGCGGTCGCCACTCCCAGGGGACCGTCGCGGTGAAGATCGTTCTGTACCTCCACCTGCACCAGCCGTGGCGGCTCTCCCGGTTCCGATTCTTGGACCTCGGCTCCGGCCGGTCGTACTTCGACCTCGAGCGGAACCTTGCCATCTTCCGCGGTATCGCGGAACGGTGCTACCGACCCGCGCTCGACCGTCTCCGGGCGATGTTGGAGTCCGACCCGGAGTTCCGGCTGAGCCTGTCGGTCACCGGTACGTTCGTCGAGCAGGCGAAACTCGCCGCCCCGGATGTCCTCGACCGGCTGCGGGCGGTGCTCCGTACCGGCCGGGTCGCGCTCCTCGCCGAGACGTACTACCACTCGCTCGCATTCCTGCTGCCTCCCCCGGAGCTCGCCGAGGAGGTGGCGATGCACCGGGCCCTCCTGCGCGAGGAGTTCGGCGCCTCCCCGACTGTCCTGCGGATGACCGAGCTAGCCTACTCGGACGACCTCGCACGGTTCGCGGAGGCGGAGAAGTTCCGCGCGATGCTCGCGGAGGGGTGGGAGGGGGTGCTGCGCGGAGAGAGCCCGACGCACCTGTACTGCGCGGTCCCTGCCCCCACGGTGAACCTGCTCTTGCGCCACTATCCGCTCAGCGACGACGTCGGCTTTCGGTTCTCGTCGACCGGCTGGAACGAGTTTCCGCTTACCGCGGACAAGTACGCGCGCTGGCTCGCGGGGACCCCCGGCGATCTGCTCGGCCTGTTCATGGACTTCGAGACGTTCGGCGAGCACCATCCGGCGTCGAGCGGGATCCTCGAGTTTCTTTCCGCGCTTCCCGGAGAGGTCCGCAAGCACCCGCATCTCGGCTGGGCGACGGTCGACGAGGCGGCGGCCGGCAAGCCGCACGCCCCGCTCTCCGTTCCGTACACCATGAGCTGGGCGGACCAGAACCGCGACCTCGGTGCGTGGCTCGGCAACGACCTCCAGCGGTCCGCGTTCGAGGCGGCGAAGAAGGTCGGGGTCCTCGCCCGGCAGGCGGCCGACCCGGCGATCCTCACCGACTGGCGGCGCCTGCTGACGTCCGACCACTTCTACTACATGTACGTCAGCGGCCACGGCGCCGACCAGAGCGTCCACCAGTACTTCTCGAGCTACGAGAGCCCGTACGACGCCTACGCGAACTACATGAACGCGCTCACCGACCTCCGCCGCCGGGCTCTCGAGCGCCTCGGGGTCCCGGTGCTCCGCTAGCTCCGGGCGGTTCCGATCCCGACCCCGTTACACGGTGAACACGGCTACACCGGCGTTCCCCGAGTGAGGCGCTCGGAAGGGTCCGCCCCCGGCGCGCCCCGAGCTGTCGGGGCGGACTCTGGGCCCCACGGGTGAGGAGCGCGACGCATTCGCACGGTGAACATGCATTGTCGCCAGTTCACTCACAAAACGCTTAAGTGGAGACCGCAATCTCGTTCCGCGAAGGACCACGATGGGCGACTTCTGGATCTTCATGGCACTGACCGCCGCGATGGGACTGTCGATCTTCCTCTCGCTGCCGATCGTCTACAGCAAGCGCGCGCAGGGCCGCTGGGCCGTCGCGCTGAACGCGGTCGCCATCGGTATCCTGGTCTTTCTGCTCGCCGACATCTTCTCGGACGTCGCGCCGATCCTGTACCCGAACGGCTACGTTGCCGTCGCCAGCTACTCGGTCGCCTTCGGTGCTGCCTTCCTGCTCGCCTTCCTCGGCCTCTTCGCGGTCGACAATCTGCCCCGGAACGGGCCGCGCTCGGCCACGGCGGCGGACCCGTCGCTCCCGGCGATCCTGGTCCGGGACTCCGGCCCGCGGACCACGGCGCTCATCATCGCGCTCGGGATCGGCCTGCAGAACCTCACCGAGGGCCTCGTCTTCGGAGTCAACTGGACCGCCGGCGCGCTCGGCATCCTCGCGGTCGTCTTCCTCGGGTTCTTCCTCCAGAACGTGACCGAGGGGTTCCCGATCGCCTCGCCGTTCCTGGGGACCCCGGCGAAGCGGAACGTCACGATGATGGTCGGCCTATTCCTCGTCGGCGGGCTCCCGACCCTCATCGGCGGCGCGATCGGTTACTACTGGAGCAACCAGATGTTCATCACGATCTTCGACGCGCTGGCGATCGGCGCGATCGCCTACGTGATCCTGCCGATGCTCCGAGTCGCCTTCAAGCCGCTCGAGTCGCGCGAGGCGTCCGTCGTGCGCAACCGGCTCGTCTACCTGGGCGTGATGATCGGATTCCTCCTCGGGTTCGCGGTGAACGCCGTCTGAGCGGGCCGTCCTCAGGGCCCACGCCGGGCCGTAGGCACGAAGCTCCGCGCGCTCGGGAGCCACGGGCGCTATGTACGGCCCGCCGCTGGGCGCCCGGCGATGCCCGAGGCGGTCCCTACCCCCGGCGTTTCGGTCCAGGTGGTGCAGGCGCTGGTGGCCCGCGAGCTGGTTGAATCGCTCGGCCTTCCCGAGCGCCAGGCGGCGAACCTTCTCGGGATCGTCCCCTCCTCGGTCTCCCAGTATCTCTCCGGGAAGCGGCTTGGGCCGGTCCTTTCGATCTACCTGGGGCATGAGGGGGCCCGGAGGATCGCTCGCCACGCCGCCGAGGAGCTCGTGGCGGGCGCCCCGGGCCCCAAGGTGATCCTCGAGGCCGCGATCGAGTTCAACGAGCGATTGCACCCGGGACCGGGCCGCACCCGGGCGGAGCGGTCAGGCGGGCTGAGCCCGGAGCTCCGCCGCCAGGTCCCACGGTGGCTGCGCGAACGCATCGCAGGCGAGCAGAACGCAGTCGCCGAGTGCATGCGCCTCGCCCAGCGGTCGCGGGACGAGCTCACGCGGGCCGTATTCCGCCAGATCGCGTCGGACAGCCTCCGGCACGCTGAGATCGTCGCCTCGTTGGCGGCGTACCTGGACCGCGGGGTCGTCACGAGTGCCCCGACCGGAATCTCCCGCGCCGACGTGGAGCACCTCATCCAGCGGGAACACGAGGCCGAGGAGACGAGCGGAGTCGACCTCGGGCCGAAGCTGGGGGGATCATGCGGGTCCTCTGGGACAGCATGGAGGCGGACGAGAGGAAGCACGAACACCTGCTCCAACTGCTGCTCAACGCCGGCCTGGAGAGCCCGCCGCCAGCGCCCCGACGCGCCCGCGCCCGTCGGTAGCGCGGGAGGGCGTCGCCTCGTGCGACGCGGTGGTAACACCAAAAGAAAAAGCGACATAAAGGTTAAGTGACGGCCCCTGTAGGCCGGCCGGAATGGCCCTGGGGACCCCTTCCGTTTCGGCCGACGCGCCCGCGGGGAACGCACTCGTCCTCTCCCCCGCCGAGCGGCGCCGGGTGATCGCCATCTACGCCGGGATCGTCGTCGCGACAGGGCTCGGATTCCTCGCCACCGTGCTCGTCGGTCGAACGTACGGGATCTTCCTCGGGCTCGGGATCCTCGCGTACACGCTCGGCCTGCGGCACGGCGTAGACGCCGACCACATCTGTGCGATCGACAACACGACGCGCAAGCTGCTCCAACAGGGGAAGCGGCCGTACACGGTCGGGACGTGGTTCTCGCTCGGCCACTCGACGATCGTGATGGGGATGCTCGTCGGCCTGGTCGTGGCCGCCCGGTTCATCCTCGGCGCCTACCCGACGTTCGCCGCCGTGGGAGCGGTGCTCGGCACCGCCATCTCGGGCGGGTTCCTCTACATCATCGCGTTCATCAATCTCCTGATCTTCTGGGAGGTCTACCGGATCTTCCGCCGCCTGCGCGCCGGCTCGCTCGACCAGGCCGGCCTCGAGGCCCAGCTGAACCAGCGGGGCTTCATGAACCGCTACTTCAACTTCCTCTTCCGGTTCGTCAACGAGCCGTGGCAGATCTATCCGGTCGGGGTCCTCTTCGGGCTCGGGTTCGACACGGCGACCGAGGTGACGCTCATCGCGATCACCGTCACCATCGGCACGGCGGCCGCCGGGTTCCCGCTGTGGATGGTGCTGGTCCTGCCGTTCATGTTCACCTGCGGGATGGTCCTCACCGACACCTCCGACGGGATCGGGATGCGCTACGCGTACGGCTGGGCGTTCCTGAAGCCGATCCGCAAGGTATACTACAACCTCACGATGACCGTCATCAGCGTCCTCGTCGCGTTCGTCGTCGGAACGATCGAGGTGCTCGGGGTGATCGCCAGCGAACTCGGCCTCTCCGGCGGTCCGTTCGGCTTCTGGACCTCGATGGGCTGGTTGAACAACGCCGCCGGACCGTACGGGATCGATGTGTGGGGCTACGTCGGCATCGGCATCGTGGCCCTTTTCATCGGCTGCTGGATTCTGGCGATGGCGATCTACCGATGGAAGCGGTACGAGGAGATCGGCTTCGGACCGGCACCTCCGCCCGACGCGGCCGCCTAGCCCCACGATGAGCGCCCGGAACGCCCGCTCGGCTCCTCAGCGCCGAACGGCTGCCGTCAGTCGGGGCCACGACGACCCCGACGAGTACGTCGTGCGCCTCGGGGTCTCGCTGGAGCCGACCCTCCTGCGTCTCCTCGACCAGTGGGCCCAGGAACGGAACTCGGGGAGCCGGTCGGATGCGATCCGCGCGCTGATCCGCAAGGAGCTGGGCGAGAAGGCGCTGGGCCGCCCGACCTCCAACGCGGTCGCCTGCGTGATGCTGCTCTACCGGCACGACGCCCCGAACGTGCTCGAGCGATTGACGTCCGCCGAGCACCGTTGGGGAACGCACATCCGCTCGTCCACGCACGTCCACCTCGGCGGCGAGTCGTGCATGCAGATCCTCGGGCTCGCCGGGCGTCGCGCCGAGGTCGTGGCGGCGGCAGAGGACCTCCGCGGCGTGAAGGGGATCGCCTGGGGCGAGTACATCGTCGGCTCCCCCGCGGTCGCGGGCGGCACGACGGGCCACCGCCACCCCCACTAGCCGTCGCCGATTCCAACCGAACCGTTAAGGGCCCGGGCGCCCCGGGAGCGTCGGACGGGCCGCCCGGAAACGGGCGCCCGCGCGGACCCTCCAACGGATGATCACCCTAGTTGCCGGGAACGGCCGCATTCTGCTTACCGTCAATGAGCACGGGGACTGGAACGAGCTGTTCTACCCGTACCCCGGGCAGTTTCAGCATCTCCGTGAGGCGCGGCTCGGCGTTTATGACGTTCCCGCCGGCAAGTTCTCCTGGCTACGCCGCGGCAACGGGTTCACGGTGGACCAACGGCCGTTCGGGGCCGGCCACCTTCCCGAGTCGACGTGGACCGGCGAGGGGATCCGTATCTCCGTCCGCGACCACGTCCACCCGAACCACGACCTCGTCGTGCGGACGGTTCGGCTCCGGGCGCAGCCGGCGCGGCCGCTGCGCCTGTTCGCCTACCACGCGTTCCAGATCGCCGAGTCGATGTACCAGGATACGGCGTTCGTCGAGCCGTCGGTGCCGTCGCTCGTCCACTACAAGCGGGGCTACTACTTCGAGTTCTTCGGGGACCCGGCGTTCGACCACGCGGCCTGCGGCGAGCACACGGTGAAGGGCCTTCGCGGGACGTACGTCGACGCGGAAGACGGCCGGCTCGAGGGACGTGCGGTCGCCCACGGGGCAGCGGACAGCGTGATGGAGTGGGACCTTGACCCCCCTGAAGGGGAGGACACCGAACTGAAGATCTTCCTGGCGGCCGGCCGGTCGTTGCCGGGCGTCCATGAGGTCCGCGACTACGTCCGCCACGGTGGGCCGTCACGGTTCGTCCACGAGTCCGAGCGGTTCTGGGAGTCGTGGGCGGAGCGACGGCTGCCCCACCCACCGGCCGGGATGAGCGAGCTCGGCCGCGGCGTTTACCGGTCGAGCGTGCTGCTGATGCGGCACGTTACCGGCCAGAACGGGTCGATCGTGGCGTCCCCGGATACCCGGTCCCTCGTGGCTGCCGGCGACACCTACAACTACTGCTGGTGGCGCGACGGCGGCTACATCGCGAAGGCGATGGACGAAGCCGGCCTCTACGAGGGGGCGACCCGGTTCCTCGCGTTCGCCCAGGCGTGCCAGAGCCCGGACGGCTCGTTCTTTCACCGTCACTTCCCGGACGGGGCCCTGGGGAGCACCTGGCATCCGCCTCCGTTCCTCCAGGTCGACCAGACCGCGACGGTCGTCGCCGCGGCGTGGCACCACTACAAGCGGGGGGGCGACCCCGACACGCTCGTCGCGCTGTGGCCGCTGGTCAAGGGGGCCGCGAACTTCCTGGCCAAGTTCCGCGACGGCAGTACCCACCTTCCCCACCCGAGCTTCGACCTGTGGGAGGAGCGGATGGGCGTCCACGCCTACTCTGCGGCCGCGGTCGCGCACGCGCTCGAGCGGGCGGCACGGATCGCCGCCGAGATCGGCAAGGACCCGCGCCCATGGCGCGCCGCCTCGGAGGAGGTCCGGGCGGCGGCGGTCGCCCACCTCTGGGACGACCACCTCGGGCGCTTCGTCCGCTCGGTCGAGCCCCGGGACGAGAAGGTGGACGCGTCGATCCTGCTGGGGCTCAAGCTCGGGCTCCTCGACTGGACCGACCCGCGGTCCCGGGCCACCGTCGACGCGGTCGAGAAGCGGCTCTGGGCGCCTGGGGTCGGCGGGCTCGCGCGCTACGAGGGAGACACGTACTACGGGACGGAGAACCCGTGGATCGTGTGTACGCTCTGGCTGGCCGAGGCGCGGCTTCGGCTAGGGGAGAGGGAACGGTGCCGCGAGCTCATCGAGTGGGCGACCGCCCACGCCACGCCGACCCAGATGCTCCCCGAGCAGGTGGACCGTGCGACCGGCGAACCTCGGAGCGCCACGCCGTTGGCGTGGTCGCACTCGACGTTCGTCGACGTAGTCCACAAGTTCGCCGAGGCCGAGCGCGGAACGCCGGTCGCTGAAGAGTAGCGCAACCGTCTGAGGGGGAGCGTCCCCCTCGAGAGCGCCCACCGCCCTCGCCGAGCCGGGAGCCCCGCGGAGACCTCCGACACGGTACCATAAGGTCGTCCGTGCCTGCCCCCGATAGGGCGGCGATGAGAGCTCGAACGGCTCCGTTCCAGACGGCGGCGGCAGTGGCGATCTTGACGGTCCTCATCCTTTCGGGCATCGGCGCGGCTACCGCGACGGCGGGGGGCAACGACGGCCGGTCGGGCCCGCGGTCCTCACCGACTACGGGGTCGTGACGATCCAAGCGAACGGGCAAATCTCCTCGACGAGCGGGCTGACGCCGCCCATCGTCGAGTCGGGCGGCGTGATGGAGTTGACGTCGTCGTTCCAGGGGTCGCTGGTGATCCTGCTCAACGGGACCCAACTTCAGGCGGGCGGCAGGTACCATCGCGTACAACTCGTCCGGGGGGAGACGGGGCGGCGGTAACCGTCGACAACGCCACCTACGTCGCGATCACGCACCTGTACACCGCGAACGACTCGGTCGGCGTTCGTTCCAACAACACGACGAACCTGACGCTCGCTTCCGACACGCTGAACGGTACGACGGCCGCGGTCTTCGTTTCGAACTCCACGGGGGCGTTTGTGGTCGGCAACACGATCGAGAACGGGGGCGGGGTCCGGCTCGTCGACGTCTCGCTGGCGACGGTCAGCTACAACGCGCTGAACAACTCCTCCACCGGCGTCGAGCTGCTCGGCGGCTCCGGCGACCGGATCGTCCACAACCAGATCACCAACTGCTCCTCGGGGACCGGATTCGCGGTGAGGGTCAACGACACGACCGATCTCTCGGTCGCCTCGAACTTCGCCCCGTTCTCTGCCCGCGGGATCGTGATCGGGAACAGCTCCGACGTTTCGGTCGTGGGGAACAACATCTCGTTCGAGCTCCACCACGCGCTTCCCCACGGGGGGATCGGCCTCGCCACCGATGCGCGCGTGGTCGTCCAAGGGAACTACGTCTACGACGATGCGTTCGGGCTCTGGGCGATCGGCAGCTCCCAGTTGACCGTTGCCGGGAATTTCTTCAATTCGACCCACGACCTCGGGGTCGAGCTCCTGAGTTCCAACGCGGTGACGATCGTCAACAATACCCTCGCGGACGGGGCCGGGGCAGCGGCCTATGTCTGGGCGAGCGCCAACGTTTCGGTCACGGACAACGCCATGCCGCACGTGGGGAGCGGCCCTGAGATCTCCGACTCCGCGAACGTCACCGTCTCCGGCAACTACATTTCGAACGCCGGAACCGGTCTCACGATCGACGGCGCGACCGGAGCTCAGATCACGGACAACGAGTTCGACGACGACGCGGCCGCCGCCGTGCTCCTCTCGTCCGGCGGCGTACGGTTCGCAGAGAACACAGTCCTCGGCTCGGTCGTCGGAGTCTCCGCCGACGGGGACTGGGGCCTCGACCTCGCCGACAACGTGGTCTTCCAGCCCACGGTCTACGGGCTGGACCTCGACCTTGTCTCCAACGCCCTCGCTACCGGCAACACCATCAACGGCTCGGGGATCGCGGCGGTGCACGTCGACGACCCGACCGGCACGGTAACGGTTGCCGACAATGTGCTCACCTGGGCGGCAGGAACAGGGGTCGATATCGTGGCGGTCAGCGGCAACGTGACGGTCAACGACAACGACCTCGACCACGCGCTCAACGTGGCGGTCGGGGCCGACCCGGGCGCCGCTGACCTTTCCGTAGTCGGGAACACCATCCTCTCGGCCGTCGGCGGGATCTCGGTCCAGGATGCCGCGGCGGCCGTGGTGGTCGAGCGGAACGATATCGCCGGTAGCTCGGCGTTCGGCCTCACGATTGTCAACTCGAGCGGCGCCCGCCTCCAGGTCCTGGGCAACAACCTCTCGAACTCAGCCGGCGATGCGCTCGACCTCAACCACGCCGGGACCGGCGCGACTGGGACGCTCGAGGAGAACAATGCCTCGGGCTCCGCCGAGGTGCTGGTCAACGCTACGGAGATCGACCTCGGGATCGTGGGCAACGACCTGCTCCAGCTAGGAGAGACCGTCCTGACCCACGACAACTTCGGACCCATCTACCACAACGATTTCGACTCGTCCAACTTCAACGCCACGGGGACCTTCACGTTCTCGGAGTGGAACGCATCCTACCCCATCGCCGGGAACTACTGGAGCGGCTACGCCGGGGCCGACCGGTGGAGCGGGCCGTCCCAGAACCTGCCGGGCGCGGACGGGATCGGCGACACGCCGTACGTCCTGCCGGGGGTCGTCGACGCCTACCCGCTGATGCACCCTTGGGTCGACGCCCAGGTCTCCTTCGCGGAAGTTGGCCTGCCGGGCGGGACGCCGTGGTCGGTCCGCCTCAACGGCGTCACCGGTGCGAGCGTCGCTGGCACTCCGATCCGCTTCGACCAGACCGACGGGGCCGACACCGCGTTCGGGTACACCGTCTTCTCGTCCCCCGACTACTCGGCCGCTCCGGCGGCTGGTAGCGGGGTCGAGAACGGGACGAACCAGACGGTGAAGATTGTCTTCGCCCCGGTGCTCTTCCGGCTCCACTTCACCGAGTCGGGACTTCCCCACGGCGTCGGCTGGAGCGTGACGGTCACCTCGGTGCGCTACCCGGTCTCGGGCGACTCCACGAACGTTTCGGTGATGAACGGCAGCTACGCGTACGTCGTCGGCCACATCGCCGGGTTCACCGTCTCCTCCCCGTCCGGGACGGCGGTCGTCGCCGGAGCGGGCGAGACGTTCGCCTTCACCTTCGCCCCGTACACCTACGCGGTGACGTTCGCCCAGAGCGGACTTCCCACGGGAACGGTCTGGGAGGTCGAGCTGGGCGGGCAGGGGATAGCGGGCCACCTGTCGAACGTCACGTTCCCCGAGGCGAACGCTACGTACGCCTTCGCCGTCACCACACCGTCGGGCTACCAGGTCACGCCGTCCGGCGGGGAGCTCCAGGTGAACGGCACCAACGTCGTCGTGTACCTCGCCTTCTCGAAGGTCGCCCCATCGCACCCGGCGCTGACCTCGACCGAGGAGGGGCTTCTCGTCGGGGTGGTCGCGCTCGCCGTCCTAGCGGTTGCCGGCTGGGCTTACGCGATGCGGGGCCGGCGCGGAGGTCCGGCTGCTGGAGCAACCTCCGCACCGCCGGCCGATCCCGCGAGTGCCCCGGGGGAGCCTCCCGCGAGCCCGCCGTCCGGATGACCGGGGCAATTCCGGGGCGACTCCGACGGCGGGTCCGAGGACCCCGGCCGCCCCGCAGGCCCTAGAGGTACGGCTTCGCGAGCTCTGCGCAAGTCTCGTACAGGCGCAGCGCCACGACCATGTTGCGCGACTCGGCCGAGCCGGAGCGGACCTGACGGTGGGAGAGGTACTCCCCCGTGACCTTCTCCAGGCTCGGCTCCGTGGCGTCGAAGACCACGTCCTCCGCGGCAGCGCTCACGCTCCGGCCGAACAGGCGCATCGCAAGCCCGGTCGCATAACCCACGACACCGCCGTTGTTCCGGCCGAATCCCGAGGCCACGACCCCCGGATGAACGGCGTTCACGGTCACCGGAAAGTCGTGCAGGCGGCGAGCGAACTCCCGGGCGAGCAGGATCAGCTCGAGCTTCGAACGGCCGTAGGCACGGTAACCACGGTAGCCGTGATCGCCCTGCAGGTTCCCGAAGTCGACGCTGTTCCCTCGGTGCGCCTCGGAGGCTACCATGAGGACCTTCGACGGGGCGCTCTCGAGGAGCCGGGGCAGCAGACGAGCGGTCAGGAGGAACGGGGCCAGCACGTCCAACGCGAACGTGCGCTCCAGTCCCTCCGACGTGACCTCGCGTCGGTGAAAGTAGCCCCCCGCGTTGTTCACGAGCAGGTGGATGCGCGGGTACCGCTCCGTCAGGACCGTGACGACGCGGCTGACCTCCGAGCGCACCGCGAGGTCGGTGACGGAGAGGGGGTACACCTCCGAGTTCTGCGTCTGGGCAGAGATCTCGGCGGCCGCGGCGACCGAACGGCTCTCCGCCCGGCCCACGAGAACGACGGTGGCGCGCCGCGCGGCGAGCGCGCGGGCGATTCCCCATCCGAGCCCGGAGGCGCCGCCCGTGACGACGGCGACACGGCCCTTCAAGCTCCCGCTAGAGTTCATTCCTGCGAGGCACGACCCCTTCGCTACATGACCTCGCGTCCTGCAGGGCACGGCCGGGAGCCGCTTCCCGTGAGCTGGTCCGCCTGCGCGGGGCCGAGCCCGCCGTCGCTCACTGTAAAGGGACCGGCGGTTACCGCGGCCGAATGGGCGCTCTACGCCTTCCGCTCTCCCCGGACCCCCGCGACGGCGAGCGATTCCTGCTGGACGTCGACCGACGACTCGAACGCTTGGACCGGGGCCTGCTGCTGGCGGAGTGGGCGATGTTCGCCGGGCGGCCCCGCGCGGACGCGGATGCGCTGCAGCTCCGTCGCACCCGTCTGCTCGCCGAGCCCGGCCTCCTCGAGTGGACCCGAAAGGCGCTGCGCCGCGACTGGCCCGACCCGATGCACCGCCGTCTGCAGCTGCTCGAGCGCATCGCGCTGTTGAGCCGGGTCGAGCAGTCACCCAAGGTCGTCCAGATCCGGGGGAGGCTCCAGCGCCGCATCGTCCAGTTCCGGCCCCTCTGGAACGGGAAGCGCGTGAACCGCGTGGTGGTCCACCGCACGCTCTTCGAAGGGAGCGACGCGGTGGCCCGGCGCCGCGCGTACTACGCGCTCCAGCCCCTCCACCACGCCCTCGAGGAGCCGCTCCGCGAGCTGGTGCGACTCCGCAACGAGGGTGCCGTGGAGCTCGGATTCCCGACGTTCGCCGAGATGCGCCTCGGGTTCGACGGCTTGACGGTCGCCCGACTCGAGGAACTGACCGACGCCGCGGTCGTGCCGGGCCGACGTGCGCTCCGCGGGCTCCGGGACGCCTTCTACGAGCAGCACCCGGACGACGGCTGGCATCCGTGGGACTTCGCCTTCGCACGGCACGACCGCGTCCGGCTACCGGAGCGCTCGTTCCCCCGCCGCGGGATGGTGTCCCGCGTTCTCGCCGCCGCCGACCGCTGGGGTTTCCGCACGTCGCGCATGCGGTTCCGTGTCGTCTTTCACGACCTCCCCTCCGGGGGGATGACGCTCGCACCGAACCCGCCGACCGACGTCCGTATCATGGTCCACCCGGACGGCGGGTGGACCGCGCACATGATCCTCTTCCACGAGGTCGGGCACGCGGTCCACTCCGCGTCGATCCGCGCGCCGCCCCACCTGTTGCACTGGTCGGAGAACGTCCCCGGTTTCGGACCGTTCCACGAGGGGGTCGGGGGGTTCTTCGAGGAGATCCCGAGCCGGGCCGAGTGGCTCGCCTCCCGGCCGGGATCTCCCGCGCCAGCGCCGAAGCGTACGAGACGGCGGCCCGCGATGCCTCCGCGCTCGACGCGTGCTGGCACGCGTGCTGGCTGAGGACCGAGCAGGAGCTCTACCGCCGCCCGGACCGCGACCCGCTGCCGGCCCTACACCGCTTCCAGCGCGATCTGTTCGGCTACGACGAGTACCGCCCGCTCTCGTTCGTAGACCCGTTCTTCGTCAACACGCCGATCTACGCGCCGAACTACCTGCTGGCGATCCTGTTCAGCCACCACCTCCGCGAGGCGCTCGCGGAGCGGTTCCCGGGCCCGTTCTGGCCAAACCCGCGCTACGGGCCATGGCTCACGAAGGAGTGGTTCGCCCCCGGCTCGATGTTCGACTGGATCCCGCACCTTCGGGAAGTGACCGGGCAGCGGTACGGGGCGGACGCGTTCCGTCGCGCGATGGCGGCGTGAGCCGCCGCCGTACCGGCTCAGACGGGCAGCGCACCGCGCGCGAGAGCATCCCATCGGGTGCGGCCGTCAGGCCGCGAGGGGGTCGCCGTCGCACTAGGCGACGATGCTGATCGTGCCGGAGCGACCGGTGGAGACCTGGAGCTTCCCACGGAAGTCCTTGACCCACCCGTCGGCGATCTTGATCTTCTGCCCGACCGAGAATCGGGCAGAATCGTCCCCCCACAGCGTGAGGGTGATGGTGCCGGAGTCGTCCTGGAGGGTCGCGTCCGCGACCTTGGACGCGCCGCGGGAGGTGGTGACGTCCCGGACAGGGGAGATCGCGGTAATCGTCGCTTCGATGTTGGCGGCCATGTTCGCTCGTAGCAGGGCGATGGACATGGCCCCCGCGAGTTCGGTAGGGGTTATCGCGCTTGCGCACGCCAGAACTGCGGTAAAACGGCCACCCATGCACGCCGTCGGCAGGCCCGGAGGGCACCCGTCCGGCGCGTTCCGCCATCGGGGAGCCCGCGCGGCCGAAGGCCGTTTATACGGAGCTCGTTGCTCGCCGCGCGGTGCCAGATTCCCGGCCCCGTGTCGTGGTCATCGGGCTCGACTCGTGCTCTCCGTGGACCCTGTTCGACCGCTTCCTGCCGTTCACCCCCCGGCTCAAGGAGCTGTTCGCCCGGTCGCGGCGGGGGACCCTCCGAACGATCGATCCCCCGATCACGGTCCCCGCCTGGGCGGTGATGTTCTCGGGGATGGACCCCGGCAGCCTCGGGATCTACGGCTTCCGGCATCGCAAGCCGGGAACCTACTGGGACCAGTACGTGCCCTCGTCCCGGACCCTTCTCCAGCCGATGGTCTGGGACCGGCTCTCCCGTGTCGGCCGGCGGGTCTGCGTGATGGGGATGCCGCCCGGCTACCCCCCGCCCACGGTCAACGGCGTGTACATCTCCGACTTCCTCACGCCGGACGGCGCTCAGGACTTCGTGACCCCCTCCTCCCTCGCGCCGGAGATCCGCACCGCCGGCGGCGGCTACACGTTCGACGTCACGTTCCGCGCCGACGACCGGGACCGCGTGGGCCGGGAGGTCCTGGAGATGACGCGCCAGCACCTCGCGGTGGCGCGCCACCTCTGGAAGAAGGAGAAGTGGGACTTCTTCGCCCTCCACGAGATCGGACCGGACCGGCTCCATCACACCTTCTGGAAGTACTTCGACCCAGCCCACCCGCGCTACGAGGAGAACCTCAAGTACCGTGAGCTCGCCGAGGAGTACTACCGGCGGCTCGATCACGACCTCGGCCTCTGGCTCGACGAGATCCCGGACGACGTCCGCATCCTGGTCGTCTCCGACCACGGGAGCCAGGCGATGCAGGGGGGGTTCTGCATCAACGACTGGCTGATCCAGCAGGGGTACCTCAAGCTGAAGGGCGAGCGCCCGAAGCCGGGGACGCAGCTCGAGAAGACCGACGTCGACTGGTCGAAGACCAGGGCGTGGGGCGCCGGCGGCTATTACGCGCGCATCTTCTACAACGTCAAGGGCCGCGAGCCGAAGGGAACGATCGCCTCCAAGGACGTCCCGGCGTTCGAAGCCGAGCTCACGGCCAAGATGCGTGGGATCCCCGCGCCCGACGGGAAGCCGTTGGGCGTCGACGTCCGGGTGCCGAAGGCGATCTACCGCGAGGTCCGCGGCGACAGCCCGGACCTGATGGTCTACTTCGCCAACGCGACGTGGCGTTCCGCCGGGACCGTCGGCTACGACACGCTTTACCTCTCCGAGAACGACACAGGGCCCGATGACTCCGTCCACTCGTTCACGGGAGTCTACTCCGTGAGCGGGTGCGCGGACGGCCAGGGGACGGTCGGTCAGGAAGAGCGGCTGATCGACATCGGCCCTACCGTGCTCGACCTGCTCGGAGTGCCCGTGCCCCCCGAGGTCCAGGGCCGCCCCATCCCGAGGTTCCGCTAGGACCTCGCGCGTACATCGGGGCCGGGACCCACGGTCGCTTCACGGTGCCCGACCACGACGTCAGCAAGCACGTTCACTTCCGGACCGACCCTGGTCCGGCCGAGGAGTCCTCGGCGGCGCTCTCGCCGCCGCTCGCGCTGGCGCGCGCGGAAACTCTCGTCGTCTAGGGTGCCGTCGAACGGCCGGGCGGCTCCGCCGACAGGACGGTTTGGAGGCGCTCGACGGTGTTCCAGTTCCGGCTGGTCCCCCTCACTCCCAAGGCCCGCTCGATGACCGCGGCGGTGAGCTTCGACCTGCCGACCCCGTCCGGATAGACCAGGTAGACGTGCCGTCCCCCGACGGCAACCCGCTCCCGCCCGCTGATCGCGGCGGAGAGCCGGCGGTCTGCCTCGGGGCCCGGATCCCCCTTCAGAGCGCAGACGAGGAGGTGTGCTGGGTCCGCCCTCGCTTCTTCTCGGAACGGGTTTCCCCGGATGACGGCCCCCCAGTCGGCCGCCGATCGGACGACCACCGCAGTCTCGAGACCGGCTGCCGCAAGCGTCCTTTCAACCGCACGCTCCAACTCTGCCGGACCCCCGCGCGGTCCCCCCGAGACGACCGCGCTCCCTGCCGCGCCCAGGGTCAGGGCCTCAGCACAGCCCGCCTGGGCCAAGGCCGCCCGGAACGACTCCATGTCGAGGGTCCGGCCCCCGACGTTCACCGCACGAAGCAGCAGTACGTAGCGGCCCGCGCCCGTATCCCGAGCTCCGGAGGGCGCCTGCTGTACCATGGGCCTCTGTCGACCCCGGAGTCAAGAGGGTATGCCGAGCGCCCCGCCTGCGACCCGGCCCGGGTGCGCCCGGGTCGACCGCCGCAACCGGCCGGCCGCAACGAGCTTAACTGTGTATGCATATGTAGATGTATGCCATCCAAGAACATCGCCGTCCAGAAGGGCGTGTACGACGCGCTGGAACGGGAGAAGCGCACCGGCGAGAGCTTTACCTCCGTGCTCCGCCGCCTGCTCGAGCAGCGACGGGGCCTCGAGGATGTCTTCGGCAGCTGGGGAAGCCGCCCCCACCGGGCGGACCGCCTCCTCCTTCGGAAGCTTCGGAGACCGGGGGAACGGGCGTGAAGGCCCTCGACACGGGGCTGCTCCTGGGCCTGCTGGAAGGCTCGACCAAGGTCCGCGACCTGCTCCGCCGGCTGAGGGGAACCGAGCTCGCCACCACCGAGGTCAACCTGGTCGAGCTCTCCTACCTCGCGGCCGCCGGTCCCAGCCGCTCCCGGCGGGCTCGCCTCGAGGCGATCGAACGGATCCGACAGCGGCTCACCGTCCTTCCCCTCGACGCGCGGTCTACCAGGGAGGCGAGCAAGAGGGCGCAGGGGAGCGGACCACGACTCGCACCCGCAACCCTCGGGATGCTCGCAGCCCTCGAAGCAGGTGGTTGCGAGGAGCTGCTGACCGACGACGACCGACTGGGAGGCGGCTGGAGCTTCCGCATCCGAGTTTTGGCAGTATAGGCTCTGTAAACACGCTTAGCACGCAACAGCGATTCCTCACAGTCACTACATCTGTAGCCGCACGGCTCGGACCGGGATCGAGCTGCGATCGGCCGGGGAGCGACGCGGCGACTTGGGGCCAGTTGGGCTCGTCGACCCACCCCTCCGGGCCCCAGAATGGTCCGTTTCTCTATTATGAGAGCCATAGTAATGGCAGTAGCATTATTGACAATCTTATGACAGCTGTAACGAGATTCTGTTTGGCCTGGCGAGGCAGAGGACCAGCGCACAGAGGGGGATCTCGGTCGGTTTCTCTCTCGTAGGGGCGTATAACTGGAGTTATACAGCACCCCGAGGGCCCTCTTTCCAGCCTGGGCGCCTCCGTCCCGCCGGGGCACCTCCTCCCGGGCCCGGAGGCCGCGCGTCGGTGATCGGCGGCCGCCCCCGCCTCGAGTCGGGACCGCCTTCACCCTGACGCGGCCCGGCGCACCCTTGAAATGCGGAGTCTGTAACGCGGGTAGCTTAACGTCGGCGTTTACGGTACGGTCGACGGGCTCCCGCCCGGTAATTCGGTCGGTCGCTCCGGCATCCGAGCATCCGGGGCGCGGACATCGCCCGATGCCCGCCCGGTGCCGGTGCCCCGGAGGGGCGCGCCGCGAGTCAACGACCAGGTCGGGATCAACCCGACCCGGAGACCGGGTTTCCGGTGCGACCCGCGGTGCCAAGAATATGTTGCCACATATGCATATGTTGATATCTTCCTGGAATGGCCGCGCCGGACCACCCACAGATCGAAGTCCCGAGCGAGTTCCGCTGCGACACGGCCACAGGAACGGTCTTGCTCTAAGTTTCCGGCCGACGCGTTCGGCCGCGATGCCGTTGCCCACGTGAACGAGGCCGCCTCGAGCGGCTCCGCCGGGGCGGGGGCCCGTCAAACACGGGGGGCGGCGTTCCCCCCCGGGTGGCTTTGGTCGGGGCCGGGCTGGCAGGCGCTGGAGCGGTCCCGGCGGTCGCTATCCTTCAACCCAGGGCCGCACCCCTTGCGACTCAACCACCTCCGGAGGGGGACTTCGGCAGCACTCCGCCCGGTCCTGACGCTCCGGGCGGCTGCGGCTGAGTCGCTTTCCCGTGGAAGCAGGCACGAGCGGCCGGCGAGAGGACCGCGCGAAGGACGGCAGGACAGGGCGCGGGCACGGGCCAAGACCGTCGGTCGTGTCAGAAAACCGACGCCCTCGGTTTCCCGCATACATTCAAGTAGTGGCTCCTCTGGTCCGAGCCCCATGCGCCCCCCGTTGCGGATAAGAAGCCTTGCCTTGGTGATCGTGGTGTTCGGCGTGATGCTCGGCGCCTCCGCGCTGAGCCCGCTGGTAGCCTCCCACACGTCTGTGGGGACCGGAGCGTCGGCCGAGCACCCGGCGCTGGCGAGCCTGCCCACCCCCTCCGATTCCAAGTCGACGACCGAACTGAACGCCGCGGCCGCCTCGCTCGCGACCGGCGCGGGCCCTGCCGGCGGTGTCCCCTGGAAATGCGACAGCCCTGCGGCCAACTCCCTCCGCTGCGGCGGCACGTCACAGTCACGCCCCGTTCCAAGGCCGGTCGCCCCCGCCGCGACCCCGGTTTCAGCCGGAGGGCAGCCGGCGGCGGCGCCGGTCCGCGCGTCCAGCGCGATCAGCCCGGACCAGCTCGGCGACGAGAACTGGTACAACACGACCGACTTCATGAACTACTACAACGGCGGGCCGGTGGTCTTCAACGCCTCGGCCGCCTACGACCCGGACCTCGACGAGGTTGTCCTGTTCGGCGGCTGCTCGTTCGCCTGCCCGACGAACGCCACCTGGGTCTACGACGGGGTCACGTGGTTTAACGTGACGGACGACGTCTACGGCTATGTCCCGGCCGTCATGGGCGAGGGTCTCGTCTGGGACCCCGAGTACGGCGCGGTCATCATGTTCGGTGGGATCCAATCTACCGGCCAGACCGCCAACTTTACCTGGGAGTTCGACGGCTACGCCTGGACCAACATCACCTACTACACCGGCTGGGAAGCGTCGGTCGCCGGGCTCTCCTTCAACGGCACCGCCTTCGCGGCGGTAGCCTACGACAGCGTCTACGGGGACGTGTTCGTGGTCGGCGGCTGCACCCAGCTGCACTGCGAAAACGCCTGGAACCAGTGGTGGGTCCTCACCCCCGTCGGCTGGGAGGACGGTGGCTTCGGGCCGACGTCCGGCGGTGCCTGGGAGTTCTTCTGGGGGGCCTCGATGGCGTACCGATCCGGTCAACGAAGAGCTCGTCCTGTTCGGCGGGTGGTCGTACTTCACCGGGATCATGAACGGAACGTACATCTTCAACACCTCCGGTGGGTGGTGGAACATCACCGGCAGTTCGACCGGTGTGACGTGCATCTCCTACCCGATCTGCTTCTACACCTACCCGGAAGGGCGGGCGTTCGCGGGGATGACCTGGGACGGGCAACTCGACCGGATCATGCTCACGGGCGGGCTGACGTACGGCGGCGCCCCCCTCAACGATACGGAGTACTTCCTCGACGGTGCCTGGGCCCCCTCGGAGTTCTTCTTCGGGTCGATCAGCGGCCCGCCGCCGGGGTACGCGTTCGCGATGCCGTCGAACAGCTCTGCTCTCGCGCCGCTGAGGGCGGGTGGAGACTGCGTCAGCGTCTACTGCTACGACTACGACTACGTCCTGGAGGAACCCCCATACCCGTACTTCCTCGACGTCACCCCGACTCCCACCGACGTCGGCTACGTGGTGAACGTCTCGGCCGCGCTCTCCGGCACCGGCTCGGGCCCGTTCGTCCAGTGGTACCTCTACGACAACATCTCGAACTCCTTCTTCGGCTACCTGTTCGGCTACAACTTCAGCTCGTCCGACGTGGTAGCGCAGAATTTCACCTACACGGCCCCCGCGGACGCCGGACTGACGTTCTGGATCACCGACTACTTCGGGGTCGCCGGCAACACGACCGACTCGCTCAACGTCTTCGCCCTCCCGAGCGTGGCCCCGTCAGCGGGGCTCACGAACCGGGAGGTCGGCCTGACGATGTCGTTCACCTCCGGGCTCACGGGCGGAACGTTCCCGTACACCTACTCCTGGAACTTCGGTGACGGCTCCGGGCTCTCCGCGCTCCAGGACCCGACCCACGTCTACACGGCCGCGGGGTCGTACACCGTCTCGGAGACCGTGACGGACGCCCTGGGCGCAGTAGCGATGGGGACCACCGACGTGACGATCGCGCAGGCGGTCACCTCGGCAGCGACCGCCTCGGACCGTACCACCGACGTCGGGGTCACGGACTCGTTCACCGCGAACGCGGCGCTCGGCTCCGGGTCGTACACCTACGCGTGGGCGTTCGGGGACGGGGACCTGTCGACCGCCGAGAACCCGACGCACGCCTACGCCGCGACCGGCACGTACACCGTCGACCTGACGGTGACCGACGCGTGGGGGGCGTCCTGCCTCTCGTCGACGACCGTCAACGTCATCGCCGGTCCAAGTGGCACGGTGAGCGCCAACACGATAACGCCGAACACGAAGACGAGCGTCCACTTCACCGCCAACGGAACGGGCGGTGTCGGGGCGTTCAGCTACGCGTGGACGTTCGGCGACGGCGCGGTAGGCACGGGCGCGACCCCGACCCACACCTACGGCACGGCGGGGACGTACACCGTGACGGTCGTCATCACCGACCATGTTGGCGGGAGCGTCACGAAGACGCTCACGGAGACGGTCTCCCAGCCGCCGGCGACCTCCCTTGCCACGGACCTGACGCAAGGGACCGGGCTCTACGTACTGATCATCGTGATCGTGCTCGTCGTCGCGGGCGCGGCGGTGCTGCTGATGCGGCGCAAGCCGCGGACGCCCGCGCCGCTGACGCCCGCCGACCCTGCGACCGCCGGCCCGACGGGGACCGCCACGCCGCCCCCGTCGCCGCCGCCGGGGGCGAGCTGAAGTCCCGAACCGCGCGGCGGTCCCTCTGCGGAGGGGCCGGCGTTCTGGCGAACCCCTTCCGTCCTTCCTTTTCCTGAACCCTCCGAGTGCCGGCCCGCGGTCGCGCCGCTGGGAGAGTACGAGCCCGTCAGGCGGGCCAACCCCGAAGGCGTGGCGCCCAGCCGGGAGGGAGCACGGGCTGCCGCCGTGGGCGCTCCGAGAGGACGCGAGGCGCAGTTCCGCTGCCGGCCCCCCGTTTCCGAGCAACCGACCAGCGGTCCTTGTCAGGGATGGACGAATGAGCGGAATCGAGTCAGATAGCCGTTTTACCCCGGTCCGTGTAGGTGGAGACGAGGGAGGGCCCGAGGAAGATGTTGGCGGCAACGGGGAAGAAGATCTGGATGGACGGGCGCCTGGTCGATTTCGAGGACGCGAAGGTGCACGTGCTCAACCACACGCTGCACTACGGCGTCGGCGTCTTCGAGGGGATCCGCGCCTATCCCACCGCCGAGGGCCCGGCGATCTTCCGACTCAAGGAGCATGTCGCCCGGCTGATCACCTCGTCCCGGGTCTACCACCTCCCCCTCAGCTGGAGCGCGGCGGAGATTGAGCGGGCCATCATGGACACCCAGGCGGCGAACGACATCGTCCCGTCGTACATCCGGCCCCTCGTCTACCGGGGCGAGCCGGCGCTCGGCGTCAAGAACGCGACCGGGAAAGTCTCGCTCGCCATCGCCGCCATTCCGGCGAAGAAGTACCTCGGCGACGGCTCCGAGAAAGGGGTCCGCGCGAAGCTGTCGCCGTTCCGCAAGCCGCGGTCCGACTCGATGCCGTCGTACGCCAAGGCGTGCGGCAACTACCTGGTGAGCTACCTCGCCGGCATCGACGCGCAGCAGGACGGCTACGACGAGGCGATCCTCCTGGACTCCAACGGCTACCTAGCGGAGGGGACGGGGGAGAACCTGTTCCTCGTCCGAGGCGAGACGCTCTACACTCCGGGGCTCGAGTCGGACATCCTCCTCGGGATCACCCGCGAGTCCGTGATCACCATCGCGAGCGACCTCGGCTACACGGTCGTCCAGAAGCTGGTCTCGGTCAACGAACTGCTCACCGCGGACGAGGCGTTCTTCACCGGGACGTACGCCGAGCTTGCGCCGCTCCGCGAGGTCGGCCACCACAAGATCGGCACGGCGGTACCGGGCCCGGTCAGCCGCGCGGTCATGGGCGTCTACGCGCGGGCGGTCCGGGGCGAAGAGCCGCGGTATGCGAACTGGCTCGCCCGGGTCCCCGGGCTCGCCGCCGCGGCTCCGCGGGCGGCGCGCGCCGCCCGCCGCTAGGCCGGTTCAGGCGTCGTCGTCCTCCGCCGGGGGCGGCGGAGGGGCCGGGTGCGCGCACGTGTGGTTGTGCGGCTCCGGCCGCCAGACGAGCTCGATCGAGAGCCCCTCGGGTCCGCGGAGGAACAGCGAACGGGAGTCGTCCCGTTCCTTCTCCCGCACGATCGTGACGCGGGCACGGCCTATTCGGTTGCGCAGGCCGGTCCACTCGCTCACGCGCAGCGCGAGGTGGTCGACCCCCGCGAGCGTCACCCCGTCCTTCGCGTCGTGGAGCCCGAGGACCTGGTCGCCGAGGAGCAGGTAGGTGTGGTCGGGCGCCTCGCCGACCACCTCCAACCCGAGCTGCTCGACGAAGAACCGCCGAGCCTTCGCCCGGTCCTTGAGCGCGAGGTCGACGTGGTCGAAGCCGATGAGGCCGAAGTCGCGGGAGGCGGTCTTCGTCGGCATGCCGCGCGACAACCGTCCCCGTCTATAGCCCCTCCCCGTCGGAGCCCCGCCCGCCCGGCGGTGGGCCGCGCCCGTCCGGGTTATGTGGCACCGGCCCTCCAGCGGGGCCGTGACGTTGGTCGACGACCACGACGCGACGCTGACCCACGGACTGGACCGCCTGGCCCGCCGGGCGAAGTTCGCCGAACTGTTCGCCGAGAGCGGCGGAGGGCAGAGCGTCGTCGTCGACACCAAGTCCGCAGCGGTCCAACCGCGTCCGCGGTTGGCCGGCGCCGTCTATCGGGTCTGGACCGGCCGCCGCTGGGCAGAGGCCGCCACGTCGGACCTCAGCGAGCGCGCGATCGGGGAGGCGGTCGAGCAGCTGGAACGCGTGCTCGAGCCCCAGGCCGGCAGCTCGCCGCCGCCAGGGGAGTCGGCGACCACGAAGGGACACTGGGTGACTCGACCGAAGCGCTCGCTCCGCGACCTCGGGCTCGAGGGAACGATCACGCTCGCGAAGGACCTCCGGGGCTGGATGACCGCCGTGGACGGGATCACGGAGGCGCAGGTCCGACTGGAGTGGGAGTCGGACGACCGACGGTACCAGAACTCCGCCGGCGCGGACTGCCGGCAGACGCTTCTCCGGACCCACGTCCTCGCAATCCCGATCGCCATGGAGAACGGCCGGCCCGAGTTCGATTTCTGGAGCCACGGCGGTCTCGGGGGGTTGGAGACCGCCCCGCCGCTCGAGGAGGCGACGCTGCGAGAAGCGTCGGAGGCGTCCAAGGCTCTGCTCCACGCGAAGGCCCCCCCGACCGGGGAGATGGACGTCCTGCTCGACCCGAGCGTCGCCGGCCTGGTCGCCCACGAGTCGTTCGGGCACGGCACGGAGGCGGACCAGTTCGTCCGCGACCGGTCGTACCTCAAGCCGCTCGTCGGCCAGACGGTGGCCCCGGAGTTCGTCTCCATCGTCGACGACGGGGCGTTCGCCGGCGGCTGGGGCACGATCTACTGTGACGACGAGGGCCACCCGGCGCAGCGGACGCCGCTGGTCGACCACGGCCGGTTCGTCGGCGCGCTCCACGATCGGGAAACCGCCTCCCTGCTCGGGGCGAAGCCCACGGGAAGCACCCGGCGTTCCGACTTCCTGAGCCGCGCGTTCGTCCGGATGACGAACACCTATGTGGCGACCGGCACGCACAGCTACTCGGAGATGCTCGAAGGGGTCAAGCACGGGGTCTTGCTCGAGCGCGGGACGAGCGGAATCGAGGATCCGCTCGGCGGCCAGATGCAACTGAAGGTGAAGAAGGGCCGCAAGATCGAGAACGGCAAGCTCACCGACCTCGTCAGCTCGATGGCGCTGTCGGGCCGGGTCCTCGACTTCCTGAAGGCGATCCGCGGCGTCGAGCGCGCGCCGGTCACCTCGATCAGTCCGGGGTTCTGCGGCAAGGGCCACACCGACTACCTGCCGGTAGGCACCGGCGGGGTCCACCTCCTCTCGCACGCGATCGTGGGGCCGGCATGAGCGATCCGGCCCCCGTCCTCGACCTCGCGCACCGCGCCGCCGCCCATGTCAAAGCCGGGCCCCCCTGGGACGTCCTCGGCGAACGGCAGCAGCGGTTCGAACTCCACCTCCAAGGGACCGAGATCGAGCTGGAACGCGGCCCGATGACGGTCGAAGGGTACGGCGTCCGGCTGTTCCTGCCTCGCGACGGCCAGATGGGCGTCGGCTTCCAGGCGTCGACCGACGTCTCGGCGGCGGGGGTCGCGACGTGCGTGCAGGACGCCACGGCGGTCGCCAAGACCGCCGAGTTCCCCGCCAAGCACCTTGAACTGCCGGACGGCTCCGCTAAGCCGCCGTCGGTGCCGATCGTCGACGCGAAGCTCTGGGCCGACCCGATGGGGGCGCTCCGGGCGTACGTCGCCGAGCTCCTCGGGGCGTTCGACGGGCGGCACGGGGTCGTGCCGAGCTTCGGCTCGGTGAAGGCCGTCCTGAGCGAGGTGACGATCGCGAACTCTGCCGGCTTGAAGATCGGCTACGCCTCGACCCGCGTCGACCTCGAGCTCGCCGTCAAGGCGTTCGGCGGCCCGGAGGGCGCCCCGGCGGGCGAGTTCTGGGTCAACGAGTCGTTCCGCCGGCTCGAGCCGAAGATGCTCCGGGGCGCCGTTGATGACTGGTGCACGTACGCCGCGGACGTCCGCCGCGCCGCGCAGCCGCCGACCGGGGACCTCGCGGTCGTCCTGCCGGCCGACGTGCTCTCCGGGATCCTGCCTCTGGTCCTCGGCACACGCCTCTCCGGCGCGATGCGCCTGCGCAAGATCGCGCCCGAAGTCGGGACCGTGGTCGGCGTGGAGTCGCTCACCGTTCGCAACGAAGGCGACTACCCCTGGGCGCCCGCCTCCTCCCCGTACGATGACGAGGGGACGCCGCGCTCGAAGCAGCCGCTGATCGAGGGCGGCAAGGTCGCCGGGCACCTGTACGACATCCTCTACGCCTCCGCGCTCGGCGCCCACACGACGGGGGATGGGATGCGCCAGGGCATGGGGCCGGGCGGTGCTCTCCGGTTCGCCCACAGCCCTGGCCCTACCCCCTCGACGCTCGTCGTCGAGGCGGGGAAGGGGGGAACGACCGCCGAGGTGGTGGAGGCCGCGCGCGACGGCGTGCTCGTCACCCAGCTCGGATGGGCGAGCCCGGACCCGATCTCCGGCGCCTTCGGCGGAGAGATCCGGATCGGCTACCGCATCCGGAACGGCAAGCTCGCCGAGCCGGTCCGCGGGGGGACGGTGGGCGGCGTGGTGCTCGCCCCCGCCGGCTCGCCGTCGCTCCTCGCGAACCTCGAAGCGATCGGCTCGCAGCCGAGCCTCTCAGCGGGGCTCGTCTCTGGGACCGTCCTCGCCCGCCCGCTCACTGTTGCGGGCGCCTAGTCCCGGGCTACTTCCCCTTCGGGAGGGTCAGCAGCACCGTCCCGCAGTGAGCGCATCGGACGCCGGGCAGGTTCGCGGAGTAGGTGCCCCCGAACCCGGTGCCGACCAGGACCTCGAGCCCCTTGGGGCGCAGACGCGCCGAGGCCGCCTCGTGGGCCCAGAAGAGCCCCGAGCCGTTCGAGGTGGAGAGGTAGCCCGCGTCGGCCGGCTGGCCACAGGTCGCGCACTTGACGGCGTCCATACTCACCGTCGGGGAGCGAGCAGGGTATCTTTCCTTTGTGCCCGAGCCGCAGGGTCTCCCGCGTGCGAACGTCGGCCCGGAAAATAAACGGCCCCCGCGGAGCCGGGAACTCCGGCGGGGGCCAAGACATCGTGATCTACAGCGGAATGTCCATCACTGGTATTCCTCGAGGGTGCGGTGGGAGGAGGGGTGCTGCCCGGCCGTCCGGTAGACTGGGGCGAGCCAGTGGGGCCAGCCCCAGTGGGTGGGGCTTACTACCCGCAACGACGGGGCAACTGCGAAGACGACCTTGGACGAGTAGCTCGTCGCCCGGCCCCCGCTCCTGTGGACGTCACTGCCACTGTGCGGGTGGGCCCGGTCCAACATCAGAGCACCTCGCCGAGGTCGGGCGGGCGCAGCCAGGGGATCGCGAGGCTCCGGGCGATCCCGGGAGCGCCGGTTACGCGGCCGACCTCGCCCGGGAGGAGGGCCTGTCCAGAGGGAACCTCGAAGTCGTGGATCTTCCGCCCCGCCGGCATCGGGGGGATCTCGTCGTCCTCGACCGTCCGGGGCTCGGGTTCGGGGAGGGCGGCGAAGACCGTCGGGCGGCAGCCGCGGCCCGAAAGGTGCCAGCTCGAGGCAGAGGGCGAGTCCGGGAGCCTGGTGCCGCAGCGGGGGCAGACGTGGGCGACCTCGAGCATGAGGCCGATGCCCCCGAGGTATTTTGGGCCCGCTGCGCGGCTCATCAGCTCTTACTGGGCGGGATTTTATATTTAAACCCCTTCAGTTATTTTGTACAAATTAATTCTAATACCCCGAAGAGCGTAGGAGAGCCGTGGGCCTCCAAGACGCACCTCCCTGTCGAGATCCTCGACTACATCCGCACCCACGAGGCGCCCACAGAGGGCGGGTATGGGATCGGACAGGGGGAGCTGGCGGCCGCGCTCGGCTACCACCCCTGCTCGATGTCCAGGCCGCTCGAAGGGCTGGTCCGCTCCGGTCAGCTGACCGTGGAAAGGGCCCCGGTTCGCGACGGCGTACGGAAACACCTGACATATCGGCTGACCCAGGGCGGGATAGGGCGCCTGAAGCGAGAGACCAGCGGGCTGGCGCTCGTGTCCGGCGAATTGCCTCCGCCGCCCCACCCGTTCCTGGGCCGCCGCGGGGAGCTCGAATCCCTGGGCGCGAGGGCCGGCGGGCCTGCCGCGGTGACGGTGGTGGACGGGCCTCCAGGTATGGGCAAGACCTCGCTCGTTGCGCGGTTTCTGCGACGGTCCGGCCAGGGTCGTGTGGCCTTCTGGTACACCATCCGAACCGCGAGTTCTGCCAGACAGTTTGTGACGGCTCTTGCCCACGCCTTGTCGGCGCTCGGCAGACCTCAGCTTGCGTACTACGCCCAACTGCCTAGGAACCCCCTCCCCAGGGAGTGCGCGGACCTCGCAGCCCGCGCCCTCGAGGAGAAGGCACTCGCTGCGGTGGTCGACGATTTCCACCTAGCGGGTCCTGACCTGCGTGCGTTCATCGGCGAGTTCGTAGGTGCCCTTGGAAGCCGGGGCCGACACCAGTTCTACCTGATCGGACAAAGTGGAATCGAACTAGCAGTTGGGACGCTCCCGGTTCACCGCATCGCTGTCGGGGGTCTTGACAGGGTGGCGGCCCACGAGTTGACCGACCGGCAGGGAGGATTGGCGGACCGATTCGAGGACGTGTACCGGGCAACACTGGGGTCGCCACTCCTCCTCAAGCTGGCGGTGTCTCGGCCGGACGTCGCGACCGAGGCGCTTGACCTCCCAGCGGCGGCTGTGGCCAGGCTACGGAGCGACGAGCTGCGGGCGCTCACCCCAGCAGCCGTCTCGAACGAACCGCTCCCACTCGACTTTCTCCTGGAGGATCACGCACTGACCGAGGAGCGGCTGAGGAATCTGTCGAGGGAGGGCATCCTCCAGCCTGCATCGCACGGCCGTTACGAGGTCCTTCAGGCCATTCGGTCGGCGTTGCTCGCGCGGGTGGATCCGGGGGACGAACGATCGGCTCATCGTCGACTTGCCCGGTTCTATTCCAGGAGCCATCGGCCGGAACCCCTCCGCGAGCGATTCTTGCACCTAGTGCACGGCGAGGAGTGGAAGGAGGCTGCAGACCTCCTCTCGGCTCGTGAGACCGAGATCTTTCGACTCGGGTATTCGGAGGCCCTTCGAGGGGCCATCCGGTCCTTGGTCACAGGACTGACGGCGGGTCCCTCGAAGGTCAGGGCGTACCTTTCCGAGGCGACGCTTCTCAGACAACACTCCGACTACGCCGAGGCGGTGCTCTCGCTGCGTCGGGCCGCCACTCTCGCCCCGGGGGATGCTCGGCTGAGAAAGGAAGCCCAGCTCAGAGTGGTTGACCTCGACCTGAAGCTGGGGGACGTAGCAGCCGCGGAGACCGATTTCACGGTCGCCCAGCGCAGCGCGTCGACGTCGCGCCGGCTGCAAGCCTATGTGGCACTAACCAAGGCGCGTCTCGCGGAGGGCAGAAGCGCGTGGAAGCTCGCCTCGCAGGAGTATCAGCGCGCCTTCGAGGCCGCCAGAACCGCGCGCGCCTCGGATCTGGCCCTAGAGAGCATCGTCTCGTGGTCCAAGTATGCGGAGGGCGCAAGCGGCCCAGACGTTGCACTTCGCCTCGTTTCCGAGGCCCTGCCTCCAGCTCGAAAGTCAGGACATATGGACATTGTGTTCAACTTGCGTCTGGTGAGGGCGCGTGCGTACTCTGACTTGGGCCAGCAGGACCGAGCAGAGGCTGAGGTTGCTGGCGTGAAATCCGAGGCAGAGGCCCTGGGATACCTGACCCAGCTCACGTATGCGCTCAGTGGCCTCGCGTCCCTCGCCGCCGAGCGGAAGCAGTGGCCGGCGTCTTCTGCCTATGCGAAGCAGGCAAGCGAACTTGCCGAACGGCTCGGCAACAACTTGGTGCTTGGCCACACGCTGGCGAGCCTCTGCGCCTCGGAGTTGCGACAAGCGGACCAGGGTGGGAATCCTTGGCTTGTCCAAGAGGCCCTCGAACACGGCAGACGAGGAGTGGAAGTCCTCGAGCAGATCGCCCCCTCTGACTCGCTCGTTCTCGCTCACACCTACCTGGTCGAAGTCTACCTCGCTCTAGGGAAGACCGACGAGGCGGGCGCTCACTACGACGCTGCCCTGCGGATTGCCGACAGCCTCAGCCTGAAAGCGCTCACCGCGCTAACATCGCAGGAACTCGGGCCCAAGGTCGCGGCTGCTCGCCGAACCCAGACCGAGAAGGTTCGCCTCCCCAGTACCACGGGCGCTCAGACACGCCCTGGCCCCGGTGGATCATAGGCGCAGGGGGGCCGGGAAGCCCCCCCGTCCCTCGGACAGCGTCTACAGCTGCTCGCGGGGTAGCGGGGGAACGATGGGCATGTACATCGGCGACTCACCTCCGAGGCGCTTCCCGGGAAGAGGGTATTTAAACGGTCGCAGTCTTCCCCCGAGGATTCCCCCGGATATACCGTCCGCATGGGTGCGCACGGATGCGCCTCCGTATTAGTTTCCTATGCGCCGGGCCCGCCGGAACGGGGTTCTACCGGCCCCGGTTCCGCGCGTGCGGTTTAGGGCCACGAACGGCGGATCTTCACCTGGTCGGCTTTCCAGTCGAACCGTAGGCGCGGGCGTCGCTGCCACTTCTTGCGGCGGTCCCAGAGCGCCCCGACGAGCAGCGGCAGGCCGATCGACGCTTCGACGTGCGCCATCGAGCGAGTCGCCGTTTTCGCGATCTTGCCCCAGGACTGCGCCTCGTCCAGCGTGCTCCCGGAGAGGCCCCCCCAGTGCGGGACGTCGGTGGTGATCTGGATCGCGTAGGCGTGCCCCTCGCCCTCCCGACCGAAGGCGTAGTTCGCCATGACGATCCCGTCGTTGATCCAGTTCTTCGGGGTCCCGCCGCCGATGTAGACAACGGCGGTGCGCTTGGAGGCGGCCAAGATCTGGACCAGTTCGTAGTTGTCCCGGACGGCATCCAGCACGAATCGCGGGCTCTTGCCCCGACTTGCCTGATAGTGGAGGGTGAGGCCGATCCCGATCGAGCTGTCGATCAGCGCGGGCGAGAAGACCGGGACCCCGCGGCGGGCGGCCGTCGACAGGATCGAGTTGGTCGAGGGGAACTTCTTCCCGAGGAAGCCGAGGAACTCGCGCGAAGACGCCGTCCGCGGGGGGAACTGATCCGTCACCCGACCGATCGCCCGGTCGGTCTCCTCGAACTTGAGCTCGTCAACGTACGTGTCGTATATCCGGTCGAGGTACAGCTCGCGCAGGCGCACGTCGTCCGCGGTCGGGGTGCCCATCCAGTGCTGGCCGCCGAGCGTCTGGTAGAGGTCCTGGTAGAGCACGGCGCCCGTGGAGACGACCACATCGACCAGCCCCCAGTCGACCATGTCGCGCAGGACCTTGCGGAGCCCCGCCGCAATGAGCGGTCCGGCGAGGCCCAGGAAGATCGTGGGCCGCTTCCGGTCGAGAAGCGCGTTCTCCCAGACCTCGAGACAGCGACCAAGGTTCCGCGCCTGGATCGAGGTCGTCTGGAACTGCTCGAGCAAGCGGCCCAGGCTCCGGGCCCGGGTGACATCGACGGCGCGGACGGCTTGCCGCAGAAAGGGCCGGCGCCGGGCAGCGAGCGACGGAGGCACGTCGCCGCGAGCGCGATGCGTTTCTTAATGGTTAGGTCAGCGCGCGGCTGTGGGCCGGGGCCACCCTGCGACTTAAATCGCGGGGCTTTGCATGCGTAATCGGGTGGGAATTGGCGTCGATGGAGCCCGCGGTCCTCCGCACGCTGGAAGGGCTCGTCGACCGCACCGGCCGGCACCGTCGTCATCCTCGGTCCTCCCGGGAGCGGGAAGTCGGCCGCGCTGGCCAGGCTCCGGACGGGAGTCGAGGCGCTCGAGGGGCGGATCGTCACCCTGCAAGGCACGTACCGCGGCCGCTCGATCCCGTGGGGAGCGCTCGAGGGGCTGGAGCGGCCGGCCGACGCTTCGCCGAACGACCCGGGCGCCCCGGACGAGGGGCGCGCCGAACCGGTCTCAGAAGGGCCCATGGCGCCGGTGGCGGTCGCCCCCGAAGCCCTGGGGGCCTCCCGGCGGCGGGGCGGTCGCGGCCGAACCACGTTCTTCGGCGAGACGGCCCGAACACGGGGCCCGGCGGCCCACAACGCCGACGAGTACTGGGAGCGGCTGCTGCCGGAGTTCCGGGGCGAGTCCGCGCACCCGGTGGCGATCCTAGTCGAGGAGTCGGCCGTCTTCGACACCGAGAGCCGGGAGTTCGTCCTTGACCTGAGCCGCCGCGCCCGCCTCCGGCCGCTGCTCATTGCGGTGACCCTGGACTCCACCTCGTCTGCCGCGGCGGTCTGGGAAGAGGCGTTCCTCGGCCGGTCCGACGTCGACTGGATCCGCTTGAGCCGGACCGCTCCGGACCCCCGGGAGGTCCATCGACTGAGCCAGCTGCTCGTCGGCCTTCCTGCCCCCGCGGTACGCCTCCTCGGTTTCCTCGTCCTGATCGGCGGCGAGGCGCCCGCGGTACAACTTGCCCGGGTCACCAAACTCAGCCTGGGCGCCCTCCGGGACGCCGCGCGGCCCGCGGTGGCGGTCGGGCTCATCCGGGTCCGCGAGGGACGCCTCTCCGTGCCCGACCCGGCGAGTGTCCCGGTCCTCGAGGGGTTGCTCCCGGAGGACGACCGCCGCACGTGGCACCACGAGGTCGCGGAGGGGTTGCAGGCCCTCTCGGCCGAGCCGCCGCTCTCCCGCCGCGTCGAGATCGCCCACCACTACCTCGCCTCGGCCGCCGACACGGTGGCGATGGCGAGGCTGCTCGAGACGGCGGAGATCAGCCTAGGCCTCCTCGACTACGACCGGGCGACGACGCTCCTCGCCGAGGCGCTCGACTGCCTCCGGTCCATTCCACCGGCGGAGAGACCGTCCGTCGAGCCCGAGATGCACCTGATGAACGCCCGGGCGCTCTTCTGCTCCGGCTGCCCGGAAGAAGGCGAGGCCGCGCTCCGCGAGGGGGTCGACGGGGCCCTCCGCGCCGGGACGCCCGCGTCCGACCTGGCTAGCTGGCTGGAGCCGGTGCTTCCGACGTTGCTCTTGGTCGGGCCGCGGGGCCGCCTCGCACCGACGATCGTGGAGCTCGCCGAACGACTGCACGACGCGGGCCTCGTGGAACCGGAGGTCCTGCTCGAGACCCTCCTCCCTGCGTACGACGCCGAGCGCAACCTCATCGAGCGCTCCCGCGCCGAGGCGCTGCGCGCCGCGCAGAGCGCCCACCAGCTGCCGGAGCGGCACCTGCAGGCACTGGGCCTCTTGGCGATGGGGGTCGCCCGCGTCCCCGGCTCGCCGGAGGAGGTCCTCCAGGCCGAGCGGTTCATCCGGGCGGCCCGGTTCTTGCTGCGCGATTCGCGCCGCTGGTGGCTCGACTACATCGCCGGCGAGTTCGAGTGCCGGCTGCTCGAGCGACGCGGCGAGCTGGACCAGGCGCTGGCGCTCCGTCGCCAGAGCATCAGCGCGCTCGAGAGGGCCCGGCTTCCGTCGGTCGAGCTGTTCCACGCCCTCGGGATCGCACGGATCCTCCTCCAGCGGGGCGAGGCGGCCGCCGCGGAGAAGCTGCTGCAGCGCGCCCGGCTTATCGCCGACAGCCTCCACCTCTTCCCGCCGTCGCCCGGCCTGCTCGACCTCTGGCTGCTGGACGGCCGCCTCGGAGCGATCGGCGGCTCGCTCGCGGCCGCACGCGACCGCTTCTCGGCGATCGCCGACCTCCCGCCGACCCTCAGTCTGCCGCGGCTCCGGGCAGAAGCGACCCTCCGCCTCGCGCTGCTCGAGCAGAGCTCCGGACGGACCGAGGAGGTCGCCCGCCTCGTCGAGCGGCTCTCCTCCCCCGAGCTCCTTCAGGCGCTCCCCGAGCCGGCGCGCGAGTGGGCGAAGGACCCCGCGGCGCACGCCGCGGAGAGCCAGCGGGGCGGCGGACCGCTGCCGCGGCCGGCTCCGCTACCCCGGCCCGCCGACCCCGAACGTCGGGATCGTCGCGGGGCTAGCGCGAGCAGCACCGTCAGCGCCCCGACGACGAACAGGATCGCGGCGACCAGCTTGCGCACCGTCGCGGGGGCCAGGCGGACGGCGATACGCCGGCCGAGCCAGACGTCCCACGCCGCGACGGCGAGCAGGCCGGCCGAGCCGCCGATCAGCACCGCCAGCCAGCCGAACGTGGGGACGAAGACGATCTCGAAGATCATCGTCGTGTCCCCCAGCTCCAGGAGGAAGATCGTGGCGAACGCCGCCGCGAACGCGCCCCTGAAGCCGGGGATCGGGCTGGCGTCGTCGTCCGTGTGGCGCGCCAGGGTGAAGGCGGCGTAGCCGATCAGGAACAGACCGCCGGCGATGCGGAGCCCGCGGAGCCGACCTGGGCCGAGGAGGTCTTCGAGGCCGGCCCCCACCCCGACCGCGATCGCCGTGGTGGCGAGGAAGCCGGCGGCGGCCCCGCTCCACGCGCCGAGGGCGCGCATCCGGGCGGCGAGGCCGATGAGCGCGAAGCTCGTCCGGTCGATCAGCTCGAGCCCGCCGATGATGACGAGGACCGCCAGGACCCCGCCGAGCGCGAGCGCGGTCACCCGACGCCCGCTACGCGAGGTGGTGGAGGAAGTCGTCGACCCGCCGCTCGCAGAAGACGCACGCGAGCACGGCCGGATTCCGCGCGACGACCTCGAACTCGCTCTCGAGCGGCTCCGGCTGGTTGGAGATGCAGTTGGGGTTCGGGCAGTGGAGCACGCCGACGACCTTCGGCGGGAGGTCGACCGTCCGCTTCTCCCGGACGCGGTAGTCGTGGATGATGGAGATCGTCGCCGTGGGGGCGATCAACGCGATGGCGTTCACGGCCCGAGCGGTGAGCTCGATGTTCTCCACCTTCACGATGTCCTTCCAGCCGAGCTTGCCGGAGCGGACGTGCATCGCCACGCTGACGGTCGACTCGGGGTCGAGCGAGCGAACCCCGAGGATCCGCAGCACGTCGAGCGCCAGGCCGTTGGCGATGTGGTCGATGACGGTGCCGTTGCGGATGGGCGTGATCTTCAGCTCGCGCACGGCTACGCCCCTCCGCGCGCCAGGACCGAGGCGAGCAGCGCCATCCGAACCGGGACCGCCAGGAACGCCTGCCGGAAGTACGCCGCGTGCGGCGTTTCGTCGACGTCCGGCGCGACCTCCCCGGCCCGGGGGAGCGGGTGCATGACGATCATCTTCGGCTTCGCGTCCCGGAGGCTGCGCGCGTCGACGCGGTACGACCCGGCGACGCTCCGGTACTCCGCCTCGTCCGTGAACCGCTCCTTCTGGATCCGCGTGACGTAGAGGACGTCCGCGTCCCGGATCGCCTCCGCGAGGTTCGGCTCCTCACGGACCTTCGCGCCCTGCTGCTCGAGCTCGTGGCGGTGCTCGGCCGGAAGGCCGAGCGACTCGGGGCCCGAGAGGATGAGCTCCGCGCCGAACAACGAGAGCGCGTAGGCGAGCGAGTGGACCGTCCGGCCGAACCTCAGGTCGCCGAGGAGGACGACTTGGAGGCCCTTCAGCGTCTTGAATCGCTCGCGGATGGTGGCGAGGTCGAGCAGCGTCTGGGTCGGGTGCTGCCCGGCGCCGTCGCCGGCGTTGAGCACCGGCAGGTCCGAGGCACGGGCGGCGAGCCGCGCGGCCCCCTCGTTCGGATGCCGCAGGACGATCGCGTCGGAGTACGAGCTGAGCATCCGGATCGTGTCGTACAGGCTCTCGCCCTTGCGGATCGACGTCGCGCCGGCGTCGGCGATCGTGAGACAATCGCCGCCGAGCCGATGCACCGCCGACTCGAACGAGAGCCGGGTCCGGGTCGACGGCTCGAAGAACGCCATCGCGACAATCCTGCCTTCGAGGAGCGGCTTCGCCTTGCGTCCCTCCGCGAACGGGACCATCTTCGCGGCGGCGTCGAGGACCGCGGTGATGTCCTCCCGAGAAAGGTCCCGGATCGAGACGACGTCCCGGCCCCGGAGCGACATCCCGGCGGAGAGGGGGAGGGCGCGTATGAAAGGCTATCCGACGCCCTCGGCGGACGGGGCGACCGGAGGGGCACCGCAACCCCTTTGCGCGGAAGGGACCGGCGAGCGCCGTGGAGCGCCACCGATGGGACGGGGTCACGCTCCTCCTGTTCGGTCTGATGGTCTTCGCCTGGGGCGGGAACTACCTGTTTGTCCGGGTCGGCGAGCAGTCGGTCGCGCCGCTGTGGCTCGCGGCCCTGCGGGCGGGCGTAGGCGCGGTGGGCCTTGGGGTCCTGCTCGCCGCACGGTCTCCCCCAAGCCTCACCGGGGGAGAGCGACGGGACGCCCTCCTGCTCGGGATCCCCAACACCGCCGTGTTCCTGGGCCTTTGGTTCACCGCCGCCCCCGCCGTGGCCCCTGGAGTGGCGGCGGTGGTAGTCTACACGTTCCCGCTCTGGGTCGCGGTCGCTTCGCCCGCGATCCTGGGCACGCAGTTGGGTCGCCAGCACTGGAGTGCCATCGGGGTCGGCTTCGCCGGGGTCGTGCTGGTCTCTCAGCCGTGGACGGCCGGCTCGCGCGCCCACGACCTCCTCCCGCTCGCCGAGCTCCTCGGCGGGGCCGTCAGCTGGGCGTTGGCGACGGTCGGCTTCCAGCGCCGGTTCGCTCCCGAGAAACTGGCCGCGGCGAACGGCTACCAGCTGGTGAGTGGGGCGCTGGCCCTGGCCGCCGTCGCCCTGGTCTTCGGCGAAGTGCGAATGCCGGTCGAGCCCGCGAGCCTGTGGATCTCCGTGGTGTGGCTCGGGCTCTTCGGCACCGCCTTCGCCTACGCGGTATGGTTCCATCTCCTGCGGTCCGTCCCCGCCTCCACTCTCAGCGCGTACGCCTTCCTCGTACCCGTGACCGCTCTCGTGCTCTCGGCGGTGTTCCTGGGGGAGCGTCTGGACCCGGTGGAGGCGGTCGGTGTGGTGCTCGTCCTGGCAGGGATCTACTTGGTCGGCAGACCTCGGGCCGGACGTAGAGGCCGGCCGGCCGCCTCGGTCGACCCGCTACCCAGTCGCTGACTCCGACCCGCCGGACGCACCCGATCGAGAGCCTTGTCTGCGGCCTGACTCCCCGCCGAGCGGACCAGCCGCTCTAGCGCAACCGATCAGGTGGTGCCAAGCCCCTTTACTGCCTTGCAGCAGGGAAGATGCGTCGCCCTGTCTGTGGACGCGCGAGCGCGGCCGGAGCAATGGCTGGGTCACCACCGGCACGCTCGCGGTGCTCGCGGCCGCCGGGCGGTTCGCAGCGTAGCGCCGCCGGAACGTAACGCACCGGCGATTTCTCGCCGGTGCGGCCAGGTGGTGGTCGTAAGCCCCTTTCGGTTCGTGGCAGCATTCGACTGCGCGCTCGCCTTGGCGGTCAGGGAGACACCTCACCCCGCCGTTCGGAGCTTGCTCCCGGGGAGGCGGCCGTTTCATCAATTCCCGTCGGAACCTCCGGGGCAACCCCCATCACCGTACCGTCGGGCTGTGTCGTTTCTGCTCCGGAGCTCGGACTCTCGCCCGTCGGGCTCCCGCCCGACCCCGCGTCTCCCGGAGAGGGGACTTTCCTCAGCGGCCGGTCGTTGCCGAGCCGGACCACCGTCAGCTGCCCACCACCTCCTGGCGCCACCGTCACAGACTCCGGCACAAAAGCACCTCCGACGCGCGACGGGGGGTCGCCGGGGGCCGCGGAGCGATGTGTTCGATCCTCCCAGACACTCGCAAGGTCTGCGGGAGGGTGGCCGCCCTGCCGCCGTCGCCCCCTCCGCGCCGTGCCCGCCTTTCTCGCGGCCGGGCTCGCGCGTGGGCTCTCCCTGTTCGCCGCCGCCGCTCCCGCCGCCGCCGGCTCGGCGGCCTGCAGCCTCCCCTGGGTCGTGCCGACCCCCCGGCGCACCGGCCCTCCGGCCGAAAGCTCCACCGCCGAGAAACCGGCAGTTCGCGTCGGGGCACTCATCTGCCAGTAGGTTTGGGGGCTGCGAGCCGCGACAGCGGCTTACACCGGGGACACCGTCCTCGGCGCCCCTCCCGCGGGGGACCGGGGACGGGCCGCGGAGAGGGGCAAAGGTCGAAATCCTCCCGCCCGATGGAGCCGGCCGAAGGGGTGGGCGGCAAGCGGTGCAGGGATCCTCAACCTCGGGCACGCCCGACACTCCAGCGGCGCTCGTCCCGGCGCTCCTCCTCCGCCGAGGTGCGGTCTGCGTTCCCTCGGATTCCGGGCCGGCGCCGGCGCTCACCGAGGACGGAGCGCCGCTCGACCCGTTCGACGTGCTGGACCGTCTGACCGCCGATTACCCTCTCGTCTACGTCGTAGACCTGGACGGCGTCGAGACGGGGGACCCCCAGCTGGACCTGCTCCAGGAGCTCGCCCGCGACGCCGCCATCTGGGTCGACGGAGGGGCCCGCAACTCCGACCAGGCGATCGATATCCTCGTCACCGGGGCCCAGCGCGCCGTGCTGTCGAGCGCGACGCTCACCTCCCCTCGCGAGCTCCGGAGAGCGTGGAAGCTCTCCTCCGAGATCACATTCGAGGTCGAGGTCGACCCGCACGGGCTCGTGGCCTCCCCGGCGTGGGACGTCCGCGAGCCGGCGGCCCTGGTCCGCTCCGTCCGAGAGTTGGGACCGGACCACATCGTCGTCTCCCCGCGCGAGGTCGATCCGGATTGGGAGCTGATCCGGGGCATCGCCGCGGGAGGACCGACGTGGGTCGGCGGGTCGTTCGCCGCCTCCGACCTCGCCCGCCTCAGGGGGAGCGGGGCACGCGGGGGAATCTTCCACATTGACCGCCTTCTCGCCGGCACGCGGGCCCCTCCGCGCCCGGCGAGCTCCCGACTCTCGAGCACGCCGCGCGATGATGAAACCTAGAACCAGCTGACTGGTGATGAATGATGGGCGAGCTGAGCGCACGTCAGGGGACTGCCCTCCGGACATGGGGTTAGGGGCACCCGGGAACGGCTAGGGCGAGGGTCGGACGCGGGCGGTCGAGCCGCTCGACGGCGGTCCGCACCTTGTCGGAAACCGCCCCCGATGTGGTGGAGCGTCTGCTCGGTCGTGGCGTGACCGTAGAGCGACCGGATTTCGTTGATGTCGACCCCCAGCTCGTAGTCGAGAATCCGCCCGAACGACCTCCGGAGGTCGTGGGGCGATACCTTCAGACCGAACGGAGCGCCCAACCTCGTCGCGGGCCATGCTTGGAGACCCATCCTCCGAGGAGTCCAGCGCAGATTTCCGCAACGAGCGAAAACGAACGCCTATGGCTTCCGACTCCTCGATGGAGCCGACGGCTCGGACGAACGACGGGTCACGGGACCACCGGTCAAGAGACCGCACCAGGACCCGATCGAACGGGCGGTCGCGACGGCGCGCGTCCTGCCGAGGCCGCTTGTACTCTGACCTGTCTTCCCGCGGGTTTAGGTAGCAGGTAGATACTCGCTCGCTCCGAGGGTGGCGAGGAGTTCCTTCTGCTCCTTGGTGAGACGGGTGCACCATTCCCGGACCGATTTCCCGGCCCCAAACCGTACCCACGAGACGCTCTCGAGGGCGCGGAGCGCCTCCGAGAGGTGGCGCTCGGGGTATTTCTCCTGCAACCTCCGCTCCGCCCAGCTCCAGAGCAGATAGGCCACATAGACGACCGTGGCGTAGGCGTCCAACCGATCCTTTCGTCGGTAGCGCACCGGCCCCAACGAGAGATCCCCCTTGCTGGTGCGAAACGCCTTCTCCACGGCATCCTTCGCGAAGTAGGTGCGGTACATCTCCGGTCCATCGAGGGCGAGGTCGGTGCTGAACAGCAGGAACCTCCCGTCCAGCGTCCGCTCCCGCTCCACGGCCGTCGAATCCACTCGGAACCCGCGACGGCCGGGTGAGGAGACGATCACATCCCCCAGTTCCCCCTTGATCTCCGCCAGCCTCGCTCTCGACACCGGCCCCTCGAGCTCTTGGAGCAGGAGGTCGCGCGCCTGCCGGTCCTCCGACTTCCGTGAGAGGTTCTCCACCACCGCGATTCGCATTCGCGGAAGATCGAGCAGGGGCGCGGTAAAGGCCCGCGCGTACACCGCGCCCCCGTGGGAGGTCCCCACCACATGCTCCGACCTCTCCATTCCTTCTCCTGGCCATCGAGACGCATAGGCCACCGCCTCCCGGCTCCACCCCTTGACCGAGCCCACCACCTGGTAGCCCGCCGCGACGGCTTGGGCCACGTTCGCCTTCGAGGTCATGCCCTTGTCCATCACCAGGGTGAGATGCTTCAGCCCCTGGGCCTGGAGCAGCTCCAAGGTGGGCGCTACGCTGAGGACATCGTTCTGCGCTCCGGGGAGGGCACGGCAGAGGATCGGGTGGTGGTGCTCCTTCGAAACCACCATCCCGAACCCCACCACGACGGCGGTTCCCCGCTCGTCATGGCCCAGTTGAGCGTACGGGCAGTGGCTCCCGTAGTACGACTGTTTGGTGATGTCGTAGTACGCCCCGCCGGTTCCCGGGAGGAACCGCGCCAGGCGTGGGTGAGCTCCTGCTGGAGGAGTTGGCCGCGGTCCTCCCAAGTCTTCTGGGACGTGAGGTGACAGAGGGCGGAGAGGACTTCCTCGAACGAGCGCGGGGTCAGCTTCTCCGCGTCCAGAGAGAGCCACGTCGGGAGCGGACTGGCCCTCACCCACGCGGAGAGGTGGTTGAGGGGGACCCGGGCGGTCGCCTGGTTGAGTCCCAGGGTGAGCAGGGTGGCGGCCCTTTCCTCATCCACGTCGAGCACCTCTTGGATTCGCTCCTGGACCCGGAGCTGCTGGGCCGCGGCGTGGAAGACCGCCAGCGGTCCCACGGGGAAGGCGGAGTGGATGCTCTCGAGGCGGGTCTTCGGTTCCGTGAGGATCCGTCCCTTCGAGTCGCAGGGCCCGAGATAGCGGACCATCCGCTGGTGGGAGCGCCGCCGCTTCGGGTCCCAATAGGACTCGTACTCGTAGGCGTAGCGGTGGCGTCCGACGACCTTGTACACCCGGTGGGTCATCGCATATGCCATTACGTATGCACCTACAAGAGGTTGCCGGTCGACCGGAGACGCGATCTACGAGGGAGGAACGGGAATTGGGTAGGCACCTGCTACCCAAACTGCCGGGAGGTCAGGTCTGAGTGTTCGACTCGTCCGTCGCGGTTACCCTTTCGCGATAGACCGCGACTACAGACCAACCACGGCGTCCAACCTCCAAGCGAAGGTCGCGTTCCTGACCGGCTAGGTCCTGCTCTTCGGACGAAACTCGCAGGTAAAGGGCAGCCGACGACCGGCGAGTGGAGGTCCTACCCCCCGGTTCGGGTAAGGCAAGAGTGTGTTTAGGAGGAAGGGAAGCTGGCTCGTCATGCACCGACTCGGCTGGTCCCTTGTGTCGATTCTGCTCGCTGCTCTCGCCGCTGTCCTGATGTTCAGTGGACTCTACTGGATCAACCAAACCGAGACCAACATCTCCCGAATGGTCGAGAACTGCTCGACCCCGTGCAACGGGCCCCCTTCGGTGTGGGATTACTCCAACGGAGTCCTGGGCTTCACTCTTCAGGCCCTTGCGGTCGCGATGTTGGTCGCCAACGTGCCTGTGATCTACTTCAGAAACAAGGCGATGACGAAAAAAGAACCCCCGTTCGACCGACCTTGAGTCGAGCTGTCCGACAACAAGGTTGGGAGGTGCCTCTATCGAGGTGCTGTCAGGGTGCGCTGCCTCAGGCGATGTACTGGCGGCGTTCCGACCTAGTCCCCGAAGTCGATTGTGCCCCCCCGCTGTCCCCCGTCGGCTCCCCCACGGAACGCAGAGGCACGGCGGCGGGGCGGGCCCTGCGGGGTTTGGCGACGCCCTCCCCCCCGAGAGAGGGAGGGCGTCCCGTGGGTCGACCTATCGGACCGTCTCCAAGGTCCTCACGCCCGGCCCGCGGACCGCGCGGTCGTGCCGCGGGTCTGCGCGAGGGGCAGCGCGGCCGCGACTTGCTCGCCGCTCCCAACCGGGGAGCCGGATCGCACCACGTCCGTGGCAACGTACTTGAGGGTGACGTGGGTCGTCCTCTCGATCACCTGGGTGCCCGAGGTCGGGATCGCGACCCTCGCGATCGTGGGGGAGACTGTCTCGCCCGCGACCGGTAGGATGTCGTAGCTGTACGTCCCGGGCGTCAGGTGGGTGTACTTCTGGGTCGCCGCAGTCGAGCAGAGCTGGTAGCCGTTGAGGCTGACGCACCAGGAGACGGCGCCCAGGCCCTTCTCGTGGAAGGTGAGCGCCACTTCTCCGCCCTTCGCGAACGTCACCGCGACCTGCGCACCCGAGGTCGGAACGAGCGTGTCCGGGTTCGTCGTGGAGAGCCCGGTGACGCCGCTCACCCGGTAGCCGACGGGTCCGGGCGTGATCAGTACGCCGAGCTGGGTCGCCGCCCCGGAGATGACGATCTCGGAGGTGGTGGCGTGATCGAGCACTCCACCGAGGGCGACCGACCAACCCGCGTGCGCAAGCTTCTTCGCCGGCAACCCGGTCTCGGTGAATGTCACCGAATAGATCGCCGTCGTAAAGTCGATGACCTGCGTGAGAGGCGCCCCGGCGGCGTGCAGCGTGCCGGACGCGGGGCTCGCCACGTCGCCGACCGAGGAGGCGGCGAACGCCTGTGAACCGTTCTGGATCTGACCGACCACGCCCTGCGGGGCCGGCACTTGGACCAACGTGGTCCCCAGGGTGACCGACCAGCCGTGGTGCGCCGGAAGCCCGCTCTCGGAGAACCCGACGAGCTCGCCGCCCGAGAACGTCGAGGCGCCGGCGTAGAGGCCGTACGACGTGCTCCAGTAGAGCGTCGTGTCGACGAACAGGTCCTGGTGCAGCACGACGTTCGTCGGGTCGCTGCCGCCCCAGTAGTCCGTCGCCTCGATCGAGGCGGTCGCGATGCTGGGGCCACCCTCGCCCTGGCTCGGGCCCTGGTCGCCGGACGCCGACGTGCCGATCAGGACGTTCCCGGTGACGTTGTAGAGCTGGCCGTGCAGGTCCATCCCCGGAGCGCCGGTGACGGTGTCGTTGAAGACGTTCCCCGCGATGCTGCTCGTCTGCGGCACGTCCGGGCCGGCGCCGCTCATTGACGTGAAGAGGCCGTAGCCGCCGTTCTCGTCGAACGTGTTGTCCGTGATGGCGACCGGGCCGGTCTCCCAGGTTGTCGAGAAGCTCGTGTCGGTCAGGATGACGACGATTCCGATCGTGTTGTCGGAGACCGTGTTGCCGGTCGCCGTGCAGTCCGCTAGGGGAGTGCTCGGGCCGCAGCCAAAGAGGATTCCGACCGACTGAGTTCCCTCCCACCAGTCGTTCCCCTCGTTCGGCTGGCTCTGGTCATTGGCGCTGGACGCCGAATAGGCGGAGACCGTGTTGTCCGAAATCGCCACATCCGCGCCGCCAGCGATGATCCCGGCTCCGCCTGCGAGCGGGGAGTTCGTCCCGCCGCCGGGGCCGCTCACCGTGTTGCCGCTGATGTCGAACACCCCGACCGTGTCGGTCGAGGGGTTCGGGGTCTGGTCGCCCGCCCAGATGCCGACGCTCGGCACGCCGAGCGAAGCGAGCGAGGCGACTCCGTTGTCGGCAATCACGCCGATGGCATTCGGGTTGACGAAGATACCCGTCTGGAACCCGATGACATCGTTGCTCAGGAGGCTCACGGTCGAGCCGTTCGCCACGATCCCGAAGAGGTCGCCGCTCGGGTACGTACCTGTCGCGGTGAGGTCGCAGAGGCCGACCTCGATCTGGACCCCGTCGGTCGGGTGCATCCCCGGCGTCGCCTGGTAGACCGAGACGTTCCCGAGCAGGAGGCCGTCGACGTTCGCATGGTTGCTCATCGCAACGATGTTCAGGTTGTAGGTGTAGTGCGGGGCATCGAACAACGCCTCGACGGAGACGTTGACGTTGGTCGTCCCGCCGCCGGCGATCGTCACGTTGTTGTCGTAGACGAGGAAACCGACGTTCACATTGTTGACCGTATTGCCGGTCACGGTGGAGTATGCGGGGAGCGAGCTGTACACCGGCAGCCCAAGGTAGTTCGTGGAGGTGTTCAGGTCCAGCGTGATCCCGTAGGAGTATCCCTGCGTGATCGTGTTGCCCGCAATCGTGGCGTTGGCGGTACCGGCCACATAGATCCCGATGTCGTTGCCGCTGAGATGGTTGGTGCGCACGACCGCCGTGTTGCCGTTGTCGAAGAGGAGAATCCCGGCCGCCAGATACTGCGGTTCGAAGTAGTCTCCGTTGTCCGGGACCGAACCGGTGTAGTGGTCGCCGGAGACCGCATCGTCTACGATCGTCTCACTCGCACCGTAGGCGACCTGGATGCCGTTCTGGGCGATGAGCGTCGTCCCGTTGATCCCCGTCACCGTGGAGTCGGCGATGAGGCAGGAGACCCCGACATCGTCGCAGGTAATCCCGTTCTTGTCGTAGTTGGAGATCGTCGAGTTCAGGACGACGACCGACGCGGGGCCGGCGTGCGGGAAGTTGAAGTAGCCATCGTAGGCGTAGATCGCCAGGCCCGCCTGGCAACCGAAGAGGTTGTGCGAGAGCTCGACGTCGGTGACGGAGACCTGCGCGAGCTTCCCGGAGGAGTTCGCGAAGACGATCCCGTCGTAGCCCTGGCCGCAACCGGTGAACGTGCTGCTGCCGGCGGAGCCGTTGACCTGGAGGTTCTCGATAGCGACACCGCTAACGCCGGAGTGCGGCGTGCCGGTGCTGCCGTCCACGAGGACGAGGGCGGCGGTCCGCTCGCTGGTGGGCGTCGCACCGTCGTAGTCGAACGTGTTGTAGGCCAGCGGAGCGTGCGGCTCGAGGATCGTGCCTGCGCTCCCGTTGCCGCCCAGCCCATAGAGGGTCAGGTCGGAGGTAGAGATGTTGAGCTGCTCGGGGTACGTGCCGGCGGCGATGCAGATGACCGTGCCGGGCGATGCCGCATTGATCGCGGATTGGACGGCGTTGTCGCCGCCGTTCTCCCTGGCGACTGTGACGTCGCATGTCGGAGCCGGCAACTCGTGTTGCGCAGCCGCGGCGCTGGCGAGCGGCGTGGCAGAAGAGGGGGTCGTGGTCCCGAGCGGCTGAGGCCCGACGGCCGCTATTCCGGTATCGGGACCTGATCGACTCGCCGCATGGGACCCAAGGGCGCTGGCGGAGATCGCCGAGACCGTGACGCCCGCCAGGGCTGACACGACCATCACAAGGCAAAGGGCTATCGCGGGGGTGACCGCCTTCCCGGGGGCGTTCATTGCCCGCCTCGGTAGGGGATTGGCTATGACTCTTGCGCAAATCACACTTTAGGGTGTGTTAACCCTAAACACGGTCACCTCCCAAGGTCGGGGAAGGCCGGCGGGGTGCATACGCGGCGGGGGTGGCAGAGGGCGGCCAGACCTCGCGCGCGCAGGGTCGCCGCCGGTCCGCGCTCCGAGAGGCGGGACCGGTGTCGGCCCGGAAGGGTTTTGGCAGGGGTCGGGTCGGGATGGGGAGCCCATGGCCACAACCGACGTCGTTGAGGCGACCTTTCCGGACGGCCAGCGCCTGACCGCGGCGGACCCCTCGACCGTCGGCGAGCTGCTCACCAACTGGGCGCCCGGAAAGGCGTCTGCGTACCTGGCCGCGCTCTGGAACGGCCGACCGGTCGACCTCTCGTTCCGCCCCACGCTCTCCGGGACCCTCGCCCCCCTCACCTTCGAGGACCGTGTCGGCTGGGAGATCCTGCAGCATTCCTCCGCACACCTTGTCGCGAAGGCACTCACCGAGGTGATCCCCGAGGCGCTGCCGACCCACGGCCCTCCGACCGAGGACGGGTTCTTCTACGACTTCGACGTGCGCCCGCTCACTCCGCCAGACCTCGAGGCTGTGGCCGCGTCGCTCCGTCGTTCGATCGAGGCGCGCGAACCGTTCGTGCGCCGGGAGCTAAGCCGCGACGAGGCGAAGGGGCTGTTCGCGAAGAACCCGTACAAGCTCGGGTACATCGACGCGACACCGGCGGGGGAGGAGCTCTCCGTCTACGAGACGGGCGCGTTCACCGACCTCTGCCGAGGCCCGCACGTGCCGGACACCCGCTGGCTCGCCGGCGTGCATGTCCTTGGCTTCTCCGCCACCGAGGCGGGCGCGCCCGGCGCCCGACCGCTCCAGCGGATCCGGGGCGTCGGGTTCCCGAGCCGGGACGAGCTCCAGCGCTTCCTGAAGCTCCGGGAGGAGGCCGCCGCCCGGGACCACCGCACGGTCGGCCAGCGGCAGGAGCTGTTCATGTTCAGCGAGCACGCGCCCGGCTTTCCGTTCTGGCTTCCGAACGGGATGGTCATCGTCCGCCAGCTGGAGCGGTACGTCACCGAGCACCTCCGCAAGGCCGGTTACGCCGAGATCCGGACCCCGCTGCTGTTCGCGAAGTCGGTGTACCAGACCAGCGGCCACTGGGACCACTACCGGGAGAACATGTTCACCACTGAGGCGGACGGCCAGGAGTACGGCTGGAAGCCGATGAACTGCCCGGGCTCGATGCTGATCTTCGGTTCACGGCCGCGGAGCTACCGGGAGCTGCCGCTGCGACTGGCGGAGTTCGCCCCCCTGCACCGTCTCGAAGCGAGCGGCACCCTTCACGGGCTGATGCGGGTGCGGGAGTTCGTCCAGGACGATGCCCACATCTTTGTCACGGAGGAGCAGATCGAACCGGAGATCCGGGTCCTGCTGGAGTGGATCCGCGAGGCGTGCACCACGTTCCGCCTCACCTACTCGTTCGAACTGTCGACCCGGCCGCCGTCGTTCCTGGGGGACTCGGCCGACTGGGACAAGGCGGAGGGAGTGCTGCAGCGGCTACTGGAAGGCTCCGGCGTCGTGTTCCGGCGCTCCGCGGGGGAAGGGGCGTTCTACGCCCCGAAGATCGACATCCACCTCAAGGACAGCCTGGGCCGACCGTGGCAGACGGGGACGATCCAGCTCGACTACCAGATGCCCCAACGCTTCCACCTCGAGTACCAGGGGCCGGACGGAGCGATGCACACCCCGGTCGTGGTGCACCGCACCATCCTAGGGACCTGGGAGCGGTTCATCGGCGTGCTCACCGAGCACGTTGGAGGACGCTGGCCACCCTGGCTCGCACCGCTGCAGGTGCGGGTGCTGCCGGTGACGGACGCCCAAGCCGAGGCGTCCCGCGCGGTCGCCGCCGAACTCGTTGCGGGCGGCCTGCGCGCCCACGCCGGGGGAAGCGACAGCACGCTCCCGAAGCGCGTCCGGGAGGCCGAGCTGGAGCGGATACCGTACATCCTGGTGGTGGGGGAACGCGAGGTGGCGGACGGCTCCGTGTCGGTCCGCGTGCGCGGTACGAAGTCGTCCAAGACGATGTCCCGGGCGGAGTTCCTCGGCTACGTTACCGAGAAGGTCCGCCAACGCGAGTTCGACCCGTAGGGGGAGCGGTGCCGGGCTCAGACCCGGCTACGGCGGGCCCGTCGGACGTCCATCAGCGCGGCCAGGTACGACGACTCCACGACGGTCGAGTCGAGATGGTGGCCGGCGCGCAGGTGCTCCCGAAGTCGGGCGATCTCTAAGTTCGAGCCGCAGTACTTGCATGTCACGCGGAGCCGTCGGGTCCCCGAGTCGCGGAGCTCCGTGAAATCGACCGCCGGCACGCACCGCAAACCTCTCCGCTCGGACATAACCCCTCCGGCCGAGACGAAAGGGCCGGAGACCGGCGCCCGGTCGCCGAAGCAAATGTTATTACTCGACCCCCGTGGAACCGCCCCATTCGGGGTACCCCGTCATGGGACTGACGACCCAGCAACTTGAGCTCCTGGTGTTCTTGGCGTCGGCGCTCGCCCTCGCCTACGCGGGCGTCCAGACCGTGCTGGTCCTGCGGGAGGACGAGGGCGACGAGAAGGTCCGCGAGATATCGGCGGCGATCCGCGAGGGGGCGGTCGCGTTCCTGCGGCGCGAGTACACCGCCGTGTTCGCCGTCGCGGCCGTCCTCGCGGTCATCATCGCATTCGCGTTCGGGATCTCGGGGACCGGCCCGCGCCTCGCCGTAGGCTTCCTGTTCGGGGCCGCCGGCAGCGCGCTCGCGGGGGCGGTCGGGATGTTCGTGAGCGTGCGGGCGAACGGCCGCACGGCCGCGAAGGCCCTTTCGGGGGACCTCGGAGCCACGATGGCGTTCGCCTTCCGGGGCGGAAGCGTCACCGGCCTATCGGTGGCGGGCTTGGCGCTGCTCGAGCTCATCGGATTCTACGTTGTGTTTGACGGCAACATCCTCACCATGGTCGGGCTCCTCTTCGGGGCCTCGCTCATGAGCCTCTTCGCCCGGGTCGGCGGAGGGATCTACACCAAGGGAGCGGACGTCGGGACCGACCTCGTCGGGAAGGTCGAGGCCGGGATCCCGGAGGACGACCCGCGGAACCCGGGGGTCATCGCCGACAACGTCGGGGACAACGTCGGCGACTGCGCCGGCATGGCCGCCGACCTGTTCGAGACGTACGTGGTCACCGCCGTCAGCGCGATGCTCCTCGCCTACCTGATCGCCCAGGGCACGCACGGCGTGCCGTACGTCGTCGGCTTCACCAGCCGGTTCCCGACCGCGATCCTCTACCCGCTGATCATCAGCGCCTGGGCAATCGTCGCCACGCTGGTCGGGACCGTCTTCGTCCGGATGCGCCCCGGCGGTTCGATCATGGGCGCCCTGTACCAGGGCCTCGCCGCGACGACGGCGGTCGGCGTCGCCGGCCTCTACCTGCTCGATTACTACTTGATGAACGCGAACACCGGCGTCTTCGTCGCGACGGTCGCCGGCCTGGTCGTCATGGTCCTCATCGTCGTGCTCACCGATTACTACACCAGCTCGAAGTACGGGCCGGTCCATCGGATCGCGAACGCCTCCCAGGCGGGCGCCGGACCGACCGTCATCAGCGGCCTGTCGGTGGGACTCGAGTCGGTGTTCGTCTCGGGCCTCGTGATCGTTGCCGCGACCCTCGTCAGCTACGTCGCGGTCGGCTGGCAGGGCTGGTGGGTCTTCCCCAACAACTTCCTGGGCCTCTACGGCATCGGGCTCGCGGCCGCGAGCATGCTCGCCGTCACGGGGATGATCATCTCGATCGATGCGTTCGGGCCGATCACCGACAACGCGGGCGGGATCGCCGAGATGGCGAACCTGCCCCAGCTAGCCCGGGACGTGACCGACCCGTTGGACGCGGTCGGCAACACGACCAAGGCCGTGACGAAAGGCTACGCGATCGGCTCGGCGGTCCTAGCCGCGCTCGCCCTCTTCGCCGCGTACACGTTCGCCGCCGCCAACAGCGCGAACGTGCCGTGGACCGCCTTCACCGCGTCGCTGACCCTGGACAACCCGCTGGTCGTCAGCGGGCTGATCATCGGCGGCATCCTGCCGTTCTTCTTCACGTCGTTCCTGATGAACGCGGTCGGGGTCGCGGCCGAGTCGATCGTCTTCGAGGTCCGCCGCCAGTTCCGGGAGATCGCCGGCCTCCTCGAGGGCAAGGCCCGTCCGGAGTACGGTAAGTGCGTCGACATCTGCACGGTGGTGGCGCTCCGCCAGCTCGCGGCCCCCGCGATCATCGGCGTGGCGGCGCCGCTGGCGGTCGGATTCATTCTGGGCCCGATCGCGCTCGCCGGCATGCTCCTCGGCGTCATTCTGGCCGGCTTCCCGCTCGCCATCATGATGACGGTCGGCGGCGGCGCTTGGGACAACGCGAAGAAGTACATCGAAAGCGGCCACTTCGGCGGCAAGCACTCGGACGCCCACAAGGCCGCGATCGTCGGCGACACCGTTGGGGACGCGACGAAGGACACGGCGGGCCCGGCGATCAACCCGCTGATCAAGGTCGTGAACACGATCTCGATCCTGTTCGTCGCGCTGATCGTCGCGCACTCGGTGATCCACTTCTAGGGCGAGCTGGACGGGGCGGCGCGCCCCGTCTCTTCGCGGTGCTCGCCCACGGCCGCCCGGGGGGAGTTAAGGAAGGCGCAGCGCTCGGCGGGGGGCGATGCGGAGGCGACCCCAGCCGAGGCCGATAGTTTGGGTGGCGCTCGCACTGCTGCTCTCTTCGGGGGGCGCGGTCGAGCTGACCGGGGGCCACACCGCCCACCTCCTCCCGGCCGCGGCCGGCCTAGGCCCCGCGGTCGCCGTGAGCGGCTTGCCGGTCCGCCCACCGCCGGCGACCGAGGTCGAGCCCCTGGCCGCGAACGGGTCCACCCGTAGCTCGGCGGGAGGACCGGCGGGGGCACTCGCATCGGCCGGGATCGCTGCGGCGGAACGGAGCGGCGCCGGAGCGCAGACCGCCTTCGTGCCCCGGCCGTCCCTCCCGGCGAGCGCGGTCGCGGAGGCAGGGAAGAGCGGCCACATCCTGCCGGCGTACACGTCGCTGCCGGCCCCGATGGGCCTCGCCTACGACGGCCTCTCCACTACGACGAACGGCTCGGTCCTCGCGAGCGTGCTGGAGACCACGCGCCTGCAGGGGACGGTGGAGATGCTCGGCCCCGGCGTGGTCGGAGGGGACCTCTACCTTCGAACCCCCGACGCGTTCTCGATCCAGCTCAACGCGGTGCTTACCGGCATACGGATCTCTGGAGCAGGGAACTTCTCGTTCTGGGCCCAGGACATCGTCGAGTACTACCCGCAGGCGGAGTACCTCGTCCTCTTCTCGAACCTCTGGAACTTCTCGGGCGGTGGGGTGTTCCCCGATGCGATCTACGCCCACGGCCCCGACGGGCACGATGTCGACGGCGTGTACTACTACGCCGAGGTGCCGTTCGCCCAGGTGCGCTATCCGTGGAACCTCACGCTAACGCTCACGTCGACCCTCGTGAAAGGCCGACAGGCGGTCGACTTCGGGGCCGCGTTCGCCGGGCCCGGGGTCCCGACCCCACTCGCCAACGACACGTTCGACGCGGTGGTGTTCAACTCGACGGGCGTTGGCGGCAGCGCCCCCGCCGCCCCGGCGAACTTCACGGCGGACGGCCGCCACCTGAACGCGGTCGGCCTGCCGAACGACTTCGAGCTTATCTTCGGCGGCCCGGGGGGGGGCTCCCAGGCCGACCTCGCCTCGGCGGACGCGGACCTGGGTCTCGCCACATGGGGCGGCAGCCGATACGTCGCGGTCCCCGCGGCGTTTGACTTCGGTTCCGATTCCGGCGAGACCGCCAGCGGCGCGTCGATCGCCTGGTCGGACGTGCCTCCCGGGGGTGGGCCGGGAGCCGTGCCGTACGGGACGATGACCACCGGCGCCTCGGCTCTTGACGGACTGTGGAACGCGAGCGGGCCGGAGGGGTCGTTCCCCGTGACGCTCCACACGAGCCCGTCCAATGCGTTCGAGGTGATTCGCTCGGCCGGGCCGGCGCCGACGTTCCTCCACTCCCTCGGTATCGACGTAGAGCCCGCCGTCGCCGCAGGGACGCTCGCTACCACCCTGTACCTTGCCGTCGGCAACTACACGTTCACGACCGAGCTCAGTGGCTATCAGCCGTCCACGCAGCAGATCGACCTGACGGGAGCGGCCGTCCTGATCGCCGACCTCGTTCCGTCCGCCGCCGCGGGGATCTACACCCCGCTCTGGGCGAACACGAACTCCGAACTGGCGGCGCTGTCGGTCGCCGGGAGCGGGACCCCCCACGACCCGTACGAACTCCCGGCTCCCTCCAACGCCTCCCTCGGTCCGGCGTTCGGGCTGTACAACGATTTCCAGAACCCCGTCTATCCCGGCGTGTTCCTCCGCAACACGTCGGCGAGCGTCGTCCTCGACAACGAGCCGATGCTCTTCGCGACCACCAGCCCCAGCGTGGCGCTCGCTCCCGCAATCCCCGGAACGAATGCGCTCCCGTGGTGGCTCTGGAACGCCAGCAACGTCGCGATCGTCCGGACGGCGTTCTCGGGGGGTTGGGTGGCCGCCTCGGCGTACGACCCGACGTTCCTGAACTCGTTCGCGCTCGTCCTCTACGGCTCGAGCCACGACCTACTCTGGGAGGACTCCTTTGCGACCGCAGACCGGGGAGTCCTGCTCTACCAGGGGGGCTCGGTCGAAGGAGGGCCGCAGACCGCCAGCGGCGGCAACAATACCGTCTGGGGAACGACGTTCAGCACGGCGAGCGTCGGCCCTCGGTGCCCGGAGTCGACGGGGTGTCTTCCGCTGATGCCGTACTCCTCCGGACTGGGGCTCGAGGTCGGCGAGAACGACTACCGGGTCTTCAACAACTACTTCGCCACGCCCACGACGGCCGCCGAGCCCCCCGAGAACCTGTACACGGTCGCGCCCGCGGCGTTCGCCGTCCAGTGGAACGCGACGCCGGGGGACGGCGGACCGCCGCTGCCCGGCTTTCCCGAGTTCGCGTTCTCCGGGCCGAACATCGTCGGCGGGGCGGAACAGGCCGGCAACTACTGGTGGGATTACGGCGCGGCGTCGAACCCGTTCAACGGGGCGCACGACCCCCTCGGCACGCTGCCGTACGACGAGGACGTCCCCGGTGCGTTCTGCGTCGAGGGGACGTGCCATCCGCACCTTTCCCCCGGCGGCGACGACGCTCCCCTCACGTTTCCGGGAGCGTACTTCTACCAGGTGACGGTCGAGGTCCGCGGGCTCCCGTCCGTCCGCGGCGGGGGGATCCCTTCCTGGGGGATCGTCGCCACGCTCGAGGGCCGACCCTTCCCCAAGATCGTGGCGGAGACCGGGGGGCCCGGGTCCGTGGGGATCCACCTTCCCGCGGGGACGTACGCCTACCAGCCCGTGATCCCGGGAGAGCAGCTGACCGGAAAGGAGGGGACCCTCACCGTCGATCGCAACGAGTCCGCCGTCGTCCGCCTCAAGGTCAGCCCCGACTACGGCTTCCTCCGGTTGCAGCCGGACGGCTTCCCCCGCAACGGCTCGGCGTGGTACGCCTTCGTCTCGGTGAACCAGACCGTCGAAGAGTTGGTCATCGGCGACGTGCCGCAGTACCTCCTGCTGGTTCCGCGGGGCGAGCACGGCTACTCGTACGGCGCCTTCTCCTCGGTCGGGTTCGTCGCGGAGCACCCGGGCGAGCACGAGGTCGACGTCGACCGCGCGGTCACGCCGCTGCGGCTACCGTTCGTCGCCTACACGTTCACGGTGGTGTTCGTCGAGACCGGCCTGGCGGCCGGGACGGAGTGGAAGGTCGGCGTCCGCTCCACCGGGAGCGCGCGGCCCCTCGCCTCCCACGGCTCCTCGACGAACGCAACGGTATCGTTCCAGCTGCGGAACGGCAGCTACGCCTTCCAGGTTCGACCTCCCCCGGGTACGTTCTGACGTCGCCCCGGCGCGGGGCGCTGACGGTCGCCAACGGAACCGTGGAGGAGGTCGTCCAGTTCTCGCCCCGGGCCAGCCACGCGACCCGAAGCGGCGCCCCCACGCTGCCCACCGAGAGCGACCCCCTGATGCCGGCGTCGAGTCGCCCTCGCGAGACGTACCCGGTCACCGGCCCGGGTACCTCGCCGTGGCGGCGGCTCCGAGCGGGCATGGGGGTCGGTGCGCGGTGGGGTGCGGTTAGGCGTAGTGGGGCAGGCTGGAGCGGTCCTTCTTGGCCGCTTCGCGCTGCTCGCCCCGTTCCTCGCGCTTGCGCTCGCGCTCGCACTCGTCTTCCGACACCCAGCGGAACTCAACGTCCTCCGGGTGGTCGTGGGCGATGAACGCGCCCGCCTCGAACGCGCTCGAGAGCAGCTCCTCGAAGTTGTCCGCCTCGTTCCCCTCGAGCCGGCCTGCGGTCCGCCAGTACCAGTCGGCGGTCTTGCCCGCCGCGTGGAGGTACTCGGTGATCAGGTCAAAGATCGAACTCCGGTCGTCCGACAGCCGCACGTGGAGGTGGCGGTCCTTGTCGTCCCCCTCTTTCTCGGGGGTGCTCGGGGTCGCGTTGGCCATCGCATTCGGAGGGCACGCCCGCCCTATTAACGGAACGGGGCGCCAGAACGCGCTCCGCCGCTCCGCAGGGCCGACCGTCCGATTGAAGAGGCTTCGCGCGCTGGCCCCGCCGATGGTGGCGATGGGAGTGGACGCCGCGTCGGGCGCCCCGCCCGCGACCACGTCGGGCGCGCCCGAGGCGCAGCGGCAGGCGCGGTACAACTACCTGGTCGGTCGTCTGCGCGCCCGTCAGGTCACGATGGAGGAGGCGACCGAGCTGTTCGGCCTGATGCAGGCAGCGATCCGGTCGAGCGAGGTCGCCCGACGGGCCCTGACGCTCGCCGCGGGCGCCGCGGCACCCCAGGCCGGGGGCGGGTTCGTCGCTCCGCGGGTCGCGGCCGCGCCGTCGGGCTCGGACGACCTGTTCCTGATCGGCCTGCTGGCGATGGGCGCCGGCGCGGGCCTGCTGGCTGCGATGGCGCAACGGATCGCCGCTGGGCCGGCTGCGCCCGCCCAGAGCGACAAGGGGTCGACCGCTCGACGCGACGCATAGGGGGAGCCGTGGCGCGCTGGCGGTTCGCGCATCTGGCCGACGCGCACGTCGGCGCCTGGCCGAGGTCGCCGGCGTTCCGAGGGGCGCTGCGCGCGAGCGTCCTGCGGGCCTTGGAGGTGGTGGAGGAGCAGGCGTGCGAGTTCCTGCTCGTCTCCGGTGACCTGTTCCATACCCCGGTGCCGGACCCGGCGGAGGTCGCCCCGGTCGCGACGGCCCTCAAGCGGCTGATCGACCACGGCCGCCGGGTCTACGTGATCTACGGCTCCCACGACTACGTCGCCCACCGCACGAGCTGGCTCGACGTGCTCGCCGCCAGCGGCGTCTTCGTGAAGGTCGCTCCCGAAGCGGTCCGGACCGAAGGGACGCGGTGGAGCCTCCCGTTCCTCATCGACGCACCGACCGGCGCCCGGATCGCCGGGATCTCCGGCCGCTCCCACGGTCTCGACCGGGAGTACTTCCGGGCCGTCGACGCGGAGGCGTTCCGGGACGAGCCGGGGTTCAAGATCTTCCAGTTCCACGCCGCGGTCGAGGAGTACCTCCCCGCCGGCCTGCGAGAGCACATCCGGGGGATCCACCGCGAGGACCTCCCGGCGGGCTGCGACTACTACGCCGGCGGCCACATCCACTACTCGTACGAAGGGGAGGGCCCGGACGGCGGCCTGCTCGTCAACCCCGGGGCGGTCTTCGGGACGAGCCGGACCGACCTCGAGAACGCCGCGACCGGTCGGACCCACCAGGGGGTCGTGGTCGTCACCGTCGAGGACGGCCGTCTGACGCACGAGACGATCGACACGGCGCCCCCCGAGGCGGTCCGGCTGGTCGAGATCGACCTCGCCGGGCGCACCGCGGAGGCGGTCCGGGAGCAGCTCACCGCCGAGGTCCGCGCCGTCTCGGCCGCGGGCGGGCTCGTCTATCCGCGGCTCCGCGGCACCCTGGGCGAGGGGACGATCGCCGACCTCGACCTCGCGGGGATCGCCCGGGCGGCGGGCGGGGGTGCCGCGACCGTCCTCTGGGAGACGCGCGAGGTGGCGGCGGCGGGGGAACTCTCGGAGGCCCATCCAGAGGAGGCGGACGTGGAGGCGGCCGGCGTCGCCAGCCTGCTCGCCGAGTCCCGCCCGACCACCGCGTGGCTGGACGGGGAGGCCGGCGAGCGGCTCGTCCGCGAGCTGCTGAAGGAGCTGGGCGTTCCGCGCGGCGAAGGAGAGGCCCAGGTCGACTACCGCGCGGCCCGCATCGACGCAGGGCGCCGGGCGCTGGGGCTGAAGTCCGACGAGTCCGCCTGAGGAGGGCGTCCGTGCAGCTCCGGGGGCTCGAGGTCCGCAACATCCGCAGTTTCGAGTCGGCCGAGCTGGAGCTCGGGCCGGGGACGACCCTGCTCGTGGGCGACGTCGGCGCCGGCAAGTCGAGCCTGCTGTACGCGGTGGAGATGGCCCTCTTCGGGGTCGCCGAGGTCGACGCGGCGTACCTTGTGCGCCACGGGACGACCCACTCCGAGGTCGCGGTCACCCTGGGCGACGGGGAGCACACCCACGCCGTGCGGCGCCGCTTCCGCAAGGTCCGCCGCCGGGGCCGCGAGGCGTTCGAGCCGGAGAAGCTCACCTACACCGAGGACGGCCGATCGACGGCGTACTCGGCCACGGAGATCCGGCAGCGCGTCATCGACCTCGTCGGATTCCCGGACAACCCGAACCCCCACGCCCACTCGGACCTGTGGCGGTGGGCAATCTACGTTCCCCAGGAGCGGATGCGCGAGATCCTCGCCGCGAACCCCGAGGACCGGCTGGAGACGGTCCGCAAGGCGCTCGGGGTGGAGCGGTACCGCACCGCGGCGGAGAACGCGCAGCTGCTCACCGCCGACCTCCGGGTCGGCGCGCGCCACCGGCGCGAGGAGGCGGGACGACTCGCGCACTGGGACCTCGAGCTCGCCGAAACCGTCACCGAGGCGGACCGGCTCCGCGGGACCCGGACCCAGCTCGCCAGCGGCGCGGAGGCCGCCGACGCGGCGCTCCGCGAGGCCCGGTCGCACCGAGCCGAGCGGGAGGCGGCCGGCGCCCGCTCCGAGGCCGACCGGCGGGAGCTCGCGAGTGTCGAGGGTGAGGACGATGTCGACCGGCACCGTCAGGAGGAGGGGACCCGTCGAGCCCAGGCGCTCGAGAGCCAGTGGGGGACCGCACGCGCTGACGCGGCCGCGCTCCCCGCGGCGTCGGCGGACCGCCTCCGGGCGGCGGAGGCGGAACGGTCCTCTCAGGAACTGCTGAAGCGCCACCGGGCTGCGCTGGAGCGCGACGCGGCGGCGCTCCCGGAGCTCGCGCGCCGGACCGCCGAGCTCGACGCGGCCCGAAGGCGGCTCGACGAAAGCTCCGCCGGGCCCGTGAGGCTCGGGAGGCCCTGACGGCGGCGGAGCGGGTGGCCGGGGCGCTCCGGGGCTCCGGCCCCGCCCGCGAGCCTCCCGCTCCTACCCCACGCTCCCTCGGAACGATCGAGGAGGAGCTGGCACGCGCGGCCGGCACCGAACGCGCCTCCTCGGAGGCGCTGGTGCTCGGCGAGCGGTCGGTCAGCCAGCTGGATGAGCTGCTCCACGCCGGGGTCTGTCCGACGTGCCGGCAGACCGTGCGCTCGGAGTCGTTCGCGACCCATCGGGAGGAGGCCGCCGCCCACCTGGCGGAGCTCCGCGCGGCTCAGCAGCAGGCGTCGGCCGCGCGCGAGACGCTGGACGAGGAGCGGAAGGCGCGCGAGCGCTACGAGCGAACGCACGAGCGGTGGTCAGAGTCGGCGCGTCGGCGACAGGAGGCCGACGACGCCGTGCGGCAGAGGCAGGAGGCCACCTCCGCCGCCGACTCCGCTCACACTGCCGCACTCCACGAGGTGGAGGGGGCTCACGCCGAGCAGGCCCGGCTGCTTCCTGTCGAAGAGCAGGTCCGGACCCGGCGCCACGAAGTGGAGGCCGCCGAGACGGCGGCCCGCACGGCGGCGGAGGCCCTGGAGCGGGCCACGCGCGAGGAGGAGCGCCGGAAGACCGCCGAGGCGATCGCCGTGCGGCTCGCCGAGGAGCGCGCCCGGCTCGACGCGGACCTCGCCGCGGCGTCGGCCCGCCACCTCGCCCGGACGGAGCGGATCGCCGCCCTGCGCCAGGCGCTCGCGGCGACCGTCTCCGAGGTATCGGCCCTCGGGGTGGCCCGCGCGGCGGAACAGACCGCCGAGCGCACGCTTCGGGAGCTGCGGGAGTCGCTCGTACGGACGGACTCACGGATCGACGGGCTGCTCGAACGGCAACGCCTGTGCGAGCGCGGCCGCGCCGAGCGGGCGGCCCGGGTCACCGAGGCCGACGACCTCGAGGAGAAAGCCGACTGGGCCGGCGATCGGTTCCGGACGGCGGTGCTCCGCATGGAGAAGGAGCTGCTCGCGCACGCCCAGCTCGCCTTCGACCGGGCGTTCTCGCGGTTCTTCGCCTCGCTCGTCGACGACCCGGCGCTCACCGCGCGGACGGACGCCAGCTTCACCCCCGAGGTGACGAGCGGCGGCGAGGTGACGCCGGCGGAAGCGCTCAGCGGCGGCGAGCGCACGAGCCTCGCGCTCGCCTTCCGGCTGGCGCTCGCCGACGTCGTCCGCTCCCTCGGCCAGGTCCGGCTCGAGACGCTGTTGTTGGACGAGCCGACGGACGGATTCTCGAGCGAGCAGGTCGTCCGGATGGGCGAGCTGCTGGAGGAACTTGCGCTCCCGCAGGTGATCGTCGTCTCGCACGAGAGCCAGCTCACCGGCATCGCCGACCGGACCGTGCGCGTGCTCAAGGTCGACGGCCGGTCCCGCCTCGAGACGGACGCACGAGCGCCCGGACCTGCGCCCGACGAACCGGGCCCGCTCGCTCCGGCGAGCGCTACCCCGCGCTCGCCCGGCCGGCGACGCACGCGCTGAACGTCGGTTCGTCCCACGGCGGCCGACCGGCGAGCTCCAGGTTCTCGGAGAGGTGCTCCGGTCCCTTCTGGCCGACGAGGGGGCCGATCGTCCCTGGCGCCGAGCGGGCGAACTGGACCGCGGTCTGCGCGGCCGAGAGGCCCGAGCGGCGCGGTCCGCCGCGGGCGAGCCGTCCTTGGGCGAGCGGCACGCTCGTGAAGCAGCCGAGGCTCAGCTTCGTCGCGGCGGCGAGCGCCGAATGCCGCTCCTTCCCGACCGGCTGCGTCGGGTGCGTCCACGCCTCCGGCATCGCGAGGCTGAACGGGAATTGGACGAAACGGAGACCGTGGTCCGCGCCCCCGACCTTCCGGGCGACGCGCACAGCGCTCTCCAGCGGGAAGTGCGTCGGGTCGGACGGCGGGACGCGCAGGCACCCCCACGTCGCGAGCCCGTACGCTCCGAGGCGTCCGCCGTCCCGCAGCGACTCGAAGAGGCGGAACGCCTCCTCGAGGCGCTCGAGGAACCGTTCGCGCCCAACCGACGGCAACTGGGCATCCGGCCCGTTGTGGAGGTAGAGGAGGTCGATCGTCTCGACCCCGAGGTTCGCGCGGCTGCGTTCGAACTGGTCGGCGAGGAACGAGCGGCTCATCGCGTGGCTCCCGTCCACCAGGTCCTCCGGGTCCAGGATCCCCGGTCGGATCAGCCCCTGCTCGACCCAGTCCGACGGCGGCGCGCCGGCCCCGCCGTCGGGGGCGAGGTAGCCGTTCTTGGTCGCGACGAACACCTCGTCGCGCCCGACCGTGCCGCGTGCGACGGCCCGGGCGAGGGCTCGCCCGACGCTGCGCTCGGCGCGCTGGTAACGGTAGTTGATCGCGGTGTCGAGGACGTTCACGCGACCGCTGGTGAGGCAGACGGTCACCGCCTGCTCGACCGCGAGGTCGGTCGGGCCGTCCGGCGGGCCGATGTACGTCCCGAGTCCGATGGACGATAGGGCGAGCGAGCCCGGCGCGGTGCGGAAGTGTTCGTGCGGAAGCGCGCGCTCCCGCACCGCCCGGTCCCGGAACCGCGCGGTGCCGCTCGCGCTGGCGCACCCCGGCAGCGCCATGGGGGTACCAGCTCCCGACGGACACAAAACGTCCGCCGGGCGCGCGCGCGAAGCTCGGCGCCTCGACAGTGGTAAAAAGCCTCCGTCGCTCGCCCGCGTCGACGACGATGCCGCGCCGCAAGTACGGCCACCTGCGCAAGCCGATCGCGCCGGTGAAGCCGGAGAAGTGCCGGTTCTGCCGGCTCAAGCGGCCGTGCCCGGCGCACGGGCGCTCGGACCGCAGCTAGCTCCGCCGCACGGGGCGGCGCCGGCCCCCCACGAGCAACGGCGAGGCCACGCGCTCGTGGAACCGGTCCGCCACGTGACCGATCCGGTCGGCGACCCTCGGCGAAAGGCGCTCCCGCGCCTTGCCGAGGGCGGCCTCCAGGCCAAACCGGCGCTGCTCCCAGCGGTAGAACCGTTCGGGATAGGCGGCCTCGAACAGCAGCGTGCGCCCGCCGGCCCCCTTCGTCCGCGCCGGGGCGCGGCCGAGGCGCCGCTTGACCGCCTCGTGGAACCGGGTCCCCGGGATCGGGACGGCGATCGAGACGGAGTACTCCTCGGGGCTGAACCGGCGGAACAGCTTGAGCGTCGCCTCGATGTCGTCGGCGGTCTCCCCGGGGTAGCCCAGCATCAGGAACCAGAACTGCCGGACGCCGGCGTCCCGCAGCGCCTTCGCGGTCCGCTCGACCTGCTCGAGCTTCGTCCCGCGGTTCATCAGGTCGAGCATCCGCTGGCTGCCGGATTCGACGCCCATGTACACCCTCGCGAGCCCGGCCTCGCGCATCGAGGCGAGCAGGTCCGGCTTGAGCAGGTCGACGCGCGCGAGGCACTCGAACCGGAGGTCGAGCCGCTCGTCGACCATCCCCCGCAGCAGGCGGACCAGCCAGGGGCGGTGGATCCCGAAGACGTCGTCGCAGAAACGGATGTAGTTCACCCGGTAGCGCTCCTTGAGCGCCCGCAGCTCGGCGAGGACCCGCTCCGGGGATTGCTGACGGAACGTCCGTCCGAACGTCGGTTTGGAGCACCACGAGCAGTCGAACGGACACCCTCGGGAGGTAAGGACCGCCGCGCGACGCTCGCCGGTCGCCCGCTCCCAGCTCCCCAGGTACCGTTCCATGTCGATCAGCTCCCACGCCGGCAGCGGCAGTTCGTCCAGGTCCCGCAGGAACGGCCGGGGTGCCCCGCGCACGAGGCCGGCCGGCGAACGCACCACCGTCCCTGCCGTCCCCGCGATGGGAACCCCGTCGCGCGCCCGACGGGCGACCTCCACGAGCGTCGGCTCTCCCTCCGCCGGCACGACGACGTCGAACCCTTGCGTGAGGTACAGCTCGCTGCGGGTCGCCGAGTCCGGCCCGCCGGCGACGGTCACCGCCCCGGCCGCCCGGGCCCGACGGGCGACGTCGACCGCCCGGTCGAACGTCAGGGTCTTCGTGTGGACGCCGACCAGGTGCGGTCGGAACGCGGCGATCGCCCGGTCGACCGGGCGCGCGTCCCGCTCGAAGGTGAGGTCGACCATCCGCACGTCGACCCCCTCGCCGGCGAGGTAGGCGCCCAGCGTGAGCAGCCCGAGGGACGGGTACAGCTCGATGAACTTGCGCTCCATCGGGTCGTGGCGCGAGACGTACGGGTCGACCAGGAGGACCCGGGGCCGTTCCGAAGCCATCGGACTAGCCCTCCGCGGTTGGGCGCCGGCGGCGGACCGGGCGGCCTCCGGAGATAGCGCCGACCGGGCAGTACGGCACGCACCAGCCGCAGTCGGTGCAGTTCGTGTGGACCTCCAGCGCCGCCGGTGTGAGCTCCAGGGCGTTCGGGGGGCAGACGCCGGTGCACAGCCCGCAGAGGACGCACGTCTCCGGGTCGATGACGATCAGGGGGGGGACCCTCCTTCCGCGGCCGGGGAAGCCCACGGGCCGCGCGGGAATATCGGCACGGTCACGCGCCGGCTCGTGGGGCTGTCTCCGGATGCAGTGCCTTGCCGAGGGCCACGAACCCGGTCAGGGCGCACCGGATCCGGGCGGGCGAGAGGGGAATGCCGAGGCGCTCGAACACGTCGTCCCGGCTGAGCTTCAGGGCCCCGTCGATCGTGAGCGTGCTGAGCGTCTCGGTCAGCATCGAGGCGCTCGCCATGCTGATCGCGCAGCCGTCGCCCTCGAAGCGGACCGCCTCGATCTTGCCGGAAGCGGGGTCGGCCTTCACCCGCAGGGTGATGTGGTCCCCGCAGAGCGGGTTCGACTCCTCGCCGGAGTACTGGGCGCCGTCCAGCGGGCCGAAGTTCTTCGGAGAGCGGTAGTGGAGCAGAATCCGCTCCTGGTACATGTCGTACATCAACGGCCCCCCCTCTCGAACCCGCGACAGGCTACAAAACAGCTTCCGCGCGGCCACTCGACGCGGTTACCCGGCCGCCAGCACCCCCGGGCTCGGGCCCATCGCCATCCACTCTCGAGAACGGGGAGAAGGGGTTCGTCGCCTGCCCGGCCCGAGCCGTCCGCCCGGGCCGGGTCCTCCGCTCCTTCGGTCGCCTACTCCTCCGACCCGACGCCGGGCCTTCCGCCCCGCCGGCTCGTCAGCACGCCCGCGCCTACCAGCGCCAGTGCGCTCGCGACGGCGACCGCTGCCCCTACCAGGCCCCACGACGCCGTGACCGCTCCCGCACCCGACAGCCGCGACACTCCCGACAACGGTCCGGCCGTCTTACCGCCCGGTCCTCCCGTCGCCACGAACGTCACCTTCACCGCCGTCCCCTTCGTCACGCTCACCGGGCTCGTCACCGCCACCTTCCCGACCTTCTCCGTCACCGTGTAGCCTGTCGCCGGTGACGTCACCGCGAACGCGTAGCTCCCCGGCGTCAGAGCCGTGAACTTCACGACCCCCGTCGACGAGCACTCGTTCTCTCCGTCCACCGCCACGCACCACGTCGAGCCCTTCGGTAGCCCCTTCTCGTGGAACGACAGCACCGCCGTGCGTCCCTTCGTGAACGTCACCGTCACGCCCGTGGTTCCCTTCACCGTCTGGCTACCGCTCGCCACGCTGCTCGTGAACCCCGTCGGTCCCTGGATCAACAGCGGGTAGCTCCCGTTCGTCAGGCCGCTGAAGCTGATCGTCGCGCCCTTCGCGCTCTTCTCCGTCCCGTTCAGCTCCACCGACCAGCCGACCTTCGCCAGCTTCTTCGCCGGGATCCCCGTCTCCGTGTACGTCACCGTGAACGTCTCCTTCGCGAACGACACCGAGACCCCGACCGCGCTCCCGGCCACCGGGAACCCGCCGCCGTGCCCGCCGAACTCCTTGTTCGCGCTGGCGACCGTGTAGGTGTACCCTCCGTTCGGCAAGTCCGTCGACAGCATCGTCGTCGTGCCGCTCAGCGACGGCCCGCCCGTGATGTTCACATACCACTCCGTCCCCGACGGCAACCCGCTCTCCGTGAACGTTACCGCGAACGTCCCCACCGGGTTCACCATCAGCTCGAACGACGCGCTCGCCGTCTCTCCGTTCGAGTCCGTCACCTGCAGCTCCACCGTGTACGTCCCGACCGTCGTCGGCGTGCAGCTGAACGACGCCACGTCCCCGGGCGTGCACGTCGCCGGATAGCCGGACCACGCGTAGCTGTAGCCGCCCGAGCCGCCCGTCGCCCCCGTCGTCGAGATCGTCGTCGACGTCCCGACCGTCACCGGGTTCGGCGTCCCCCCGACCGTCCCGGCGCTCACCGCGCTGTCGACGTCCAGGACGAACGACACATGCACCGAGAAGCCGTTGCCGTCCGTCACGTTCACCCACACCGTGTAGGTGCCCGCCGTCGTCGGCGCGCAGACGAACGAGGCGCCGCTGCCCGCGCATCCGCTGCCCGCGAGACCGCTCCAAGCGTAGCTGTACGGAGCCGCCCCACCGGCCGCGTTCGCCGACACCGTCGTCGTCTGCCCGACATCGACCGGGTTCGGCGTCGCCGACACCGAGACCGACAGCGCGGGATCGACCACCAGCGTGAACGACCCCATGCTCTCTTCGCCGTTCGTGTCCGTCACCATGACCGACACCGTGTACGGCGCGCCCGAGGCATCCCCGGGTGCCGGGGTGCAGACGAACGAAGCGGCATCGCCCGGCGACCCGCAGCCGCTGGGGAGACCCGACCACACGTAGTCGTAATCCGAGCCGCCCGCCGCGTGCGCGCTGATCGTCGTCGCTTGGCCCTCATCGACCGGGTTCACATTCGCCGACGGTGACGCCGTCAGCGCCGGGTCGACCGTGAGCGTGAACGAGCTGTTCGCCCACGCCCCGTTCGTATCGGTGACGTTGACCCAGACCGTGTACGATCCGGCCGAGCCGACCGACGGCGTGCAGCCGAACGACGCGCCGCTCCCCGTGCAACCTGCCGGTAGCCCGCCCCACAGGTAGCTCGAGTACGTCCCCGAGCCGCCCGCGGCTCCGGCCGAGATCGTCGTCATCTCGTCCTCGTCCACCGGGTTCACGGTCGCGCTGGGCGAAGCGACCAAGGCGCCGTTGACCGTCAACACGAACGACGACTGCGCCGTGGCGCCGTTGCCGTCGGTGACCGTCAGGGTGATCGTGGGAGTCCCCGCCGTGGACGGGACGCAACCGAACGACGCGACGTCCCCCGGCGAGCCACACCCGGCCGGAAGGCCGGTCCATCCGTAGCTGTAGGTGCCGGAGCCGCCGGACGCCCCCGAGGTCGAGATCGTCGTCGACTGACCAGAATCGACCGGGTTCGGGTTCGCGGACGCCGTTCCGGCGCTCAGCGCCGGGTCGACGACCAGCGAGAAGGAGGCGGTCGCGCTGTTCAGGCTCGAATCCGTCACCAGGACCTGTACGGTGTACGGCGAACCCGAAGCGTCTCCGGGTGCCGGAGTGCAGGCGAACGAGGCGACGTCGCCGGGCGACCCGCAGCCCGAGGGCAAGCCCGACCAGGCGTAGCTGTAGCCACCGCTTCCCCCGGAGGCCGACGCCGAGACGGTGGTCGCCTGACCCTCATCGACCGGGTTCTGGGTCGCCGAGGCCGACAGGGAAACCCCCGGAGACACCGTCAGCGAGAACGAGCCGGTTATCTGGCCGCCGTTCGAATCCGTCACGATGACCTGCACGGTGTAGCCGCCCGCGCTCGACGGGGTGCAACTGAACGAGGCGACGTTGCCGGGCGAGCTGCAGCTGGAGGGCAGCCCGGACCACGCATAGTTCGTGAACGTTCCCGAGCCGCCGGTCGCACCCGCCGAGATCGTCGTGGCCTTACCGGTGTACACCGGGTTCGGGTTCGCCGAGGGCGACGCGAACAGTTGGCTGAAGGTGACGTGGACGGAGCCGGCCGCCCCGTGGACGACAAACGTCCCGCCCGGGGCCGAGTAGCCGGTGGCACTGGCGGTGTAGGTGTACCCCCCGTACGTCTCGGCGATGGAGGCGGTCGTCCCGGTCGAGAGCTGGGTCGCCGAGTTCGAGCAGCTGCTGCCGCTGACCGTGCAGCCCGCGTCCCCGACGGTCGGGGTCGCCTTCACCGTCCAGGAGGTCCCGCCCGCGAGGCCGGACTCCGTGAACGTGGTCGCGTAGGTCATCGTGTTCTGCGTGTAGTTGCCGGCGTCGATGACGCCCCAGCCGGTGGCGAGGTCGAAGCCGACCTTCGCCTCGTAGTTGGTGACGAGCCCGTCGGCGCCGGTGAACGTCGTGACGTCGTAGAACGAGTGCAGGGTCAGCTGACCGGAGTACTGCTTCTGGCCCATCGCGTAGGCACCTGGGTCGAAGAATCCGAGCCAGCCCTGGCCGACCTTGTGGAGCGCGTAGTCGATGGTGGCGATCTCGCCGCCCATCACCTGCGTCGCGATGCTCGTCCCGATGAAGTACGTACCCTCGACCGTGGGCGACGAACCGGAGGTCGTCCCCGTCTCGATCGATGGGGCGACCGCCGCACAGCTGGTCGTGATCCAGCAGGTCATGTTCAGCGAGTACGGCCCTACCTCGAGGTCGACGATCGTGTCGTTCGAGATGGCGGCGATGTCCGGCTCGCACCGGTAGTTGCCGGTCCGAACGGCGTTGCAGACACCGGTGGCATCGCTGGAGGCGTTCGCGAACGACCCGCGCGGGAAGGTGGTCGTGGACGCGACCCCGCCGGTCCCACCGTACGTGCTGGTGAACCCATCGACCGTTCCGGCCTTCTCGTACCAGCCGATCTCCCCCGTGCCGACGCCGTAGTACGGCGCGGCCCCGGACGCGAGGTGGGCGGGGCCCCGAAGCAGGGTCGTCACGTTGAGGGCGGCGGTCGTGCCGCCAATGGCGACGGTCCCGAACGCGCTTCCCGTCTGCGCCGCCGGCGGCTCGACCGTGACGCCGGAGTCGCCCGTTGCCCCGAGGACGGTGATGCCCCGGGTCTGGGCGGTCTTGAGGTTGGCGAGCCAGGTGGCTCCGAGCGAGGTGGTCCCCGAGCCGGTCGTCCAGGAGTTCGTGATCACGCTGACGTTCTTCAGGTCGGCAATCGCGGTCGCCGTGTCGAAGCCGCCGAGGGTGCTGTACAGGCTCGTGGAGGGGCTGAGAAGGTCGCCGAAGACGGTGTTGATCGCCGCCGTGGTGGACGACCCGGCGAACGTCTGGAAGACGTTCGCGCCGGGCGCCATCGAGCCGAGCATGTCGACATCGAGCGTGTTCTCGCCTTGGGCCTCGTCGTCGTCACACGCCGCAGAGTACCCCTGAGAGCCGGTGGGGTAGGCGTACGTGTAGCCGGAGGCGACCGCCATCGAGTAGGCGTGGGGCATCGGTTCGCCTGTCGGGATGCTGTAGTTCCAGAATGACGTGACGTCGGGCATGAAGAAGTCCCAGGCGTCCTGACCACTGGTGATGTGCTGCGTGCACCAGTAGTTGTAGAAGTCGTCGCTGCCGCACGCCGCGGTCGGCTTGGTGGACGAGTAGCACGCCGGGTCGGACCACAGGACCGCCGCGACCGTCGCATTCTTCGGGTAGCCGTACTTCTCGAACAGGCCGGTCTCGTTGTAGGTGACCTGCAGGTCCGGCGCCTGGACGAAGTTGCCGCAGTTGTTCGCGTCGCACGTTCCGGTCTTCCCCTTGGTATTCAGGACGACGGGCTGGTCGTAGGTGTTCGTCAGGCCGTTCGACGTCACCGTGGTGCTCGCGAACGGATTGCTGGCCCCGCCAGGAGCGAGCGGGCCCTGGACCCCGCGGGCGGCGTCCGCGCTCGCCACGAGGTCCGCCGCAGCCGCCGCCGGGGCGGCGACCGGCGCGAGGTGGTTCAGGTACTCCGAGTAGTTGCTGAGCCCTTCGACCTCGAGGATATACGGGGCGAGCGGGGCCGGAACGGTCGGGTTGGAGAGCGGCGCGTAGAACGGCTGGCCGCTCGCCGAGACGTAGGCGCCGAGGCCCGTGTGGAAGATCGCCTGGACCTGTGCCGGCGTCGCCTCGAAGCCGACGGTCAGCCGGCTGGAGAGGGTCGTGAGGCCCGAGACGCCGTACGACTTCAGCAGGCTGACGAGCGAGCCGTAGACCGACGGGCTGGGGCCGAACGCCGCGTTGAACTCCGCGGCGGTGAGGTAGTGATGGTACTCGGGGGAGCTCGGGTTGGAGAGCTCCGCGAGGAACGTGTTCAGCCGAGAGGCGTTCGAGAACTGGAGGGAGACGAGCACGTTGACCGATCCGCTCGGGTTCGCCGCGGTCGCCAGCGAAGGCGCGCCGAGGTACTCGGCGCCCGCGAGATGGTAGCCGGCTTCGGTGTAGGGCGCCGCGAGCGTCGACGCCGATCTCAGCTCACTCGCGGTCCACGCCGGGGCGGAGGCCGCCGGCGACACCGACACGGCCGCGTTGGCCGGTTGCCCGACCGTTCCCATCGACAGTCCCGCCGAAACGACCCCCGGTTCCGCCACCGCGAAGCCCAGGACCGCGATCGCCGTCACCAACAGTCCCAGCGTCAGCGCCGTTCCCCCCGTATGCCTCTGCATTTGCTGCTCCCCCTGTTCCGCGGCCGTCCCGGACGGCCGATGGCTCGGAAGAGATTCAACTACAAAAAACACCCTAGTACGGGTCTCCGTCGGTATCGGGACGCACCCCCCCGCGCCCGGCCATGACCTCCCGTGTACGACCCAGGGCCGGGCCCCCGGAACCCCAACTCCCCCTCGACAGGAGCCGACCGGCTCCGCCGCCCGCACCGTGCTCGGAGGAGCGGCCGCGGTGCGCCGGCGGCTCAGCTAATAAACACGGGGGGGTGAGTAAATCCGATGGCTTCGGCCGTGAGCAAACCCGCCGATTGGGTGGCTGTCGACCACATCCGGGAGCTGGCGCGCGTCGCCGGCGACTCCGATGCCGCTCGGCAGCGCCGTCTCGAGTCGTACGAGCGGTTCCTCACGCTGCCTCTCGAGCCGGATCCGCTCTACCGGGGCTACGGCTACTTCAACAACGTCGACCTGGCGGGTCTGGACGCCGTCACTGCCGGGCCGCGGGTCGTGATGCCGAGCGTGCCCGAGGGGGCGATTCGGGTGGTCCACGACGCGGCGGGGACCCACACGGACGTTCCGTCGTCGTTGACCGCCGCGGGGGTCAAGGTCACGCCGCTGAGCGCGGGCGGTGCCGCCGGGGACCTCCCGACCGCCCACGGGGCCGCCGAGGAGGTGCCTACGGACCGACTCTCCGCCCTCTCGGACGCGCTGTGGAACCGGGGCTACCGCCTCGACGTCCCCGCCGGCTGAAGGAGCCGCTGCGGGTCCAGGACCTCACGATCTTCTCCCGCCCGCACGAAGCGCTGTCGGTCCGGCGCGAGATTCACGCGGGGGAAGCGAGTCAGCTGCTGCTGACGGAGGAGCTCTACAGCACCCCCGGCCCCGCCGGCCCGCAGCGGTTCTACGCCTCCGACTCGCGGCTGCACGCCGGGCCCCACGCCAAGGTCATCCACCTCACGTTCCACGCCCCGGATTCTCGGGCCGTCTCCGTGTACCAGCGGACCGGGAGCACGGGGACCGCCGCCCGGATCGGCTGGTTCTGGATCGGCCTGGGGGGGTTCCGCTCGAAGGCCCGGAACCGCACGAGCCTCGTCGGCCAAGGCTCGGTGGTCGACGACTTCCAGATCTTCTACGGCGCTGGCGACCAGTCGTACGACAGCTCCGTCAACCTCACCCACGTCGGGACCGACACCCACGGCCGATCGATCACCCGGGGGGTCTTCACCGACGAGGCACGCGGGATGAGCCGGGGACTGGTGCGGATCGAGAAGCACGCGAACAAGACGCTGAGCTTCATCTCAGAGCACGCGATGCTCCTGTCGAAGGGGGCCCGCTCCGACACGATCCCGATCCTCGAGATCCTCTGCCGCGACGTGAAGGCGACGCACTCGACGAGCGTGCACCCGGTCGACCCTGAGCAGATCTTCTACCTCCGTTCGCGGGGCGTCGCCGAGCCGGAGGCGGTCCGGATGATCGGCGAGGGGTTCCTCGCCTACGTGCTCGAGATGGCGCCGGTCGCCTCGCTCCGCGAGGTCGTATTCCCGTCGCTCGAGGCGCGCTGGAACGGCGAACCGCTCCCGTGGGCCCCCGACGGCTCCCGGGCGCTCCCGGCGCTCGAGGTCACGGGCAACGACCGGTCCCCCGAGTGGCGGTTCGACTCCAAGCTCCGGTAGAGGGGACGGTGCCGCTGGTCCTCGACCCGGAACGGCTCCCCCGGAGCGTCCTGGACGAGGTGCACCGGTCGATGCGCGAGGGCCTCGCGGAGATGCTGGAGGATGTCCGAAATCCCCGCGGCGCCGTCCTCGACCCGGCGAGCCTGCGGACCGCGGAGGAGGTGCTCCTCGCCGCGGCCGAGCTCCTCGGACGGCCGGGGGAGCGGAGCGTCCGGGCCTCTGCCGACGAGGCGAACCTCGGCTACGCGGTCGTCCTCGCGGCGATCGACCTCCTCAAGTCGCACACCGATGTCCCGAAGGTCCCCCCGCCGCGGAAGGTCCCTCCGTCCTCGGCGTGAGCGGGGGGCCGCCGTTCAGCGGTCCGGGAGGTCCGCGCCGACGTCCAGGTGCGACTCGTTGTCGAGCACGTCCCGGGCGTCGTCCAGGGGACTCCGCTGCGAGCCCCCCTGGGGCAGGAGGCGTCGCTCGTGCTCGCGCATCGCCTTCGCCAACCACTCAAAATCCCGGAACATGAGCGGGTCGTCGACCTCCGCGCGCCACCGGGCGATCAGGTCCTCCGGCTGGGTGAGGAAGACATAGTAGGCGCTGATCCACGAGCCGAAGGCGCTCCAGACGATCCGCCGGTCGATCACGCCCGTCCGGGTGAGCGAGCCCAGCAGCTCGAAGAGATCCCCACCTCCCAGTTGTCGACCTCCGGCTGGCGCGCCGAGCGCAGCAGCCACTGGCTCAGGTCCCGGCGGCCCCGCCGCAGCCGCGCGCTGTAGAACCGCTCGCGCAGGTCGAGGATCGTCGTCGCGGAGTGCAGGCGTTGCGCCTGACGGAGCTGCCAGTAGGCGAACCCGAGCGTCCCGACGACGAGGATCCACGTTGCGAGGATCGGTGCCCAGGTGATGAGCTCGGAACCGGACATCGGGCGCTGCGCTCGGAGCCGTCGGTCCGCTTAAGCTCGGGAGCCCCGGCGGCCCCCGCCGGGGAACGGGGCCGACGTTCGGCCTTCCCCGCTCCGCGCCGCGGTCTATCCGACGGCGCCGGTCATCTCGAGCTGGATGAGCCGGTTCAGCTCCAGGGCGTAGTCGACCGGGAGCTCCTTGGCGAACTCCGCCAGGAACCCCATGAGGATCAGGTGGATCGCGTCCGACTCCGAGAGGCCGCGGCTCATGAGGTAGAAGATCTGCTCCTCACCGATCTTCCCGACGACCGCCTCGTGCGTGATCGTCGCGTCCTGTTCGTGGATCTCGTTGTACGGATACGTGTCCGACCGGCCGAGCTCGTCCGGCAAGAGCGCGTCGCACCGCACCGCCGCCTTCACCCCCGTGGCGCCCGGCGCCACGTGGAGGAGGCCGCGGTAGCTCGTCTGCCCGCCGCGGATCGCGATCGACTTGGCGACGATCTTGCTGGAGGTGTCGGGCGCCGAGTGGACCGCCTTCGCCCCCGAGTCGATGATCTGGCCCTCGCTGGCGAACGCGATCGACAGGATGTCGGCGCGGGCATGCCGGCCCTTGAGGTAGACCGACGGATACTTCATCGTCACCTTGGAGCCCATGTTGCCGTCCACCCACTCGACGAGCGCGTCCTCGTAGGCGATCGCCCGCTTCGTGACGAGGTTGTAGACGTTCTTCGACCAGTTCTGGATCGTCGTGTAGCGGATCTTCGCCTGGGGCTCGGCGACGACCTCCACGACGGCGGCGTGGAGCGAGTCGGTCGAGTAGATCGGGGCCGTGCACCCCTCGAGGTAGTGCACCTTCGCGCCCTTGTCGGCGATGATCAGCGTGCGCTCGAACTGGCCGACGTTCTTCGCGTTGATGCGGAAGTACGCCTGCAGCGGGATGCCGGCGTCGACGCCCGGCGGGATGTAGACGAAGCTCCCGCCCGACCAGACGGCGCTGTTGAGCGCGGCGAACTTGTTGTCGTTGTACGGGACGACCTTGCCGAAGTACTTGCGGACGATCTCCGGGTGCTCCTTCACCGCCGTGTCGGTGTCGGTGAAGAGGACGCCCTTGGCGGAGAGGTCCTCCCGGATCTTGTGGTAGACGGTCCCGCTGTCGTACTGGGCCCCGACGCCGCCGAAGAACTCCCGCTCCGCCTTCGGAATCCCGAGGCGCTCGAACGTGTTCTTGATGTCCGCGGGAAGGTCTTCCCAGCTCCGCTTCGGGCGGTCCTCGCCCAGCGGGTCGGCGTAGTACGTGTAGGCGTCGAAATCGATGTCGGCGAGGCTCGGGCCCCAGTCCGGCATCGGGCACTGGGTGAAGTAGGCGTACGCCCGAAGGCGGTACTCCAGCAGCCACTCGGGCTCGTGCTTGATCTCGCTGATGCGCTCGACGACCTCTCGGGAAAGCCCCTTTGGGATTCGGACGCGGTACGTCTCCGGGTCCTTGAAGTCGTAGCGAGTGTAATCGAGCGGAGTGATCTCCTGCGTAGTCTGAGCCATGAGTGCCTCGGCTGATTCCAGCACCCGCGTGTATTTAAATTGAGGGTAGCTCCTGGCGCGACAGAAGCACCCCTCCCGACACCGCGGCCCGAGGGGAGTCGATTGTCTGCGCCGCGGCTACAGGCCTCGAGGCGTGCTCGGCGGGCGGCGCGGCCGGTCCCACACAATCAGTTCGGAGCCGGGGAGCGTTGCGGCGCCGGCCCGAACAGGCGGGCGACCTTCTCGAGGGCGTCGAACATGCGGTCGACCTCGGCCTCGGTGTTGTAGAGGTACGGACTCGCGCGCGTCAGCGCGGGAACGCCGAGACGCTCCATCAGCGGCTGGGCGCAGTGGTGGCCGGCGCGCACGCACACCCCGTCCTCGTCGAGCAGGCTCGCGATGTCGTGCGGATGCGTCCCTTGCAACGCGAACGAGACGACTGCTTCCCGGTCCTTGACCCCCTCCGGTCCGAAGACCCGAAAGCGGTCCCCGAGCCGTTCCCGCCCCTGCCGCAGCATGCGGTCCAGCAGGCGCTCGTCGTGCGCGTGCAGATCCTCCCAGCCGACCGCCTCGAGGTAGTCGATCGCCGCGGAGAGAGCGACCGCCCCGCCGACGTTCGGGGTCCCTGCCTCGAAGCGGGCCGGCGCGTCGCGGTAGCTGACGCGGTCGGTGTGGACCTCGCGGATCATTTCGCCGCCGCCCATGCACGGCGGCATCGCTTCCAGGCGCTCCGTCCGCCCCCAGAGGACCCCGATCCCCATCGGGCCAAGCATTTTGTGGCCGGAGAACGCGACGAAGTCTACGCCGAGCTTCTCGACGTCCAGTGCGCGGTGCGGGGCCGACTGCGCGGCGTCCAGCAGGACGAGGGCGCCGTGGTCGTGCGCCTTCTCCGCGATCTCCCGGACCGGGTTCACCGTTCCGAGAACGTTGGAGACGTGGGTGAGCGTGACGAGCTTGGTGTGGCCGTCGGAGAGCAGGCGGTCGTACTCGTCGAGCTTCAAACGGCCCTGCTCGTCGATGTCGACGAAGTCCAGGCGGACCCCGGAGTACTCCCGCAGCATGTGCCACGGGACGACGTTGGAGTGGTGCTCCATGATCGTCGCGACGACGCGGTCCCCCCGCTGCAGGACGGAGCGTCCGAGGCTCGTCGCGACCAGGTTGATCGCCTCCGTCGCGCCGCGGACGAAGACGACCTCCTCCGCCTGACGCGCTCCGAGGAACTTCGCCGTGCGCGCGCGGGCCGCCTCGTAGGCGTCGGTCGCCTCGACGCTCAGCGAGTAGACGCCCCGGTGGACGTTCGCGTTGGTGAACCGGTAGTACTCCTCCTCGGCGCGGATCACCTGCTTCGGCTTCTGCGAAGTCGCGGCCGAATCGAGATAGATGAGCGGGGTGCCGTGGACCTCGCGGCCCAGGATCGGGAAGTCGGCGCGGAGCTGGGCGACGTCCATCGGCGCGGAGGCCCGCGAGGGGCTAAGCCGAGGTCCCCGGGACGCCGACCCGGACCCAGTCGTATCCCTTCGCCTCGAGCTCTTCCGCGAGCTCCCGTCCCCCGAGAGCGCCACGATCCCGTCCACCATCACGTGGACGCGGTCCGGCTTCACATACTTGAGGATCCGCTGGTAGTGTGTGATCACGAGCACCCCCGCGTCCGGTCGGCGGAGCTTGTCGACCGTCTCGCCGACCGCCTTCACCGCGTCGATGTCGAGGCCGGAGTCCGGCTCGTCGAGGATCGCGAAGACGGGCCGGAGCGTCGCCATCTGCAGCACCTCGACGCGCTTCTTCTCTCCGCCGCTGAACCCCTCGTTCAGCGACCGCTTGAGCAGCGCTTCGTCCATTTCGAGGAAGCCGAGGTGCGTCTTCATGTCCCGGTCGAAGCCGGCGGTATCGGCGTTCTCCGCGGTGTGCCGCTGCATGTACGAGGTCCAGAGGAACTTCGCGAGCGAGAGCCCGGAGACCTCCTGCGGGTATTGGAAGCCGAGGAACAGGCCGGCCCGGGCGCGCTGCTCGACCGGCATCGCGAGCAGGTTCTTGCCGTCCAGCAGGGCCGTGCCCTTCGTGACCTTGTACTTCGGGTGGCCCATCAGGGCGTAAGCGAGCGTGCTCTTGCCGGAGCCGTTCGGGCCCATCAGCGCGGTGAGCTCGCCGCTGCGGAGCGTGAGGTTGACTCCCTTCAGGATCTCCTTTCCCGCGACCTCGGCGTGCAGGTCCTCGACGATCAGCGAATGCGGGGCGGCGAGCGGTGTGGCGACCATCTGCCGTTTCCGAGCCGATACCGTTATTTAAACATGGCGCGGTGAGTAAATCCCAGCGAGCTTTTGGCCGTGCAGCGCAAGTCTCCCGGCATGGAACCCGAGCCCGGCCCGTCCGAAGGGACCCGCGGAAAGGTCCTGGACGAGCTGTCGGAAGGCCCGAAGACCGCGCGCGACCTCGCGCGCAGCCTCGGGATCCAGGAGAGCGCAGCGCGGGGCCATCTCGACCGGCTCGAGCAGCGTGGCTGGGTCTCCCCGACGTTCCACCGGGAGGGGGTCGGCCGTCCGCGCAAGCGGTACGCACTGACGTCGCTCGGCCAGGACCAGTTCCCGAAGAAGTACGACCTGATGGTCGACGCGATCGTCGATGGCCTGCTCGCGCACGAGGGCGAAGGGTACGTCAGCGCGGTCCTCGCCGAGGCCGGCGAGCGCGTCGCGAGGCTCGTCGCCCGTGACGTCGTCCCGGGGAAGGGACTGGAGGCGAAGGCCGGCCAGCTCGTCACGCTCCTGAACCGCCTCGGCTTCCGGTCGCACGTCGAGAAGGGGGCGGACGGCCGACTGCGCGTCGTGCGCACGAACTGCGTCTTCCGGCAGAGTGCGCTCGCGCACCCGTTCCTCCTTTGCGACGTCTTCGACAAGCACCTGACCGAAGCGCTCCTCGGCGAGGTCGGCATCGACCTCGAGGATTCGATAGCCCGCGGGGGTCTACGGTGTTCGCATCTGATTCAGCTCGCGTAGACCCGACCGTGCCCCGCGGGCGGTCGCGGCCGGTGGGTCTTTCGACCGACGACCCGCTCCTCCAGGCGGTTGGAGGGACCCCGCTCGTCCCGCTCGTAGCGATCGCCCGAGCCGCCGGGGGCGGCTTCGAGCTGTGGGCGAAGCTTGAGTCGAGGAACCCGAGCGGTTCGGTGAAGGACCGCGCGGCGCTCTCGATCGTCCGCGCCGCCGTCGCGGACGGCCTCCTGGGCCCCGGGCGCACCTTGGTGGACGCGTCCAGCGGGAACACCGGCGTCGCCTACGCCTGGCTCGGCGCTCGCCTCGGCTTCGGCGTCCGGTTGTACCTACCGCGGAACGCGAGCGCGCCCCACTTGGGCGCGATCCGCGCGTTCGGGGCGGAGGTCGTCCTCACCGACCCGGCCGAGGGGACCGACGGGGCGCAGCGCGAGGCGCGCGCGTACGCCCTCTCCGAGCCGACCCGCTCGTTCTTCGCCGACCAGTACAACAACCCCGCGAACCCGCGCGCCCACTACGTCGGCACCGGTCCCGAGCTCTGGGCCCAGACCGAGGGGCGGCTGACCCACCTCGTCGCCGGGGTGGGCACCGGCGGGACGATCAGCGGCGCCGGGCGATACCTCAAGGAAAAGAGGCCCACGATCGAAATCGTCGGCGTCGAACCGACCGGACCGATCCACGGCCTCGAGGGCCTCAAGCACCTCCCGACAGCGGTCGTCCCCGGCACGTACGCCCCCGACGTTCTCGACCGGACGGTCCGGGTCGAGACCGAGGAGGCCGAGGCGTTCGTGGCCCGCCTCGCGCGCGAGGAGGGGCTCCGCGCGGGCCGCTCCGCAGGAGCGGTCGTCGCCGCGGCGGTGCGCGTGGGCGTCGCCGCGCTCGGGTCCGTCGTCGTCACGATCCTCGCCGATGCCGGAGGCGCGCCCGCGGAGGAGGGCCGATGAACGCGGTCCGAGTGCCGCGCCCCGTGCTGGAGCAGATCGAGCGCGAAGCTCGCTCCGCCTACCCGGAGGAGGCGTGCGGGTTCCTGCTGTCGGTGGACGCCGCGCTGGACGGTACGACCCGCACGGTCGAAAGGGTCGAGCCGGCCCCGAACGAGGTCCGAGAGGAGCGACGCCGCCGGTTCGTGATCTCACCGGACGAGCTGCGACGAGCGGAGCGCCGGGCCGCGGAGAGGGGCGCGGTCGTCAGCGGCTTCTACCACTCGCACCCCGACCACCCGGCCCGCCCGTCGCAGTTCGACGCCGACCACGCCTGGCCGTGGTACGCCTACCTCGTGACCTCGGTCGACCAGGCCGGCCGGTGCGAGACCGCTGCGTTCGAGCTGGACGCAGAACGGCCGCAGTTCTCCTCGAGGGAGCTGCTCCTCTCTGCGCCGGGCCTCGCCTCTGCCGTCCCGGCCGCGGTGCTCCTCGCCGAGACCCCGGGAGGCCGCCGATGAGCCGCACCACCGTCAGGATCCCGACGCCCCTCCGCGGCTTCGCCGGGGGCCAGGCGGACGTCACGGTGCTCGCCAACACGGTCGGCCAGGCGATCCACCAGTTGACCGAGAGCCATCCCGCCCTTCGGCGGCACCTGCTCAGCGTAGACGGGAGCCTCCGCAGCTTCGTCTCCGTCTACGTGAACGACCAGGATGTCCGCGCACTGCAGCGCGACGCCACCGTGCTGAAGGACGGGGACGTCGTCTCCATCGTGCCCGCGATCGCGGGGGGTTCGCCGGCCGAGGCCCATCGGCTGCCGACCGCGTCCGCCCCGCCGGAGACGATCGAGACGTTCACGACGGACGAGCTGCGTCGCTACAGCCGGCACCTGCTGCTTCCCGAGGTCGGCGTCGCCGGCCAGCGAGCCCTCCGGCGCGCCAAGGTCCTCCTCGTAGGCACCGGCGGCCTCGGCGCGCCGGCCGCGCTGTACCTCGCGGCAGCGGGGGTCGGGACCCTCGGGCTGGTCGACTTCGACGCGGTCGAGCTCTCCAACCTCCAGCGGCAGGTCCTCTACTCCACGGACGACGTCGGCCGGCCGAAGCTCGAGGCGGCGACCCGGCGCCTGACGGCGCTCAACCCGGGGACGACGATCGTCCCGCACGACGGGCGGCTCGACTCCTCCAACGCGCTCGACGTGCTGAACGGCTACGACCTTGTCGTCGACGGGACGGACAACTTCCCGACCCGCTACCTCGTCAACGACGCCTGCGTCCTCCTCGGCAAGCCGAACGTCTACGGCTCGATCTACCGGTTCGAGGGCCAGGTGAGCGTCTTTGACGCACGCACCGGTCCGTGCTACCGGTGCCTGTACCCCGAGCCGCCGCCTCCCGAGCTCGTCCCGTCGTGCGCGGAGGCCGGCGTCCTCGGCGTGCTCCCCGGGGTCGTCGGGACCCTCCAGGCGACCGAGGCGATCAAGCTCGTTGTCGGCGTCGGCGAGCCGCTCGTCGGCCGGCTCCTCCTCTACGACGCGAGCTCGATGACGTTCCGGCAGCTGAAGCTGCACAAGAACCCGGAGTGCGTGCTCTGCTCGCCAAAGGCGACCCAGCACGGGCTCATCGATTACCCCGCGTTCTGCGGCGTCGCGAGCACCCCGGCGGCCGATGGCGTCCCCGAGGTCACGCCGGAGGAGTTGAAGGCGGAGCTCGCAAGCGACGACCCGCCGCTGCTGGTCGACGTCCGGGAACCCGAGGAGCTCGCCATCTCGCACCTGGACGGGGCGCTCGCAATCCCGAAGGGAGAGCTGCCGCAGCGGGTCGATGAGCTGACCCGGGCCCGCTCGGTCGTGGTCTTCTGCCGCTCGGGGGGGCGCTCGGCGGATGCGGTGGAGAGCCTGCTCGACCTCGGCTTCCAGCACGTCAGGAGCCTAAAGGGCGGCATCAACGCCTGGGTGACCCGCATCGACCCGAGCCAGCCGAGCGTACCTGAGCGTTCGACCGAGAAGGAGGACGGAAAGGGTTCCGGGCCGCCGGCCCCCTCGCGGGGGTCGGGGCCCGGTGCTTGTCGGGAGAGGCCGCCCTACTGCCTCTCCTCCCGGGAAACTCCCGAGCGGGCGATCGCCAGCGCCGCGCCGAGCAGGCTCACGGCGCCGACGACTCCCAGCGCAGACTCAAGCGCCGGGGCGATGCGCACGAACACTGCCGTGCGCAGTCGTCCCGAAGGTGCCCGAGCCGGCCGGCGCCATGCCGCTGCCGTGCGGGGTGAACGTCACCGAGACCGCGGCCGGGCCGCCGTCCACCACGACACGCTTCGGCGAGCCGGAAGCCGAGAAGCCGGTCTCCTTGCCGATCGAGTAGCCGTAGCTGCCGTTGGTCAGGTTCGCCTCGATCGAGACGCCCTGCTTCCGGACGTACAGGACAGCGTGCACCTTGAGCGACCAGGTCCCGGAGCTGAGTCCGGTCTCGCTGAACGTCACGGCGTAGGTGTACGCGAACGTCAGCGCCATCTTCTCGCTGTGCGTCACCTCCACCACGCCCGACGCGCCGTAGGTCGTGGCGCCGATCTTGCCCGAGATCGTCTGACCCTTCGTGGGCGAAACGACGGCGTAGTTGTAGCTGTCCGGCGCGAGCCCCGGGTACTTGATCGTCGGGGTGCTCGAGCAGAGCCCGTAGCCCTGCAGGCTCATGCACCAGGACTGCCCGGTGGCGAGGCCCTTCTCGTGGAACGACAGCGTCGCCGGGTGGCCCGGCGCGAACGAGACGCTCACCGCGGTGTCGCCCAGCACCGTGACGGTGCCGGCTGCCTGGAAGTTGCCCGAAGCGACGTAGCCACTCGGCGCGATGGCGAGCACCGGGTACGTTCCGTTCCCCACGCTGAAGGTGACGGACGTCTCCCCGAGACCCGACATCAGCTGGCCGTCGAGGACGAACGACCAGCCGCTCTTCGCGAGCACCTTGCTGGTCAGGCCCGTCTCCGAGACCACGGTCACGAACTTCTGGAAGGTGAACGACGGCGCTTTCGAGACGGGGCCGCCGTTGACCACGAACGAGCCGCCGGCCGCCGCGTAGTCGTGCGTCGCCGCGCTGACGGTGTAGGTGTAGCTGCCGTTCGCGAGCTCGAACGCGAAGTCCTGGAGCCCGTCGCCGTTGAGGTCCACCGCCGCGCCGTCCGTCTGCGTGCCGGTCACGTTGACGTAGAACGTCGTTCCGCTCGGGAGACCGTTCTCCGTGAACATCACCGAGTAGACGATCTTCTGGAAGTTGAGCGACACCATCTCGCTCGGACCGGAGAACGCGAACGCCCCGGGCGCCGCCGCGTAGATCAGGTCCGCGGAGCCGATCTCGTAGGTGTAGCTGCCGTTCGGGAGCGACACCGTGATCGAGTCGGTCGCGCTGCTCTGCGTCGGCTCGCCCGAGACATTCAGGTACCAGGTGGTCCCGCTGGGCAGCCCGCTCTCCGAGAACATCGTGGCGTAGGTGACCAAGGCGAACGTCACGTCCACCGACGCCGGCGCACCCGCCACCACGGCAAGCCCGGAGGCCGCCGAGTAGCGGAGGTCCGCCGAGCCGAAGGTGAAGGCGTAGCTGCCGTTCGGAAGCTCCGTCTCGATCGAGGTCGTCGTCGACGAGAGGCTCACTCCGATGCCGCTCGCGTTGGCGTACCACATCGTCCCGCCGGGGAGGCCGGACTCGGTGATCGTCACCGCGTACGTCACCAGGCTGAACGCGACCGGCTCCGACACCGCCGCTCCGGCGACCGTGAAGGTCCCCGGGGCCGCTTCGAAGCTCGTGTTCGCCGACTCGACGGCGTAGCCGTACGAGCCGTTCGTCAGCTCGAAGGCGAGCGCCGAGGTCGTGCTGCTCGTCGTCTCGTTCCCGGCGCAGTAGACGTGCGGGGGGCACGGGTCGACGATGACACTCCAGCTGCCCCCGCTCGGGAGGCCGGTCTCGCTGAACGTCGCCGTGTACTCGACCGGGTTGAACGCGACCGGCTGGCTGCTCGCGCCGTGCACCACCAGGCTCCCGCCGGCCGCGCTGTAGCGCTTGTCCGCGCTCGCGACGGTGTACGGGTAGCTGCCGTTGGTGAGCGACGTGCTGAGCGAGGTCGTGGTCCCCGAGAGGTCCGAGCCGCCCGTGATGTTCACGTACCAGGCCGTGCCGCTGGGTAGGCCGGTCTCGCTGAACGTCGCGCTCTCGAAGACCTCCGAGAACGACACCGCCACCGGTACGGCCGCGCCTGCGACCGTGACCGGGGACGAGTAGCTGGGCGCCCAGACCTTGTTCTTGCTCGCGACCGTGTAGGCGTACACGCCGTTCGGCCCACTGAACGACAGCGTCGTTCCGGTGCCTCCGCTCGTGGTCGCCGATAGTGGCGCTTCCCCGGACGCGTTCACGTACCAGGTCACTCCGCTGGGGAGGCCGGACTCGGTGAACGTCACCGCGTAGCCGGTCCCGTAGGCGATCGAGAACGGTGTGCTGATCGGCGCGCCGCTCACCGAGAACGTCCCGTACGCCGGGTCCGCGAAGATGCCGCTCAGGCTGCTGGTCGCCTTGAACGTGTACGAGCCGCTCGGCTCGAAGAAGTTCACGCAGACCTGGCCGGAGCAGCCCGTCGGGGTGGCGCTGGTCGCGCTCGAGTTCCGCTCCCCCGTACCGAGCGAGTTGATCACGCTGACACGGAAGGCGGTAGTGCTGGTCGAGCTCGCGAGACCGGTTTCGACGAACGACAGCTTGTAGACGGTGAAGCCGATCAGCGGCGCGAAGTCGCCGACGTGCTTACCGGTCGGCTGGCCCATCCCGCCCGAGTTGTAGCTGGTCGTGCGGGCGATGTACGGGATGTTCGCGTACGGATTCGCGTAGCCGCCGTAGGTCACCCAGTAGTTGCCGCCCTGGTAGCTCGAGCCGATGATGCTCCCCGTCAGGGTGAGCCCGTTCATCGTCTGGCTGTACGCGGCGGACCGGCACGGCGTCGCGGGGGGGTAGTCGCCCGTCGCGATCGGCGTGTAGCCGGGCTGGCACGTCTCGTTCCAGTAGTTGTAGTTCGTCGTCGACGTCTCGGAGATCGTCAGGTTCGAGTCAAACGCGTTGTTGTAGATCCGGTCGAAGCCGTTGGTCTCCGTGATGAACCGGCTCGGGGCGATGAGACCGGCGTACGACGGCTGGGGCGACGAGACGAACGTGTTGCCCCAGATGACGTTGCGCGAACCGGCGAACGTGTTGTGGCTCAGCGCGCCCGTGCTGCCGCTGAACGACATCCCGATGTCGGAGACGTTGAACCGGTTCCCCGCGACCAGGTCGTTCAGGCACGTGTTGCACACCAGGCTCGTCAGGCTCGTCGCCTCGCTGTTCGCCCACGTGTAGATGTTCGTCGCGTTGGCAATCGTCACGTTCTGCGCGTGGAACAGGTAGTACTGCAGCCCGTCGTAGCGCGGAACGTCGAACTGGGCCAGCGCCGCCCACTGCCAGGTCGGGTAGTCGATCAGGAACTCGGACGCGTGGTTGAACGTGGCGTAGGCGTGCGTCGAGTTGAAGTACGCCCCGATCCAGAGCGTGAACAGATAGTCGTTCAGGTTCGAGAACAGCCACGACAGCGACCCGGTCTCACCGAACGGCGCCCCGACGGTCCCCGTGCCGCTGACCATGACATACGGGTTGCCGGCCGTGCCGGCGCCGCTGGTCGAGAGGTTGGCGAGGTCGCTCGCGCTGTACGCCCACATCGGCGTGTAGACGCCGGTGCTCGCGTCCTTGGTCAGAGTGATCACCGGAGTTTGGCTCGAGGACGCCAGGTTGACGTTCTGGATGACCGGGTCGTAGCCGCTGAGGAGGACCTCCACCGTGTACGTCCCGGGCGGCAGGTAGATGTTCGCGCCCAAGGTCGTCGCTTTCTTCGAGCCACCCGAGCCGCCGCGGGCGGAGTACCACCCGAACGTCGAGGCGACCTGGAACTTCGACTGGTTCGTGACGTCCGCGCCCGGGGCGATGCCGACCCACGCGTTCGCCGGGTTGATGTCGGCGTAGTTGAGGGCATACGCGCCGTAGGCGGTCGACGTGTTCCACAGGCCGATCAGGTTCGACGGGCCCGTGACAAAGTGCGCCACCGGCGCTCCGTTGGTCGTCAGGAACGACGGGTTGGGCGCACCGCCGCTTTCGGTGGTGTAGTAGCCGCTCGCCCCGATGTTCGTTTCGCCGGTCTCGCCGCCGTAGTCGTACGCCGCCGGCGGGGCCGCGTAGCCGGAGCACTTACCGGTCGTGTGGCTCGTCTTCGCCGCCGGACAGTAGTTGATCCCTACTTGGGCGTCCGCGTAGTAGACGATGGTCGTCGCGCCGCTGCTCGTCCCGATCCCCCAGTCCATCTCCCAGTCGTTGGTGAGGCCGAGGGGGTCGTACTGCTCGCCGTTCGCCGTGATCTCGGCGTTGCCGAACTTCACGCCGCTCGGGTTGATCGAGCTCTTGATCGAGTTGAAGAACACATCATCGTACTCGCCGCAGACCATGCGGGTCTTCTCCGTCGTCGGGCAGACAACGTGACCGAGCGAATTGTATACCGTGTAATTGAAGAACACCTGGTTGACAGGCCCGGTCGTCGCGATCCCCGAACAGGTCGAGGCCCCGACCACGCCGGTCCCGCCCACGACGCACTTGCCGACCGAGGTGTTCAGGTACAGCACGACCGTGAACGGGTACGAGACGGTGATCGACGGCCCGGTCACGCCGTAAAAGCCGCCGCTCGGAGCACTGCCGCCCCGCAGCGTAAAGCCGTTCGTCGTCGCCCACGCGGCCGTCGGGTTCGAGAAGTTCCAGATGTTGTTCTCGATCGAGAGCGAGTGCGTGGCCGTGTTGTAGTTGATGACGTTCTGGAGCCAGAACTGGTTCGGACACCAGTTGCTCTCGGCGCCGGTGAAGTAGCCGGTGCAGCCGGTCGGAGCGTTGACGTTGGGTCCGAAGCCGTTCTGGCCGAGGATCGTGACGTTCGTCAGCACGGCGTTCAGCTGGGAGCCGTACGCCGTCTGCGTGCCGAAGTCGAACTCCTCGGTCTGCACCCCGAGCGTGTCGCTCGTGGTGAAGAAGCCCTGAAGGGACGTCGTGTTCATGATGGTCGACTGGATACTCCCGGACGTGTTGTTCAGTCCGTAGTAGGCGACGCCCATCGGGGAAGGCGCGACCGCGTACAGCGGCGTCACGTGCCCACCCGTCTTCGAGAGCGGCGGCGCCTGGTGTAGGTTCGGCGGCTCGAAGAGCGACAGGTTCCCGCCGCTCGCTTCCAGCGCAGCCTTGTCGGCCTCGACGGTCGCCAACCGCGACGCTGACGTCGCGAATCCCGAATTCGAGTTCGCCGACGGAGTCGGCATCCCGGCGTTGACCGCTGCGGTCGGCGCGGCGGCTGACGCGGGCGCCGCCGGCGTCAAGGACGCCCGACTGATCGCTACTGCGGCGAAGCTGCTCATCACCATCACCAACGCGACGGCGACGATGAGCCCCGCCCTGCTTCCGCTAAATCCCCTCATCTGCTCCCCCGTTCTCCTTCTGACCGCCCACCGCGGTCGCGGGCCGATGACCCTCATGGTAGATAACCGTCGCGAAATCGATATTGCGCCGTTATCCGCGGTAGTTCCAAAGACCCCCTTAGGGGACCGCCGGACCGGGCCCACCCGACCTGCTTGAGAGAACGGGGAGAAGGGGTTCGTCGCCTGCCCGGCCCGAGCCGTCCGCCCGGGCCGGGTCCTCCGCTCCTTCGGTCGCCTACTCCTCCGACCCGACGCCGGGCCTTCCGCCCCGCCGGCTCGTCAGCACGCCCGCGCCTACCAGCGCCAGTGCGCTCGCGACGGCGACCGCTGCCCCTACCAGGCCCCACGACGCCGTGACCGCTCCCGCACCCGACAGCCGCGACACTCCCGACAACGGTCCGGCCGTCTTACCGCCCGGTCCTCCCGTCGCCACGAACGTCACCTTCACCGCCGTCCCCTTCGTCACGCTCACCGGGCTCGTCACCGCCACCTTCCCGACCTTCTCCGTCACCGTGTAGCCTGTCGCCGGTGACGTCACCGCGAACGCGTAGCTCCCCGGCGTCAGAGCCGTGAACTTCACGACCCCCGTCGACGAGCACTCGTTCTCTCCGTCCACCGCCACGCACCACGTCGAGCCCTTCGGTAGCCCCTTCTCGTGGAACGACAGCACCGCCGTGCGTCCCTTCGTGAACGTCACCGTCACGCCCGTGGTTCCCTTCACCGTCTGGCTACCGCTCGCCACGCTGCTCGTGAACCCCGTCGGTCCCTGGATCAACAGCGGGTAGCTCCCGTTCGTCAGGCCGCTGAAGCTGATCGTCGCGCCCTTCGCGCTCTTCTCCGTCCCGTTCAGCTCCACCGACCAGCCGACCTTCGCCAGCTTCTTCGCCGGGATCCCCGTCTCCGTGTACGTCACCGTGAACGTCTCCTTCGCGAACGACACCGAGACCCCGACCGCGCTCCCGGCCACCGGGAACCCGCCGCCGTGCCCGCCGAACTCCTTGTTCGCGCTGGCGACCGTGTAGGTGTACCCTCCGTTCGGCAAGTCCGTCGACAGCATCGTCGTCGTGCCGCTCAGCGACGGCCCGCCCGTGATGTTCACATACCACTCCGTCCCCGACGGCAACCCGCTCTCCGTGAACGTTACCGCGAACGTCCCCACCGGGTTCACCATCAGCTCGAACGACGCGCTCGCCGTCTCTCCGTTCGAGTCCGTCACCTGCAGCTCCACCGTGTACGTCCCGACCGTCGTCGGCGTGCAGCTGAACGACGCCACGTCCCCGGGCGTGCACGTCGCCGGATAGCCGGACCACGCGTAGCTGTAGCCGCCCGAGCCGCCCGTCGCCCCCGTCGTCGAGATCGTCGTCGACGTCCCGACCGTCACCGGGTTCGGCGTCCCCCCGACCGTCCCGGCGCTCACCGCGCTGTCGACGTCCAGGACGAACGACACATGCACCGAGAAGCCGTTGCCGTCCGTCACGTTCACCCACACCGTGTAGGTGCCCGCCGTCGTCGGCGCGCAGACGAACGAGGCGCCGCTGCCCGCGCATCCGCTGCCCGCGAGACCGCTCCAAGCGTAGCTGTACGGAGCCGCCCCACCGGCCGCGTTCGCCGACACCGTCGTCGCCTGCCCGACATCCAACGGGTTCATCGACGCCGACGGCGCCGCCGTCAGCGCGGAGTCGACCGTCAGCGCGAACGCGTAGGAGGCCATGCCCCCGTCCCCGTCGGTGACGCTGACCTGGACGGTGTAGGGGGAGCCGCTCGCGTCCCCTGCCGCCGGCGTGCAGACGAACGAGGAGACGTTTCCGGGCGTGCCGCAGCCGCCAGGGAGGCCGGACCAGACGAACGTGTCCTCTCCGACCCCACCGCCGGCGACCGCCGAGACGGTCGTCGCCTGCCCCTCGTCGACCGGGTTGACCGACGCCGAGGCGGAGACGGTCAGACTGGCCGAGACGACCAGCTCCACCGAGCCGGAAGCGACCGCACCGTTCGAGTCGGTCACGAGGACCTGCACGCTGGTGTCGCCCGCGGAGCTCGGAGAGCAGCTGAACGACGCGACGCTCCCCGGGTCGGCGCAGCCGGTCGGAAGGCCCGACCAGGCGTACGTCACGTACGTCCCCGACCCGCCGCCGGCGTTCGCGGCGATCTCCGTCGCCACGCCCACCTCGACCGGGTTCGGCGTCGCGGACGGCGCTGCGGTCAGCAGGGTGAAGGCGACATCCACGACCATCGGTCCGCTGACCATGAACGAGCCCCCCGCAACCGAGTAGTTCTTCGCGGTCGAAGAGGCCGTGTAGGTGTAGCTACCGTTCGGTTCGTTTACACTGAGCATCGTGCCGGTGCCGGTGAGCGTCGACTGGCCGGTGATGTTGACCCACCACTGGGTCCCGGCGGGCAGGCCGGACTCGTCGAACGTCACTCCCGAGGTGTACTGCGAGAACGCCAGGGTGACCGCCTTTGCGGCCCCGGCGACGACGACCGGCGACGGCGTCGAGGTGAGCTGGTACTCCTTGTTCGCGGTGGCGGCCCTGAACGCGTACGACCCGTCCGAAAGGTAGACCGGGGTGGCGGACGTCCCGGTGCTCGAGACCGGGTACAGCGCCTGGCCCGGCAGCGTCAGGTTGACGTACCAGGCGGTTCCGCCGGGAAGTCCCGTCTCGCTGAACGTCACCGCGAAGCCGCCGAGCGGGGAGGCGTCCCCGGCCCCGAGCAGGCCGTTCTCATCGTTCGAGGTATACGGCGGCGGGAAGATCGTCGCGGCGCCGTCGGTGTAGTCAAAGTCGTTGTAGTACGGCGCACTGGCCAGCGGGTTGAGAGAGTTCCCGTAGTTCCACCAGGAGTTGCCGCCCTGGAGCGTGTACGTCGTAGAGACACCCGTGTCGAGGATGTTCCCCGACAGGGCGACACCGTTGACCGTCTGGACGACGTGGCTCGCGGCCTGCTCCGAGACGTTCCAGGTGTCGTAGTAGAAGACCGGACCGAGCTCCGTGACGAGCCCCCACGGCATCAGCGGCGCCGGGTTGTCGACCTTGAAGTTGTTGTTGTAGACCAGGTTGCCGTCCTCGGCTTCGCCGATCCCGGCGTAGGTGCCGGGCGCGCTGGGTGAGGTCGTGCACGCCGCGTCGCAGAACGTGTTGCCCCAGATGACGTTCTTGGAGCCCGAGGGCGCCGGACCGGCGTTCCCGCCGCACGGGTCGTGCACCACCGCGCCGGGCGCGACCGAGTACGGCTGGTCGCACTCCGAGCCGCCGCCATACAGGACGAGCTCGGTCGTCGCGACGTACGAGCTGGTCCGCGCCTTCTCGCCAACGAACGTGTTCCCCGCGATCAGGTCGTTCGTCGAGTTCCAGACCATCAGGCTCCCCTGCGGGACAGGGTTCTGGGAAGCGGTCGTCTCGAAGAGCGACGTCATCTCCGCCCAACTGAGGATGTTGTGCGTGTGCGTGATGATCACGTGCTGGGTCTTGTACAGCTGTTGCTGCAGGTACCCGACCGTGGTGCTGCCGAAGTATTCGACCCCGTGGGACTCCTCCACGTAGGCGGTCGTGTTCCAGAACAGCAGGCCGGCGAACGACGGGAACTTGTAGTCGTCACTCGTCGTGAAGAGCGAGTTGACGGCCTGGCTCGTCGCCGTGTCGTTGTTGTTGAAAAGGACGTATGGGCTGGTTATCGTGCCGGCCCCGGACGACGAGATCCCGGCGATGCGGGCGTTGGCCGAGGTACCGTAACCCGCGACCGCCCAGAGCGGGGTGTACACCCCGTTGCTGGTGGCGTACGGTAGCGTCGCGGTCACGGTGACCGGCGACGTGGAGACCGTGAACGAACCGGTCTGCTCCGTGTAGTCGGAGAGGAGCGCTTCGTAGTTGTAGGCCCCCGGCATGAGGTACCAGGTGCCAACGTCCGGCGCCCACGCGTAGCCGTCCGCCGGGTGCGTCACCGAGGTATCCTCGAGGAAGACGAAGATGTACGGTTGCGCCGAGAGCGTCAGCGGCGACCCGGAGACGGTGACCCCGTTCGTGACGGCAATCTGGCCCGCGGTCACCCCCGGTGCGCTCGCGTACCCCCACAACGGATGAAGGTTCAACGGCCCGGCGGAGAAGAGGGCGCGGTCGGCACCGCTCGCGTAGTTGACATCGATTCCCACGGCGTCCTCGCCGGTCTGGCTCCCGAAGTTGAGTGCGGCGGGGACCGACTTGTACGTTGGGTGCGACGGGATCGTGCATGTTGACTCCTGACCGGAGACGTAGGACGTGCAGTCGGGGACGTAGCTGAGCGAGGCCGTGCCGCTCCCGCCGAAGATGTTCTGGTTCGCACCGTCGTACGCGCCGATCCCGAAGTCGAGTTCGAAATCGTCCGTCAGTCCGATAACCTCGTCCTTCGACCCGGACGCCTCGAAGCCCGCGGAGCGCACGTTGGCCCCGTTGTCCTCGACTCCGGTCTTGGCCGTGTGGAACGTCAGCCAGTCGAAGCTGCCCGAGTAGTGGGTGCCGGGGGCGACCTTCGTGTTGGTGACGGGAAAGCTCAGGCTGTAGTTGTAGAACAACGTCTGGTCGCCCTGGTAGCCAGCCCGCGCGGCGGCGGTGCTGTCGCACGTCGAGGTTCCGTTGAGCGAACTATACTTGTTGCAGATCAGGTTGTTGTAGAGCGAGAGGTTGGCGTAGAGGGTCAGGTTGAACGGTTCGGGAGCGTAGAAGTACTGCGACTCCCCGACGTACACCTCGCCGTCCTCCAGCGTGTCGTTGTTGTCGTGCGCGACGATCGTTCCGCTCGCCGGGAACGACTCCGCCGTGCTCGTGAAGTTCCAGGTGTTCTCGTCGAACTGGAGCGTCTGATTGTAGCTCTGGTAGCCAATCACGTTCTGCATCCAGTACGCGTACCCTTCGGCCCCCGTGCCTCGCGACCCCCACAGCGTCACGTTGGTGGCGACGGCGTTCAGCTGGACGCCCCACTGGTCGGGATTGTCGGTGTCGAGGTAGAGCGACGACATGTTTGTGACGTTCAAGGTGCCGGCGAGGCTGGAAGTGTCCAGCACGGTCGTGGTCTCGCTCGCCCCGGAGTCAGCGCCGGCCTCGCCGTAGTAGGCGATTCCTGCCGGAGCGGGCGAGGCGGTGTACCCCTGTGATACTGCTGCGAGCTCCTGAGCATAGAGCGGTCCCGGGACGACTGCCCCGTTGACGAGACCGGCAGGTTCGGTGGAAGGAAGATGGATCAGACGTGAAGGAACTCCGGACGCTTCGAGCTCCTGGGCCACCGACGAGTAGTGCGCCGCGAGGGTCGACTCAGTCTCCTCGTACGCGGCGTAGGCGGAGGCAGCCGCCGACAACCCGGCGGACGATGCGGCTGGAGCCGCCCCCGGACTCGCCGAGATTCCGGCCGACGACACCATGGTCGGCTCCACGGCTGCCGCGGCCAACGACGATGACAGCGCCATCACCGCGACGATCAGTACCGACTAGGCTCAGTTCCCGGACGCTCCCCCGCGCCATGGGCCGCGGCCATGGCGTATTACCAGATAAAACGATACCCTTGCGAACCGGTGCGACGGTTTACGGTGGTGGCCGCCGGGCCCTCGGAGCGGGAGCACCGCGCCCGGCAGCGCGCGCCGGCGAAGCCCCGCGCCTCGGGAGGCGCTACGGCTCGCCGGCCGGGTTCCCGACGTCCTTGAGGAGCGGGCCGCTGTACGACCGGGCCCGCCGCGAAAGCTCCCGGGCGAACGCCTCCGAGTCCTTCGGCGAGATGTAGACCGGGTACGCCCCTGCGCTGACGAGGAGGCCGGTGGCGGCATCCGTGTAGATCGAATCGAATTCGCCGATCAGCTGGCTGTACATCCGACCCCGCCATCCGAACGCGCCGATGCCGAGGAGTCCGCCGGTCGGAGCGAGCTCGCGGAGGCTCGCGTACTCGATCGCGCGGACCTCCTCGAGGGGGATCCGCCGGCTCCCAAACAGCCGCCACGCCGTGAAGTTCGTGTCGTCCAGGACGTACCGGGTCGAGAGGTACCGCGCGAGGAAGAACACGGTGACCGCGAGGAGAAAGTAGAGCGGCCAGCCGAATCCCACCGAGCTCTCCCGCCCGACGACCAGCACGAGCAGCAGCCCGATGATGGCGTAGGCCACGATGACGCCGATCGAGTACCGGGCCGGCATCGTGAACCGGCCCTCGGCCTCCGGCGCGCCGGATTCCTCGGCCTCAGGCGACGGCATCGTAGTAGTACTCCCCGCTCGCGCGCTGCTCGCGGTCAAGGGCCGAGCCTTCCCGGTTGATCCGCGGCCGCGCGGTCTCCGCGTCGCGGCGGAACGTCACCTTGACCTCACTCAGGAGCCGGTTCATCCCTTCGCGCATCGAGAACGGGCCCTCCCCCAGCCCCCGCGCAGGGTCGTCGTCCGGGTGGCGGAAGGCGAGGAGCGCGTCGCACGCGAGGTCGAGGAAGTAGACGTCGTGGTCAACAACGAGGGCGCTGGCCGCCTGCCGCTCGACCTGGCGGCGGACCAGGCGGGCCATCGCCATCCGCTCGTCGGCGTCCAGGTACGCGGACGGCTCGTCCAGGAGGTAGAGCGTCGAGGGCCGCGCGAGGGCGAGGGCGACCGCGGCGCGCTGCAGCTCGCCGCCCGAGAGGTCCGGTAGCGCGACGTCCATCAGCTCGTCGAGGTGCAGGCCCGGGACGAGCTCGCGCTCGAACGTCCGAACATCGAAGGTCGGGTCCCCGGCGAGCGCCGCGGAGCGCTCGCGCAGGCTGTACGACTGGGTCGCCTTCAGGTACTGCGGCTTGTAGCTCACCGTCACGCCGCTGGGCGGCGCCCCCGCGGTGGGGGTCTCGGCCCCCGCCAGCATCCGCACGAACGTCGTCTTCCCGGTCGCGTTCGGCCCGACGACCCCGACCGTCTCGCCCTTCACGAGCTCGCCGGCGGAGGTCTCGAGCGAGAACGCCGGGAACGTTTTCGCGAGCGCGGGGTACCGCACGAGGGCGTCGCGGCGCGCCCCGAGCCGCGGGGGGTGCGCAACGAACCGCACCGGCTCGGGGCGGAAGCGGACGTTCTCGTCCTTGAGGTAACCGCTCAGGTAGGTGTTGACCGCGGCGCGCATCGGGATCGGGTGCGTGACGACACCGAAGGCGGCCGGCTCGCCGTAGAGCAGGTGCGCGTCGTCGGCGAGGTAGTCGAGCAGCGCTAGGTCGTGCTCGACGACGAGGACGCTCTTGCGGGTGCCGAGCTCGCGGAGCAGGCGCGCCACCGCGAGCCGGTGAACGATGTCCAGGTAGCTGGACGGCTCGTCGAACAGGTACAGGTCGGCGTCCGTGGCAAGAACCCGCGCGATCTCGGCAAGCTGAAGCTCGCCACCGGAGAGCTCCGCGAGCCGGGTCGCTGCCTTCGGGGCGAGGCCCACCCGCTCGAGGACGCTCAGGGCCGCCTGCGTGCCCCCGACGTGCTCATGGACCGTCGTCGTGCCCTCGCTGAGCCGGTCGACGTACTGCGGCTTGACGACCGTCTTGAGCTCTCCGCGGGCGATCCGCTGGAAGTGTGCGTGGAACCCGGTCCCGCGGTACCGCTCGACGACCTTCTCCCACGAGCCCGGGGCGGCGAAATCGCCGAGATTGGGGACCTCGAGCCCCGCCAGGACGCGCAGGGCGGTCGACTTTCCGGTCCCGTTCGGGCCGAGGATGCCCGTGATCCCGGACGTCGGCGGTTGCGGGAGCCGGTAGAGGCGGAAGCCGTTGTAGCCGTACCGGTGGACGATCTCGGCCTCGGGCGCCTCGGGCGTGTTGAGGATCTTGATCGCGTCGAACGGGCATTTGTGCACGCAGATGCCGCAGCCGATGCACAGCGTCTCGGAGATCACCGGTTTGCCGAGCGGCCCCTCGACGATGCACTCCTGGCCCATCCGGACCGGCGGGCAGTACGCCTGGCACTCCCACTGGCACTCCTTCTGGTGGCAGCGCTCGGAGAGGAGGATCGCGATCCGGGCCACGGGCTCACGCCCCGCGCCGGTCGCCGACGACCTGGCCGTCCCGGAGCGTCAGGTGGCGGTCCGCCCGCCCGGCGACCTCCGGGTTGTGTGTGACGAGGAGGAGCGTCGCGGCGTGCTCCTTGCGAAGGCGGGTCAGCAGGTCCAGGACGACAGCGGCGTGCGCGCTGTCGAGCTCGCCGGTCGGCTCGTCCGCAAGCAGCAGGCCCGGCTCGTTGGCGAGCGCCCGGGCGATCGCGACACGCTGCTCCTCGCCGCCCGACAGCTGGTGCGGGTACGCCCGCGCCCGCCCGGTGAGGCCGACCTCGCTCAGGAGCGCGTCGGCCCGGGAGCGGCGCTCCGTCCGCGGCATGCCCCGGGAGCGCATCGGTAGCTCGACGTTCTCGGCGGCGGTCAAGGTCGGGAGCAGGTAGAATCGCTGAAAGATGAACCCGACCCTCTCGAGCCGCAGGCGCGAGCGCTCCCGGTCGGTGCGCGCGCCGACCGGCTTCCCGTCCCAGAGGAGCTCCCCCTCGCTGGGGGTGTCGAGGAGGCCGAGCAGGTTGAGCAGCGTCGTCTTTCCGCACCCGCTCGGCCCCTCCACGGAGACGCACTCGCCCGCGTCAAAGCGCGTGGAAACGGCGCGCAGCGCACGGACCGGCTCCGGGGTCCGCTCGCCGTAGGTCCGGCTCACGCCGCGCAGCTCGACGGTGGGAGCTCCTCCAGGGCTCATCGGAGGGCCTCCAGGATGTTCACGCGCGACGCGGCGCGCACCGCCGCGAGACTGGCGACGGCCGCCAGCGCGACCACCGCGGCGCCGAGCCCCGCGAGGAACTCCGGGCCGAACTCGGCGAGCCGGGCGGCCTCGCGCACCGTGGACGTGCCCCACGTCGCCAGCCCCTCCACGAGTACGATCCCCGCGACCACGCCGACGACGGCGCCGGCCGCCGCAAAGGAGACGGCGTCGACGACGATCGTCGCCGCGACCGCGCGGGACGGGACGCCCAGCGCCCGTCGGATGCCGATCGCCCGCCGCTCGCGCTCGACGCGGCGAACCAGCACGAGGGTGAGGAAGAGGAGCCCCACGGAGAGGCCGACCGACGAGGGGGCCAGGTAGAAGCCGGTGAGCACCGAGTCCGCCGACTGGAGCTGGGCCGCCTCGGAGCTCAAGGTCGTGACGGTGTACGACGGCAGCGCGTGGTGCACCTCCGTCGCTACCTTCGCGAGAGCCGATGGGCTGTGCGCGGCAGCGGCCGTCGTGACGACCTCTATCGTGTCCGCGCCGTCGGGGACGACCGGATGGGGACCGCCTCCGAGCCCGGTCAGGGTCTGGAGGTTCGACAGGAGCACGAGCGCCGCGAACGCCCCGGCCGGCTGGACCAGCGAGAGGGTCGTGCCGAAGAGCCCCGTCACGGTGTAGGTGACCCCCGTCGAGGCGTTCGTGGTGGGCGAGAGGACGACCGACGAACCCTTGCGTACGTGGAATTCGGCGGCGTAGGTGCTCGACAGCAGCACGTCGTACGTCGCGGTGCCGGCGTAACTGCCGTGGTCGTAGTGGACCGTGTCGTTCGGGTCGCCGAGCGGCAGCGGGTCCGGGAACAGTCCCGTCTCCGTCGGCCCGAGGGTGGGGAGGAACTGGCTCGGCACGACCCCTTCGGCCAGGACCGGCGAGACGTTGCCGCTCGCGTTGAAGACGTCGATCGCGACGCTCAGGATCGGCGCGGCGAAGGCGACGTTCGGAAGCGCGAGGAGCGCCGCCTCGTCCTGGTGGGCGTGCTCGATGCCGTGGAGACCCTGGGCGCTCACGACCAGCTGGTAGCCGGTGTCCTCGAGGCTGGCGAGCTCGTGGGCGGCCACCCCCCCGCCGACCCCGACCAGGACGACGGGAAGCGAGACCGCCGCGGCGATGGCGGCGACCGCGAGGACGGACTGCCAGCGGTGGTGCCGCAGGTTCCCGGAAGACCCGAGCCGCCTCACGGCGCCCTCAGCTCCTCCGCGACGGGGAGGAACATCGCCCGGACGGCCGGTACCGTCGACGCCACCAGCCCGACGGCCACGACCGCGAGCACGCCGAGCGCGATCACGGCCGGATCGAACGAGACGAACGAGAACCCGACCGGTAAGCCGGGCAACAGTCGCTGGAGGGTCCGATTCACCTCGACGGACCCGGCGTACGCCACCGGGAGGCCGATCCCCAACCCGACGCCGCAGAGCAGGAGGCCCTCGGTCACGACGGAGAGGCCGACCGTGGAGCGCCGCTGTCCGACCGCCCGGCGCAGCGCGAGCTCGCGGCTCCGGTCGTCGACCGACATCTGAAGGATCGTCGTGACGAACAGCGTCGCGACCACGAGCCCGATCGCCCCGATCAGCAGCCCGAACGTCTGGTAGACCGCGACGACGTGCTGGATCTCCCCGAGGAGGTCGGCGAGCGTGAAGACCGTCAGCCCCGGGAACGCGTCCGCGATCCGCACCTGGTCGACCGTCGGGTCGGTCGGATCCGCCAGATGGATGAGGACGAGCGTCGCGTTGTCCGTGGCGGCGCTCGCGCTGCCGAGAAGCTCCTGCAGCTCCGACAGGTACGCGAACGCGAGCTCCGCGGAAGGGACGAGCCAGAACGGGCCGGAGATGCCGACGACGGTGAACTCGGTCGCGTTGGCGTACCAGCCCGCCAGCGAGGCGTTCGACGGCGGGGCCGCCGGGTCCGCCCACACGGACTGGCCGACGTGGACGTCCAGGACCCCGGCGAGCGCCTGGTCGAGCTCGATCTCGTGCGTCGACGTCCCGTTGTACGCTCCGTCCGCGTAGTGCGGGTCCCCGGGGGCGGTGAAGCCGGTGCCGTTGTACAGCGGCGGGGTCTCGATCCCGGTGAGGTCGTCCGGGATCCAGCCGACCGTGCCGGAGCCGGTGTACGTCCAGCCCGCAGGGATCGAACTGTCGTTCGCCGCCTGCCAGAGCGAGGCGTTGCCGAAGACGAGGTCGCCGAGGAGCCAGGGGCTCGCCACGACGACGTTCGAGTCCTTTGCCGGGATCGCGGAGGCGAGCTGGTGGGCGTGCGGGATCGGCGGCAGGGCCCCGGTGAGGAACGACCCGCTCCCTCCCTGGGAGCTCGTAGCCAGCAGGTCGACGCCGCTCGAGTACGCCAGGGTCGTCGCGCTCGACTGGACACCGGCCGACAGCGCGAGGAGGAGGACGACCAGCCCCGTCGCGAGCCCGACCCCGAGGGCGGTCAGCAGCGAGCGGGCCGGGCGACGGCGTAGCGCGTCGAGCGCCTCGCGCACGGGAACCCTCGCTCCGTCCCGCTACGCCGCTCGGCGGAGCTCGCCCAGCGTGACCCGGTGCGACGCCTCGACGTTGTACTTGTGGATCGACTCCTCGCTGATCGTCCGCGCGCGGACGGCGGCGTGGTCCGGGAGGCGGGGAAACCGCTCGGGAACGCTGGCGAGGAGGTCGCGGAGCACGTCCTCGACAAACTTCGGGTGGCGGTGCGCGTGGAGCACCACGTCGGCCTCGTCGCCGCGCTTGAGGATCGCGTACGTCCGGCTCGACTGGGCGGCCTCCACGGCGGCGATGACGTCGTCGACCTCTACGGTCGCGTCGCCGTCCAGCTCGAAGACGAGCTGGGTGCGGTTTCGCTGGTTGTGGGTGATCATCGGGAGCGACCTCAGCGTCGGGTCGTCCAGCAGCGGGTACTCCTGCCGCAGCCGCTCGCGGCACGTCTCCATCGCGCACGGACACGCGGTCATCCCGACCGCTTCCGCCCCGACCGCGCGGTGGAGCTCGACCCCGCCGCCGGCGGTCCGGTCCGCGCGGGCCTCCGCGAGGAGGGTGTAATCCTCGTAGCTGCTCTTCGCCTCGGAGACCCCCTGCCGGACGAAGTACTCGGCGGAGGCACTGACACTCGCCGTGCTCGCGTAGCCGTGGCGCTTCAGCAGCTCCGCCGCGATGGAGGCGCACGCGTCCTCGAGGCTCTCGACCGGGTGCGCCGCGGTTCCGTCGACGATCTCGGCGAGAATCTCGGCGTTGCGCGAAAGGTCCGAGCCCTTGCGGTCCGACGGGAGGTCGACCGCGACCTGGAACGTGACGGCCAGCGGGTGCGCGCCCCCCGTCCGGCGCACGGTGAGCGGTTTGCGGATGCCGGAGATCCCGACGGAGCGCAACGTGAGCCGGCCGTTTGCCGGCGGCCCGGCGTGCATGTCCTTCGGAGCGGCCATCCCTTCAGCAGCCGGGAGCGGGGCTAAAGGCTTCACCCCGCCGCCGCGGACATCGGCGTCGGGACCGACGCACCCGTTATACGGGCCGGGCCGCTCCTCTCTCCAATGGCAGACGCTGCGGCCGCAACTCCCGCTGCCTCGGGTGCACCGGCCCCCGCCGCTGGGCCGTACGCCGAGAGGGAGCGGCTCATCACCGAGGGCCTGAAGCAGGTCTACGACCCGGAGATCCCGATGAACATCGTCGACCTGGGCCTCATCTACGGGTTCGAGTGGGCCGGAGACGACGTCAAGCTCAAGATGACACTCACCGCCCCGGGCTGCCCGGTCGCGGGGATCCTCGCCGAGGAGGTCAAGACCGTCGTCGAGAAGGTCCCTCAGGTCCACAGCGCGGTTGTCGACCTCGTTCTGGGAGCCACCGTGGACCCCGGACCGGATGAGCGAGTTCGCCAAGAAGCAGTTCGGCTACATGTGACGTCGCGGGAGCATCGCGCGAGCCTCGCTCTGACGGACTACCGGCGCTAATCTCGTACGGAAGTCCAGCGGGCGACGCGACACTGCACGGGGACACCCCGAACGTCGGAGCTTTCCCGAGGCGTGGGCCCTAGACTCGTCCTGGGCGGAGGCGCGTCGGTGTCGCAAGGCAGATGAGCCGAGGCCGTCGTCGCTCGGACGTGAAGAGCGCTGGCTCCGAAGCGGGCGAATCCCCCTCCCGGCTCATCGACGCGAGGATCCGCGAGCTCGCCGACTGGCGCGGGGCAGCGCTCGCCCGGATGCGGCGGCTGATCACGCAGGCGGACCCCACGGTGGTCGAGGAGTGGAAGTGGCGAGGGGTCCCCGTCTGGTCCCACGACGGGATCATCTGCACCGGCGAGACGTACAAGAACGCGGTGAAGCTGACGTTCGCGAAGGGGGCGTCGCTGGAGGACCCCGCCGGTCTGTTCACCTCCAGCCTCGAAGGCAACACTCGTCGCGCCATCGATCTCCACGAGGGCGACACGATCGACGAACGGGCGTTCACCTCTCTCGTACAGGCGGCCGTGGCGCTCAACGCGTCGTCCCGGCGCCGCTGAGCTGGCGGCGTACCGGTCGCACGGCGGGGCGGCTGACTCTCTCCGGGCGGACCGCCGTCGCCCCGCGACCCCGCTACCGCCGGGCCGGACGAGGACGGCGCCCGGTCCCCTTCTTCCTTCTCTCGGACGGCCAACGACCGAGGGGGGGTCCGAGCTCCTTGGCAAGCTGCAGGCTGCGAACCGCGAACCCTTCCCGCTCGTACAGCCGGGTCGCGCCGGTGTTGGGAAAGAAGACGCCGAGAGTCAGCTGATCGCAGCCGGCCTTTCGGAACCGGGCCTCCGTCGCACGGAGGAGCGTCGTTCCGATGCCGTGACCCCGCCACTCCGGCAGAACGGCGAGGTCCGAGACGTACCCGCTTCGCGTGGGGCGTTCCGCGGTCCGGCCCGCCGGGGTGATCCTGTTGAGCCACGCGACCGACACGCCGGCGGCGACCCCATCCGCCTCGGCGACCAGCACGAATCCGTGGTCGTCCCGGACATGGGCGAGGAGCGCTCGGATGGACCGGCTGCTGTGGTCCGCGCGCCGGGCCAGGCGATGCCATGGGTCGAGGCCTGCGAGGTGATCCATCACCCCGTCGAGACATCGGGCGAGGTGCCGACGGTCGGTCGGCCGGTAGTCCCGGAGGGTGACCTTCACGGGGTCTCACGTCGGGACGGCCCGTGGACTCTTTAGCCACGCCGCGCCGGCGCGCCACCCCTCGCCCGGCAGCTTCCGAGATCAAGGCGAAACGATGCGCCGATGCTCCGGGTGGGGAGGGGCCAGCTCCTCGACCCTCTCCCCGCGACGGCCCCCCACCGCTTATCCCGACGGCGGTGCTCCGCTACCGCTGAGGGCGACGTGCGCACGAAACGCGACGGCGCAGGGGCGGAGTTCCCCGGCTCGGTCCTCCAACGGACCGGTGCCGGCGGAGCACCGTCGCGGATCCGGGCGTCGGACGACCCGCGTCAGCGCCGCACACCGATCGACCTGGCGCGGCCTGCGCGGGAGGGCCGAGCGAGGGCGGCCCGCGTCGCGCACCGTGGGGCCTCGGGCCGAGTTGCCCCGAGACCGGCGCCGGGTCGGAGCGCGAGACGTGGGCAAGGGAGTCCAACACGGCGACACCGAGGTCGGAGGAAGCGGGCCTTGCAGGTCCGCGTCCGCGAACTCCAGTGGGGAGACTTCGAGGAGATCGTCCGCACGTACTACCGCCTGTACGACGAGCGCGACGCCGGCGAGTTGCACGGGATCACGCTCTCGGCGTCGAAGCCGTCGCTCGCCGACGAGGTCTCCTGGTTCGCCTCGCTCTTCCGCCAGGTCCTCGCCGGGGAGGCGATCGTCTCCGTGGCCGAGGTCGGGGGACGGGCGGTCGGCCACTGTTCTATCCGCCGCGTCGGTCGGACGGTGGACTCGGAGAACGCCCACGTCGGGGAGCTCGGGATCGTCGTCGACCGCGACCACCGCGGGCGCGGCGTCGGATCGGCGCTGCTGCGCGACGCCCTCCGGCGGGCGCGGCGGAACTTCTCGGTGGTTCGCCTCTGGGTCTTCGGCTCGAACACCGGGGCGAAGCGGCTGTACGTCCGGTTCGGCTTCCGGCCGGCCGGGGTCGTCCCCCGGGCGATTCGGCGCGGCCGCGAGGAGATCGACGACGAGCTGATGTTCGTCCCCCTCGACCGGCAGCCGCGCCGTCCGAAGGGTTAAGCGCCCTGCCGGGTCCCGCCCGGCAATGGCCGAGGCGGGCGACTGGCGCAAGGAGCTGGAGACCGAGCGGGCGATGAAGAACGAGTTCATGGCCGGCCACGTCGAGTCGCCGTTCGTCTCCGGCCGGATCCCGTTCCACGAGCTCGTCTACTTCCCGCCGGACCCGGCGTTCCGCGTCACCGCGAAGCTCCAGCGGGTCTCCCCGCCGACCGAAGCGTACCTCCGGACGAACCGGGACAACCAGGCGGTGATGCGCTACCTCGGCGACCTCACGTTCTCCCTCGGCGGGCGCGCCCTGCGGCTGCGCCTGTACCACGCCGGCGAGGGCGTCGGGACCGCGGTGTTCGTGCCGTTCCGCGATACGACCAGCGGCCGGGAGAGCTACGGCGCCGGCCGCTACCTTACCCTCGAGATGAACGAGGCGGACGTCTACGAGATCGACTTCAACCGGGCGTTCAACCCGTACTGTGCGTACACCGACGACTTCGAGTGCAGCTTCCCGCCGTCCGAGAACGACCTGCCGGTCGCGGTCCGCGCGGGGGAAAAGGCGTGGGCGGTGGAGCGGAACCCACGGAGCCCGACGGCCGTGGTGCTCGCGCGCCGCCCGCACGCGCCCCACCCCGCCGCCCCGCGGGCCATGAGGGCGAAGGCGGGGCCAAAACCCCGCGCCCGGCCAAAGCGCGCTACAGGTGCGGCGCGACCGAAGCGACGCCGTTGAGCACGAACTGGACCCCCAGCGCCGCCAGGATCAGCCCGAGTACCCGGGTCATCGCCATGACGCCGGGCTTGCCGAGGCGGCGGAGGATCGGGCCGCCGAACCGCAGGATCACGAAGGTGGCGCAGCTCGTCACCAGGATCGCGACGAACGTCGCCACGACGATCCAGGGATTGCCGGCGGCGCTCCCCTCGTAGATCATCACCGTCGAGATCGCCCCGGCCCGGCGAGGAGCGGGATCCCGAGCGGGACGACCGCGATCTCGTCCCGGCGCGCTACGGCCGCCTCGCGGTCCTGGGGGTTCAGCTTCGTGCGCGTGACCTCGCCCTGGAGCATGTCGAAGGCGACCAGGAACAGGATGATGCCGCCGGCGATCTCGAACGCGCCCAGGGTGAAGCCGAAGACGGCGAACAGGAACCGCCCGAGGAGGGCGAACAGGGCGAGCACCGTGGCGAGGACGGCGACCGCGCGCCACGAGACGACGGCGCGGTCCTCGGCCGGAAGCCCCTCCGTCAGCGCGACGTAGAACGGTAGCGTCCCGATCGGGTCGACGATCGCGAAGACGCTGACGACGACGGCGAGATAGATCGCGACATCGGTCACGCTCGGTACGAGAGCCTCCCGCGGCGCACGGCACGCGGCCGCCCTTCACCCCTTCGGGCCACGGCGGCCCGGGCCGGTGCCCTGAGGGAGCCGCTACGCGGCTCCCGCAGGGGCGCGCATGCGGGAGTGGCCCCGGGCCGACACGGGCCCGGTCGCCCTCCGCGACACGGCCGCGGCGTCGTGGGCGAGCGCGCCCGGTCGGGGCGCGCGCGGCTTGCGCAGCCGCAGCCCGAGCACGAGCGGCTCGCTCTGGGGGTTCGCGAGGAGCAGGAGATGCGGACCGTCCCCCGGGCGGTCGAACCGGAGACGGGCGCCCCCGGTCAGGCGGACGCGCCGGACGATCGGGCCGCCGGGTTCGCTCACTCCCAAGGTGAACGACCGGCCGGACCTCGGGGGGTCGAGTTCCACCAACAGTTCGCACGGCATTCCGTCGAAGCGGACCTCCAGCCGGACGGTGGAGGTCGGGCCGATGACGAGGTATCGCGGCAAGGTCCCCGGAGACAGCGCCACGGTAGTACTAGCGCCGAAGAAGGGAAAACCCTGTGTCCGGACTCGCCCCGGCCCCCGGCCGGCCGCACCGTTAAATCGCACGTCGAGGTCGGCACGTCCGCATGGCGGCGAAGAGCACGGCGAAGGCGGTCTGGGACGGCGACCTCGCCCACGGCAGCGGGACGGTCCACGGCCTGAGCGGGGCGTTCAAGGGCGTCGGGGTCTCCTGGCCGGCACGCACGGAGTCCCCCGGCGGCAAGTCGAGCCCGGAGGAGCTGCTCGCCGCCGCCGAAGCGTCCTGCTTTTCCATGGCCCTTTCGGCGGGCCTCGGCCGCGCGCAGAAGCCTCCGAAGCACCTCGAGGTCTCCGCGACGGCGACGTTCGAACAAGGTCGGCGACGCATGGAAGGTGACGACGATGGAGATCGACGTCGTCGGCAACGTCCCCGGCGCCTCGGCCGCCGAGTTCGAGGCGGCGGCGAAGGCCGCGAGCGAAGGGTGCCCGATCTCGGGCGCCCTCAAGGGGAACGTCGCGATCAGCGTGCGGGCCCGCCTCGCCTAACCGCGAGTCCTCGCGCCCTGGCACGCCGGATCGGAGCCGACGGATGCACCCCTGGAAGCAGTACCGGCTGCGGCCGGAGAAGAAGGTCCGTCTCGCCCGCTGGGAGAGTTCCGAGCGGACGGACGACGCGCAGACCGACAAGAAGGCGAAGGCGACCCTTGCGCGGAATCTCCCGAAGCTAGAGCGCCTCCAGGGGGTGCTCTACGCCGGCAAGAAGCACCGACTGCTGCTCGTCCTCCAAGGGATGGACACCGCCGGCAAGGACGCCACCATCCGCCGGGTCTTCGAGGGCGTGAACCCGCAGGGGGTCCGGGTCGCCCGGTTCGGCCCGCCGACCGACGAGGAGCACGCCCACGACTTTCTCTGGCGGGTCCACCCCCACGTTCCGGCGGCGGGCGAGATCGTCGTCTTCAATCGCAGCCACTACGAAGATGTCCTCTGGCCGCGCGTGCACCGCGAGATCACGGACGACGAGGTCCAGCGGCGCTTCGGCGAGATCCGCGACTTCGAGCGGCTGCTGGTCGCCAACGGAACATCGATCCTGAAGTTCTTCCTTCACCTCGGCCGGGCCGAGCAGCAGCGGCGCCTGGAAGCGCGGCTCTCGGACCCGACCAAGCACTGGAAGTTCAGCGTCCACGACCTCGCCGAGCGCCCGCTCTGGCCGAAGTACGTCCGGGCGTACGAGGACCTCCTCGGCGCCACCAGCACGGAGGAGGCGCCGTGGTTCGTCGTCCCGTCGGACCACCCGCTCTCGCGCGACGTCGTGGTGGCCCAGGTCGTCGTCCGGCTGCTCGAGCGGCTCGGCATGACGTGGCCGCCCCTAGACCCGGCCGTTCGCCGCCAGCTCTCCCGCGGCGAGCTCGCCGCGCTTCCCCACACCGCCCGCTCGGACGCGGGGTGAACCCGAACCGTCAGCCGCCGGCCCAGTCGCCGAGGCGCCGCTGTCCTCGGGGGCGCGCCGGCCCGGGGATGCCCGCGCCGCCCGCCGGGTCTTCGTCCTCGGGCGGGGCCGGCGCGTCGGCCACGTCGTCCGGCGGGAGAAGCTGCAGCACCGCCGGCGACGCTATGTTCACCCCGAGGAGACTGCCGACCTCCTCGGCTAGCAACCCGAATTCTGCGACGACGGCGCGCGCGGCCCGCTGGGCGTGCGAGGCGGCGGGCAACCCCGTCGCTTGTACCAGGAGACCCTCCAGGAACGGCAACGCGAGCGCCCGCGCCTTGCGGCGCGACAGGTGGAGCCGGGAGGCGAGCTTGCGGACGACCGCGTCGCGAACCGCGCGGGAGGCGCGAGAGTACCCCATCATCCCGAGGAACTGCGGGAATGCCGCGCGGCCCCCGCCGACCAGAGGTCGGTCCCGGACCGCCAACGACACGCCGCCGGTGAGGAGCTCGGTCGCGTAGCTCCAGAGCCCATAGGCCCTCCAGCGCCGAGCCCGGGCGAGCAGCAGCTCCGCCGCCGTGACGCGCCGGAACGCCGCCTCCCGATGGCGCGCGTCCTCCGCGAACCACGGAACGTTCTCCTCGATCCACGGCAGGAGGTCGTCCGGCGGGGCGTCGAGCCGATCCCGGACCTCGACGGTGCGGTAGAACCGCGGGCGGCTGAGGACCTCCTCGGTAAACTCGGCGAAGTCGCTCGCCCGGTCGCGTCCCCCGAGCGGGTCGATGCGCGGCGCGCCCGCTGGGAGGAAGGAGACCGCCTCGAGGTCGTTCAGGGCGGCGCGCAGGTCCCCGGCGGCCCGCTCGACGAGCGGCCCGAGGCCCGCGGCGCCGAGCTCGATTCGCTCTGCTCGGACGATCGCGGTGAGCCTCGCGGCAAGGTCGGCGGCGGAGATCGGACCGAAGGCGATCGTCCGTGCGTAGGAGCGGAACACGGCGGAGGAGCGGTGCAGGGGCCGGTCCTCGTTGACGGTAAGGACGAGCGGCTGGCGCGTCGACCGGATCAGGCGGGCGATCGCGCCCAGACCGCCGCGGTCCCCGGTTTCCACAACCGCGGCGCTCGCCCGCCAGTCGTCCAGGTCCCTGCGGGCGGCCGGCAGCTTTCCCCACGATGAGGTGCCTGGCGAACGGGGGAGCGCGCTCCACGCCTCGAACGGTCGGACCTTGCCGCCGGCCAATCCCCACGCGGCGTTGAGAGCCTCGACCGTGCCGTACCGGCCCTCGAGAAAGCTGCGGAGCGGGACCGGCGCGGCGACCGGGCGGCTCCCCCGGTGCTCCGGACCCCGCTGAGACAGTCCGCCTCGTCCAGGAGGATCAGGGTCCGGTGCCGACCCCCGGGGGCGCCGAGACCATCCAACGACTGGGTGAGCGACGCGCGCCCGGCGACGCGCTCGATCGCCGCCTGGTTTCGCGCCTCGGAAGCGTTCATCTCGACCAACGCCCAGCCCCGCTCCTGCGCGAGGGCGACCGCCGCGCTCGTCTTGCCGACGCCCGGCGGTCCCACCAGGATCACCGCCCGACGCGCTGGGGGGCGCCCGGCGTCCCACGCGTCCGCCCACGCCGACAGCTCCGTGCGGGCCTTCGGGTTCCCGACAAGGTCCGCGAGCCGGCCGGGCCGGTACCGCTCCGAGAGCGGCCGCCGATCGACCGGTGCGGACGAGGTCACGTCCGAGGGGACCCGTCGGCCGCATTAACGCCACGGACCGGCCGCTCCCGTCCCCTTGATGCGCCCAGCACGCGATGTCCGGTGGGATGGGAGGGGTCGCTCGCTTCGGCGCACGCGGGGAGGCGGTCGCGCCGGAGCTCCACGACGTTTCGCCGCTGACGCTTCGCGTCGACCTGGCGCCGTCCGGCCTCGACCCGGCTGCGGGGGTGAGACTCCTCCGCCGGGCGGTCGAAGCCGGGATCACGACGTTCGACACCGTCGGGGTTCCCGATGTGGGGCTCGCCGAGACGCTGCTCGCCCGGGCGTTCCCCGAGCCGGGCGCCCCGATCGTCGTCCTCCAGGAGGGCACGGTCCCTCCCCGTTCCCCCGGCCCATCGGGGGACGGTCTGCCCGTCGCTCCGGGCGTCCACCGCTGGGGGGAGACGGCGCGGGCGGCCCCGAGGTCGAGCCGATTCCGCCGGCTCGTGGAACTGCGGGCCAACGAACCGGCCCCCGCGGGCGTCGCCGGTCCGGTCGTGCGGCGGTGCGGAACGACGGACCAGGCGGATGCGGCGCTGCGCGCATCGAGCCCGGCGCTGCTCTCCGGTGAGTACTCCCTTCTGCAAAGGGACCTGGCCGAAGGGGCAGCGCGCTCCGCGGCCGTTAGGCCGTTCGGGTGGGTCGCCCGCGACCCGTTCGCCGGGGGCCGCCTCGACGGGAGCCGGTTCGCGCCCACGCTCCCGGGCGCTCGGCCGGCTCCTCCGCGGAGCGTACGGGAGCTCGACGCGGAGTTCGCCCCCGTCGCGCGCTACCGGTCCCTCGCGCTCGCCGGGAGGCGCACGCTAGCCCAGGCCGCCCTTCGGTTCCTCCTCGCCCGCCCTTGGGTCGTCACCGTGTGCGTCCCGCCCCCGTCGGTCGAGCGGTGGGACGAGCTGTTCCGCCTCGGCGAGTCCGCGCCGCTGAGCGATGCCGAGCTGCGGGCGGTCGATGAGCTGAAGCGCCCCGACCGCGTGGGGGCCGGCTGAGACCCACCGATGCCGGAACTTCCGCGGACCAGCCCTGTGCGCGCCGGCGAGGCGGTCCCCGAATTCGCGGCGGCCACCGCGACGGGGACGCCGTTCGCCCGGAGCGAACTTCTCGGGAAGACGACGGTCCTGTACTTCTATCCCAAGGCGAACAGCCTCGGCTGCTCGATGGAGGCCCGCGAGTTCGCCAAGCACGTCCCCGAGTTCGAGGCCCTCGGCGCGAGCATCGTCGGGGTAAGCGTCGACACTGCCGGCGACCAGCAGAAGTTTCAGGAGACCTGCAGCCTCCCGTTCCCGCTGGTCGCCGACGCCGACCGGTCGGTGAGCCGCGCGTTCGGCGTCCTGGGGATGCTCGGCGTCGCCAAGCGGGTCACGTTCGTGGTCGGACCCGACGGCAAGGTCCTGGACGTGATCGACAGCTGGAGGCCGGGCGTGCACACGCGCGCGGCGTTAAAGCGGCTCCGGCGCGACAGGCCCGGGGCGGCACCTGCGCCGACGTCCGGCCAGTAGCCCCGCCGCGCATTCGCCCGGAAGAGGGCGGCCCTCCGGACCGGGGGAAACTACTTGGCCCCCCAAGCAGTCGATGGCTGTTCACGGTCGGACCCGTGGCGTCGCTCTGGGAGGACACCGGGAGGGAACCACGACCGGCCCGGGCGGACACGGATGGGCGGACCGAGCGAATCCTTGATCGGGACGGCGCGTGCGGACGCGCACCTCCCCACTCCGCCGGGGGGGCCATGATGGGACGCCGGCCGTTCTGGGGGGCGCTGCATCAGCGTCCGGACCTCCAGTTGGTGCTCAGCATCGTGGGAGGCGTCGCGACCGCCGCGGTCGGAGTCCTCTACTTGCCCAGTGCCTGGAGCGACGTGAAGAGCTGCACCCATCCGCCCGCCGGCTGCGGGGCCCGCCCGTTCTGGGGATTCGCGCCATCCCTGTTCCTCCTCGCCTGCCTCGTGGGCGTCGTCGCGGGGGCGATGATGGTCGCCGTCGGGTTCCTCGCCGTCCGCGCGGCCCCCCGCGCCGGATGGGCTGGCTACCTCGTCATCGGGCTCAGCGGCGCCGGCCTCCTCGCGTACGGCGGGTTCGGCGTCGGCGTGGTCGCGGGCGTCCTCGCCGGACTGTTGATCTCCGAGCCTCACGGAAGCGACTCCCCGTCCCCGGAGGAGTGGTCGGGCTCGCTCCCGGTCGGGGTTCCCCCGGTCCCCCGGGGCGCCAAGCGACCTCCGCCCGGGCGACCGTCGCTCACCGAGTGGGACGGCATCGTGGCGGCGTCGCGCCTCTCGCCGACGGGAGCGGGGCGCGGCCCCGTGACGCTCCCGACGGCCGACCGGTTGGCCAAGGCACTCGAACGGAGTCGACTCTCCCCCGCCGCGGCCGCCAGCTCCGTCCGGGGTCCTTCTCCGGTCGTGTTTCTCCCGCCCCCGCCCGTGGGGCTGCGCGCCTCGCCGGGCGCGGTGCGGGCGGTTTCCCCGACGACGCCGCCCCCGCGACCTGTGGTCTCCCGAGGGCCCGAGCGAACGGTACCGGAGTCCCGTCGACTGCCCGCCCCTGCGAGCGCGAGCCGGTGGGCTCCCGAGCCGGCTGACCTCGGTCCGGCGGTCGCGGCTCCGGTCGCGCCCGGTCCGGCGTCTGCCCCGTTGTCCCCTCCACGGCCAACCGCGCCTCAGCGCACGCTGCCGAGCTCAGATTTCCGGCTAAGCCGTGGCCCCCAGTCCCGGGCGCACTACGTTCCGGGGACAGCGTCGCGCGGGCCGCTGCGGACCCCGCGGGGTTCGGACCCCCCGCCCCCGCCGACGTTCGACCCTGAGCCGGAGGAGCCGAGTGACCGCCCGGACCCGCCCGCCGCGGACGAGGCGGCAGGGACGCCGCCGTTCATCCCCGGGCCGCCGTCTCCGGAATCTCCTCGCGCCACCGCGGCCACCGCTCCGTCCGGCCCGGCCGGGCCGCGGGCAGACCGGCCCGCGCCGCCGACGGGAGCCGCCGCCAAGCCACGGACGCGGGCGTGGCGGTGTCCGATGTGCAAGCTCGTGAATGCCCCGTGGTCGCCCAAATGCACCCGGTGCCAGGCCGAGGCGCCGGCCGCATCCTAGGCGCCCCCCGAGCCCGGGCGGCTACTGGGAGCCACTAACCCCGACGGGCGGCGCCCTCAGTGCGTCGTCGAGATCCCGCCGGTCAGGTTCACGACCGCGGAGGTCAAGCTGAGATTGATGAACGTGAAGTACCACACCGTGCCGCTGGACGTGCCGTTCAGCCGAACGCTGAACGTGAGGTTCGCGACCAGCCCGGCGGACCACGTGGAGTGCGCCGGCGTGCCGCCGGACGTCAGGTTTCCGAACTCCGTCTCGTTGAGGATGTACGTCCACACCGGCTCGGTCGCGAGGAACGCCCCGGTCACCTGCGCCGACTCTGTCAGTTCGAACGCGACGTAGACGAGGCTGTCCCCCGCGACCGGCAGCAGCGTTCCCGGGGTCTCCAACACCTGGGTCTGGGCGGCCCGTGGCGCCAGGGTGATGATCAGGATCGCGGCGACCACGATGACGACGATGATCAGGGCGGGGACGAGCCCCCACCACACCCAGCCGTGGTCCCGGCGGCGGTGGGGCCGGGTCGGCCCACCTCCGGACGGTGACGGACGTGACCCAAAGACTGGCCGCGGCGGCCGGGTCCTGTTCGAGGGGCGCCGCACATGTCCGGCAGGACGCCCAAGTCGGCTGCACGCGAGAGCCGCACTCCGGGCAGGTCGGCGCCGGGCTGGCCACGAATCTGTGAAACCGCCCGGGCGGTTATCGGTTCGCTCGGGGACGAGACTCCCGGGGCGGCCGCGTGTCGACCAGCACGGGGTGGGCCACCGGTGCTGGCGCGTGTCGCAGCAAGACCCGGTCCTGGCCCGCACGCTCGCCGGAAACCGTCAGAGGGATTGTAACCGAAGTTTCAGGATTCTGCGGGTCCGCAGGGGGGTACAGTCGGGCATGAACCCTGGGAAGTCAGGCCGATCGCCAGCGGGCCCGAACCCAACCCCGCTGCGCCAGGGTCGGCGCACGGGTCGAAGCGAGGGGCTGGCCTTCTCCACGCCGGCCGCCCTGCGCTTTCTCTGGCGTTGACAAGGGGCCCGGAGGTCCCTCGGCCACCATCGTCCATTGCCATCCTCCTGGAGCTCTCCGACCGCGGGGCTCCTGCCACCGCTCGCTGATTCTCGGCGAGGAGTGGGCGTAGGTCGCCGCTCTTTGACTCTCAGGACAGAGGTCTGCCCGTCGCGGATCCGAGGAGTCCTGTCAGGGTCCTATCCATCTTGGGACTCGAGGCCCCCGACATCTCGAGCTGGCAGCGGTCGGCCCTGATGCCGTCGCCCGAAGCTCCTTGAGTGCCCGTCTCCCCATGCAGCGCAGGAGCCGATGCGCGGTCGGGCGGCACATCATTTCGGTGCCTTGAATTTCCTCGCCTCTCGCCGCGCGAGCCTTCCCGCGCTAACGAGGATGGACAGAGTTTTCCCAAGTTGCCCCCAATAGACTCAAGTCCGCCCGCGCGCTGACACTTTCACGACGACGAAGCCGGCCATGGCCGGTATTGAAACTCCCGGCCCGTCTCACTCTCCCGATGCTTTGGCTGTGCGGGGCGGAGGCACCCCGTCGTGGCTCAAGAGGCGTCGAAGCCTCGGCGCGATCGGCGCCGTCGTCGCTGCGACCCTGATTATTCTTGCTGGGGTTGCGGTCTACGGTGCTGTCAGCCCGAAGTCGGCAAAGTCTCCGCTCCCGACAATCTGGAGCCGCGGACGGGAGAACTGCGCCCAGTGCGGCCCGTCAACCATGATCGTTGCTTCCGACCCCTCAGACCTCTATGTCCTTCAAGAGGAGAACATCTCACTTTACGGCAACGTGAGCTACCAACTGAGCGCATCGAACTGGACGAGCGGCCAGGAGAATTGGCCTCCTCTCCTAATCGATATCGGCGAGGGAGCCTTCAGTTCCTTCGAACAGGCCCACGGGGGACCCGCTCAACTCCTCGTGGAAGGAGGCACTCTGGTCATGGTTACTTTGGGGACCTGGGTTTTGGTCTCAGAGGAGCTGTTCGAACCGTCTCTCCCGGTCGGCTCACGGGCCATCTGGGTCCTCGAGTGGAACGCAACCACCGGCACGTTTCTCCGCGCCCAGCAAGCGAACGGGGCGGTGGCTCCGTTGTTTCCGGGGATCTGTGTCGCTGCTGACGACGGGTGGGTCGCAGTCGGCGTTTACGCATCTACGAACTTCACGGCCTCGACCGTTCCGATCGAGGAAAACCCGTCTACCTATGGTGAGTGGAATACTACTGTGAGCACGGCGAGCAACACCTCCGAGCTCTTTGAGAGTCCAACTCTTTCGATGGGTGACGGTCTCATTTCACTCGCTCTGATGGGGAACGCGAATCTCGTCGCGGTTCTCAACGGCACGTCCGGCAGCGTGGTATGGCAAGGGGTCCTTCCGAATTCGTACAGAGTGCCCGGGGGAACAGACTGGTCGTACCTTCCCTCGGTAGTCGGAGAATTCACGAACGTCGTCCGAAGCGGAGCCAGCTTCTACTACATCGCGAACCAAACCGGGAATCCATTCCTCGACTCGTTTGACTTCAGCACGAATGCGACGGCATCGCTCGCAAACCTTAGCCTCGGCGGCGACCCCCTCAACTCTCAACTTTCCCTGCTCGACACCCATACCCTGGTCGTCACCGGAGCGACGGCGGAGCACTACTGGGCGTTCTCGATGACAGGAACACCGCTCTGGAACCTGACCTTGGCGCTCAGCCAGGTTTCCAGCACCGGTGTGAGCAGCGTGGGAGGCATAGATTTCGCCCCTCTGCCGCTGGGCGGCACGGATGCTCTCGTAGGCTCCATGTGGAGTTGGGATACCTCATCCTACGTTGGCGACAACTATCCCGTTTCTACGTTCTCCGACCCGCTCGCCATCGTGAACGGCGAGACGGGCCAGTTGACGTGGAAATCATCCTATACACAGTCGCAAACCCTGGGCCCAGTTTCACCTCACCCCGTTACCTACTGGCCCTTCGTTACGGAAGGGAGCTTTGCGGCATTCGGCTACTACCCAGGAAACGGTCTCGGCTGGATTCTCTCGGTCGCCGAGTTTCCGGGCGTCCCATCCTGAGCGACCCGCTAGCCTGAGGCAAGGTTGCCGTAGATCATAGGTCGTCCCCTTCGACACCGCCGGGGAACAGGCGTCCCACCGTGTCGGGGGGCGCCTCCGGCGGGCCGGTCGGGTACACCGCTGTGCAAGGGAAGTCGATCCGGCGCCCCTCCTCCACCGGCTGCTCGGTTCCGATTCGACTCGACCTTCGCCTTCAGCCCGCAGTACCCGACACGGGAAGCTCCCGGTCGCAGTCCAGGTCAGGATGGTGACGAGCAGTTCTCGCCACCGCCGCCCGACTATCACTTCCAGGACCGCTGCTGGAGCGACGAAAGGTCGGCTCCGAGGTCTACGTCGAACCAACAGATGAAACGGACCGCCTCCTCTACTCCACCGCGCACGAGGCGATCGAATGCCCGGGTGGTTAGACTCCGCTGTCGTGGTACCTCCGTGGAGGAAGCCGCCAGAGAGGTTGGCACCGAAAGTTCAACTTCCTAGCGCGCGGCGGGCAAACCACGAGCACCCGCACCGATAGCAGTGGGCCAGCTCGGAGCGCGTCATCGCCTTGACTAGGAGCCTGTGGCACAGCTCCGAGTTGATGTCCTACCGGGTCTCTGCGGTTTCCAGTTCGTCGGATCCCTAACTCCGACGCCCCGTTTCGTCCTATCCGACCTGCGCCCGATACAACTTCCCGAGGTTGTGGGTGAGGGCCCACAGATGCCACTCGCCTCGGACCTTCCGTAATCCCCTCATCAGAAATTGCCTCAGCCCTCGACCTTGCTTCACCTGGCCGAACACCGGCTCCACGATGCACTTCCTTCGGCCGTAGTGCGCTCGGCCCTCGGCACTCCGGACCCTCCGACGCATCCGTTGCGTGAACGTCTCGTCGTTCGGTGGCCTCCCTCGGGGACACGCGGCTCGCTCGGCGGTCTTACCCGGTTCCGGCGGGCAGTAGACGATCGTCCCGAAGTCCTCCACCGCTTGGATCGACTCCTCGCCGAAGTAGCCCGCATCGGCCACGATCTCTCGAGGTAGGAACCCGAGATCCTGGCGGGTCAACTCGGTCATCGGGACCAACTGCCGACGGTCCTGAGGAGCCTGGGTCGCCTCGGCGGCCACGATGATCTGCGCCTTCTCATCGACCATCGCCTGGCAGTTGTACGCCTGCACGAACGAGCCTCGGTTCGCTCCGTCCGGCATGATGCGGGAGTCGGGGTCCGTGAAGTTGAACTGCGTCTTCGGATCGATCGGCTCGGCCTCCCTCCCGGCCGCCTTCGCCTTTTGCCGCTCCCGCTCCTCCAGCGCCTCGATCGCCTTGCGGATCTTCTCCCTCCGATCCGCCGCCGTCTTCACGCCGGGGATGGCGTTGTACGGGTTGTTCCCCTTCCCGAACCGCCGATCCTCCTCGGCGTCGTTCTCCGCTACCTTCCGGAAGTACTCCTCGACGCTCTTCCTCAGCTCCTCGTCGAGCTGCTTCTCCTTCTCGAGCATCTTGCCGTGGCTCATCGCACGGTGCTTCGAGGCGTTCGCCTTCACCTTCGTCCCGTCGAGCGCCATGCGGGTCCCTCCGATGAGATTCGCCTCTTGACAGAGCTTCAGCACGCGGAGGAACAGCGCGTGGAAGTTCCCGAGGTTCCGCTCGCGGAACCTCGCGAGGGTCGAGTAGGTGGGGTGCTGGTCCGCCGCGAGCCACCGGAACGCCACGTCGTCAAAGGTGGCGCGCGCCACCTTCCGGGAGGTGGGGGTTCCGATGCAGTAGCCGTAGAGCCAGAGCTTCAGCAGGAGGCCCGGGTGGAACGCGAGGTTGCCTCCCTCGGCGTTGTCGTATCCGTGGGAGAAGAGCGTCAGGTCGATTTGCTTATCGACGAACTCCGAGATGAACCGAGCCAGGTGATCCTCGGGGAGCCAGTCGTCGAGGCTCGGCGGAAGGAGAAGGTTCTGGTGCGGGTCGTAGCGACGGAAGTTCGCCTTCGGTATCGAGGGTTCCATGACCGAGGGAAGACGACCCCGGCTATAGTACCTCCGTCAGAGTTCACGTCAGGCGCGAAGCGTCGCTGTGCAACAGGCTCCTAGGTAAGAAACAGGCCCGGAATAAAACTTACCTAGAATACGGTGCATCGTCGTGTCGGTGTTGCGGACGGCGCCTTCAGGGAGGACGACCCGGTTCCTGGGTAACCTGTTCGGGTGCCGGTGGACCGAATCGCGCCGCAGACACCGCGAGCCAACCGCACACGCCGCAAAAGAGCAGAGCCGCGGCAGCGAGGCATAGGCCCGTCCCGGTCAGGGCGACGAGCTGCGGAATGACCTCGATCGTGGGTGGAGTCGTGCAGCCGCTCGGAATCGAGCTGAGACACGTCGGCGTCTCGATTACAACGCCCAACATGACGAGTCCTCCTCCAATCGAAAGCAGCTCGACTGCGAACTGCCCACAGACTCGGAACCACTCGCCCGCGGGTGACTGTTGGCGGACTCGCCCCCAGCGGTTGAGCGCGTCCGAGGTGCCGGTCGCGACGAACATCCCCCCACTCACGCAGACCGCGAGGGACACCGCCAGGATATCCAACGATGACCGGGTTGGAAGATTCGGATTCGCTCCCTGAGGCGTGATGCCGGCCTGGAACACCCAGGCGACGCCGATTGCGCCCAGCATGAGAAGAGTGCCGAGAGCCACGAGGACGAGGCTCACTCCCCGGTGCTCGTTTGTCCCTGATTTCCCCTCGACAAGCCGGGACACCTGGGGGTTGCCGACCATCATGACCCGCTGCGTCGCCCTAGGTATGTTGCACAGTGAAACAGGATGAGTCTACCGGGCACGGTCCCGTGTTGTACATTAGGAGGCTGACGCTCGCGTCTGGCACCTCAGTCCAGGGTGGCTCTCGCGGGAAGCCGAGAGGAGAGGCGCTGGAGGGGTATCAACTCTGTGATAGGAGCCGCCAGAGAGGATTGAACTCCCGACCTGCTGATTACAAATCAGCCGCTCTCCCGACTGAGCTATGGCGGCACGAACCCGACCACCGTGCCCCGAGGCCTTTATCGTTGCCTTCGGAGGCGGGCGCCTACGCACGCCAGGGCGTCCTCGGCGCCGGCAGAACCGGCGAACCGGGCGTCTTCCTCCCGGCCCAACGTTTCTTATCAGGGAACGACTTGGCCCGGTCGAATTGACCGGCTCGAGTAGGCGGCGCAGCGGGGGGACCCGGCTGTTCCGCGCCGCGGGCGTGGCCTTCGTTGCGTTCTTCGCGTTGGCGAGCTGGAGCGGTGGCTTTGCCTCGGCCGCCCACGTCTCCCTCAGCCCGGCGCACGCCACCCCGATGTTGCTCGGCCTCAGCGGGGAGAGTGTCACCTGGGATGGCAAGAATATCTCAACAGCGAATACCCCGGCGAAGGCGTTCTCGCTCGCCGAAGGGAAGACGGCGACGGTCCTGTTCAGCTTTATCGACCCGTCCGCCTCGGTCCGCAACGTCACGCTCACCTTGGTCTACCTCGGGGTTGTCCTAACCGCCGCACGGGCTCAGCCGACGCCCACGCTCCCCAACCACTTCTCCGCGAACATCACGTGGACGTTCGGGCAGATCACCAAGGCTTTGGAGGGCGTCTTCCAGCTCAAGGCGAGCCTCCTCTACTCGAACGGCTCGACGGCCTGGAGCGAGGGGTTCTTCGCGTTCGTGAAGGCGCCCTACCTCGTCGAGTCTGCTGCGGCGGTCGTCCTCCTCCTCCTGACCGTCGCGGAGCTCTACTGGGGGATTGCTGCGGTGCGTGACGCCCGACGCTCACGCACACCCCCCGCGACGGGGGTCGCGCCCTGGTCTTCGGGAAAACCGGCCGGTGGCCCTTCGCCATCTGGTGGCGACCCCTCGACCGGCGCCCTGCAGGGGCCCCGTCGGAGTCCGGCCCGAGTTCCTCTCCTCCCGGTGCCCCCGGATCCGGTAGCGGAGGCACCCCGTGAGCGCGATGTCGAGCGCCGTCAGCTCCGGCGTGGTGCTCGGGATCGTCCTCGTCTTCCTCCTTCAGCAGTTCGGCGTGCTCGCGCTCACCGGCCTGCTCTGGAGCCTGATTTCATTCATCGTCGGAGCTCTCGCCGGTGGAATCGTCTTCGGTGTCGCCGCCCGACAGGCCCGCGGGCCGTCGGCGCCTTCGTCGACGTAGCCGAGGCGTCCCCCGCGGGGTGATGCCAAAGTTACATGCCTCGGGGAGGTCGCAGCGCCGTGCCGTCGGTGAGCGGCGAGGGCCGGACGATCCGAGCCCCCCGCGGGTCGCAGCGGTCGTGCCGGGGCTGGGGTCAGGAGGCGGCGCTCCGCTTGCTGATGAACAACCTCGACCCCGAGGTCGCACGCGACCCGGCCCACCTCGTCGTCTACGGCGGGCGGGGCAAGGCGGCGCGGAACTGGGCAGCGTACGATCACATTGTCGAGGCGCTGCGGGAGCTCGCCGATGACGAGACGCTCCTCGTGCAGTCCGGCAAGCCAGTCGGCGTCTTTCCGACCCACCCGGATGCGCCGCGGGTCCTGATCTCCAACGCCGTCGTCGTGCCGCACTGGGCGACGGACGAGATCTTCTGGGAGCTCGAGGCCCGCGGCCTCACGATGTTCGGCCAAATGACGGCCGGCAGCTGGATCTACATCGGCACGCAGGGGATCCTGCAGGGGACGTACGAGACGCTCGCGGCCCTGGCCCGCGCCGAGTTCGGCCAGGGTGACCTCGCCGGCCGCTGGATGCTCTCGAGCGGGCTGGGAGAGATGGGCGGGGCCCAGCCGCTCGCCGTGACGATGCTCCACGGGGTCGCCCTGGTGGTCGACGTTGACCCGCGCGCCTTGGAGCGCCGGCGCGAGCACCGGTACCTGGACACCGTCGCCGGGTCGCTGGACGAAGCGCTGGGCCTGGTGCGGGAGGCGACGACGAGCCAGCGCCCGCTCTCCGTCGGCCTTCAGGCGAACGCCGCCGACATCTACCCCGAGGTCGCCCGACGGGGAGTCTTCCCTGACATCGTCAGCGACCAGACCGCGGCGCACGACCTGCAAGTCGGCTACATCCCCCAAGGGATGACCGTCGAAGCGGCGGCACGCGCGCGGGCCGATGACCTCCCAGGCTACCTGAACCGGGTCCGGGCGTCGCTCGCCATCGAGGCGCGCGCGATCCTACAGCTGCAGCGTGGTGGGTCGAAGGCGTTCGACTACGGCAACAACTTCCGCGCCCAAGCGCGCGAGGCGGGCGTCGCCGACGCGTTCGAGATCCCCGGCTACGTCCCGAAGTACATCCGGCCCCTCTTCGCGGTCGGCAGCGGGCCGTTCCGCTGGCTCGCCCTCAGCGGGGCGCCGGAGGACATCCACACGATCGACCGGGCGATCCTCTCCGAGTTCGCGGCGAACGAGCACCTGGTCCGTTGGATCCGCCTCGCCGGCGGGCGGGTCGCCTTCCAGGGGCTTCCCGCGCGGATCTGCTACATGGGCTACGGCGAGCGGGAGCGGTTCGGGCACCTCGTGAACGCCCTCGTGCACGACGGGAAGGTGAGCGCACCGGTGGCGATCGGCCGCGACCACCACGACAGCGGCAGCGTCGCGAGCCCGTACCGGGAGACGGAGGCGATGCGGGACGGCTCGGACGCGATCGCCGACTGGCCGGTGCTCAACGCGCTCCTGAGCGTCGCGAGCGGGGCGACGTGGGTCTCGTTCCACCACGGCGGCGGCGTCGGCATCGGCAACTCGCTGCACGCCGGCCTCGTCGTCGTGGCCGACGGGACGGAGGCGGCGGACCGGCGGATGGGCCGGGTCCTGCACAACGACCCGGGCCTGGGGGTCGCCCGCCACGCGGACGCCGGCTACGAGACGTCCGTCCGGCTGGCTCGGTCGGCCCGGTTCCGGATCCCGGGACTCCCGCGCGAAGGTCCCGGTGGCGGACCGGCGTCAGCCGGTCGCCGACGGGAACCCGCCCCCGCTCGGACGGGCGGGGTGCGACGCCGTAGCAAGCGGTCCAAGCGCCTGCCGCCCTCGGCGGAACATTCCCTTATCCCCCACTTCGGCGAGAGGGCACCCTGACGGGCACGACCCGTCGGAAGGAAAGATGGCACCGAACGGACGACAGCCGACCAAGCTCGCCACGATCGCCGTCGCGACGTTGCTTGCCCTTGCGATTGTGCCCGTCCTCGCCGCCTCGGCGAGCGCGGCACCGGTCGGGGCAGGCGTGTCGGGCGGTGCGTCTGGCGAGTGGGCGTACGGGGGAGTAGCCTCCGTGAGCTACGCGCTTCACGCGGGCCACGTGCACTACTCGCTCGGCGCCGCGGCGGAAAGCGACGTGATCTACAGCGCGACGAACACGACGGACAACGTGACAGAGCTGACGGCGACCCGGACGACCGTGGTCACGGTCTCCGAGAGCCTCTCCGGCCCGGTAAGCTCGTGGACGTTCAACCTCAAGCTCGCCGAGGACGACCAGGCGTACGCTAACGTCACCAACGCGGCGACCGTGACCCTGACCGGGGGCAAGATCGTCCCCGCGCTCGGGATCCTGAACAGCTCGCTCTACGCCAACGTCTCCCTCGCGGCGTCCCTCCACGGGAGCGCCGCGAACCTGTCGGTCGACGACTACCTCAACGCCAGCGGCTCGGCCCATGCGGCGGTGAGCTTCACCCCCGCGCTCGGCCTGATCCCGCTCAACCTGTCGGGCGTCACCGGCTGGAGCGCCTCCGCGCTCGCCCAAGGCTCGGCGTCGTGGGACGTCAACTGGACGTGGGTCGACCACGGCTGGAACGCCAGCGGCGCGACCAACGGCTCGATCCACGGCAACTGGTCGAAGGCGACCACGGTGACCGTGCTCGGACGGGTCGGCTCCACCTACGGCCACTGGAGCGACCACCGCGCGCGCACCGCCGTCGGCCTCGCGCTGAGCGGTCCGTTCGACCTCTACGGCGGGATCCTGCTGGTTCCGCACGGCTTCGACCTGTTCGCAGTCGGGTCCGGCGCGATCGCCGGCAAGGGTCTCGGCACTACGGCGATCACCTCAGAGTCCGTCTTCCTGAGCGGCGGCCACGTCAGCGCCCGGTCGATCACCGCGGCGAACATGACGACCAGCGGCTCGGTCCCCGCGCCCGCGTTGGTCACCTCCGGCTCCGGCGGCGCCGCCCCCGCGGCGGCCCCCGCAACGTCCGGCTCGGGCACCACGGTCTGGGAGCAGCCCGAGAGCCCGCAGGCCGCCCAGGCCCAAGGCACGTGCATGCAGTACGGGAGCGGCTGCCCGGGTGGGAACCACCAGCTCGGCGCGCTGCTGCTGGTCCTCGGGGTCGGCGGCGCGGTCGCGATTGTGGCCGTCGCGCTACTGCTGACCCGCCGCCGCCCGCCCACGGGCACCGCGCCGGCGTACGTCCCGGTCGGGGCGAGCGGAGCGACGACCCCGGCCCCGCCCGCACCCCCTACGGGCGTAACCTCGCCGTACAGCCCGAACGGCCCCGCGCCGTAGCGGACCGAGGAGAGCTCACCCACGCACAGCCCTCGGCGCCCCGCGTGGGCCTCACGGCCCACGCAACCCTTTCCGACCCTTCTTCTCTGAACGCTCAGAGCCTGGCGCCGGGCCGGATCAGGAGCCGAGCCTTCGCCAGGATGGCGCGGTCGGTGTCGCGGCGCACCAGCTCGAGGGCCGGCCCGAACGTCGGCCACTGGAACCGGTCGAACGTCCGCTCGAGCCGAACCTCATCGCCCACGCTCGTCCCGAGGAAGTAGACGATCGTCTTGTGGACGTTGAGCCGACGCCCTGGCGAATAGAACCGGTAGCTCACCTCTCCGACCTCCTCGCCCAGCTCGATGTCGGCGAGGCCGGTCTCCTCTTCGACCTCCCGCCGGGCCGCGGTCTCGAGCGACTCGCCCGGGTCAACGTGGCCCTTCGGGAGGCACCAGCGGTCCTCGCGGACCTCGTGGATCAGGAGGAGCCGTTGCCCCCGGACGACCACCGCCCCGGCGGCGAGCTCCGGCACGATCGGCGCCCCCCGTCGGTACGGACCGTTCGCGCGAGCCATCGCCCCGACGACCCCCGAGCCGACCAAGAGCGCTTCCCCCCGACCCGGCCGCCGTCCGCGAACCGTTATGGCGGCCGGCCCTTCGGCGCGCCGATGCTGGACGCCGGCGAGGAGTACCACGACCTCGCCACGCTCGTCCGGCAAAAGGCGGAGAAGAACGGGTCGGCCCCCGCGCTCCGCTTCGAGCGACGCGCGCTCAGCTACGCGGAGCTGGACCGCGGGTCGGAGGAGGTCGCCGCCGGCCTGGTCCGTGCGGGGGTACGGCCCGGGGACCGCGTCGCCGCGCTCCTGTTCAACACGCCGGAGTTCCCGCTCCTCTGGTTCGGCTGCGCGAAGACCCGCGCCCCGCTCGTTCCACTCAACACGGGGCTCAAGGGAGAGATCCTCCGCTACGAGCTCGCCGACAGTGCCCCCCGTGCGCTGGTCGTCGATCGCCGGCTCTGGGAGTCGTACGCCCCGTTCCGCGCGGGCCTCAAGATCCCGCTCGAGTACCTCGTCGACGCGCCGGGGTCCTCCGAGGCTTTGGCCGCCGGCGTTGTCCCCTTCGCCGACCTGCCGGCGAAGCCCGGGGCACAGTTGCCCGAGGCCCCGCGGCCCGAAGAGCCGGTCTCGGTGATGTACACGAGCGGCACCACGGGTCCGCCCAAGGGCGCGGTCATCCCTCACCAGAAGCAGATCACGACGCCGGTGGAGATCGCCGCGCGCAGCCGGCTCGCCGCGGAGAGCCGGTTGTTCACGGCACTGCCGCTGTTCCACTGCAACGCCCAGGAGATGACGACGCTGGTCGCGCTGCTGAACGACCTCGAGGCATCGTTCGACGAGCGGTTCCATGCCACCACCTTCTGGGAGAGCGCCGCGCGGAGCCGGGCGACGCACGTCTCGCTGCTCATCTCCATGGTCAACGTCCTGTTCAAACAGCCCGAGAAGCCGACCGACCGGGGGCACCCGGTCCGGACCGCGCTCACCGCCGGGGCGACGAAGGCGGTCTGGCCGGAGTTCGAGCGGCGGTTCGGCGTCTCGATCATCGAGCTCTACGGCATGACCGAGTGCGGCTGCACGACGCTCATGAATCCCCCCTCGGCGGTGCGCGTCGGGTCGATCGGCACGCCGCTCGGCTTCGTCGAGGCGGACGTCGTCGACGACCTCGACCGGCCGGTCGGACCGAACGTGCGCGGCGAGCTGGTCGTTCGCCCGCGCGCCCCCTTCACGATGTTTCTCGGCTACCTCCACCAGTCCGAGCAGACCGTCGAAGCGTGGAGGAACCTCTGGTTCCACACCGGGGATACGGTGACGCGCGACGAGGACGGCTACTACTACTTCGTCGACCGGAAGAAGGACATCATCCGCCGCCGCGGGGAGAACCTTGCCCCGTACGATGTGGAGTCGGTGGTGAACCGACACCCGGCCGTCTTCGAGACGGTCGTCGTCGGGCTGCCGTCGCCCCTCGGCGAGGAGGACGTGAAGGCGTTCGTCCAGCTGAAGCCCGGGGCGGCCCTCGACGCGAAGGAGCTGTTCGCCTACTGCGTGGAGCACCTGCCGTTCTTCATGGTCCCGAAGTACGTCGAGTTCGTCGACGAGATTCCCAAGACGGCCAACCAGAAGTCACAGCGGTACCTGCTGCGGCAACGCCGCGGAGGAACAGAGTACGACCGGGAGAAGCTCGGCATCGTCGTCCGCGCCCCGTAAGCCCCCGGCGTCCCGCCGGACCGTCCTCCTCGACACGAACGCGGCGTTCCTTCCGTTCCGGGAGCGGCTGCCCCTGCGCGACGAGGTCGACCGGCTCGTCCCGGGCGCGGAGCTCACGGTCCCGGCCTCCGTCCTCGCCGAGCTCGACCGGCTCGTGGCGGAGGAGGTCCCGCACTCCGTCCTCGCGCGGGCGTTCGTCCGGCGGCTAACGTCCGTCCCGACCCGCCTCCGCGGCGACGCGGCCGTCCTCGAGGCGGCGGCGATGACCGGCGCGCCGGTGGTCACCAGCGACCGGAACCTGGCGCTGCGTGTCGAGGCGATCGGTGGGACGGTCCTGGTCCCCCGCGACCGGACCCGGCTGGAGCTACGACGCGGCGCCCGGCGCGAACCGACCCGGGCGCGTCCCCGGCGGCCGCCGCGCCCGAACTGTTAAGAATCGACCTCGGCTCGATATCGGCCGGACGATGCGCGACGACGACCGGATGCTCGACCTGCCGGACGCGCAGTTCGGGAGTGGCATCGTCGGCGTCTGCGACATCTGCGGCAAGCGCCAGGCGGTGATCGTCCTCCAGAAGGAGCGGTACCGCCTCTGCGTCATCGACTTCCTCAACAAGACGTGGCTCAAGTCGGAGAAGAAGCCGACCGCCCCCGCTCCCCTCTACCGCAGCGACCGGATCTGGTACCCGACGACCGGCACGGCCGAGGGGAGGGCTCCGGCGATCACGCTCACGCCCACCAAGACGGTCCGCCATCCGGTCGTCCTGGTGGCTCCGGACGTCTACGGGATCACGACCACGCTCCTCGACGGAGCGATCCGGTTCGCGCGCGAGGGGTTCGAGGTCCTCATCCCGGACGTCAGCAAGACGGACGGCATCGGCTTCGCGCACCACGCGACCCTGCGTGCCGGCCGGGCCTTCCGGGGAGGCGTCCCGGCGTCCGCGGCGAAGGTCACGCAGCTGCTCACGCTCTACAAGGACGCCCTGCGGACCCTGCTCGCCCGCGAGATGGTCGATCCGGCCCGGGCCGCCGTGTTCGGCACCTCCTACGGCGCGACCCTCGCGCTCGCGGTGGCCGCGGAGAGCACCTCGATCACCGCGGTCGCTCTCGCCTATCCGATGCCGGTCGTCCCGCCCAACCTTCCGAGCCTTGTGACGGCGCCGCTGCTGCTGATCCGTGGGAGTTCCGACCGGGCGGCGGCACGCGCAGAGGCCCAGGTCCGCGCGAGCGAGGCGGCCTCCCGTGCGACCTTTGTCGAAGTGCCGGGGGTCCGCCACGACTTCCTCTCCCGGGACGTGCGGGCCTACGACATGCCGGCCGCCGAGCGGGCGTGGGCGGAGATCGTCGGGTTCCTGCGGCAGCGGTTGATGCCACCGCCTCCGCGTCCCCCGCCCCCGCCGACGAAGCAGGCCGCCGTGGCGGCGACGCCCGCCGCTCCTGCCGCTCCCGCGTCTTCGCCGAGCGGCCCTGAGCCGCCCGCTCTCGCCCACCGACCGGCGGCGCCGGCGTCGTAGGCACGCGTCGCTACCGCGGCGAACGAACCGTGCTCCCCTGAGCGGTCTGACCGACGCCCAGCGTTCGATCGGTCAGCCGCCAGGGTACTCGTAGAACCCGCGTCCGGTCTTGCGCCCCAGGTGGCCGGCGTCGACGAGCCGACGCAGCAGCGGAGCGGGCCGGTACTTCGGATCGCCGAACTCGCGATGGAGCGTCTCCGCGACCTCGAGCGCGACGTCCAAGCCGATCATGTCCCCCAGCTCGAACGGGCCCATCGGCATCCCCGCGCCGGCCTTCATCGCGAGGTCGATCTCCCGCGCGCTCGCGACGTGCTCGTCGAGCGCGAAGCACGCTTCGTTGAGGACCGGGATGAGCAGCCGGTTCACCACGAACGCCGGCGACTCCTTCGCACGGATCGGCACGAGAGGTCCACGGTGGTTCTGCAGCCCCTGAAGGAAGTCGACCGTCTCCTGGACCACGTCGTCCAGCGTGTCGACGCCGCCGGAGACCTCGACCAGCGGAAGCGTGTACGGCGGATTGAAGAAGTGGGTGACCAGCACCCGGCGCGCGTGGCGTAGGCCGCGTGCGAGCCGGGTCACGGAGAGCGAGGAGGTGTTCGTCCCGACGACCGCGTGCTCGGGGAGCACGGCGTCCAGCGCCTCCAGCACCGGCCGCTTCACCGCCTCCCGCTCGAAGACCGCCTCGACGACGAAGTCGGCGTCCCCGAACGCGTCGTAGTCGGTGACGCCGTGCACGTGCGCGACGATCTCCTCCCCGCGCTCCTTCGAGACCTTCGGGGCGAGGGAGGCGCGGAGCTTCGCCTCCTGCGCCGGCGTCAGCTCGCCGGCCTCCTCTGCCACCCGGCGTATCTCCTTGTCGGCCCGCCCGGCGTGGAAGCCGACGAGCTCGTCGACGATCGACCGGACCCGCGCAAGCCCGCGGTCGACCGTCGGCCGGTCGACGTCCTTGAGCGCGACCTCGATGCCGTTGAAGGCAAGCACCTCGGCGATGGCCGCCCCCATCGTCCCGGCGCCCACGACGCCGGCTCGCGTGACGCGCACGGTTCCTCTCGGCGCCGACCGCCGTCGGATTACTTAACGGCCTGTGGGCCGGAGGTCGGGTCTACCCGCCGGAGGACGCTCGGGGCTCGCCGGCCATCGGCAGCGGCATAGCGCCCACGGGGAGCGCCCGGGCGGCGGGCGCCGCGGGGTGGACCCCGGCGGCGGCGAAGCCGGGGCCGGTGCGCCGAGGTCCGACCTCCGGCAGGCCGAGGCGCCGGCGAACCCAGTGGCGGACGTCCGAGATGTAGATGTTGTCGTACGGACACGCCTCCATGCACTCGCCGACCCCGCAGCACTTCGTGCTCCGGAACTCCCCCGTCTGGCGGAAGTGGCCGGGCATGTCGACGAGCCCGATCGGGCAGCCTTTCGCGCAGTCGAGCGTCGTGCAGTCGCGGCAGACCTGCTTGTCGCGGACCTTGAGCTTGAAGAAGCCGACCTTCTGGAACGCCTGGGTGATCGTCACCGGTGTAGCACCAGCCCATCGTGACGCAGTTGTAGTTCCCGGCGTACGGGATCGACACGAACAGGACGTACCACGCGATCGAGAATGAGGCAACGAAGAGGAAGACGCTCGGGTCGGTCCCGAGGACGTAGGCGTGGGTGACCCCGACGGTGTTCAGGTACGAGAGGAGCGACGTCCCGACGAGGGCCGTCATCATGAGACCGGTGGTGACCGAGTACGCGCCGGAGAAGCGGCTCGAGAGGTACTTCCGGGCGACCGGTTCGGAGCGGTTGAACGATTTCATCGCATCGATCGTCGTCCCCTGGTACATCAGCGGGGCCGTGCAGAAGACCGAGCAGACGACCCGGCGGCCGAACAGCACGACGAGCGCGCCGGTGATCACGTAGGTCGCGAGCAAGGTGCCGAAGACGCCGAAGGCGAGCGGGTACGACCCGATCCCCATGCTCCAGCCGAGGACCGGCACCGTGCTCGGGTTGGCGGCATTCGGGAAGACGAGGCCGAAGTACAGACTGGGGTAGAAGACCGCGAACGCCGCGTACGACCCCATCATCAGGAGCAGGCGGACGCGGTTCTCGAGGTGGCGGGTCTCGCGGTACTTGAAGGCGACGAGGACGCCCATCTCGAGGCCCATCATCACGAGGAACCAGGTCGACGCCGACGGACGTGGCGAGGAACCAGAACGTGTTCAGCAGGGCGTTCACGACAACGGCCGCCGGAGGCCCGGCGAGTGCGAGGAACGGGTAGCCTCCGACGTAGTCGGCCGGGTCCAGGTTCAGGCTGAGTACCGCTCCCATCGCCACCTCGGCGACGAAGATGAGCGACAGCACGGCGAACGTCCAGTTCGGCCGCTCCGTCCACGGCGCGCCGACCGGGCCGGAGAACGCCCTCGGGAGCGAGACGGCCCCGTAGAAGACGGCCATCTCGACGATCACCGAGACCGCGAACGTCGGGGCGGAGCCGAAGTACGACCAGGCGAACAACCCGAGCATCATCCCGGCGTAGGCCGCCAGCATGCCCACGAGGTACGCCGAGAGGCCCCGGGAGAGCTGCCGGTTCCTGTAGAGATACTCGAAGACGTAGACGAACAGGCCGATCATCACCCCGCTCGAGACGTACAGCGCGAGCGACGACCACATCGCCGAGGCGAGTGCCGGCGGTGAGAACACCATGATGGCAGCCTGGGCTAGCAGGATCGCGCGTACCGGCACCGGGAGCCGGCTCCCGAGGAGGAGGGCGGTCACCGCCATTTCGCCCGCCATCGAGAACAGGAACCACGGGGAGTCGACGACGTGGGCGATGACCCCCGCGGCGCCCCCGCTCCCGATCGCCGAGGCTGCGGTCCCGGACGCGAGCAGGAGACCCCACCCCATCAGGAACTCGTTGACCAGGACGAGTCCTGCGACCACCGCGGCCCCGAGGAGCCCGAGGGAAGGGGGCCGCCCGATGCCGGACCCGGCGTCTCAGCCGCCGCGGGGGGACAGGACGGAGGAGTACGAGCAGCAGCGGCGCGGCGGTCGCCACCATGAGGCCGCCGCTGACGGCGAGGGCGATGACCAGCCGACCCGCGGACGGCGCGGATAAGTAGAGGACCGCGGAGACCCACATCTCGCCCATCATCGCGAGAAGGAACAGCCCGACTCCATGGCCCCCCCGGCCTCGGGCCTCGACCACGTACCGTAGCAGGTAGCCGGTCGCGAGCGCCATCGCCGTGGCGACCGCCGCGAGGACCGGGACGCTGGCCACGCTCATTCGCTACAACCCTTAGGCGTCGCCGACCGGGGGGACGTTTAAGATAGCAGAGTGCTTACTACGGCCGCCGTAGGTAAGCCGCGGGGCCCGTGCGCGTCAGGGTCCCGCCGAGGGGACGGCCGCGACGTGCCCGTTCGTTTGCAGGGTCTCCGGGCTCGCGTCCGGGTCCGGCGGGCCGAGGATCGCCCCGAGGAAGACGACCATCTGCACTCCGATCGCGAGCGCGAACAGAAGGGCCGACCCGTCGACCGCCCAGAGCGCGATCCCCGCAGCCATGATCCCATACGCGAGCCACAAGCGGGCGGCGAACCGGGGAACCGCGCTCGGAAGCGTGGCGCTGCGGTGGACGAGCAGCACGGGGTATCCGATCGCGGCGGCCATCGCCGCGCTCGCGCCGACCGACGTCCCCACCGCCCACCCCGTCCCGGCGAGCGTTGGCGGCGAGCAGAACATCGCGACGGGCTGGGTGAGGACGAGCCACCCCATCGCCGGGAACAGCCGCTGCCGAAGCCAGAGCAGCGTCAGGAGCATCTCGGCGACCATCGGGAAGGTGAACCACGGGGTCACGACGATCGTCGCCAGGAGCCCGAGCGTCCCGACGAGACCAACCGGCGTCGCTCGGCCGATCGCACCCGCCGCCAACCCGAACGTCCAGCCCATCAGGCCCTCGTTGACCAGGACGAGCCCGATGACCGAGGCGGTCATGCCGGAGCCGAGGGCGTACGGTCGGGCGGCGGCGATCCCGTCGGCGATCCGGCCGAGCTCGCGGAGGAAGGAGACGAAGATGATCGCCACGCTCGCGGACATGACGACGCTCGCGAGCCAGAGCCCGACGACCGCGCTCTCGCGGTCCGGGTGCAGTTCGTAGACCAGGCCGCCGCCCAGCATCCCGCTCATCATGAGGAGGAGGAAGACGACGGTCGAGGCACGCAGGGCGCTCGTCCCCTCGGCCCCCCAGCGCACGAAGACGGCCGTCGAGGTCGCCATGGCGGCGGCCAGGACCGCGAGCAGGCCCAGGACCAGGGCGCTCACGCGGGGTCCCGCGAACCCTCGGAGGCCATCGCGGCCTCCGTCAGGCTCCCGGGGGGCGCGCTTGCGATACCTCCCCCTGTGGCCGCGGGGACGTCCTGCGCCGCGGCGTCGGTCTCCCGCCACGCGGGGGTCGCAGGGCCCGCGACCGTCGCGATCAGGGGCGCGAAGGCGCGATCCGGCGCCAGGACCGCGAAGAGCACGAAGCCGGCCGGGGCGAGATACTCGAGCGCCCAGCGCAGGTACAACGCCGCCCCGGTGACCGAGCCGAGCGGAATCGCCCCCCACGCAGTCGATGCTCCCAGCGTTCCGAGCATCTGGCTGCCGAGGCTGTCAAGACCCCAGGACGGGAGCGGAGCCGGCAGCCAGAAGAGCAGCGAAACGGAAGCGAGCACGAGAACGGCCCCGACGATCCGTCCGGCCCCCTTGCGGGCGAACCGCACGAAGCGTAGTGCCCCCAACGGGACGAACGCGGCTCCCGCCGCGACGGCGGCGATCAGCTGGTGCTGCACGACCCAGCGGAACCACCAACCGGCGCTCGCGGTCATCGGGTCGTGCGTCGTCCACTCGGCGAACATCGACAGCGACCACAGCACCGCGCCGATCGCCAGCACCGAGCGGAGCGCAGCGCCGGCGGCCCAGCGCCGGTCGATCCGGGGCGCCGAAAGAGGCGAAGGGGCCCCCACCGGCCCTCGGAGTCCGAGCAATCCGCCGTAGACGGTGAGCAGCAGCTCCTGGCCGACCAGGGCGACCCAGACGATGATCATCTGGGCGAGGCCGAGGTACCAGCTGTTGGCCAGGAGGTTGGCCGTCGTCGTCCCCGACGCCTGGGCGATGAGGCCGATGCCGCCGGTGGCCGCGGCCGTGGTCGTGCAGCAGGAGCCGAGCGTCACCAGGCTGATCATCGCCGGGGTGAGGCCGGTGAGCGCGCCGACCGCCTTGGTGCGCGCCAGCTCCTGCGGCGACGGGCGAACGAGGCGGTAGATCAGGACGGCGGCGACCGCCATCCCGAGTCCGACCCCGACCGCGACCACGACCATCGCGAACGTGGCGAACATCGGCAGCGCCAGGACCCCCCAGGGCGCCACCACGAGAAGGCCCGGGTAGTTCCACCACCCCTGACCCGTGCCGCTGCCGGTCAGGATCTCGACGGTCGTCCCGCCCCCGAGCGGGTACAGGCTCAGCATCCCCCCGCCGAGGAGGGAGGCGAGCGCGTACAGGACCCCGAAGAAGGTCGCCGCCGGCAGCGCCCGGGACGTTCGGAGGAACGACCGGATCTCGGTGAAGGTGAGCACCGAAACTGCGTTGACGGCTGGCCGCCGGCCTAGCACTGCCGCCGGACCGGAGTTCGGCTTAAGTGCCGGAGGTCCGGACCGCCCCGCGCTCGCCGCGAGGAGCCACGGTTTTATCCCCGACAACCCGCTGGGTCGCCCGAGCGGGGATGGCCCAGCCCGGTAAGGCGCTGGATTGCTAATCCAGTGGTGGTTTCACCTCGGGGGTTCAAAAGGCGGTCGGGCGGTCCCGGCCGCCGGAACTTCCCCCTCCCCGCGTTCCTGTTACGTCGGGCCAGCGGGCGCCGCCCGATAGACCACGCCGTCGCGGCGCACCGTGACGCGCGCCCCGACCGCGGGCAGCGGAAGGTCCGGGATCACGAGGAGCCGGACGGCGTCCTCGACCTCGACGAACGCGAGCGGGTGGGGACGCTCCCACCCCGGCGGCGGCACCTCGAGCGCCGAGACCGCCAGCACGGTCCCGACGGCCGGGGTGGTGTACGGTTCGACCGGCGAGGCGCCGCACCGGGGGCACGGTCCGTCGACCGGGACGAACCGGGCGTGGCACGTGGAGCACTTCGCGAGGGTAAGGTCGGATCCGGTGTCGGTCACGGGCTCGGCTCCCCCAGGACCGTCACAAAGTTCTGGACCCCGAGGCCCGCCATGGAGTGGGCCAGTCCTACCTTCGGCCGCTTCGCGACGGCGGTGGCTCCCGCCTCCCCCCGCAGCTGGAGAGCGATCTCGGCGATGCCGGCGAGTCCGGAGGCGCCGACCGGATGGCCCCGGCCAAGCAGCCCGCCGGAGGGGTTCACCGGCAGCCGCCCGTCCGGGGCGACCCACCCGCGCTCGTACCATCCCGCCCCCTCGCCGGGCCCGCAGAACCCGAGGTCCTCGAGGTGGACGAACCCGAACGGGGCGAACGCGTCGTGCAGCTCCACGACCTCGACGTTCTTCCGTGTCAGGTGCCCCTCTTCGTACGCCCGCTTGGCGGCGCGCCGGGTCGCGCTGAACGTTGTCAGGTCGTTCCGGTCGACGAGCCGCAACGAGTCGAACCCCTGGCCGAGCCCGAGTACCGTCGCTTCGCCCTTTCCCCTCTCCAGCACGACGGCCGCCGCCCCATCGGTGATCGGCGCACAGTGAAGCAGCCGCAGCGGCAGCGCGACAGGCCGACTCGTCGAGACCTCCTCGGCGGTGACGGGGGTGGAAAAGTGCGCGCGCGGGTTGCGCGCCGCACACGCCCGGTCGTGGACGCTCACGAGCCCGATCGTCTCGGGCGCGATCGCGTTCCGTTCGAGGTACCGCTGGGCGACGAGCGCTCCGAGCCCGACCATCGTCGCGCCCGCGGCGACTTCACTCTCGTGAAGGGCCGCCACGAGCTCGGCGGTCAACGCCGCCGTGGGCTGGTCGGTCATCTTCTCGGCCGCCACGACCAGCGCGCGGGTCGCGCGTCCCGCCTCCAGCGCCTCGACCGCGGCGTGGAACGCCATCGCCCCGGTCGCGCTCGCTGCCTCGACCCGAAGGCCCGTAGCCGACTCCAGTCCCAGCCGTCCCGCCAGCCGAGGCAGGAACGGCAGAGCGCCGGACGGGCCGTGGGCGAGCATCGTGCCGCAGACCAGAAGATCGACGGGCTTGCGGCCGACCCCTTCGAGCGCCAGCGCCGCGGCCTCAGCGGCGAGGTCGACCAGCCCCTCGGGGCGCTTGCCGAACTTCCCGACCCCGACCCCGGCGACGCGGACGTTCATCCGCCCGACGGCTCCGCTCCGGAGGAGAGGAAGCGGACGCGGCCGAGGAACGCGGAAAGGGGCATGCCGCCGTCCCAGCGGAGGATCCCGTTCCCCTCCCGCGTCGACTGCACGGGCGGGACGGCGCGGAACGCGGCCGCGTGGACGCCGCGCGTCTTGGCGCTCCCTGCCGCGAACACCCTCCACGCCTCCTGGCCCCGAAGGCCGAGGCGACGGTAGGCGTACAACACCATCAACCCCGCGCGGGTGGCGACGCGGCAGTGCGTCGCGAGCTGCTCGTTCGCCCGCCCGCTCGCGGCGGTGAACCGGATCACCGGGGCGGACGACGCCTTCACCTCGATCGGCAGCGCCAGCTCCCGGCGCAGCGCGACCAGGTCAAGGCCCAGCGAGCCGGCTCCCCGGACGACCAGGTACGGCTCCTCGATCAGCCGCTCGAAATCCGCCCGCTCGGTGGGAGCGAGGCTCCGGGAGTAAGCACGGACGGCCGTGGGGTCCCCCGACAGCACGCTCCGCAGCTCGCGCTCGTACCCGCTGAACCCGTGGCCGACCACGTTGCTCCACGCTGGTCGGAGGCGCACTATAAGTCGATGGGCGGAGTGGTGGGAGCCGGTGGCCGCTCCGGTCGGGCTTGAGGTCGCGCCGTCCGAGGTCCCGGTCGCCCGAGCGCTCGTTGCGATCGTGGGGGACGCCGAGCGCCGCCGGACCGTGCGCGGGGTCGCCGCTGCTCCCCCCAGCTTCCGCCACTCCGAGCTCCGCGGCCGTCTCCTCAAGGACCGGGTCTTCGAGGACCCGGGCCGCCTGCTCGGCCGACTGAAGCGCCGGGGCCTTCTCGAGGAGGTCGCCGCGGGCAGCGGCGACAAGCTGTACCGGGTCCCGTACCCGGACGAACTCCGCCGGCTGCTCGTGGGCGAGTCGGCGCGCACGGACGCCGCCGAACTGGCCAGCGCCTCGCTTGTCCCCGACGAGGAGGCGGAGATCCGCTCCATGGACTCGGATTTCCTCGACCGCCTCCGAGCGGTCGTCGGCCGTCGGCTGGATGCGACTCTCGCTTTCGGAGCCGAGTTCGACGTCACACGGCTCGGCCGGTATCTGCGGGAGCTGTTCGGGGAGGAGCTCTACTTCGATTCCCTGATCGCGCTCCTCCAGCAGTACGCCCTCGCGGACGCGCCGCTGCTCGCCCCGACCGGCCGCGTCACGGGCGCGACCGGCTTCCATCTCGCCCTCTTCGGCCCACCGGGCACCGGCAAGACGTTCTCTATCGACGACCTCGTCCGCGGGAACCCACGGAGCGCGGTCCCCGCGCACGGCCTCCCCGGCCGCAACCGCTACTGCGGCGGGATCACGCCCGCCCAATTCCTCCGCGTCGGCGCGTCGTACACCGGCCGAACGTTCAACTTCATCGTGCCGGAGTTCAACGACTGGTTCAAGTACCGCGGAATGGTCGAACCGCTCAAGCTGGTGATGGAACAGCGCGAAGTGAAGTGGGAAACCACGTTCGGGACCGTCGGCCCGTACACCTTCCGCTCGTTCTTCTCGGTGAACTACAACGTCCGTACCGGCGGGGCGGACGACTACTGGACGACGATCGCCGACCCGAACTTCGCCGCGCTCGAGGACCGGATGCTCCTGCGATTCCACCCGATGACCCCGAGCCGCTTCCGCGCCGTCGAACACGCCGCCGAGCGGCTCGAGCTGGGGGAGCTCGACTTCGAGCTCGCGGAGTCGATCCGGGACCACCTTACGCTCGTACACGCGATCGAGACCGGCCATCCGCTGGTTGCGCGCAAGTTCCGGCGTCGGGCGGTCCGGTTGGAGCGTCCGCTCTACGACCGGCTCCGGGCGGTCTCGGAGAAGGGGCTGGACGGCACCTCCATCCCGAAGTTCTCCCCACGCCTCAAGAGCCGGGCCGTACGCCTCGCCGCCGCGGCGGCCCTGCTGACGTACTTCCACGACCCGACCGACCCGGACCTCGCCATCGGACCGAGGGAAACGGAGCTGGCGGCGAGCTTCTACACAGAGGAGATCCGTGCCCGACAGGGCCGCCGAGGCTCCCTCGCCGCCTAGGGAGCTTCGCCCGGGCCGGTACCGCCGACCCGCGGACGAACTGGTCGCGCGTGCCGCCCGCGCGGCGGTGCGGGGCGGCAAGGCGTCGTTCGGCTCGCTTGCTGCGTTCCGCGAGGCGGTGATCGAAAGCTTGCGCCAGGACGAGCCGCTCGCAGCGGTCGGTGGGCCGCGACTGCGGCGTCTCCTTGTCGAGGTGCCGGGGGTCAAGCTGACGGTGCACTACACCGAACGGCCCGGCCGGCCGATTCCGGAACTCTGCCCCGTCTGCCGCTCCGCCCTTGCCCCGATCCGGAACCGGACGCTCACGGGAGAGACGGTAGTGATCGGCCGGGAGTGCACGCGGTGCGCGTACTGGACGCACGGCGCCTCCCGCATCCCCGTGCGCTACACGGTCTCGCGGGGAGCACCGCGACGTCGACGGTGACCTAGTTGCGTCCGTTGCGCGGCGCGGGTGCCGGCGGCACGTACGGGGAGGGAGGGCCACCCGGGCCCGCCCGGCGGGAGCGCTCCAGCCAGAACAGGACCACCGCCGCAGCGGCCGCGCCGACGAGGAGACCCAGCGCGAACGATGCGCCGAACCCGCCACCCAGCAGAGGGGTCCGGGGGGTCGCCTCCGGGCTCACCTCGATGTTCGAGAAGTTCAGCTGCCGGGAGACGCCCGCCGCATCCGAGGCGGTCACCGTGACCGTGTACTCCCCGGCGGCCGAGTACGCGTGATGGACCGTCAGGCCGTACCTGGTACGCGCCGTCACCGAACGACCAGTTCACCACAAACGGGGGCGTGCCGTCGAGAAGCTGGGCGGTGTAGGTGAACTGCGTCCCCACCATCGGCGGCTGCTGGGCCCAGGTGACGTTGAACCGGCCGATGAGGTTAGGGTGGACCGTGACCTCGAGTGTGGCTGTCGGGGCGGCCACTCCGAGGGCGTCGCGGTAGGAGTACTGCACCCCGTACTGACCGGGGGCGTCCCAAGAGTGAGAGGTCGGGTTCTCGGTCGCGTTGGTGCCGTCGTCGAACGACCAGGTCCCCGTGCCGGTTCCGGTGCCCCCGAACACGGAGGCGCTGAGGAGGACGGGAACACCAACGTCGGTACGGTTCTGCGGGGATGCCGCGAGCACCACGGTGGGGTCCGGTGCAACCACGAGCGCCGTCTCGTTCACCGCCGTTGCCCCGGTCGCATCCGTCACCGTGACCTCCGCGACGTACGTCCCTGGCGCCGAGTACGTGTAGTTCACCCAGCGCCCGGACGCTGAGTCACCGTCGCCGAACTCCCACTCGAACTGGTATGCCCCCGCGCCACCGAGGGCGACCGCTCTCATCCCAACCGGCACGCCCACGTCAGCGCCGAGAACCGGACCGACTCCAATCGAACTCTCGACGGAAAGGGCCGCTGCCACGGTCAGCGAAGCCACCGAGGTCGCTGAGACCCCCAGGCTATCCGTGACCGTCACAAGGACCGCGAAGTGGCCGGGCTCGGCCGGGGTGCAGGCCAGGACCAGGCTGTTGGCCGAGGAGCACCCCGCCGGCAGAGAACCGTACGAGATGTTTGAACTGCCCGCGCCGCCAGTGATCGCGACCGTGAGGACGGTCGACGAGTTCACGTCGACACTCGAGGGGTAGAAGGTCGCCGAGACGACTTGGGGCGCGGTCGCAATCACCGACAGCGTGCCAGAACCTGCGTTCGCCGACAGGACCACCGAGGAGTCTGCCGGGGCGCCCGCGGGAGCCGGAATGACCGCCAACGCGTCGGGGCGGAACCCGGTGGGGATGATTGTGAGCGACGTCGCAACGGCGGTCGGCGAAGAGCCGTTCAGGGCCACGACGTCGCCAGAGTACGAACTGTTCGTCCAGGTTCCTAGGTAGATTGCCGACCGGCCCGGGTCGTAGGCGATCCCCCGACGTGAGCGTGCGCTCCAATCCCGATCGGGGATCCGGTGGTTGCGTCGGTTCCGGGGTCGATCGCGACCAACGTCTGGCCCGCCGAGTAGACAAGCCCGTCCGAGGGGTCGAATACTAGTGCCAACGCGCCGGCCCCGACGGTGATAGGCGTGCCGTACGGGGAGCCGTCGCTCCCAGAGAAAGCGACGACCTTCCCGGTTGTCGAGTTCGTTGCATACAGGTTCCCCGTGGAAGGGTCGAGGACCACGGAGAACGGCTCCGATCCTACCACCTGGACGCCGGCGGTCACGCCGGCGGCCGCAAGTCCGGGAGTGTCCAGGGCTATGATTTCCCCCTGGCTCTGGCGACCGACCCAGAGGAGACCGGTCGCGGAGTCCAGGACGAGCGGCGAACACGGTCCGGCCAGCGGCGCCGACTGGGCGACCAGCAGGCCGGTGCTCGCGTTAAACTCCTGAACCTCGCCGATCTCCCCGACGTCGACGGTTCCAGCCCTCGGGTCGACCACGAGCGCCATCGGGGTCCCGGCGAGTTGGACTGGCGGTCTGAGGGTCTGCCCGGTGTATGGACCGAGAGTCAGGAGCTGGTCCGAAGTGGCGTCCGCGACTAGCGTTGCGTTGAGAGCCGAGGAGTAACCAAGGAGCGTTGGCTCGGGCCCCAGCGTTCCCTGCGAGCCGGCGGACGCGCGGAATCCAGCGTCAATCTCGGAGACGTTGCGGCTCCGGTTGTTCCAAGTGAGCACCCCGCTCGAGAGCGGGAGGTTCACGAGCCGGTCCGGGCCCTCGCCGACGGTCGCGTGCCGGGACTGGACGGTGAAAGGAGAGCTCGCCTTCACGAAGGCGAGATCGTTGCCGGTGCCGTTCGCCAGGATGAACCAGGAGTTGTTTGCCGCGGTGACTACCGACCCGTATCCGGAACCTACGTCCACGCCCGTGGGAACGACAAAACCGGTCGGAGCGCTGATGATCGTAAGGTTCTCCGCGCTAGGTATGGCGACGGCCACCATCCCTGAGGACGCGGAGTACGCGATCCCCGACGGCGCACCGAGATACAGTCCGGTGTTGATCGCCGGCTGCGTAAAGTTGGACGTGTTCAGCCGAGAAACCAGCTTGGCGCCTCCGTCAGCGATGTAGAGCCAGCCGTCCACAGTGTCCAGTGCGAATGCGATGGGGCCCTTACCCACCGGAAGGTTCGGCCACACGATCGCACTAGGTCCGCTCAGGGCCGGATCGATCACCGTGATCGAGCTGGACCCGGAGTTCGCGACCATGAGCTCCTTGATGGTCGGGTCGTAGAGGAGCGCCGAGGGTGCATCGCCGACGCGATACGACTCGCCGTTCGGCCGGCCCGTCGTGAGGTTGACGGCGAAGACAGTGGAATTGAGTGGATCCGCCGCGTAGAGCAGCCGATTCTCCGGATCGAAGGCGAACGCCGAAGTGTTCGAGACCCACCGGTCGACGCCGACGAACGCCTGCTCCGTCTGGCTGTAGAGCAGAGCTGGCGCGACGACCGGGAGGGGTGAACCGCCGACGGTGACGGGCGATGTCGGCCACCAGATCGTGTGCGTCATCGGTACCGCGGCGGGGGTGCCGACTTCCCAGTCGTCTACCGTTGACTCGAAATTGCCCGGCAGTGACCCATTGTAGTTCGGCAGCAGCGTCGCCGCGGTCGTACCCGCCCACGAGGAGACACCGCTGGGGGCGCTTGACGTGCCGAGCGCCGAGAGCGTCGCGCGAGGAGAGGAGGCGGGAAGGACAGGGAGAGGCTCGGTCGCGGGACTACTTGGGCCGGGGTGCCGTGAGGATATCGTGCCGACCGACGATGTCACCATCAGGGCGACGATCGCGATCGCGGCCGCAGGAAGGCCGAGACGGAAGGGCGACGGTTCGGTACGCATCGCACCCGAGCACGGCAATCAGCCGCGAGCAGCCTTTTAAGGCGGAGCCCGGACGCGAACGGTGCCTACTCGACGGTCCGGATGACGCGGCCGGCGTTGCCGTCGATCAGGACCATCGCCCGCTTGCCCTTGCGTTCCATCTGGAAGTACCAGACCGGGACGTGGAGGAGCTCACCGTCGGTGATGTCGACCTTCGTCTGGATCTGGCTGACCATGCTGTGCTTCTTGTGCGCCGCCTCGCTCTGCAGCTGCTCGACGTACGCCTTGGCCGCGCCGTGCGCGGCGTCCTCCCCGAGGTCGCCGTTCAGCACCGGCGTCCCGTCCGGGACCGACTTCTTGTCGAAGAGGGTCCGGTCGGCGAGGCTGAACTGGTAATCTTTCGGCTGGTAGGCGCTCATCGACTTCACCGCAACCACGGGGTACTCGTACTGCCCGCTGATCGTCTCCGAGCGGGTCGGGTTCACGACAGGGCCGGTCATGATCGGGATCACGGCGAAGCCGCCGCGGCGCCCGCCGCCCAGCATGCCGCCGAGCAGCTCGGCGGCCGCCATCGTGCCGATCGTCCCGCCGATCGCCGCGGCCGCCGCCTGGTACTGGTACGTCGTCGACGCGGACGCCGGGATGACCCAGAACGGGACGTACGAGAGCTTCGCCTCGTCGACCTTCGACTCCTCGAAGTCGTGGTGGTGGAACAGCCCCAGGTCCAGCGACGCCCGGACCGCCTTGAGCGCCGCCGCCTGGTCGGGGACCTTGAGCAGGAGCATCGTGTGCTTTTGGATCTCCTTCCACCCCGCGCCGCCGAGCGAGACGGTGCCGCCGCAGTAGTCGCACGTGATCACCATCTCGCCGAAGACCGGCTTGATCGGCGCGCCGCACGTCGGGCACTTCATCTCCTGGACGCCGGCCGGAGCGACGGTCGGCCCGCCGCTCGCCGGCGACGCGGTCGCGCCGGACGGTGTGCCACCGGAGGAACCGACCGCCGTGCCGCACTTCGCGCAGAACTCCGCGTTGTCCGGCAGCGACGCGCCGCACTTCACACAGTAGATCATCGTCCCCTCCCGGATCGCGTCGGCGGCCGCCTACGCTCCCAGCGGGGCGCCGCAGTTCGGACAGAACTTGGTGCCGGCGGGGGCGGAGGCTTTGCATTTCGGGCAGGTGAGCGGGGGCGCCGGGGCGAGCGATTGCCCGCACGCCGGGCAGAACTTGGCGCCGAGGGCGGTCGGCTGGCCGCACTTCGGGCACGGCGGACCGGCCGGCGCCGCGGCGGGCACCATCGAGGCGCCGCACGACGGGCAGAACCGGTTGCCGGACGGGACCATCGCGCCGCACTTCGCGCACTGCGTGCCGGGGGCCTGGGCGTACATCCCCTGCATCTGCCCGCTCATGCCGTAGCCTAGGCCCATCCCCGCGCCAAGGCCGACGCCGGCGCCGGCGAACGTGCCGGCCGCGCCGGAGGTGTTGGCGGCGGCCGTCGTCATCGCCTGGCCGGCCTGGTACTGGAGGTAGTTGACCCCGAGGACGCCCATCGTCGAGCGCGTCGCGACCGCCTTCTGGACCTCGTCCGGAAGGTTGACGCTGACCCCCTGGAGCTGGACGATGTCGACCCCGAGCGGACCGAAATGCTGAGGAGCGTAGCCGAGGACCGCCTGCTCGATCGTCTGCAGCGAGCCGGCGAGGTCGGTGACCTTCATCCCCTGGTCCTTCATCTTGCCGAGGCTGTTGTAGACGAGGAGGACCATCTGGTCGCGCAGCCGGCCCTCGACGTCGGCGGCCGACGCGGCGCCGAACGTCCCGACGAACTGGTTGATGAAATTGTCCGGGGCGCCCACCCGCCAACGGTACTCGCCGAAGACGCGCAGCTGCACGAGGCCGAAATCCGGGTCCTTGAAGACGTACGGTTCGGTGGAGCCGAACTTGCCGTCGAACAGCCGCTTCTGGAGGTAGTACACCTCCGCCTCCTGGCGGACGCCGGAGAGCTCCTTGACGAGGTTGCCGATGATCGGCGCGTTCAGGCTCGTGAGCGCGTAGCGGTCCGGCCGGTCGAGGTAGGCGAGGACCTTGCCGTCCCGGTAGAAGACCGCGATCTCGTCCTCGCGGACGACGATGTTGTCGTTCCAACGGATGTTGCGCGGGACGCGCCACATCACGTTCGGACCCTTGTAGGCGTCCTCCCAGTTGACCGTCGTTGCTCCGATGAGGCTCCCGCCCTTGGACGGGATCGGGTTGTTGGTCACCATCGTCTACTCTCCGTGGACCGTCCTACGAGACGAAGACTCCCTCGACGACCTCGATACGCGCCTTGAACGCGGCGTCGAGGCGGGCGAGCAGGGTGCGAGCGTCCGTCAGAAGCGTGCCGACCGCCGCCGCATTCGGCGGCGACGCCGAGACGAGCGCCGGCATCCCGGCGATCGCCTGGTTGAGCTGGTCGGCGGCCTGGACGAACCCGTAGTCGTACTCGTACAGGCGGTCGAGCTGCTGCGGCTGGATGCGCACCGCAGGCGAGAATCCGGTGTAGCCTTGCTGGGCGGCGCGGATCGACCCTTCGATGCGGAGCATGTCCGCGATGAGGGGAGCGAGGTCGGTGAGCACGGAGAACATCCCGGCGTTCGAGAGCGCGGCGCGGGCGTTCTCGACGGTGGTGCGGGCCGCCTTTACCTTGTCCGCCGCCTCGCGCCGGAGGATGCTGTCGGCCGCACGGAGGTCCTCCCCCTCCCGGTAGCCGCGGAAGCCGGGGACGAGGAGCTGCAGCCGCTTGAGGAATCCGCGGTCGTCGTCGACCTTCTGGCGGATGTCGAGCGGGGGCGCGCCGGGGGCGGCGAGCGTCCCGGTCGAACTGCCGGCCTGGACGACAAGGGAGGAGCCACAGGCGTTGCAGAACCTCGAGCCCGGCGGCGCCGGGGCGCCGCACTTCGGGCACGTCGCGGCGGGGGAGGTCGACGGGGCCGGAGCGGTCGTCGCCATCCTACGGGCTCCGGCTCGGGGGTGACGGCGGGGACGACGGGGCGTCCGAGCGCGTCGGCGGCGGCGTGACGGCCGCGACGCTCGGCGCGGTGGCGGCCGCGTAGTTCAGGGCCGACGGCGCGGGCTCGTGGCGCCACGCCTCCCGGGGCGCCTCGCGGGAGGCGGTCGCGTGGAGGGCGCGGACGCGCCACATCATCAGCCCGACGGTGATGAACAGCGCGGCGAGCACCACGATCAGTCCCTCGATCGACCCGACGGTGCTCGGTACCCCGTACGTCGGGCCGAGCACGACCGTCAGGAGCAGGACGGCGAACCCCATCCCGAAGAACCCCCACGCCAGCGACCGCTGGATCGTCGGCTCGCGCGAGGCGGCCTCGGCGAGGTAGCTGCCGAGCGAGAAGAGCACCGCGATGATCCCGTTGCCGAGCAGGGCGTACCAGTGCCCGTCGTTCGGGTACGCGAAGTAGAGGGCCGCGAAGACGAGCCCGGCGATGACCAGGAAGATCGCCGCGAGGAGCCACGCCCCCCACGCCGCCGGACGCACGCGGTCCGCCGACGTATCGGTCGCCATCTGAGAGCTACCTCACCGAATCAGCGTCGGGCGCTATAATAGCGTGAGTCCCCCGGCCGGGAGGACGGTATCCGCCGTGCGCCGGAACGACAGGGCGCACGGAAACGGCCCTCAGAGCCGGGGCTCGTCGTCGCTCTTCGTGCGGGTCTTGGCCGGCGCGGGCGCGGACGGCGCCGGCCCGTCCTTCCCCTCGCCGTCCGTCCCGGCCGCGGGGGCCGCCTTCGTCGGGTGATGAGACTCCTTCGGTTCCGCCTTCGCGGTCTCCGGGTCGGGCTCCGGCGGGGCGACGCTCTTCTTCGGGGCAGGAGCGGGCTCGGCCGGTCGCGCGTGCTCCTTGGAGGGAGGGTCGTGGTCTCCGCGGTGGGCGGGGTGATGGCCCCCGCCCGAGCGCGGCACGCGGCTCGGCTCGGCGGGAGGCTCCGCACTCGCCTTGCTCCCGCGGCGGAAGACGCCCTTCAGCGCCCCTAGGGTCCCGCCCGGAGAGGAACCTCCCTTCGACGGCGCCGCGTGCGCGGGCGCCGGGGCGAGCGGCTGGGTCGAGCCGTGGGCGACCCGCTCGCCACACTTCGGGCACTTCGGGAACTGGACGATGCACACCCGGCACAGCGCGGCGCCGCAGAGATGGACGACCGACGCGACCCCGCCGCAGCCGAGGCATCGGTCGCCGGCGTGGGCCGTCACCGCGGGGGAGGCGGTCGCCTGCGGGGCAGGGGCGGCGGCGCTGGAACGCTCCGCGGCAGAAGCGGCGTCTGGCGGCGGCCTCGTCTCCGGGGAGAAGAACGTCTCGCCGACGCCCGGGGCAAGCTCGCCCGCCGGTCGGAACTCGGGGGAGTACGCGCCCAGGTCGAGCGCCGGGGCGCGGGTCCCCGTGCTCGCCCCTGCGGCCTCGACCGCCTTGATGAGCCTTGCCTTGTAGACGCCGACCCGCAGCGTCCGTACGAGCTGGAAGAGGGTGCGGCCCTCGGGCGGCAGCGTGAGCGCCTTGCGGGCGAGCTCCTCCACGTCCGGTGGAAGCGCGATCTGCTCGGGCCGGATCTCCACCTCCAGCACCGCGCGCAGGTAGCCGAACAGCCGCTGCATCGACTCGAGCGAGGCGGTCGGCGGGCTCAGCGCGGCGACGTCCGAGAGCGTGAACCCCCGCCGCTCGATCCCGGGCGGGCGTCGCTCCAATGCCGCCGAGATCAGGTGGTAGGAGGCGGTGTCCAACTCCCGCATCTCGTCCGGCGCGAGGCGCGCGAGGTCGACCTTGGGGACCTGTCCGAGCTCCCGGAGCACCGGCGACAGGAACTCGTACGGGACGTGGAGCGTGACGAACAGGTCGTTCTTGGTGAGCGTCCGATTGAGACGGGCTTCGAGCAGGAGCGCCTCGCGCCCGTGCCGCTGGATCTCCGCGTCCCGGGTCTTCTCCGCCGCGAGCTTCTTGCCGTCCTTCGCCGGCGCGAAGTCGGAGTCGATGCTCAGCGCCCGGTCAAAGCTGCCGGTCGCGTCGGTCGGCCGCCCGGTCGCCAGCAGCGCGAGGCCGTGGCTCGTCCACGCCTGCTTGTGGTTCGGCTCCGCCTGGGTCGCCCGCTCGTAGAACGCGAGCGCTTCGTTCGGATGGCCGAGCCGGTCGGCGACGAAGCCGGCGCGGAGCAGGAGGTCGACGGCGCCGGGCGTGAGGGCCAGCGCGTGGGCGAAGGCGCTCGCCGCGTCCGCCCACGCTTGCCGGGCGATCCCCACCTCACCCAGCCGGCTCCACAGCGCGACCGACTTCGGGAGCGTGGCCAGTCCCCGTGCGAGCGCGTCCCTAGCCTTGTCGAGGTGGCCGAGCGCGCTTTGCGCCTCGGCGAGCAGGAGGAACGCCTCGTCCTCGGGCGGGAGCGGCGGGAGCGCCTCCTCGAGGAACGTGACGGCGTCCGCGTGGCGTCCCTCGGCGATCATCGACCGGGCGATCCCCGCGGCGGCCGTCGGGGACTTCGGTTCGCGGCGGCGGACCTCTTCGTAGGCGGTCCGCGCCTCCGCCGGTCGCTCCAGCGTCGCCAGCAGCTCGGCGCGGAGCAGCAGCGCCGAGATGCTCGGCGCCGCCGGCGGGGTGCCGTGCTGGAGCGTGGAGTCGAGCACCTCGAGCGCGAGGTCCGGCCGCCCGGCCGACTGGCGGAGGCGGGCGCGTCGGAGGGCGATCTCGACCCGCATCGCCGGGTCGATCGCCGCGGCCTTCTCGTAGGCGGCGTTCGCGGCGTCCGGCGAGCCGATCGCGGAGGCGAGGTCCCCCAGCTCGAGCTGGAGCGCCGCCTCCTGCCCCTCGGCCCCGCCGGAGCGCAGGAGCCGCTCCAGCGCCTCGTACGCCTCCTTCGTCTCCCCGCGGTCGCGGCGTAGCCGGTACATCTCGAGCAGCGCGGGGCCGCTCTCCGGGTCGAGGAGCAGGATCGCCTCCAGCGAGTAGAGGACCTCGGGCGGTCGGCCGAGCGCGCGCCAGGCGTCCGCCCGAGCCTTCCAGGCCGCCAGGTCGTTCGGCTCCTCCTTCAGGAGCGGGTCGACGATGCCGAGAACGTCCGGGTACCGTCCTGCGAGCAGGAGCGTTTCGGCGAGCGCCAGCCGGCCGTAGCGATGCTTCGGGTCGACGGCGAGCCCGCGCTGGTAGTACACGATCGCGTCGGGGTACGCCCCCTGCGCCCGCAGCGCCTCGGCGACCTCGAAGAACGCCTGCGGGTCCCGCTCCGAGCCCTGGACGGCCCGCTGCAGCACCGCGAGCGCCTCGGCGCGGCGACCGGCCTGGAGCAGCAGCTGGCCCTTGCGGCGGAGGAACAGCGGTTCGTTCGGCTCCCGCTGGAGGAGCACCTCGAGGTGGCGGAGCGCCGCGGCCGACTGGCCGAGCCGGGCGAGGGTGTCGGTGGCGCCCCAGAGGAGGTCGGAGTCCTCCAGCCCGCCCGCGAGCGCCCGCTCGTACTCCTCGGCCGCCTCGGGAAGGTTGCCGGTCTCGCGGAGCGCGTGCGCCCGCTCCTTGCGGATGTCGAGGCGGCCGGCATGCTCCGGCTTGGAGAGGAACGCACTGTAGGCGCCGACGGCGCGCTCGTGGTCGTCGACGAGGCGCGACGCCCGGGCGATCCCGAGCAGGGCGACGTCGGCGGCGTCCGGGTCGGAGGACGCCCGCTCGTACGAGACGAGGGCCGCCCGCGCCCCCTCGCTCCGCTCGGCCGAGCCTTCCGGCATGTCGTAGGCGTTCGCGAGGTGGAGGTGTCCGCGCTCTACGGCGACGTCGGTCCGCGTCGGGTCGAGCCGGAACAGCTCGTCCAGCACCGGGGCGAGCGCCTGCCGGTCGTCCGACGTCGAGAGGAGGTCGCGCTTGGCGAGGAGGACGTTCACATCTCCCGGGTGCGCCTTGAGCAGCGCATCGAACTCTTCCAGCGCACCGGCGGTGTCGCCGGCCGAGGCGAGCGCGTAGGCGAGCTCGCTGCGCGCTTCCGCGTCGGTGGGCTCGACGGCGAGGATCGCTTCGGCGAACGCCCGGAGGTCCTGCGGGTGGGCGGTCGACCGCGCCAGCGCGAGCGCCTTGCGCAACTCCCCGATGGCCCCCGGGTGGTGCTGGGCGAGTTCCCGGTACGCCTCGAGCGCCTCCGTGGCCCGGCCGGCGCCCGCCTCGATCTCGGCGACCGCGCGCATCGCCTCCAGGTTCTGGGCGTCGGAGGCGAGGACGGCCCGGCAGGCGGCGAGCGCGATCTCGTGGCGCCCGAGGCTCTCCGCGAGCAGGCGCAGGTCGAGCAGGTTCTGCACGTTCCGCGGGTCGACGGAGGCGAGCCGCTGGCGTGCGGCGAGGGCGAGCTCGGGCTCGGAGGCGGCGGCGAGCGCCGCCACCTCCTCGAGCGTGCGCGCGGACGGCGGCTCTTCCCCCTCGACCATCCCGCGCGCGATCGGGACCGCCTCGTTCCCGCGCCCGAGGTCGAACAACAGGCGCATCTCAAGCGCGCGGGTCGGCTCGGAGCCGGCATACGCCACCTTGCGCAACGCCTCCAGGGCGTCGTCCCGGCGCCCGACCGAGGCGAGCAGCTCGGCGTGCGAGAGCTGCAGGTCGCCGTCGTCCGGGTTCTGCGAGAGAAGCTCCTCGACCGCCTCGAGGGCGCGGAGGTCGCCGCCGTGGGCGCGCGCGAGGTCGACCTTCAACCGCAACGCGCGGGGGTGGTGCGGGACGAGCTTGAGGGCGCGCTCGACGTACTCGGTCGAGGTGAGGTCGAGCGCCTGGGCGCGGACGTAGGCGTCGGCGGCGTCGTCCGTCCGGCCGAGAAGGCGCAGCGCGTCGCCGCGCGTCGCCCACAGCCCGCGGTCGGTCGGGTTCGCCTCGAGCGCCTCGTCGACGAGCTTGACGACCTCGGGAAGGTCGCGGTTGAGCGCGAGCAGGACGAGCGCCTTGTGGTGAAGCAGGCTGGAGGTCCCCGGGCTCAGCCGCAGCCCGAGGTCGACGGCCCGCTCGGCGAGCGCGGGATTGGAAGCGCGGTAGAACGCCATCGCCGCCTCGTCGAGCAGCGGCGCGACGTCCCGACCGTCGGCGGCGATCGCGTCCGCGTGCCGCTCGGCGGTGGCGAGGAACGCCTTGAGGGCCTCGACGTACCGGCCCCGGTCCCTGCCGGGCTCCGCCTCTTCGACCGCGCGGAACCGCGCCCGCACCTCCTCGAGCGGGGTGGCCCGGTGGCCGGAGCGAGCGGCTGAAGCCATAAGCACAGTTCGAGCTTCGACGCGCGATAAAAGAGTTAGTCCCGAGGCGCGGAGGTCCGCCGGGAGAGGACCGGGCCCGGGGCGGCGTCCGCCGCGCTCCGGGGCGTTATGCGCCAAGACGGCTCGGTCCCGTCGTGCCGCGCCACGCCGCTACCCGAGCTCCGGCCGGGAAGTCGATCTTCGACCCGGTCCACGGCACGATCACGCTCGACGGCGTCGCGCTGGCCCTCCTCGGGACCCCCGAGGTCCAGCGTCTCTGGGGGATCCGGCAGACCGGCTTCGCCCACCTCGTCTTCCCGGGCGCGAACCACACGCGGCTGGAGCACGCGCTGGGCACGTTCTGGGTCGCCTCCGAGATCGCACGACGGCTCGGGCTCGACGCGACGACGGCGGAGCGGGTCCGCGTCGCGGCCCTGCTCCACGACCTGGGGCATCCGCCGTTCTCGCACACCCTCGACCTCCCGCTGCGGGAGGTGACCGGCGGCCGGCACGAGCGGCTCTCGCGCGAGCGGGTGCTCGGGCGCGATGCGACCTGGCCGGCGGAGAAATCGCTCGTCCCCGCCACGCTGGAGCGGTACGGCGTGGACGCCCGCGCGGTCGCCGAACTGATCGACCCCCGGCGGCCGAGCCCCCGGGCCCCGCTCCCGGGCGCGATCCTCCACGGGGCGATCGACGCGGACCGGCTCGACTACCTGCAGCGCGACGCGCACTACACCGGGGTCGCGCACGGCGCGATCGACGCGGTGCGCCTGTTCGACACCGTGCGCGCTCAGGACGGCCGGATGGTCTTCGCCGAAAAGGGGCGGAGCGCGGTCGCCGGGTTCGCCGTCGGCCGGGCGCTGATGTACTCCACCGTATACTACCACAAGACCGTCCGCGCGGCGGAGATGATGGCCCAGGCCGCGGTCGAGCGGTCTCCCGGCTTTCCGCAGAGCGCCTCCGGGCTGTTCGCGCTCACCGACGGCGAGCTGCTCGTCCGGCTCGGGACGGCCGGCGGGGTAGCCGGGGAGCTCGTCGAACGGCTGCTCGAGCGCCGGCTCTACAAGCGGGCGCTGGCGATCCCTACGGTCCCGGCAGGCGAGCGACGCCGCTGGAGCCGATGGATCGACCGGCCGGCCGAGCGGAGGGCGCTGGAGGATGCAATCGCGGCGGCCCTGGGCGGCCCGCCCGGCTCGGCGCTGCTGGACCTCGCCGGCCTCGTCACCCGCGGCGACCCTGCGGAGGACTGGGGGACCGTGGGGCTCGTCGAGGACGGCCGGGTCTCCTTCCCGTTCCGGGCCCCGGTCCCCTGGAGGTCGCTGGCCGTTCGGCCGAGCGCCGACTCCGCGGTGAGCGTCTACGTCGCCCCGCGGCTCCGGACGAAAGAGAGCGCGGCGAAAGTCGGCCGCGTCCTGGCGGCGGCATAGCGTCGCCGACACCTACCCGACGACGAGTCCCTGCGGGGTGATCGCGAACGGGCGGCGCTCCGGGTCGTGCGCGCAGCCGCGCATGCGGACGACCTTGATCTGACGGACGGACCGGTCGCCGATCCATTTGCGCGTCAGCAGGATCTCTCCCCGCGTCAGGACCTCCTCCGCGGCGAGCACGCCCGGGTCGGCCGGCGAAGCGGTGATCAAGGTCGTCGTTTCGCGCTCGGCGAGGAACCGCAGCAGCGACTGGATCTCCGTCCGCTCCGCCTGCGAGTCGATGCCGCCCCGCAAGGCGAAGCGCCGGATCGACGTCATCGAGTCGACGACGACGCGGCGGAACGGGCGGTCGGCCATCTGCTGCCGCAGCTTGAGGTGGATCGACTGGATGGTGATCCCCTCGGGGTCGGCGGTGGGGTTCCGCGTCGCCTCGTCGGTGATCGCCCGCATCGACCTCAGGTCGTTCATCGAGCGGATCTCCTGCACGGCGGCGGTCCGCTTGAACCCCCGACCTCCGGGATTCGCGTCCAGCGTCTGGACCTGGGAAAGGTCCCATCGGAACGACCGTACATTCTCGACGATCTCCGCCGGCGGTTCGTCGGCGGCGACCAGCAGTACCTCTTCGTCCTGACGCAGGCCCTCGAGGAGGAAGCTGAGCGCGAGCAGCGTCTTCCCCGCGCCGTTGCCGCCGGTGACGAGGTACGGCCTGCCGGGGATCACGCCGCCGCCGAGCATCCGGTCGAGGCCGGGAATGCCGGTGGAGACGCGAGGCGAGAGCTCCGCCTCGTAGACGCTCATGCCGACCCCGCGGGAGTCGTCGGTTCTCGGGAGGAAGCCGCGGGCGCGGGCGGGGGAGCGGACGATGCCGGGGGGCCCTCAGAGGGCGGGTCGACCGCGGTGGCGGAGACGACCGTCGGCGCCTTCTTGCGCCGGACGGTCCGCCGGCGGGGCTTCGCCTCGTCACCGGCGGCGGTCGCCTCCTCTGTGGGAAGGGACGACCCTTCCGCGGGCGAGACCGCGACACGCTTCGGAGTGGTCGTCCGGCGGCGGCGACGCGGAGCTAGGGTCTTCGGCACGGTCGCTGCCGGCTCGGCCCCTCGCACCGCCTCGGGGGTGGGGAGGTCGGGAGCCGCGGGTCGGGCAGCGGGGGCTGGCGCCGCGATTTCGAGGGAAGGCGCCCCGGGGAGCTTTGGCACCACCGGCAGCGGAGGAGGCACCGGTGACGTCACGGGCGATGTCCGCGAGGAACGTCGGCGGAGCGCCGGGGCGGCGGGCTTGGGTCCCCAGGTCGGCGGAGGCGGCGGCGGGGGCAGGATCGCCGGACGATGCCTTTCCGACGGTGCGGGCCCCGGCAGGGCGGGGACGACGACGGGCGCCGACGGGCCCTCTCCCGCATCGGGTGCGGGAGGGGTCGGAGCGGCGTGGGTCTCGACCGGTGTTTCGGGCACGGTGGGTTCCTCGCCCGCCGTACGGATCGACGGCTCGGGCGCCGCTGCGAACGCCGGAAGGGTCGCGAGAATCCCCTCCAACTCCCGCCCGACGACCGTGGGGGCCGGAGCCTCGGTCGGGGGAATCCCCTCTCGAGTCCGGTCGGCGCGGGAGCGCGCGCGCTGGAGCGCACGGGCTGCCGGGCCGGCGGACGGGAGGTCGGACGGCCCCGTCGGAGGTCCCGGGGGCGTGAGCGCGATGACCATCGCGGAGAGACGGGCGAGGCGGACCGCGAGCTCTTCCGGCCGCAGCGACCTCGCTGCGGTCAGAGCCGCCACGACCTCCGTTCGGAGCGGGGCGACGTCGACCCCGAGCGTCACCAGGTCGTGGATCTGCTCCGAGAGGGGCTCGGCGACCACCGGAGCGGACGACGCGCTGGGCGGGGTCGGAACGACGCCGAGCGCGACGGCGATGGCGGGCGGGACGATCTGCCGGGTGTCGCGCGAGATCGTGGGACCGAGCTGGACGTCCAAGCCCCGCGGGCTGATCCGGTACGGGTGCAGCCGCACGTCGTGCGCGCTCCCCCGGAACTTCTCAACGCCGACCGCGCGGACCGTCGCGCCGTCCAACTCCCAGCGGAAGAGGCGCACCTCGCCCCGGGCGAGCATCCGCTCGGGCGACTCCACGTCCTCCAGCGGCGCCTCCACCGTGAGCAGGCTCGTGACCCGGAGGTCGGTGAGGAAGCGCAGGAACGTTTGCGCCCCGATCATCGGGTCGTACCCTTTCATGCAGAAGTACTGCAGCGCGGTCAGCGAGTCGACGACGAGCCGGGTGTAGCCGTGCTTCTGCACCTCGCTGCGGAGCATCTGCTCGAGCGCGGCGCCGGTGATCTCGACGCTCGAGAACTCCGGCGTCTGCCGGATCTCCTCGGGAACGCGGGCGAACGGGACGACCTCCCGGACCGCCGCGATATCCTTGAACGGCGTGTGCTCGTAGCGCATCACGTCCGGGATTGCGTCGAAGACGTCGATGCGGTCGAGCAGCGGGCGCAGCGCGCGGTGGTTGAACCGGACCTCGTTCGGCGGGTCCTCCACGGTGACGTACAGCACCTTTTCGCCGTGCCGGATCCCCTCGCAGAGGAACTGGAGCGCGAGGGTGGTCTTGCCGGTGCCGGACGGGCCGACCACCAGGTACGGGCGACGGGGCATCAGCCCGCCGCTGAGCATCTCGTCGATCTCCGGACTCCCGACCGAGACCCGGGCCTCGGAAAGGGGTCGGCCTGCTCCGCGGTCCGCCACCTAGCGCTCGCGCGCGGGCGCCTCGGCGAGACCCACGCACGTGAGGATGGGAGGGGGGACCTCAAGAACCTTCGCAGGCGCCGGCGGCGGCCGGGCCGCGGGCGCGGGCCTTCGCCGCTCGCCGCAACGGCTATCTCGGACGGCTCCCGGCTCCGCCGATGTCCCCGCCCGCCGCCGACGGGCTCGCGAGGATGCGGGCGCTCGTAGCCGAGCTTCCCGCGACGTTTATCGACGGATTCCGGCTCGGACGCGAGCGGACCCTGCCGCACGACCGCGACGACGGCCGGCTCTTCGGCTGCGGCCTGGGCGCCTCCGCCGCCGCGGTGGACCTCGCACGGTCGGTGCTCGACGCCGCGGGCCGGAGCACGCTCGACCTCGTCCGGGGCGAGGAGCTCCCGCGGGCGGTGCCCCCGGGCGCGCGGGTCCTCGTGGTCAGCTATTCGGGGGAAACGGCGGAGGCGCTCCTCGCCTACGACGCCGCCGGCCGTCGGGACACCCGACGGGCTAGTGGTCGCCTCCGGGGGCGCGTTGGCGGAGCGCGCCGACGCGGACGGCGTTCCGCTCGTGCGGGTCCCGCCCGGCCTCCCGCCCCGCGCCGCCGTCGGGTACCTGCTGGGGGGATCCTCGGCGCCCTGGACGCCGAGTTCCCGGAGTCGAACGAGGGGCTCGTCGTCGCCGCGTCCGCCGCCCTCAGGGCGGGGCTGGGTCGCCTCTCCGGGCGCGAGGGGCTGGCCGCCCGTGTAGCGCGCGACATCGGCGACCGGCTGCCTGTCGTTGTCTCCGGGCCGGCCCTCGCTCCGGTCGCACGGCGCTGGGCGAGCCAGGTCGAGGAGAACGCGAAGCGCCTGGCCGTCGCGGGCGAAGTACCGGAGTGGCTGCACAACGCGCTCGTCGGTTGGGCGAGCCTCTCCCGGGCGCAGGCGCGTCGGTTCGCGCTCGTGGCGCTCGGGTCGGCCTCCGACCGCCCGAGCGTGCGGGCAGGGTTGATCCACCTGGCCGGGGTTGCCCGGCGACAGGGGGTCCCCGTCGGCGAGGTGAGTATCCCCGGCGAGGGGCGCCTCGAGCAACTGCTGCAAGGGGTCCTCCTCGGCGACCTCGTCAGTCTCGAGCTGGCCGCGCTGCACCGGGTCGACCCTCTGCCCATCGCGGCGGTCGACCGCTGGCGTCAGGAGTTGGCGGCAGGGGTGGGTCGGGAGATGCGTGACCGTCCCTCGGGGCGGCGCGCGGCCCCGCTCGTCGGTGCCAAGAAAGCGGTGCGGAGAGTCCTCCCGCGTCCCGCGCCTCGGCGTACGGTGCGACACCATACCTCGCCCTGAGGCCTCCACCGCGGGGTCGGCCCGGGGCCGCGGGGGCACGCGGCGGAGAGTCTGTCACATTCGTCCTCGGCGTGACAGAAGGGGCGTGCCGGCGGGTCATCCCTCGCCGGGCGTCGCGGCGCTTTGCCGCACAGGCTACCCGCGGCTCCTCGTCGAGCGAGTGCCGGCCGCCGAAACGATAATCGCATCGGCGCTCGGCACGGGAGCGCGCCGCGGGTCTGTCGCGAAACGGCTATGTGCCGAGAACTTCCCCCGGGGTCCGGGTGCTGAGGTAGCCTAGCTCGGCCAAGGCGCCAGATTCGAGATCTGGTTGGTCGAAAGACCATCGGGAGTTCAAATCTCCCCCTCAGCGTCCCGGCCGAGCTGGGCGTACCCGACGTGGATCGACGGGGGGGCCACGACGCCGGTGGCTCTGGTCGGTTCCGTCCGCCGCCCCCTCTTGGCTCGACAGCTTCGATATGTTGCCGCGATGCTACCGGGAGGGCCGTCGGCGATGGAAGGGAGCACGATGCGCGACGGACCCGATCCGCGACCCCGGTCTACCGGACGGCCGTCCCTTACGCGCCTGGAGGCGGGCGCCTTGGACCCGGTTCCGGTCGAGGTCGAAGTAGCCCGGGCCGGCCGAACCGCGACGAGCCGCCAGCTCGTCGCTGCGGGAACGCTCGTCCGGGAGATCGTCCGGGCCGCGGGGGAGGCCCCGGAAGGCTCCGCGGTCCTCCACGAGGACGTTTCCATTCCCCTCGATACTCCGGTCACCGCTCCCATGAGGCTCGTCGTCGTCCCAACGTTCTCGGGCGGCTGAAACCTCCCCCGAGCGCGAGCTCGACCCGCACCAACCGCTAAAGGCACCAACTTCGTGCTCGTGGGGGGGAGCCGCGAGTGGCGACGAGCTGTCCGGTCTGCGGCACGGCGGCCGCCGCCGGCTCGCCCCGATGCCCGAAGTGCGGGTTCCCGACGGCGCTGATCCCCGCGCTCCACGGTCCGCTTCCTCCCCCGACGGCCGAGCCCGACGGAGCGGACGGCGCCGCCACGCTCCCCGAACTTCCGCCCCGGCGCCGCGAGCCACGTCCGGACGCCGACGTGAACGGGACGCTCGCGCGCGCTCTCGAGGAGCGGACCGAACTGCTCCGGACGGTCGACCGCGATTCTCCCGACGTCACCGCCGAGCTGTGCGAAGCCGCGCTCAACGAAGCGTCCGGCCGCGTCGCCGACGCGCAGCAGGTGCTCCGCTCGGCCCAGGGGCGGCTCGACCGCGAGACCGACGAGCTCCTCGGACGGCACCTCGCCGACCTCGAAGCGCGGGGGAAGACGCTGGAGGCGACCGGCCTCCGGCTCGCGCTCGACGAGGAGCTCGGACGCCTTGCGGAGACGCTCGTCGCGGGAGACCCGTCGACGTCGGTCGCCGGTCTCCTAGCTTCCGAACGACGGCTCGCCCGGATCGAGGCGCACTGGCGAGGGCTGCAGGCACTCATCGCGCAGGTGACGACCCTGCGGGAGGAGGCCGCCGACCTCGGGGTCACCGTGGATGCGCGGGCCGACCGGCTCCAGGCGCTCCGCGCCACCCTCGGGTCGATGGCGTCCGGGGAGCGCGAGCTGGACTCAGTCGCCCAAGCCGCCGCGGACGCCTTGATGGCGCTCCACGAAGCGATCCCTCCTGCGCTGGAGCAGGAGCTCGCCCGGCACCGGGCGACCCTCGACGGGCACCCGGCCCATCTCGCTAAGGCGCGCTCCGCCCGTCGGCTCCACACGGAGGCGAAGGAGCACCTCACCCAAGGGCGGCTCGAGAGCGCCGTCCAGAGCGTCCACGAGCTGCGCAAGGAGCTCGTCGCGCTGGCGCGGGAGGCGAAGGAGGCCGCCGAAGCGGAAGCGGCCCGGCCACCGCCCGCGCCCCCTGCGCCGGTACCTCCGCTCCCGGTGGCCCGGCCCCGGCCGGCCGAGGTCGCGGCGAGCGCTTCGCGCGCGCCCCCCGCCCAGGCACCTCCGCGCGGAAGTCCGACTGCGCAGCCGGCTCCGCCCTCGCCGCCGGCGCCGGTCGCCGCTGCGGCCGAAGCGCCCGCGGTCACGGACGCCGAAGCGGTCGCCGTGCTGCTGAAGAAGGCCCGGGGGCTCGCAGCGCGGGTCCGGGCCCTTCCCGCCGAAAGCGAGGAGGCCCTCAGCGCCGCACGGCAGATTCATGAGGCGACGGAGCTGCTCCGCGCCCGCCGCTTTGCAGAAGCCGACGCGGCCCTCACTCGACTTATGCGAAATTTGATTGTACCGTCCCCCCGGAGCTAGTGGATGCCCCGCAAGCCGTCCCCGTTCCCGGATCTGCGTCGCCGCCTTGCAGCGGTGGTCGACCGGGCCGGCAAGTACCAGGTCGAGGGGCTGCCGATCCCCACCGCCCAGCTCGAGAACGAGCTGGACCAGGCGACGCGCGCGGGCGAGGTCGACCGCGCGGAAATGCTCGTCAAGCGCGCGGAGACGCTCCTCGCGCGGGCCGACCAGGACTGGGGTTGGCTGCGGGAACTCCTGCAGCGGGTCGACGGGCTGCGCGGGGTCGCCGACACCGTGGGCCTCGACCTGGCCCGGATCGATGCCCGGGTCGGCAACCCCCGCGCGCAACTGCTCGGCGAGTCGTTGACGCCCGCCTCGCTCGAGAAGGCGGCGGCCGGCGCGTCGTTCGCCCTCGCGGTGCTCAACGATGCGCTCCCGAAGTTCCTCGCGCACGAGGCCCAGGCGCTCGGGCTGTCGATCCGACGGGCGCGCGACCGTGGCGAGGACGTCCGGGAATCGGTCGCCGCCTTCTCGCACCTGATCCGCTCGCTGCAGGACCCGGCGCTCGGCGCGAGCGCCGAGCGGCTCGTGGCGGCGCGCAAGACCGTCGCGCGGATCCCGCGCGCCCCGGCGGTCGCGGCGATGTCCGCGGCCGACGAGGACGAGATCCTGAGCGAGGCCCGCAACCTCGCCCGCCGCCTCCACCGGATCAAGACCCGCGCCCACGGGGCCACCGATGCCGTCCGGCTGATCTCGCAGGTGCGCCAGGCGCTGAGCGAGGACCGCCGCTACGCGTCGCCGGAGGAGGAGGTCGAGGCCCTCTGGGCGGAGGTCGACCGGCTCACGAAGGAGAAGCGGCTCGCTGCGGCGGGGCCAGCGCTCGCCAGCGGGCCGGAGCCGACGGACGAGGAGGAGCCGACGGCCGACTCCGGCGAAGAGGCGGAGGCCTCGGAGGAGGAGCCCGAGGAGGAGGACGTCGAGGAAGAGGAGGCCCCCGAGCTGCCGATCTCCCGGCCGCCGGCGGTCGGGGCCCGCCCTCTCGCCAGCGGTCCGGGCGCGAACCGACAGATCCCCTCGCGCGGCCCGCTGCCGATCGTTCCGCCGCTCGACCCGGTTCCCGACGAGGGGGCGGACACGCCCCGGTCCCCCGGACCGGATGCGCTCGCCGACGGATCCGGCCCGCAGGCGCCGCGCCCGACCCGGATCGCCATCGCCTCTGCGTACGTTCCGCCGGACCTGGGCGACGACGAGAGAGCGAGCGTTCTGCCGAACCCCCAGAGCCCCGCACGACGCCAGCGCTCGCGGCACCGGGACTGACGGCCCCCGAGAAGGCGTCCGAGCGAAATCTTCAAATATACTTCGAAAATCCTTTATATTACTTGTCGCGGATTCCGAGCCGCAGCGGACCCCACGTCGCCGGGAACGTCGTCGCATTCACTCCGAGCGGATTCGTCACCCTGCGCGCGCCGTCCTCGGAGTTCCCACCGGAAGGCTCCACGGTCCGGGACGCCCGCGGGCGGTTGGAGGGCCGGGTGGTCCGTGTCTTCGGGCCGGTCGCGAGGCCGTACGTCCTGGTCCGGCCCCGGCGGGCGCCGACGCCGATCGACGGCGCGGCGCTCCTCGGGGCGGAGGTACTCTTCTCGTGAAGGCGAGCACCCGCGCGTCGAAGGCGAGCGGTGGCGTGTCAACCCCCGCTCCGACCCCCGCGGAACCCCCCGCTCCCGAAGAGAAGGTGGGCGGCGCGAAACCGGGTGACATCAGCACGTCGACCCGCTGCACCAGTTGCGGCTCGACCCACCTGACTCGCGACTACGAGCGGGGTGAGGTCGTCTGCGACGAGTGCGGCCTCGTGCTCGAGGAGTCGATGATCGACCAGGGGCCGGAGTGGCGGGCGTTCGACGCCGAGCAGGGGGACAAGCGCTCGCGGACCGGCGCTCCCACGACGCTCACGATCCACGACAAGGGACTCTCGACCGAGATCGGGTGGAAGAACCGCGACCCGTTCGGCAAGTCGATCCCGACGCGCAACCGCGCGCAGCTGTACCGGCTGCGCAAGTGGCAGCGCCGCATTCGGGTCTCCAACGCGACCGAGCGGAACCTCGCCTTCGCCCTGGCCGAGCTCGACCGCATCGCGTCGGGGATGGCGCTGCCGCGCAACGTCCGCGAGACCGCGGCGATGATCTACCGCAAGGCGGTCGCCAAGAACCTGATCCGGGGCCGCTCCATCGAGGGGGTCGTCGCCGCGTCCCTGTACGGCAGCTGCCGCCAGTGCAACGTGCCGCGGACGCTCGACGAGATCGCCTCCAAGTCGCGGATCGGCCGCAAGGAGATCGGCCGGACGTACCGGTTCATGACCCGCGAGCTCCACCTGCGCCTCTTGCCGACGCGCCCGCAGGATTACATCCAGCGGTTCTGCAGCGAGCTGAAGCTCAAGGGTGAGATCCAGTCCCGCGCGAACGAGATCCTGAAGCAGGCGACCGAGCGGGAGCTGACCAGCGGACGGGGGCCCACCGGCGTCGCTGCCGCCGCGATCTACATCTCGACGGTGCAGAGCGGCGAGCGCCGCACGCAACGCGAGGTCGCCGAGGTCGCGGGCGTCACCGAAGTGACGATCCGCAACCGCTACAAAGAGCTCACCGAGAAGCTGAACCTGCGGGTGATGCTGTAGCCGCCCCGCCAGCGTATTCTGCGCGCCGTCGCCTCGACGGCCCGTGACCCGCTTGCTGCCCCTGGGCGTCCTGGTCTCCGGCGAGGGGACGACCCTGGACGCGATCGCCGAACTTGCCAGCGGCGGCCACCTGCCGGTGCAGATCGCCCTCGTCGTCGCGGACCGGCCGCATGTCCCCGCGATCGAGAAGGCCCGGCAGCGAGGCCTGCCGACGCTCGTCCTGCCGACCCGCGGCTCCCCGCCCGAGGTGTGGGCCCAGCGGCTCACCCACGAGCTGCAGGAGCGGGGCGTCGAGCTGGTCGTCCTCGCCGGGTTCCTGACGATCCTCCCGCCGGCGTGGACCTCCACGTGGCGCGGGCGCGCGATCAACCTTCATCCGTCGCTCCTGCCGAAGCACGGGGGCGCCGGCCTGTACGGCGAGCGGGTGCACCGCGCGGTCCTCGCTGCGGGCGAGCCGGAGACCGGCGCGACGGTCCATCTCGTGACGGCCGAGGTCGACCGGGGGCCGACGATCGCCCAGGCGCCGATCGAGGTGCGGCCGGACGACACGCCCGCCTCCCTGAGGGCCCGGCTCCATCCGGTCGAAGTCGAGCTGCTCGCCGACACGTTGCGGCGGTTCGCCGACGGCGAGCTGCCGCTGCCGTACCCCGAACGGCCGACGGCGTCCCCGAAACGACGCTGAACGCCTTCGCCGCGGGGACCGGCTAGAAGCGGTCGCCGGCCATCGCGACGAACGACGGGTCGTCGACCCCGAGCTCGCGGCGGAGCTCGGGCCCCGTCATCGTCCCCCGGAGCGGCTTTGCCATCAGGGCCCTCCAGTCAGCGCCCCGTCGGACGAGGTACCCGCGGCGGCGCAGCTCCGCGGCCAGGTCGAGCGCCGGGGTGTTGACGAAGACGATCGCGCCCTCCTGGGGGGTCCGTTCGAGCGCGTCCAGCAGTCCGGGCCGGTCGCGGGGCCCGACGACGACCTCGCCGACGCGGAAGTGGGTCGGGCCGCGATCGACCCGGACGTAGCCGGCGAGTCGTTCGGATCGCCGGTAGACCAGCACCCTATCCAGGGCGAGGAAGCCGCACGCCTGCTCGACGACCATCGCACGGTCCGCTCGGGGAGAGAAGCCGAGACGGCCTGCCGTCGCGGCGCGGTGGAGCGCCTCCAACCGCGGCAGCTCCGCGCGGGTCGCTGCGCGGAGCGAGTCGCCCCGGCAGAGCCGACGGTGGCCCGGGGCGAGGCGCACCGCGAGCGGTGAAACGAAGACGTCGCGGTAGCCGAGCTGCTCGTACAGCCCGTGCGCCCGCCACGACTGGCTCGTCCAGAGGAAGGCGAACCGGGTCCCGGCGGCGACCTCCCGTCGGTGGACCTCGTCCAGCACGCGGCGGGCGACGCCGCGCCGGCTCTCCGAGACCACGGTCGTGACGCTCGCGATCGCCGCGATCGTCTCAACCCCGGAGCGGCTCCGGTACGGCAGGCGGAGGACGAACGTCTCGCCGACGACCGTGCCGCGGTCGACGGCGAAGACGGCGACGTAGTCGGCGAACGCGTTCGGCCGCCGGCGGTACTTTGCGACGACCGCCGGGCTCAGGAATCCGGAGAAAGCGGCGAGCTGCACGGCGGCGGCGTCGCGCTCAAGCGACGCCGGCAGCCCGTCGAACGGGACGAGTCGCATCGCCCGCGCGAGCGCCCGCCCGCCGTAAGCGTGCCGGAGCTACCGCCCCGGCGCGGACCTAGGCGCCGAGGTCGGCGAGCGGCACCGACCGCGCCGGAAGCTCGACGTGGAGACGGTGGCGGGTCGTCTTGGCGGGGAACGGGCGGCCGCCCTCGGCTCGGCGCACCACCTCCGCCTTGTCGATCGGGGGACCCGGCCCCCAGCGCTCGAGCGCGACCCGTTCGTCGTCGTAGTCGAAGACCCACGCCGGGATGCGGCGCATCCCGAGCCGGCGCAGCGCCTCGACGCGGTGGTGGCCGTTCAGGATCACCCACGAGCCGCGCGCGACCCAGATCGGGTCGGAGAACTCTCCGGTCCGCAGCAGCTCCGCGACGAGCTCGTCGACCTTCGTCGGGTCGTGCTCCTCGTGGACCTTGAGGCGGGAGAGCGGGACGAGCTCGAAGACCGGCGCGCTGCTCACAGGTCCCGCCGCCGCTCGGCCTCCTCGAGCGCCCGACGAACGTAGACCGCGACCATCTTCTTGCGGTACTCCGGCAGCAGGAACGTGTTGTGGACCGGCCGGACCTTCCGGGCGACATCCGCGCCGAGGGCGCGGCGCCGCGCATCGTCCAACCGCTGGCCCTCGAGCGGGCCGGTGAGCTCGTCGAACCGCCGCGGATGCGGGTCGGCCCCGCCGACCGCCACCCGGAGTTCGGTGGCCCGGCCGTCGGCGTCCCACCGGCCCGCGACCGCGACGCCCAGCTCCGGAAAATCGAAGGCGGGGCGGACGCGGAGTTTGAGGTAGCGGCCCCTGCGGCCGCGGGCGGCGTCCGGCAGGTGGACGGCGACGACGAGCTCGCCGGCGGCGAGCGTGAGCCGGCGGATCCCGTCGCCGGCGAGGTTGTACAGGCCGGAGAGCGGCACGCGCCGGCGCCCGTCCGGCCCGGCGACCTCCACCTCGGCGTCGGCGACCAGGAGCGCCGGGGCGAGGTCGCCGCTGAACGTGGCGTAGCAGGTCGTCTTCTGGGGGACGACGTGGCAGTTGTCGCCGTCCGCCTTCAGGCAGAATCCGAGGCTGGCGCGCCAGAAGTAGCTCTGGTTGAAGAAGAAGCACCGGGTCTCGACGAGCAGGTTCCCCCCGACCGTCCCGGTCGCACGGACGAGCGGCGTCGCGACCTCGCCGAGGGCGTCCGCGAGCGCGGGCCACGCCCGGGCGAGCTCGGGGTCGCGCTCGAGGTCGGCGAGGCGGCTCATCGCCCCCAGGCGGCCGACCGAGTGCGACCCCAGCTCGACGACGTCCTCAAGGGCGACGAGGTGCGGCCGCAGGTTGAGGTGCATCTTGTAGTTCGGCAGCAGGTCGGTGCCGCCCGCGAGGTAGTCGAACCGGCCGGCGAGCTCGCCGGCGAGCCGGACCGTCTCGTCGACGGTCGTCGGGCGGTGCAGTTCGAACGGGTCGAGGTGCATGCGCCTACGCCCCCTTCCAGGGGCGGCCCTCCTTCTGGCGTTCCTCGAGCGCGCGGACGACGCGGTCCGGGGTGATAGGCAGCTCCGTGAACCGGCAGCCGATCGCGTCGTAGAGCGCGTTCGCGACGGCCGGCAGCGTCGCGATCAGCGGCCCCTCGCCGGCCTCCTTCGCCCCGAACGGGCCGTCCGGGTCGTCGTCGCCGACGAGCAGCACCTCGACGTCCGGCATCTGCTGCGGGGCCGGGATCTTGTACTCGAGCAGCGACGGGTTGAGCAACCGGGAACCGCGGTAGTTCATCGACTCGCCCATCACCTGGCCGAGCCCCATGTGGATCGACCCTTCGATCTGGCCCTCGACCGCGAGCCGGTTCAGCGCGCGGCCGCAGTCGAACGCCGCCCAGACCTTCTCGACCGAGTACACGCCGGTCTCGACGTCGACGTCGACCTCGGCGACGTACGCGCCGAAAGTGTACGCCGGCGCCGTCCCCGCGCGGGCCCCTTTGAACGTCCCGCCGCGCGGCGACGTCTGGTACGAGCCGCTGACCGCGAGGGCTCCGGGGACGGCGATCGCCTCGTGGAGGGCGGCGTCGAACGTCACCGCCGTCTCCGGCTCGGCCGCGGACGTTCAGCCGCTCGTGCGCGAGCTCCACCTCCACCGGGGCGACATGGAGGAGCGTGGCAGCGGCGTCGACGATCTTCGCGCGCAGCTGGAGGGCGGCGGAGCGCGCCGCGTTCCCCATCATGAACGTCACGCGGCTGGAGTACGAGCCGAGGTCGACCGGGCTCACATCCGAGTCGACGCGCTGGACGTGCACGCGCGCCAGTTCGATGTCGAGCACCTCGGCGACGATCGCGGCGAGGAGCGTGTTCGACCCCTGGCCGATGTCGGCCTGCATCGAGTGCACGGCGATGCCGCCGTCCATGTCCGCTTTCAGGTGGACCGTCGACTGCGGCATCTTGGGGGTGAAGTGGATCGGGCTGTTCGAGCCGGAGATGTAGAACCCGCAGCCGAGCCCGACGCCGCGGCCGTACGGGAGCTGGCGGAACTTCTGCTCCCAACCGCTCGAGCGCTGCGCAGTGTCCAGGCACTTCAGGAACGACGTCGACGTGATGCGGAACTCGTTGACGGTCGTCGAGTTCGGCGGCAGGGCGTTGCGGCGCCTCAGGTCGAACGGGTCGATGCGCAGCTCCTCGGCGAGCTGGTCGAGGGCGACCTCCACCGAGTAGCGGATGTTCGTGCCGCCGTGCGCGCGCATCGCACCGCTCGGCGGCTTGGTCGTGTACACCCGGCGTCCCTTGTAGCGGAAGTTCGGGACCCGGTACGGCCCCATCGCCAGCACGCCGTTGTAGTACGTCGTGACGGTGCCGAACGAGCTCCACGCGCCGCCGTCGATGAGCGCTTCGATGTCGTAGGCGAGGAGACGCCCCTCGGCGTCCGCCGCGATGCGCACGTCGTTGCGCGTCGGGTGGCGGCCGTGGTTCGTGTAGAAGACGTCCTCCCGGTCGAGGAGCATCTTCACCGGACGGCCGGTCTCGAGCGCCAGCGCGGCGCAGGCGATCTCGTGCGGCAGCGGGTCCGACTTCCCGCCGAACCCCCCGCCGACCTCTGGCTTGATGACCCGGATCCGGTGCATCGGCAGGCCGAGGACCTCGGAGAGCGCCCGGTGGAGGTAATGGGGGACCTGGGTCGCGCTCCAGACGGTGAGGCGGCCGTCCGGGGTCGCTTCCGCGAGCGTGACGAGCGGCTCGGTGAACGCATGGGTGACGCCGGCGAACGTCCCGCGCACGCGGACCTTGTGGGCCGCCGCGGCGAACGCGGCGTCGACGTCGCCGAAATGCTGGACGACCTCCTTCTGGATGTTCGAGCCCGCGAGGCCGCGGGCGTGGATCGGCTCGGGGACCGGTCGGATCCCGCCCTCCGGGTCCGGGTACTCGGGGAGTGGCTCGACCTCGAAGCGGACCTTCTCGAGCGCGAGCTCGGCCGTCCGCTCGTCCGACGCCGCCACGGCCGCGACGATGTCGCCGATGTAGCGGGTCTTGCCGACCGCGATCGCGGTCTCGTCGTGGGTGATCGGCAGGACGCCGAACGGGGTCGGGTACTTTTCGCCGGTCAGGACCGCCGCGACCCCCGGCATCGCGCGGGCTTCGCGGAGATCGACGGAGACGATCCGGGCGTGCGGCCACGGGCTGCGGAGCAGCCGCCCGACCAACTGGCCCGGGCGACGGATGTCGTCCGTGTACTCGGCCCGGCCCGTCACCTTGAGCGGGCCCTCGATGTACGGGATGCGTTTCCCGAGAAGGTGGAGCGGCTCGGCGGGGGTTGCGGCCGAAGGACCCGCGGGCATCAGGGCTGCTCCTGCGCGGCCCGTTCGACGGCGCGCACGATGGAGAGGTAACCGGTGCAGCGGCAGAGGTTGCCGGAGATCGCGCGTTCGACCTCCTCGCGGCTGGGGTGCGGCCGCTCCTTCAGCAACGCGGTCGCCGTCATCACGAATCCGGGCGTGCAGAAGCCGCACTGCGTCGCCCCTTCCTCGACGAACGCCCGCTGCACGGCGGAGAGGCCGTGCGCCGGGCTCACCCCTTCGATCGTCGTGACCGACCGGCCCTGCACGAGGTGGGCGAGCGTGAGGCAACTGAGCGTCGGACGGCCGTCGATCAGGACGGTGCAGCAGCCGCACGTGCCGAGGTCGCAGCCGCGCTTGGTACCGGTGAGCCGCAGCTCCTCCCGCAGCAGGTCGAGCAGGATCCGCTCGGACGGGCAGTGCGCGACGACCGGGCGGTCGTTCAGCGTGAAGCTAACGCGCTCGCTCGTGGCCATCGCTCTCCGCTCGGACCTCGCGCGCCCGACCGCCCGGAGCACGTAACGGCGACGGGTGCAGGTCTTGGACGATCTCGGCGACGATGCTGACGGCGATCTCCGCCGGGGTCTGGGCGCCGATCGGCACCCCGACCGGGGAGCGGATCCGTGCGACCGCCGCGCGCGAGACGCCGCGGGAGCGCAGCCCCGCGTACAGGTGCTCGCGCTTCGGCGTACTGGCGATCAGGCCGATCGTGTTCGGGAACTGGCGCGTCGCCGCGAAGAGCACCTCGAGGTCCTTTTCGGCGCTGTAGCCGAGGACGAGCAGGTGCGTGAACTCCGCCGGACGGAACCGCTCGAACAGCTCCGCCGCCGCGACGACCTCGCGTCGGTCGGCGGCAGGGAACCGTTCCGCGCCGACGTAATCCGGCCGGTCGTCGGCGACCGAGTGGTCGAAATCGAGGCCCGGAAGCAGGCGCGCGACCGCTTCGCTGACGTGGCCGCCGCCCCAGAGGAGCACGTTCGGCCGCGGGGCAACGTACTCGAGCGCGATGTCCACCGACCCGCCGCAGAGGCTCGGGAGCCCTCCGCGCTTCCACGCCGCGAGGTCGAAGTGGACCAGGTCGCCTTGGTGGCGCTCGAGCGCGACCCCGGCCAGCCGCTTCACCTCCTCCTCGAGCGCGGCGCCGCCCACGGTGCCGACCGCGGTCCCGTCCTCGCGGACGACCATCGTGGCGCCGAGCTTGCCCGGGACCGAACCGACGGCGCGGACGACGCTCGCGCGGACGAACGGCCGGTGCTCGGCGAGCAGGCGAACGACCTCGGCCTCGGTCTTCCGATCCATCAGACGACCCCGCGCGACTCCCAGCGGCGGACGGCGGCGTAGTAATCCTCCGGGGTGTCAACGTTCGCCACCACGCCCGGATCGTCCACCGCGACGCGACGGACCTGCGGGCCGAACTCCGGCAGCAGCGAGCGGATCGGGGCGTCCGGCCGGAGGTCAAAGATGTCGCGGCCGACAATCGGACGCCAAAGCACCGGGTGGCCTCCCCGGCCCTCGTACGTCGGGATGAACCATACGCCGATCAGGTCGGTCTCCCGGGCCGACAGCAACGCGTCGACCGTGCGCGGGGCGACGAACGGATGGTCGACCGGCCACAGCAGCACATCCTGCTCCTCGGGAAGAGAGGCGAGCCCCGTCTGGACCGAAGCCGTCCGGCCCTCCTCCCAGTGCTCCGAGTCGACGAGCTGGACGTCGAGGCCGCGCAGCTCGTGGGCGACCGCGCTGCGGTGGAGGCCGACGACCACGACGACCGGCGAGAACCCGTCGGCGAGGCAGACCTCCGCGATCCGGCGCACGCCGGTGCGGCCGTCGACGGGAAGGAGGGCCTTCGGCTCTCCGCCGAACCGGCTCGACGCGCCGGCGCTGAGGATCAGGGCGGACGTTTCGCTGCCCATCGGTTCCTCCGACCTCCGTCACCCGGACACGTCTGTAAGGCTTGTTAAGCCCTCGACCCGGGCCGGCTCCGGCGGCGAACGGCGGCGGCGGTTCCCGAGGAGCGCGGTCCGCGCCTCGCGCCGCGTTTAAATACAGAGGCCGAGTGGCCGCGCCGCTCCATGCCCCATCCGAACGACGTCCCGGCGTCCGCGTTGCTCCCGCGCTTGGCGGCGGAATTGAAGAGCCGGTCGGCGGTCGCTCCGCCGACGTGGGCGGCGTTCGTGAAGACGGGGGTCCACAAGGAGCGGGCGCCGGTCGACCCGGAGTGGTGGTACCTGCGCAGCGCCTCCGTCCTCCGCAAGGTGTACCTGAAGGGCGTTATCGGCGTCACGCGCCTGAGCGCGGAGTACGGCGGCAAGCGTGACCGCGGCAGCGCGCCGTACCACGCCCGGAGCGGCTCGCGCGCGGTGGCGCGCGAGATCGTTCAGCAGCTCGAGAAGGCCGGCCTCCTGCAGCCGTACAAGACCCGCGGACGCCGTGTCACGGCGAGCGGCCAGAAGCTGCTCGATGCGGTCAGCCGCGAACTCCTCCAGAGCCTCGCCGCCTCCCGCCCCGAACTCGCCAAGTACCTTTGAGGAACGTACGGGGCAGGAGCGCCGCGCCGATGCAATCCGACGACGACGAGCTAAGCGAGCTGCGACGCCGCAAGATCCAGCAGCTGCAGGAGATGCAGGCGTCCGAGGCGGTGAACGCCCAGGAGTTCGCCGCGCAGGAGGCCGAGATGCGCCGACGGGACTCCGAGCGGAGCGAGGTGCTGCGCCGCATCCTCACCCCCGAAGCCCGGGAGCGGCTGGCGCGCATCCGCCTCGCCAAGCCGGACGTGGCGGCCGGCGTCGAGCAACAGCTCATCGCCCTGGCGGCGAGCGGGCGACTGCCCCGCGCGGTGGACGACGTCACGCTCCGCTCGCTCCTCGAGCGGATCGCGCCCGAGCGCCGCGAGATCAAGATCACCCGACGTTAGGGAGGAACTGACGATGGCGAATCGACGCAAGAGTCACGCGCGCAAGGTCCGACTGTTCCGCGTCGTCAAGGGGAACCGCCGCGTCCCGGCCTGGGTGATCCAGCGGACGAACCGGGCGGTGACCCGCCACCCGAAGCGGCACAGCTGGAAGCGCGGGCACCTGCACAAGTAGGAGGCGAACAGAGATGCCGACGAAACCCCCGGCCCGGAAGCGCGAGGAGCTCGAGCGCGAGTACGTCATCCCGCTGCGGGCGAGCCGCCACCAGCCGTCGCGCCGCCGGCGCGCCGGCCACGCCCTCGAGACGATCCGGCGGTTCGTCGTGCGCCACATGAAGGGGGAGGCGAAGGACGTGTGGATCGACCCCCGGCTCAACGAGCACGTGTGGGAACGCGGGATCCAGCATATCCCGTCGCACGTGCGGGTGAAGGCGATCCGTTTCGAGGACGGCCTGATCGAGGTCGACCTCCTCGACACCGAATGAGCCTTCGCGGAGGGCGCGGAGCGTGCCGGTCGGGCGCACGCTGGTCGCAGGAAGCCCCTACCTGGGGGTCTTCGTCCGACCCGATGAGCGGTGGGCGATCGTTCCGCCGTCCCTTCCCGCCGCCGTTGAGCGGGACCTGACCCGGATCCTCGGCGTGACGGTCGTGCGGACGACCGTCACCGACAGCGAGGTCGTCGGCGCGCTCGTCGCCTGCAACTCGCGCGGGGTCATCGTCGGCGAAGGGGTCGGCACCGCGGAGCGGCGGGCGCTCGAGCGCGTCGGTCCCCTCACCGTCCTCCGGCACCGGCTGAACGCGCTCGGCAACAACGTGCTCACGAACGACCAAGGCGCGCTCGTCCATCCGGAGTACTCCGCGGAGGCGGTCGAGGCGATCGCCGCGGCGCTGGGGGTCCGGGCAGAACGCGGCACGCTCGCCGGGCTCGCCACCGTGGGGATGGCCGGCGTCGCCACCAACCGCGGAGCGGTGGTCCACCCGAAGGCGACCGACCGGGAGCTCGCCCTCGCCGAAGCGGTCCTGGGCGTTCCGGTCTCCCGCTCCACCGCGAACTTCGGAATCCCGGTCGTCGGCGCCTGCGTGGTCGCCAACTCGAGGGGGTTCTTCGTCGGACTGCCGACGACCCCGGTGGAGATCGTGCACCTGCAGGACGGTCTCGGCGTCCTGGACTGAGACGGCAGCCGCTCAGGTGCCGCGCTTGCGCTTCACGTAGCGCGTCGCGTAGCCGGCGATGCGGTTGGCGAGCTTCTTGTGGACGACGGTGTACTTGCCGTCGACCGCCACGCCCAGGTCCGTCAGCTCGAGCACCTTCTGCTTGTTGAGAGCGTAGTCGCCGCCGAACGACTCGGGGTGGTTGCGGATCAGCTCGATGGCGACCCGCTTGATGTACGTCTGGCGGATGTTGCCCATGTGCGCGCGGGGGACGGCCGACCGTTCATAACCGTTGTTGTCTCCTTCGGGGAGCGGCCGCCGGTGGCGCTGGCGGACGCCGGCCTGCCCTAGGCTGGGAGCACCGCTTGTTCGACCTATCCTCCTTCGTCCCCGCCGCGCGTCGCGCGCGCCGCCGCTCCCTCGGGGTGCTCTGTGGCCTCAGCGCGGTGCTGCTCCTCGGAGGGCTCGTCTCCCTCTCCTTGGAGACCCACGCGGGACCGTCCGCCGGACGGACGGTCGACGTCGTTGTCGGGGCTCTGCTCCTCGGGTTCGCCGCCGTGGGCTTTGGGAGCGCGGCGTGGACCGCGCGGCGGGGTGTCCCGGTGTCGTTCTCCGTCGACGGCGACGGGGTGCAGGTCTCCTCCTCCGACGGACGACGGACGGTGCTCGCCTGGTCTCGCGCGCCGGCGTGGTTCCGGCTCGTCGACCTGTCGGAGTGCCCGCCGACGCTCGACGTCCGGACCGCGCCGTCGGTGTGGATGCTCCGACTGACCGAGCCGGTCGTCCAGGACGTCCCGCTGACCCGGGAGGCGTTCGACGGGGCGCTGGCCGCGGCGCGCGCGGCCGGGCTCGCCGTCTCCGGCAAGACGGTGGAGGGCAGCGGCAGGCTCCGGTTTCCGCCCGGAGCCCGCGTGTACGCCGCCGCTTTCACGGGGTGACGGACGGAAGCCACAAATACCCAGCTCTCGGTCTGACCGACCATGCTCTCTGGCGGGCCGGCGCCGGCGGGCGCCCGGAGCTAGGGTCGCGTGGGCGTCGGCGCAGAGCCGGGGACTCCTAGCGTGCAGGCCGAAGTAGCGGCGACGCCGCCGGCGGTCCGGACCTCCGGGAACGGAACGTCCTGCTCCTCGACCTCTCCAAGAGCATGATGGCTCCCCTGCCCGAGCCGGAAGGGACGTCACGCGAGCGGCAGAAGATCGAGGTCGCGCGGACCGCCGTCTATCGGATCCTCAAGGACGCGGCGAAGAGCGGGACCCCGTTCGGCCTCGTGACGTTCACCGAGACGGTCCGGGTCCCCGTCCCGCTCGGCATGATCCAGCGCGACCACCTTCCGTTCATCGAGAACCTGATCTCGCTGCTGACGCCGAGCGGCCGGTCCGCCGTGTGGGACGCGCTCGCCACGGGCGCGGAGCTGCTCCGCACCGGCGAGAACGGCGTGCAGGGCAACCTCGTGCTCGTCACCGATGGCTGGGACAACGCCTCGACCAAGTACACGGCGAGCGTCGGGGAGCCGGGTTCCGGTCCGAAGGCGAGGGCCGACCTCGTCCCGCACCTCCTTCCCCCGAACTCGCAGCTCAGCGTCCGCATCCTCGGGATCGGCAGCGGCTCCGAGCGCGACAAGGGCGCGGACGCCGGCCAGATGAACGGCGTCCTCGACCGGCTGCGCCAGCGCTCCGCCGAGATCGGCGGGACCGGCGTCTTCACGTTCCAGGAGGTGACGACCGGCTCCGCGCTGTTCGCCAAGATGGTGCAGGCGTTCCTGGACGTCGGCTACGGCGACGAACGACCGTCGCTGGACGAGCTGCACCCCGAGGAGCTCGCCAAGACCGCCTCCGACTCTGCGAAGGCGCTGAAGGACCCGGGCGCGCACGAGACGGTCACGCGCCTGAAGGTCGGACCGGTCGCGGCGCCGTCGCCGTCCAGCTCACTCGTCGCCCCGTCGGTCGAGGTCGGGATCCTTCCGACGGTCGCCGGCACCCCCGCCTACCTCAAGGACCGGTACGGCCCCATCGGCGAGGTCGTCGAGACGTACCTCGCGGGGCAGTACGACCAGGCCGCCGGGCTCCTCGCCCGCTCGGCCCCGCTCCTCCCTCCCGTCACCCGGTTCTACTGGGAGGCGAGGATCCGGTTCGCGCAGAACAAGCCGGAGGAGTCCGCGAAGGCGCTGCTGAGCGCGTGGACGGAGGCGGAGAAGCTCCCGGACGAGAGTCGGGGTCAGGTCGTCCGCCGGCTCGCGCTGCTGCAGGCGAAGCTCCAGAACGACAAGGAAACCGAGACGCTGGTCCGGTTCCTCGACGACGCAGAGCAGCGGCTGGAGGGGACCCGGCCCGCGATCCGCGAACGGCTGCAACGGCTCCTCGGCGACCTGATGGACCTGCGGGGGACGTACCAGCTCACCCGGCTCGCCGGCGCCGGCGACCTCCAGGACGCCGCGCTCAAGCACGAGGCCGCGGTCGAGGTGGTGTTCGGCCGGCTGCAGGATACCCGCCTCGAGCTCGCCGGGACCGGCCCGGTCGTGGACGGGACGCTTGACTTCGTTGAGATATGCCTCGCGGAGATGCGTTAGCGGAGTGACCCCGTGGCGGAAGTGAAGGTCACGACCCGGGGCCGGCGCGCCCCCGGGGCGAAGCGGGAGACCAAGCCGTCCGAGGAGTCGGCGCGGATCGCGGTCGTCGGGATCCCGGCGTCGGGGAAGACGACGTACTTCCGGTTCCTCTCCGGGCACTTTGGCCTCAACCTGCCGATCACGTACATCCCGACCCCCGAGAACGGCTGGAGCCTGCCGATCTTCGGCGACTTGGAGAGCGACGTCGCGCTCGAGGAGACGACGTACGAGACGGCCGACCCGACCGACCCCGAGGGGAGCCTCGAGACGACGACCCGCTACTACGTCAACCGCCCCCTGGAGGACCGCAAGAAGCTCTGGGTCGAGCTGAGCGCGGGCCGCGAGGACCAGGGGATCCTGACGAAGTACCCGCTTCCGACGAAGTTCAACCAGTTCGTCGAGATGCGGATGCGCTTCCGCTTCGGCACCGCGGACACCCCGGGCGGCTCGCGCCCCATGGAGCTGCAGACGGTCGACGAGGCCGGCGGGATCATCGCCGACTACTTCACCTACGACCGGCTCTGGCTGAGCAGCGCGGACGCGGAGGTCACCGACCGGAGCTGCCGCGTGATCCCGCACTTCGACTCGTGGCGACCGGACCGCCAGGAGCTCTGGCGGCGCGGACTCACCCTGCTCGGCCGCTTCGTGGACGGGGCGGACGCGCTCATCCTCCTCCTCTCCCCCTCCCTCGCCTCGCTGCGCGACCAGGCGCAGCAGGTGAACCTCGCCCGCGGGGTCTTCCGGTATGTGAAGGCCCACAACCTGCCGCTCGTCATCGCCGTGTCGAAGGCGGACCGGCTCAAGGAGTTCTACGCCGAGATCGAGCGGTCGATCAAGGAGCGGAGCTACCGCAGCCAGTTCGACACGGCCGACTTCCTCCTCCGCCGGGACGGCGCCGGCATGGGGACGATCCTCGTCGCACAGGAAGGCCGCGGCATCTCCACGCGCGAGGACGTCTTCCTCGTCTCCAGCGCCGTCTCCACCGGCGAGGGCCACCCGATGTTCCTCGGCGAGGGGGGCGAGCAGGCGCCCGAGGTCGGGACGCCGACGCTGGGGGTCCCGGTGATGGTCAACACGACGCTCCCGCTCGCTCGGGCGTGCGAACGGGTCCTCGCCCGCCGCGCGACGAAGGGGTCGTGATGAGCGCCGGCGGGCTGGCGTCCCTCCGCCCGGTCGCGCCGATCGCCTCGGTCTGGTGTCGGCAGGTCGATAACGAGGCCGAGAGCCCCGGCTACACGGCGATCCCGGACGAGTTCCCGGGCCGGCAGGAGGCGCTGGAGGCGATCCGCCTCGTCGGCAACCTGACGATCAACGTCGCCGACACGCAGGATTACTGGGACCCGGACCCGAGCCAGACGCTCTCGTTCTACCCGAACCTCTTCCTGTACCCGGCCGCCGGCGGCCGCTACACGTGCGTCGGCCGGATGTTCCTCTCCACCGAGGACCGCCCACGCCTCGGGATGAAGACGCTCGTCTTCGCGACCGAGGAGCTTGTGCAGACCGGCGCGTTCGGCGGCTCCGTCCTCCGCGCCCACGCGATGATGGCCGGCCGGGAGGAGGCGCGCCGCTCGCGCGCCGAGCCGGACGCCGCTACGTTCCAGGCGGTCGGCGAAGGGTTCCTCTTCCACCGCGGGACCACCGAACCGGTCGTCGCCGTCGCGACGGCCGACCAGTGGGACTCGGTCAGCCAGGCGGTCCAGGCCCTCGTCGGCGCGATGCCGGCGGCGCTGGTCGCCCTCGGCAGCTTCCTCGTCTTTCCGTACTTCCTGCCCGCGCCGAAGGTGAACATCCGCGAGTTCACCGAGCAGCTGCCGCTCGCGCTCGCCGTGATGCGGGTCAGCCCGGCAGGAGGCCGAGGGGGAGCGGCACGTCAAGCGCATGCAGAGCTGGCAAGGCCAGCCGGTGTCGCTCCGCGACTTGACGCGCCCTCCCTCCACGAAGACGAAGGAGAGCCTCCCGCTCGTGCTCCAGGTACGTCCGCGACCACGCGGACGAGAAGGCCGCCGAGGTCGTCCGGCGCGTCGACCAGGTCGAGGGACCGCGCCTCACCGAGGCGCTCTCGGCGGCGGAGGCGCCGACCGGCCGCGAGCGGCGCAAGGAGATGTGGCGGGTCGGCACGGCGATGGAGACCGCCGCGCTCCTGCTCGCCCGGCCCCGGGGCCGCACCGTCTCGGTCTCCGGCGACACGGCGAAGCGGGCGAACGAGTACCCTCGAGGCGCGGCCGGGGGAGAGCCCGGTCCTTTCCGCCGCCGCGGTCGAGGCCGCTCCGGCGGCCGCCGCATCCCCGACGGTCGCTGCCGCCGCCCCCGCGCCGGCCCCGACGGCGAGCAGGTCCTCCCACCCCTCCCCCGCCCGTCCCGGTCCCTCCGAAGCAGGCCGCCCCGGCCGCGCCGCCGGCCGGGACCTCGGCGGCGCCTGCCCCCGTGCCCGCGGCGTCCGCGCCCCCGGCGGCACCGGCCGGTGTGCCGCAGTGGCTCCGCGGGCCGGCGCAGATCGCCGTGCCGATGGATTCCCCCGGGAAGGTCCCGGTCTCCACGTCCGACGACCCGTCGATCCGCGCCGCTGCGCCGGCCGCCACGGCGCCCGCGCGGGCCCCGGCCCCTCCGCTCCTTTCCTCGCTCGCCCGCCCCCCGCCGGCGGAGGCCGCGGGGACGGCCGGCGTCCGCCCGGCGGACCGGCTCGGCCCGGTCGTTCCGAGCACCGCCGACCGCGGCCTGCTGGATGCCCGCCTCTCGCTCGCAACCCGGGACCTGGAGCGGCGCTGGACGGCGATGCTCGACGCGCGCCTCCGTGAGGCCGCCGAGGCGGCGACGAAGTCCGCCGACACCGTCCGGACCGAGCTCGGCGCCCGCCTGGCCGCCCTCGAGCGCCAGCCGAGCGTCACCGCGGCGGCCCTAGGACCCGAGATCCAGGCGCAGATCGCCGCCCGCGTCGACCCGAAGCTCGGGGAGATCGAGAGCCGGGTCTCGGAGGGGATCCGTTCCACCGCCGAAGGGTGGGCCGAGCGGTTCCGGCGCGACATCAAGGACGCTTCCGAGGAGCTCGGCGCCCGGGCGGCGAAGTCGGAGGAGGACCTCCGTGCCGCGCTGGTCGCCCAGCTCGACCTGGAACTGCTGGAGTCCAAGGAGCAGGCGAACGCGCTCCGCGAGGAGGTCGAGGCGCGGGTCCGTGAGATCCTCGACACCCGCCTCGCCGAAGGAGAGCAGAAGCGGAACCGGGACGCCCGGGACCTCGAGCAGCGGATCGGGCTGCTCGTCGACGGGCGGACGAAGGACGTCGAAGAGCACCTGGCGGCGACCCTGTCGAACGAGGCGCAGCGGCTCTCCGGGGCGGCCGACGACCGGGTCGCGCACGTCGAGCGGCGGCTCAACCTCGAGCGGGACGCGCGGATCGCGGAAGCGAACGAAGCGCAGCGGGCGGCGGTCGCGGGCCTGCAGGTCCGCATGCAGTCGTTCGTCGAGCAGATGGTCCGCGAGACCCAGCAGGCGGAGCAGGAGAAGTACGTCGAGCTCCTGGCGCGCCTGAAGGCCGACCTCGAAGAGACGATCGGCGCCACGATCGGCTCGGCCGACTTCGACAACCGCCTGAGCGAGCGGGTCGGCCACGAGGTCGACGGGGCGGTCGAGGTACAGCGGGCCGAGCTCGCCCGCACCCTCGAAGAGTCCGAAGGACGGTTCCGGACCGAGAGCGACCTCGCCCTCGGGCGGATCGCCGAGCTGGAAAAGCAGATCGCCGTGCGGGAAGGCGACCTCGTTGGGATGGAGACGAAGCTCCGCGAAGAGCTGGAGGACCTCGACCGGCGGGTCATGGTGATCAACGACCACGTGCTGCCGATCGTCCGGCAGACGTGGCTCAAGCTGAGCGAGCACGAGGCGAACGTCCAGGCGAAGCCGTCGGAGGCCCGCCTGCTGGCGGTCCGCAAGGAACTGCTCGAAGAGCTGCACCGCGTCGAACGGGCACTGGAGGAACAGACCGCCGACCTGCGCGACCGGCTGGAGACGAGCGTCCAGAGCCACGGGCGGATCTGGCTCAACCTCCTCCGCCAGGTACTCACCCGAGGGCGGCGCGTTCCCGACGCCGGCGACCGCCGGCTCCCATCGGATCTCGCGGCGCTCGCGGCCCCCCCGGCTCCGTTCGTCGCCGGCAGCGAGCCGTCGCCGGACGACTCGCCGTTCGCGGCCGACCCGCCGAATCCGATGGACCCGGAGCTCTCCGCCGAGACGTCTTCCAAGGAGCCCCGCCGCCGGGCCCGCAAGGGCGGCTGGCGAGGCCCCGCCGGCCCCGGCGGCCGACCTCATAAGGTCCGGCCGACTTCTTTGGTCGAGGCGGTCGAAGTTCGATGCCGAGCGACGCGGAGCACCGGCACTGCAAGGTCTGCGGACGGGTCACGAAGCCGGACGCCGAGACGTGCAGCGCGGCGTGCGCGTCCGAGCGCCAGCGCCGCCTGAGCTCCGCCCGGACGTACCGGCTGATGCTGTACGTCGCGATCGGCGCGGTCGTCATCGTCGCGTTGTCGACGTACGTCTGAGGAGCCGGGCGTGCCCCGCTTCGGCCGCGTGGTCCTCGGCGGCACGTTCGACCGCCTGCACGTCGGGCACGAAGCGCTCGTCCGCACGGCGTTCCGGATCGGCCGAACGGTCGCGATCGGCCTCACCACCGATGCCTACCTCGCCGCGCACCCCAAGCCGCAGCCGACGGCGGTCGCCTCGGCGGCGGCGCGCCGGCGGGCGCTCGAGCGGTGGCTCAGCAGCCGCTACCCCGCGCGGCGGTGGAGCATCGTGCCGATCTACGACCGGTTCGGCGGGGCGGTCGAACCGGGGGTCGACGCGCTCGTGGTGTCGGTGGAGACCGTGGAGGGCGGCCGCGCGGTCAACCGCGAGCGTGTACGGCGCGGAAACGGGCGCATCCCGTTGGTGACGGTCCCGCTCGTGCTCGGGGACGACCTCGAACCGGTGAGCTCCCGTCGCATCCGCGCCGGCGAGATCGACCGGGAGGGGCACCGCACGGCCCCCCTCGCGGTCGGGGTCGAGGCGGCGGCCCCCGACGTGGACGCCGTACGCCGCGCGATCCGGGCGGCGTTCCCGAAGGTCCGTCTCCACCGGACGACCCCGACCGGGCTCCGCGCGGCGGGCGCGCTCGCTCGGGCGGCAGAGCGCCTCCAGCAGGAGCGGGACCTGGGGATCGCGGTCGCGCGCCGGGCTGGCGGGTGGACCGTCGCGCTCCGGGGCCCGCACGTCGGGTTGGTGCCGTTCGCGATCGCCGGGCGGACCCCGGCGGCGCTCGAGCGGGCGCTCCTCCGTAGCCTCCGTCGCCGCTGAACGACAACCCTTTCAAACCGGGTCCCGTTCGGGCCCCCGATGGAGACGTATCTCCGCGTCACCTTCGACAGTGAGGGCGGCAAGCCGTCCGAGGTGGCGGACCGCCTGCTGCAGGCGGGCTTCGCCCCGACCCACGGCAACTACGACTTCGTCTACGACTGGCGCGGCGCGGTCCCCCGCGAGACGGTGATGGAGCTCGCCGACACGCTCTCCGAGCAGCTCCGCGGCTTCCGCGTCCTCTTCGAGATCGAGACGGTCTGAGGCGGACCCGGGACGAGCCCACTCCGGGCGCCGTGCCTCCATCTTTTATCGGCACCCGGACTCCAACGGCCGCCGTGCAGAAGTACCCGGTCCGGGCGAGCCACCGCCGGAACCTCGAAGTGGCGGCGCTCGGCGCGATTGCGCGCACCCACTTCACGGTGGTAGAGGTCCTCCCGACGGAGGTACAGGCGGCGTACGGCGCGCTCGAACGGCTGACGGCGAAGCCGGACGGACGCGCGCTCGCGGTTGACGTCCGCATGAACCCCCGCGTGGACGACGGCGTGGCGCGGGAGACGATCGCGCGGTACAACCGCTTCCTCGCGGAGGTCACCGGCTTCTCCTCGAAGGAGCGCTCCCGCCGACTGAAGAAGTCGGCGGCCGAGTAGGCGGGCCCCCGGCCAATCATGCCGAGCAGCGGGCCGATCCCGACCGGCGTCCGCTCCGAGCTGGACCGGGTCCGGCAGGCCGTCTCGACGTTCTTCCCCGTCTACGAGACCCGGGTCGGCCCGCAGTCGGTCCTCTTCGCGATCCATGCGGACCGGAAAACAATCGAGCGCCACTTCGAGTCGCTCCGGGTCGAGCTCGCGCCCCTCGGCTACATCCCGATCCTGCGCCGCGAGACCGGCGAGCAGTTCATCGAGGTGATCCGACGCCCGCGACTCGGCCCCCGGCGGCCCTGGGTCAACCTGGCGCTCCTGGGCGCGACGGTCGCGACGACCGTCTTCGCCGGCTCGATGCTCTGGCTCTCGTACGTCGGCCGCCTCGTGCTGGAGCCGAGCGACGTCCTCTACGGGGCGATCTACTTCGCGCTCCCGCTGCTCGCGATCCTCGGCGTCCACGAGTCGGCCCACTACTTGGTCGCCCGGCGGCGCAAGCTGGACGCGTCGCTCCCGTACTTCATCCCCATCCCGCCGCCGTACATCCTCGGGACGTTCGGCGCGTTCATCTCCATGCGCGAGCCGTTCCCGGACCGCAAGGCGCTGTTCGACGTCGGCGCCGCCGGCCCCCTCGCCGGCTTCGCGATGTCGATCCCGATCGCGCTCGGCGGCCTCGCGCTCTCCGTCCACGCCCCGGTCCTCGCGGCGAGCTACTGCGGGCCGTCCCTGCTGGGACAGAGCTACGGCAACCTCCTGGTCGGCCCGTCGCTCTTCTGGGACCTCCTCACCGCGTTCTTCCCGTCGTCGATCGTCTCGCTCCACCCGCTCGCCCTCGCCGGCTGGGTCGGCATCCTCGTCACCGCGATCAACCTCCTCCCCGCGGGCACGCTGGACGGGGGGCATGTCTTCCGGGCGCTGCTGGGCGACCGGGCGCGGTACGTCAGCTACGCGGCGGCCGCGACGCTCTTCGGCTTCGGACTGTTCTACGTCGGCTGGCTGCTGTTCGGCGTCCTCGTGCTGGTGCTGGGCCTTCGGCACCCGCCCCCGTTGAACGACGTGACCCCGCTCGACGCGAAACGGGTCGCGGTCGGGGTCCTCGTCGCGGCGATCCTCGTCACCGGCTTCGTGCTCGTGCCGCTCTCCGCGCCGACCGGCGCGCTGCACCTGAACCCGGCGGCCCCGAGCGAGGTCGCCCCGCCGCTGGGCGCCGCGATCGCCGCCTACCTCAACGCGACCGTCACGAACCACGACCCGGTCCCGCGGGGACTGGTGTTCACGTTCTCGATCCAGAACGTGTCGACGATGCCGGGAAGCGACCTCAACAGCTCGGCGCTCGCCGCGTGGGAGGCGAACGCGAGCTGGACGTTCGTGCTGGCGAACGGTACCCGTCTGGCACCGGTGAGCGGCGGCTCCGCGACGTTGCCGAGCGCCGACGCGGTCACGGCTGCCGGCGGCGGTACCGCCACCGCAGAGATCGAGTTCACCGACTCCGAGTCCGCGCTGGGCGTCACCTTCGCCGTCGAGGCGACAGAGTTCTGCGCACCCACCGGCGGAGGCGTTGTCGCCGCGGGCTACCCGACCCTCAATTTCTAGTCAGCGGGCGCGCCGGTACGCCCGGAACTCCCGCGTCAGGCTGCGGTGCGCTCGTACCGCCGCTCGGGCGACCTCCTCCCACGGCGGGGGGAGCGGCGGCGGCGCCCCCGGACTCACGACCACCACCCGACCCCCCGGACGGACCCGCGCCCCCCACCGCGCCAGGGTCTCCCGTACGAGGTCGTCCGGGCGCTCCCCGAAAGTGGCGGAGGACCGGCCGTACGGCGGGTCGGTCACGATTGCGTCAAACCACTCCGGTCCTCCGGAGAGTTCGACCGACCGCGCGTCCCCTTCGACAAGCGCTTCCGCCGAGACGCCCAGGTGCTGGAAGTTCCTGAGTGCGCCGCGCACCATCGAAGGCTCCGCGTCGATCCCGTAGACGCGCGCGCCGACGAGCGCGGCCTCCGCGAGGAGGGCGCCGGTGCCGAGGAACGGGTCCAACACGGCGTCCCCGGGCCGGACCGAGGCGAGATTCACCGCCGCCCGCGCGAACCGCGGCGGCAACGACACCGGGCGGCGAAACGGCAGCCGGGGCATCGCGCGCGCCGCCACCGACGCCCGGTCCACCGCTGAGACCTCGCGCAGGAGTTCCGCAGCGCCCCCGGCGAGACCATCCAGCCAGTACCGTCGCGCGGGATGGCCCAGGTCGATCCTGCCGCCGCCGTCGACGTACGCCTTCCCGAGGGCGCGGACCGTCGCATCCGCCGTCCCTCCGCGGGTGCCGAGCCGACGGAACGCCGCTGACGCGCCGGACGCCCCTTCTCGCGCCGCCGCAGCCGCCAGCGAGCGATCCGGCTCGACCGCCACGAGGGTCCGGCGCGCGAGAGCGAGGCGGCCGGCGAGCCGCGCGAGGTCAGACTCCGCCGGGACGATGACCCGAATCGTGGCGCCGGGGGGGTCCGACTGCCCCGGGGCGACGGACCCCCCGAGGGCCCCCACCGCCCCCTCCAGCTCCGCCAGCGCGAGCGCTCGGGATTCGCCCGAGAGCTCCACGTAGCCGTCGGTCACACAGGGCTCCCGCGCTCCCAGAGCGCGAGCTGCGCGCGGATCCGCGCGGTGTGCGAGCCGTCCCAGTAGGCGTGCCGGCAGGCGACACATCGGTAGATGGCGACCCCGCGCGCGAGCACCCCGGCCGGAACCCCAGGGTCGGACGGCGCGGCGCCGCCGACGTCAGCGGGTCGGAGCGAGCCGTTACAGAGGGTGCACCGCTCGAAGCGAGGCTCGGTCGGGACGGACGGCCACGCCGTGCGGAGCTCGCGCCACTGCTCGGCGATCGACGGACTGAAGAGTCGGAGAGCCCCCTTGGCACGCTGGCTCAGCAGACGGTCCCGGGTGAGCAGCACCCGGCCCTCCCGCTCCGCCCACCCGAGGACCTCGTCGTCGCCGAGGCCACGCGCGTACGCCGTGTCGCAGCCCACGAACCGGAGGTAGCGGGCAAGCCGGCCGAGCATCTCGTCCACGAGCCACGGAGGAGGGTCCACGCCCGGAGAGCGGGGCGTCCGGCAAAACCGTTGGGGTCGCAGCCGGGGGAGACCGGACGACCGCTCTCCTCGGCGCGCTCCCCGCTCTTATAGCACGGTTCCTGTGAGCGCGCGGTTCCCGTGACCGGACTGTTCGGCACGAACGGCATCCGGGAGGTCGTCGGTGAGACGCTCACCCCCGTGTTCGCGACGCGGATCGCCAACGCGATCGCCACGGTGGCGCCCCGGGACCGGCCGGTCGCCGTCGGGTGGGACGGCCGGACCTCGAGCGTCGCGCTCGCCCGGATCGTCGGGTCGACCCTGGCGATGAGCGGGCACCGCGTCCTGGAGCTGGGGCTGCTGCCGACCCCCGCGATCCAGGTACAGCGTCCCGCGCGTCGGCGCCGGGTTCGCCGTCATCGTCACCGCCTCGCACAATCCGCCCGAGTTCAACGGCTTCAAGTGCATCGCCGCGGACGGTCTCGAGGCACCGCCCGAGGTCGAGGCGAAGATCGAGGGGGCGTACGACGCGGCCGCCGCGGCGCCGGTCCCGTACTCCCAGGTCGCGGAAATCGACCACGACGCCCTCGGCGCCGAGCGGTACCTCCGAGGGATCCTCGAACGCGTGGACCGCCCGCGGATCGCCGCCCGCCGGTTCCACCTCGCCCTCGACTGCGGGAACGGCGCCTCCGTCCCGACGAGCCCGCGGCTGCTCCACCGTCTCGGATGCCGGACCGTCACCCTCAACGGCCATATCGACGGCACGTTCCCAGGACACCGGTCGGAGCCGACGGAGCAGAACGTCGCCGACCTGCGGCGGCTCGTGCCGGCCGTCGGCGCGGAGCTGGGCGTCGCCCACGACGGCGACGCGGACCGCGCCGTCTTCGTCAGGGCAGACGGTTCGTTCGTCCCGGGTGAAACGATGCTCGCCGCGCTCGCTCGCGACGCGGTCGAACGCGCGCACGGCGGGATGGTGGTCGTCCCGGTCTCCACCTCCCGGGCCGTCGAGGACGCGATCGCCCCGGCGGGGGGCCGGGTCGTCTACACCAAGGTCGGCTCGCCGTCGATCGTCCGGGCGATGCGGGAGCACGGCGCGGTCCTCGGCGGGGAGGACAACGGGGGCATCGTCTTCCCGGCGTTCCAGCTCGCGCGCGATGGGGCGATGAGCCTCGCGGCGACGTTGGACCTGCTGGCCCGCACGGAGACGACCTTGGCGGAGCTCCTCCGGGACGTCCCGGCGTACCCTCTGGTGAAAGAGACGGTCGCCTGCCCCGTTGCGCAGCGGGCTGCGGTCCTCACCCAGCTGGCCGCGCGGTTCACCCGCGAGGGGGAGCGGCTCGAGACGCTCGACGGCGTGAAACTGTACACCGACCGCGGCTGGCTGTTGCTGCGGCCGTCCGGGACGGAGGCGATCTTCCGCGTCTCGGCGGAGGGGAAGACCGCGGGGGACGCCCGCGCCCTCGCCGACCGGGGGATCCGGGCCGTGAAGGACGTCCTCGCGGTGGTGGGGCCTGCGTCGCCCGCTTCGTAGCGGCGTCCCGGCGCCGTCAGCGCACGAGCGGGCCGATCACGAACAGCCCCAAGACCAGCAGCGCGAGGACGACGGCGGTCAGCGCCGCCATCCGCCGCTCGCCGTGGTGCAGGAACGCAGCAGTGCCGGTGATGACCCGGACGACCGGGGTCGCGACGAGCACGAACACCCCGAGCGTCAGGTACGCGGCCGGGACGCCGTTCGCGAGGCCGGCGGCGAGGGCCGGTAGGTCGAGGTAGCGGCCGATCGGATCCTGCGTGACCCACCCGGAGGCTCCCGACCCCGGCGCCCGGGCGACCAGAGCGACGAGGCCGACGGTGAGCAGGACCGAGGGAGGCGAGCAAGCCGACGCGGAGGACGTTCGCCATCCGGTAGTGGGTCTCGTCCGACAGATCTCCGGGGGGCGTCTGGGCAGCCGGGGTCCGCGGGTCGCCGGTCATGGGAGCCCGAGCCCCCGAAGGATCACTTCGACCGCGAGGACCACGACGATCGGAACGAACAGCCAGCGCACGGTCCGGTTCCGGAGCGTCGGCAGGATGTGGCTGCCGACCATCGCCCCGACGGCGGTCCCGAGCGCGAGGGGGCCGCCGATGATGGGGTTCACGTAGCCTGCGACGAGCAGGACCCCGGCGCCCGCGGCTCCGGTCACGCCGATCATGAAGTTGCTGGTCGCCGCGGCGACCTTCATCGGAAGCCGGAGGTACCGCTCGAGGGCGAGGACCTTGAACACCCCGCCGCCGATGCCGAACATCCCGGCGACGATCCCCGCGGCGAAGGCGACCCCCAGCGCGGGCCGGGTCCGGGCGGCCGCGTACGGCACCTCTTCCTTCCGCGCCTCGTCGTGGTACGAGCCCCGCAGCCCGAGGGTCCGGGAGACTCCGTCCGGCTCGGCCGGGACGAACGGCCCCGCCCGGCCACGGACGATCACGCCGGGGACGAGCGCCAGGAGGACCGCGCCGAGCGCGAGCAGGAGCGCCGAGTCCAGCCGGGCGTGTACCAGGACGACCGTGACCGTCGCTCCGAGCAGCGCCCCCGGCACGGTCGCGATCTCCAGGAACATGCCGATCCGCAGGTCGCTCAGTCCCTCGCGGACGTACGCGGCCCCGGTCGTCGAGGAGGTCGCGAGGATGGTGAGGAGGCCCGCGCCCGCCGCCTGCGGGAACGGGACGGAGAACGCGACCACGAGGATCGGGATGGCGACGACGGCGCCGCCGAGGCCCGTCAGCGAGCCAACGAGCCCGGCGAGGACCCCGGTGACGACCAGGAGGAGCACGAGGTCGAGGAGGTCCACGGCCGAGCTAGCCGGGCGCCGAGAAAAGCCCGTCTGGCCCGGGCCGCTACTCGACCCGGAGGTACCGGGCCGACACCGCGTAGCCGATGACGAGCATCACGACCGCGAACAGCGCCAGGTACCCCAGGGCGAACGTGTCGACGTGGTTGGAGAGGAGGAGGTCCCTGCCGAGGATCGCGGAGTAGCTGATCGGGTTGCCCCGGGAGATCGTCTGCATCCAGGGGGGGAAGCCGCTGGACGGGTACAGGGCGGCGCTCGAGAACATCAGCGGCATGGTGATGAAGTTGGAGACGACGCCGGGGGTCTGCCAGTCGGTCGACGACGCCGTGATCGACAGGAACAGGCTGGAGAAGCCGAGGGCGACGCACAGGAGGCCGGCGACCCACAGCAGCCAGTCGAACGCGGAGAGGTGGAACGAGACGCCGAACGCGAACGCGGCGGCGACCATCACCGGGATCTGGATCATCCCGCGCGACGCCGAGCCGAGCGCCTTGGAGAGGAAGATCACCGGCTTGGAGGTCGGCGTGATCAGGATGCGCTTCATGAAACCGAACCGCTTGTCCTGGATCGCGCTCATCGACCCGAACATCCCGATCGAGAGCATCGAGGTCGACAGCACGCCGGGGAGCAGGAACTCGATGTAGTTGTTCGTACCGTAGACCGAGGCGAGGTCGCTGGCGTACTTCGCGAACCCGGAGCCGAAGAAGGCGAGCCACATGAACGGCTGGACGACCGTGAAGAGGAGGACGAACGGGTTGCGGAACGTCCGCAGGAGTTCCCGGGCGTACAGCCCGACGAGCTGGCTCCTCACGAGCGCGCACGCCGCATCTGCATGTAGAACCGCCGCACGTCCCGCATCGGCTCCTCCTGTCCGATCCGCCGCCGGTCAGCTCGAGGAAGATCGTCTCCAGGCTCGGCTTCTCCACGCTGATCCGCCGCACCGCCTCCGCCGGGACCGCGCGGAGGAGATGGGGAAGGAACTCCTCGGCGGAGCCGACCCGGATGATCCACTCCGAACCGTGCGGTCGGACCTCCTGGACCCCGGGGAGCGCCTGCAGGAGGTTCGGGTCGAACCCGTCCCGTGTCTCGAGGACGACAAAGTCGGCGCGCACCCGCGCCTTCAGCTCGTTCGGGGTCCCCTCCGCGATGATCCGCCCTTTGTCGATGATGCCGATCCGCTCGCACAGCGCGTCGGCCTCCTCGATATAGTGCGTCGTCAACAGGATCGTGACGCCGAACTCGGTGTGGACGCCCGTGATGAACTCCCAGAGCATCCGCCGCGTCGAGACGTCCAGCCCGATCGTCGGCTCGTCCATGAAGATCACCGACGGCTGGTGCAGCAGCGCGAGGGCGATCTCGAGCTTCTTGCGCATCCCAGTCGAGAACTGGCCGACCTTGTCGTCCTTCCGGTCCTCGAGGGAGAAGTAGCGGAGCAGCTCCAGCGCGCGCGGCTGCCAGCCGGGCAGATCCTGCAGCTTCGCCTGCAGCCACAGGTTCTCCCATGCCGAGAAGTCGTCGTCCAGGATCACCTCGGCCGCCACCCAGCCGATGCGGGCGCGGACGCGGAGCGACTGCCGGCGGACGTCAAACCCGGCGACGCGCGCGTCCCCCGAGGTGATGTCGCTGATCCCGGTGAGGACCTTGATCAGCGTCGTCTTCCCGGCGCCGTTCGGGCCGAGCAGCCCGAACACCGTCCCGGTCGGGATCGAGAGGGAGACACGGTCGAGCGCCAGCACCCCCTTGGACGCCGAGCCGTACTGCTTCGACAGCTCGCGGACTTCGATCGCGGCGAAGGGAGTCTCCAAGGCCCGAGGGGGAACTGCCGCGGCGCTCATCGACGACCGTGTGGGGTCCGCAGCCGGCGCGGCGGTCGCCTCGGGGAGAGCCGCGCGCGGGCCCGGGTCAGGGCGACTATCGCCAGGCGTCGGACGGCCGCCGCGTCGCCCCTCGGGGGAGCGTGGCCGACGTAGCGGGCGACCCCCTCGAGGCTCCGGTCCAGCCGGCGCAGCAGGAACTTGCCGACGTCCGCCTCCCCGAGGACCTCGGACCAGAGTGTGCTCAGGTCTGGACCGCCCCGTGGGGCCCGGCCCGCCCCGCGACGGATCCCCCGGAGCGCCGCGCGGCCCGCCGGGGTGATACGGTACTCCCGGCGGCGGCCGGCGCCCGGCGACGCGCCCACCCCCGTTCTACCAGGGCGGAGAGCGACGGATAGACCGCGCCCGGACCCGGGCGCCACGCTCCATCGGTCCTCTCAGAGATCCGTTGGGAGAGCAGGTAGCCGTGGACCACACCCTCGCGCTCCATCGTCGCGAGGGCGTAGAGCCCGACGAGCCGCGGCCGCATGCGTCGGCCTGCTCGGGCCGACAGCATATATCGATGTCGATATAGCGGGGGGCCGGCGAGGGTGTCGCCTCCGAAGGAGCCGAGCGCGTCGGCGAGCCCGGCGACGCGAGCGCGCCTATTCCGAGAGCGCGCGGTTGGTCTCGCGCAGCCGGCGTGCCATCTCGCGCATGACGCCCTGCAGGACCTCCGGCTCGCCCTTCGCGAAACCCCAGAACTCCCACCGCGAGAGGACGGCGCACTCGGACGGCATTACCGCGACGACGTCCGCGGAGCGTGGCTGCTCGTCCAAGAGCGTCATCTCTCCAAAGAACTGGCCGGCGCCGAGCTTCGCCAGGATCCGGTCGCCCCGCCGGACCTCCGCCTCGCCGTCGAGCAGCAGGTAGAGGCCGATCCCGGGTTCGCCCTGCTTGACGATCCGCGTGTCCGTAGGGTACGCGACGACCTTGGCGGTCTTCGCCAGCGACCGCAACTGCCGCTCGCTCAGGGCGGAAAAGATCGGAGCCTTGCCCAGCATCGCGGCGACGTCCGGCGGGGAGCGAGAGGAGCCTGCGGCCACGTTTTCCGCTCAGCCGGCCGACCTTAAAGAAGTGCCGGCGTGCGGTGCGGCCGTCCCCACCCAAGCCGCGCCGCCTCCCCGTGGTCGTCCGGCGGGCGGCCGGCCCGAGCGGGGTCTATCCGCCTGAGGTCCGGACAATTCGTACGCCCCCTGTAAAGCCGCGACCGGGGTCCGACCGAGGATGCCGGCGGTGCCGCTGCCCCGCGCTGTGGCGCGGAGCCCCGGGCGCGTGGCGACGGAGCCGCGCGCCGGAGCTTCCGGATCCGAGCCGGCCGCCCTTATCCTCGCGAGCTTTGAGTTCAGCCTCGCCACCGCGTCCTTGGACGCGCTGGACGCGCTGGCGCGGCGCGTGGACGGGAGCTGGTTCGCCGACCGCTTTGCGCAGCACGCAGGAACCGAGGAGGCGGCGCTGCTGGCGACGTGCTCCCGTCGGGAGCTGGTGATGGTTGCCCGGAGGGCGGAAGCGGTCGACGGGTGGAGGGCCGACCTCGCGGCGTGCAGCGAACCATGGCGCGAGCGCACGGGCCGCGATGCGGTCGCCCACCTCTTCCGGGTCGCCGCAGGCCGGGAGTCGATGGTGGTCGGCGAGCGGGAGGTCCGCCACCAGGTTCGTTCCGCAGGGCGTGCGACCCTGAGCCGGCACCGCCAGCGCCTGCTGCGCGGGCTCTTCGAGGACGCGGCGGCTGCGGCGGACACGATCGCCCCGTCGGTGCCGGCGTCCTGCTCCATCGCGGCGGTCGCAGCGACGAAGGTTCTCGAGCTCTCCGGCCGGCCGTTCCCCCGCGTCCTGGTGGTCGGGGCGGGCGCCGTGGGGCGGGCCGTCGCGGAGCTACTCTCCCCGTCGGCCCGGGTCACGATCGTCTACCGGCATCGGGGGCCCGACGAGGCGTTCCTACGAGCCACCGGCGCCCGCGCCGTCCGGACCGGTGAGCTCGCGGCGGAGGTCGCCCTATCGGATGCGGTCGTCACCGCCACGAAGAGCGGAGAGCGCACCCTCGGTCCCGCCGACCTCTCCGTCGACCGGGATGTTCTGCTCGTGGACCTGGGGATGCCACGGAACGTCGACCCGGCGGTCCGGGACCTCTCCCGGGTCCGACTCGTCGACCTGGAGGACCTGCGCTCCGCCAGCCGACGAACCCGGGACGACCCCATCGAGCCGCTGCTCGACGCAGCGGCGGGCCTAGCGTACAGCCGAGTCGAAGCGGCCGCTCTCGAGCCGTGGATCGCGCACGTCCGGCGGGAGGTCGAGGCGATGCGCCGGGCCGAACTCGACCTCGCGCACCGTTTCCTCGGCCAGCTCGGCCCCGATCAGGAGGCGGCGATCGACCGACTCACGCGTCGGCTGACCGAGCGCCTGCTCCGCACGCCGACCGAACGGCTCCGCCGGATCCCGCCGGGAGAGGAGGGGATCGGCTCCGCCGGTTCGCCCTGGACCTCTGGCGGCCCGACGGGGCCGAGCCGTGACCCCGCGCATCCGCGTCGGGACGCGGCGAAGCCCCCTCGCGCTCGCGCAGACCACGCTCGTCCTCCGGGTCCTCGCCCGCCGTCACCACGGGATCGACTTCGAGCCGGTTCCCCTGGTGACTACCGGGGACCGCGACCTCGCCCCCGGGGGCTCCCCCGACTTTACCGATGCGATCGACCGGGCGCTCCTCCGCGGGGAGGTCGACCTGGCCGTCCACAGCGCAAAGGACCTCCCGCTGACGCTCGCGGATGGTCTCGAGCTGGTCGCGTGCCCCCGGCGGGCAGACCCGCGGGACTGCTTGGTCGTCCGACGCCCCGGCTTTGCGTCGGCCCTTCCGCCGGCGGCGCGTGTCGGCTCCAGCAGCCTTCGGCGCCGGGCCCAGTTGTTGCGGTGGAGGCCGGACCTTCGGGTGGTAGAACTGCGGGGCAACGTCGACAGTCGGATCGCGAAGGTCCGGGCAGGGAAGCTCGACGCCGCGGCGCTCGCCCTCGCCGGTGTCCGTCGACTCGGCCGCGGGGAGGAGGTCGGCCTCGCCCTCCCGTTGAGCGAGTTCCTCCCGGCGCCGGCCCAGGGAGCGCTCGCGCTCGTCGCGTCGTCCAGGGACCGGCGACTTCGACGGCTCCTCCGGGTCGTGGACCACGGTCCGACCCATGCGGCCGTGACCGCCGAGCGCTCGTTCGCCCTCGCGCTGGGGGGGGACTGCCGAACGCCGCTCGCCGCGCTCGCCCGAGCCAGTTCCCGGGGCATCCGGATCACGGGCGAGGTACTTTCTCCGGACGGGCGGGTCCGCCTGCGCGGGAGCGATGCCGGGCCGCCTGGCCGGGCTGCGTCGCTCGGTGCCCGGCTGGGACGGTCGCTGCTGCGACTGGGGGCGGCCACCCTTCTTTCGGGAAGTCCGCGGTAGGAGCACATGGCGCGGGGCCGTCGGCGCACCGTCTACCTCCTCTCCTCCCGGGATGCACTACCGGGACTGAGAGCAGCGGCCCGTGCCCGGGGAGTCGAGCTGCGCCGGGTCGATGTCCTTCAGGCAGTACCTCGCCCGTTAGACGCTGCGCTCCGTCGGAGGCTCGCCACGGCCGCGAACGGCTCGGCGATCGTGACCAGCCGGCAGGCTGTGGGGCCGGCGTTTCGATACTGGCTTCGCTTCGCCGCGAACCACGGCCCGCCGGAAGTCTGGACGGCAGGGCCGGGGAGTGCTCGGCTTCTCGCCGGGTTCGGGGTCCGGGTCCACCGGGGGAGCCGGGAGCTGGGAGCCGCGGGGATCACGGCACGGTTGGGCCCCGGGCCCCGGCGGAGGCTGGTTTACTTCCGCTCCGACCTCGCGGGGACGGAGCTCGCTCGGACGCTCCGGCAACGAGGCCATACGGTCGTGGATATCGTCGCATACCGCACCCGCACACGACCGGCCGCTCTCCGTGCGCGACGGGTTCCTCTTTCGGGGGCGGCAGCGCTCCTGGTGACGAGCCCTTCCGCGCTCGGGGCACTCCGGGAGGGGCTCGGGCCCCTGCGGCTCAAGGCACTGGGCGGGGAAGTCCCGGTCGTGGTGCTGGGCCCTCGAAGCGCGGGAGCCGCCCGCCGTGCCGGCTTTCGTACGGTCGTGGTGGCACGAAGTACCGACCCGCAACGCTTAGTCGGTCACCTCGTCCGGGCCGTGAACTATGCCCGCCCGTAGGCCCTCGCGCCCTGGCGGCTCCCGTGGGGCGCCCCTTCGGGTTCGACCCCGGCGCCTCCGACGCTCCGGCGCCCTGCGCGACTGGGTCGCCGAGACGTCCGTCGAGGCCCGGCGCTTGGTGCTCCCCGTCTTCGTTCGCCCCGGCAACGGTAGACCCGAACCGATTCGGTCGATCCCGGGAGCCGCCTGGGAGTCTGTCGGCTCGGTCGGTCGGCTGGCTCGCGGCCTTTACGACGGAGGCGTTCGTGCGGTGCTCCTCTTCGGCGCCGCCGGCCGCAAGGACGCGGTGGGCACCGAGGCGTGGTCCCCCCGGGGAGCCGTGGCGCTCGCGGTCCGCGCGATGAAGCGGGCCGCGCCGGAGCTGATCGTCGTCACCGACGTCTGTCTGTGCGCCTACACCTCCCACGGCCATTGTGGCGCCGTCGCGGGAGGCGAGGTCGACAACGACGCGTCGACTCCCCTCCTCGGCCGCGTCGCGTCGGCCCACGCCGAGGCGGGAGCCGACGTGGTGGCACCCAGCGCGATGATGGACGGGCAGGTCGCGGCGGTCCGCGCCGCGCTGGACGACGCAGGCTCCTCTGCGACCGCGATCCTCGCGTACGCCTCCAAGCACGCGTCCGCCCTCTACGGGCCGTTCCGTGACGCCGAAGCTTCCTCCCCGGCGTTCGGGGACCGGGCGACGTACCAGATGGACCCGCGCAACGCCCGCGAGGCGATGCGGGAGATGCGGCTCGACGCCGAGGAGGGGGCGGACATCCTCATGGTCAAACCGGCGCTCACGAGCCTCGACCTGCTCGCCCGTGCGCGCCGACGGTTCGACGTCCCGCTCGCCGCCTACCAGGTGAGCGGGGAGTGCGCGATGCTGAACGCCGGAGCGCGGCAGGGAGCGTTCGACGAACGGGCCGCGGTGCTCGAGACCCTGACAGCGATACGACGCGCGGGGGCGGACCTGATCGTCAGCTACTACGCCCGGGACGTCGCCCGCTGGCTCCGGGAGGCGGCGTGAGCGGCGCACGGCACGGTCCCGACTCCGAGGGGCCGCGGGACTTCGTGAAGTACACGTTCTATCAGCTCCGTCCGGAGTGGCGCAGGCTCCCGCTCGACGAGCGGAGCCGGGGCCGGGCGGCCCTCGCCGAGCTCCTGAGCCATCCGCCGGCCGGTGTCCGCGTGCGGACGTACACGCTCGTCGGGCTGAAGGGGGACGCCGACCTGCTCGTCTGGTCGATCTCCTCCGAGCTCGAGCCGATCACGATCCTGCACGCGAAGATCGCGGGCTCCCCGCTGGGCGGATACTTGGACGTCCGCCACTCGTACCTGGGCATGGGCCGGATCTCCGAGTACGTCGGCCCGCACGCCGTCGGCGGGGAGGGCTCCTCCGGCCGCCGCGAGGCGAGCGGCCGGCCGTACGTCTTCGTCTACCCGTTCACGAAGAAGCGGGAGTGGTACGGCCTCCCGTTCGAGGAGCGCCGACGCATCATGGGAGAACACCTGCGCATCGGACACAAGTACCCGGACGTGGAGATCCACACCGGCTACTCGTTCGGGCTGGACGACGCGGAGTTCATCCTCGCCTTCGAAGCGGACCGCGGCCGAATTCCTCGACCTCGTCCACGACCTGCGACCCTCCGAGGCGAGCCGCTACACGCAGCTCGAGACCCCGATCTTCACCTGCGCCCTCAGTCCTCCGGCCCGCGCGCTCGAGCTGGCCGAAGGGATCCCGTGAAACGGGCCCCCGGGCCGGCGTCGCGCGCCGCCTGGCGCCGGGCCGTTCGGGTCCTGCCCGGCGGCGTCGACAGTCCGGTCCGGTCGTTCCGCGCGGTCGGCGGCACGCCGGTCTTCTTTGCGCGGGGCCGCGGGGCGTTCCTCGAGGACGTGGACGGCCGTCGGTACCTCGACCTGGTCGGGTCGTGGGGGGCGGCGCTGCTCGGCCACGCACCCCCGACGGTCGTCCGGGCCGTCCGCGCCGCCAGCCGGGACGGCCTCACGTTCGGCGCACCGTCGCCCCGGGAGCACGAGTTGGCGGAGCGGATCCGCCGCCGGTGTCCGGAGCTCGAGCGGATCCGGTTCGTCAGCTCCGGAACGGAGGCGGTGATGAGCGCCGTTCGGCTCGCGCGCGGGGCAACCGGGCGCGACCTCGTCGTGAAGTTCGCCGGCGGCTACCACGGCCACTCGGACGGCCTGCTCGCGCGGGCCGGCTCCGGCGTGTCGACGCTCGGGCTCCCGGAGTCGGCGGGAGTTCCGGGACCGGTCGCCGCGCTCACGCGGGTCGTTCCGTTCAACGACGGGGAGGCCCTCGCGCGGCTCTTCGAGCGGGAGGGTCGCCGCATCGCTGCGGTCCTCGTCGAACCGGTCCCCGGGAACATGGGGGTGGTCCCACCGAAGCCGGGGTTCCTGAGGACGGTGGGAACCGTCGCCCACCGGCACGGCGCTCTGGTGATCGCCGACGAAGTGATCACCGGCTTTCGGCTGCGCCTCGGGACGATCCACCGCCAGCTGGGCCTGGACGCCGACCTCGTCACGCTCGCGAAGGTCATCGGGGGCGGGCTGCCCGTCGGCGCCTACGGCGGCCGGGCGAAACTCCTCGAGCAGCTGGCGCCGGTGGGGCCCGTCTATCAGGCCGGCACCCTCTCCGGCAATCCGGTGGCGATGGCCGCCGGCGCGGCGACGCTGGACGCGCTGAGCGCACGGACGTACCGGGCCCTCGAGCACACCGCGGCGCAGTTGGAGGAGACGTTGCGGTCGGAGGCAGAGCAGGAACGCGCCGGCCCGTTTACGGTCCAGCGGGCCGGCTCGATGGTGGGGACGTTCTTCACGGACGGCCCTGTCGAGGACGAGGCGGACGCCTCCCGTTCGGACCGCCGGCGGTACGCCCGGTACTTTCACGCCGCGCTTGACGGCGGCGTCTACCTTCCACCGTCCCCGCTAGAGACGACGTTCGTCTCGGCGGCGGTGCGGCCGGCCGACCTCGACCGCACGGCCCCGGTGTTCCGACGCGCGATGCGCGCTGCGGCGAACGGCCGGCGACGATGACCCGGCCGTACCTCCTCCGGGCGCTGCGGGGCGAGGTCCCCGAACGGACCCCGGTTTGGCTGATGCGTCAGGCCGGACGCCATCTCCCGGGGTACCGAGCGCTCCGCGCCCAGCACCCGATCCTGGAGATCGCCCGGAGCCCGGAGCTGGCGGCGGAGGTGACGCTCGAGCCGCTGCGTCGCTACGACGTCGACGCCGCCGTCGTCTTCGCCGACATCACGCTCCCGTTCGAGGGACTGGGGGTAGAGTTCTCGATCGACCCCGGCACGGGGCCCGTCGTTCCCCGGCCGCTGCGGACCCGGGCCGACGTCGACGGGCTGGCGGAGTTCTCGGCGGCGCGCGACGTCCCGTACGTCGGCCGGGCGATCGAACGGTTCCTCGAGCAAGAGCACGACCGGCCGATCGTCGGGTTCGCCGGCGCGCCGTTCACGCTCGCGTCGTACCTCATCGAGGGCCGCGCTTCCCGCGAGCTCGTCGAGACGAAGCGCCTGCTGTACCGCGACCCCGGCACGTTCGACCGGCTGATCGACCGCCTCGCGGAGATGACGATCGACTACCTGCGGCTTCAGGTCGCTGCGGGCGCGGCCGCACTGCAGCTGTTCGACACCTGGGTCGGCGCCCTCGGCCCGGGTCCGTTCGAACGCCACCTCCTCGCCCCGCTGCAGCGGATCTTCGACGCGCTCCGCCCTCTCCACCGACCGACGATCTACTTCTCCACCGGCTCGTCCCAGCTGCTCGAGCTCCTCGCGCGGACCGGGGCCGACGCCCTTGGGGTCGACGCCTGCGAGCCGCTCGGGGCCGTCCGGCGCCGCGTCGGACCGCACCTCGCGCTCCAGGGGAACCTGGACCCGGCGGTCCTGCTCGCGGGCCCCGAGGTCGTCCGCGCCGAGGCGCGGCGGGTCCTCCAAGAGATCCCGACCGTCGTGCGCACGTCTTCAATTTAGGCCACGGCGTCCTCCCCGAGACCGACCCCGCCCGCGTCGCCGAGCTCGTCGAGTTCGTCCACCGGGCCGCGGAGTCCACGCAATGACCTCACGGCCGTCGGCGACCGAGGGCGACTCCGGCGTGCTGCTGATGGGCTACGGCAGCCCCGGCTCCGGAGACGAGCTGGAAGCGTACCTGGGCGAGGTGATGCACGGGAAGGCACCCTCCGCGGAGACGGTCGCGGAGTATCGGCGGCGGTACGACCGGATCGGCGGCTCGCCGCAACCGAAGATCCTCGCGTCGCTCCGCGAGAAGCTGGAGCGACGCCTCGCGCGCACGACGCCGGGTGCCGGGTCTTCCTCGGGGTGAAGCACGGGCACCCCGCGATCCGCGACGTGATCCCGGAGGCGGCCCGTCTCGGCGTTCGGCGCCTGGTCGCCGTCGCGACGACCCCCTACCCGTCGCTCTGGATCGGCGAGCCGTACGGGGAGGGCGTCGCGGAGGGCCAGCGGGCCGCAGGGTCGCGCGTGGAGGTCGACCTCCGACTCGACTGGCACCTCGACCCGCACTGGATCGGATACTGGGCCAACGCGATCCCGGCCGAGCTCCGCCGCCTAGACGACCCGAACCTGGCGGTCCTTCTCAGCGCCCACAGCCTGCCGCAGCGGATGGCCGACCGGGGGGACCCGTACCCGACGCTGCTGCGCGAGACCTCGGAGGCGATCGCCGGTGCGGCGAACCTCGCCCGTTGGGCGTTCACCTACCAGAGCGCGGGGAACACGACCGAGGCGTGGCTCGGGCCGGACATCAACGACGTGATGCTCGATTGGCGGCAGCGGGGCGCGCGGAGCCAACTCGTGGCGTCGTTCGGCTTCGTCTTCGACCACCTCGAGGTCCTGTACGACCTGGACGTGGTCGTCCGGGAGTTCGCGGAAGCCCACGGGATCGACTACCACCGTGTCCCGATGCCGAACGACGACGACGCGGTTGTCGAAGCTCTCGCCGCCACGGTCGAGGGGCCGAGTCCGCCGGTCGGGCGCTAGGCCGGCGGTGCCGCCGCCGTTCCGGCCGCAAGCAGGTCGGTGAAGACAAACCCGTCCCGCTCCACCGTCTCGCCGGTCCGCACGGCCAAGGGACGGGCGAACCCCGGTCCGCCGCTCACGAACGTGTGGAACTCACCGCGCTCTCCGCACGGGTCTACCTCCGGCGGAAGCTCGTCCAGCAGGGCGTCGTCGAGCCGCCGGCCCGCGAACCGCCGCGGCAGCTTGCGGGGGTCCAAACAGCAGATCGTCGCCTGCACTCCGGCACGGACCATCTCCCGCGCGAGCGCCCCGGTCGGACGGCCCCAGAGCGGAAAGTGGGCCCGGAAGCCGAGCGGCCGGAGCCGGTCCTCGCGGTAGGCGCGGACATCGTTGAGGAAGAGGTCGCCGAAGACAACGTCCCGCACGCCTTCGGCCACGGCGGTCTCCAGGGCTGCCGCCATCGCCCGCTCGTACGTCTCGTTCGGGCACGGATACGGGATCCGGACCGTATGGAGCGGGAGGCCGACGGCGTCCGCCTGCGCCTCCAGCAGCTCTTCCCGGACGCCGTGCATCGACACGCGGTCGAACGGGTCGCTCACGACCGTCAGCAGCCCGACGACGTCGACCGTCCCTTCCCGCCGGACGGTCGCGAGCGAGTAGGCTGCGTCTTTGCCGCTGCTCCACGAGAGCCACGCCCTCCGCCGCCGGCTCCGTCCGATGCCTGCGTAGCCGTACCTCCAGCACAGCGCGCCGGGAGCGCTCCCATGCGCCGCGCGTGGGCACGGGAGCTTCCCTTTTCAAGCCTATAAACCAGCCGGTTGTACGACCCGAGCCATGTCGAGCCGCGCCATAGTTTTGGCTGTCGCGATCGCCGCGCTGACCGTACTTTCGTTGGGCGTCGGACTGCTCGGTCCCCGCGTCGGCGGCCTCGTCGGAGAGGCCGTGCACGCGGGCCACAGCGGGTCGTCGGACGCCGCCGCCTCGCTCGCTCGCGCACCGTCGCTCTCCGCGCGGTCGGCGGAGGAGCAGCAGATCCTCGCGCTCACCCAGTCCGATCACATCCCCCGCGCCGCGGTCTCGCTCCCCAACCTCCTCGCGCAGGAGAAGGTCTCGAACGGGGTCGTCTCCCCGCTCACCCCGATCGCCCCAGCGCCGATGGGGATCGGGACGTGGGGCGTCTCCAACACGACCGGCACGCCCGTCCCGTACACTCTCCGCAGCTCAAGCTGGGAGGGGACGATCACCATCAACAGCGTCAACTCGTTCTGGATGGACAACGACGGGGCGCTGTCGACCACCGGGTCGAACAACACGTTCGGGGTCCAGCTCAACGCTGTCACCAATAATACGACCGTCGGCGACAGCGCCGTCGATTCGTTCTGGACGCAGAACGTCTTCTACTGGAACCTCGTTCCTGGCTCGATCACGTTCCTCGACAACGTCTGGAACTTCTCCTCGCCGGCCACTTCCCTCGCCCAGGGGACGATCTACTCCGGCAACGGCACACCGGTGTACCCCGAGTTCTACTACGACTTCGGCCCGACGATCCGGTGTCGCTCCCGGTGACCGTCCACCTCTTCCTCAACTCCAGCACCACCAACCTGGTCAGCACCGGCTACGGCTACACCACGATCCGGTTCGGCTTCGATGTGGTGAACGCCGCGACGGGCCACAGTGAGGCGGCCGGCGTCTACGACACCGTCCTGTTCAACTCCACCACCCCGATCGGCTCCGTCCCCGCGTCGCCGTTCCTCGTGGACGGCTCCCAGGTGACGCCGACCGGCTTCCTGCTCTACGACGCCGAGATCATGATCGGCGGGCCGGGCGGCGGCACCACGACGTCGATCTACGGGCTCAGCGGCTCGGAGAAGCTCCAGGTACTGGAACGCCGGGCTGGGCCGGGTACGTCAACCCCCCGTCTGCCTGGAACGTCGGCACCGACACCGGGGAGAGCTCCGAGGGGATCGCCGAGACGTACTCGGTCCCCGGTACCGTCGCGCTCAGCGCAGGTCCCTCGATCCCGGCCCCGCTCTGGAACGCGACGCCGGGGGGCAACCTCGGCCACGCGACGTTCTCGGGGGCGCTGTCGCCGTCCAACGCGTTCGTATTCTTCACGCCCGGCACCGCGTTCAACCCGAACACCGCGGCGTGGGCGCCGACCCAGACCGCCTCCAGCGTCCACTACCTGATGCCGCCGGGGACGTACACGATCGACGCGATGCTCAGCGACTACACGCCGGTCCAGACGACCGTCACCGTCCACGCCGGCTCGACCGTGACCCTGCACCTCGTCCTCGCTCACAACCCGTCCGAAGGGGTCTACACCCCGCTGGACGCGTGGAACAACGGCCAGCTGGCGGCGATCTCCTCCGGCGGGTTCGGCACGGCGTCGCACCCGTACTTGCTCGACAACAACCCTGCAAAGGGAGGGATCAACTCGGCGTTCGACGAGTACAACGACTACTTCTTCCCGGTCTTCGCCGGCGTGCTTCTCGCCGGGACGACGGCGCACGTGACGCTACAGAACCCGACGCTGCTTGGGTTCACCTACGCGAGCGACGAGGCGGCGCGGAACCTGGCGAACGGCCTCCCGACGACGAACAACCTGCAGTTCGAACTGTTCAACGCCTCCAACGTGGCGATCTGGGGCGCGCGCGGCATCACCGGCTGGTTCTTCTTCCAGGATTACGGTCCGACTGGACTCCTCCCTCTGTCGAACGTCGTCGTGTGGGGCGGCACGAACGACCTCATCGGCGACAGCACGTTCGTCAGCCAGGGCAGCTCGCTGCTGCTCGCGGGTCTCGAGCCGTCCGCGCCCACGGGGAATGTCGTCTGGGGGAACACGTTCGTCAACAGCACGGTCCTCAGCCCGACGATGTACCCGGGGAGCGGCGGGGCGAACGGCCCCCCGATCGCCCTCTTCGCGTTCGAGAGCGGCGATTTGATCTACAACAACAAGGTCGACACCTCGATCACCGCCTTCGTCCCGGATGAGAACTTCTTCTACGGGTTCGGGCAGACGAACGCGGAGAGCTGGAACCTCCCGATGGTCGAGCCGCGCTCGTACGTGAACACCGTCGACGGCTTCGCCCTCACCGGGACGATAGTCCCATCGTCCTGGCAGGGCGGAAACTCCTGGGGCGACTATGTTCCGGGCAGCCCGCTGCCGTACGACGAGTACGGCTACATCGCCACCGGCGGCGACGCGTTCCCGTTGCCCATCACCGCTTACACGGTGACGTTCTCGCTGAGCCACGGCGGCGGCGTCCAGTGGTCGGTGACCGTCAACGGCGTCACCGAAACGACGTCGGGCAGCTCGCTCACGTTCTACGAAGTCCCCGGCAGCTACGCCTACACCGACGCCGTGATCCACGGCCACGGGACGATCACCCCCTCGCACGGCACGGTCGCGGTGCTCAACCGCAACGGGAGCGTCGCCCTGGAGCTGAGCTAGAGCGCGCACCGCCGAAGCCCCGCGGCGGCGGGCCGCGGGGCTCCCTCGGGGGCGGCGAACGACGGTGTCGCACGGCGGCAACCGCCCCGGCGCGTCATCGTTTTGTCAACGACGGGGGTGGGCCGCATCGCCGAGCACGAGCCCGCGAGCTCTGTCGCGTCCGTGGAGCAACTCTCCGGGGCCCCGGCGGAACCCCGCTGAGAGCGAAGGCGGCCCGGCGAGGGACGATTGGGGTCAGCGCCCGCCTCGAGCGAACCGCCGGCTGCGGCCCCGTCCCCCGCCGGGCCGGCGGGCCGCCTGCAAACGCTCCGTGAGAGCATCCGTCGCTCCGGCGTCCTTGAGACGCGAAGCCTGTACCGCTGGGCCCTGATCGGGACGAGCGTCGGCGTCATGGCCGGCCTCGTCGCCGTCGCCTTCTACGCCGCCCTGACGGCGGGCGGGGCGGAGCTGCTGGGGATGCTGTTGGGCATCCATCTGCCGCACAGTGGCGCGGCCCCGGGCGCCGGATACTCCTGGGCGACGAACCCCCGGACGTTCTTCCTCCTCCCGATCCTGATGGTCGCCGGCGGCCTCGGCGTCGGGCTGCTGACGTGGCGGATCGCGCCCGAGGTGGAGGGCCACGGGACGGACCAATCGATCCGGGCGTTCCACCGTGGCCGGGGAGCGATCCGGTACCGGGTCCCGCCGCTGAAGTTCCTCGCCTCGGTCCTCACGATCGGGACCGGCGGGAGCGGGGGCCGTGAGGGGCCGACCGCGCAGATCGGCTCCGGGCTCGGCAGCCTCCTCGCTCGCCCGCTGGGCCTCTCGACCCAGGAGCGCCGCGTCGCCGCGATGGCGGGGCTCGCCGCAGGGATCGGGGCGATCTTCAAGGCGCCGTTCGGCGCCGCGCTCCTCTCGAGCGAGGTCCTCTATCTCTCCGACTTCGAGCCCGAGGTGATCATGCCCTCGATCATCGCCTCGGTCGTCTCCTACTCGATCTTCGGGGGGTTCTTCGGCTTCGGGCCGGAGTTCGCGACCCCGGGGGTCGCCTGGTCGCCTGTCCAACTTCCGTTCTTCGCGGTCCTGGGCGCGGTCGCCGGGCTCCTGGGCATCTTCTACGTCGTCGCGTTCCACCGCACCCGCGCCGGCTTTCAGCGCCTCCCGATCCCGCCGTGGTCCCGGCCCGCGGTCGGCGTGGGGATCGCCGGCGCGGTGATCGTCGCGCTCTACTACCTAGTCCCGCTGCAGGGGCACCTGCTGGCAATCGGCGGCGTCGGGATCGGCTACGGCGTCGTCCAGTGGTTCCTGTTCCAAGGCCACGCCGGGGTCGTCCTGCTGCTGCTCGTGGTCGGGGCGATCCTCGTCAAGATCATGGCGACGTCCCTGACGGTCGGCTCCGGCGGGAGCGCCGGCCTGTTCGGTCCCGCGATCGTCGTCGGAGCCCTCGTCGGCTTCGCGGTCAGCGGGTTCCTCGACCTCACCGCACGCTCGCTGATGGACCCGGGGGACGTCGCCGCGTACACCATCATCGGGATGATGGCGTTCTTCGGGAGCGTCTCCAAGGCCCCCATCGCCACGATCCTCATGGTCGTCGAGATGACCGGGTCCGAGACGCTGCTCGTTCCCGCGATGGTCGCGATCTTCATCGGGTTCTACGTCGCCGGCCGCCACCACCTCTACTCGGAGCAGGTCGAGAACCGGCTCGCGTCGCCGGCGCACACCACCGAGTACTTCGCCGAGTTCCTGCGGCACATGCCCGTCGTGCAGGCGCTCGAGCACGACGTAACGACCGTGGCACCGACGCTGTCGGTGCACGATGCCGAGTACGCCCTTTCCCGTTCGCCGCACCCGGTGCTCGCGGTCGTCGACAAGGACCGTCTCGCCGGCGAGCTGCGGCTCGCGGACATTCTCGAGGTCCCGGCGGTGGAGCGGGGGCGCTCAATGGTCCACGAGATCGTCCAGGAGAGCTTCCCGTACGTCCGGGTCGATTCTACCCTGTTGGACGCCGTCGGCATCATGGACCGCGAGGGGCTGGACGCGCTCCTCGTCACCCGGGCCGACGACCCGCGGGCGCTGGTCGGCATCGTGACGCGGGAGTCGGTCGCGCGGTTCCAGCGCGCGCCGACCGTCTCGTAGCCGTGCGACCGGTCCCCGCGGGCGACAGCGCCGCCCGGGAGCGGCCACAGTGCGCCCGGACGGTGCGCTCGAAGGCGTCCGACGGCCCGGTGCCAAGGAACCCGAGCGGCGGGCGCCACCGGTCGAGTCGGGCGGCGCCCCGAGTGCCGCAGGGCGGAGTTCCCGGGTGAAACCGCGGTCGATCGGGCCCTGCTCGGGCCGGCTCGGGGAGGAGCCGCTCGCCCCCTGGCGAAGCGGCGCCCGCCTCGCTGCCCTCGCGCGCCTCGGTCGAGAGTCCTGCACGAAGGGCGACCGTGCCGGACCTGCCGCGGCGGGCTCTCCTTGAAGGGGGCCGTCCGCTACCGGGGCGGCGGAGCCCTGCTCTCGCGTCGGACCCATGGTGAGCCTCACCCCGTTCATCGTGCTCGTCCTCATCGCGGTCGTCGTGGTCATCGGCGCCCGCCGCCTGCGGGTTCCCTACACCGTCGCGCTGGTCTTCCTCGGCTTCGCCATCGGGATCTTCGGGGCGGAAACTGGGTTCGCTCCGCTAAAAGTGAGCGCGCAGACCCTGCTGGCCCCGGGTCTGTTCTTCACCCTGATCCTCCCGCCGATCATCTTCGAGGCGGCGCTCAACATCAACCTCCGGCTCCTCCTCCGACGCGCCGGACTGATCCTGTTCCTGGCGTTCCTGGGCGTCGTCTTCATCACCCTCTTCACCGGCTCCCTGGTCGGATACCTCACGGGCCTCCCGATCGCGGCGGCGCTGCTCCTCGCAGCGATCCTCTCCCCGACCGACCCGATCGCGATCGTGGACCTGTTCCGCCGGCTCAAGGTCCCCGCCGGCCTCGCGACGATCGTCGAGAGCGAGGCGCTCCTGAACGACGCGGTCGGGGTGACGCTGTTCGTCGTGCTCCTCTCTGTGCTCACGTCGGGCCACGCGAATCCGGTCGCCGCCACCGCCCAGTTCGCCTACCTCGTCGCGGGGGGTCTGGCGGTCGGGCTCCTCGTCGCCGCGGTCGTCTACCTGCTCCATCTTCGGCTCCACGACGCCGCCGTCGAGACCGCCCTCTCGCTCGTCGCCGCGTACGGCTCGTTCCTGCTCGCGCAGGCGCTCGGGGCGTCCGGCATCATCGCGTGCACCATCGCGGGGATCGCGGTGGGGACCTGGGTGGCGCCCCGGGCGACGGCTCCGGCCGTCCGCCACGGCCTCTACGACTTCTGGACCGTGATCGTCTACGTCGCGAACTCGGTGGTCTTCCTGGCGATGGGCCTCCTCTTCGCGAGCGTGCACCTCCTGGCTCACCTCGGGCTCATCGTGATCGTCGCCGCGCTGCTGACCGTGGGCCGGGCGGCGTTCGTCTATCTCCACCGCCCGCTCTCGCGGGTGGGCGGCTCGCGCCTCCCCGACAGCTGGTACAACGTCATCGCGATCTCCGGCATCCGCGGGGCGATCCCGGTCGTGCTGGCGCTCTCGTTGCTCGCGGCGCCGCGCGGGGTCGCGACGGGGACCATCGACACGATCGTCGCAACGGTCTTCGGGGTGGCGTTCATCTCGATCGTGGTAGGCAATCTCACCGCCGACTGGTACGTCAAGCGGGCCTTCCCGGCGGAAACGGAGGCGACCGCACCCGGAGAGTCGAATGGACCGGTCCACGGCGCGTAGCAGGGCGACCGCGCACCGCCGGGGTCGGAAGTGCGGTCGGCGAGCTCCCAGCTGCTGACGCCCTGAGCCGTGAAAGCGTGGCGCCGGGGGCCGTCGGAGCCCGGGCTCGGCAGGGTGATCCACCCTGCAACTCCCGATCTCGGCTGCCTCGGCGCCCGGACGTCAAATAACGGCTTCCGGACCCTGCGAAACGTGGCCCTGTCGAGGAACGTCGCCTCGACGAGTTCAAGAGGGGAGAGGCCTTCGGCGCTCGAGCCGGGTCCTCCCGACCGGGCAGCGGGGATGCGAATGTTCGAGCGGAGAGGAGCAGTTCTTGCGACGATCGCCACAGTGATCATGGCTCTCTCCGCGGTAGGCGGCCTCGGGGTCGCGTCTGCCGTTCTGAGCCCGTCCCATGGGGGAACCTCCGATGCGTACGCCGCTAATCCCGCCGGAGCCTCCGCTGCCGCGCCGGCCGTCGCCTCGCAGCTTGGGACCAGCTCCCAACTCGCGAGCCACGGGAGACCGTTCGGACCCTCGTCGCCCGCCGTTATCGCCGCCCTCTCCCACCTCCCGTCGGCGAACCAGCCGGGGAGCTGGGTCTACGGCCTGATCCACCCCTCGACGTCGATTCGCCCCCTGACCTCCCTCCCCAACCTCGACCTCCTGGAACATCCCGTCGCGCACGTTTCGAACGTGATCACCCCGGGGTACCTCGCGCAGCCCGCCCCGCTCGGCCTCGCCGACTTCGGCCTCGGCGCGAACCCCTACGCGTACAACGCGCCCCACGTGCTCGGCGCGGTCACATTCCTGACCCCTCCCAACGCCACGGACCCCGGCTCCACGGGCGTCATCGAGCCCGGCGGGCAATCCCTCGGCTACGTCGGCAGCGTCGACGAGTTCGGCATCCAGCTCAACACCATCCTTACCAACGTCTCGCTGCAGGGCAACACCCTGGGCGTCTTCTGGACCCAGAATGTCGTGAACTGGAACGACACCGGCATCCACTTCGTGTCGGACACGTTCAACTTCACCAACGGGTTCGCCTACATCCCGCCCGGCACGCTCGTCTCGGCCTGCAACAACAACACCTCGGGCGCCCAGAACATCCTCAACGTCTACGGCGGCGTCTTCCAGTGCGTCGGGGGCACGATTCCTCTCAGCCCCGCCTCCTACCCCGTCACCATCCAGCTGTACAACAACGCCAGCGTCAACGGCTTTGGCCAGGACGTCCTCACCTACGGCTACTACGTCGACGAGGCCGGCCTCAGCGAGACGTTCACCGGGGTCAGCGACCAGCTCGTCTTCAACGACACCGGCGACAGTCCGGCGGCCGCCCCGCCCGCCTTCTCGGTCAACGGTTTCACCCCCACGCCGCTGGGGCTCCCCGAGGATTCCGAGATCGACCTCGTCGGGGACATTGGCGGCGACAACGCGGTCTTCAGCGCCCTGAACGCGTCCATCAGCCTCGAGTACTCCAACGCCAGCGTCGGGGGCTTCCAGACCGTCCCCTCGGCCTACAACTTCGGCACCGACACCGGCGAGACGTCCACCGGCATCGCCGATTACTGGACCCCGGCCCATCTCCTGATGGCGAACCAGGGGCCCGCGATGCTGTACGGCCTGTGGAACGCGGTCCCCAGCGTCTCCGTCGCCTCCGGCCACATCCACGTCGCCGGCACCATCACCCCCTCCTACGGGTTCGTCTTCGTCAGCAACACGCCGCCCGTCACGGACCCGTTCGCGAACGGTTCCCTGCCGGACAATTTCAGCGTCCTGCCGACCACGAGCACCGGGGCGTTCAGCACCGACCTCCCGCCGACCGGCGGGGCGTGGACCGGCCAGTACTACGTCCAGGCGTTCGCCCCCGGCTCGGCCGAGGTCAACGGTACCCCGATCACCGGAAACGCCGCCGGCTACACGCTCACCCTGCCGTCGGACCCGGGCTCGCTGAACGCCCCGCTGTACATGTTCTCGGCGGCGGAGGCGTCCGCCCTCGCCTTCAACGTCAGCGGTTCCGCGAGCGCCCCCTACACCTTCCAGAACCTCACCATCAGCCCGAACGCCTCGTTCAACCACCTGAACGACTACCAGTTCCCGTCGTTCGAGATCTTCACGGCCTCCGGCGTCGGCTCGGTTCACGTCAAGAACCTCACCGAGGGGCAGGATTCGCCGCTCGGCAATCTCTACTTCTGGGACGGAGGGTTCTCCCCGAGCGTGCTCGTCGGGGTGCCGGCGATCCTCGGTCCGTACCCCGGCTACACCTCGCAGCTCAACCTCTACTTCGGGGCCGGGGACCGGGCCAGTGACGAGAGCCTTGAGGGGTTCGGCGGCCAGGGCGGGGAGATCGTCCTCTGGGGTGACTCCCACGCGCAGGTCTTGGACGTCACCGCTTCGGACGGCTCGGGCGGGGTGTACGTCGGCGATTCGGTCGGCACCACCGTTCACACGGTAGACGCTTTCTCCGGCGCGGCGGGGGTCCAGGATATCGGCTCAGTGGGGACCTCGGTCGTGGGCATCTACGCCGCCCTCGGGGCGTACGGGGCCGAAGTGTTCAGCAGCCTGGACGACTCGTTCTCCTGGGTGAACGTCACCTGGGCTTCCGACGGGATCTTCGCCGGGGAGGACATCGCCCTCGAGGCGGACACAACTCCGTACTACAACCTGCCGGGTGTTGCGGGGATGGATGTCTTCCAGCTGAACGCGAGCGACGTCTCGCTGGGGGCGGCGATCTCGGTCTCCTCGGACGTGACGCTCGTGAACGTCTCCTCGTCCGGGGGCGCCGCGGTCGAGTTCGAGGGGGTGACGGGCGCGTCGGTCAGCTACCTGCGGTCTGTCGGGGACGTCTTCGGTCTCGTCCTCTACGCCAGCAACACCAGCACGGTGACCGGCTCGGAGTTCCTTCAGGATGGAGTCGCGGTGCTGGTGGTCCAATCGAACGACAACACCGTAGCCGGCAACATCTTCTTCCACTCGGGCGGGCCCGCCGTTGAGATCCTAGTAGGCGAAGGGAACCACGTCTACGACAACGCGTTCCTCTACAACTTCTTCACCGGCGTGCTCTACATCCCCGGGAGCTCGCAAGCGATCGGTGCGGCAGGGAATTACTTCAACAGCTCCGCGGGGGTCGGGAACTACTGGTCGGACTGGCACACGTACTCTAGTGGCCACCTCGCCCCGTACCCGGTCCTCGGCGGAACCGCCGACCAGCACCCTCTCGGCACCGCGCCCGGTCTCGTCTCGGTGGTGACGTTCACCGAAAGTGGACTCGCGGCGCAGACTCTCGGCAAGCACGCATGGTCGGTCTACTTCGATGGGATCGGCCAGTCGGTCCACACCCCGGCGATGAACTTCACCTTCCCGCTCGGGACGTACCCTGCGCTCGTCGCCGGGCCCAACGGCTGGGTCGGCTCGCCGAGCCTCTCGAATGTGAACACGAGATACCCCAGCACCAGCGTGGCGGTCTCCTTCGCAAAGGGGAAGACCGTGACCCTCACGTTCAAGGAAAAGGGCTTGGGCGCGGGACAGTCGTTCTGCCTGGACCTCGACAGCGTGCCGTTCTGCAGCTCCGGCAGCGTGCTCAAGGTCGCGGGCCTCGCGCCGGGGACGTACGTCTACGAGGTGACGTCCCCGCTCGTCAACCAGACGATCACCGCCAAGGTCGGCAAGACCGTCGTCGGCGGGGCGTCCGGCTCGCTCACGGCGACCAAGAGCGAGCGAATCGTCCTGGACTTCGCGTACTACCTCCCGGTGCTGTTCAACGAGTCCGGAGTGCCCAACGGCACAAACTGGTCGGTCACCATCAGGGGGCAGACCGAGAGCGCGCCCGCGCCGGACGTAATCTGGTTCAACCTCACCAACGGCTCGTATCACTACACCGCCCGCGCGACGGCGAAGGGGTACCACGCCCACCCGTCCGGCGGGCAGGTGGTCGTGAACGGGCCCTACGAGGATGTCTACGTTGTCTTCTCCGCCAAGGGGGCCGCGACCCCCGCGTTCGCGCCTGCGCTCCTGCCGGCACGGGGCCGACCGACGATCGCCGCCCGTCTGGGCTAGGATCGCCCCGAGAACCCGAGGCCGGCTCGCGGTAGGTATCGCTCGGCGCCGGGGCGAGCCTGCGACCAGAGCCGGAGCCCGCCCTCGGGGGGCCACGGGCTCGGCGGGCCCTCCCTCGCCGCGGGGTAACCGGTAAGGGGGTGACCGTGCCCGGAGGGCTCCCCCGGCGGCTCGACTCCAGCGGCGGGCCCGAAGACGCCGGCACCGATAATCCCTCAAGGCTGAGCCCATTCACGACCGGCTGCCGGATGGAGCGGTTCGAGGCCCAGCTGCGGGCTGCCCCGCCGGAGTTCCGTGACCTCATCGGCCGGGTTCCACTTCGAGCGACTCCCCCGCTCCCTCCGGAGTGGCTCCGGTGCGAGATGCTGGAGCGGCACGTGGTCCTTCGCAGGGCTCCAGACCTGGTGGGCGCCAGGGTCCTCGAGGTGGGCTCCGGTGGCCACGCTGTTTCGACGGTTCCGCTCGCCTATGCGGCTGGGCGGGCGGGACGGGTCGTGGCAGTCGAACGGTCACGATGGGAGCAGTTCCGACCCGTCGTGGCCGCCAGCGGCATGGGGGACCGAATCCGGCCCGTCGCGTGCGACGCGCGCCGTCTACCGTTCCGTGCCGATGCGGTGGAACTTGCGGTATGCCTACACGGAATTCGGTCGCTCCGGGGGGAAGAGAACGCCGTGCGAGTCTTCCGGGAGATGCTTCGAGTTTCTCCCCGCGTCTTTCTGGCAGAGTCGCTTCCGGTCGCTCGGACGAATGCGGAGCGGGCCCATCTCGCGATGTACAACCTCCGGGAAGACGTGTTCATGGCTACTTCCGGAACCCGCGACGATCTCCACTATGTCCCGCTGACCTACCTCGCGTCGCTGGTGGAGCGGGCAGGTGGCGTCGTAGAGCGGACCGAGACCCTCGAGTTGGACCTCCCGCACTTTCTGGCCTTCTTCCCTCGGGCTCTCGTGGAGACGATCCGAAGCGGAGAACTTCGCGAAGACCTCTTGCGGCGCTGGGACGAAGCCGAACGGATGCGACAGCAGTTCGGGGAAGACCATCCCCCGGTAGGGATGGTCACGGCGAGCCGGGCGTAGACCCGGACCGAAAGAAGGCTCGGAGGGACCCGGTGAGTTACCTCATGGACGCGGACTCGTTACATTCTGGGACTCGGGCGGTCTCGCAGCAGCTCCTGGGCTCGGGAGAGCTTCTGATAGAACCCGGGGCGCGCGCCGGACCCACCGATCTTCGCGGTACCTCCATCCACGATGAAGAATACCCGAAATCCACCCACCTTCATCGACCCGACCGGGGAGACAATCCCGGACACAGGGGAGAGCTGAGAAACTTCGTTTCCAGGACACGACGTCAACGGCTCGACCGTCATGCGTCGGATTGCTCGCTCGTAGACCGCGCGCACGTGCGGCGGTAGTTGGAAGAACTCGGTCGCGGCCTTGGGGTGACGAACAACTCGGAGGGCCACGTCAGAGGCCCCGGGGCCGCTGTGCTCGAGACTCGGCTAGCATCGCCTCAACCGGCTCAAACTCGTCCGACCGGAAGCGCCGGTTGAGCTCCGCCCAGCTCAGTCGATTCGGGTGGGTCGCCAAGAGCAGCGTGATGACGTCGTCGTAGGTCGCCTCCCCAGACTTGAGCATCCCGAGAAGCTGCCGGGTACGTCGACTGACCGCCACCGTGGTTCCCATTCGCTGACGGTAGCAGTATGGTGAAAATAACGGAACTGGGAGAAGTGGCGACACGGGCGCGGAGGGATTTGAACCCTCGACCCCCGGGTTAGGAACCCGGTGCTCTATCCAAGCTAAGCAACGCGCCCCGACTGGTTTCTCGTCCGTCCCAGATAGAGCTTGCTCGGCGCTGGCAGCATGCGTCCCCCTCAGGACCCCGTTTCGCCTAGGGGGGGGACGCTGCGGCCAGCCGGTCGTACCGGTGGTCGACCGCCGCGACGAACCCTGCCGAGGGTTCCTGCACGATCTCGATCCCCTCCAGGTACTCCCGCATCGTCGGCAGCACGGGGCGGCGGGCCCCCTCCGCCTCGGTGGGCGGACGGACGGACGAGCCGCCCAGCGCGCCGAACAGCCAGCGGTCGATGCCGGCGGCGAAGAGGAACGGGTACACGCGCGACTCTCGGCTCAGCGTCGCGAACAGCTGCTCGGGCCGCGCCCCGGCCCTCGGGGTCCCGGTCACGAGGACCACCTGGTCCGCGGCGCGTCCCTGGTATGGCGGGAGCCGGCTCGGGTCGAGGATCGTTCGGTGGACGACCCATCCCTTCTGCAGCATCCTGCGCTGGGAGAACGGGAGTCCGAGCGGTCCGACCAGGTGGCTTCCACGTCCTTGGTCTGCGGCGACGAACGGCCGGCGGATCAGCTCGGAGACGGCCCACCACTGGTGAGCGGTCAGCGTGGGGACGGTCAGCTCCTCGTCCTCTCCCAGCATACCGCCTCCGAGGCCGTGGGGGTACGCGAGCGTCCCTTCGAACCCGGCGACGTGGCACCAGAGTCCCTCGTAGTCGAAGTACACCGGCACGGTCGGGCCCTCGGCCCGGACCGTCACGACCCACGGGTGCGGCGCCAGGCGCTGGCTGTCGAGCCGGGCGACCAGCCGCTGGGCGTCGGCCGGCTTCCGGTGGAACAGCACGCCGAGCACCGCTTGCCGTCCGCGGCAGACGACGACCGACCCGGCGTCGTCGGCGGCCTGGCGCAACAGCTCGTCGTACCGGTCGGCGAACGGCCGGGCGAGCAGGAACGTAACGAACGGCCGGCCGACGGCGGCCGGGTGCGGCACGTACCGGTCGCGCAGCCACCCCTCCTCGTAGGCTCGGCGTCGGATCGCATGGTACGTAGAGCGCGGCACATCGATCATCTGCAGCCGCTCGCGCTCCCGGTCGGGCCGGGCCGCGAGCAGGACGGCGATGACCCGCGCCTCCGCGTCCGTCAGGCCGCGCACCCGCAATCTCCGACGCGAGAGAGACAGTGTAGCATGGGGTCCAGCCTTGACAGCGAGCCGGGAAACCTCGCTTTATGAACAGGGCGACGTCTGTTCGCCCCGAAGGAGGGTCCCGCGACGATGCATCCGCGAACGAGCGCGGGAATCCTCGTCACCGCCGTCACACTGGCGGTCTCCTTCTTGACGGTATGCGTCCCCGGTGTCGCCGGCGCCCACGCCGTGGGGAGCGGTTCTTCTCCGGTGCCCTCCCCGACCACCTGGGCGTACGGTGCGATCCGGAGCATCAGCCCGCACGGCCAGGGCCTTCGCTACGGCTACGACGCCTCGGCGACGCTCGGCTTTGCCGTGATCCTCGGCCAGACCGACAGCGGGACGGGCAACTACTCGGTAACCGTCAACCGGACGATGGGGCTGCTCCTCACGGCCAACTACTGCGCTCCGAACTGCCGCCGGCCCACCGTCAAGGTCTCGGTCTCCTACCACGAGTGGGAGTCGCTCCACGCCGACCTGAACTTCACCCCCGAGGCGACCGTCGACCTGTCGGGAACTCCAACCGCCGCGCTGGGGCTCGCAAACTCCCACCTGGGCGTTGATGTCGGCCTCAACGCCTCGGCGACCTGGGTCGATGCGGGCGAGCTCGTGGGCTCTCGCGCGCTGACCGTCCAGGTCGACGGCAACTCCTCCACCGCCTTCACCCCGGCGCTCGGCCTGGTGCCACTCTCCGTCGCACCGGGTGACGCGTGGACTGCCACCAGCGCGTTCCTCGAGACGGGCTCGGCAAGCTGGAAGATCGCCGACACCGGTGCCGGCAAGCTGGCGATCCCCGTCACCGGCAACGTGTCGGTCAACGGAAGCCTGCCGTTCGCCCACGCGGGGACTGTTTCCGTCACGGGGGCGTACTCCAGCGCGGTGCGCCTCGCCGGCTCCGACTTCGACGCGCTCAACCTCACGATCGCCGGGCCGTTCCTGCTCCGGGAGGGGTTCCTCCTCGTGCCGGCGAGCTCGGACCTGTTCGGAGCCACCACCCCGGGCTGGCTGTCGAACAATACGAACGGTGCGGCGGGGAACGCCTCCGTCTCCCAGGCGAGCATCGACGTGACCGCGTCGCTGCTCGCCGGCAGTCACCTCGGGTTCGGGGCCTCGGGCCTCCTGTGGAGGACCGGTGCGAGCAACCCCGCGACGGCGGCGGTCCTCGCCCCAGGCGCGGGCCTCGGGCCGGCCGCAGGGCCGGTGGCTCCGGCGGCCGCCGCCACGAACTCCACCTACGTCCAGGGCGAACCGGAGTCGGTCGGCCAGGCGACGACCGACCAGCAGTGCCTCGCGAACGGGGTGGGGTGCCCGGTCGCACCGGGTCCTCGGGGTCTCTTGGGCCTCCTCGTCGTTGCCGGGGCCGCTGCGGTCGTGGCGGTCCTGGTCGCCGTCGTGATCGCGGAGCGGCGACGCGTTCCGCCGGCCGTCTATCCGAATGCGTCGCTCTACCCGCCGGGGGCGCCGGCTGCGCCGTCCACCCCGCTGGGGGGCCGGCACCCTGAGCGCCCGGCTCCTCCGCCCGAGGACGACCCTCTCCACCACCTCTGGTAGGCGGGGCCGCCGGCGCGCCGTGCGTCTACGCCGCGCGCCGCAGCCGAGGGGCGAGGGTGCTGGCGACCGGGTACCGCAGGATGGCGGCGACGCCCCCGAACGCGCGGGCGAGCATCTCCCCCTCCTCGCTCTCGGTCGAGACGAGCCGGGGCTGGCCGCCGGCCTCGACCGCGCGCCGGAACAGGCTCTCGACGTAATCCTCCCGGGAGAGCTCGACGAGGGGGCCGCTGCCGCACGACGGGCACGGCCCGGACGCTCCCGTCTCTGCCTCCTCGTCGGTGAGGCTCTGGGAGAACTCGCGCTGGCAGGCGCTGCAGCGGTACCGCACCCGCTGCCGGCGCAGCCCGTCCGAGACGAGCAGCATCTCCACGGCGCCGAGCTCGAGCGCGTGGGAGACGTCGCGCTCGCCGTAGGCGGCGAGCCCGGCCTCCGCCTTGCGGATCTCGAGGAGGAGCCTCTGCACGATCCGCTTCTCCTCGGTCACCTCGAGGCCGTGGAGCGTGTGGGTCGCCCTCTCGACGAGCTCCTTCAGTCCGTGTTCGTCGGTGTAGCCGGTGTCGAAGAGCGGCTGGACGACCTTCTGCTGGAGCTCGTAGTGCAGGAACCCCTCCTTGAAGAAGAACTCCTTCGTCGCCCCCGGCCCGCCGAGGAGGATCCCCTTCAGCTGGTCGTTCTTCGGCAGGAACAACTCCCCCGCCATCTCGGCGACCTTCACGAAGAACTCGTGGGCGGCGTGCTCGATCAACCGCTCGAACCGGTGGGCCGACTGGCCCCCGCGGCCGTGCTTGCTCGGGACGAGCGACTGCTTGTTCCTAAGCGCCTCGACGCGCTTGCCGCGCAGGAAGCCGAGTGTCACCTCGGAGCGGTCGACGACGATCAGCCCCCAGAGGTCCGGCTCGTGGACCATGGAGCTGAGCGGGTCGAGGAAGAACGACGAGTCGCACCGGTACAGGTACGTGTTCAGCGGCTCCGGCGGCTCGACGATGAACGTCACCGGCTCGGACTTGTCGGCGCCCACGGCCTTGCTGCCGACGAAGAACGCCACGCCGTGCTCGGGGGGCTCCTTGAACCCGCGGACACGCCCCATGAGCGACTCGATCGCCCACATGACGTTCTTGCGCGTCGTGCGGCTCTTGATGTTCGAGCTCTGCGCGTACTCGTTCCGTAGGTAGCCGATCACGTCGGAGATCAGCTTCCCTGGCGGGACGTACAGGCTGATCAGCTCGGTCGCCCGGCCCCGGACCGCGGCGATCTCGGCGAGCTTGCGCTGGAACGTGTAACGCGCGAGCTGCGGGTCGGAGGCCGTGTCGTTCACACCGCCCTCCCCTCAGCGGCCGGGAACGCTGCGGGCCCCGCCGGGCGGCGCCCGTTTCCCGGGCCGCGGAGTCAGAGCAGGCGGCGGACGTGCTCGTCGATGACCTCTTCGGGGTACGCCCCGACGATCCGATCGACGAGCTTTCCCTGCTTGTAGAACAGCAACGTCGGGATGCTCATGATGCCGAGGGCGCCGGCCTTCTCGCCGTTGTCGTCGGAGTTCATCTTGCCGAAGGAGACCTTCTCCTTGTACTTCTCGCTGAGCCGGTCGACGATCGGAGAGACGACCCGGCACGGGCCGCACCACGGCGCCCAGACATCCACGACGACCGCGGAGGTTCCGGACGTGAACTTGTCGAAATCGGAACTAGCTATCTCGTTCACCGACATGAAGCGCCTCGCTCCGTTTGAGTCGATTCAACTATTAAAGGGCGCGAGAACGGCCGCGCCAGCAGCTGTCGGCGGCGCCCGGGCACGCGCTGCCGGAGGAGCGAAGCATATCTCGGACGGCGGGCTACTCCCGCCGTGACCTCCGACGGGCTGTTCGCCGGACGCTTCCCGCCTTCGGCGGCCCCGACCCGTCCCTCGCCCCGGGGCCGGTCGTCCGTCGGACGGCCGGCGCTCGTCTCCCCGGCGGCCCGCAAGGCGATCCGCCAGCGCATGCTGTTCCTTCGTTCGGCGTCGCTCTCGAAGCTCCGCGGCCTGACCGGGGTCTCGGAGGCGCAGCTCCAACGGTACCAACAGGAGCTGCGCGCCAGCGACCTGCCGGACGCGTTGCTCCATCGGGGGGCCGGCCTCGCCTTCACGAAAGAGCTCCCGCAAGGGGCGCTCCTTTACCTCCTAGTCCGCGCCGCCGCCCCGAAGCGGGTCGTGGAGACCGGCGTCCGGCCCGGCTACACGACCGCCTGGATCCTCGCCGCCCTGGCGGCGGCGGGGGAGGGGGAGCTCGTCTCTCTCGGCCCCGGACCGACCGCCGGCCGTTCGGCCGCGGTCCAGCAGGTCTCGGTCGGCCAGCTCGTGCCCCCGGCGCTCCGCTCGCGGTGGACGCTGGCGCTCGGCAACACCGAGGACCGCCTGCGGGAGATCCTGAGCGCGGGCCCGCCGATCGATCTCTTCCTCTACGACAACGGACCCGACGCCGCGCGGGCCCGGTTCGAGCTGCGGGCCGCGTGGGACGCGCTCTCGCCGCAGGGGATCCTGCTGGCGCACCGGGTCGACGCGGGGTCGGCGTGGGCAGAGTTCTGCGCCCGTCAGGGGATCCCGCCGCAGCTGCTCGACCCCGGCCCGCCGCCGATGGGGGCGCTGGGCGTCCGCGCGTCCCTCGGCTGATCCGGCTCAGCGCTCGAGCTCTTCGACCAAGTGGATCGCCGCGGGCAGGACGAGCTTCTCCAGCGCGGTCCGCACGGCCCGCTCGCTGCCGGGAAGCGCGAACACCGGTTTTCCCTGCACGACGAACAGGGTCGCGCGGCTGATCATCGCCAGCGGCCCCACTTCCTGGTAGCTGAGCGCGCGGTAGATCTCGCCGAACCCTTCGAGCTTGCGACCGCCCATCGTCTCCAGCGCGTTGACGGTGAGGTCCCGGGAGCTCGCCCCGGTGCCCCCGATCGTGACCGCCGCGTCGACCGTGGTTTCGGCGAGCCACGGCTCGAGCTTCTCGCGAACGTCCGCGACCGAGTTGGCGACGAGCGCGGTGTGCACGACCTTGTGGCCGCCGCCCTCGACGAGCTGACGGGCCAGGACCCCGGACGGGTCGTCGTCGACGGTGTGCGTGTCCGAGACCGTGAGCACGCCGAAGCCGAGCTGGCGGTCCCCGCCGAGGTGGTGCCGGCCGGGAGGTGCGGGGGTGTGGGGGCTTCCGCTCATCGGGACATGCGAGCTCCTTTCTCCTTGACGACCACCCGCACCGGACCGAGCCGGGTCTTCGGGTAGAGCCCGCGGCCATCCTTCTCGAGGTACTTGACCATGTCCCAGACCGTGAGGAGGGCGACGGTCGCGCCGACGAGCGCCTCCATCTCGACCCCGGTGCGGTGGACGGTCGTCGCCTCGGCCGTGACGCGCACCCCGCGCGCCGTGACGGTGAGGTCGACCCGGCTCGAGGTGAGCGGGACGAGGTGGCAGTGCGGGATGAGCTCCCCCGTGCGCTTCATGGCGAGGAGGCCGGCGAGCTCGCCGGTCGCCAGCGGGTCCCCTTTCGGGACCGTGTGCCGCCGCATCGCGGAGCGGGTCCGGGGCGACAGCGAGAGATCGCCCACCGCGACCGCCCGGCGGGGGAGCGCGGGCTTGGCGCTGACGTCGACCTGTCGCGCCACGGGGTCACCCGGATTTCGGAGCGCCCCGCGCGACGTGCGCCAGGACGGCTTCGAGCTGGATCCGGTCCGAGGCTCCCTGCGCGAGGCGGAAGTCGACCTCGCCGAGGAACTCGAGGAGGCTCACCTTCTCCTGCGCCGGCAGGACCGTATCGGGGACGTCCGGAAGGTACGAGTGGATCGCGCGCAGGATCTCCTCGCCCGCCGCTCCGCGGTCGACGAAGAGGGCGTAGAGGCGCTCGCGCGCTTCCCGGAAGTTGCCGTGGAACGCCGCCGCGAGCATCCCCTCGACCTCCCGGCGGAGCGGCGCGGTGGCGTACTCCTTCAGCACGTCGGCGGTGATCGCGCTCGCGTGCGTCCCGGCGAGCTGCAGCAGGTTGGTCGCCCGCCGCATGTCGCCGGCGCTCGCCGAGAGGATCGCCTCGACCGCGTCCTCGGTAACCGTCCGCTTCTCGGCCGCGCAGATGCGGGCGATCAGCTTGCGCATCGCCTCCGGCTTGTACGAGCGGAACCGGAACACCGCGCAGCGGGACTGGATCGGCTCGATGACCTGCGACGAGTAGTTGCACGAGAGGACAAATCGGCACGACGACGAGTACCGCTCCATCATCCGCCGCAGCGACGCCTGCGCTTCGGAGGTCAGGTTGTCGGCCTCGTCCAGGAAGAGGATCTTGAAGCTGACGTCGCCCAGCGGCGCGGTCCGGGCGTACTGCTTGATCGTCGTGCGGACGGTGTCGATGCCGCGCTCGTCGGAGGCGTTGAGCTCCAGGAAGTTCTGCCGCCACTCCGGCCCGAACATGTCGCGGGCGAGCGCCAGCGCAGCGGTCGTCTTCCCGGTCCCCGGGGGACCCGCGAACAGGAGGTGGGGCATCGACCGCTTCGCCGCGTACGAGCGGAGAAGCGGGACGATCGCTTCCTGACCGTCCATCTCCGCGAGCGACGCCGGACGGTACTTCTCGGCCCAGACCGCCTCGCTCGCTCGCCCCGCCATCGACCCGGACGGCGTTCCGCGGGGCCGCTAATTATGCTTGCCCGGCGCGCCCACGGCCCCGGCGGCCGCGTCCCAGACGAGCTCGTCGGCCCGGTGACGACGGAGCGCCTCGGCGAGGATCCTGCCGTACCTGCCCCAACGCCTGCCGGTGGCCCCCGTGGTCGTCGTCCTCCACGACGCGGAGGAGCCCGCGGACCTGCTCGACCGAGGTCGCGAACCGCTCGTGCTCCCGAACGAGGAACGGAGGGAGGTCCGAGCCGGCGGACTCCAGGTGGCCCTCGAGTGCGAAGACGAAACCTCCGACCTGGCGCCGGAGGTCCTCGAGGGGCACGGGGTCGAGATCGACCAGCCCGACGCAGAGGTGGTCGAACCGTTCGACCGCCGTGTCGATCGAATCGGAAGGGGGATGGGCAGGGCGGCCCGGGCTCGCGAACACCCGGTCGAGCAGAGCGCCTGCCCCCGAAGAGCCTGACGCCCGGAGGCAGCGGGAAGCGTTGTCACCCGGCGAGGGGCCCCGCCCGGACCGGCGACGGGCCCTCCCGAGCGTCCACGACGCGGAGGAGCCGGTAGAGGAGGTACGCCGCGCCGGCCGCGACCAGGAGGATCCCGGGTACGCTCGCCTCGACCGGAACGTCGAACAGGAACAACGGCACGAGCATCCCGGCGGCGAACGTCACCTTCGCGCGGTCAAGGTGCTCGCTGCCGACACCCCGGATTACGGTGACGACCGCCCCGGCCTCCAAGACGAGCAGGAACCCCGCCGCAGCCCACGCGGAGAGCAGGTGCGTCCCCGAAAAAATCAGGACCGAGGTCCAGCCGACCCACTCCAGGGCCCCCGCGAAGAAGATCCCCACCGGCCGAGGCGGCTCGGGCCGGAGCGAACCCGGAGGAGGTTCCCCGGGACCCACGCCCCGAGCGCCAGGAGCGCGACCTCGACGGCGAGGGCTGCCGCCAGCGCGCCGTGCGTCGGCCCGTGACCGACGAGCAAGGCGAGGAGAGTTACATCGAGCAGGTAGGAGACCCCGAAGATCGCGATCGCCCCCGGCGCGAGCCAACGGACGCTCCGCTGCGCAGGATAGACCAGGTGGACGAGCAGGATCGGAAGCGCGATCGAGTACGTCGCGTGAAAGATCGTGAGCCCGAGCGCCCAGAGCCAGTCGACCCCGCCGGCCGCTCCGTAGCTCGTGAGCAGGCCGACCGGCGGCCCCGACCGCTCGAAGAACGTGTGCACCGCGAGCCCCTCCTCCGCGATCCCGTACGCCGCGCCCCAGAGCAGGATCGTGGCCCAGCCCTTGCGCAGGATCACGGCGAATTCGCGGATCACCAGGGCGCCGCACCCGTACAGCAGGATGTCGAGCCCGAACCCGAGGCCGAACCCGGCCGGGTTGACGACCAGCTCGGTGATCGGGGTGGAACCGGTGAGCAGCTCCGGTATCGCCGGCGCCAGCAGGAGGAGGAGTACCGACCGGTCCGCGGGGCCGATACAGAAGGCGCACGGCGGGAGCGGTTCGCCCGTCCCGGCTCATCAGCCCGACGGTCCACACGAGCCGCCGGGGCGGCTATATCCGCGCACGGCTCGGAGCCCCGGCCTATGCGCGAGTTGCTCGTGCACATCGCCTTCCGCGGCTCGATCCGGGAGCGGTCCGTGGAGCCGTACCTCCGCCTCCTGAAGGGACTCCGCGGCCGCCGGCGGGTAAAGGGGGTCCTCTTCGACATTTCGAGCGGCGGCGGCGAGGTCGTCGCATCGACCGACCTGGCGCTCGGCGTTCGGCGCCTCAATGCCACCGTCCCGGTGTTCACCTCGATCGGCGCGCTCGGAGCGTCGGGGGCGTACCTCGCCGCCCTGGGCGGGAGAAAGGTCTACGCCTACCCCGAGTCGATCGTCGGGTCGATCGGCGTCGTCTACCCGCACATCGCCGTCCGCGAGCTGGTGCGCCGCCTCGGCGTGTCGGTCGACCTCCTGCACGTGGGAGAGCACAAGGACGCGCTGCAGGGATACCGCCCGCTCACTGACGTGGAGCGGGAGAAGATGCTCGCCGTCGCGCAGGACGACTACGACCGGTTCGTGTCGGCGGTCGCCGAGGCCCGACGCCGCCCGGTGGAGGAGATTCGCGCCCTCGCGACCGGGGAGGTCTGGTCGGGCACGCGCGCCCTCTCCCTCGGGATGGTCGACGCCCTCGGGGATCGGGAAGCGGTGCTGGAAGACCTCGCGCGGACCGTCGGGGTCTCGCCCCGGAAGGCGATCCGCCTGGCACCGCCGCGCTCGTTCGCGGAGCGCCTCCTCGCCCCGGGAGCGCAGGCGCTTTCCGGCTCCCTGGTCGACCGCGTCTCCGACCGTATGGAGGAGCTCCTCCTCGGGGTCGGCGGCCCGGGCAGCGGCTGGTAAGAGCTCGTCCTCCGCGGTCGTCGGACGGTCGAACGGCCCCTCGCCAACGTTTATCTAGCGCGGCTCGCTCGGTGGGACGATGCCCGAAAACAAGCGCTCCGGCTTCTCGAGCGCCGCCGGCCTCATCCAATACTACGACATGGAGGAGAGCCGCTCGCTCAAGCTCAACCCGTACCTTGTTATCGGCATGGGAATCGGCGCGGGCCTGCTCGTCGAGATCCTGAACTGGCGGGCAATCTAGGCAGCGACCGGCTCGGGCCCGAGGGGCCCCAGTCCCGGTAGGAACCGGTCGACTGACCCGCGTCCCAGAAGGAAGACCTTCGACTCGGGGGATTCGTCCAGGACCGCGTAGCCGGTGCGGCCGGAAAGGCGGCGCGCGAACGCCTCAATCTCCGGGTGCTCGGGGACGTGGTCGCGGCCGAGCCGCTGGCGGGAGCGGCCCATGAAGACGTAGCCCTTCGGCTCGATGAAGTCCGGCTGGGCGATCAGGTCGAGCTCGCCGTAGGCGTCCGCCCAGCCGAGGTTCCAGCCGCGCACGAGGGTGTGGCGGACGACCCGGCGCGTGCGGAGCCCGCGGACGATCTCTAGCGACTCCAGGAGCCGGGACCAGGCGTCGGCCTGCGCCGGAAGCGTCAGGCGGCGGAAAATCTCCTCGTTCGGCGCCGTCACGGAGACGTACAGCTGGGTCGGCAGCGGATCGAGCGCGCGCAGGGCGTCCGGGTTCGTCCCGTTCGTCACGAGGAACGTCGTCATCCCGCGCTCGTGGCAGAGCTCCAGGAACCGGTTCATCTTCGGGTAGAGGGTCGGCTCGCCGGTGAGCGAGATCGCGATGTGGCGGGGCTGCTGCGCCTCCTCCCATCGGTCCCGCGGGACCGACTCGTCCCCCTTGAATCCGGAGAGGATCCGGCGCTGTGCCTCGACCGAGCGCTCCAGCAGGCCTTCCGGTTCGTCGAACGAGACCATCGTCTCGTCGTTCTCCCACCCCTGGCTCCTCCAGCAGAACCGGCAGGTGAGGTTGCACGAGTCGATCGCCGGCGACATCTGCAGGCACCGGTGGCTCTCGATCCCGTAAAACCGGCCCTTGTAGCAGTCCCGGCCGGCGGTGAGCGACTCGCGGCTCCAGTAGCAAAGCTTGACCGCGCTGTGCCGTCCGACGAGCTGGTACCCCTGCTCGCCGAGCCCCGCCGCGAGGTCCTGGTCTCCCATCGTCCGTCGCACCGGACGCACCAACCGTATTATTGTCTCGCGGAGGGCGTCGCGACCGCCCGCCCACGCACCGGTCGTGAGTCGCTCGGGTGAGCGGGCGCTTTTCCCGAGGACGCGCTGCGCGCGTCGGGGAGTCCGAGATGGACCGAAACATCCGCTGGCTGTCGTTTGGCGCCGTCGTGCGCGCCGCCGGCGTGAGCCTCATCTTGCCGTTCGTCGCACTGTACCTGCGCAACGTCCTTCACTTGGGGTTCGTCGAGATCGGACTGCTGGTCGCCCTCCTCGGCATCCTCCCGCTCGGCCTCTACCCGTTCGGAGGGACGATCGCCGACCGACTCGGCCGACGAACGCTCTTCCTCGCGTCCCTCGCCGCCGAGGCGCTCGGGGTGCTCGGGACCGGTGTCGCCATGCGGTTCGACGTGCTGCCGGGCGTGCTCGCCGCGGTGTTCGCGGTCAGCGTCTCGGGCAGCCTCGGCGGGCCCGCGCTTTCGGCGTACATCGCCGACCTCGCCTCCGGCCCGTCACGGACGGAGGGGTTCACCTGGTTCCGCATCGGCTGGAACCTTGGCTTCACCGCGGGGGTCGTGAGCGGTGGCGCGCTCATCGGGTTCTTCGGGTTCTCGACGATAGGGCTCGCCGCCGGCGCGGTGCTGATCGCGAGCACCGGATTCCTCGCGCTCGTGCTCGAGCCGACCCCGTACGACCGGGACCGGGCGCGCGGTGTTCCGCGACCGAACGCGGCGGGTCCGGGCGCCGCGCGGGGGGGAACCCTACGACTGATCGCGTCGGACCGGGTCTTCCTCGCCTTCTGCCTCGTCATCGCCGTGGCCGATATCTCCACCGGCCAATGGTCGGTGATCTTCCCGCTCTACGCGAACAGCGTCCTCGGGCTCCGTTACGCCTTCGTCGGCCTGGGGCTGGCCCTGAACGGCGTCCTGGTCGTCGTCGCCCAAGCCCCGACGACCCGGGCAGCCCTCGGGCACCGCCACACGACACTCGCGCTCTTCGGGATCGGGCTGTACGTCGTCGGGTTCCTCTTCTTCGGCCTCGTCGCCCTGGTGCCGGGGCTCCTCCTCGTCGGGTTCCTCGCCGCGGTCGTGATCCTGACGATGGGCGAGAACGTCCTCTCCATCCCGATGACGACGCTGCCCTCGAACCTCGCTCCGGCCGGCGACATCGGCGCCTACAACGGCGCGTTCTTCGCCATCACGGGCGTGGGGATGGTCCTCGCCACGACGGTCGGAGGGTTCGTCCTCGCCCTCGGCCTGAGTCCGTCGGTGACCTGGGCGATCCTGATGGTGCCGGCGCTCCCCGCGCTGCTGTTCGGCTACGGGTGGCTCGGTCGCCGGGTACCGGCAGAGCAGAATCGTGCCTAGCGGGCGGTAGGCGGAGCGCTGGCGCCGTTGCCGGGCGCCCCGCCCTCCATGAGGGCGAGGTAGGCGTCCTCGAGCGCGAGCGAGGCGCTCTGGAAGGCGACGACCGGCCCGACGCCGACCAGTCCTTGGAGCAGCGCCACCCGCGCCGCGAGAGAACCGTCAAAGGTGAGCCGGAACCGGCGCTCGCCGACGACCGTGGCGCTCTGGTACGCCGGGCCCAGGGCCCGGATCTTCTCGACGATCACAGGCGTCGCGAACTCGACATCGACCGCGTGCGTCCGGAACCGCTCGGTGACGTGTTCGAACAGTGTCGCGGAGCAGGATCTGGCCCTTGTTGACGAAGATCACCTGGTCGCAGATCTCGGTGACCTCCTGCATCAGATGCGAGCTCATCAGGATCAGGTGGTCCTTCTTCAGGAGATTGAGCAGGTTGCGGATGATGATCCGCTCCTTCGGGTCGAGCCCGCTGGTCGGTTCGTCGAGGATGATCACGCGGGGATCGCCGACGAGCGCGGCCGCGATCGCGACCCGCTGACGCTGTCCCTTGGAGAGCGCCCCGCAGCGGGCGTCGAGCGGCGGAAGGTCGAGCGCCTCATGGAGACGAACGATCTCGGCCCGCAACTCCGCCGGTCGTGTCCCCCGGAACTCGCCGACCATCTCCACCGCCTCGGAGACGGTTTGCGACGGGTACGGCTCCGGGCTCTCGATGACGGAGCCGACGTCCCGCAGGGCCCGCTTGCGCTGGCGGGTCACGTCGATGCCGTCGATCCGCGCCGACCCCCGCGTCGGCCGCAGCAGCCCGGTCAGCAGCTTGAGCGTCGTCGTCTTGCCCGCGCCGTTCGGGCCCAGGTAGCCGATCGCGCCGGCCCCCTCGTAGCTGAACGTGGCGTCGTTGAGGGCTGGGGCGCCGCCCAGAAAGTAGCTCTTGGTCAGCCCCTGGACCTCGATGCGGGAGTCGCCGCTCATCCTTTCGACTCCTTGAAGTGGTAGAGGATCACGCTGAGCACGAGGCCGACGACGAAATAGCCGGTCATGATCGCCGCGCCCTCCCAGAGGCGGGGGTTCCAGCTGTGGGTCGTGATCATCGCCCGGCCCATGCCGTGGAGGACCGTCAGATGCGGCAGTGGGCCGAACGGCAGGGAGATCGCGCCCGCCGCGTACAGGAGCGAGAACCACGGCTCGACCGAGGTCACCGACAGCGCGCCGTCGAGGATGAGGAACCCCAGGAAGAGCACGAGGATCGTGACGACCATGCTCACCGAGGGGCTGCGGAAGAAGGAGCTGAACAGGAAGGCGGTCGACACCGCCGCCAGCGCGAAGAGCGCCGCCAGTCCCAGCGACGAGAAGAAGTCGAACCACGGCATCGCCCCGATGCCGAAGAACCAGACCGTGGTGATCACGCCGAAGGCGTAGAGGACCCCGATCAGGGCGATCGACGCCACCGCCGCGGCGGCGTACCGACCCAGGAGAAGGACGCTCCGGCGGACCGGGAGGACCAGCAGGAAGTAGCCGGTCCCGCTGCCGAAGTCCATCGCGATCGCGTCGCCGCCCATGAAGGCGCAGATGATGATGCCGAGAATCGGGAGCCCGGATGAGATTCCGGAGAGGTTGGCGGTCGGAGAGCCGCCCGTGTCGTGGAAGTACACCGTGAGCGCGGTCCCCGCCACCCCGACCAAGAGGACGAAGCCGAGGAGCCCCAGGAACCGCCAGGTCTTCAGGTAGAACCGGAGCTGGCGGCGCGCTGCCATGACCCAGTGCGCGGCGTCCGTGGGAAGGGTGTCGCCGACCATGCTGCCGTATGCGGTGTCGACTCGGGAGAAAAGCGCTGTGGGTACGTGCGATACCCTCTCAGGGAGTCGGCCCCGCCCAACGCCGGCCCGGGGACTCCGGGGCGCCCGACGTCGGCCGCGGAGAGTCAGGGGGGCTCCTCCGGCGCGGACGGGACCTGCCCCGCCGAGCACGGCCGGAATTCCGCCTCCCGGCGCGCGAAACGCTTTCCGCCTCCGACGCTCAAGCCGAGCGATGGCGTTCGAGATCGCCCCGGCCGAGGTCGCCAAGCGGCTGCGCGACGCCCCGTCCGGCGTCGTCCTGCTGGACGTGCGGGAGGAGTTCGAGCGGATCGCGGCGCGGATCGAGCCGTCCCTGCACATCCCGATGAACGAGGTGCCGTCCCGCCTAGCGGAGATCCCGCGCGACCGGACCGTGGTCGTCTACTGTCACGCGGGCACCCGCTCGGCGATGGTCGCCGGCTTCCTCCAGCACCAGGGGTTCCCCGAGGTCGTCAACCTCCGCGGCGGGATCGACGCGTGGTCTCGCGAGGTCGACCCGGCCGTTCCCCGGTACGACTAGCCGGCTCCGCTGCGCGGCGCGCGACGGGCCCGCGCCTCCGGCCGCCCCAGGATCTCGACGTACGCCCGCATCTTCCAGTACGTGTCGAGGAACTCCTGCCCCCGCGGGGTGATCTCGTAGACCGGCCGACCGTCCAGCTCCTCGCTCCGGAGCAGGCCGAGCACGAGGAGCCGGTCGAGCAGCGCCCGCAACCGGTCGACGGGCATCCCCGCGCCGTAGGAGACGCGGGTCACGCGCGCGCCCCCGTGGTACCGCTTCACCACCTCGAGGACCGTGGCGTACAGGTCGGTCGCCTCGCGGCGTCGCCCCGCCGCCCCGTTCCGGGAATCTCCGAGCCCCATCGTCCTGACCGTGCGTCCGGCCTACAGGGGGAACGGGTCGAGACGGTCGACCTTGCGGGCGGCGACCTTCATCCTGACATCGTCGCCCTGGGCGAGTTCGTCGGTATAGAGGACCTCGTCGACCCGGACGTCGTCGCCGAGGCGGACCCGACGCCCCTGGACCCGACGCGCCTCGCTCCGGTCGCCGAGCTGGATCGTGTCGCCGTAGACGTCCTCGACGTGCCCCCGGTCCTCCACGTCGATCTCTCCGCCGACGAGCGGACCGTTCGCGATGGCGCGACGGCCGAGTTGGATCCGGTCCGCCTTCAGCCCGTCGCGCGTGGTGACGTGGCCACCGACCTCGGCGGTCCGCGAAAGGACCGCCCGCGCGGCCCGAAGGCTGCCGCCGACCTCCACGCCGACGCCCTCAAACGACCCGCCGACCGCCAGCGACCCCCCGACCTCGGCGCTCCCGTGGAGGCGGAGCGACCCCTTGACCTCGAACCTTCCGCCGACCTCGAGGTCGCCGCCGGTCGCGTCGCCGGCGATCGAGCCGAGGCCGCCGACCTCGATGCCCGTGAAGGTGAGGTCGCCCAGGGCGGTGAGGATCCCGCCGACTTCGATCTTCTCGCCGGTCGAGCCGGCCGCGATCTCCGCAAGCCCGCCGACCTCGAGCGAACCGAACAGCAGCGGCGCCCGCGAGCGGAACCGGCCTCCGACCTCGATCGACGAACGGATCGACCCGCCCGCGACATCGACGGAGCCGCCGACCTCGAGCGTCTCCAACTCGACCGCCTCGCCCTCGACCGAGCCTCCGGCTTCGACGCTCTGCGCGGTGAGCTTCCCCGCGAGGATCAACCGGCCGCCGACCGCGACGCGCTTCGCCGTGAGGGTCGAGCCGGCCTTCAGCACTCCGCCGACCTCGAAGTCGTCGGCGGCGGCCGGCCCGGCGACGGTGAGACGCCGGTCGACGTCGACCTTCTTCGCCTGCAGCGAGCCGGTGATCTCGAGCGCGCTGTCGCGGGCCACGACGTCCTCGCCCACCACCAGGTCGCCCCGGATCGTTGCCTCGTCGTCGTCGAGCCGGAACCGGCGGCATTGGACCGAGCCGTCGAACTCGGCGCGCCCGTCGCACCGAATCTCGCCGCTGACCACCAGCTTGCCCTCGACCTCGACCTCGACGTTCCGCTCCAGCCGCAGGTCCCCTTCGACGGAGCCCAGGCGCACGCGGCTCCCCCGAGGAACTCGACGCTCGGCCATGGTGGACCCACGGAACCGCGGGGGTAAAGGGGTGCGTCACTTCAGGTGACCACCCGGGGTAGGTCCGCCCGGCCGGCGGTCGGCCGGTGCGGGGGCGGGCGGCCCGCGTCACCCTTTCCTAGGCCGCCGACTACCGAGGGCAGCGCCGATGTCGTTGGGGAAGAGCGCGGAAGGAAAGCCGGCGCCGCGTCGGTTCTGCCGGTTCTCGGACGGCCGCCCGGCCTCCGAGGGTTTCTGGCGTCTGCCGGCCGACGGGATGTGCCTTTCCGCCTTCGTCCTGCTCTCGCCGGAAGGACGCCCGGACGAAGTGCTGGTCGGCCAGGTCGACCCGTCCGGGCCGTGGGAGCGGATCGGCGCGCTCGACCCGGCCCGGGTCCGGCTGTGGGGACAGGCCGGACAGTGGATGCTGCCGTCCTGCCACCTCCTCTTCTTCGAGTCCCCGCCCGCCGCGGCGGAGCGCATCGTGCGCGAACAGCTGGGCCTGGACGGGCTTCTCCTCGGCGAGCCGCGCGTCTTCTCGGAGACGTACGCCCCGTCGAGGCTGCCGGCCGAGCACCAGCACTGGGACCTCGACTTCCTCTTCCGCGGGACGGTCGGCGGCGCATCGCCGCCACGCCACCCGGCGTGGAAGGAGCTACGGTTCGTCCGCCCCGACACCACCCCCCGGCGCGCGTTCACCCGCCTGCACGACGACATCCTCGAGCTCGCAGGCTTCCGGTTCCCGGAGGCGCCGGCCGTCCGTCCCCGTTGACGCGGGGTGTCGCTCCACCGCGCCAACGGCTAAGCGCCGGGCGGGCTCGGCCGACCGTGGACTCTTTCGAGAGCGTCCGACGCGAGGTCGTCGCCTGCCGGCAGTGCCCGCGGCTCGTGACGTACCGGGAGCGGATCGGCCGGGAGCGCAAGCGGGAATTCTCCGCGGACACCTACTGGGCCCGCGGCGTCCCCGGCTTCGGCGACCCGAACGCCCGCCTGGTCGCCGTCGGACTCGCTCCCGCTGCGCACGGCTCGAACCGCACCGGCCGGGTCTTCACGGGGGACCGCTCCGCCGCGTTCCTCGTCCGGGCATTCCACGCGGTCGGGTTCGCGAACCAACCGACGTCGCTCGCCCGCGGGGACGGGCTGATGTACCGCGACCTCTACCTCACCGCCGCGGTCCGGTGCGCGCCCCCCGGCAATCACCCCCTCCCGGCGGAGTCGGCGAATTGCGCGCCGTACCTGGAAAGGGAGCTCCGCCTGCTGACGCGCGCCCGGGCGATCCTCGCGCTCGGAGGGTTCGCGTGGTCGGCGGTCCACTCGGTCGTCCCCGGGGTCTACGACGCCGGAGCCCCGAGCGTGCCGTTCGCGCACGGAGCGTGCGCGCCGCTCGGCGCGGGCAAGCCGACGCTCTGGGCATCGTACCACCCGAGCCCGCAGAACACCCAGACCGGCAAGCTCACCCTCCCCATGCTGACCGAGCTCCTCTCGCGGATCCGGGCTTCGTACGAGCCTCGGGCCACGCCCCAGCCGAGGTCCGGCTGAACGGAGGTCCGCGCGCGATGGGACGGTTCGAGCTTCTGGAGCGCGACGGCCTCGCGCGAATCGGCCGGCTCGAAACCCCGCACGGTCGGCTGGAGACGCCGGCACTGCTGCCCGTCGTGCACCCCGACCCCGCCCGGCAGAGCTGCCCTCCGGCGGAGATGGCGCGGCGCTGGGGGGTCCGGGCGATCATCACGTCGGCGTACATCACCTGGCGAACCCCGCCGCTGCGGGACGTCGCGGAGCGCACCGGCATCCACGGCCTCGTCGGGTTCGACGGGGTCGTGATGACCGACTCCGGGGCGTTCCAGCAGCACGCCTACGGCTCCGTCGAGGTCGGTCCGCGGGAGATCCTCGATTTCCAGAACCGGATCGGCTCGGACATCGCGACCGTCCTCGACGTCTTCACCGAACCGGAGACGAGCGCGGAGGAGGCCGCGGAGGCTCTTCGGGTCACGGACGAGCGGGCCCAAGCCGCACGGCGCGCCCGGCCCGGCCTGTTGGCGGTGCCGGTGCAGGGCGGAGCGTACGCCGACCTTCGCGCCCGGGCCGCCGCCCAGGCGAGCGCCCTTGGAGACGTCCTCGCGGTCGGGGGCGTCGTCCCGCTGATGGAGCAGTACCGCTTCCCCGAACTCGCCCGCGTGCTCATCGCGACGCGACCGGCGCTCGCGCCGGAGGCGGCGGTGCACCTCTTCGGCACCGGCCACCCGATGACGTTCGCCTTCGCCGCCCTCTTCGGGGTGGACCTGTTCGACTCCTCCGCCTACCACAAGTTCGCCCGCCGAGGGAAGCTGCTCTTCCCGGAGGGGACGGTCGACCTGGACGCTGTCCGTGAGCCGACGTGCCGCTGCGCCCTCTGCGCCGAACATCCCCTCTTCGAGATCGCCGGCTGGCCGACGCAACCGCGGGAGGCCGCGGCCGCGCGGCACAACCTGCTCATGTCGCTCGAGGAGGTCGCGCGGGTCCGGCAGGCGATCCGCGACGGAACGCTCTGGGAGCTGGCAGAACGCCGGGCCGTCGGGCACCCGGCGCTCCGCGCCGGGCTCTCTGAGGCGTACGACTCCCCGAGCACCTTCTGGGCGAGCGAGCCCGACAGCCGACGCGCGTTCCGGGAGACCGGGCCGTGGAGCGTACGGCGACCGGCGGTCGTCCGGTTTGTGGCGAAGTTGGACGCCTACCGGATCGGCCGGCCGACGGCCCGCCCGGTTCCCCGGGTCCCTCTCCGCGAGGAGTACCTCGGGCGGATCCCGACCGAAGACCGGTCCGGGGCGGAGGTCGAGTGGGGATGCTCGACCCCGCTGGGCGCCGTTCCGCTGGAGCTGACCGAGCAGTACCCGGTCGGCCCGTACCTCGGCGTCGAGGAGTTCGTTCCGCCGCGTCGGAGCCTTCGCGTCGCCGACCTCGCCTCCCATCTCGTGCCCGTGGCCCAGGAGCTGGACCTTTTCCGAGACTGGTCGGCCGCCTGGACGAAGCGGCAACTCGAGCGGCTGCTCGCGTTCCTGTACGGACCGGCGGCGGCGGAGCGGCTGGCGCGCCGCTTGACGGCGGAGCGCTCCCGGCGTACCGGACGCCTGCGTCGATTCCTCGCCGAAGGCGAGATCGCCTTCGTGCTCGGGAATGACGCGGTGCCGCGGCCGACGCTCCGGGGCGCCGCCCTGCTCCACGAGGCCCTCGCGCCCGGCCGCGGTCGGCTGACCGTCGAAGCGGACGCGGCCCCGTTCGTCCGCGAGGGCCGGAGCGTCTTCTCGAAGTTCGTCGTGACCGCCGACCCCGCGCTGTCGCCCGGCTCGAGCGCGCTCATCGTCGACCCGGACGACCAGCTCCTTGCCGTAGGGCGCCTGCTGCTGGCCCCCCACGAGATGCGCCGGCTGCAGCGGGGGATCGCGGCGTGGGTCACGTCACACGGCGGCTCCCGCGCGACGGACGATGACCACGAGGACGACGCCCCCTCCGCGGACCCGGCACTGGACGACGGGCTCTAAGGACCGGGCTCGCGGTGCCGACGCCGCGGGGGGGTGGCTCCGGGAAAAGATGCGCGACGACGGCCGACACGATTCCCCCCGAGGTACGGCGGAGCTCGCCGAACGGCTCCGATTCCGGCCGGGCAGGAGGCGACGACGTCCGTCCGGCCGCCCGCCTGCTCACCGAGGGGGCGGAGCGGCTTCGGGACGCGGAAGGAGAGGCGGCGTGGCCGGTCCCGTTCCCCGAGGCGGACGTCCGGGCCGCGCTCGACCGGGGCGAGCTGTTCGTCGGGGAGGTCGCTGGCACGCCCGTGGTCACGTTCATGCTCCTCTGGGACGACCGCCGGATATGGGGAGCGCAACCACCGGTCGCGGGCTACGTCCACAAGCTGGCGGTCGCCCGCTCCGCCGGCCGCTCGGGTGTTGGCCGGCGCGCGGTTCGGTGGGCTGCGCAGCGGATCGTCGATGCGCATCGGCCGCTGGTCAGGCTCGACACGCTCGCGGCGAACGCACCGCTCGTCCGCCTCTACCGGCAGTATGGGTTCCACGAGGTCCGGCTGGTCGTCACCGGCCCGCCCAAGCGCCGGCGAGAGTACCAGCTGCTGGAGGCTTCCGCGACGGCTCTGGCCGCTGATGCCCCGCCCAGCTCAGGGTAGCGTCTAGGGGGCGCGACCGGCAGAGCCGCCGCCACGACACGCACCCGGCTTCCGCAGAGCTTTTGCGCGGCGCGCGAGCTACGAGCGCGCGTTGGGTGGCACGCAATCGATGACCCGCACGTTCTTGCTCTTGCAGTTCAGCAGCGAGGGGGCCGCGTACTCCGGCGTGGCCGAGACGCTCGAGAACCTCGGGTTCCGGCGGAGAGCGACGGCTACGACTTCGTCTACGACTGGGGCCGGTCGGTGTCGGTTCGCGAGACCCTCGAGCTCGCCGACCGGGTCCAGGAAGCTCTGAAGGGAGCCCGGGTCGCGTTCCGCATCGAGTCGACCGAGGAGTGACCGGGCCGGCGCCGCCCATATAGCCCGGACCGGTCCGACGGCGATGCTCCTCCTCGGGATCGAGTCGACCGCCCACACGGCGTCGGTCGGCATCGTCGACGAGCACGCCCGCGTCGTCGCGCTCGCCTCCGACATGCATCGGCCCGAGCACGGCGGCATCCATCCGAGGGAGGCAGCGAACCACCACGTCGAACTGCTCCCCGTCCTGGTGCGCAAGGCGCTCGACGAGGGGAAGGTTCGGCCGTCCGAGATCGACGCCGTCGCGTTCGCCCAGGGTCCCGGGCTCGGCCCGTGCCTGCGGGCGGGCGCGACCGTCGCGCGGATGCTGTCGATGGCGTGGCGCAAGCCGCTCGTGCCGGTGAACCACTGCGTCGCGCACGTCGAGATCGCTCGCGTGCTCAGCGGACTGGACGACCCGATCCTGCTGTACGCCAGCGGCGGCAACACGCAGGTGATCGCGTACGCCCGGGGCCGGTACCGGGTGCTCGGCGAGACGCTGGACGTCGGGATCGGGAACTTTCTCGACAAGCTGTGGATCGCCTTCGGGGGCCAGTTCCCGGGGGACCGGCGCTCGAGCGCGAGGCGCTGGATGGCCACGAGCTGCACACGCTGCCGTACTCCGTCCACGGGATGGACGTCGCGTTCTCCGGGATGATGACCGCCGCGATCGCGCTCCGTGCGCGCGGGGCGACGCTCCCGGACCTCGCCTACTCGGTCGAGGTGACAGCGTACGCGATGCTGACGGAGATCACCGAGCGGGCCCTCGCGCACCACCGCGGGAGCGCGGTCGTCCTCGGGGGGGGCGTCGCGTGCAACGAACGGCTCCGGGGGATGGTGCGCACGATGGTCGAAGGACGCGGCGGGACGATGTTCGCCCCGCCCCGCTCGCTGTGCGTCGACAACGGCGCGATGATCGCGTGGACCGGTCTCCTTGCGCACCGCGTCGGACGGCACGTGGCAGTCGGCCGGTCGGGCGTCGAGCCCCGTCAGCGCACCGACCTCGTCGCCACGCCGTGGCGGGTCACCGGATGACGCCCACGACCGTCGACGTCCTCGTCGTGGGGGCCGGCCCCGCGGGCTCGACCGCCGCCTTCCGCCTGGCCCAGGCCGGCTACCGCGTGCTAGCGGTCGAGGAGCACGCCCGGGTCGGGCACCCGGTGCAGTGCGCGGGGCTTGTCTCGCGACGGGTCCTCGAACTGGCCGGCGCCGAGAGCACCGTCCTTCGGGAGGTTCGAGGGGCGACGGTCTTCGGACCGAGCCTGGGCTCGGTCGACTTCCGGGCCTCCGAACCCCGCGCCTTCGTCATCGACCGCGCCGGACTGGACGTGCACCTCGCGGACCGCGCCGCCCGCGCGGGCGCCGAGTACCGGACCGCGACCCGGTTCGACGCCAGGCTCGGCGACGAGCCGGGCGCCGTGCGGGTTCAGCTCCGCGGCCCGGACGGGACGAGCGAGGAGGTCGTCGCGCGGCTCGTGGTCGGGGCCGACGGCGTCGCCAGCGCCGTCGCCCGTGCGTTCCGCCTCCGGCGCCCGGTCGAGATCCTCCCCGCCTTCGAGGCGGAGTTTGCGGTCAGCCCGGGGGACCCTGAGACGGTCGAAGTGTTCCTCGGGCGGTCGATCGCCCCCGGACTCTTCGGCTGGTGGATCCCGGACGGCCGCGGCGGAGCCCGCGTTGGAGTCGCCGCCGATGCGGACGGGACGCCGGCCCGGGTGTACTACGACCGCCTCCTGGCGCTGCTCGCCCGTCGGTTCGGCGAACCGCTGCGGGCCCCGACGTCCCTGATCGCCTCCGGCATCCCGATCGGGCGGCCGCCCCGGATCGTCGGGGATCGCGTCCTGCTCGTCGGCGACGCGGCCGCGCAGGTGAAGCCGCTCTCCGGCGGCGGGATCTTCACCGGCATGCGCGCGGCGGAGCTCGCCGCCGCCGTGGCGGCGCGCGCCCTCGGGGAGGGGGACGCGTCCGCCCGCCGGCTCGAAGAGTACCCGCGCGCGTTCGACGCCGAGCTCGGGGAGGAGTTCCGCCGGGCCCTCTACTTGCGCCGGGTCTTCACCCGGCTCTCCGACGCGGAGCTGGACGCGCTCGTCGATGTCCTGCGGACCGGCAAGCTCGGGGGGACGATCGTCGCCTTCGGCGACATCGACTTCCCGACGCACGTGGCGCGTCAACTGCTGCGGGAGTCGCCGGGACTGCTGCGGCTGCTGCCGAAGGCGCTCGGAGCGTTCCTCTCGCCGTCCGGCGCGGCGTGGCCGACGCCCGAACTTGAGCCGGGCCCCCTGCGGAAGTAGAGCCAGGCGCCGAGCCCGACGAGGAGGAGCCCGGCCGCCGCCAGGGTGCCGAGGGCCCACTCCCATCCCGAGGACGAGACCAGGATCGCCGTCTCGGGCAGGATCCCCGAGACCCCCAGCGAGCTCGCGTTGATCGTCGCCGAGCCGTTCGGCCCGTCGGTCGCCTCCGCCCAGGCCGCCGCGCTGAACCACCCCCGAGACTCGTACAGATAGTGCGTCGCGTTCTCCGTGAAGGCGAGGGCCGTTCGGATGGCGTACGTCCCGGCGGGGGTCGCCGCGTCGGTCGTCACGGTCACCGCCCCGGCGTGGGCGGCCCCGTGCGCGAGCGAGCCGAGGCTGACATTCACGGTAAGCCCCGACACGGCGCCCGAGACGAGGACGGGCGCGTTCGCGACGGGCAGCGAACCGACGTCGTCGCCGGGGTAGCCGTTCAACGCGTACAGCTCGAACGTGGCGACGATGGTGGAGAGCGCCCCGAACCAGCTCGGGTCGGCGAGCCGAAAGCTCAGGGTCGCGCTCGCTCCGGGCGCAATCGTCGGCGCGCTCAGGTTCGAGAGGAGGGCCCGGTCCAGTCCGAGCGGACCGACCGGGTAGCCGGTCGCGGGCTGGGACGGAGTGGCGGTGGCCGCCGCTGGAAGCAGGAGGGCGGCCGCAACGAGGAGCGCGAGGACGGTCGGACGGTGCCGCTTACGCACCGTCCTCCTCCTCGAACCGGCCGCTCTCCGCGATGGCCATCAGGCGACGGATCCGCTCGAGCGCCTGACGGTGCCCCGCGTGGCCACCGGGGCCGAGGAGCCCGGCGAGCGGGCCGCTCCGGCTCAGCGGCGCCGACGCCGCCTTGTAGATCGCCCGGGCGAGCGCCCGCGGCCTCCGCGTGGCGGTGACGGCGACCTCGTTGGCCCGGAACTCTTCGCGTCGGGTCAGCCGGGAGGCGACCGAGGCGAGGATCGGGTCCCACGGCATGAGGCGCGCGAACGTCCGCAGGAAGGTCAGATACCGCCCGTCGAACCCCTGGACGTGCGCGAGCTCGTGGGCGACGACCGCCTCCACCTCGCTGGGTGTGAGGGTGGCGAGGAGACCCTCCGACACGAGGATGACCTCCTCCCGCCGCCACCGCTGACGGAGGGACGGAAACAGTAGCGTGAACGTGAACGCGTCCGGTCGGGAAGAGGCGAACGCCAGCAGGCGCACCGCGACACCGGCGGCGGGGAGCCGCGCGGGCCACGGGATCGGCCGGGGCCGTACGACGCGCAGGAGCCCCCGTCCGACCACCTGGGAGAGCGCGAACGCCACCGCGAAGAGCAACAGCGCGCCGGCCGCCCCCACCAGCCAAGCACCCCCAGCCCGGCTGCTGAGGAGGATCGCGGGAGCGCGGAGCGTCTCCCAGGCGCCGGCCTCCCCACCCTCGGCGAGGCACCAGACGAGCAGGGTGGTCGCGACGATCGACCACGCCGCTACGGCGGTGACCGCTCCCCGGTAGAGGGCGAGCGGGGCGCGGAACGTCTGGGTCGCGGACGCGGAAGGTCCTTGGCTTCGCTCGGGGGACGCGGTTGGATCCATACGAGGACGCCGGCTCAGTCGAGCCCGAGGCGGCGCCGCAGCGCCTTCTCCTCGGACGGGTCCAGCTTGGCGATCTCCTCGTTGAGGTGCACGACCCCTGCCGGACCGAACATCGCGACGACGCCGCGAAGGATGTTCTTGAGGTATTTCTCCTCCACCTCCGCGGGCCGATAGACGTACCGCTCGCCCCCCTGGCACGGCTCCCGGCGGCGCCGGACGAACCCCTTCGAGTAAAGGCGGCCGAGGATCGTCGCGACGGTCGTGTAGGCGACCCGCGTCCCCCGCCGCTCAAGCACCCGCCGGACCCCCCGGGCGGGGGCCTCCTCCAGCTCGCGGAGCGCGAGCAGGACCTCGGTCTCGAGCGCGCCGAGCACAGGCGAACCTCGGTCGGCCTAGGCGGAAGGCGCGCCTTAAGCCCACGGTCGGACGCGCACGTACCAGTACGAATTGGTGCCGGAAGAACGGTCCGGGCTGGGCGCCGGAGCGACCGGGCACGGGCTCCCGCGATATCGTTAACTCGCGGACCCCCGTCCTCGGCGACCGTGCCGGCGCAGGACGGCGCCCCCCAGAGCATCGTTGACCTGGTCGGCGGGACCCCGGTCGTCCCGCTCCGACGGGTCGCCGCCGGAGTGCCGTACCGCGTGCTGGCGAAGTTGGAGTTCCTGAACCCCGGCGGTTCGGTGAAGGACCGGATCGGCGCGTCGATGATCCGGGACGCCGAGCGGGACGGTCGGCTGCGCCCGGGCGGGACGATCGTCGAGGCGACCAGCGGCAACACCGGCGTCGGCCTCGCGATGGTCGCGGCGGTGCGCGGCTACCGGGTCGTCTTCGTCCTCCCGGACAAGATGAGCTCCGAGAAGATCCGGCTCCTCCGGGCGTACGGCGCCCGCGTCGTCGTGACGCCGAGCGGCGTGCCGCCGGACCACCCGATGAGCCACTACTCGGTAGCGAAGCGGATCGCGGCGGAGACCCCGGGCTCCTACTACCCGAACCAGTACACCAATCCCGGGAACCCGGACGCGCACTACCGCTCGACCGGCCCGGAGGTCGCGAGGCAACTCGGGGAGGGGCCTGGGGCGGTCGTCGGCACGGTCGGGACCGGGGGTACGATGAGCGGGGTCGGACGGTACCTCAAGGAGCACCGGCCGGACGTCCGGGTCGTCGCGGTCGACCCGGCAGGGTCGGTCCTCGCCTCCGCGTTCCGCACGGGGGCGCCGGGTGCGGCCGTCCCGTACCTGGTCGAGGGGATCGGCGAGGACATGGTGCCTCGGACGATCGACTTCAAGGCGATGGACGAGTTCGTCGAGGTCCACGACCGCGAGTCGTTCGTGATGGCCCGTCGCCTGGCGCGGGAGGAGGGGCTCTTCGCGGGAGGCTCGTCCGGGGCCGCCGTCGCCGGCGCGCTCAAGTGGCTCGCCGCCCGTCCGCTGCCGGAGGGGGCGACCGTGCTGGTGATCCTGCCGGATTCGGGCGACCGGTACCTGTCGAAGTTCTACTCGGACGACTGGATGCGGGAGAAAGGGTTCCTCGAACCCGGGGCGACCGCCGGCGAGCTCGTCGGCCGCAAGTCGTCGACCCCGCCGCTGGTCGCCGTCGAGCCGACGACCGTGCTCCGGGACGCGCTCGCGCGGCTGCGGGCACACGGGATCTCGCAGGCGCCCGTGCTGCGGGGCTCGGAGAACGTCGGCAGCCTCCAGGAGGAGGAGATCCTCCGACGGGGACTGGAAGACGCCACGGTCCTCGACCGCACGGCGGCGTTCGCGCTGGGTCCGCCGCTCCCCGAGGTCAGCTCCGACGAACCGCTCGGAGGGGTGCTCCGCCGGCTCCGGGAGGAGCGCGCGGTCCTCGTCCGGTCCCCGAAGGACCGGGTCGTCGTCGGCGTGCTCACCCGGCACGACCTCGTCGGCTTCCTCTCCGAGGAAGGGGGCGGCCATGCGGCTTAGGACCCGGGTGATCCACGACGGCCAACCGCCGGACCCACTGACGGGCGCCGTCAATCCGCCGATCTACCTCTCCAGCACGTTCCGCCAGTCGGCCCCGAACCGCAACCAAGGATACGTCTACGGCCGGACCGGCAACCCGACCCGCACCGTCTTGGAGAGAGCGCTCGCCGCGCTCGAATCCGGCAGCATCGGTCTCGCGTTCTCTTCCGGTCTTGGCGCTTTGACGACGCTCTTGGAGGCGGTGCCGTCGGGCCACCGCATCGTCGCCGGCGACGACCTGTACGGGGGCACCTGGCGGCTGATGGATCATCACCGGCGCCAGTTCGGCGTCCGGGCGGAGTTCGTCGACCTGAGCTCCCCGACCGTAGCCGCACAGGCGCTTCGGACCCCGGCGGACGTCGTCTACATCGAGAGCCCGACGAACCCGCTCCTGAAGCTCACCGACATCGCCGCCGTCGCCCGCCGCGCCCACGCCGCCGGGGCGACGGTCGTCGTCGACAACACGTTCGCGACGCCCGCGCTCCAGCGGCCGCTCGAGCTCGGGGCCGACGTCGTCCTCCACTCGACCACGAAGTACCTCGGCGGCCACTCCGACATCATCGGCGGGGCGCTGGTCGTGAAGGACCGGCGCGCGGCCGCCCGGTACGCCTGGCTGCAGAACGCCGTCGGGGCCGTCCCGAGCCCGTTCGACGCGTACCTCGTCATCCGGGGCCTCCGGACGCTCGCCGTCCGGATGCGCGCGCACGAGGAGTCGGCGACCGCGGTCGCACGGGCGCTCGAGGCCCATCCGAAGATCCGCCGGGTGTTGTACCCCGGCCTCGCGTCGCACCCGCAGCACGCCCTCGCCCGCCGCCAGATGGACGGCTTCGGCGGGATCGTCAGCGTGGAGGTCCGCGGAGGGGGCCGCCGGGCGGTCCAGTTCCTGCGGCGGCTCAAGGTCTTCACGCTCGCCGAGAGCCTGGGCGGGGTCGAATCGCTCGCCGAGCACCCGGCGTCAATGACGCACGCGAGCGTCCCCGAGGCGCAGCGGCTCCTCCACGGGATCACGGACGGTCTCGTCCGGCTCTCCTGCGGGATCGAGGACCCGGCCAACCTCGTCGACGACGTGCGCGCCGCGCTCCGGGGACTGTAGCCGTGCGACGGTTCCGGGTCTACGACTCGCGCACGCGCGAGGTCCGCCTCTTTGCGCCGATCCAGCCGCCGCGGGTCGGCCTGTACGTCTGCGGCCTCACGCCGTACGCCCCAGCCCACGTCGGCCACGCGCGGACGTTCGTCTTCTTCGACGTCGTCGCGCGCGCGCTGCGGCGCTGGGGCTACCGGCTGTTCTACGTCCAGAACGTCACGAACCTGGACGACAAGCTGATCGCCCGCGCCGCCGAGGAGCGGACCGAGCCGCTGCTCCTGGCGGAGCGGAACTTCGCCGCCTACCGCGAGACGATGGAGCGGCTCGGGGTCCGCGGTGTCGACTACTACCCATTCGCGACCGACTACGTCGCCGAGATCATCGCGCAGATCCGGCTACTGGAGGAGAAGGGGTACGCCTACCGGGCGGACGACGGGTCCGTGTACTACTCCGTGGCGAAGTTCCCGACGTACGGGCAGCTGTCGCACCAGGACGTCACGGCGCTGCGGCCCGGCGCGCGCCTCGAGCTCGACAAGGACAAGCGCTCGCCGGAGGATTTCGCGGTCTGGAAGGCAGCGACCCCTGGCGAGCCGTCGTGGCCGAGCCCGTGGGGTCCCGGCGGCCGGGCTGGCACATCGAGGACACTGCGATGACCGAACGGCTCCTCGGGGCGCGGTACGACCTGCACGGGGGCGGGATCGACCTGATCTTCCCGCACCACGAGGCGGAGATCGCGCTCGCCGAGTCAGCGACCGGCCAAGCGCCGCTGGTCAACTACTGGATGCACGGCGGCTCGCTCCGCTTCTCCGGCGAGAAGATGAGCAAGTCGTTGGGGAACGTCCTCGGCCTCGCCGACGCTCTCGACCGCTGGGGGCCGGGGCCGCTCCGCTTCTACTACGTCAACACGCAGTACCGTAGCCCGATCGACTTCGACCCCGAGCAGAGCCTCTCCGAAGCGACGGAGGCGTACCGCCGGCTGCGCCTGGCGCTCGAGCGGATCGACGAGCAGCTCGCCGACGGCGGGGCCGAGAAGCCGGGGGCGGAGCTGGACGCCGCGCTCGCCGACGGGGCCGCCGCGTTGGTGGAGCAGCTCGACGAGACCCTCGCGAACGACTTCGACACCCGGGCCGCGGTCGCCCTCCTCTTCGGCTGGAGCCGACGCCTGGGCGAGCATGCCGACAAGCTCGCCGGGTTTTCCGGGGCGTCGCTGGAGCGGATCCGCGCCCCGTACGACTGGGCCGAGTCGGTGCTCGGCCTCTTCGAAGAGGAGGCGCCGTCCCGACCGGGGCCGCTGCGCGGGGTCGTCGAGGTGGCGCTCGCCACCCGCGCCCGGGCGCGGGCTCGCGGAGACTTTGCGGAGGCGGACCGGATCCGGGAAGAGCTCGCGGCGGCCGGCGTGACGGTCGAGGACGGCGCCGGCGGCAGCCGCTGGCGTCCGTCGGACGGACGTTAGGCGGGATGCGCGGATTCGGGTTCGCGGAACACGGGGGAGACGACCAGCTCCGGTTCGTGGACGTCCCCGAGCCGCAGCCGGGTCCCGGCGAGGTCCGGGTTCGCGTCGGCGCCGCGGCGTTCAACCACCTCGACCGCTTCACCCTCGCGGGGATCCCGGGGGTTGCCGTCGAGCGACCCCACGTGCTCGGCTCGGACGGGGCGGGGGTCGTCGAGCTCCTGGGCGCAGGGGTCTCTGACGTGCGGGAGGGGAGCCGGGTGCTGCTGAACCCGGGTCTCTGGGACGGTACGTGCGAGGCATGCGTGGCGGGCGACGAAGCGCTGTGTCGGTCGTACCGGATCGTCGGCGAGCACCTCCAAGGTACCGCAGGCCGGTTCGTGGTCGTACCGCGACGCAACGTCCACCCGTTGCCGGACGGGTGGAGCTTCGCCCAAGGGGCCGCGGCCCCGCTCGTGTTCCAGACGGCGTGGAGAGCGCTGGCGACCGTCGGAGGCGTGAAGCCGGGCGACCGCGTTGCGATCATCGGCGCCGGCGGCGGCGTCGCCACCGCCGCGGTGCAGGTGGCGAAGCTCCTGGGCGCGCGGACCGTCGTGACGTCTGGTACGGCGGCGAAGGAGGAGCCGGTGCGCCACCTCGGGGCCGACGACTTCCTCGTCACCGACGAGGCGCGGCCGCTCGACAAGCTACTGTGGGAGTGGAGCGGCAAGAAGGGGGTGGACGTCGTCTTCGACTCCGTGGGGGCGCCGACCCTCCCGCGCTCGCTCCGGGCGGTCGCCCGGGGCGGGAGGGTCGTGGTCATCGGTGCGACCGCGGGCCCGAAGGTGGAGCTCGACGTCCGGACCCTCTTCTGGCGGCAGGCTTCGATCCGGGGCAGCACCATGGCCGGCCGTGCGGAGTTCGAGACGGTCCTCGGACACCTCGCCCGTGGGGCCTTGCGGCCGGTGGTCGACGCGACGTGGCCGTTCGTGGAAGCCCCGCGGGCGTTCGCACGGCTTGAGGCGCCCGACCTGTTCGGAAAAGTCGTCCTCCTAGGTCCGGAGTAGGACCGGGCGGCGTTTCTCCGGCGCGGAAACGGCCGTCGTTCAGACGCGCGGCATTTAAATAGTCGAACCTCGACTGTTTTCGCTCGTGAGCGCATCACGGCTAGTGCCTCCGGGGCCGGGGGGCCCGACCCGAGGCTCGCGTCGATCGAACGTGTGGACCTTCGCGGTGCCGGTCGTCCTCGGCATCACGTTCCTGGGGCTCCTAGCCCTGCCCGCCTTCGGTGGCGGTCCGTCGGTCTCTGCGTCGGCGCACGCCCCGTCCGCCGTCGCGGCACCGGTGGCGCCCGCCGCGGGGATCATTCACGGGGACCTGGTCGTCGCGGCCGGCCACAGCTACACGATTGCGCCGACCCCCGGTCAGAGCATCTACTTCCAGGGCGGGAACATCACGGTCGACGGAACGCTGTACATCACGAACGTTACGCTCTCGTTCGTCGAGTTCGTCGGGCCGTCCGGAACTCCCGTCCAGCGCCTCTACCACATCCTGCACTTCGTGGACGACGGGACGGTCATCGTGACCAACTCGACGATCACGACCGACATGGCGAGCGTGAACGCCTACGCGAAGCTGAACCTGACGATCAACGCGGGGGCGTCGATGGCGCTTGCCGCCTCCAGCCTCGCCTTCCCCGGGTGGGTGACCGTCACGGGCGCGGGCGCGAACCTGACGCTGAGCGAGCACTCCAGCATCCGCAACAACCCCGCCGTCAACGGCATCAACGAGCCGAAGGTCCTCAAGGGCGACAACAACTTCGCGCCCCGCCTGCTGGTGGCGAAGGGCGCCTCCGCGAGCCTCCTCCAGAGCACGTACACCAACCTCTACGGGGACAACTTCACGGCGAACGGAACGCCGCGTCCCGACCCGCTCGCAAACCCGCACGTCACCATTGCCGCGGGCACCACGACCTCGGTGACGAACCTCACGACGGGGAACGACTCCGCGAACCTGTCGCTCGACTGGGCGTACCCTTCCGGGATCACCGGCGGGAAGGTCGCGGTCGTCTACACCGACGGCAACGGCATCCCGAGCACGTCCGTCGTGAACCTCACGTACGGCGTCACGAAGTACTCGCTCGGCACGATCACGTTCAAGAACGACACGTTTGCGGGGACCGCGTCGGTGCCGTTCTCCGCCGGGCTCAACGCCGCGATCAAGGCCGGCGGTCTCTATCAGTATCTCAACTACACCGGTGCCTTCGGCGGCCTTCCGAACAAGATCTCGCTGTCGTTCGACACCACGGGCCCCCTGGTGAAGAATACCGCGGTCTCCGTCCTGCTGAACCCGCCCGTCTCGAACAACCTCACGGTCGTTGGCACGGGCAGCCGCCTCACGACGATCGACACCGAGATCGGGCTGACGTTCGCGGACCTTCCGAGCGGGCCGCTCTCCCTGGGCCCGGTCGTCCCGTGGAACTCGCACAAGGCGGCCTTCCTCGATGGTGCGAGCGGCTACCTCGCCAACCTGAGCGTCAACGGCGGCCTGAACGCCGTCTTCCGCGCGTCGGCGGTCTACGCCGATGCGACCAGCACCGCCTACCTGTTCCGCTGGGCGGAGTTCAACCTCACCGGCCTCGGCGGGGTGCTGCTGAACGGCGGCGTCGCGACGGCGCACTACGCCTACGAGACCCCGTCCCAGAACAACCAGACCGCCAACAACCTCGATAACAACCTGAGCACGGTGAACCCTGTGCTCTCGGGGTACGTCCAGCGCTGGGACAGCCGGCACGCAGTCGCGGCGTACGGGGCGTCCGGCGTCGACGGGGTCGCCACCCTCCTGCTCGCCTCGAACGAGATCACGGCGCTCTCGCTGCCGGACGGCTACTTCCTCGGCAACTACCACGTCGGCGTCGAGGTGTCGACGATCCCCGTCCCCGCGCAGGCGTTCAAGTCGTTCAACTGGTCGAACATCAGCTCGTATCCGATCGGCGTCGCCTCCGGCACCCCGAACTGGGGGCAGCCGGACCGCGGCCCGGGAGTCAACTTCCCGGCGTACTTCGACGCGGTCGCCGTCCCGTCGGGCGGGATCACCTTCACGGCGAACGGCACGGCGGGCACTACCGTCCGCATCGGGCAGCTCCTCGCCGCGGCGGTGACCATCGACGACGAGGGAACGGCGCCGATCACGCAGCTGAACGTCACCCTCCGCTACAACGCGTCGCACCCGGTGTTCCTCGGTGAGCAGGACAAGGTCGTCGACCTCCGCGCCGCCGGCGCCCCGGCATCGTTCGCGGTCAGCTGGCCGGTGAACGACACCGTCACGGGCCTGAACGGCAAGGCGATCCTGAACCCGTTCGAGTTCCAGATCGTCTGGAACAACGGGATCGCCACCGAAGGCGGCGGTACGCTCCTCAAGACGTCGGGAGTGACGGTCGCGCCCAGTGACGTCCATCCGACGGTCACGAGCCCGACGCTCCCGTCGTCGCTCTCGGGGTCGAAGACGGTCTCCTACGCGACGACCGGCAAGGTCCTGTACAACGGCAGCCAGTCGGCGACGATCGAGCTGGTGGCGTTCCCGTCCCACGGCCACGGCCGAGGGACCACCCTGTTTCAGGTGCTCCCGACGCCGAACGACAGCCGGCTGGAGCAGTACGTCGCCTTCGGCGCGACCTGGAACGCCCACACGCTCACGCCGGGCGTCAGCTACACCCTCTCGCTGCTCGTCTCGTACAACGGCGTCGTCCAGAACGTGAGCCTCGGCGTGCACGCGGTGCCGAAGCCGAGCGGCCCCGGCTTCCCGTTCGAGAAGATCCTGGGCGAACCGCTCTGGCTCTGGCTCGCGATCACCGCGGCGGTCATCCTGGGCGCCATCGGCTTCATCCTCTTCTCGCGCCGCCAGGCGGCCGGTAAGGTCGTCGAGTGCGGCGAGTGCGGCAACCTGATCCCGGAGACGGCGAAGGTCTGCCCGAAGTGCGGCGCCGAGTTCGAGGCCGACGTCGTCCGGTGCAGCCGTTGCTCGTCGACGATCCCCGGGACCTCTCAGGTACTGTCCGGAGTGCGCGGCGCAGCTGCTCGGCAAGGCCGGGGACGCGGGCTCCGACCCGCTCCGCCAGGCGTACGGCGACTTCACGGAGCGGTTCCGGGCCGAGGCGAAGAAGGAGCTCGGCGACAACTACAACGAGGGCTCGTTCTGGGACTGGTGGAAGCGCCAGTCGTCGTACACGCCGTTCAGCCAGTGGAAGCTCCAGCAGGGCCAGGGGACGTCCCGCACCGGGATGTCCGCGCCCCCGCCCGGCAGCCGCCCGCCCGGTGGCCCCGGTGCTGCTGGCAGTGGGGCCACCGGCCCCCGCCCGAAGGGACCTGCCCCCAAACCGTCCGGCCGCACGCCGCCGCCCGCCGCCGCCCCGGCGGCCTCGGCCGCCGCCATGCCCGGAGCCCCGCCGGCCGCCGAGCCCCCAGCGGAGCTCACGGCCGGCGCGGCCGCCGGCGGGCTGAAGCCGTGCCCGAACTGCGGCAAGGAGATCCCGCCCGAGTACCTCGTCTGTCCGTTCTGCGGGTCGGTGACGCAGTAGCCTCGGACCCCGCTCCGAAGAGCGCCGGCGGGCCGTCCCCGCCGGCGAGCGCGCCCGGCCCGGCGGGAGCCTTTATGCCGCACCGGCCGTGGCAGCCCCGGTCTCGATGGCGGGCGACCTTGCGCTCGGCACGCTGAAGGTCGACTGGGTCCGCTCCCGGATGCCGGTGCTCGAGGGGATCCGCGCCCGGCTCGAGCGGGAACGGCCGTTCGCGGGCGTTACGGTCGCGGCGGTCCTCCACGTCGAGGCGAAGACGTGCGCGCTCGCCCTCGCGCTCCAGGCCGGCGGGCGACGGTGCGCCTGTCGGCGAGCAACCCGCTCACGACGGACGACTACGCGGTCGCCGCGGTACGCGCGGCCGGCGTGGAGACGCACGCCGTGCGCGGCGAATCGATGGCGGAATACCACGGGGGGGTCGCCGCGCTGCTCGAACCGGAACCGGACGTCATCATCGACGACGGGGCCGACCTGGTTGTCCTTGTCCACGAGCGCCGCGGGACGCGCGGAAAGCTCCGCGGCTCGACGGAGGAGACGACGGCCGGCGTCACCCGGCTGCGGGCGCTGGAGAACGCCGGCAAGCTGCTCTTCCCGGCGATCGACGTCAACGACGCGGCGCTCAAGCACTACTTCGACAACCGCTACGGCACCGGGCAGTCGGCTGTCGAGGGGATCGTGAACGCCACCAACACTCTCATCGCCGGCAAGGTCGCGGTCGTGGCGGGGTACGGGTGGTGCGGCCGCGGGGTCGCCGCCCGGCTCCACGGGCTTGGCGCCGAGGTCGTCGTGACCGAGGTCGACCCGGTGCGGGGCCTGGAGGCACGCATGGACGGCTTCGCGGTCCAGCCGATGCTCGACGCCGCCCGCCGCGCCGACCTGATTCTGACGGTCACGGGTAGGCCCGGCATCGTGCGTGCGGAGCACCTCGCCGTGCTGAAGGACGGCTGTCTGCTCGCCAACGCCGGCCACTTCGACGTCGAGATCTCCAAACCGGACCTCCTGCGGCTCGCGCCGCAGCACCGGACCGTGCGGCCGAACGTCGAGGAGCACCGGTTCCCGGACGGCCGCCGCGCCTACCTCCTCGCGGAGGGCCGCCTCGTCAACCTCGCCGCGGCGCAGGGGCACCCGGTGGAGATCATGGACCTGTCGTTCGCGCTCCAGGCGCTCTCCGCGGAGCACCTCGTCCGGCACGGTGCCTCGCTGGCGCCGAAGCTGTACGCCGTCCCCGAGGAGCTCGACCGCGCGGTCGCGCGGGCGGCGCTCGCCCCGTTCGGCGTCGGCCTCGACACCCCGACCCCGGCGCAGGTGGCGTACGCGGACGACTGGAAGGGAGGGACCGCATGAGCGGCGAGAACGTTCCGGAAGGGTTGCGCTACACGAGCACGCACGAATGGGTCCGCGTCGACGGCCGCCGGGCGACCGTCGGGATCACCGACCATGCGCAGGCGGAACTGACCGACATCGTCTTCGTCGACCTGCCGGCGGTCGGGTCGGTCGTCGAGGCCGGCAAAAGCGTGCTCGCTCTCGAGTCGGTGAAGACCGTCTCGGAGATCTACGCGCCGGGGCCGGCACGGTCGTCGAGGTGAACGGCGAGCTGAAGGCGCACCCGGAGTTCGTCAACCAGGAGCCGTACGGCAAGGGCTGGCTGTTCCGGATCGAGCTGGCCGGCGAGCTCGCCGCCGGCCAGCTCGACGCCGCCGGCTACCGGGCAGCAGATCGGCGACCCCGCGTAGGCGGCCCTAGGCGCCCCGGAACTCGGGGGGCGGCGCTCCAGGAACGCGCGCATCCCTTCGGTCCGGTCCGACGTCGAGAACGTCCGGCCCGCGGAGTCGCCCTCCAGGCGGAGCGCCTCGTCGTACGACGCCTCGACGCCCCGGTCGATCACCTGCTTCGCCCACTGCACCCCGAGGGGGGCCCGCGCGGCGATGAGCCGGGCGAGCTCGGCGACCTCGTCCCGGGCCCGGTCGGCCGGCACGACCCTCGCGACGAACCCGAGCCGGAACGCCTCGGCGGCGCTGACGGGGACTCCGGAGAAGACGAGGAGCTTGGTGTTCGCCCGCCCGATGAGACGGGCGAGGCGGCTCGCCCCGCCCATGCCGGGGTGGATCCCGACCGTGACCTCGGGGAGTCCGAGCTGGGCCCCCTCGGCCGCGACGATGAAGTCGGCCGCAAGCGCGACCTCGAGTCCCCCGCCGAGGGCGTACCCTTCGACGAAGGCGATCACCGGCAACGGGCACGCCTCGATCGTCCGGGCGACCTTCTGCCCGACGAACCCGAAGGCGACCCCCTCCTCGGCGGTCTTGCCCGCCATCTCGGCGATGTCGGCGCCGGCGGCGAAGTCCGCGCCGGAGCCGGCGAGCACGACGGCGCGGACGTCCTTCGCCGCGGCGAGCCGCTCGAACTCGGCCTCGAGCTGGGCGAGGAGTTCCGAGTTGAGGGCGTTGAGCACCTCGGGGCGGTCCAGCAGGACCCAGGCGACCGGCCCGTCGCGCTCGGTCCGGACGTAGCGCATCGGCCACCGCCGCTCGCCCCGGGCCGCCCGGCTCCGAAGCTCGGCGGAGATGGGGAAGGCGTCGCCCCACCGGGCGCCGTACGCCTCGGCGAGCCGCAGTCCCTCGGCGAGCCCGACGGCCGACAGCTGGGCGAACGGGGCGTGTCGGCGCCGCAGCCCGACGACGGCTCCCCGGTCGACCGCCTCGGCGGTCGCGACGCCCTCCTCGACGATCCGGCTCGCGATCCCGAGCACCTGGCCGAGCAGTCGGTCGCGCACCGCGCCCTTGCGTTCGGGCTCGACCGCCTGCTCCTTCCACGGCCACGGGGTGCCGGCCTTGAACTGGCGCTCCAGCAGCGCGGACGGCTCGTAGGCGGGTCCGAAGGCGTGGAACAGGCTCGTGTTGGCGTGGAACGCGATCGGGACGCCGGTGACGTTCATCAGCTCGAACGGGCCGAGCGTGGCGCCGAACGTCTCGCGGCCGACCTCCTCGACGGTCGCGTAGTTCGCGACCCCCTCGTCGACGAGGCGGCACGCCTCGTTGAGGTACGGGACGAAGAACCGGTTGACGCAGAAGCCGGCCGCGTCTGCCGTCTCGATCGGGAGCTTACCCAAGCGGCCGGAGAAGCGGAACAGCTCCGCCCGGGTCGCGGCGGACGTCTGCGGGGTCGCCACGACCTCGACCAGCTTGTTGATCGCCGCGGGGAAGAAGAAGTGCAGTCCGGCGAACCGCTCCGGGTGCGGGAACCCCGTCCCGAGCGCCTCGACGGAGAGCGACGAGGTGTTCGTCGCGACGATCGTCGTCGGGGCGACCAGCGGGGAGACCTCGGCGAACAGCGCCGCCTTCACCCTCGCTTCCTCGAAGACCGCCTCGACGACCAGCGTGGCGTCCCGGACGGCGGCCCCGACCTCGGTGGTGAACTCGACCCGCCCGAGGAGCTCCTCCCGCACGGTCGGGGTCATCTTGCGACGCTCGATGGCGCCCGCGAGCGACTTCGCGAGGATCCCGCGGCCGCGGTCCAGCGCGGCGGCGTCGACGTCCCGGACCCGCACGCGGTAGCCCGCGGCCGCGCACGCTTGGGCGATCCCCGCGCCCATCGTGCCGCCGCCGAGGACGGCGACGGGACCTGGCGGCTGGATGCGGACGGATTCCATCGAAGCCTCGGGGGCAGCTGCCCTGCGGGCGGGGAGACCCGCCGTCTATAAGCGATTCGCCGGGGAAGCTCTCCGCGGGCGGCGCCGGCGCCGCTCGCAGGTGCTAGGGCGCGGCTTCGTAAGCTCCTCTTCTCTGGAGGGCCCGTGGACGACTCCAGCGCCCGCCCCGCGGTCGAAGCGGCCCTGGACGCCGAGCGTCAGTTCGTACTGACGCTCGGGGGGTTCGCGCTGGAGGTCGCGGGGGCGACGCTCGTCACGCACGAGCGGATCCCCGCCCCGCGGTTCAACTTCGTCCAGGTCGAGGGGGTCGGAGCGGAGCGCCAGGCCGCCTTCTTCGAGCGCGCGCTGGACCACTATTTCCAGCGGGCGCTCCGACCGACATTCCGGCTCCCCGAGCCGACGCCCCCCACCTCGACGCGGGGCTGCGGGCGCTCGGGTTCGTCGCTCGGGCCGAACCGCTGACGCTCCTGATGCACGACGGGAGCGCGGGCGGAGCCGCCGTACCGGCGCCGGGCGCGGACGTCCGCCCGGCGCGCACCGAGGAGCTCGACCGCGTGGTCGAGTTCTGGACCGGCCCGCGGGATCGGCCGGAACTGCGCGCAGCGCTCGACACCGTCTCGGCATCATCCGAACCCGGACGAGAGCCTGGCCCCCTTGCTCGCGTGGGTGGACGGCGAGAGCGCCGCCGCTGCGGTCGTGTACCGGCACCGGGCCACCGCGGGGGTCCACCTCGCGACGACCTTTCCGGAAGCGCGCGGCCGCGGGGCCGCAAGTGCGCTCGTCGCGTACGCGGCCGGGCGCCAGCCCGCAGGGGCCGCGAGGCAGACGTTCCTCCTCGCCGAGTCGGCCCGGGCGGTCGACCCGCTCGGGGCTATCGGGCTCTCCCCCGTGGCCCGGTTCCGGGTCTACGAGCTGCCCGCCGATGCGGAACTCGCGCTCCCCTCGCCGGGCCCGGCGGGACCTCCCCGGTGGCGACCCCCACGCTCGGCGGAGGCGGGAAGGACAGGCTGACCCCCAGGGCCCGGAGCCGTCGCCCGTCTCGGGCGGGTCTACGGCGACGTCATCCGGAAGGTGATCGTGTAGCCGTCGCCGCCGTTGTACGGCACCGAGGCGGCGTAGACGTACACCTCGACCGCCCACGTCTGGTTGTGCAGGAAGCTGAGCCCCACCAGCTGCTCGTTGCACCGGGACGACTGGAGGCTGACGCAGCCGAGCGTGAACAGGTTGCCGTTCGCCCCCGAAGTGCTCACCGAGAAGTTGGCGACGTGCGTGTAGTTCTGTCCGTGGTACGTGATGTTGAAGTAGACCCAGACACCCGCGACCGCGGGAGTGACGTTGGTGTTCACCACCGGGACCATCGGACAGCGGCTGCAGAGGTCGGCGCCGTTCGGGAACGAGAACGTGCTCGCTCCGCCCATCCCATAGACCAGCTTCGGGTCGACGGCCAGGACCTTCTCCTCGAACGGGTTCGGGTTGGGGGCCGACGACGGGCTGGAGTGCCGCGCCAGGAGGCTCGGGATCCCGAAGCCGTCGGTGACCGCCCCGGCCTCGATGAGGACAGCAGCGACGCAGGCGACCGCCACCCAGCGGAGAAGCCGCAGCGGGCGGCGCACGGGCGGAAGGCTGCGGCCCGGAACGATCGTGTCCGTGCTCATCCGAGGAGGTACACCGGCACCGTAAGGATCACGACCGGCGAGTTGACGTCCGTGTCAATCAACTCGACCGTGCACGACCCGGGGTCCGTAAAGCACCAGAGCGGCGCGCCGTGGTAGTCGTCGGTGTCCTGCTGGCCCCAGGCGCAATTCGCGCCCCACGGGCAGGTGCAGCTGCCGCCGCGCCCGCCGCACCCTTCGGTGAGCTCGCTCGGGGCTTCCGTGATCGAATCCGGCGTGTGGACGTACAGCACGAGGGTCATTCCCGGCGTGAGGGTCGTGATCCCGTCGTTGAGCGGGTCGAAGAAGCCGAGTCGGTTGTAGTAGACGCTGTTCGCCCCGCTCCCCCGCGGGTCGAACGAGCCGCACGTGCCGAGCGTCGGGGCACTCGAGGAGAGGTTCTGCGAGCCTCCCGGCACCCACTCCATGTCGTCGAGGTACCCCTGGACGAGGTAGGTCGTCTGGACCTTCGGCGTGGTGTTGGTGCAGATGAACTCGAACTCGATGGCCGAGAGCGGGATCGACTGCGAGACGCCGGTGATGACGATCCCGGTCGCGTTCATCGTCGCGTAGATCCCGTTGTCGTCCAGCTCGCAGTCCGTGTCCCAGTCGTCCATGTACTCCGTCCAGAGCGCCCGGTCCGTCGTGTTGTTCTCCCCGCCCCAGAGGTAGTACTTCCAGTCGTTCGGCAGGTACGGGAGGTTCGGGTAGCAGTCGGTCGGGTCGCCGAACGCCGGGTACTTCACGTTGTTCACGGCGGCGTACGAGAGCGACGGCGGCGAACTGGGCAGCGGGAGTCGGATCCCGTAGATGAGCCCCATCAGGCTGATGGTGATCGCCAGCATCAGGATGACACTGAGGACCTGAGAGACGCCCCGGGTCCCCCGGCGGCGCCAGCGGTGCCCGCGAGCTCGCATCACGCCGTCGAAAGAGGCGCATGGATACGTATATAGATTCGCCTCTTCGCCGGGGCGAATCCGGTCGGGAACGTCCCGGGGGGGGGCCCGCGGGACGGGCGTCTCGCGGACGCTCAGCCGCCCCGGAAGCCGTCCAGCTTCATCCGCTGCTCGATCGCCGCGATCGTCCGCGTCGTCGAGACGACGGTGTCGGCGTTGAGCGAGATCGAGTCGATTCCTTCCCGGACGAGGAACTCGGCGAACTCGGGGTAGACGCTCGGCCCCTGGCCGCAGATGCCGACCGTCGACCCCTCCTGGTGGGCGCCTTCCAGGAGGAGCTTGATCGCCCGCAGGACGGCGGGGTCCCGCTCGTCGAAGTAGCCCATCCGCCCCAGCGTCTCCGAGTCGCGGTCCGCGCCGAGGATGAGCTGCGTCAGGTCGTTCGACCCGATCGAGAAGCCGTCGCAGTGGTGCGCGAACTCGCTCGCCAGCAGCACGGTCGACGGCACCTCCGCCATCAGGTACAGCTTGAAATCGCGCGAGCGCCGCAGTCCGGCGGCCCGGAGCATGGCGCTGACCTCCTCCAGCTCCCAGGTGTTCCGGACGAACGGGAGCATCACCATCGCGTTCTTCAGACCCAGGTCGGTCCGCACCCGGTGGATCGCCTCGAGCTCGCATTCGAACGCTGGCTTGTAGACGCTCGAGATGTACCGCGAGCAGCCGCGCCAGCCGATCATCGGGTTCTCCTCGACCGGCTCGAACGGCTCGCCGCCAGGCATGCCGCGGTACTCGTTCGTCTTGAAGTCACTCGTGCGGACGAGGACCGGTCGCGGGTGGAACGCCTGGCAGACCTTCGCGATCCCCTCGGCGAGGCGCCGGACGAGCTCGTCCTTACGCCCCTGGTGCAGGAGCGCGAGCGGGTGCTCGCGGACGTGCGCGGTGAAGATGAACTCGGTACGGAGCAGCCCGACGCCCGAGACGGGAAGCCGGGCGTACTCCTCCGCCTTCTCGGGGACGCCGACGTTGACGAAGATCTTCGTCGCGGTCACCGGGACCGACTCGGAGAAGCCTCCGCCAGCGCCAGCCGCCGGCGCCGGAGCCGACTTCGCCAGCGCGCTGGCCCGGCGACCGGCGTAGACCAGGCCGGTCTTGCCGTCCACCGTCACCTCGGCCCCGTCGGCGATCCGGCTCGTCGCCTCCCGGGTCCCGACGACGCACGGGACCCCCAGCTCGCGCGCTACGATCGCCGCGTGGCACGTCATGCCGCCCTCGTCGGTGACGATGGCGGCGGCGCGCGACATCGCCGGCACCATGTCCGGCGTCGTCATCGTCGTCAGCAGGACCTCGCCGGCCTGCAGCCGTTCCATCTCCTCCGCCCCGCGCAGGAGGCGCGCGACCCCGGCGGCAACCCCCGGGCTCGCGCCGAAGCCTCGGACGAGCGGCGCGTCGCCGGCCTCGGTCGTCGGAGCGGAACCCGAGGCGCCGACCGTGGACGTCGGGATCGTCGTCACCGGTCGAGCCTGGACGATGTAGATGGACTGCACGTCCGCACACCACTCCACGTCCATCGGCCGGCGGTACCGCGACTCGATGAGGCGCGCGAGCGAGACGAGCCGGGCGAGGCGGGGATCCGGGAGCTTCTGGATGGAGCGCTGGTCGGCCGGGACGTCTTCGCGGCGGTTCCCGCCCCCTTCCGCCCGGACGTAGCGGACCTTCTGCTCCGAGAGCTGCTTGTGGATGACCTTGAGCGTCACGCCGTCGACGACGTAGTGGTCGGGGGTGACCTCCCCGCCGACGATCGCTTCGCCGAGGCCCCAGCCGGCCTCGACGATCATGTGGTTCTCGCCGGTGTTCGGGTCGCGCGTGAAAAGGATCCCGCTGACGGTCGCGTCGACCATCTTCTGCACGAGCACGGCGAGCCGCAGGTTGGCGTGGTCGATCCCCTTCTTCTGGCGGTAGACGAGCACCCGCGGGGTGAACAGCGACCCCCAGCACCGACGCACCGACTCGAGGACCTGCTCGGTCCCGCGGACGTTGAGGTACGTGTCCTGGAGGCCGGCGAACGAGGCGTCGTCGAGGTCCTCAGCCGTGGCGCTCGAGCGTACGGCGCTGAAGTGGACAGAGTGTCGGCGGGCGTACGCCTCGTACGCGGAGCTGACCGCGGCGCGGAGTTCGGGCGGGAACTCCTTCGCCTCGAAGGCGGAGCGGATCTTCCGGGACGCGGTGTCCGCGGTCGCGGGGTGGCGCTCGTCGAGCTGACCGAGAGCCTCCGTGATCACCGCATTCAGGCCGTTCGCTTCGACGAACGCGCGGTACGCTTCGGTCGTCACGATGAACCCGGGCGGCACCGGGAGCCCTTCGCGGACGAGCTCGCCAAGCTTGCCCGCCTTCCCGCCGACCAGGGCAAGGTCCCGCTCCGAGGCGTCGGCCAGGTCGAGGACCACCGGGTTCGCCATCGGATCAGCGCTCCCCGCGGGTGGCGGTCACCGCGACAAGGTCGCTCGACGGGGAGTACGGATGGACGACGGCGAGCGGGGCTACCGTGAACGGTCCGACGGCGGAGAACGCGCGCTCGATCATCGTTCTTCGCTCGACGAGCTCGTCCCGGGGCACGACCTCGTAGTAGTGGAGGACGCCGCCGGGCGCGACGAGCGTTGCCACAAGAGGTCCGTACTTAATCCCTTCTCGGGGGAGGTTCATCACGACGCGTTCGGCCGGCTCCGCGGACGCCGCGAACACCGCGACATCGGCGACGACGGGCCGCACCCGCTCGCCGAACCGGTACCGCGCAAGCGTCTTGCGCAACAGCTCGATGGCGGCCGGATTTACGTCCACCGCGACCACCGAGCTCGCCCGGCCCTCCCGGGCGATCGTCACCGCGAACGGCCCCACCCCGCAGCACAGGTCGTAGACCCGTTCGCCGGCCCGCACGGCCGCTGCGAGGCGGGCATGCTCGCCCGCGAGGCGGGGGGAGAAGTAGGCACGCTCGACGTCGACGTCGAACTCTAGCTGGTTCTCCCGGTGTCGGGCCGTCCACGGCCCCGAGCCGGCGATCCGCTCGACCCGTCGCACGCGTTCCACGCCGTCGACGCCCCGGTCGAGTCCGACCAGGCGACTCCCAGGGACGAACTCCAGCAGCGCCTCGCCGACCTCCGCGCGGCGTCCCTCGAGCTCGGGGGGCAAGCGGACGAGCACGATGTCGCCGACGACGTTGAACGCGCGCGGCACGACCGCCTTCTCGGCGGGGGGCCAGTCGAGCAGGTCCCGGAACTCGAGCACGGCGGGTCTCGGGCGACGCACGAACTCCCGCTCCTCGACGACTCCCCGCCCCTCGGGAACCTCCGCCCCAACGACGAGGGGGAAGGCGATCCGGTCCTCTTCCGCGAGGATATCGAGGTCGGTGCGAAGCGCCCCCGATTCGCTCAAGGCGCGCCGGACCGTTTCGCCGGTGGCCCGCGGGACGACCAGCGCCGGCGCCCTCATGGGCTCTGGGAGACCCCGGCCGCGCGGAGCAGGAGCGGGACGACCTCGCTCGCCGCCAGGGGGGCCGAGGCTCCCGGTCCGGTAGCTTCCGCCCCGAAGCGCGGCGTGGGTCGACGGGTCAGGGGCCGGGTCTCCCCGCCGACCAGCAGCCACGGTACCGGGTCGTCCGAGTGGGCCCGCAGCACGCACGGGGTCGCGTGGTCGGCGGTTACGGCGACCGCCGTCGTCGTGAGGTCGAGGCCTTCGAGGAACGGGCCGAAGAACGAACGGTCGATCTCCTCGACCACGGTGCGCTTGCGGCGGGCATCGCCGTCGTGTCCGGGTTCGTCCGGCCCTTTCAGGTGGACGTAGACGAACGGGAACGAGCGGGCCAGCTCGCGCGTCGCCCGAGCGCGCTCGCGATACCCGGCGTCATGGTCGCCCCCCATGGGCCCCACGAACCGGTCCTCGAGCCCCAGCAGACGGGCGATTCCCCGCTCGACGGGCATCTCCGTGAGCGCGGCGCCGGGAACGCCGGCCCGGGTGCGAAACGGGGGCGGCGGAACCGCTGGGAGCGCCCCGGCGTTACGCACCAGGATGCCGGTCGCCTGCAGCCGGCCGGAGCGCGCGCGCGCGACATTCACCGGATGGTTCGTGAGGACGGGTCCGACCCTGGCGAGGAGCGCGTTCAGCACCGACGCCGTACGGGCTGCCGCCGCGGTCCCGTCGAGCGGGCGGACCTCCGTGAGCCGCGGCTCTGACGGGGTCCGCGCCTTTCCCATTCCGCCGACTCTCTCGTAGAACGGGTCCGCGTTCGAAACGTTGGGCGAGAGGGAGTCGTCCCCGCCGGCCGGAGCCAGAGGACTCCGCGATGGCCGACCGTCGCCCGCACCCCCGCGTGGACCCCCTCAGGGCCGAGCAGGTCGGCAGCGGTCAACGCCCGGGCGAGCTCGGCGGCCTCGTCGGTGGAGAGCGACCGGCCGACCCGGGAGTCGGTGACGAGGCCAGTCGGGTCGAGGGTCGCGAAGTTCAGCCGGAGCGCGACGTCGCCCGGCTGCAGGGAGATTTCGACCCCCATCGCTTCGAGTACGCCTCTTCCGGGCGAGTCGCGGACCGGGTCGTAGCCGAGCAGCGCGAGGACACCGCCGTCGGACTCCGGTGCGATCCCCGGTCCGAGGATAGAGACCCGTCCGACCTCCCCGAGGCCGGAGAGCCGGTCGAGGTGCGGGGTCGCCGCCGCTTCGACAGGACTGATACCACCGGTGTCGGGGCTGGGTCGGTCCCCGAGCCCGTCGAGGACGACCAGAACCGCCGCCCGGGCTTCGCCCCGGCCGGAATCGACCTCGCCCCTCATGCGGAGTTAAAAGGAGCGGGCGCCGTAGCCCCGCGTCCCATGAGCGGCGAGCCGGTTCGCGGGTTTAGGGGTTTCCTTCAGTCGGGACCCGGGCGGCTGGCGCTGGTGCTGCTCGGCATCGGCGTCGTCTTCGGGACGTTCGCCTACGTCGCGACCCTGCTCGCCATCCCGGCGATGCTGCTGGTGGCGCTCGCGCTGCCGGTTTGGGTGGGGCTGAAGCGACCGAGGTACCTCGCGCTCTCGGGCCTCGTAATCCTTATCGCGGTCGCGCCGATCGCCAGCATCGTCTTCACCCAAGAGCTGCTCGTCCCGCCCGCGTCAGCGCACTCCCTCGACGCCTCCCCGTTCGGGAGCGGGGGCTCGGTGCTCACGAACGCGTCCGTCTCCCCGTTCATCGGGTCGAAGTCGACGACGTTCACGTGGACGGTGACGCTCAACCCGCAGTTCTTGGCGAGCTCGATGAACGGGACCAACTGGTCGAACGACACCCTCGACCTGTACATCTCGTCGTGCCCGGGGGCCACGACCCCGAACTCCTCGACCTGCTCGGGGGGCTACGCGTTCATCCCGGTGACCCACGTCTTCGGGGGTCCGCCGGCGAACAGCACCCCCGTGACGTTCACGTTCCGCATCGGCACGAACGGGATCTGGAACTGGCAGATGGCGCTCGTCCTCGCGAACGCGACCAACGCCTCGAATCCGGCGCAGATCCCCCTCGTGGGGGACCCTACGTACGGCGCGATCGAGGGGCCGGTCATCGGCGGGTTCGGGACCGTCTACGCCGCGCTGATCGGGGCGATCTACCTCGACGAGCTCGTCTACGTCGGCATCCCGTTCTACTTCATCCTCATCCTCTACATGTGGTTCAAGAACCGTGAGGGCCGCCACCGCGCGGCGATCCGGCAGGGCGCCAAGGCGTTCATGGCCGCCAAGGGCGCCGCCGGCGCGGCGGCCCCACCCACCGCCCCTTCGGGCGAAGGCGCCGGTACACCCCCCGCCGACGCTGCGAGCCCACCGGCGAAGGCGAACGCTCCGTCGGCCGGCGAGGCCGCGTGCCCCAGCTGCGGGGCGGTCGTCTACCCCAACGAGGCGAAGTGCTGGAAGTGTGGGGCTAGCCTCGGGACCGTCTCCGCGCCGCTCAAGTCGGGGGCCGACGGAACGCCGCCGCCCCCTCCCGAGCCCTAGGCTGGCGTCCGCGACTCCCACGGACAGTGCACGCGGGCGCCCGACGGTGGAGCGGGAGCGTTAGCTCATCGAGTGCGTGGACACGTACGTGTTCACCACGTGGCCGATGACCAGGCTACCCCAGTAGACGGTCAAGCGCACGGTGAACGTCACCGTGACCCCGGTCTTCCACCACGTCAGCGCCGCCATGCGGACCGTCGTGCTGCCCTGGCTCTCGACGTTCAACGACGTGAACGAGCCGGTGGTGCCCGGCGTGACAAGGGTGTGCGTCGAGTTGGTCACGAGAGCGCTGGTGTTGCACCCGGTCGGGCAGGTCGTCCCGCCCGTGCCCGTCACGTACACCGTTCCGGAGAAGTACACCGACGTTCCCGGGAACCCAAGGACCGAGCCGTAGTTGTCCCACACGTCCACGTAGAGGAACGGACAGCTGGTCGAGGTACAGCTGTGCGACCACTGGGTCGTGTAGACCGATCCGGTGATGTTGGTCGTACCCCCGAGGCCGGTGGTCAGCGGACGGACCAGGCCGCCCACGAGCTTCTGGGTTCCGAGGTTCAGGGCGCCCACCTGGGTCCCCACCCCCGTGAGGGTAGCCGTCGCGGTGACCGTGACGGTCGAATTGAAGATCCACGACCCGAAGGCGGTCTTGCTGTAGACGAGCACCTTTCCGGGGCCAGAGATGGTCAGACCGGACTGGCCGGAGACCGTCGTGGTGCTCGCGGAGTAACCGGCCGGGGTCTGGGCGACCTTGAACGACACCGAGACCGGGACGTTCAGCGTCGTCCCGTTGTACGTGATCGTCGCGGTCAGGTAGACCTTCGGGGAGAGGAGCGGGTACGGCGGCTGCTGCGGGGAGAGCCCGACCGTCACATAGAACCCGGAGCCGCTGCCGCCGCCGCTGCTGGTGCCCCCGATCGTGAACGCGAACGAAGCGGAGAACTTGACCCCGGTCTTACTGTTGACCCCGCTCAGGAAGACCTCGTACGTTCCGTTGGTCGTCGTCTTACTGGCCGGAACCGAGTACGACCATAGGCCCGTGGAAACGGTGTACGTCAGGGAGACGGTCCCGTTCCCCCCGGTCCCCAGCGTGGTGAGGCCGGGCACCGCGGCGAAGCTCGCCGTCACGGTCATCGTGGAGGCGTACGCCGACGTCTGGGCGTACAGCACGAACGCCGCACCGGCCGCCGGCTCGGACGGGCTCGGGTACACGCTCGAGATCACCGGCGGCTTGTTCGGGGTGACCCCGGGCACGGTCGTCGTGTAGAGCAGGCTCGTGGACGAGACGACGTAGATCGTGATGTTGGTGGGCATCGTCAGCCCGGGGCTGAAGGTGGTCGTCCAGAACTGGCCGGTCGACCAGCCGCTCGTGGAGTTGCTGGTCCCCCACGAGACGAGGATCCCCGAGGCTCGGGAGAACTGCCAGTTGGTGACCGTCCGGGAGGCGACCAGGAAGACGTGGTCGCCCGGCGGGACGCTCGGGCCCCCGGTCTGCTCGATCGCGAGCTTGGTGATCGAGCCGGAGCCCGTCACCAACGTCGCCTGGAACTGGTCGACGTTCTGCGCCGGCGGGGACGGGAACTTCGTGACGAACGCGAAGATCGCCGAGAAGAGGGTGACCGTGAGCCCGAGGAGGAGGATGGTGGCGACGACGTCGGAGACTCCGTGCCGCGCGTGGTTGCGCCGCCAGACGCGGCTCTTCCACGCTCGCCGGTCAATCCCGACCACGGGCCTCGCGCGCTCTGCTTGCATCCTCATCGATGGCTCCGCCGGGCTCCTGCCGACGAAGAGGCGGGCGTCCCGTATTTAGACATTATCGCGCCCCGTGTGGCCATCTGCACCTTCGGGCCAGGGCGGTCGGGTGCTGCCCGCCCCCGGCCCTCGGCCTGCTCCTGGCGGGCATTCGCCACCATCGAGGCCCGCGCCAGAAGAAGAGGGAGGAAGGGGTTGGTTCGGGGCCGCGGAGCGGCCCGAGGCTCGGTCGCCCTTAGAACGACCCGGAGGAACCGCTCACGCTCGAGCTGCCCAGCCCGAAAGCGTTCAGCTGATCGCCGGAGCTCGGCAGGCTCGCGCCCGACGAGCCGATGATCACCAGCGACTGCGCCCCGGCACTGATGCCCACGGCATAGTTGTTGGTCAGGCCGGTCGTCCAGCCGCCGTTGACCCAGATGTCCGCGATGCTCCCGTTGCCCGTGTAGTAGAGCACGACGTACCAGTTGCCGGTCGTCGGGGCCGTGCAGGCGGTCGTCGCGTAGGACACCTTCGCCTTACAGGTCGTCGTGGGTGCCGCCGTCGCGACCGGCACCGGCGAGCCGCTGATCGTCGCCACCGCGAACCCGAAGAGCGAGGTCTTCAACCCGCTCGTCGCGCCCGTGATCGAGATCGTTCCGTAGGACGGATTCGTCCCCGACCAGCTCGGCGTTCCCATCGAGACCGAGTACGGGACGGCCCCGCCGCCGTGCGTCAGTCCCGAGATCAGGACGTACAGCACGGCCGCGAGCACGACCGTGATCGCGACCAGCAGGATCGTCGCGATGATCGGCGAGACGCCCCGCTTCTGGGCCAGTCGGCGTCGGGCGACTGCCTTGCGCGCGTTGATCCAATCGAAGCTCATGGTTCGTACCTCAGAACGACCCGGAGGAACCGCTCACGCTCGAGCTGCCCAGCCCGAAAGCGTTCAGCTGATCGCCGGAGCTCGGCAGGCTCGCGCCCGACGAGCCGATGATCACCAGCGACTGCGCCCCGGCACTGATGCCCACGGCATAGTTGTTGGTCAGGCCGGTCGTCCAGCCGCCGTTGACCCAGATGTCCGCGATGCTCCCGTTGCCCGTGTAGTAGAGCACGACGTACCAGTTGCCGGTCGTCGGGGCCGTGCAGGCGGTCGTCGCGTAGGACACCTTCGCCTTACAGGTCGTCGTGGGTGCCGCCGTCGCGACCGGCACCGGCGAGCCGCTGATCGTCGCCACCGCGAACCCGAAGAGCGAGGTCGTCAACCCGCTCGTCGCGCCCGTGATCGAGATCGTTCCGTAGGACGGACTCGTCCCCGACCAGCTCGGCGTTCCCATCGAGACCGAGTACGGGACGGCCCCGCCGCCGTGCGTCAGTCCCGAGATCAGGACGTACAGCACGGCCGCGAGCACGACCGTGATCGCGACCAGCAGGATCGTCGCGATGATCGGCGACACCCCGCGCTGGCGCTTCCGCTTCCAGGTCCGGACCATCTTGTCCATGGCGTTCATTCGTTCGATTCCTCCGTAGGGTCAACTGACCCGAGCGATTGTCTCGAGGACCCCCTATATCTACATTGAGGCTGAGACGAACTACAGGAGACGACTTCTAAATCGTTGATTGACGTAATCCGCACGAATACGTATCAATCCGCACGCTCCTGAGGAGCGCTAGACCGTAGCGCGCCGAAAGGAATCCCGGGCGGAGGCGGGAAGGTCGGCAGCTGTCGGTCCCCTTCGGAAGGGGCGGCGACATCAGCCCGGCCCGCGGGCGTGGAGCTCCGCGGCCGGGGGCGCCGACCGGACGACGGCCGGGGACGACGAAACCATCGGCAGGGCGGGGCCGGGCCGGCTGCGGCCGAGCCTCGCGAACGCCTTCGCGATCCAGTGGCGGACGTCCTGGTGGTAGAGGTTGCCGTACGGGCAGGCACCAACGCAATCGCCGACCCCGCAACACTTCGTGCTCCGGTATTCGCCGGTCGTCCGGAAGTAGAACGGCATGTCGACCAGCCCGACCGGGCACGCCTTCGCGCAGTCGAACGTCGTGCACCGCTGGCAGACCTCCCTGTCCTTCACCCGGAGCCGGAAGAAGCTCACCTTCGCGAACGGGACGCTCAGCGAGCCCCAGTGGCAGACCCCCGTCGTCGCGCAGTTGTACGTCCCCACGTACGGCGTCGCGACGAACATCGCGAACCAGAGGCCCCCGAAGTACAGCTCGATCGGGAGCGGGAGCGCGCTGGTGTCGAACTCCCCGTTCGCGACCTGGACGGTCGGCAGCCGGTGGAGGTAGCTCAGCAGCGAGACCGCGAACAACGACGTCAGGGCGAGGGTCGACGCGACGACGTAGGCGGTCGACAGACGGCTCCCGAGGAAGTACTGGCCGACGCGCGACGTCTGGTTGAACTGGCGCATCTCGTGCATCGCCGTCCCCTGGTACATGATCGCCGCGCCGCACATCACCGAACAGAGCGCCTTCCGGCCGAAGAGGACGGTAAGGACGCCGACGCTGGCGTACATCACCAGCACGGCGAGGAAGATCCCGGACTCGAACGGCCCGCCCGACCGGAGGCCGAACCCCCAGCCGATGAGCGGGAGGCTCGCCAGGGTCTTGTTGGAGACGAGCGGGGTCGACGACGCGAGGCTCGGGACGTAGACGGCCGCGAGAGCGTACACCCCCAGCATCAGCCCCATCCGATACCGCTGGGCGGGCACGTGGACCTCCCGCATCCGCAGGACCACGAGGCCCCCCATCGTCACCCCGAGCGCGACGAGGAACCATGCGGAGGCGAGGATCGCCGCCCCGAACCACAGTCCGTCGTACACGCCCAGGCCGACCACCGACGCCGTCGGGCCGACGATCGGCACGAACGGGATGAACTGGAGGAACGAACGGCCGGAGAGCTCGAGGTCAAGGAGCGCGCCGACGAAGAACTCCGCCAGGAAGGTGAACAGCAGGAGCTGGACCGCCCAGAGCGGTCGGAGCAGCCACGGGACCCGTTCGCCGGCGGCGTCGGGGGCTCGGGCCGCCAGGCCGCGGACGAGGACGACCGTCGCGACGACCCCGGTCGCCGCCCAGACGTACGGCGAGCCATCCAGCACCCACACGAACCAGCCGGCGCTCGCCACGATCGCGAGGAGCGTCACCTCGCGGAGGTACGCCATGGTGCCCTCGGCGAGCTGCTTGTGCCGGTACACGTACCTGGAGGACGACCGTGAACCAGAGGACGAGGAGCGCCGACGCCGCGAGGAACGCGTCTCGAGCGGCGGGGCCTGTCACAATCCCCGCAGCACCGGCCGCGACCAGGGCGCCCGGAGCGGCCCAGAGGGCGAGCTCGAGCCCGCCCGAGCTCCGGGTCGTCCAGAGGCCGAGGAGCAGGAGCTCCGCGCCCAGGACCAGGACGAAGAGGGGGGAGCACAGAGCGCCGACGACTCCGCCGCCGGGGCCGGTGAACGGGGCTGGCAGTCCGAGCGCGGATGCCGTCCCTCCCGCCGCCGCCGGGCCGACGAGGAGGGCTACGGCTCGCGGGAGCCACGTGCGGACGGGGCTAGAACTCACCGGTCTCTCCCCCTCCCTCTCCCGCCTCGGGGTCGCTCGGAGAGATCGCGCTCGGGGGCAGGAGGACCCAGTTTCCGAGGTAGGTGACGCTCAACGCTGCCTTCTCCGCCTCGAAGCCGAGCTGCTCGGAGACCGGGAAGTAGCCGTACGGCGATGCCAGGAGCCCCGGCGCGCTGGACGTGTCCGCGGCCACCCAGAAGAACGCGGCGACGAGCCATTTGGAGTCGTTGAGGTCCAGGCTCGCGCCGTAGGCCGTCCCGAGATCCCGGTAGAGAGTGGCGTACGTCACCTCCACCATCGGGTAGACGCCCGGGGCGAGCGGGGCGACGCCGCTGAGGTTCGTCCAGTCGTTCGCCTGGGCCGCGGTCGTGTTCGCGAGGAGCGCCTCGGCCGAGAAGACCGTGGAGGCGGACGGGAGGGTGAAGACGCCCGGGGCGGACTCCACGGCCGCGCAGATGACGCCGACGGGGAGCGAGCCACAGACGTCCGTGGGGACGTAGCCGATCCGACCCGGCGTCGAGGCGACCAGCGTCGCGACCTCGGCGGCGCTCGAGGCGACCACCCCGTCCGGCCAGCTGACATTGGCCCCCGCGCCGACCTCCCCCTGGAACGTGGAGTTTCGCTCGCTCAGGTACTCCGACAAGAGAGCGTTCGCCTCCGACGGGCCCGGGAGGGAGACGACTGACACGTTCGCGCTCGAGTGGCTGCCGGGGTTCGGGCCAGCGAGCAGCCCGCTTCCCCACGTGGCGATTGAACCGAGGTACGCCCCCGCGAGAGCGGCGGCCGAGACGTTGACGGCGCTCCCGAGGCCGTCGTCGTTGACGAGGATCGACAGCGGGGAGAGGAGGAGCGGCACCGCGTACGTGTCGGCGGCGAGCGGGCCCCCCGTGGGGAGAAGCGGCCCGACGACCGCGTCCGAGCTCTTGGCGGCGAGCGGGCCGAACGCGGAGGCGCTCGAGTTGGAAGTGACCGACAGGCATCCGCCCGTCGACGTCGAGAACCCCGACGCAAGGGACGGCCAGAGCGCGGCGAGTCCGGCGGCGGCGCCGGCCTCGACCTCGACCTGGAGGCTGACGCCCGCGGCGGGGCATCCGGGAAGCTCGGCGAGCGGGTTCGGCGCCGCCCGGTTGAGGGTCACCCAGTGGGTCGTATAACCGAACACGAGCGAGCCGGCGATCAGCACGGCGATCACTACCGCGACGGTGCGCAGGTTGAAGCGACGGCTGGTCGGGAGCGCGAGGCCGGAGGCGCGCGCCTCCTGCGCAAACTGCGCGGCGGCGTCGCCCTCGGTCACACAATCCTCGACGCCGCCCCGGAAGGCGGCTCATGAAACAAGCGCGGCCCCCTCGATTTAATTCTTTGTTACTGCGAGGGCGTCCTCGTCGATGCTCCGACGGCCCCGCTCGGCGCCCGTGCTCGTTGCGCGGACCGCGCGCGCGCGGGTCGGTCGCGTCTGCCCGCGGGCCCTGCACCACCCGGCGCTCGCCAGGTTCTCTGCGTGGAAAATCGGGCGGTTATACAATCGACATCGGGAGGGAGGGGGGCGTTCGACGACACCGATATTTGTTCGACACGTCAGCAGCCACGACCCCGCGTGGTTCGAACGGTTTCAGTCGATAACCCCTCCCCCTGTTTAAGTATCAGAAATGCCAATGGTCTTGTTCGACTGTGTTCGACAACGCTCGGGACGGGAAGAAGGACCGCGCAAGCGGGCCCGAGGCCACCCGTCGTGACCGTGAGGACGCGCGCATCGCGCTGCGGTGCACCCTCTCCGAACTCCGCCTGGTCGACTCGTTCGTCTCTTCGGGCGAGTATCCGACCCGGTCCGAGCTCTTGAGGGCCTCGCTGCACGCGTTCCTGCGGTCCCGAGCGATGTCCAGCACGCCGACCCCTGCGGTGGACTCGGAGGGCTACGTCGAAGTCGCCATCCGACTCAAGCCGGAGGAGTACGCTGACACCATCGCCTATGCTCGCCACGTGATGAACAACGCCGACGTGAGGGACGCCCTGGCCCAGATCTTCCGGTACGGAGAGAAGGACGCCAAGGTGCACGACCTCGCTCAGCACGCGCGCGAGCGGAACCGAGAGGCGGTCGAGACGCGGACCCGCGTCGGGGAACTCTCCGACAGCGGCCGCGAGCTCCAGCGTAAGGGGGTCGTCGGGCGGTAGGGCAAGCGTCGGACGGGCGGTCGGGCTGGTTGCATGACGGAAACGACGGGGTGGAACGACGACGAACGAAACCGAACGCGCGTAGCCGAACGGATCCTCGAGGAGGTCCCGTCGGCGCTGCGCTTGGGCCAGGAGCTCCGGGTCGTCCTCGTGACGGTCGGGGGCGGAGCGGTCCACATTGGCCGGGCGATCGCCGCGAAGCACCTGCCCCACGTCGAGACCGTCGCGATCAACTGCGACCCGAAGGTCCACCGCTACGAGGAGTACGACCGGCAGGTCTACCTCGGCCCGGAGACGGGCGAGGAGGTCGACACCGGCGGCTCGCCCGTCGTCGCCGGGGTCCTCGCGCGCGCCGCCGAGCCGTCGCTGCGGGGCATCTTCCAGGGGGCCTCGTTCGTCGTCATCGTCGGCAGTCTGGGCGGCGGGGCCGGCAGCGGCGCCCTTCCCCACCTCCTCGAGCTCGCCTCCCGCCATGCGGCGGTGGTGAGCGTCTTCGTGATCAAGCCGTTCCGCTGTGAAGGCGAGCGCCGGGCGCTCGCCGAGCGGGCGATCGGCCGCCTCCGCCTCGTGGAGGCGTTCGCCGAGAAGCGCGAACGCGGCCACGCGACCCTCGAGGTCCTCGACAACGAGAAGCTGATCGCGTCGTTCGGAGCGCGCGCCTTCGGCGCCGTCGGCCGCCACTGGTCGGAGGTGATCGGCGACCACCTCGAGCAGGCGATCCTCGCCCCGGCCGAGGCGCTCCTCGCCGCGTACAACGCCGAGCCGCTCCTGCGACCCGAGATCCCCTCCGTCGTCGCGTCCGAGACGCTCGCGTACCCCGGCCAATACCCGCCCGTGTCCCCGCTCGGGCCCGAACTCCCGCCGGTCCTACCGGCGGCCCGGGTCGGGGCCGAGGCGGAGCTCACGTTCGAGGTCGTCTCGAGCGGGCCGCCGTCCCCTAGCCCCTGATGATGCCGGGCGAGGGAAGCCCCCCCTTCCCTCGCCCACCTGCCGCGTACCGTTAAGAGACCCACCGCCTCGGCCGGGGGATGGACGGCAAGCTCGTCACCGGCATCGGTCTCCTGGCGGTCCCCGCCGGGCTGATCGGGGTGACCGTCGCCTGGTTCTCGTCCAACCCCGTGTCGATCTTCGCGATGATCGCCCTGATGATCGTTGGGGCGTTCTACCTGCTGACGTACCGCGAAACGTTCGGGTAAGGCCTAAACGCGGCCCCGCCGGCGCGGTCTGGGCTCAGCCGTACATCCCAATGCCGGGCGGGGCCTCGGCATCGACCGCGGTCGCGGTCGGCGCGCCCGGACGCGTCTTCATCGCGCTGCGCAGCATCTTCTCGATCTCGGCCGCCTGCTTGCGCAGCGGACCGGTGTCGATCTGCAGTTCCGGCAGGAGGCGGTCGAGGGACTCGATCAGCACGGCGCCGGCGCGGTGGTCCGGCAGCCCCTCGGCGGCCCGAGTGCTGACCAGGATGACGGCGACCGGGACCTTTCGACCGATTCCTTGCACTAGGAGCGCCCCCGAGACCCCGCCGATGACCCCGTCTTCCAACGCACGGGCCTGGGTCTTCGCGAACGACGCGAGCACGGCCGGGTCCCGGCGGGAGAACGCCGCCCACACGCTCTCGTCGGCGGTGCTGGCCGGCGTTCCCCCGTCGTGGTCAGGGTCGGGGTGCGGGACGACGCCCTCGAGGCAGACGATCAGGCGCGCCTTTAGCCGCTCGGCGGTGTCCAGGATCGTCGTCGCGAGCGGGGAGAGCTGGGCGGCGAGGGGCGGGAACTCGGAGAGGACGAGGCCGAGCCCCGGACGCCCGTAGACCCGGATCGTCGGGTTCACCTCGCCGCCTTGGACGACGGCGATCGGCGCGACGTCCGGTGATTCGAACCGCGCGACGCGCGGAAGCTTGAGCGAGCGGACAATGTAGTGGCTCGCCACCGTCGCGGCGAGGCCCGCGCTCGGGAACGAGGAGAGCAGGACGGCGCCGGTGCCGGGACCTTGCGCGGGGTCGCCTTCTTCGCGCCAGAAGAACTCCATCGGCCGACGGGGAGTGGCAGGCCGGCCGGAGTATAGCGGGAGCGGGTGCTACGCCGCCCCGGCACGGGCTCCGGACGGGCGCACCGCGGGGCGGCATCTTCGCCCGGCACCGCCGGACCAGGCCCCGGTCGCCGGTCCGACACCGGTCGTCCTCAGCAACCCCAAGTACCTCACCCCTCCTCGATGCGCCCTGTGGGGCTCCCGCTTCGACCCCTGGTGACGGCCCAGGAGCTCCCTTGGGACACCCTCGCAGGGCGTAGCCTCGCGGTCGACGGCTACAACGCGGTCTACCAGTTCCTCGCGACGATCCGCGGCCGGGACGGCCACCTGTTCTCGGACGCGCAGGGCCAGGTCACCAGCCACCTGATGGGGACGTTCTACCGGACGACCTCGCTCCTCGAGCAGGGAGTGCTGCCCGTGTGGGTCTTCGACGGTAAGCCCCCAGAGCGAAAGGCTGGGACGATCCGCAAGCGGATCGCGGCGAAGGAGAGGGCGGAGGGGGAGTGGAAGGAGGCGCTCGCTGCCGGCGACCTCGCTACGGCGCGAAGGAAGGCGGCCCAGACCTCCCACCTGACGCGCGCCATGGTCGACGAGCTGCACGCGCTGTTGCGGGGCCTGGGGGTGCCCGTGCTGCAGGCGCCGGGCGAAGGGGAGGCCCAGGCCGCGGTCCTCGCCGCCCAGGGGGTCACCTGGGCCGCCGCCTCCGAGGATTACGATAGCCTGTTGTTCGGCGCCCCCCGCCTCGTGCGAGGCTTGGCAGCCCGGCAACGCTCCGGGGCCGCGCCCGCGGCCCAGCTGATCGACCGCGCCGACCTTCTCTCGACCCTCGGGATCGACCAGGACGAGCTGATCGCCCTCGGCATCCTGGTCGGGACCGACTTCAACGAAGGGGCCGACGGCTACGGTCCGAAGACCGCCCTCAAGCTCGTCCGCGAGCACCTCGGATTCGACGCGACGATGGCACGGGCCGGCCTCGAGCTGGAGGAGGCCCGTGCGGTCGCGGAGATCTTCCGTCACCCGGAGACCGTCGAGCCGGGGCCGATCAGCTTCGGACCGGTCGACGAGGTCGGCCTGCACAAGCTCCTGGTCGAAACGCACGGGTTCTCGGAGACTCGCTTCCGTGCCGCCGTCTCGCGGGCGCGCACCCGCCCGACGGTCGCGGCGACGCCGGCCGAGGCGAAGGGACACCAGACGCTGCTCGAGACGTTCGGCGGGCCGAGCGCATGACGCCGTTCGAGTGCGTCCCGAACTTCTCGGAGGGGCGCGACCTCTCCAAGGTCCGGGCGATCGCCGACGCCGCCCGGGCGGTCGGAGGAGTGACGGTGCTCGACGTCGAGAGCAACGCGGACCACCACCGGAGCGTCATCACGCTCTACGGGGACGGCGACCCGCTGCTGGAGGCGGTGTTCCGGATGATGGAGGTCGCGACCCGGACGATCGACCTAACCGTCCACCAGGGCGAGCACCCCCGCATGGGCGCGACGGACGTCGTCCCGTTCGTGCCGGTCGGCTCGTCGACGATGCCGGAGGCGGTCCGGCTCGCCGAGCGGCTCGGCGATCGGGTCGCCCGGGAGCTCGGCGTGCCGGTGTACCTGTACGCGGCCGCGGCCCGGCGCCCGGAGCGCGCCGACCTCGCCAAGGTCCGGGAAGGAGGGTTCGAGGTCCTCCTCGCCTCCGTCCCGACGGACCCCGCCCGGGCTCCCGACTTCGGTGCCGCCCGGCTCCATCCGACCGCCGGAGCGGTGGCGGTCGGCGCGCGGCCGGTGCTGATCGCCTACAACGTCCTGCTCGATACGCCCGATGTCGCGGTGGCGAAGAAGGTCGCCAAGGCGGTCCGGGCGCGGGACGGGGGCCTTCCCGACGTCAAGGCTCTCGGCTTCGAGATCGCAGAACGGAAGCGGGCCCAGGTGTCGATGAACCTCACCGACTACCGCGTCACCCCGGTCCCGCGCGCGTTCGACGCCGTCCGCACGGAGGCCCAGAAGCTCGGCGCCGGCGTCGAGGAGTCGGAGATCGTCGGCCTCATCCCCGAGGACGCGCTCTTCGACGCGGCCGAGTGGGCGCTGCGGCTCCGGGGGTTCGACCGGGGCCTCGTCCTCGAGCGGAAGGTCCGCGCCGCCGAGCGGGACCGCGCCGGCGGCGAAACGATCGCCGGCTACGCCGGCCGACTTGCGGCGCGCACGCCGACCCCCGGCGGGGGGAGCGCCTCCGCCGTGGTCGCCGCCCTCGCCGCCGCGCTCGGGGAGATGGTCGTTGCCTACTCGGTCGCCCCGGCGACCCCGGACGCCGAGCTCTCCGCGCTCCACGCACGCCTCGGTGCGGCGCGGGCCCGGTTCCTCGAGCTCGCCGAGGAGGACAGTCGGTCGTACGAGGGGGTCCGGGCCGCCCGTCGCCTGCTGAAGGGCGCGCCGACGGATCCGGCGGCGGCCGCGGCGGTCACCTCCGCGCTCCGCGCGGCGGCCCTGGTCCCGCTGGAGACGGCCCGCGCCGCCCGCGCGGTCGCAGGGGCGCTTACGGCGGTCCGCAGCCGCACCAAGACGATGCTGGCGAGCGACCTCACCACCGCGCTCGCCCTGCTCGCAGCCTCCTCGGAGGGGGCGCTCGCGAACGTTGCGGTGAACTTGGAGGACCTGCGGAGCGCCGGCGCGCCGACCCCGGAGCTCGAGGAAGAGGTCCGTCGCTTGCGCTCGGGGCCGTGACGTGACCCGCCCGGCTGCGTCGGCGCCCGCCGAGAGCCGACCCGAGGTGCTGCTCAACTGCGCCGTCTCGATGGACGGGCGCCTCGCCTTGGCGGGGGGGGCACGGGCACGCCTGTCGTCCGAGGAGGACCTCCGCCGCGTCCAGCAGCTGCGGGCCGCGGTCGACGCCATCGTCGTCGGCGTCGGCACGGTCCTCCTCGACGACCCGTCGTTGCGGGTCCACTGGGAGCTGCTCGGGCGGCCGCCCGGGCGGAACCCCACCCGCGTGGTCCTCGACAGCCGAGGCCGGACGCCGGCGGGCGCCCGGATCCTCGACGAGACCGCCCCGACCGTGGTCGCGGTCGGTGAGGCGAACCGGCGGGGTTCCCGCCCCACATCCGGACCGTCGTCGCCGGCCGGGGCCGGGTCGAGCTCCCGCGCCTCTTTGCGGAGCTCACCGGGCTCGGTGTGAAGCGGGTGCTCGTGGAGGGCGGCGCCAGCGTCCTCGCCTCGTTCGCCCGGGCCGGCGCGTTCGACCGATGGACCGTCTACTACGCCCCGGTCGTGATCGGAGGGACGACGGCCCCGTCGATGGTCGCGGGAACGGAGACGGCGACCCTGGAGCAGGGGTTCCCGCTCCGGCTGGAGTCGGTCGACCGGTTCGGGGAGGGGTTCGTGGCGACGTTCGTCCCACGACCCCGGTAATCCGGCCGGCCGGCGACCCCCGCGGGACCGGTTCCGGTCCTTCGGCACGTTCATATCCCGGGGGCCGCGTCCGCCCCTCTCAGCGGAGACCCCCGCGAGAGGTAGAGAGCCACGACGTCGTCGTTGCCGCCACCGGCTCCGCCGCCCCGACAGTCCCTGCCGCTCGGCGTCGCGATCCTCTCGGTCCTGGTCGGGATTTACGGGTTCATCCTGTTCGTCCTCGGCCTGCTGCTGTTCGGCTCGGTCGCGGTCACGCAGTCGTACTTCCACGTCCCGTCGACGTTCGGCGTGACCGGCCTCGCCCTCGCGGCGCTCGTCACGATCTTCGGCCTCGTGATCCTCGGTATCGGGGTCGCGCTCTGGCGGCTACGGCTCTGGGCCCTCGTCCTCGGGCTGCTGTTCCTCCTCTGGGAGATCTTCTCGTACGCCTACGCGGGCGCGTACGCCACGTTCGGCTTCGTCTTCGCGGTGATCATCTTCGTCTACCTGATCGCCGTGCACCGCCACTTCCGCTGAGGGTCTTCGGCGGCGGCGCGGACGCCCGCGGCGGCTACCCGTTAAGTGGAGTCGGGAGTCGCGGAGGACGGTCCCGCCGATGAAGCTCGTCCACTTCACCCTGCAGGAGCAGTTCCACTTCGGGATGGTCACCGACGCCAACGAGTACGTCGACCTGGACACGGCGTGCCGCGACTACTACGGCGTCAACCCGGTCAAGGGGGCGGACCCGAGCCGGTTCCGCGACATGCAGGCGTTCTTCTCGGGCGGCGCCGACTCGGTCGCGCTGACGAAGAAGATCCTCGACTACATCGACCGGCGCCGCGGCATGGGGTGGACCCCGCGGGCGGCGACCGGGGCGCGCTACCTGTTCAAGGCGGAGGAGGGGATCAAGCTCCTCGCGCCGGTCGTGCACGGGCAGAAGATCTACTGCCTCGCACAGAACTCGAAGAGCCACCTCGCCGAGCAGGGAAAGCCCGCCCCGGCGCGGCCGTACGTCTTCACCCGGTTCTTCAACTCCCTCGTCGGACCGAGCGAGTCGCTCGTGCTGAACCCGACGGGCTCGTTCCCGGACGTGGAGCTCGAGCTCGCGTGCGTCATCGGCCAGCGGGGGAAGCGGATCCCCGCGGCGAAGGCGATGGAGCACGTCGCCGGGTTCACCATCGGGCTCGACATGGGCTACCGCGATCTCCAGTACCCGGCCGAGGGGGCGGCGGACTGGGTGATGGGAAAGGGGTTCGACGCGACGATGGCGGTCGGGCCGTGGGTCGTGCCGAAGGAGGAGGTCGGCGATCCGTACCCGCTGGCGATGGAACTGAAGGTCGGCGGGGTCGTGCGCCAGAAGGGCGACACCTCCGACTACATCTTCCGGATCCCGGAGATCCTCGCCCACCTCTCCCAGGGGATCACGTTCGAGCCGGGGGACATGATCTCGCTCGGAAGCCTCGGCGGCGTCCCGGGCTTCGAGTTCGGAAAGGAGAGCCGCAAGCTGAAGTCCGGCGACCAGATCGAGGCGTCGATCGAGAAGATCGGGCGCCTGGTCATCCCGGTGAAGGTCGAAGTGCCGCCTGTCCCCGCAGCACCAGGAACACCGCCTGCGCCGTAGGGAGCTCGTCGGTCGCCCCCACGCTGCGGTGGAGCCCGCCGCTCGCGAACGGGTAGCGGACCTCCTCCAGGATCGTCACCGGGGTCGTATCTCCCCCGTCGACGAGCGCGTCGCGGAACGGGTCGAAGGCGTCGATCTCCTCCCGCCGCAGCGGGACGACCCGAAACCCGGTCCCCCCGTGCAGCGAGCCGGGGAGCCGGATCAGACGGTGGATGTCGGTCGTCACGGGCGCATCCGTCTCGGCCTGGACCTCGACGGCAGCGTGGCGGACGACCGCGTCCAGGAACTGCCGGGGCGAGCCGCCGCGGCCGAACTGGTCGAGCGACAGGGTCGTCCGGATCTTCTCGGCCTCCCCGTGCTGCAGGAGCCGGCGGGCCCAGCTCCGTGCGTCGGCGCCCGGCACGCCCCAGCGCTCCATCTCGACGACGGCCGCCTCCGCGCCCTCCCGCTTCCACCGGGCGAGGAGGGCGAGGACGGCCCGGGTCGTCCGCCCCTTCCACCCCGGCGCGGTCGGGGGGGCGAGGCGGACCGACCGGGCCGCGCGGCCCCGAGGCGCAGCCTCCCCGTCGAGCTCGTCCGCGCCGCCCATCGACCGGCCGGACCGGACGTCCTCCCGGTGCTCCTCGATCGCCGCGGTCGGGTCGACGCCCGTCCCGAGAACGTAGTCGACGAGCTCGCGCCGCTCGGGGCTCGTGAGGGGGAGGAAGCGGGGGTCGCGGACGTGGACGTGGTAGCCGCGGCCGCCGGAGAAGGCGAACGACGTCGTCGCGAGGTCCAGGCCGAAGTCCCGGAGGAGGAAGTCGTCGACCAGGTCGAGCAGCCGCGTCTTGACGAGGGCGAGCTGGCCCGCGTAATCGAGCGCCTCCGCGCCCCGGAGGTGGTCGGCGTCCAGGTCGAAGATCAGGTCCGCGCCGAGCCACTCCTTCGCGGCCATCGTCGGCTCGGCGGGGGAGCGGTAGTACGCCGACGAGTAGTAGACGTGCCGCGGCACCGCCTCCCGCAGGAACGCGGCGAGCCCGTCGGGCGTGGGGACGGTCGTGTGGCGGCGCATCAGGTTCCCCTCCGCGAACGGGAAGACGGCGAACTCGCGGCGAGCGAGCCGCTCCGGCACCTCCGGCCGGCACGAGGCGTAGTAGCGGGCGAACGCGCCCCGGGCCCACGCGAGCGTCGGGGCGTCCACCGGGACGGTCTTCGCCATCGCGCTACGGCCCGTCTGCGGGCTCGAGCTCCGGGGCGATCGCCTCGTCCAGCGCCGCGTTCCGGCGCAGCCGGGCGAGCAGGTGGAAGACCGCCGAGTGCTCGCTCCCCCGCAGGAGGAGCTCGACCGCCCGGGTCCCGCGGTCGAGCTGGTCCTCGGTTCCGATGAGCGCCACGGTCGAGCCGTAGATGCTCATCGAGCAGCCGGAGAGCGCTTCGATCCGGCTCCGCGCGCGGCCTCCGGCGCCGATGACCCGCGCGCGGATCCGGCGCAGGGCGGCCTTGTCGCGCCGGCCGGTGGTGAACTTGATGTCGAGGACGCCCAGGAACGTGTTCTCCCGCGCGAGCCGCATCGCGCGCTCCGGGGAGAACCCCCGCCCGATCGCAAGCGCGATGTCCCTAGCCTTCAGGGCGGCGATGGGGTCGGTCTCCGGCCCGGAGACCGTCACCGCGCCGTCGTCGGCGTCAACCTCCACCGTCGCCCCGGTCGCGGTCGCGATCGCCCGGCGCGTGCGCCCGCGGGTGCCGATGAGGACGCCGACCCGGTCCTCGGGGATCCGTACGGTGAGCGTCGGCACGGCTACGCCTCCCCGGCGTGGGGCCCGACGGTATCCCCGCCGACCGCCTTCAGGAACTCGGCCGGCTCGACCGAGTAGCCGAGGCGGCCCAAGAACCGGGCGAAGTTCGTGATGTCCCGCTCCAGGAGGCGGGGCGCCTCGGGGTGGTCGGAGCGGACCGACTGGGCGACGTCGATGATGACGACCTGGCCGTCGTGGTACAGCGTGTTGTACGGCGAGAGGTCGCCGTGGACCAGCTTCGCGTCCCGGACCATCCGGCCGAACTCGGCGACCAGCTCCTTGTACAGCCGCGCCGGGTCGTCGACCGGTACGTCCTTGAGGCGCGGCGCCGCCCCCGCCTCGTCCCCGATGAACTCCATCACCAGCACGTTGCGCAGGTGGCCGTACGGCCGGGGCGCCCGGACCCCGGCGTCGGCGAGCCGGCCGAGCATGGAGTGCTCCCGCCGCGTCCAGGCGAAGATGAGGCCGCCGTAGTTCCCGACGCTCGCCTCCCGCCGGAGCTCCTCCAGCGCATACGCGGGGAGGCGGCGGAACATCGTGTTCGAGATCCGGTAGATCTTGACGGCCCGCAGCTCCCCGCCCTTCGACGCGCGGAACACGCCCCCCTCCTTGCCCGAGGCGATCGGGTGGTCGAGCACGTCAAAGAGTCCCCGGTTCACCAGGCGCGAGACCGCGAGCAGCGTCGCGTGGTCGAAGAACTCGTCCAGGAGCTTGCGCTGGTCGAGCTCCTTGTGGCGGTCCTCGACCCGCTCGCGCCGGGGAAAGACGAGGTCCACCGCCCGCGGCACGCCGCCGTCAGCCGTGCGGCGTTCATAGACTTGCGCGCCCCGCCCGCCGCGAGCGACGCCCCCTCGTGGCGTGGCCGTAAGTAGAAGTTTATCCGACCCCCGGCGCCTAGAGAGGGCGTGACTCCGTTCCTCACCCTGCCGAGCCGTGCCCCCTCCCCGCCCTCCCCGCCCGCCCCGGGCCGGAACCGGACGGCCGCGGCCGGCCCCAAGGGCTCGGACCTCGCCGACCGTCTGGAGCGGCCGGCCGACTACGCCGAGGTCTACCGGCTCGTCCGGGCCGCGGTCCGACGCGTGCTCGGCACCGAGCGCCCTGGGCTTGGACTCGCGCTCTCCAACCTCCCACCCCAGCTGGGGGCGTACTGGCAGGTCACCGGCAACCTGATCGTCCTCAACGAGGGCCTGGTCGAGGTGATGCGGTCCCACGCCCGCTCGCCGCTCGAGGTGAACGCCTTCGTCTTCGTCGTCCTCGCGCACGAGTACCTGCACGCGCTCGGCTACCTCGACGAGCAGGCCGTGCGCACGGTCACCGCGAGGGTCGCGCGGGGTGCGTTCGGCCCGGACCACCCGGTGACGAAGATGGCGGAGGGGAACCTCTGGCAGATGTTCCCGTTCCTCGCGTACGCCCCGACCGGGGACGGCCAGCGCCTCAAGGTCGTCCGCGGGTTCGACCTCGCGAGCTCGGAGACGTACATCCGGTAGGGCGCGGTCGTCGGTCTTTATCCTCCGACGCCGCCTCCCGCCGAACCGGGGCGGTCGTGGCGATCGACATCGAGGTCGGCATCGTACTCGTCGGGGTCGGGATCGCCCTCCTCGCTTCCGAGCTTGTGCACCCGGGCGCGCTCCTGTTCATCCCCGGCTCAATCCTCCTGGTCGCCGGCTTCCTCTACCTGTTCTTCCCGACGTACCTGCTCGACAGCGCCATCGGCCCGATCGCCATCCTGGTCGCGGCGTTCCTCGCGACCGTCCTGGAGATCTACTACTACCGCTGGGTCGCCCCGACCCACTGGCCGCTCAGCACGACCTCGGCGGGCCTGGTCGGGCACGAGGGGATCGTGGTCGTGCCGATCATCCCGGACACGATGAAGGGGAAGGTGCGCGTCAACTCGGAGATTTGGTCGGCGCGCGGAAGCGCGGCGATCCCCGTCGGCACCCGGGTCCGCGTGGTCCACGGCGAGGGCGTATCCCTCCAGGTCGAGCCGGTCGAGTCGGCCCCGGCGTCATGAGCGCGCGCGCGGAACGACCCACAACGGTTACGTTCTCGCCGGGTGTGGGAGCGCTCCGCCCCGCGGGGCGCGGGACGCGCGACACGGAGGAAGCATGATGGATTACACGCTGGTCATCGTCATCCTGGTTCTCGCCCTGATCATCATCCTGGTCCTGCTGACCCGGATGATCTACACGATCGAGCCGTACCAGCAGGGGATTGTCACGCTGCTCGGCTCGTACAAGCGGATGATCAACCCCGGGTTCAACATGGTGAGCCCGCTGTCGGTCGTCCTCAAGATCGACCTGCGGACGCAGGTGCTCGAGGTCCCTCGGCAAGAGGTGATCACGAAGGACAACTCGCCGACGAACGTCGACGCGATCATCTACATCAAGGTCGTCGACGCGCCGAAGGCGATCTTCCAGGTCCAGGACTACCGCGTCGCGACCCTCGCGCTCGCCCAGACGACGCTCCGGTCGATCATCGGCGACATGGAGCTGGACGAGGTGCTCTACAACCGCGAGCGGATCAACACCCGCCTCCGCGACATCCTGGACGAAGCGACCGACAAGTGGGGTGTCCGCGTCGACGCGGTCGAGATCAAGGAGGTCGACCCGGTCGGCCCGGTCAAGTCGGCGATGGAGGAGCAGACCTCCGCCGAGCGCCAGCGACGGGCCGCCGTCCTCCGCGCGGACGGGGAGAAGCGCAGCGCGATCCTCGTCGCCGAGGGACAGAAGCGCTCGCGCATCCTTCAGGCGGAGGGGGTCCGGCAGTCGCAGATCCTCGAGGCCGAGGGAGCCCGGGTCGCGACGATCCTCTCCGCCCAGGGTGAGGCTCAGCGGCTGAGGATCCTCTCGCTCGGCGCCGGCGTACTGGACGCGAAGGCGCTGACCGTCCTCACGCTGGACACGGTAGCGAAGGTCGGCGACGGCCAGGCGACGAAGATCCTGTTCCCGTTCGAGTTCTCGCGCCTGATGGAGGGCGCGAGCGAGTTCCTCGGCACGAGCCGCCAAGTCCCCGACCGGTCGCTCAACACGCTGGACGAGCTCGAGAAGCGGGTCGGGACGATGGACGACATCCTCGGGCCGATCCCGAAGCAGGACGAACTGATGACCGACATCAAGTCGATCGAGGAGGAGCTCAAGGCGGAGGCGGACGACACGCAGTCGATCCCCCGCACGGCGCGGGCCGCGACGGGCGTTCCGTCCCTTCCCCCTCCGGACGTAATCGCCCCGCCACCGGCGGTGCTGCCGCGCACCCGGACGGCGCCGATCGCGCCGCCCCCCCCGGACGCTGCCGGGAGGACGCGCGGATTTTCGATTGCCCCGCCGGTTCACCGGCCCGCCGAGCCTCACGGCGAGCCGCCGTCGTTCGACGACGCGGACGAAGCGGACGCCGCTCCGCCCCCCAGGGCGCGTCGGCCCCCGCCGGCGGCCGCCGACCCGTAAGGGAGCCGGTCCCGCCCGCCCGCGGCTGGGTCCCCGCGTTGTAGCCCGGTTGGTTGCGGGGTTCGGGCAGGCGGGTTGCTCCCGACGCCGCGGGAGCGCGCACGGCGGGTCCGATCGCGGCGGCCGTCGCGCGACGATGACCCGCGAGCGCGGCGTTTAAGCTCCGAGTGGGCTGCGCACGGCGCGATGGTCGGCGTACGCACCGAGCGCGACGGCTCGGTCCTCACGATCACGCTCGCGCGGCCCGACCGGCTGAACGCGCTGGACGTCGCGACGATGCGCGAGCTCGCCGCGGCGCTCCAGGCTGCCTCGACCGACCTCGGCGCCCGCGCGGTCGTCCTGACGGGCGACGGGCGGGCGTTCTCGGCCGGCGGCGACGTCGCCGCGATGGACGAATGCCGCCGCCGGGGCGAGCTCGCCCGTCTCTTCCATGAGCTCATCGGCGGGCAGGAGCAGTGCGTCCGGGAGATCGTCGGGATGCCGAAGCCCGTCCTCGCCGCGCTCGCCGGGGTCGCGGCAGGCGGTGGCCTCTCCCTCGCACTCGCCGCGGACTGGAGGATCGCCTCGGAGGAGGCGACGCTGGTGCCCGCGTTCCCGGCGCTGGGCGCGGTCCCGGACGGCGGACTCACCTACTTCCTGCCGCATTTCCTCGGCCTCGGGCTCGCCCAGGAGCTGCTGTTCACGAACGCCCGGGTGCCGGCGGCCCGCGCCCGGGAGCTTGGCCTCGTGCACGAGGTCGTCCCCGCCGCCTCGTTCGCGGGCCGGGTCCGCGAGCGCGCGCTCGAGCTGGCGAGCGGCCCGACCCTCGCCTACGGGCGGACCAAGCAGCTGCTGCAGAGCGCCTTTCACGAGAGCCTCGCCACCCAGATGATGCTGGAGCGGCGGGGAGCGGTCGCCGCGGCGGAAGACGCGGAGCTCCCGGAGGGGATCCGGGCGTTCGTGGAGAAGCGCAAGCCCGACTTCCCCGCGCCGAAGCCGCGGGGTAAGGCACCGCCGTTGAACTAGCCGGGGCTCGGACGCGCCGGGTCGTCCGGCCACGGTCGACGGAGCGATGCCTCGAGCGTCTCCCGCACCGCCGGCCACTCGGAGACGAGGATCGAATAGACGACGCTCGTCCGGTAGTCGCCGGTCGCCAGGAGGCGGTCCTCGCGCAGGAGCCCTTCGCGGACCGCGCCCAGGCGGACGATCGCCGCCTGCGAGCGGAGGTTTCGCCGGTCCGTCTGGAGCCAGACCCGGTGCGCACGCTCGGTCTCGAAGGCGTGGCGGAGCTGGACGAGCTTCGCATCGGTGTTGAGCGGCGTCCGCCAGTACTTCGGGTCGAGGAACGTGCCGCCGACCTCCACCGAGTCGTTCTCCCGGTCGATGTGGATGTACCGGGTCATGCCGACGACGGTTCCGGTCGCTCGCAGGACGGTGGCGAACGGCAGGTCGGTGCCCGCCGCGCCCCGGTCGAGCAGGGCCCGTACCAACCCCTCGGCGTCGGCGAGTCCCGCCCCTACGCCGTGAACGAGGTAGCGCGTCGTCTCGGGGTCGTGCGCCGCCGCGAGGAGCCCGGGGGCATGGGCGAGCTCCAGCGGCACCAGGTCGACATGCTGGCCTCGAAGCGTCACCGGGGCGTGGAACGCATCGGGCCGCACGCTCCGGGCGAGCTTTCGGGCGCCATAACTCCGCGGCCCCCGGAGGGCCCAAAAGGAGCCGGCTTCTCTCGGAGACGGCGCGTTCCGGGGTGCCGTTAAATAACGACGGGAAGTCCTTTGGCTGTCCACTGGGCAGCGGAGGCACGATGGTCGAGTCCGGCGTCACGACGTTCGTCGTCTTCGCCGTCGTCGCGGGGCTCTTCGGGTGCGTCTCCCTCCTGATGAACCGGAGCCTAGGCGCCAAGCGGCGCCGGTCGGTACCTGGAGGGGACGACGTACGAGTGCGGCGAGGAGGCGGAAGGGGAGGCGCAGATAGACTTCCCGACCCAGCACTACACGTTCGCGATCGTCTTCGTCGCCGTCGACGTCCTCGGCTTCATCCTCGCCCTGTGGGGCCTCACCTTCCGGACCGTGAACGCGGCGCTCGTGCCCGTGCTGGTCGCCGTCGCGTTCACGGCCCTCGCGATCACGGGGATCTACTACGCCCTCAGCGGCGAGAAGAGGTGGGTCGTCTGAGCGCCCCCGCCGTCGCCCCCCGCCGAGCGCCGCCGCGGTGCCCGCGCCGCCGGTCTCGGAACCGGGGGTGCCGTTCATCGAGATCGAGGCGGTGCGCGCGAAGGAGTTCGTCCCGGCCGCGAAGGAGGCGCTCGGCGCCCTGATCGCCGAGCAGGGCCAGCAGAAGCTGATCCGGCCCGTCTTCAACTGGGCCGGGCGCAACTCGCTCTTTCCGCTGCACTGGGGCCTCGCCTGCTGCGCGATCGAGTTCGCGGCCGCGTTCGGCGCCCGGTGGGACGCGGAGCGGTTCGGCGTCGTGCCGCGGTCCACGCCGCGGCAGTGCGACCTCCTCATCGTCAACGGCACGGTAACCTGGAAGGTCGCGCACAAGCTGATCACGCTCTACGAGCAGATGCCCGAGCCGAAGTGGGTCATCGCGATGGGGAACTGCGCGACCGGCGGCGGGCCGTTCCGCACCGCCTACTCGGTCGTCCCCGGCGTCGACAAGCTCGTCCCCGTCGACATCTACATCGCCGGCTGCCCGCCGCGCCCCGAGGCGATGCTGGACGGGATCCTCGAGCTCGAGAAGCTGATCCGCGAACGCAAGGAGTGACCGGGCGCCGTCGGTCCGACGCGGGCACGGGAACGGACCATGCAACCGGACGACGTCTCGCGGCAGCTCTCCCCCGGCTGGGGCCGCATCTGCTCGGGGTCGACCCGTTCGACGGCACCGCGGGAAGGTTGCGGTTCGACCGTGCCGGGGCGCTAGACGTCTTCCGCGCGGTCCACGACGAGCTCCACTTCCTGCACCTGGCGATGGTCGGGGGGATCGACTGGGTCGAGCACCGGGAGGTCGTCTACGTCGTCTGGTCGGACGAGGCGCGCCAGTACCTCCTCCTCTCCACGAACGTTCCCGCCGCCGACGCCCATGTGGAGTCGGCGACGCCCGTCTGGCCGAGCGCCAACTGGCACGAGCGCGAGGCGTGGGAGATGGTCGACATCGCGTTCGACCACCACCCGGATATGCGGCACCTGTTGATGCCCGACGACTACGCGTTCCACCCGCTGCTACGGTCGTTCAAGCTCCACGAGCCGGAAGAGCTCGACGTGAAGGTGCGCCATGTCTGAGATGTGGATCAACATGGGGCCCCAGCACCCCATGACCCACGGACTGTGGAACTTGAGGGTCCGCATCGAGGGGGAGCTGGTCCTGGACGTCGACCCGGAGATGGGGTATCTGCACCGCGGCATCGAGAAGATCAGCGAGGACCGGCACTACAACGAGGTGATCACGCTCATGGACCGCTGCTGCTACGTGGCGGGCCTCGCGTGGGAGCACCTGTACATCCTCGGCGCCGAGAAGGCGCTGCAGATCTCGCCGCCGGAGCGGGCCGAGTACCTGCGCGTCCTCTGCGAGGAGTTCCAGCGGCTCGCCTCCCACATCATGTGGTACGCCGCGTTCGTCCAGGACCTGGGCCTGATGAGCCCGTTCCTGTACGGCATGCGGGACCGCGACCTGGTCCTCGATCTCTTCCAGAGCTACACCGGCGCCCGGATGACGTACGAGTACATGCGGGTCGGCGGCGTCCGCAACGACCTGCCGGCCGGCTTCAACGACCAGGCGCGCAAGGTCCTCGACTGGCTCGTCGACCGGTTCCGCGAGTACGACCAGCTCTGCCTCGGCTCGACGATCTTCCGCCAGCGGTGCGACGGGCTCGGTGTCCTGAAGGGGCCGGACGCCGTCCACCACGGCGTCACGGGTCCGATGCTCCGCGCGGCCGGCGTGAAGCGCGACCTCCGCAAGGACCGGCCGTACGCGGCGTACGACCGGCTCGACTTCGACGTCGCGCTCGCGGACGGCGCGGACGTGACCGCCCGCTACCTCGTCCGGATGGAGGAGATGCGCCAGTCGGTCCGCATCCTGCGCCAGGTCCTCGACTGGCTCGACCACCACCCGGGAACGGTGATCGCGGAGAAGCTCCCCCGCTGGCTGGGCGCGCCGTACGCCCCGGTCGGGCTGGAGGGGTACCTGCTGAAGCGCAGCTACCCGAAGGGCGTAGGCTTCTCGGCGATCGAGGAGCCGCACGGCGAGGCGCTCGCCTACGTCGTCAACGAGGGCGGCGAGCACCCGTACCGCGTCAAGTTCCGCTCGCCGGTGTTCGCGAACCTGAGCGCCGCGAAGAAGTACCTGATCGGCTACCACGTCGCCGACATCCCGCCGATCATGGGGAGCGTCGACATCTGCGTCGGGGAGGTCGACCGCTAGGTCGGCGGAACGATGTCGAACGCGACGCTCTACTCGGTGTCGTACACTCTCGTGCACGCGCTCCTCTTCGCCCTCGGCGGGGCGGTCGGGGGGCCGCTCGGGCGGCTCGCCGAGAACGGCGACGTCGTCACCGGCCTCGCGGTCCTCGTGTTCTGTGCGATCCTCCTCCTGGCGAGCATGATCAACACGATCGTGCTGATCTGGTTCGAGCGCAAGCTCCTCGGCCGGTTCATGGACCGCCGCGGGGCGATGCACGTCGGCTACGCCGGCCTCCTGCAGAACTTCGCGGACGGCCTGAAGCTGTTCCGCAAGCACACGACGCGGCCTACCGAGGCGGACGAGTTGGGCTTCTACTTCGGGCCGACCGCCTACCTCGTCACCTCGATGATGATCTTCGGGATCCTGCCGATCTCCAGCGGGTGGAACTCGAGTCCGATCCCGCTGAGCCTGCTGCTCGCGCTCGCGCTCTTCTCGTTCGCGCCGCTGTTCATCTTCGTCAGCGCCTGGTCGAGCAACAACAAGTACTCGCTCATGGGCGGGCTCCGCTCCGCGGCCCAGATGATCGCCTACGAGGTGCCGCTCCTCCTCGCGGTCGTCGCAGTGGTCGTCGTCGCGGGGAGCTTCTCCCTCACGACGATCGTCTACGAGCAGCAGAACTACTGGTTCTGGGGGCCGCTCGTCGTCGCGCTGGTCGTCTTCGTCGCGGCGATGCTCGCCGAGATGGAGCGGATCCCGTTCGACCTCCCCGAAGCGGAGGCGGAGCTCGTCGAGGGGTGGAACACCGAGTACGGCGGGATGCTGTTCGCCTTCTTCATGCTCGCCGACTACCTGCGCGCGCTCGTCGGCAGCATCCTCATCGTGCTGCTGTTCCTGGGAGGATGGACGCTGCCGAGTTGGGTCCCGTCGGCGGCGACGTCGTTCCCGCTCGCCGGGATCCTCTGGTTCATGGTCAAGACGTACCTCGTCTTCGGCCTCTTCGTCTGGGTCCGGGCCTCCCTGCCGCGCGTCCGGACCGACCAGTTGCTGCGGGTCGGCTGGAACCGCATGATCCCCCTCGCACTCCTCAGCGTCTTCCTGGCCGCCGCGCTCGTCACGGTGCGCTGCGTGCCGGTGTTCGGCTGCGTGCCGTCGCCGGGGGCGTAGAGGGGAGGGGAACGAGGGAACGATGACCGACGCGAGCGCGGCGCCGCCGAAGGCCGAGGAGCACCCGGTCCTGTTCGTCGCCCGGCCGATGGCGACCGCGGCACGCCAGTTCGTGAAAAGCCTGTTCCGGCCGTCGACGATCCTCTACCCGTTCGAGCGGCTGGAGGACCCGCGGTTCCGCGAAAAGGTCGCGGTCGCCTCGGGCAAGCCGATCGGCGTCGGGCAGGTGTGGGACAACTACCGCGGCGTCCACGCGCTGAACATCGCGACGTGCATCAGCTGCAACCTCTGCGCGTTCTCGTGCCCGGATCTGTGCATCGAGATGGTGACGGTGCCGGGGGCGGACCCGAAGAAGCCGAAGAAGTGCCCGCAGATCGACTACGGCAAGTGCAGCTACTGCGGCTTCTGCTCGGACGCCTGCCCCGAGGGGTGCCTCACGATGACGACCCGCTACGAGCTCGCGACCCCGAGCCGGGCGGAGATGGTGTACTCGCCGCAGAAGATGTTCGACGTCTTCCACTCGAAGTTGCCGATGAGCCCGATCCGGCTTGCGCTCCCCGAGAACGAGGACCGGATCCTGCTCGAGCCGCCGCTGTGCATCGGCTGCAACGCGTGCGCCCGGGACTGCCCGACCGACTGCATCACGATGGTCGACATCCCGAAGCCGGACGGCAAGCCCGGCGCCAAAACGCCGAAGCGGATCTGGAAGGAGCCGGTCATCAACGACTCCGACTGCGTGCGCTGCGGCACGTGCATCAGCGTCTGCCCGAAGGAGTGCCTGTTCTGGGGGGGCCAGACGTGAGCCTCGAGGAGGTCGCTTTCCTCCTGCTCGCCGTCGTCGCGGTCGCCACCGCCGTCGCGGCGTTGCTCGTCCGCGAGCTCGTCCACACGATCATGTGGGTCGCCGTCTTCTTCGTGGACCTCGCGCTGATCTACTTCCTGCTCAGCGCGACGTTCCTCGGCGTCCTCCAGCTCGGCGTCTACGCCGGGGCGGTGACGGTCCTGCTCCTGTTCGGCATCATGGTCACCCGCAAGAAGATCTTCTCGCGGGAGGCGGCGACCGGGATCGGCCCGGCGCCGGTCGCCCTCGCCGTCCTCGCGTTCGTCTTCGTCGTGACGGCGGTCGGTGAGCTGCCGCAGACCGAGGTGGCACCGGCGTCTGTACGCCCCGTCCGCGTTGAGCCAAGCGCTCTTCTCGACGTACGGGCCGTGGGTGCTGCTCCTCGGCCTCACGATGCTCGTGAGCGTCTCCGGGGCGATCTACCTCGTCCGGGAGGGGCGCGAGTGACCGGGCTGAGCGAGGTCGGCTTCCTCGCCCTCTCCGGCGCGCTCCTCGCGGTCGGCCTCTTCGGGGTCCTGACCCGGCGGAACTTCGTCCTGCTCCTGATCGCGATCGAGGTGGCGATGAACGCGGCGATCCTGAACTTCGTCGCGTTCGCGGCGTTCGCGCCGACGCCGGCGTCCGGCCTCTCCGGCCAGGCGACCGCGGTCGTCCTGGTCGGTTTCGCGGCGACCGAGGTCGCGGTCGGCCTCGCCATTGTCCTCGCGCTCAACCGGGCGAAGGGGACGATCAACGTCGCCGAAGCGACCGAGCTGAAACTGTAGGGGGGAGGACGCCACGCTGAACGTCCCCGCGCTGTTCCCGTGGGCGTTCTTCGTCCCGCTCGCCTACGTCCTGGCGTTCGCCGTCGTCGGGGTCGCGGGGACGCGTCTCGCCCGCCTCGAGTGGGGCGGCTGGGTCGCCGTCGGCGCCTCCGCCGTCGCGCTGGTGCTCGGGGTGCTGATCGGCGTCGGCGAGGCGTTCTTCCCCGGGCGGACGACGAACACGCAGTTCGTCTGGCTCCACCTCCCGCCGGCGCCCGGGTTCCAGAACGGCTTCTCGCTCGTCATGGGCACGCTCGTCGACCCGCTCAGCGGGCTCGTCCTGATCGTCGTCACCGTCGTCGGCTTCCTGGTCGTCCTGTACTCGATCGGGTACATGCACCAGGACCGCGGGCTCTCCCGGTACTACGCCGAGCTGATGCTCTTCCTGGCGGCGATGAGCGCGCTCGTCCTCTCCAACAACCTGCTCGAGTTCTTCCTCTTCTGGGAGCTCGTCGGCGTCTGCTCGTACTTCCTGATCGGGTTCTACTACGAGAAGCCGAGCGCGGCGAGCGCCGCGAAGGAGGCGTTCCTGGTCACGCGCGTCGGCGACGTGATGTTCCTCCTCGGGATCTTCATCCTGTTCGACCTGTACTCGGGCGCCGGCGGCTTCGGCGGCTGGGCGGCCAACGGCTTCGTCTTCGTCCACAACGGCACGCCGTTCCTGAGCGGCGCGTTCTCGCACTCGACGCTGGCGACCGTCGCCGGGATCATGATCCTCGGCGGGGCCGCCGGGAAGAGCGCGCAGTTCCCGCTCCACGTCTGGCTGCCGGACGCGATGGAGGGCCCGACGACCGTCTCGGCGCTCATCCACGCCGCGACGATGGTCGCGGCCGGCGTCTACCTGCTCGCCGTCGCGAGCATCTTCCTCGGGTTCACGTCGTTCGACCAGCTGGTGATCGTCGCGGTCGGTGGCTTCACCGCCTTCTTCGCCGCGACGATGGCGGTCGTGCACCCGGACATCAAGCGGGTGATCGCCTACTCCACGATCAGCCAGCTCGGCTACATGGTGCTCGCGATCGGGGCGGGCTTCTCGATGGTCGGCCTGTTCCATCTGTTCACCCACGCGTTCTTCAAGGCGCTGCTGTTCCTCGCCGCCGGCTCGGTCATCCACGCCGTCGGGACGCAGAACCTGTTCAAGATGGGCGGGCTGAAGCGCTCGATGCCGCTCACCGCCACGGCGTTCGCCGTGGGCGGGCTCGCGCTGTCGGGGATCCCGCCGTTCGCCGGCTACTGGAGCAAGGACGACATCCTCGCCTCCGTCTACTCGGTCCTCGGAACCCATCCGGAGTACTGGCCGTTCTTCCTGCTCGCCTTCGCCGCGGTGTTCCTGACCGCCTACTACATCTTCCGCGCCTGGTTCCTCGCCTTCTCCGGCGAGCACCCGCGCGACCCGACGCTCCCGCACGGCCACGAGGGACCGTGGACGATGCAGGTGCCGCTGGTCGTCCTCTCCGCGTTCGCGGTCGGCGCGGGCCTGTTCGCGTTCCTCCCCGGGATGCAGAACCTGTTGGAGCACGGCGCCGGGATCCCGCCCGTCTACGGGACGACGCAGATCCTCCTCTCGGTCGGCAGCGTGGGGCTCGCCGGGGCCGGCATCGGCGTCGCGTGGCTCTGCTGGGGGAACGGCAGGGTCTTCGAGCTGAGCGCGAGCAGCCCCGCCCAGCCGCTCCGGCGGCTGCTGCTCGAGCGGTACTACATGAAAGCCGGTTACGACTGGATCGGCGGGAAGGGCGTCTACACGGTCTCCCGGCTCGCCGACTTCGTCGACGTCTACGTCATTGACGGGACGGTCCACGGCTTCGAGCGGCTGTTCGGGCTCCTCTCCGACCGGCTGCGCAAGGTCCAGTCCGGCGTCGTCAGCGACTACGCGAGCTACTTGGTCGTCGGCCTGATCGTCGTCTTCGCGCTCCTCCTCCTCGTCGCGCCGTTCGTCCTCGACCGGCTGGGAGGAGGGTGAGCCGATGGCGCTGCCGCTGATTTCGCTGACCCTCCTCACGCTCGCCGCGGGAACGGTCCTCACGTTCCTCGCGGGGGCCCGGGCGCGCTGGGTCGCGCTCGCCACCTCCGCCGCCTTCGTGGGCGAGGTCGCGCTCCTGTTCCTCAACTATCCCGGCTGGCCGGGCTACGCCGGCAGCCCGCTCGTCCCCGGGTTCGCGGAAAGCGAGCTGCACGCCTGGATCCATCTCCCGTGGCTCCAGGTGAACTACACGGTCGGCGTCGACGGGATCTCGCTCGTCCTGATCCTCCTGACGGCGATACTCCAGATCGCGACCGTCGTGTACTCGTGGGGCGAGACGAAGCGCCCGGGGGCGTACTTCGGGCTCGTCCTGCTCACCTGCCTCGGCTCGTTCGGCGTCTTCGTCTCGCTGGACGTGCTGCTGTTCTTCCTCTTCTGGGAGGCGGTCCTCGTCCCGATGTTCTTCCTCATCGGGCTGTGGGGCGGTCCGCGCCGCCGCTACGCGGCGCTGAAGTTCTTCGTCTACACCCACGTCGCCTCCATCATCATGCTGGTCGGCTTGCTGGTGACGGTCTTCTACTCGGGGGCGACGTCGCTCGACTTCTCCGCGGTCGACGCGAGCGCCCGGACGCTCTCCAGCGTCGACCAGTCGTTCCTGTTCCTCGCCCTCTTCTTCGGCTTCGGCGTGAAGTTCCCGATCGTCCCGTTCCACACGTGGCTTCCGGACGCACACGTCGAGGCCCCGACCGGCGGCTCGGTCCTCCTCGCGGGCCTGTTGCTCAAGCTCGGAGCCTACGGGCTGATCCGCTGGGGCGTGGAGGTGCTGCAGGTCGGCTTCGTCCACGACCGGCCGATCCTCTTCGCGGTCGCCTTCCTGTCGATCATCTGGGGCTCGGTCGTCTCGCTCGCCCAGCGGGATCTGAAGCGGATGATCGCCTTCTCGTCAATCAACCACATGGGGATCGTCCTGCTGGCGATCGCCCTCGACTCGTCGCTCGGCCTGCTGGCCGCGGTGCTGCTGATGTTCGCGCACGGGGTCGTGAGCGCGCTGCTGTTCATGTCCGCGGGAACGGTCCACCACACGTTCGGCACGCGGGATTTGGGGTCGCTCGGCGGGATCACGCCGACCACCCCCGCGCTCGCGACGATGGTGATGGTCGGCGCGCTCGCGTCGCTCGGCCTCCCGGCGCTCATCGGCTTCCCGGCCGAGTTCACGGCCCTGCTCGCGACGTGGTACGCCCTCGGCTACTGGGTGTTCATCCCGCTCGGGATCCTCGTCGTCACCGCCGCGTTCTACCTGTGGATGATGCAGCGGATGCTCTTCGGGCCGGCGAAGGCGGTCCCGGCCGGAGCGCACGACGTGTCGTGGTACGAGGGGGCGGGGATGGGGATCCTGGTCGCCCTCACGGTCCTGTTCGGGATCCTTCCGAGCCTGCTGGTGAACGTGATCACGAGCTCGCCGGTCCACGGCTTCCCGGTGCCGTGAGCGGAGGGAGCGGAACGCGATGACGCCCCCCCTCACCCTCGCGGCGACCTTCGCCCCCGAGCTGGTCGTCCTCGCCAGCGCGCTCCTCGTCTTCCTCCTGGACGTCCTCGGGGTTCGCCGGCTCGAGAGGGTCGGCGCCGTCGTCGTCGCCGGCACGGCGCTCGCCCTCCTCCTCGTCGTCGCCGACCTGGGATTCGCCCCGCTCGCGCTCCTGCGGACGGTCGGGGCGGGCGCGATCGACGTCACTCCGGCCACCGGCTCGGCGCCACTGTACTCCGTCAGCTCGTTCGGCCTCGTCTTCCAGGCGCTGTTCCTCCTCGCGGCGTTCCTGGTCGGCGTCGCCTCGCTGAGCCGCGAGTCGAACGAGCCCGGCGCGCCGATCTTCTACGGCCTCCTCGCGCTCGCGACGCTCGGGATGATGCTGGTCGCCTTTGCCTCCGACCTCATCTTCCTGCTCCTCGCGATCGAAGTGACGAGCCTCTCCAGCTACCTGCTGGTCGGCTACACCCGCCGGGGCCTCCGCCCGCTCGAGGCGGCGATGAAGTTCTACATCATCGGCGCCGTCAGCTCGACGCTCAGCTTCTTCGGCGCCTCGCTGCTGTTCGGCGCCTACGGGACGACGAACCTGTTCCGCCTGGGGGCGGTCGCCGGGACGGTCGGCTACCCGGTACTCGCGCTCCTCGGCTACGGGTTCCTGATCGCGGGCCTCGCGTTCAAGACGACGCTGGTGCCGTTCCACGCGTGGGCGGTCGACGTCTACGACGGCGCGCCGAGCGACGTGAGCGCCTTCCTCGCCGGCGGGACGAAGAAGATGGGCGTCTTCGCGTTCTTCCTCGTCTTCCTGGGCCCGGTGCTGTTCGTGCACCCCGGCGCCCCCGGCAATCCGTTCTCGGGCGGGGCGTTCGCGATCGGCCCGACCGTCCAGATCACGCTCAGCGTCCTCGCGGTGCTGACGATGACGTTCGGCAACCTGCTCGCGCTCCAGCAGAAGGAGATGAAGCGGCTGCTCGCCTACTCGTCGATCAGCCAGGCCGGCTACATGCTGCTCGGGATCGCGGTCGGGACACCGGCGGCGCTCGCCGGCGCGACGTTCCAGGTCCTCGCGCACGTCCTGATGAAGGGCGGCGCCTTCCTCGTCGTCGCCGGCGTCGCAGGCCTCGGGGTGGGGCCGCTCGTCGACGACTGGAGGGGGCTCGGCGCTCGCCGGCCGTACACGTCGGTCGCCTTCGCGCTGATGCTGCTGTCGCTCGCGGGCGTGCCGCTCACCATCGGCTTCGCCTCCAAGTTCGTCCTGTTCAGCGCGGCGGTGGATGCGAAGGGCTACTTCGTCTGGCTCGCCGTCGCCGGCCTGCTCAACAGCGCGCTGTCGGTGTTCTACTACGCCCGCATCCTGAAGGCGATCTTCTTCGACGCCCCCAGCCCGTCGACCGTCCCGGCCGGGGCCGTCGCGGGGGCCGTCGGTCCGCCGGCGCTGCCGGCGGGAGGGCTCGGCTACGGGCGCGCCGTCGCCATCGGCCTCGCCGCCGCGGCGATCGTCGCGTTCGGCGTCTACCCCCAGATGGCTCTCGGGCCGATCCAGTCGGCCGCGACGCACTTCTTCGCGCTCGGAGCGTAGGATGGGCGACCGCTACGACGTCGTGGTCGTAGGCGCGGGGCCGGCGGGGGCGTGCGCCGCGCGGGCGGCGGCCCGAGCGGGGGCGCGCACGCTGCTCGTCGACCACCGCGCGGAGCTGGGCCAGCCGGTCCAGTGCGGCGAGTTCGTTCCCAGCCCGGAGGAGCTGGTCGACCTGTTCGGGAGCCCGAAGCTGGTCCGGGAGGCGTTCACGATCCCGCCGTCCACGGTCCTGCGGGAGACACGGTTGCTCGCCTGCTACAGCCCGTACGGTCGGAAGTACGCCTTTCCGCTCGCGGGCGCGACCGTCTCGCGCCGCGCCTTCGACAAGGCGCTCGCCCTCGAGGCCGAGGGGGCCGGCGCCGAGCTGCGGTACCCCCTCGGGGTGACGAGGGTCCGGGACGGGGTCGTCCGGTGCGCCGGCGGCCGGGACGTCTCGGCGGGGACGGTGGTGGCGGCCGACGGCCCGACGTCGACGGTCGGGGCGTCGGTCGGCTTCCGCCCGCACCGGGTCATGTTCCGCATGATCACGGCGACGGCCGACGGCCCGCTCGGGGACGCGGTCGAACTCCACTTCGGGCGGGAGGCCCCTCGGGGTTACGCGTGGAGCTTTCCTCGGGCCGCGGACCTGAACGTCGGCCTCGGCGTCCCGGAGGTCCCTCCCGGGACGACGCTGGAGCGCATGCTGGGGACGTTCCTCGGCCGCCGGCATCTCGGGCCGCTCCACGAGCCGACGAAGTGGTGGGTGCCGGTCGGACCCCCCCGGAAAGCCTCGTCGTCGGCTCGGTGGCCTTCGCAGGGGACGCCGCGAACCTCGTGATGGCGACGAACGGCGGCGGTATCCCGACCGCGATGCTCAGCGGACACCTCGCCGGAGGGGCGGCCGCCCGGGCGGCGAGGGGAGAGGCGCCGCTGGCTGAGTACGACCGGGCGTGGAAGGCCGCGATGTTCGCCCCCCTCGCCCGCGCGGCGAAGATCCAGGGGTTGGGGGACCACGTTGCCGGCTCGGACCGGCTCCTCGCGCTCGGAATGCGTTTTATCGGGGTGGAGGGTCTCGACGCGATGATGCGGCTGCGCTGGCCGGCACGCCTCGGAGGGGCGTCGTGACGAGCCCCGTCGGCGAGGGGCTGGAGGCGTCCCTCGAAAGCCAGGTCACGCGCACCCTCGGAGAGGACGCCGCGCGTGACCTTCTCGCCCTCGTGCCCGAGCTCGTCCAGGACCTGGAGCGGGTCGACGGGCGGCTCCGGGAGGTCCTCGACTCCCCGTTCACCCAGCTGACCGAGGCGGCCCGGTACGCCTGCTCCGCGGGTGGAAAGCGGGTCCGGCCGCTGCTCATGGCGGTCGCGGGGAGGGCGCTCGGGGCGCAATCGGTCGGCCCGGTCGTATCGCTCGCCGCGGCGTTCCAGCTGATCCATACCGCCACCCTCGTCCACGACGATGTGATCGACCACGCCGAGACCCGGCGGGGTCGACCGTCGATGCTCCGCGCCTACGGTGAGCCGCTCGCCATCGTCTCGGGCGACTACCTGTTCGTCCGCGCGTTCGAGCTGGCGGCCGAGTACCCGAAATCGATCATCCTCCGCTGCGGGGAGTCGTGCGCGAATCTCGTCGAGGGCGAGGTGCTCCAGGAGAGCGCCCGCTACGACCTCTCCGGGGGGCGGGAACGGTACTTCCGGATCGTCGAGCACAAGACCGCGGCGATCATCGCCGCCTCGCTCGCCTCCGTCGCCGAGATCTTCGAAGCGCCGGCGCCGCGGGTCGACGCGCTGGCAGCCTACGGCCACCGCCTCGGCGTCGCCTTCCAGATCCGGGACGACCTGTTGGACGTCGTCGGCGACCCGGACCTCCTCGGCAAGCCGCTGTACGGCGACTACCGGGAGGGGAACCCGACGCTCGTCTCCCTCGAGGCGTACCGCCGCCTTGACCCAAAGCGCCAGGCGGAGTTCGAGCGGCTGTTCACGCTCCGGAAGAAGCGGACGAAGCACCTGCTACGCCTCCGCGAGCTCAGCGAGGCGGTCGCAGCCCCCGAGGCGACCGCCGAGGAGGCCCGGGTCTGGGCTCTGCGGGCGGTCGCCGCGCTTGAGCCGCTCCCGCCGGGCCCCTATCGGCTGTTGCTGGAGCGGCTCGCCCACGGGGCGGCCGAGCGAATCACGTAGACGACCCTAGGACGCGGGGTCCGGTCCCGATTCCGGTCGTCAGGTGATGGCCGCTGGGCCCGGCAGGTCCCCGGCGACTGCGGCGAGCCCCCACTCCCTCGGATAGTCGGGTGGCCCACGGTCAAGAAGTTGGATGCCGCGTCAGCAGGAAGACCCCGCTACGGCCGTTCGCGAGGCGGCGGCAGCTGTCGGCCTGGAAGTGAGGAGGGGGGGCCGGACCGTTTCCGGACGAGCGCCTCCGCGCGGACGAGTCGGACCGGTCGTCGCTTCGAAAACCTTCCCCCAACCGAGACGCTCCACCCCAACGTCGCGACCGGCTCGCCGAGAGTTCGCCCGGCTGACGTCTTCCGTTGGCCCGAAAGCTACTTCAGAGGCCCTCCAGGTCTGAATGCGACGGCCATGAGCGGCGGCGCAACGGTGAGTGCGACCCCGGCCGCCATGGACGTTGAGCACCTCCCGCCGGCGTGGGAGCCGACTCCGGTCCGCCCGCGGCTACCTCTTGGCGTAGCCATCGTCAGCGTCCTCATCGGCCTCGTGGGCTTCGTGATGGTGCTCGGCGCCGTCCTGTTCGTGCTCAATCAGCTCGTCGGTGCGACGGTGCCCTCCACCCTCGAGATCTTCTCGGCCTTCGACACGTTCGGGGCGCTCATCCTGCTCGTGGTCGGGGTAGCGCTCCTGAGCGTCGCCACGTCGCTCTGGCGGCAGGAGACGTGGGCGCTCTGGACGACGATCGTGCTCGTCTTCGGCATGACGGCCTACCTGTTCTTCACCGGCTTCATCACGATCCTCTTCGTCCTGTTCGTCGTCCTCCTCGTCTACCTCCTCGCCGTGCGTCGGTACTTCTACTGATGCGCGTCGCCCTCGCCGAGCTCGCGCCCAAGCCCCTCGACGTGGCGGGGAACCTGGCACGGGTCGAGGAGGTCGTTCGCGCCGCCGGTGCCGAACTCGCCCTCTTCCCCGAGCTGTTCGTCACCGGTTACGGCGTCGGCGACCGGCTCCGGACCCTGGCCGTTCGGCCCCAAGACCCGACATGGTTGGCCCTCGAGCGCATCGCCGGGGAGTCGAAGTGCACCGTTCTCGTCGGCGCCCCGGTCGCCTCCAGCACGAGGCCAGGGGAGGTGGAGAATGCGGCGGTCGCGGTGGACCGTGACGGCGGGCGCTGGATGCAGGTCAAGCGGTACCTGCCGACGTTCGGCCCCTTCGAGGAGGGTCGTCTGTTCACGCCGTCGGACCGCAGCGCTCCGCTCAACCTCCCCGGCGTGCGGCTGGGGGTCGAGATCTGCTACGATGCGTTCTTTCCGGAGGTGACGCGAGAGCTCGCCGTCGCCGGCGCCGAGCTGCTGGTCAACCTCTCCGCCTCCCCGACGACGAGCCGGGCCCTGTTCGAAAAGCTCCTGCCGGCCCGGGCGGTCGAGAACGGGCTCCCGTTCGTGTACGTGAATCGCGTGGGGGTCGAGGACGGCCTCGTCTTTGGTGGAGGGAGCTGCGCCTGGGACGGCCGAGGGGAGCCACTCGCGCTCTCATCGGTGGCGTGCAAGGGGCTGGGGGCAGGCGAGCGGGTCGTGACCGCCGAGATCGACCTCACCGCCGTCGGCCGCTGGCGACCGTTCCGGCCCGTCCTACGCGACGTGGTGGCGCGCCCGCCACCGTCCGGCTCCGCCGCCGGCTGACCACCGTTCCGTTCGAACGCGGCCGTTAAGAACCGCCTGCCGCCCGTGCCCCGGCGTGGCGCCGGCGACGACGATCGCACAGCAACTCGCCGCCAAGCAGCGCGAGATCTCGATCGCCGAATTCTTCGAGCGGAACCGTCAGATCCTCGGCTTCGACAATCCGGCCCGGGCGCTGCTGACGACCGTCAAGGAGGCCGTCGACAACGCGCTGGACGCCGCCGAGGAGGCTCGCGTCCTGCCCGACGTCTCCGTCACGATCCGTAAGGAGAGCGAGGAGCGGTTCCAGGTCAGCGTCGCCGACAACGGTCCGGGGATCCTGCGCCGGGAGATCCCGAACGTCTTCGCGCGGCTGCTGTACGGCTCGCGGTTCCACGCGAACCGCCAGGCGCGCGGCCAGCAGGGGATCGGCGTCTCGGCCGCCGTGCTGTACGCCAACCTCACCACCGCGCGCCCGGCCCGGGTCACCTCCAAGGTCGAGGAGGAGGACGTGGCCCACGTCCTCGAGCTCGTCCTCGACACTCAGAAGAACCAGCCGAAGGTCGTCTCCGAGGACGTCACCCTGTGGGATCGGCCGCACGGCACGATGATCGAGCTCGTCCTCAAGGCGAGGTATCAGCGGGGCCGCCAGTCCGCTCTCGAGTACCTCCGCGGCACGGCGATCGTCAACCCTCACGCCCAGATCGTGCTCACCGAGCCGGACGGGACCCGCGTGACGTTCGCCCGGGCGACGAACGAACTGCCCGCCGCCGCCCGCGAGACGGCCCCTCACCCGTACGGGCTCGAGCTCGGCGAGCTCGGCTCCCTCCTCAAGTCAACGAAGCGGCCGACCCTCGGCGAGTTCCTCATCCGCGACTTGCAGGGTGTCAGCGCCCGCGCGTCGAAGGACGTGATCGGCCGGGCCGGCCTCACGGCGAGCGACAAGCCGGCGGGGGTCCTCGGGACCGACCAGGAGCGGCTCCTCGAGGCGCTCCGCGCCGTCCCCCTCGTCGCCCCGGACGCCGAATGCCTCTCGCCGATCGGCGGGATGCTGATCAAGCGGGGGTTGCGGAACGTCCTGGGCGAGCTCCGACCCGAGTTCTTCGCGCCGCCGGTCAGCCGGCCGCCGAAGGTGCGGGGCGGCTTCCCGTTCATGGTCGAGGTGGGGCTCGTCTACGGCGGGGGCCTCCCCGGCGACCAGCCGATCCAGTTGCTCCGGTTCGCCAACCGGGTCCCGCTGCTGTTCCAGCAGGGGGCGTGCGCGATCACCAACGCGGTCGCCGGCATGGACTGGAGGCGGTACGGCCTCGACCAGAAGGGCGGCTCGGGGCTCCCGGCCGGACCGATGGTGCTCCTGGTCCACATCGCCTCGACCAAGGTCCCGTTCACCAGCGAGGCCAAGGAGGCCGTCGCCGAGGACCCGGAGATCGACCGCGAGTTGACCCTCGCGCTGCAAGCGGGGGCACGGCACCTGCGGGCCCACCTCTCCCGGAAGAGCCGTCGCGACTTCGCGAGCGACAAGTTCGCCATCATCCAGAAGATCCTGCCGAGGCTCGCCGAGAAGGCGAGCGTCCTCGTCGGGAAACCGGTCCCCGACCTCACCCCGGTCGTGACGAAGATCATGGACGTCGTGAACGTCGAGACGACCTTCGCGAGCGCCGCCGGCGCGCTCCGCGGCACCGTCGACGTGACGAACTACACGCCCCGCGCGCGGGTGCTGGAGCTGTTCCTCGAGCTCGACCCCGAACTGAGCCGAACCGCGTCGTTCACCCCGGCCCCGGACGGGACGGAGCCGGAGCTCGGTCGGGCGTGGTGGACCCTCCCGAAGCTCGCGCCGAACGGGCGGACCCAGCTCACCGTCGGGTTTCCCAAGGGGACCGAGGTCGACGTGAACGACCTCGATTGGTACATCGCCGGGGTCGACGAGGGCCGGCTGCTCGGCGCCGACCCGCTGCCCGGGGACTGGGACGTCCGGCTCCCGCGAACGGTGGTGGAGGCGGCGGAAGCCGCCGCCGAGGAGGCCGCCGGGACGGGCCCCGGTGACGAGACGGAGGTGGATTACGATGCCGCCGAAGCGAGCGCGCAAGGCCGAGACGACGACTGACGCGGACGCCCCGAAGATCCGGGCCGACGCGCTGGCCCCGACCGTTGGCCTCGCCGGGGAGATCTACCGGCAGCTCTCCGCCGGCGAGATCCCGCGGATGCAGCTTCCGCTCCGTACGAAGCAGAACCTAGTCTTCGAGTCCCGCGAGGGGGTCTGGAAGCTCGGCCGGTCGATGGGCACGCGCAGCGCGCGCAAGCTCGACGGGGCGCTGATGCTGCTGCGGACGTTCTACCTGGTCGATTTCATCAACGAGATGGCGCGCGACGCAAAGACGTCGACGCTCCGGGAGCTGTACTACATCAGCGAGGCGTGGCAGGAGGGGAAGTTCCACAGCGAGGACGAGTCGAACCTCCTGATCGAGGACCTCGAGGTCCTCTGCGACCGCCTCCGCGAGGATTTCCGGCTCCATCCTGAGGAGAACGGCGCCTCGGTGATCGGCGACCTCACGATCAAGGAGCGCAACCGCAAGGGGATCGTCAAGAAGATCAACTGCCGCGACGACGTCGGGGACGGCGGCTACGCCCTCCCGTTCAACGTCGAAAAGGAGAAGATCGAGTTCGTCTCGACGAACGCGAAGTTCGTCATCGCGATCGAGTGCGGCGGGATGGTCGACCGCCTCGCGGAGAACGGCTTCGACGAGAAGAACGACGCGATCCTGCTCCACCTCAAAGGCCAGCCGGCCCGTTCGACCCGGCGGTTCCTACGGCGCCTTTCTGACGAGCTGAAGCTGCCGGTCGTGGTCTTCACCGACGGCGACCCGTGGTCGTTCCGCATCTACGCCAGCGTCGCCTACGGCGCGATCAAGACCGCGCATCTCTCCAGCTATCTCGCGACGCCGAGCGCGGAATTCCTCGGCGTGACCGCTTCCGACATCGAGAACTACGATCTGCCCAGCGACAAGTTGAGCGAGCAGGACATCCACGCGCTCGAGGCCGAGCTCACCGACCCCCGGTTCGGCACCGCCGAGTGGCGGAGCGAGATCGAGCTGATGCTCAAGAACGGCAAGAAGGCCGAGCAGCAGTCGCTCGCGAAGTACGGCCTGAACTACGTCACGGACCACTACTTGCCGGAGAAGCTGACGGCGATGGGCGTCGTCTAACCGCTGCCCGCACGGCGCCGGCCCCGCCGAAACCGTTCCGCGACGGGCCGCCGAGAAAGGGCGGGCGAGGTCCGTGCGAACGGTTTAAGAGGTCGGACGGTGCCCGGCCCCCGATGAAGTGGACCGCCGGCCAGCGCTACCTCGCCGAGTTCCTGGGAACGTTCGGGCTGCTCGTGTCGATCACGGGCGCGGCCCTCCTCTCGCTCAGCCTCGACGGCGGAACCCTCGACCCGGACGCGCGGGTGCTGCTGTTGAGCCTCTCGCTCGGCTTCGGCGTCCTTGGGATGATCTACGCGTTCGGCGACATTTCGGGGGCGCACTTCAACCCCGCCGTCACGATCGCGATGTGGATCGGCGGCCGGACCAAGCCGATGGATGCGGTCGGCTACATCATCGCCCAGGTCATCGGCGGGGTCGTCGGTGTCGCGACGGTCGCGGGCGTCGCCCACGGCTACGGCCCGCTCTGGCACGCGGTGACCGCTCCGACGGTCGCGTTCGCGTCCCAGGGCTACTCCGGCAACGGCGCGCCGTATCTCGTCGCCGTCGGCTCGGTCTTCCTGCTCGAGGTCGTGCTGACGTTCCTGCTCGTCGTCACGATCCTCTTCTCGACCCGGTCCGAAGGGTCCGCCCAGAACCTCGCCCCGGTCGGCATCGCGCTCACCCTCGCCATGACGAACCTGATCGCCATCCCGTTGGACGGCGCCTCCGTCAACCCGGCGCGGAGCTTCGCGCCCGCGATCCTCTCCGCGATGTTCTCCGGCGACGGCTGGGCGATCCACCAGGACTGGATCTTTTGGGTCGCCCCAATCGTCGGCGGCATCCTCGCTGCGCTCGTCGAGATGGCCCTGAAGCCGAAGCCGTAAGGAGCGGGCCTACCCGCCGAGCGCCGCGCGCCCCTCGGGGCTGAGGAGCAGGCCGGCCCGGTCCGCCGGTGCATACAGGTAGCCGGCGGGCCCCGCGACGGTCCTCTTCCAGGCGGCCCCGTCCTCGTCGAACTCGGACGGCTCGGCGCCAATCTCGACCGGGTTCCCCGCGCTGACCGGGCCGGCCTTCCCGCTCGGCGCTACCCGCAGGAGGTCGGTCGCCTCGTCCAGGACGACCCACGGCAGCGGCACGACCACCGACAGGTGGACGAGGCTGGGGCGGAGCTGGCGCTCGTTCTCCGTCTCGGTCCGGCCAAAGACCGCGTAACTCTCACCCCCGAGCTCGACCAGCCGCTGGAACTGGAACGAACGCAGCCGGAACTCGAGCACGTTGACCTCGAGGTCAGCGGGCGTCAGCACTGCCGGCCGAGGACCGACGGGGTGATAAGTCGCCGCTCGGCGGGCGGCGCGCCCGAGGCAGGCTTATTAAGCGACGGCCGTAGCGCCGCTCCGTCAGCCGATGGTGGAATGAAACGCTCGTCCCGCGTCTGGAAGAAGCGCGGCCACATGCGGTGGAAGTGGCGCAAGAAGCGGATGCGCCGCCGCATGAGGGCCCAGAAGATGCGCAAGAAGTAGGGACGCGAGCGTCCCCGCCGGGCGTGAACCGCCCGGCGTCACCAGGCGAGCCGGTCGAGCGACCGACGGTCCTTGGTCGCCTTCTTCCAGGCGCGGTAGTGCTCTCGGCACGCCGGCGCACGTCGTCCGCCGTCCGGGAGCTCGGGGAACGCGGCACGCATTTCCGCCCGGGCAAGGTGCCGGACGGGGTTCCCAACGCAGCCGGGGACGGCGCACGACTCGGCCGGCGGTTCCGCCTCGGGCGCGGTCACTTGCGGGACTGCTCGCGGGCGACCTGCGCTACGATCTCGCTGACCTCGTAGGGGAACCGGGCGACGCGCGCGCCCGCGGCCTCCAGCGCGGCGACCTTCGACGCCGCCGTCCCGCGGCCCCGCGAGATGATCGCTCCCGCGTGGCCCATCCGCTTCCCGGGGGGAGCGCTGCGGCCGGCGATGTAGGCGACCACTGGCTTGGTGAAGTGCGTCCGAATCGCCTCTGCCGCCTCCTCTTCGCCGGTGCCCCCGATCTCCCCGACCAGGACCAGGAGGTCGGTGTCGGGGTCGCGCTCGAACAACGGCAGCGCATCCACGAACGACGTCCCGACGACCGGGTCGCCGCCGAGCCCGATACACGTCGACTGGCCCAGGCCGTGCTCCTTGATCCCGTTGACGATCTCGTACGTCAGGGTCCCGCTGCGCGAGATGACCCCGACGCGACCGGGTCGGAAGACGACGTTCGGGATGATGCCGACCTTCGCCCGTCCCGGCGCGGCGATCCCCGGGCAGTTCGGCCCGATGATCCGGGTCCCCTTCGAGCGGGCGTAGTGGTACATCACCAGCATGTCGTGGAACGGGATGTGCTCGGTGACGAGGACGCAGAGCGGGATCCCGGCGTCCACTGCCTCCAGGAGCGCGTCCTTGGCGAACGGCGCGGGGACGAACACGCACGAGGCGTTCGCGTGGGTTGCGCGAACCGCCTCCCGTACGGAATCGAAGACCGGCACGCCCTCGACATTCGTGCCGCCCTTCCCCGGGGTCACCCCGGCGACGACCGTCGTGCCGAACTCTCGCATCGCGCGGGCGTGCACTGTCCCCTGGTGGCCGGTGATCCCCTGGACGACGACGCGGGTATCGGCGTCGACCAGGACGCTCATCGCGCCCCCCGGGCGGCCGCGACGACCGCCTCAGCGGAGACCCTGAGGTCCCCCTCGCTGGTGACGCCGGCCCCGCGCAGGATGGCGATCCCCTCGGCCTCGTTGTTGCCCCGGATCCGTGCGACGAGCGGGAACCGCTCGGACGCTGGGATCGACCCGAGCGCCGACACCAACCCCTGCGCGACCGTGTCGCACCGGGTGACGCCGCCGAAGATGTTCAGGAACACCGCGGCCGGCTTCGCCTGCGCCATCAGGAGGAACGCCTCGGCGACCTTCTTCGGGTCGTCCGTGCCGCCGAGGTCGAGGAAGACGCCAGGCGCCCCGCCGAACTCCTTGAGGACGTCCACCGTCGCCATCGTCAGGCCCGCGCCGTTCGCGATTACGCCGATGTTGCCGTCCAGCTGGACGAAGGCGATCCCCTTCTCGCGGGCGATCTCCTCGAGCGGGGTCCGGTCGTCCCGGATCGCCGCGAGCTCCGGGTGCCGGAACGCGGCGTCGTCCTCGACGATCACTTTGGCGTCCAGTGCGATCAGGTGCTCGCCGACGACGGCGAGCGGGTTAACCTCGACAAGTTCGGCGTCCTCCCGCTCGAACAGGCGGTACAGCCCGAGCAGCAGCGTGTCGAGCTCCGCCGCCAGCGGACCCTTCAGCCCCAGCGACTCTGCCGCGCTCCGCCGCTCGTAGGCCGCGAGCCCGGGGAACGGGTCGATCGGCTGCCGAGCGATCTCCGAGTCGGGGACCGATTCGATCTCGACCCCGCCCTTCGCGCTCGTGATGAGCGTGGCGACCCGCAGCGTCCGGTCGAGGGCGAACGAGACGTACAGCTCGCGGGCGATCGCCACCTTCTCCTCGACGATAACCTCCCGGACCGTCTCGCCTTGGAACGGCGTCGCGAGGATCGCCGCCGCGGCCGCCCGGGCCTCGGCCGCGGTGGCCGCGAATCGGACCGCACCGCCCTTTCCCCGTCCCCCGGCGAGGACCTGCGCCTTCAGGACGCAGGGAAGGGGCACCCGGCCGGACGCCGTGGCGCGCTCCGCTTCCTCCGCAGAGGTCACGACGACTCCCCGAGGGACGGGGACGTCGTACTTCCGGAACAGCGCCTTCCCTCGACCTTCCGTCAGCTTGACCATGAGCGACCGGGCGCGGCGAGCAAGGGGGTCGTCTTAACGGCGGCGACGCACGGGGACGCGCGCGGTGCCCGGGGACGCCGTCGGGCCCGTCGGCCGCCTTGCGCGCCGTCTGCGGTGGGCGCTGCTCGGCCGCCCCGTCGGTCCGGGCGCGACCGCGGGGCGCGGGCCGTCCGCCAGCTCGCGCCCGAGGTCGTCCAACAGCTTGCCAGCGACCTCGGCCTTCGGACCGCGGAGCCACCGTCGTGGTTCGGACCTCGGGAGGGCGAGGACACTCGACTCCAGGGCCCCGACGGTCGTGGCGTCGTTCGCGACGACCCAGTCTGCCCCGCTCTCTTCCTGGAGGCGACGGCCCTCGCGTTCGAGCGCCTCGGGGGACTCGCCGGCGAGCAGCTTGAACGCCACGAGCCGGGTCGGCGCAGGAGCAAGGCGTCGGAGCTCGGGGAGGAGCTTCCGAGCCGGGGTGAGCGTGAGGCGCAGGGTCGGACGCTCTCGCGAGGGGATCTTTCCGGGGATCGGCTCGAGCGTGTAGTCGGAGAGCGCCGCGGGGACGAATACGGCGGCGGCCGCCCGAAGGCTGGTCGCCCGACGTTTGGCAAGGCGCGAGAGGTCCCCTACCGAGCGCCAGGGGAACTGCTCCACCCACGGGGGCACGGGCACGGAGAGGGCTCCGGACCACAGCTCGACCGTTGCCCCCCGGAAGTGTGCCTGGTTCGCGAGCGCGACCGCGGTCCCGCCCGAGCTCTCGTTCGTGACGGAGCGCACCGCGTCGATCGACTCCCGCGAGGCGCCGCCGATCACCACGACCCGACGGCCGGCCCACGGGCCCCGGGCGAGCCGGTGGAGCACCGCCGCCGCCACCTCCTCGGGCGAGGCGAGCTTCGCCTCGCCCTCGGTCGCCAGGCCGAACAGGACGTGTACGCCCCACCCGCGAAGCCTGGAGAACGCCTCGCGGACCGCCGGGTTCTCGCCCATCGTTCCATGCATCGCCGGCACGAGCAGGATCGGGACGTGGCTGCCGAGGGCGACGGAGGCGCAGGAGGTGACCGGCGTGTTCGTCGATCCCATGCGCGATCTTGGCGATGGTGTTCGCCGTCGCCGGGACGACGAGGTACAGGTCGGCCTGCCCCTCTCCCGGTCCGAGCAGGGTCACGTGCTCGACGTTCCCGGTCAGCTGGGTCACCGGCGGGTGGCCCGTCGCGAACTCCACCGCCTCGGGCGTAATGATGCGCGTCGCCTCGGGGCTCATCACCGCCCGCACGTCGGCTCCGTGGCGCAGCAGTTCGCGAACGATCTTCGGCACTTCCACGGCGGCGATAGACCCGGAGACGCCGACCAGGATCCGGCGGCCTTCCAGCAGGCGGGTGGTCCGTCCGCGGATCGCCCGACTCGGATGCATGCGCGTCGCCCCTGCAAACCGCCCCCCGCAGAGAGGGTCCGGGGCGCTCTGCCCTACGGTCGCGAGCGTTAAAGGTGCCGCCGCCACGGCGAGGCGATGCCGGAGAACCCCCAGGCGGACGCCCCCGCCCGCCTCGAGCTGCCGGTGGTGACCTCCTCGCGCCACGAGCATACGATGGCGTTCCCGCCCCGACCGGTGCCCGCCGCCGCCTCCGTGCCGGTCGGGCGCGGGGTCGTGCTGTTCGACCTGGACGGAACCCTCCTCGACGACCTCGACCTGATCGCCGAAGTCGCGGCGGAGGTCCTGCACCAGGCGTTCGGCACCCCCCTCGAGGAGGGCCGGGTCCACTACCTTGCGACGACCGGGATGCCGTTTGAGGCGCAGCTCGCCCAGCTGTTCCCCGACGCGCCGCCCCCGGAGCGGGTAGCGGCCGCCCGGACGTTCCACCAGCGGAAGGTCACGGAGGCGTACGCCCGCGCCAAGCCGTTCCCCGACGTCCCCAAGATGCTCAAGACGCTCTCGTCCGCCGGCTGGAACCTCGCCGTCACCACGGGCTCCGAGACGGAGATGGCGGAGCTCCTGCTCGAACGGGAGGGGTTGCGCTACTGGTTCGACGACCTCCTGGGCTCGCGGGAAGGGACGAAACGGGAGCACCTCGCCGAGTACCGCCGGCGGTACGGCTCGGTTCCGTTCTTCCTGGTGGGGGACTCCCGGTTCGACATGGAGGCCGCCCGGTCGGTCGAAGGGGTCGTCCCGCTCGGCCGCGCCAGCACCGTGAAAGGGTGGACACTCACTCCGGACGACCTCGAGCGGTGGGGGGCGGCTTGGGCGGCGTTCTCGCTCAGCGAGCTGCCGGCGGTGCTCGACCGCATGTCAAAGCGCCGTAGCCGTCCTGCGAGCCGAACGCCCCGGCGCGGCTCCCGCCGCTCCGGGTAGGGCCGGGACCGAGAGTTTCACGGCGGGGGAACCCCGCGCCGATTTGAACCCGGGTCGAGGGATCCACAGTCCCCCAGGATAACCAAGCTACCCCATCCCGGCCACGACCTGGGACCGGCCCCACGGGGAAAAAGGTGTCGGACCGAAAGGCGCCCTTGCGGCAGGGCGGTTACGACGGAGGCCCGCCGGACGGCGGCTCGCGACCGGCCTCCACCTCCCGCAGCCATGTCCGGCGGAACGTTCGCGCCTCCCGGCCGATGCGGACGAAGAACGCCCCGAGCCCGACCGCGATCCCCGCCGCAAGCCACGCCCCGGCGTACGGCCACCCGGCGCCCGCGACGAAGAGGCCGAAGGCGAGCGCGGCGCCGAGGGCAATCACGGCCGCGCCTCCGAGGGAGAAGGTCATCTCACGCAGCACGCCCCCGTGCCGCCTCCTAGCCCGGCCCGGCCGAGCCGAGCACCACGGGGCACGGCCGTCCGGGTGCACGGGCGGCGGGGCTACTACACCCGGCCGGCGGTCGGCAGACCGACATCTGGTTCCGATATCGCCGGTCCGAACAAGAGCGCGCGGGCCGTCCCGGCAGCGCTGCGACCTCTCCCGTTATGAGGCGGCCCTCGGTGGTGCGCTGTGGCGCTCGCTCCGTTCAGCTCCGTCGACCCGTCGGCGCTCGCATGGACGCGGACGCAGGAGAGCCCTGCGACGTTCTCGCTGCACGCCGGCGACGCCGAGATTGCGGTCCTCACGTGGGCCCACGCGCACGGCTCGCTGGCCTCGGCCCGGACCGCCGGAGCGAGCTGGACGCTCAAGCGGGCCGGTTTCCTCCAGCCGACGGTCCTCGTCCGCGAGCCGGATCGCGCCGGGCCCATCGCGCGGCTCTCCGCCCACGTGGCGCATCACGAGATCAACCTCGGGCAGGGCCCGGGGTACCGCCTCCGGCGGGCGAGGTACCTGGTGCCGGCCTGGCGCCTGACGACGGACGGGGGTCAGGAGCTCCTTCACATCGAACCCGTCCGGGAGGGGCGCGCCCTCCGTGGCGGCGCGGTCGTGGTCTCCGGAAAGGCCGGACCCGAGACGCTTCTCCTCGTGGTGCTCAGTTGGTACTTCGTCGTGCTCAGCTGGTTCGAGGACGAAGCGGTCGAGACGCTCGCCCCGTTCGAAGGGCCGGACCCTCCGGTCGCGCGGGGCCGGTCAGGCTGAGCCCGGCTACGCCCGCTGCAGACCGGTCTTCCAGAGCGAGTCGAAGCACGCCGAGCAGAGGTTGTGCATCTGTGGCCATCCCTCGGCCGGCACCTCGGTGATCCGCGTGATCGTCGTTTGGCACTGGTCGCAGACCAGCGCCCCGTCCCGGATCATGGCTTGCCTCGGCGGGCCCTCACATGGGCCCGGGTACTAAAGCGACGTTGTGCGGCCGGTCGCCGGCGGCGAGCGACGACTTCATCGCCCGCCGGTGGTTCGCCGCGCGGAGGGCAACGAGGGGGGCTTCCCCCTCGAGAGAACGATGACCGGGGGGGTTGAGCGGGTCGGCGCAGAGGCGTTCGACGGTACGAAGCTCCGCCGTCCCGGCGTCGTCGTCGTCGGCTTCCTCGCGGACTGGTGCCCGTTCTGCCGGGTGTACGTCCCCGAGCTGGAGGAGTTCGCGCGGCGCCTGCCGGTACCGGTCCTCCTGGGCGACGTCACCTCCGAGGAGAGTCCGCTCTGGGAACTGTTCCGCATCGACATCGTGCCGACCGTCCTTGTCTTCGACAACGGGCGGGAGGTGGACCGCCGCGACGGCGTTGCCGGAGCCGGCCTCGGACCGGTGGATCGGGCCGCCATCGAGGCGGCAGTCCGCGCCCGCAGCTCGGGGCGGGCCGCCGGGGCAGCTTCTCCGGACGGACCTACTGCCGCCTCTAGCAGGAAAGTTCGAGACTCCTGACCACTAGCCCCAGTACTCTCCCGGAGGGGGTACTCCCCCTCGTCAGCGCTGCGCGTCCGCGAGCCTTCGGACGAGGAGGGGCATGGACTGAGTCACCTGGTGAAATGTCCGGACGACTTCAGCGTCGTCGGCAGGCGGTGACCGTCCTGCACCCGTTCCAGACCCATCGAGACCCACGTTCGAACGATCCGTCGGGGGCGTTCACCGGTTCGAACCGCACCGATGGGGGCGAGGCGAGGGAGGCGCTCCGCCTCGCCGTTCGGCGGCTCGATCGAGTCTACGGGGTGACCAATTCGGGTCCCGCACACCGCTGGTGGACGCGGCACGAGGCGAACGCCCCCGATCCGCTGCGGGTCTGCGGTCCTAGGAGGTCCGCCCGCTTGGCGCTCCCGGCCTAGTTGGACGGGACGTTCCGCTCGAGGAGGAAGTCGCCTAGCACACCCGCGAAAAGGTCGGGGTCGGTGTACGGCGCCCAGTGCCCGGTGTCGGGCAACCGCCGGGCGACGGCGTTGCGGAGCTGCTCCTCGAGCGCGAGTTGGACCCTCTCGGCCCCGGGAGGTGAGCGCGACCCGACCGTCGTGAGGACGGGCACCAGTACCTCGCCTTCTCCCCCCTGGGGAAACGCGGTGACCTCCGGGTCTCCGGAGTCCTCCACCCAGCCTCGGACCGCCGCCTCCGCGGCGTCCGGGCCTGCGTACTCGAAGCCGGGCCACCGCTCGCCCGACCCGCCGGATTCCCGGAGGTAGTTGTCGAGAGCCTGCCGCGGAGTGCCCGCAGGGCCGGTGTGGAACGGTTCCGGGACTGGGGAGCGCCCGGGTCGGTCGGCCGGTGGGGGAACGGCGAACGGCGGCTCGTGCACGACGATGCTCCGGACAAGCTCCGGTCGGTCGCGGGCGAGCCGGAAGGCGACCGAGCCCCCCACCCCGTGCCCGACCAGGTGCGCCGGATAGTAGTCGGCGTGCTGGAGAAGTCCGGCGAGGTCGGCGACGTCATTCGCCAGAGCGGCGCGGCGGGGCGGGCCTCTGCTCGCTCCGTGACCGCGCCGGTCGTAGACGAGGAGCTGGAAGCTCCCCTCGAGCATCGGCGCCAGCCGCCGCCAGACCCGCATGTCGTCCCACCCGTCGTGGATCAACACGAGCGGGTCGCCTTCCGAGCCCCGTCGCTCGTAGGCGAGGTGCAGTTCCCCTGCCTCGAAGGTCGACATCCGCCCCGCCCGGGCGCGTGCCCGGTGCCCCTTGGCCAGCGAAGCGCCCGCTTAGCCCGAGCGGCTCGTCGCGACCGTTTAGTAGTCACGTCCCGCTGGCGGGCTGGGGACTCCATGGGGCAGTACGTGGTGCTCGTGAACTGGACGGAGGAAGGGATCCAAGCCGTGAAGAAGGCGCCCCAGCGGGCGGAGCAGTTGCGTGCGGCGGTCGACGCCGCCGGCGGCCGGGTCCACAGCTTTCTGTTCACCATGGGGACGTACGATGCGGTCGCCGCGTTCGAGCTTCCCAACGACGACGTCGCGAACGAGCTGATCCTTCGGATCGGCTCGCAGGGGATGGCGCGGACGGTCACGCTGAAGGGATGGACCGCCGCCGAGTTCGCGAAGCTCGCGGAGCGCCTGTAGCGGGACCCGTCGGCGCGGAGACGACGCGGTGAGCGCGATCTTCCAGCGTCCGCTCTGCGACATGGGCAAGGCGTACGACTTCTCGTTCCGCCCGGTCCTCGGGGACGCGGACGTGGGGAGCGGGGGGCCGTGCGACGACCGCCCGCGCCCGGTCGACCTGTTCGCCGCCGCGGCCGACCCCCGGTCCCCGTCGGCTCCGTGGAGGACGTTCTCGCTGTGTCCCGAGCACGAAAGTCAGTTGCGCCGCCACGACGGGCGAGTCCCGGGCGGTTCGCGGTTCCGCCCGCCGGGCCGTTCGCCGTCGGCTCCGGGGACCCCGTGACACCGGACGACGTCCTGCGGTTGGAGTCGCGCGTCCGGACCCGCCAGGGGCTGGAGCTGCCCCGGCTGGGCCTCGGCACGTTCCAGACACCGGCGGGGGACGTCACCCGCACCTCCGTGTCGTGGGCGCTCGCGGAAGGGTACCGCCACATCGACACGGCGGCAATGTACGCCAACGAGGCGGAGGTCGGCGAGGCGGTCCGCGCGAGCGGCGTCCCCCGCTCGGAGGTCGTCGTTACGACGAAGCTCTGGTTCTCGGACCACGGGTTCGAACCGGCACAGGCGGCGGCGCGGGCCAGTCAGGAGCGCCTCGGCCTCGGTCCGATCGACCTGTACTTGATCCACTGGCCCCGCGCGGAGAACGCGGAGGCACGGCTCGCCTCCTGGCGGGCGCTCGAGAAGCTGCAGCGGGACGGGGTCGTCCGCACCATCGGCGTCAGCAACTACACGGTCCGGCACCTCGAGGAGCTCCGCGCGAACTCCGAGATCGCCCCGTCCGTCAACCAGGTGGAGATGCACCCCTTCGTCTTCGACCCGGAGCTGGTCGGCTACTGCGAGGCCCACGGGGTCGTCCTCGAGGCGTACTCCCCGCTCACCCGGGCACACAAGCTGGACGACAGGCAGGTCGGGGCGATCGCCCGCGCCCACAGCAAAAGCCCCGCCCAGGTGCTGCTCCGCTGGGGCCTCCAGCACGGGTTCGTCGAGCTCCCGAAGTCGGTCCACCGGGAGCGGATCCGCGAGAACGCCGCGCTGTACGGCTTCGAACTCACCGCCGCCGAGATGGCGGCGCTCGACGCGCTGCGCGGCGGTGGGCGCATCGGGAAGACCGACCCGTCGACCATCCCGTAGCCCGGACAGCGTTCGCCAGCTCCGTCGCCCGCCGAGGGCAGTTAATATATGCGTCTATAGTGAAACCCAGACAGGCCATGGTCACCGTCGAAGTCGCCCACGAGAAGTGCACCGGCTGCACGCACTGCCGGGACGTCTGTCCGGTCACTGTCTTCGAGATGCAGCCGAGGGAGAACTGGCCGGCCGTCGTGGACGACCCCGCGGTGGCCGCCAAGTTCCAGTTCCGCGCGGAGAAGTCTGCCGTCATCCACGGGCCGGATTGCATCATGTGCGAGGCGTGCCTGTTCGAGTGCGAGGGGGAGTGCATCACCATCATCGACGACGAAGGCACGACCCACCACTCGACGTACAAGTAGGCCGCCGGCACCCGCGACTCCCTCCGGGGCCGCACGAGCGTCAAGTCCTCTCGAGGCCTGAAGGCCCCGTGATGGCGACCGGTTCGAGCGCGCCCCCCGCGCTGGTAGGATTCCTCGGCCTGGGGACGATGGGCGCCCCCGCGGCGGCGCGGCTTCTGCACGGTGGCGTGCCGCTGGTCGTCCACACCCGCGACCGGTCCAAGGCGGAGCCACTCCTGGCGGCTGGCGCTCAGTGGGCCGACTCCCCGCGCGCCGCCGGGCGAGCGGTCGGCGCCGGGGTCGTCTTCGTCATGGTCTCGGACGCCCGCGCGGTGCGCGCCGTGCTGTTCGGCCGGTCGGGCCTCGCCGCCGGGGCCCATCCCGGGGCCCTCGTCGTGAATCTCGGCACGATCGCGCCCGACGAAAGCCAGGCGGTCGCCGAGCGGCTCACGAGTCGGGGACTGCGGTACCTCGAAGCGCCCGTCGGCGGGAGCAAGGAGGCGGCGGAGCGGGGGGAGCTGTTGATCTTCGCCGGGGGGAACGCGGCCGACCTCGAGGAGGTGCGGCCGCTCCTCACCCGCCTCGGCCGTGCCGTGGAGCACGTCGGCCCGCTCGGCGCCGGCATGGGGATGAAGCTCGTGAACAACCTCGTCACCCTCGGGACCGTGGCGATGGACGCCGAAGCGCTCGCGTTCGCCGAGGCGCTCGGGATTCCGGTCGACCGCGCGGCCGACCTCCTCCTCGCGGGCGGCGGCGAGTCGAGGATGCTTCGCGCGAAGCGCGACGCGTTCGTCAACCGGCGCTACCCGGTCCAGTTCCGCCTGGCGCTCGCCGCGAAGGACCTGAAGCTTGTCGCGCGCACGGCACGGGGCGCCGGCGGACGCTCTCCGATCGCCCGGGAGGTAGAACGCCTCTTGGCCGAAGCGATCCGCGCGGGCCACGCCGAGGAGGACTTCTCCGCAGTCTTCGAGGCGGCGCGAGCGCGGGCGGTGTTCCGGCACGTCCCCCCGCCGCCGTCGACGCCCCCGTCGGGCTAGTCCGTCGGCGGCGCCTCCACGGCCGCGGGCGGGCTCACACGGCGCTGTTCGTGGGCCGGTAGAAGGCGCGGTGCACGGCGGCCGGGCCACCGTCCACGGGGAACTGCACCCGGACGCCCGCCGCCCGGCCGAAGAAGGTGAACTCGAGCGAGTACCAGACCGCGGTCCACACCCCAGCGGCGTCCCGGGATGCCTCGCCGAAGTGGTACGTCGCCTCCAAGGCTCCGCTCGCCCGACGCGCCAGAGGGTACGCCCACGCCAGCGCCTCCGCTTCGCCGGACGGAGCACGACCGGTGGGGCCGGGCTCCAGGAGCCCCTCGGCCGTGAACGGGCCGGCGGTGAGCCCGCGGCCGAAGACGTACCGCCCCCACGTCGTCCGCTGGCGGCCCCCTTCCTCCTTCTCGGAGAGGACGAGCCAGGCGAACGGGTTCGTGGTCGGGGCGACGACGTCGAACCCGCCGAGCCCCTTGAGCTTACGGCCGACGACGAGCCGCCCGGCGAGGCGGACGGCGAAGTACGCCGCGAAGAACGCCATCAGGCCGTAGACGGTCCACAGATAATCCGCGAACGGGAGCCGGTTCCGCTCGACCCCGAGCAGCAGGTAGAACGAGGCGACCGAGACGACGAGGGTGACGAAGTTGATCGCCCGGTCGGCGTCCAGCTCGAGCTTGCGGGTCGAGAACGGCAGGAGCGGCGGGACCGAGAAGTGCGTGAAGCCGTCCTGCGCGATGTGGCAGAGGCCACCGACCTCGAGAACGAGGAAGTAGACGAGCGGGCTCCCCGGCGCGATCAGCGGGGCGATCAGGCAGCCGGCCCCGGCGACGACGCTCACGCCGAAGACCGAGTGCGTGATCCCGTGGTGGCGGAGGATCGGGAACCGCCGCGCGATCGGGAAGAACAGCGCGTCGGCGTCCGGGATCCCGCCGCCGAGCGCACCGGCGGCGAGGTACGCCGGCTTGAAGCCGACGATCCCGTAGGTGACGAGGTAGGCGACGAGGACGTGGGTGAACAGGTCCACCGGCGGCGCGAAAGGCCCCCTACAGGAGGCCTTCCTCCATCACCTCGACCGATTCGACCTCGGGGAGCTTCGCGAGGGCGTGCTCGGTCGACTCGAGGACCCCGCCGATGTCGTCCATGACGACCGACACGAGCAGCGACCTGAGCCCGTAGGCGACGTCCTTTATCTGCGAGCCCCGGACGGCGACCCCGCTCGGCATCGCGCCGGCGACCGCCTTCTGGATCGCGGCGACGTCCGTCTCGACGCCCTTGGGCATCAACCGGAACAGGACCGCGACCTTCCCCACGCGGACCCCCTACGGTCCCTCGAACGCGCACTTGGGGCAGTGGTAGGTGACCGACTGGTCGCGGCACCGATCGCACCGCCCGATCGACACCTCGCCGCAGCTCGGGCAGGGGAACTGGGTCGACCCGGCGCCCCGCAGGGCCCGCCCGCAGGACGTGCACTTCGGGTCGGCTCGCGCCCCCTGCATCGCTTGGTGACCTTCCGAACGGGGACCGCGCCCTAGCGGCGCGTCGTGCCCCGACGGCGCGCGGCGACTCGGGTAGCGTATATAAAGAGCACGCCGAAGAACGCCACGAGGGCGACGACGTACCAGAGCGTGTTGTTCGCCGGGGCTGGCGCGACGTAGAACGTCGCCGACTCGACGGTCCGGCCGTTGGAGAACGAGACGAGGCCGTGCGCCTCCGTGATCGACAGCGTGAACGTGTGGTAGCCGCTCGACAGGCTCAGCGTGGCGTACCGATAGTCGAGGGCGTACGTCTCCTTCGGCGCGAGTTCGGGGACGGCGACCGTCCCGATGACCTTGCCGTCCAGCGCGACGCTGACGAGGAACGGCAGCACCTCGGCGTTCGACCCGGCGACCAGGACCGCGTGGATCGCGTACGGCACGACGATGTGGAAGCTCGCCGTGAGGTTGACCGACGCGTTCGAGCCGCTCAGCGAGGCGGTCAGCTCGATCGTGAGGGTCATCGCCTCGCTGATGTTGCCGGTCTTGACGACCGTCTTCGCGGGGAGGTCGGTCGCGTTCGCGATCGTCCCGTTCGCCGGCGTTACCGAGCAGCCGGTCGTGTTCACGGCGTTCAGCCGCGCCGTCCACTTGATCGTCCCGACGAGCGTGCTGCCCAGGAACGCCGAGCCGCCGCTCGCGTTGAAGTGGAACGTGGCGTTGCTGACCGTGGCGATCAGCGTCGGGCCGGAGACGTTGCCCGTGAACGGCGCGGAGCCGGAGACCGCCGGGCTCGCCGCGCGGGCGCCACCGAGCGGGACGGCCAGCAGCCCCCCTACAAGGAGCACGACGGCGACGAGAAGCGGGGCGAGCCTCACCGGCGAGTCCACCTCCGCGTGCGCCACCACCGGTAGCTGACGACCGCCACGACCAGCAGCAGCGTCGGCAGGAAGGCAAACAGGGGGACGACCCAGCTCGGGAGACCGGAAGGACCGCTCTGGACCCGGACCCCGGTGACCAGCAGCGAGCCGGGGGTCGTCGAGACCGTCGGCCGCGGGACCTTAAGGACGACGCTCTGCGAGATCGCGGTGCCCGGGTTCGTGACGGTCGCCTGGACCGTGACCGACCCCGGCGGGAGGGCGCCGTTCCCCGTCGTGTTCAGCACCAGCGACACCGACTCGTTCTCGCCCGCGGAGAGGCTGATCGTCGAGGTCGTCGACGTCTGGTTGCCGACGAGCCAGCCGGTCGTCCAGCCGAGCTGGCTGAGCCGGCTCGCGTCGACCACCGTGAGGCGGACGGTCTCGTTCGTGTTCCCGCGGTTCGTCAGGAAGAACGGCAGGATCGCCGACAGCGGCCCGACCCGCGGCGGCGCGGTCGGGTCGGTCCCGCTCTTGAGGGCGTAGAACGGCAGGAGCGTGATCGTCGGCGCCGGCGAGACGCTCCCGGCGACCTTGCCGGTCGGGAGGTCGAAGGCGACGCTCACGGCCGCGTGCGCGACGTCGGTCCCGGCGGGGACCTGGATCTGGACCTCCCCCGACACGGTCGTCCCGGGGTCCAGCGTGAGGCGCCCGGAGGAGAAGTTGACCGTCGGGAAGCTGAAGGTGAACGTCCAAGACGACGGGGCGCCGACCGGGCGCAGCGTGACCGGGACGTTGCCGTTCGCCCGCAGCGAGAAGGCGAACGTGGCGGTGCCGCCGGGGGCGACGGTCGCCTTCGTCACCCCTGCCAGGGACGCCGAGACGGTCGCGGCGACCGGCACCTGGAGCGCGAGGTTCACCACGGCGTTGCCGCTGGAGACGGAGAACTTCTGGGAGGCGGCCGCGACTCCGTCGACGCCGTTGCGGGCGCCGCTCGCGTTCGCCTGGACGCTGTAGTTGCCGACCGGCAGCAGCAGCGAGAACGACGAGCCGGGGTTCACGCCCTGGAACTCCGTGAGCGTGCCGAACGCATTGCGGACCGTGAACGTGCCGGGGCCGGTCTGGCCGCCGGTCGCGTTCGGGACGGCGACGTGCACGGTCGTCGTCCATGCGGGCCGGAGCAGGAAGTCAACGAGGTCGGTCGTCGCCGGGAGCGCGAGGAACCGGCCGAACGCCGAGGCGCTGCTGCCGGAGGTCGATGTCGCGTAGGCGTTGTAGGCGCCGGGCAGGAGGGTGACGGAGAACGTGCCGTTCGGCGCGGCGACCGTCTGGAGGGCGGTCGACGGGTACGGACCGACGAGCCGGACCGCGCCGGGGACCGGGACGGTCGAGCCGGTGGGCAGCAGCGCGCCGTGCACCGCGACGGTCACCGTGACGCCGGTCATCGGGACGAGGCACCGGGTCGAGCCGACGGCGAACGTGCACGAGTTGTTCGCGGTCGTCGACCACGCCGTCAGGTACGTCCCGTTCGGCCCAGCGGTCGGCGCGGTCCCGTTTGCGAAGACCCGGTACGTCCCGGGCGGGAGGACCGTCCTGACGATGCCGGAGGCCGCCGTCGCCGGGATGGTGAGGCCCTTCGAGTTCACGAACGTCACCGGCGTGTCGATGGCGACTGCCTTGCCGCTCGGTTGGGCCAAGGTCGCGTTGACGGTAACGCCGGCCTGGGAGAGGACGAGCTTCGGGTGGATCGCCCCGGTGGCGGGGATGCTGATGCGCGTTACGTTGACATACTCCTCGCCGGCGACCTCGGCGGTGACGGTCGCGGTGTAGTTCGTCGGGGTCGCGCGGAACGCCTTTGTGTACGCGGCCCCGGTGACCGTCAGGTTCAGCAGCGGCGACGCGAGGGCGACCTGGACGCTCGCGAGGCTGACGCCGGACGGGACGGTCAGCTTGCCGGAGGCGTTGATCTCGGGGACGAGGATCAGGGTGAGGTTCGAGTTGGTCGCGCCGACCGGGATCACCGTGGAGAGGACCGACGGGGGCAGGTAGACGGTCGTCCCGTTGCCGATGACCGCGCGCGCCCCGACGCCGTAGGTGCCGGGAGGCAGTTCGAGGGTGAACTTCGGGCCGCCCTTCAGGTGGACGGACCGGGCCCCGGCGCTCTCGCCGGTGATGTTCACCGAGACGCTCGTCTTCGCCGGCAGCCCCTGGACGGCCAGCGAGACGGCGACCTCCTTCACCTGGAGCGGGAACGTCGCCATCTCGCCGAGCTCGACTACGGAGAGGCCGCACGTCTCGTTCGAGGTGAAGCCGAAGGCGCTCGCGCGGAGGCAGTAGCCGCCGGAGCCGCTCGTCAGGGTCGTCGGGAGGTAGAAGCCGATGGTCCCGTTCGTGTCGGCGAGGCCGCTGAGCGACGCACCGCCCGAGGCGACCGAGACCACGACGTTCGCGCCCGCGGCCCCGACGACGCTCCCGCCGCTCGACGGTGTGCCGACTTGGAAGTGGACGGGGACCCCGGCGCTGAGGTGGAGGGAGAAGGCGGTGGGTCCGGTGACGTTCGCCGCCTTGAGCGCGGCGGCGACGCTGGCGCCGGAGCTCGTCGACCCGCTCAGCGCGAGGAACGAGTACGACCCGGTCGGCAGGCTGAGGACCGTCGAGCCGTTGGTCGCCGCCCAGCCGAGCGTCTCCGTCCCGCCGGGCCCGTAGGCGACCACCGCGGTCTTGTTGGCGCTCAGCCCCCCGGCGACGGAGACCGTGACCGCGTGCGCGACCGTCAGGTTGAGCAGCACGGCGGTCGGCGTCCCCGAACTGGTGACGTTGATGCTCGCGAGCCCCGTGTAGAGGACGCCCGCGACACGGCCGGACGCCTGGACGGTGTAGCTGCCGAGCGGCACGCTCGCGGTCGCCACGCCGTCCGCGTCCGAGAGCGCGAACGTCGTGTTGGTCGCCGCAGAGCTGGCCGTCTCGATCCCGGTGGACGAGGCGGTGAAGTACCTGGAGGCGGGGGGTCCAGGTGACGGACGCGTTGGCGATCGTCTGGCCGCCGCCCTCGACCCCGACCTCCGAGGTGCCGCGGATCTGGACGATCAGGTCGGCGGTCTCCGAGGCGCCGGCGGTCGCCACCGTCACGGCGACCTGGTTCGAGGTGCTCCCGGGGACCGAGCCGACCGCGGTGACAGTGTAGCGGCCCGGCGGAACGCCGGAGACCGCGTAGCCGCCGGTCTCGTTCGCCGTCGCCGTGGCGTAGACGGAGGTGCCGTTGCGGATCGTGACGGTCGCTCCCGGCGAGTTGGCGCCGGACGGCGTCTTGACGGTGCCGGAGATCTTCCCCGGCGACAGCCCGAGGCTCAGGTTCGTCGACCGGCCCGAGGCGACCGTCTTCGCGCCTTCGGAGTAGGTGACGTTCCCGACGAGGACGCTCACGTTGTACGTCCCGGGCGCCATGTTCGACAGCGTGAACGTCCCGCTCGGGTCGGTCCGGGCGGAGAGGGGGGAGGCGGTCCCGGGCGGGGCGAACGACACCGACGCGCCGACCACGGCTGGGTCGGCGGACGAGTAGCTCTTGTTGCCCGTGACGTTCCAGAACACCAGCCCGTTCACGGTCGCGTTCTTCACCGTGAACGTCTGCACGAGCGTCGGGGCGCTCGGCGAGAACCCGAGCGCCGGCGACACCGGCATCGGGATCGAGGCGATCGGGTTCGCGTCGGACTGGTTCATCTTGTTGAACGTTCCGGTGGAGATGTTCAGCGTGTCGTTCCCCGGCGGGAGGATGAGCGAGAAATCCCCCTGCGCGTCCGTCACGTTCGTCATGTGGGGGATCCCCCACGCGTCGTAGACCGTGACGCGGGCTCCCGGGACCGCGCGGCCGCCGGGCAGCGCGATGCGCCCGTCGAGGGTGACGCCCGGGTAGTAGGAGAGGATCGACTCGCCGCCCTGGAAGTAGTCGATCGCGCTGAGGTTGTCGGTGCCGTTCGTCACGTTCGCCACGTGGATCGCGTTCGGGCGGTTCGTCGCGTGGAAGCACGAGGAGCTCGGCTTCGCGTTGGGCACCCCGGGGCAGACGTAGGCGGTCTGGTACTCGACCTCGAAGTGCTGGAGCATCCAGCCGGGTCGGACCGGATCGCTCTGGGCGGCGCCGGTGAGGCCCGGGATCCCGCCGGACTGGCCGACGTCCGTGCCGTTGTAGCCGATGTAGATCCGGTACAACATCGTCTGATAGAACGGACTGGAATAGTTGATGTTGTACTGCTCGGCGCTGACGCCGGCGGGGAGCGTCCCGAGCGGGTACGTCGTTCCGTCGGAACCGAGGATGCTGACGTTGAAGAAGGAGGTCGGCACCCCCTCGGCGTTGATGACCCGGCCGGTGAGGTCGGCCGGGGCGTAGAAGATGCCGGTGTCGGAGCCGCTGAACGGGAATAGCCGCGAGTCGGTCATCGCGTAGCGGATCGACCAGCCCGTGTACGCCTCCAGCGAGTCGTAGACGCGGGCGACGCCATCTTCGGAGAGGTGGCTGGCCAGGTAGTGCGACGTGACGAGATACATCGCGTTGTCGTCCGTGATCGTCGCCGGGTTGACGGGCAGGTAGGTGTGCGGGTGGTGGATCACGGTCTGGTAGTCCGCCTGCTCGTCGTCGAGCGCCTGGTGGAGGATGGTGAGGTTGACGCCGTCGCCCGCGAGGACGCGGTTGAGCGTAGCGGGGAGCGTCGGGTTGTGCGTGAGCTGGATCTCGCCCTGCAGCAGCGTCGTCGCGAGCACGCCGATCGCCAGCGACTCGTTCTGGCTGAGGAGGAACTGACCCGCGGGGTCGATGCCGTTCTGGAAGTTGTCGGCGACGCTCGGGTGCTGCCCCTGGTCGATCGCCTGGAACCCGTAGTCCCACCAGCTGACGTAGGCGGGCCGTTGCGGCTCCGGTAAGCCAGTGTCCTGCGCCGCGAGCCAATTGTACGCCGCGCTGTCGTACTCGTTGGGGGTGTCCAGCCCGCTCCCGGCGGCGCCGAGGTAGTTCGCCGCGGGGGATGTCTTGTTCAGCTTCAGCCAGGACGGGATCGTCTTGTTGATCTGGACGGCGAGCTGGCCCTTCGTGTTGCTCGGGATTCCCGCGTCGATCGCGACCCAGACGTTCGGCAGGATGACGCAGACGGCGAGGGCGAGCACGAGGACGTGGCGCGCCTTGAACGTCTTTCCGAACGCGGCGACGCTGCCCGCCCGGTCGGAGAGCGACGCGACGGCCCGCCGGAGCTGCGGGTAGCCGCCGACGTCCAGGAGGCGGTGGACCGCCTCGGCCGCCAGCAGGGCGAACGCGGGCGCTCCGACGAGGAAGAACTTCGACGCCGAGATCGGTAGGTAGACCGAGAGGACGCCGAAGACGACGAAGGCGAGGTGGTAACGCTTGAACCGCTGGTGGACCAACAGGTAGACAAACAGCGCGATCCCGACGAACGCGAGGAAGAACGTGACGATGCCGTAGCCGACGACAAGCGCGTCGAACGAGGGAGCCTGGGCCTCGGCGACGGTCGAGTAGATCAGGTTCTTGACGAAGTAGCCGTCGCCCGTGATCGCCGCCGTGAACAGCGTGGGCGTGAGGAGGCGGAGCGCCAGGACGCCGCCGCCGACCACGGCGAGCAGTGCCGGGACGGAGAAGACCCACGGAACGTCCCGGAGCAGCAGGAACGGCAGGAGGACGAGGAGCGCGCCGAACAGAAGGATGATCGGCAGCTCAAGGAACACGCGCAGCTCGTGCTGGACGATGTAGTACGGCGCGCTCATGCCGACGCCGACGATCCCGATGATCCAGGTCGAGACGTAGAGGCCGAATGAGTCGACCCGGCGGATCCGCTCGATGAGCATCGCCAGGATGAGGGTGAACACGATCACGACAATCGCGTAGGTGTACCCCTGCCAGGAGAGCGCCAGCGCCCCCATCGACACGCCGGTGAAGACCGACCACTTCACGGCGGTCCGTTCGGTGCGCAGGAACGAGCGGACACCGGCGAGGAACTGCCGCGGCTTGGCGTAGCTGTCGACGTACCGCCGGTGGCCGACCGACTTGACGGTCCGTATGTACGCGTAGATGCAGACGAGCAGGAAGAACGTGTAGAACGACTGGTAGTCGGCGTAGCCGAACGTCGAGGTGTCGATGCTGGCGCTGAAGAACGGGTACACCATCGCGGCAATCAGGCCGTTGCGCCGACCGCTGATCTCCCGCCCGATCAGGTAGATCGGGAACACCTGGAACGCGGCCCAGAGCGGCGCCTGCAGGTCGAGGAACCACGCACCGGCGGCGTTGGCGTTCCCGCCGAAGAACGGGGCGAACAGCAGTCCGAGGATCGCGTTCGCCCAGTCGAACAGCGGCTCCCGCGGGTTGATCGCCCCGACCGGGAACTTGAGCATCGGGTCGTGGATCAGGTTCCGATGTACCTCGATGATGTAGGTCATCACCCGCGAGTGGTAGTACGAGTCCGAACCGCCCGCGTAGGTGTACAAGGCGCCCCAGCGCTCGACGACCGGATACGTCCAGATCGTCCGAATGGTGAACGCGAGGCCGAACGCCGTCAGCAGCAGGGCGATCGTCCAACCGTGGCGTCGCCACCACTCGACCGTCCCGGAGTCCATGCGCCGTCGGCCACCTGAGGGCCGGCGGCGCGCGAGACCGAGGAGCCGTATAAATAGCCTCGCGTGACGGCGGCTCCGCATCCAATCCGGTTCGGCCGGCGCACGACTGAAACACGTGCCGCGCGTTCGACCCCGGCGGGGTCCCAGCGGTGATACGAGACGACTCCGGGTTCGAAGGTCTTGAGACCCGGGATCGCCGAAACGCCTGGCGGCCGGCTCCGGCTATTGGCTTCGCGGGTCGAGGCGCCCCAGCAGCTTTCGGACCGCCTCGACCCGGTCCCCGATCCGTACTCCCCGGCCTAATCTTATGGCGACCGAGACCGCCCCGTCAAGGGTCGATTCGGGGATGCCGACCCGAATGTCCCGTTCGATGCTCGGGATGTTTTCTCGCCAATCGTCGATTTAGAGGCGGGCGCCCGGTCGGTAGGCGTTTCGGCGCCGAGAGCTTCGGCCGGACGCCGCCGTCGCGGCCCAGCCGACGGGCGAAGTGGTTGTCTGCCTCGCCCATCGACGCGAAGCGGCTACAGCGGGGCGGCGGCCCTCGTTCGCCCGGCGCTGGGACCGCGGCTACCGGGCCGGGGCCGCGCGGAAGCGGTAGAACCAGCGGCCGTCCGGCGTCGCGTACGGTTCCACCTCCACGGGGTCGCCGACGGAGAGCTCGGTCCACGGCCGGCCCTCGATCCGGCCGAACAGTCGGAGCGGAGCTCCGTCGAGGTCGACCAGGCCGACGGCGAACGGAACGTCCGACTCCATGCCCAGGGGGGCGCCCCCCAGAACCGCGCTGAAGGCGTAGAGGCGGCCGGAGTCCGGAAGGTCGACCCATTCCAACTCGGCCTGGTGGCAGTCGGGACAGACCGTGCGCGGGGGCCAGAGGAGGCGGCCGTCGCGCGGGCACTTCGTCGTCGACAGGCGACCTTCCCTTAGGCGTGCGAAGAACCGGCTCAGCCGGGTCTCCGCTTCGCTCTCGCGGGGGAAGAAATCGAGGAGGTAGGGGGTCGCCGTCGCGCCGGGCGGGGGGGCGGCCACCGGGGCTTCCAGGCGCTGCGCGGGCCGGCGGGGACGCGGGGCGCTCACGACGCCTCCCCCCGCTGGTAGACCATCACCGAGTGCACGTTCGCGCTGCCCGAGAGGTTGTGGACGAGCGCCCACGTCGGATCCGGCACGGCGCGGCCGGCCGCGGCCTTCGCCGCGAACTGCTCGTACACCTCGACCGCCTGCGCGATGCCGGTCGCGCCGAGCGGGTGCCCGCACCCGAGAAGGCCTCCGCGGGTGTTCACGGGGAGCGTCCCCCCGAGCTCCGAGCCGCCGTCCTCCGCCCACCGACCCCCCTGGCCGACCGGGCAGAGCCCCAACGCCTCGTACTCGACGATCTCCGAGATGGTGAAGCAGTCGTGCATCTCGGCGAAGTCGAGGTCGCCGACGCCGACCTTCGCCTGGCCGAGCGCTTCCCGGACCGTGTGCTTGAGTCCGGTCCACTCCGTGAGCGAGCCGGCGTTCGCGAGGTTGTGGAAGTCGGAGTACTGGCTCGTGCCGCGGATCCACGCCACGGGTCCGGGGTAGCGTCGGACGTGCTCGTCGGCGACGAGCACCACCGCGGCGGCGCCGTCGGTCATCGACGAGCAGTCGCCGAGGCGCAGCGGCGGCGCGACGAGCGGGAGGCCGAGGATCTTCTCGCGCGAGAACGTCTTGCGGTAGAACTGCGCGTGCGGGTTCGCGTTCGCGAACCGGTGGTTCTTCTCGGAGACCGCCGCCAGCTGCTCGGGCGTCGTCCCGTGCTCGAGCATGTGCCGTTGGGCGACCATCGCGAAGAACGGCGGGGCGGTGGCGCCCGCGGGCCCGTCCCACGGACGGTCCATGACGCATGCCATCGCCGAGTTCGCCTCCGCCATCGACGGGAGGTTCATCTTCTCCACGCCGACCGCGACGGCGACGTCCGAGAGCCCCGCGGCGATCGCCGCGTACGCCGAGCGGATCGCCGACTGGCCGGAGGCGCACGCGAGCTCGGTGCGCTGGATCAACCGCGTCGGGCGGAGGCCCATCTGCTCGGCCGCGAGCGGCGCCACGTGCGACTGGAAGGCGAACCGCTCCGGCATCGCCGCGCCGACGAACAGCGAATCAACGTCCTCGGTCCGCAGCCCGGGGACCGCGCGGAAGAGCGCCTCGCCGACCTCCTGCGCCAGCTCCGGCCACGTGAGGGGCCGGACCCCGAAGTCGGTCGTGGCACCGCCGACGATCGCGACGGAGCGGCCGTTCATCGACGCTCCCCGCGCACTTCGGCGGCGAGCCGGTCGCCGGCGTCGCTGGTCGTCGCCGAGCCTCCCTGGTCGTACGTCCGGGCGCCGCCGCTCGCCAGCACGCGGCGAATCGCGCCCTCGAGGCGGTCGGCCTGGGCGACGAGCCGTGCGTCGTCGTGCCGCTGGGCGAGCCAGCGGAGCATCTGCTCGAGCGCGAAGAACGTCGCGAACGGGTTCACGCGGTTCTTGCCGGCGTGTTTCGGCGAGCTGCCGTGCACCGGCTCGAACATCGCGTGCCCCGCGCCGATGTTCGCCCCCGAGGCGAACCCCATGCCGCCCTGCAGGACCGCGGCGAGGTCGGTGATGATGTCGCCCATCATGTTCGGGGCGACGACGACGTTGTAATGCTCCGGGCCCCGGACCAGCCACTGGGTGAACGCGTCGACGTACGCGTAGTCGCGGGCGATCTCGGGGTACTCGGCGGCGCCGATCCGGTCGAACGTCTCGCGGAAGTAGCGGCACCCCTCCAGCACGTTCGACTTGTCGACGCACGTCGCGCGGCGGACCCCGTCCTCGGGGGCGCCGCGACCGCGCGTGCGCGCCAGCTCGAAGGCGAACCGGACGATCCGCTCCGTCCCCGTCCGGGTCACGACCCGGGTGTCGATGGCGACCTCCGTCTCGCCCCCCCTGCGGAGCCGGCCCCGGGCAGGGGTGTAGAGGTCCTCCGTGTTCTCCCGGACGATCACGAGGTCGACGTTCTTCGGCTCCCAGACGTTGCGGAACACGCCGCTGATGCGGTGCGTGACGCCGGGGTACAGACGGCACGGACGCACGTTCGCATACAGGTCGAGCCCCTCGCGGAGGCCGAGCACCAACGCCCGGCCGGCGATGTCGCCGTTCGGGAGGGTCGCCCCGGGCCAGCCGACGGCGCCGACCACGACCGCGTTGGCGGCCCGGGCGGCTGCGGCGGCGTCGGGCTCCCACTCGCGCCCGCGGGCGAGGTAGGACTGGCCGCCGCCCGGATACTCCGTGGTGTGCCACGGCGCCGGGCCGCCCTCCGCGAGCGCGCCGAGCACCTTGAGGCCCTCGCGCACCACTTCCGGGCCGGTGCCGTTGCCGGGGAAGACCGCGACGGCGTAGCCCGCGTCCTTCATGCGCTCGCGGACGCCGGCGGCTCGGATCCGCGCCGGGCCTCGAGCTCGCGGCGGACCTTCTCGACGAGGCCGCCCGCCTCGAGGAGCTCGAGCAGGTGATGCGGCAGCGGTGGGAACGAGACGGACGCTCCGGTCGTCACGTTCGTCACGCGGCCCTGCGTTAGGTCGACCCGACCGGTCTGGCCGGTGTCGAAGATCGCGCGGACCCCGGACGCCTCGATCGCGGGGATCCCGAGGTTGATCGCGTTGCGGAAGAAGATCCGGGCGAACGAGTCGGCGACGACGGCGCCCACGCCGATCGCCCGCATCGCCTGCGGGGCGTGCTCGCGGCTGGAACCGGAGCCGAAGTTCTCGCCCGCGACGAGCAGGTCCCCCGCCCTCGCCTGGGCGGCGAACTCGGGGAGCGCGATCTCGAAGACGTGCTTCTTCAGTTCCTCCGGGTCGATGATCGTGAGGTACTTGCCCGAGATGATCTGGTCGGTGTCGACGTCCCGCCCGAGCGTCCACACCCGGCCCTCGATGACCGACCGCACGGGTGCCTCCTACGCGATCGCCCGCGGGTCGGCGATCTCTCCTTCGATGGCGCTCGCCACGACCGCCGCCGGGCTCATCAGGTAGATCCGGGCCTCCTTCGCCCCCATCCGTCCGGGGAAGTTCCGGTTCGAGGAGGAGGCGCATGCCTCCTCGGGGGCGAGGATCCCCATGTTCCCGCCGAAGCACGCCGAACAGCTCGAGCTGGTGAAGACCGCTCCGGCGTCGGTGAAGATCTGCGCGATCCCCTCCTTGAGGCACTGGTCGTAGACCTTGGTCGACGCCGGCGTCACGATGAACCGGACCCCTTTCGCTACCTTGCGGCCTTTCATCAGCGCCGCCCCCTCGCGGAGGTCCTCGATGCGGGCGTTCGTGCACGAGCCGAGGAACGCCTGGTCGATCCGGACGTGCTCCTTGACGACCTCCGTGAGCGGACGGACGTTGTCCGGCGAGTACGGGCAGGCGACCATCGGCGGCATCCCGTCGACGTCGATCTCCACGGTCCGTTCGTAGTGGGCGTCCGGGTCCGGCTGGACCGGGTGCATCGCGTGCTTGGCGATCGGCGCGAGGTACTCGCTCGTCGTCGCGTCGGGGGCGACCATGCCGGTCTTCGCCCCCATCTCCGTCGTCATGTTGCAGAGCGTGAACCGCTCGGGCATCGACAGCCGCTCGATCGTCGGCCCAGAGAACTCGACCGACCGGTACTGCGCGCCCGTGGTGCGCACCTCGCCGAGGATCCGCAGGATCAGGTCCTTCGCGGTGACCCCGGGGCCGAACCGTCCCTTGACGCGTATGGAGATCGAGGACGGGACCTTCAGCCATAGGCGGCCGAGGGCGAGCACCGCCGCCATCTCGGTCGGGCCGATGCCGGTCGCGACGGCGCCCATCGCGCCGAGCATGTTCGTGTGCGAGTCGGTGCCGACGGCGAGGTCCCCGGGGACGACCCATCCGTTCTCCGCGAGGATCTGGTGGCAGATGCCGTGCCGTCCGACGTCGTAGAAGTGCGGGAGCCCGACCTCCGCGGCGAAGTTGCGCAGGATGCGGTGGAGGATCGCGGCCCCCTCGGTGGAGGCGGGGACCCAGTGGTCGATCGCGATTACGACGCGGTCCGGGTCCCAGACCCGGGTCGCGCCCATCTGGTGGAACGGGGCGACCGTCTGGGCGCCCTGCTCGTGCATCATCGCGAGATCGACGTTCCCCTCGACGATCTGACCGGGGACCGCCCGCTCGACGCCACCGGCGCGCGCGAGAATCTTCTCGGCGAGGGTCGCCCCCGCGCCGCGGGCGTCGCTCGATGCGTCCACCGGGTGGATCCCCACCGCACCCGCGAGGTGCCAGAACTCGTCGTCGGAGATCCCGCCGGTCGAACCGGGCCCGGTACTCCTCGAGGAACCGGTGCGTCTCCGTCTTCGACTGCGCCTCCGCGCCCTCCTTCAACCGCGCGAGCAGGTCGACCAGGCTCGGCTCGGGGACCGTGAGGCCCCGCTCGCGCAGCTTCTCGACGACCGCCGCGCGGCCCGTGTGCTTGCCGAGGATCATGGCGCGGTGGCGGCCGACCCGCTCCGGCTGGAGCGGCTCGTAGGTGAGCGTGTGGGCGAGGATCCCGTGGGTGTGGATCCCGGCCTCGTGCGAGAAGGCGTTGTAGCCGACCAGCGCCTTGTTGGGGGCGACCGGCACCCCCGACAGCTCCTCGACCAGCCGCGAGAGCTCGTACAGCTTCTCCGTCCGGATACCGGTAGGGTACTGGTAGAGGGTCTCCAGCGCCATCACGACCTCCTCCAGCGACGCGTTCCCCGCGCGCTCGCCGAGCCCGTTGACGCAGACGTGCGGGGCGGTGACCCCCGACTCGACGGCGGCGAGCGTATTCGCGGTCGCGAGGCCGAAATCGTTGTGGCAGTGAACCGAGAGCTCCTTCGGGTGGATCCTCCGGGTAAACTCTTCGAGGTACCACCGGAACGTCGGCGGCGTCATCACGCCGACCGTGTTGGCGATGACGAGGCGGTCCGCCCCGGCGTCCTGGACAGCCCGGTAGAGCCGCTCGACGAAGTCGAACGGGGCGCGGACCGTGTCCTCGGTGACGAAGGCGACGTGCAGCCCGGCGTCCTTGGCACGCCGGACCGAGGTGAGCGACGCCGCGAGGACCTCGTCCTGCGTCATCTTCAGCTTGAACTTGAGGTGGACCTGGCTCGCGGCGACAAAGATCGCGATGTGCGTCGCCCCCGAGTCGACCACCGCCTCGACGTCCTTCGGCACCGTGCGGGCGGCGGCGAGGACCTTGGCCCTCAGCCCGGCGGTGGCGACAAGGCGAACGGCACGGGCCTCTTCGGCCGAGACGACAGGGATCCCCGCGTTGAGCACGCCGACGCCGACCTCCGACAGGAGCTCGGCGACCTGCAGCTTCTCCTCCGGCGAGAAGCGTACCCCGGGGGTCTGCTCGCCGTCCCGCAGGGTCTCGTCCCAAAGGACGAGGTGCTCGGGAAGCCGGCGCAGCCGCGCGGTGTTCGGATGGTAATCCTCGACGAGGGGGGGCTCGGCCACGACCGTTTGAGGTCCCGGGCGGTCTAAAGGGTGTCGAGGCGGGGTCGGCCCGGGAGCGGCGGAGCGCGAGGGCGAAACCGGGCGGAAGCCCGGAATCGCCCGCGGCGAGAACCGTACTTAAATAGACAGCAAACCTCGAACCAGCGGCAGCCGCCTCCGGCGGCCGCCGACCCCCCAATATGACCACCCCGGCGTCGAAAACTGGACCGATCACGGGCGGAGCGTCGCCCGAGGCGGAGAGCCGCCCGGTCGAGCTTTCGGACCTCTCCGTGATGATCGGCGGCCAGGGCGGCGACGGGACCCTGACCGTCAGCGACCTGCTCGGCCGGTACTTCCGCAAGCGGGGGCTGTACGTCTACACGTCGCGCAACGTCCTTTCGCGGATCCGTGGTGGCCACGCCGACGCGTCGGTCCGCGCCAGCCGCGACCCGACCGCCGCGGTGAAGGCGCAGGTGGACGTTCTGGTCGCCTTCGACCAGCAGGCGATCGACCTCGGCCGCGCGGAGATGGCGCCGCACGGGTTCATCCTCTACGACTCGACGTCGTTCCACTCGGACCTTCCGAACGCCGCCGGCTTTCCGTTCGCGACCCTGGTCGGGGGCCCGCTCGGCCAACCGATCTTCAAGAACACGGCCGCCTACGGTGCGCTGTCGGTCATCTTCGGCTTCGACGCCGCCAAGACGCGCGAAGTGATCGACGAACGGTTCCGCCGCCGGAGCCCGGAAGCGCTCGAGAAGAATCTCAAGGCGCTCGAGATCGGCCGGAAGGCGGCGCAGGACGCGACCGGGGTGGCGAACCGGTTCTCGGTCCTCGACGGCGACGCCCACGACCTGATCCTCACGACGGGCAACCAGGCGGTCGCGCTCGGTTTCACGGTCGGCGGGGGCCGCTTCTTCGCGGGCTACCCGATCACCCCGGCGACCGAGGTGATGGAGTACCTCCAGCGGTACCTGCCGCCCCTCGGTGGGATCGTCCGTCAGGCGGAGGACGAGCTCGCCGCGATCAACATGATCATCGGCGCGTCGTACGCCGGCGCCCGCGTGATGACGAGCACGAGCGGGCCGGGCCTTTCGCTCATGACGGAGGGGATCGGCCACGCCGGCGCGGCCCAGATCCCGATCCTGGTCGCCGACTGCCAGCGCGTGGGGCCGTCGACGGGGGAGCCGACGCGCCACGAGCAGTCGGACCTCTCGCACCTCGCCAACCTTGGGCACGGGGAGTACCCGCGCTTCATCGTGGCGCCGGCCGACCCGGTCGATGCGTTCGGGATGACCGTGGACGCGCTCAACCTCGCCGACCGCTGGCGGCTGCCGGTGATCCTGCTCCTCGACCAGGCGCTCTGTCAGAACACGACGACGACGCAGCGGTTCGACCTCGCCCACGTCGCGATCGACCGCGGCCCGCGCCTCACCGCGGAGAAGCTGGAGACCGCCACGGAGTACAAGGTCTACGCCCACACGGAGGTCGGCGTGAGCCCGTGGGCGTCGCCCGGCACCCCCGGCATCTGGAGCGAGGTGACCGGCAACGAGCACGACGAGTGGGGCCACGTCTCCGTCGACCCGACGAACCGGCGTACGATGATGCGCCAGCGGATGGAGAAGATGCGCCGCGCCCGCGACGAGCTGCCGAGCGGGCGGCTGTTCGGCCCCGCCGGCGCGAAGGTCGGGCTGATCGGCTTCGGGAGCACCTCGGGCCCGATCCTGGAGGCCCAGCGGCTGCTCGAAGCCCGCGGCCTATCGACCCGCTACTTCCAGGCTCGGACGCTTTACCCCGTGCCGGCGCACGAGCTCGACCCGTTCCTCGCCTCCGTCGACGTCGCGTACGTCGTGGAGCACAACTACACCGGCCAGTTCGCCCGTCTCATCCGCGAGACGGTCCCTTGGCACCACGCCAAGCTCCGTTCGGTCCTCAAGTACGACGGCGCGTCGTTCCGCGCGCCCGAGATCGTCTCGGCGATCCAGGAGGCGGCCTGAGCATGCCCACGAAGTCGGCGAAGCCGGTCCAGCCGATCTGGTGCCCCGGGTGCGGCGACTTCAGCGTGCTGGCGGCCGTCAAGCGCGCGGCGGTGAACCTGAAGATCGCCACCCACGACCTCGTCCTCGTCGGGGGGATCGGCTGCTCCGGCTCGATCCACAACTTCCTCGAGGTGAACGGGATCCACGCCCTGCACGGCCGGCTCCTCGCGCAGGCCGTCGGCGTGAAGCTCGCCAACCCCGGTCTCACGGTCGTCGCCGCGGGCGGCGACGGGGACGGCTACGCGATCGGGATGGGCCACTTCCTCCACGCGTTCAAGAAGAACGCCTCGATCCTCTACCTTGTCATGAACAACGAGACGTACGGCCTCACCAAGGGCCAGGCATCCCCGACGAGCCAGATCGGCTTCGAGGGGAACGTCGAGCGTCCGTTCCATGCCATCCTCACCGCCCTCTCCGTGCCCGCCCCGAACTTCATCGCGCGCACGTTCTCGGGGGACCCGAAGACGATGACCGCGATCCTGGAGGAGGCGCTCACGTTCACGCGCGAGGGCCGTGGCTTCGCTTTCGTCGAGGACCTCTCGCCGTGCGTCACCTACAACGACACCTACAAGCTCTGGCGCGAGCAGGTGATCGACGTCACGACCCTGCCGGGGTACGACCCCACGAACCGCCGCGTGATGTTCGGCCTCTGCCTCGACCAGATCGATGCGGGCCGCATCCCGGTCGGGGTCCTCCACCGGCCAGCGAACGGCGAACGGGACGGGCTCGAGGTGAAGCTCCTCGGCGAGAAGCTCGGGCCGGTGCGGACCCCGAACGACCTGGCGAGCAACCGGGCCCACTACGAAAAGCTCCTCTCGGCGCTCGCGTAGGGGCCGGGCGTCGGGACCGACCGTGTGGGTCGGGGTGGACGACACGGACAGCCCGAGCGGCGGTTGCACGACCTGGGTGCTCACCGAGCTCGTCCGGGTCGCCCGCGAGCACCGCCTCGACCTGGTTGGCGAACCCGGACTCGTCCGTCTGAACCCGAACGTCCCGTGGAAGACCCGCGGGAACGCGGCGCTGCGCCTCCGTCTGGGACACGGGAAGGGCCGCCGGCGCACGATCGGATCGATGGACGCGAAGCCGGTCGCCTGCTTCGCCCGGGGCGCGCCGCTAACGTCCGACGAGAGCGACGGCTTCTTTGACGACGCCTGGCGGCGTGTCGTCGCCGCGTCCCCCCACGAGAAAGGGACCGACCCGGCCCTGGTCGCGTCGCCCGTCCAACCGCCAGCGGCGCTCTACTGGTCCGCCGTCCGGGAGATCGTAACCGTCGAGCAGGCGACGCGCGCCCTGCGGGTCTCCCGGGCCCGCTGGCGCACCCGCTCGGGCCGGCGGGGGCTCATCGGCGCCGCCGCCGCGCTCGCGTGGCCGGGACGGCGCGGGACCTGGGAGCTGATCGCCTACCGACCGGGCGAGAGGGTCGGGCGCCCACGAGAGGTCGACATGGGGAGCGTGCTCCAAGCGCAGCGGGAGCACCCTGACCTCTTCCTCTGCCACGACGCACGCACGCGTCGGCTCCTCGTGAGCCCCCACACCCCGTGTCCGATCCTCTTCGGGCTGCGGGGGACGAGCGCCCAGGCGCCGCTCGCCGCCCTCCCGACGATCCGCTCCGAACGGGTCGAGCGGTGGCTCCTCTTCCGGACGAACCAGGCGACCGGCGACCACCTCGTCGAGCGGTCGTCGGGGGACCTCCGGACGTATCGGAGCGGAGTGCTGACGGGAACCGTCGCCGGCTCTGTGGCGATCCTCAAGGGCGGGCATGTTCGCTTCTCGCTCCGGGACTCGGGGGGACGACGCCGTGCGTCGCGTTCGAGCCGACGAAGACGCTCCCGACGGTGGCCCGCGAGCTCCGGGCCGGGGACCGGGTCCGTGTCTGGGGGAGCGCCGGGCCGGGCCGGACCCTCCGGCTCGAGGGGATCGTCGTCCTCGAGCTCGCCGACGACGGCGGCTGGGCTCCGCCAAGGTGCGACGGATGCCAGCGGCCGGCGCGCTCGCTCGGGGCGGGCCGGGGGTGGAAATGTGACGGCTGCCGCCGCTCGTTCCCGCTCGAGACCGGCGGGTGGAGGCGCGCCCCGCGTCGTGCCGTCCCCGGGGTCTACCACCCGACTCCGTCGGCCCGACGGCATCTCGCGCCGCTCCCGGGGCCGCGGGCCGACCCTGCACGAGAGCTTTTACGGGAGAACTCAGTGTTAAGGGTCGGAGGACCGGAGTGGCCGTCTGCCCGGCGTGCGGCGCGGACGTTCCGGCGGACCGGGACGACTGCCCGGGATGCCGCCTCGCCACGACCCTCTTCGATGCGGTCCGGGACGCGGCGGGGCGGACCGGAGACACCGACCCGGCCTACCTGGCGACGGTCGCGGAACTGATCCGCTCGGTCGACCTCGAGGGGACCCCGGACCCCGTCCCCGCGCCGCTGTTGCGGCCCGCCGCGGCGATGCGGGGTCCCGCCGTCCTCGAGCTTCCGAAGAGCGAACCGACCCTCCGACCGGAGCCGCTCACCCGGCTTCCCGGCATCCCCCCGCTGCCGCCCCCCGTTCACGGAGAGGCGCTCCGTCTGCGCGGGGAGGAGTATCTCCGGCTCGCGCGCCGGCGCAGCCTCGACCTTGCCTCCCTCTCCGCGCGCATCGCGGCGGCCGAGACGGCCGACGACGAGCGGTCGCTGGACGCCGCGGTCCGCGAGGCGTTCGTCCACGTCGCCAGCGCCCTCGCCGTCGCGTTCGACGAACAGATGGCCCGGCGGAACGAGATCGCCCAGCTGTTCCCGACCCCGAGCGCCGACGTCGAGCTCGACGCGACGCGGGGAGCGATGGGGACGGGCGACCTCCCGGGGGCGGACCGTCGTCTCAGTCACGTCCGCGACGAGCTCACCCGGCTGGAGGACGGATGGGCGACCGGGCGAATCCTGATCGCGAGCTGCGACCTCCTCGCCGAGACGCTCACGGAGCTCGGCGGCGACCCGACCCCAGCGCTCGGTCCCGTCCAGGAGGGTCGACGGCTCCTCTCGAGCGGCAAGCGCGAGCAGGCGGAACGCCTCCTCGCCCGCGGCGCCCTCGCGCTGTGGTCCCTGGTCGAACCCCGGTTCTTCGACGAGCTGAAGCGGGTCCGCGACCGCCTGGTGGAGCTCAGGAACTCCGGCGCCGAGCTCGCGCCGGCGCTCGCCGACCTGCGCGCGGTCTCGACCGAGCTCCGCCGACGGAACTTCGTCGGCACGGTCGTGGCGTACCGGGGCTCCGGGGGTTCGTCGGCCCGCCCGAGAACTCCGAGACAGTGGCCGGAGCACCCGCCGAGGCCGGCACGGCTCGCCCGACCCCGCCCGCATGAACGCCCGAACCCGCGGACGATAGGTCCTGCCCGTCCGGCAACTCGCCGCGGCGCCGCTGGCCGTCCGTTGAGTCTAAGAGGCACCCGGCGCTGGTACGCTTCGTGAGCCCGGGACCTCTGCGCGGCTTCCGAGACTATCCGCCCCCGGATGCCGGCGCACGCTCGGAGATTCGCCGTCGGATGCGGGCCGCAGCCCGCCGCGCCGGCTACGCCGAGCTCGAGGTGCCGTGCGTCGAGAGCTTCGAGCTGTATCAGCGGAAGAGCGGCGAAGGGATCGCTGCCGAAACGTGGAGCTTCGTCGACAAGGGGGACCGCCCGGTCGCGCTCCTGCCGGAGCAGACCCCGTCGCTCGCGCGGATCTTCGTCGAACGGGGCAAAGCCGAACCGCTGCCGGTGAAGTGGTTCACCGTCTCGAAGAGCTGGCGGTACGAGGAACCTCAGTCCGGCCGCACTCGCGAATTCCTCCAGTTCAACCTCGACATCGTTGGGGTCCCCGGCTTGGAGGCTGAGGTCGATCTGCTGTCCACCGCCTCGATGTTGCTGGACGAGGTCGGGGCGAAGGACCTGTACGCCTTCCGGCTCAACGACCGGGCGGTGGCGGAGGGCCTTGGACGCCGGTACGGTGCGACTGACGGGGCCCGGTTCTTCCGTGCCGTGGACCGGTTCCGCAAGGCGTCGGCGTCGGAGTTCGCGGGGGAGTTACAGGCCGCCGGGGTGTCGGCTGCCCGGTGCGAGGAGTTGACAACCCTCCTGAGGGGGGCTGGGCTCGGCGTCGCCCTCGGTCAGGCGGACGTGTTCCTCGCCGAACTGTCCGCCGGCTTCGATGCGCAGGCGCTGGAGGGGGTCGCCCGGCTGAAGAAGCTCCTCGGGTTGCTCGACAAGGTCGGCCTCTCCGACCGGGTCGTCTACGACCCGACGGTCGTCCGCGGCCTTGCCTACTACACTTCCACTGTCTTCGAGGCGTTCACCCGGAAGGGAGAGAGCCGCTCGGTCTTCGGCGGGGGGCGGTACGACCACCTCATCGAACTGTTCGGCGGCCCGTCGACGCCCGCCGCGGGTCTTGCGATTGGGGACCAGACCCTCGAACTCCTCCTTCGCGGCGCGGAGCGGTGGCCGGAAGGGGAGCCGCCGCTGGACACCTACGTGATCGCGGCCCGGCCGGAGCTCGTGCCGGATGCACTCGCGCTCGTCGAGCGGCTTCGCCGCTCGGGTCTCTCAGCGGACGGCGACCTGCTCGGCCGCTCGCTCTCCCGCCAGCTCAGGGAGGCGGCGCGCCGTCGTAGTCGTCGGGCGCTGATCCTGGGGCTTCGAGAGGTGGCTCCGGGGACGGTGGTCGAGCGTGATCTCGGCTCGGGTGCCCAGCGTGAGCTCGCGGCCGGCTCTCTTTGACGATCGGCGTGATCCCCTCGAACGTCGGAGCGTCCCACAGCAGGATCCCCGGCGGCGACTCCGCCCCGTCGACGAACCCGTACCAGTAGACGACCGCCCCTTCGCCGAAGATCTCGGTGTACGGGCCCAGCTGGCGCTTGAGGTTCTTGCGAAGCTCGACGTCATCGCCGAAATTCGCCTTCGACTCGATCCAGGTAAGCTTCTGGCCGAAGAAGACGATCGGCTCGTCCAGCAGCGCGTCCGGGGTCTTCTGGTACTTCCCGCGGAGGTCCTTCTCCGTCCGGAAGCCGATCCCGTGCTTGTCGAGCCACTGGTGCATCCGGTCCTCGCCCTTGCGGCCCCGTTCGCGCTGGAGCTCGAGACCCTGGGGCGAATAGATCATGTCCACGGCGAGGAGCCGCTCGACCTCCTCGCGAAGCCTGCCGTCCGGCGCGGTCTCGGGGTGCAGGAATGTCTGCCAGACCTTCTTGCGCGGGACTCCCAGCTCACCGAGCATGATCTGGCCCATTAGGACGGGCGGGAACTTCCACTCGCGGGCGATCTCCACCATCGACCGGCCGTGCTTGTACTGGCCGACGAGCTTGGGGACCTGCCGCTTGACGACGTAGAACCGCCGCGTCGCGTCGCGGGTGACCCGATGGGTGTGGATGACCATCAGGAGCTCTTCGTCCCGATGCTCGGCCTCGGCCAGCCGACGCACGTCGTCGTACGTGACGAGCGCATCAGAGAGCCGTTGGTACGTGGCGCGGTCCATGCAGGGAGTCCGAGGCGGTCGAAAGTCGCGAGCCCCGCGTGGGGATAACTCCTCGCGGGGGCCGCTCACTCCCGCCAGTCGAGCCCGACGGTGCGGAGCCCGAGCTTCGCCACAGGGGGAAGCCGCCGCTTGTGACGGTGCTGCTCCAGCCGCGCGGTGATCCGGTGGACCGTTTCCGGATCCGACCCGGTCGCGTGGACGACCTCCTCCTCCCGCTCCATCAGCTCAAGGCGTCGCAGGACGCGGTCGACCACGGCGTACGGCACCCCCAACTCGCCCTCGTCCGTCTGGCCCGGCCAGAATCCGGCGGACGGGGGCCGCCGGCGGATCGCTTCGGGAATCCCGAGCTCTTCTGCGAGGGTCCAAACGTCGGTTTTGTACAGATCCCCGATCGGCAGCAGGTCGGCGCCCCCGTCCCCGAACTTCGTGAAGTAGCCGAGGAGCAGCTCGGACTTGTTTCCGGTCCCTGCGACGAGCTTGCGCTGCTCTCGGGCAAGGGCGTAGAGGACCGTCATCCGGATCCGCGCTGCCGTGTTGCCGACCGTCAGCCGGTCCTCGACCTCGGGGAGCGCGGCGCGGAAGGCGGACTCCAGCCGGTCGATCGGCACGGTGCGGACCGAGATCCCCAGCTCCCGGCCGAACCGCTCGGTCTCTACGGCCAGCTCGGCCGACACATGGCGGTCGGGCAGCAGTACGCCCAGGACGTGCTCGGGCCCCAGAGCGTCGCGGGAGAGCTTCGCTACGAGCGCACTGTCGACGCCGCCCGAGAGCCCGACGACGATGCCGGTGAGTCCGTCGGCGAGCGCGTGGGCGCGCAGGAAGGTGCCGATCGTCTTCGCGGCGTTCGGAGGGAGAGCGGCGGAGGCGGCGGTCACGCCTCGACCCCGAGCGGCTCCAGGGCGCATGTAGCCCGCCACTGCTCGCGGCAGCTGCAGTCGAGGTGCTCGAGGCCGTCGAACTGCTGGCTGAGCGAGGCCTCCTCGACCGCCGCCAGGACAGCGCGGTCGCACCGGCCGCAGTTGTGCGGCCCGCGCGGCAGCCCGCCAGCGGTCGGGAACGACACGAGCCGGGCCGACCCGCGGTCCGGGGCCGCCGTCCGCAGCGCCTCGACGACCGACCAGAGCCACGGCGGGCGGTACCGCCCCCGGCGGAACAGCCACTCCACGACCGTCCCGCCCTGGATGTGGACCGGGTTCACGGAGAGCGCATCGAACCGGGGAGCCGCTTCCCGGACCGACCGGACGACGTCGCCGACCGACTCCCCCTCGGTAAGGTACGGCGGTTTCAGCAGCAGGTACGCCTTCGCGCGCGCTCCGGCGGCACGAACGCGGTCTGCCGCCTCCAGGTACGCGCTCGGGGGAGCGTTCTTGTGCACGTACCTCGCGAGGACGACGGGGTCGGTCGTCTCCAGACCCAGCGCAACCTCCAGCTCGCCGGCGAACGCCCCCCGGAGCGGGGCGAGGGTCTCCGGCGTGGCGAACTCCGGGAGCGTTTCGAACAGCAGCCGCCGCGCCCGGCCCGAGAACGCACCGGCGACGGCGGCGCGGCTCGCCGGGTCGACCTCCCGGTCGTCGAGGAAGCTGCCGGAGGTGTAGATCTTCACGTACGGCTCGTCCCGGTACCGGCCGAGGGCCCGGCCCAGCTGGGCCGTCAACTCCGCGGGGGTCGCCGACCGGCCCAGCGTGTCGCGGGCGTAGCCGCACATCGAGCAGCCCTTCGCGTCCGCCCAGTAGCAGCCTCGGGTCCGCAGGATCAGGACGAACGCCGAGACCCGCTCGGCCCCAATCGCCTCCTCCTCGACCCAGGCGTTGACGTAGTGCGACGCGTCCGTCGGCGATGCCGGTTCCGGGCGCCGGTCGCGCGCGACGGCCCGGGCGAGCGACTCCGGCGTCACCGCTCCTCGAGGTCCGCGCTCACGGCGGAACCGTCCTTCAAGGCGAGCCGGGTGCGGAGCCGGTCCGCGGCGACGAACTCGACGACGTCCTGGTAGTGCGAGCGGTCCGGACGGATCAGGTGGCACTTGCGGCCGTTCAGCTTCGCCGGGTAGCAGCTGGCCCCCCCGAACGTCCGTCCTCCGGCCTCGAAGCCGTCGATCCGGACGCCGTCCCAGTCGCCGACGACGCCGAGCCGTCGGATCTCGCTCGGTCGCAGCCGCACGTTCAACGTCCCCGGGTACGGCGCGTAGCCAAGCCGCTCGGAGAACTGCACGACGTACCCGGGCTGGCTCAGGTAGTAGCGCCCCTCCCCGAGGCCGGTGACGACCTCGCCGGCGATCGAGATCCGCGCCGGGCCCTCGAAGATCCGTCGGTAGCCGCGGTACTCCGCCCGCAGGAGCGCCAGCGCCTCCCGGCTCAGTTGGAGGCGCTGCCGGCGGTTGGCGAGCGAGCGGGTCAGCAGCCCGCGTCGCTCCAGGTCCATCAGGTAGCGGTCGGCCGCCTGCTGGCTCACGCCGACGCGATCGCCGAGCTCGCGGGAGGTGAGCACGAGCGGCGTGTGGTCGGCGCCGGCCTGGGCCAGGAGCTTGAGGACGGCGAGCAACTCGCCCTTGAGATGGGGGGAGCCGGCACCCGGGGCGGCCGCGCGGTCCGGCACGGTCACCGGGTCTTCGGGCGCGCCCCCGCGGGCGCATGGATCGAGACGACGTTCGAGCCCCGGACGACGATCCGCCCCAGGTGGCGGCTCACGTCGGCCGCCTTCTCGCTGCCGTCGTCCAGGACGAGGTTCATGTGCTCGTCCAGCCCGAGGAGCTTCCCCTCGAGCGTGCGGCCATCCTTGAGCAGGAGCGTGACGTTCTGGTCGGTCAGACGCTCCGCGACGGCGAGAGGGCTCTCCGGCATCGGCGGCGCGACCGGCTCCCGACCTTTAGACTTTGCCCGCGGCGCTTTCGACCGGTAGGGTCCCGGGCCCGGCCCGTCGTTTTCGGCGAGCGTCACACCTCGCCGGGGCTAGCGCTATCCGCCGCGGCGCTCGACCGGACCGATGTCCCTGGCCGACCGGTCCGCGGGGCTCGAGGGGGTCGTCGCCGGCCGCTCGTCGATCACCTGGGTCGGCGGCGAGACGAGCGACCTCGTCTATCGGGGGTACGACGCCCGGGCGCTGGCGACCGGCGTGCCGTACGAGTCGGTCGCCCACCTCCTCCTCCTCGGCGAGCCCCCGAGCGCCGACCCGTCGCCCGAGCTCGCTCGGTCGCTCCGGGGCGCACGGGAGGTTCCCCCGCCGACCGTCACCGCCGCCGATGCGCTGGCCCCGGGCCTTCCGCCCCTCGAGGCGCTTCGGACGATCCTCTCGCTGCTCGGGGACGGCAGCTGGGGCTATCCGCCGAAGCTCGAGGAGGGTTACCGCCTGATCGCCCAGGCGCCGGTCCTGCTCGCCCGCCACGTGCGGCGGGCGAACGGGCGCGAGCCGCTCGCCCCCCGCGGCGACCTCGGGCACGTCGCCAACTACCTCTGGATGCTCACCGGCGAGGAGCCCACGGCCGCGCGGGTCCGAGCTCTCGAGGCGTACTTCGACCTGCTCGCCGACCACGGAATGAACGCCTCGACGTTCGTCCTGCGGATCGCCATCTCCACCCACTCCGACCTTGCCAGCGCCGCCACCGCGGCACTCGCGACGCTCAAAGGACCGCTGCACGGCGGGGCGCCCAGCCGCGTCGTGGAGATGCTCGACGGCGTCGGCGCTCCGGAGAACGCGGAGCGCTGGGTCCGCGAGCGCCTCGCCCGCCGCGAGCTCCTCTACGGGTTCGGCCACCGGGCGTACAAGTCAGAGGACCCGAGGGGCCTCACGCTCCACGAGGTCGCCAAGCGCGTCGCCGCGCCGGAGCGGCTACGCCTCGCCGAAACGGTGGAACGGGCCGGCCTCGCCGCGCTCCGCACCGCGCACCCCGGGGCCCGGATCTTCGCCAACGTCGAGTTCTACAGCGCGGTCGTCCTCGAAGCGATCGGGCTGCCGCCCGAGCTGTTCACCCCGACGTTCGCCGTCGCGCGGACGGCTGGCTGGACGGCGCACGCGCTCGAGCAGGCGAGCGACAACCGGCTGATCCGGCCCGACGTCGAGTACGTCGGCCCGTCGAAGGGACTGGCGTGGCCCCGCCCCGTCCCCGGGGCGTGAGCCCGCGCGTACGCCGCGCCGCTACGAAGAGCCCTTCTCGCCGTCGTCGTGGACGACCTTGAAGTCCGCGTCGACCGCACCGCCGCCGCCCCCGGGGCCGGCCGGCGGCTCGGAGCCGGACTCGGAGGGGGGAGCCCCTTCCCCCGACTCGCCCGTCGGGGGCCGGTAGAGCTTCGCGGCGACCGCGTGGAGCGCCTTCGTGAGCTCCTCCGTCTTCGCCTGCACCCCGGCGACCGTCGCGTCCTTCTCCTGGACGGCCGCGCGGAGCGCACTCGCCTTCTCCCGGATCCCGTCCGCCTCGGCGGCGTCGAGCTTCTCCTTCGAGTCGACGAGGAGCCGTTCGGCCTCGTAGGCGAGCGACTCGGCGTGGTTCTTCGCCTCGATCAGCTGGGCCCGGTCGCGGTCCTGGGAGGCGAACTCCTCCGCCTGGTGGACCATCTTGGCGACCTCGTCCTTCGACAGCTTGTTCGACGCGGTGATCGTGATCCCCTGCTTGCGCCCGCTCGCGAGGTCCTTCGCGGAGACGTTGAGGATGCCGTTCGCGTCGATGTCGAAGCTCACCTCGACCTGCGGCGTCCCGCGCGGCGCGGGCGGGATTCCCGTCAACAGGAAGCTGCCGAGCGCGACGTTGTCGGCGGCGATCGGCCGCTCCCCCTGGAAGACCTTCACCTCGACCGTCGACTGGTTGTCGGCGGCGGTGGTGAACGTCTGGCTCTTGCGCGTCGGGATCGTCGTGTTCCGATCGATCAGGTGCGTGAAGACCCCGCCGAGCGTCTCGAGGCCGAGCGCGAGCGGTGTGACGTCCAGGAGCAGGACGTCCTTCACCTCGCCGGCGAGGACCCCGCCCTGGATCGCCGCGCCGAGGGCGACGCACTCCATCGGGTCGACGCCGCGCTCGATCGGGCGGCCGACCGACTGCTCGAGGAACTTCTGGACGAGGGGCATCCGGGTCGGCCCGCCGACCAAGACGACCCGGGCGATCTCCTCCTTCGTCAGCTTGCCGTCGCGGATCGCCTGCTCGACCGGCGCGCGGCACCGCTCGATGATCGGCCGGACCAGCTCTTCGAGCTTGGCGCGGCTCATCTGGAGCGCGAGGTGCTTCGGGCCTTCTTGCGTCGCGGTAAGGAACGGCAGGTTCAGCTGGGTGTCGACGGTCGAGGAGAGCTCGATCTTCGCCTTCTCGGCCGCGTCGCGGACCCGCTGCATCGCCATCTTGTCCGAGCGAATGTTGACACCGGAATCCTTCTGGAACTCCCCGACGATCCACTCGGTGATCGCGTTGTCCATGTCGGTCCCGCCGAGCTGCGTGTCGCCGCTCGTGGACAGGACCTCGAAAACGCCGTCCCCGAACTCCATCAGCGTGACGTCCAGCGTCCCGCCGCCGAGGTCGAAGACGAGGATCTTCTGGTTCTTGCCGGCCTTGTCCAGCCCGTAGGCGAGCGAGGCGGCCGTCGGTTCGTTGATGATCCGGACGACCTCGAGGCCGGCGATCGCCCCCGCGTCCTTGGTCGCCTGCCGCTGGTTATCGTTGAAGTAGGCGGGGACCGTGATGACCGCCTTCTCGACCTTCTCGCCGAGGAACGCCTCGGCGTCCCGCTTGATCTTCTGGAGGAGGAACGCCGACAGCTGCTGCGGCGTGTACGACTTGCCGAAGAGGGTGTACTTGTAATCGGTCCCCATCTTCCGCTTGAAGGCGGTGACCGTCCCCTCGGGGTTGGAGATCGCCTGGCGGCGCGCGGGCTCGCCGACGATCAGCTGCCCGTCCTTCGTGAACGCGACGTACGACGGGAACGCCTTCCCGCCGCCGACCGTCGTCCCTTCCGCGCTCGGGATGATCTGGGGGCGCCCGCCCTCCAACATCGCCGCGGCGGAGTTGCTCGTACCGAGGTCGATTCCCAGGATCTTCGCCATGGTATCCTTGCCTTGACCGTCCCCGCCACCGGCGAGCCGGCGCGCGGTTCGGCTCGTTTCGATAAGTAATCTCTACTATAAAAGGACGGCACATCCCGACCCTCAGGACCCCGCCGGCGCAAGGTCCCGCCGCCGGGAAGCCGCCTCGCCGGTCTCCGCTCGGCCCAGCCGCGTCCCGATGCCTTCTCCGGACCCCTGGGCAACGGTGATGGTGTGTGCCGGACGTTCCCCGCCGTGGACCGCTCCCGCCGGGTCGAGCGCTCCCAGCGCCGCGCGCTCCTGGTCGACCTCGACGACACGCTGTTCGACCATACGCAGACCTGCCGGGGCGCGATCGCGGCGGTCGGCCGCTCCGAGCCGTGGCTCCGGCGTCGACCGCTCTCGCTCCTCCTGAGCACCTACATGGACGTACTCGAGGCGCACCAGGGGGCCCTGCGCGCGGGCACCGTCAGTGTCGAGGCATCTCGCCGCGCACGGTGGCAGCGCCTCGGCCGCCTCTGCGGGGAGGAACTGACGGAATCCCGGTCGGCAGAGATCGCACGCGCGTACCGAGCGCACTACGAGAAGGCCCGCCGCCCAGTCGCCGGTGCGGAGGCGTTCCTACGGGGCCTTCATGGCCGCGTCCCGGTCGTGGTCGTGAGCAACGGACCTGAAGCCGGCCAGGCGGAGAAGCTGCGGCTGCTACGGTTCGACCGCCTCGTCGACGGTCTCGTGACCTCCGGCCGACTCGGCTTCGCCAAGCCCGACCGGCGGATCTTCGACGAGGCCGTGCGCGTCGCGGGTTCGACCCCTGCCGAGACGACGATGCTCGGCGATTCGTGGCCGAACGACGTCGTCGGCGCGTCCGGAGCCGGGATCCTCCCGGTCTGGTTCAACCGGTTCGCGCGGGCGGCGCCGGCGGGCCCCGCCGCCCCCGAGCTCCGTTCCTTCGGGGCGCCGCGCCGCGCTCGGGAGCTCCTGCTGGGGGGACCCGTGCCGCCGCGGGCGTCCCCGCGCGAGTTATAGCGGCCGGTCGGCTCGTGCGCGAGTGTCGGGGTCGGTTGTCGCGTGGAGCCGGGCTGCGAAGTCCGTGCTCCCCGCCATGCGCGCCTGGCGAGCCGCGCTACACCAAGAACCGGAGCTCTCCGGCCAAGAGGTCCGGACCCGAGAGAAGGTGCTCGCGGCTCTCGTCGAGCTGGGGATCCCGGCGACGACGTATCCGGACGGGTTGAACGGGGTCGTCGGTCTCTTGAACCCCCGGGCCGCCGGGCCGGTGGTGGCGCTTCGGGCCGACATGGACGGCCTCCCGCTCACCGAGAAAACGGGCCTTCCGTTCCGCTCGCGCCGGCCCGGCACGATGCACGCCTGCGGCCACGATGTCCACATGGCTTCCCTCCTCGGCGCCGCCGCGATACTCTCCCGGCACCCGAGCGCCATGAAGGGGCCGGTGAAGTTGCTGTTCCAGCCGTCCGAGGAGGAGGGGGCGCGGGGCGGCGCCCAGCCGATGATCGAACACGGATGCCTCGAGCGCCCGAAGGTCAGCTACGTCGTCGGCCAACATGTCGACCCGAGCCTGCCGCTGGGGACGGTCGGCTGGGGGGTCGGGCCGTTCATGGCGGCCGCTGACTTCTTCCGGATCACCATCCACGGACGCGGCGGTCACGCCTCCACGCCTCAGCAGGGACCGGACGCGGTGCTGGTGGCGAGCGAGGTCGTCGCCGGGCTCCAGGCGCTCGCCAGCCGGGTCCGGGACCCGTGCGACCCGGTCGTGGTGAGCGTGGGTTCCATCCACGGCGGTACCCGGGAGAACATCCTCCCGGAGGAGGTCGTCCTCGAAGGGACCGTGCGCACGGTGGCGGCCGCCACGCGCGACGTGATGGAGAAGGCGTTGAAGCGCCGGGTCCGGGCGCTCGCGTCGAGCCTCGGCGCCCGGGCGACAATCGCCTACCGCCGGGGATACCCGCCGCTGGTGAACCCGCGGGAGGCGACGCTCACGGTGGTCCGGGCTCTCGAGGTGGAGCTCGGGCCTACCGCGGTCACCGAGATGGCCCAGCCGCTGCTGGGGGCCGAGGATTTCGCCCGGTACCTCGAGAAGGTCCCGGGGACGTTCCTGCGGCTCGGCGTCCGGGAGCGCGGGCCGCCGGCGAGCCTGCACAGCGCGACGTTCGCGCCCCCCGAAGCGTCGATGGTCTACGGCGCCGCCGTTCTGGCGGCCGCCGCCGTCGGCCTCCAGCACGGGGCCGGATGAACACCCGACGCGTCCGGGGGGACTTCCCCGCGCTCCGGGTCGAGGGGGACCACGGCCCGCCGGCGTACCTCGACTCGGCGTGCATGTCTCTCGTTCCGGCGCCGGTCCTCGAGGCGATGCAGGAGTACTACACGCAGTACCCGGGGTGTGCGGGCCGGAGCGTTCACCGCTTCTCGGAGGAGGTCGGCCGAAGGTTCGAGGAGGCGCGCGCGACGTTCGCCCGGTTCTTCGGGGCCGGTGACCCGTCGAACGTCGCCTTCCTGCGGAACGCCACCGAGGCGATCAACCTCGTCGCGCAGGGGCTCGACTGGAACCCCGGCGACCGGGTCCTCCTCACCGACCGCGAGCACAACTCGAACCTCGTCGTCTGGCAGCGGCTCGTCCGCGAGCGGGGGATCCGGATCGAGATCCTCTCGCTCCCCGACGACGGCGGGTTCGACGCGGACGCGCTGGAGACGGCGCTCGCCCGGGGGGTCCGCCTCGTGAGCGTCTTCCACACCTCCAATCTGGACGGCCGCACGCTGCCGCTCCGCGAGATCGTGGAACGGAGCCACGACCGGGGCGCCCAGGTCCTCTCGGACGGCTGCCAGGCGGCGCCGCACCTTCCGGTCGACCTGGGCCGGCTCGGCGTGGACGCGTACGCCGTCTCGGCCCACAAGATGCTGGGGCCGAACGGCGTCGGAGCGCTGATCGGCCGGCCGGAGTTCCTGCGCGAATTGCGGCCGCTCACCCTCGGCGGGGAGACGGTCGAGTGGACGACGCTGACGGAGCACCGCCTGCGGCCGCCGCCGCACCGGTTCGAGTCCGGCCTGCAGAATTACGCCGGCGTCCTGGGCGCCCGGGCTGGGCTGGACTACCTGCGTCGCGTCGGGCTCGACGAGGTCCTCGCGCACCAGCTCGAGCTCGGCCGCGAGGTGAGCCGCCGTCTGGACGGCGAGGCGCGGCTGCACGTCCTCGGCCCCGCGGACCCCCGCGAGCGGCCCAGCATCTTCGCGTTCACCCTGGACGGGGTCGACCCGCACGACGCCGCGGTGTACCTCGACGAGGGCCACGGGGTGCTCGTCCGCTCGGGGATGCACTGCGTCCACTCGTTCTACGCGGAGCGGGGCCTCACCGGCAACGTGCGCGCGTCGTTCTACCTGTACAACGACCGGCGCGACGTCGAGCGGCTCGTCGAGGGGGTCCGCGAGCTCCTCGCGCTCGTCCCGCGCGATGGGCTCAGCGGTACATCGGCTGCGACGGGGTCGCCCCGGCCTCGGGCCGGGCCCGGTCCGCGGCGCGGCGCTGGATCTGGAGCAGCTGCTGCTCGATCCGCTCCGCCTCGGCGTAGAGCGGGACGGGGTCGAGCGGGCTCCGGAGCAGGATCCGGTTGATCGTCTCGATCACCTTCGCCGCGGCCCGCGCGTCCGGGTAATCTGCCTGGGCCTCGGCCAGGAACGTCAGGACATCGAACCCCCGGCGGCGGCCCTCGTTGAGGAGGACGCCCGCGATGCCGGTGATGACCCCCTCGTTGAACGGGATCGTATTCGGCTCGATGTACAGCTCGCGGGCCTTCTGCGTGCTCGCGATCCCGAAGACCTTCACGTCGGCGATGCCGCCCCGCGCCTTGCGCGGGGCGCCGGCGGGCGCCTCCACCACGAGCCCCTCGGGCGAGACGAGGAGCGAACACCGCTGCTCCTGCACCCAGTCCAGGATCGCCGTCGCGAGCGGGTGGATGACGGAGGGGGCCGGATGGAACTCGGAGACGAACGCGACGATCTTGTCGGCGCCCTTGCCGGTGCGGTCGGCCTTCGGCCGCCCGGCGTAGATGCGCACCGGGTGCTGCGGGATGCCGTTGCGCACGAGCGAGACGGTCGGGAACGCCGGCGATTCGACGATGCCGATCTGCTCCATCTGGAGCGTGTCGATGAGGTAGTTGGCGACGATCGAGCTCACCAGGCCGACCGACGGAAATCCGTCGATGACGATAGCGCCCTCTACGTCGACGCGCTTGATCTCGTAGATGCGGACCGACTCCACCGAGGTGGACATCGGCTACAGCGACCTCTCGACAATCTGGCCGAGCTCCTTGGAGACCAGGTCGACCAAGTCCTTCGTCAGCTCGCGCCGCACCTCGGCCGGCAGGGCGGCGAGGCCCAGACGGGCGGTGGCGGTGCCGACGCGCACGACCGCCGCGTACTCCGACGCCCGGGCCTGCAACAGGTCGCGGACCGCCTCGCGGAGGTCGTGCTCCAACTTCGGGTCCTCGTGCAGCGTCTTCTCGAGGTGCCGGCGGATCTCGTCCTTGACGATGTCCCGGGTCACCTCGCGCACGAGCTCCTCGGGCCGGAGCAGCTCGCGCGAACTGCGCACGAGCATGTCGATCGGCTCGCCGGAAGAGCCCGCGTCGGCCATCGCGCCGCCGACCGGGCCCCGGACGATAAGCGTTCGCTTTTGCCCGCCGCCGCGGGCCGCCTGTACGGCCGGTCCACGCGAAGCTGTTAATGCCCGAGGCCCCTCGCCGCGGGCAGTGGGCCGGTAGATCAGCGGAAGATCGCTACCTTGGCAAGGTAGAGGTCGCGAGTTCAAAGGGCGCCCGGGCCTCCCCCGTCGCGCCGGAGCCTCTCGCCCGGTCCACTCCCCCGTTCGACCCGCAGCCTTCGGCAGCTGTCGAAAGGGGCGAACGACACGAAGGGAGCCGATTTATAGCGAGCTCGGCTCGTTTCTCTTCGTGCGACCGGAGCTCCGGGAAAAGATCGCCGGCGAGGTCGTTCTGTCGCCGCACCCGGGCCGGACCCTCCGCAAGTGGCGCGAGGACTTCAAGGTCTCCCAGCGCGACCTCGCCCGCGAGTTGACGACCGTCCCGTCGGTGATCAGCGACTACGAGAGCGAGCGCCGCTCGAGCCCCGGTGCCGGCTTCATCCGGCGGTACGTCGACGCGCTCCTCGCCGTAGACGGGCGCAACGGCGGCCGCTACGGGGGGCCCCACGGCCCGGGGGAACGCTCGGACGGCATCCTCGGGTTGCGCGAGTTCGCGGCGGCGATGCCGCTGAAGAGCTTCGCCGACCGGCTGGACGCGAAGGCGGTCAGCCGCGTCGACCTCCGACGCGACCTGCACGGGTTCACCGTCGTCGACGCGCCGCGGGCGATCCTGTCGATGGACGCGACCCGGTTCGTGGAGGTGTACGGCTGGACGACCCAGCGCGCGATCGTCTTCGCGAACGTGAAGTACGGCCGCTCCCCCATGGTCGCCATCCGCGCGCACCCGCTCAAGCCGGCGGCCGTCGTCTTCGCGAACCCGGGTCGGATCGATGCGCTCGCGATCCGCCTATCCGAGGTCGAGAACATCCCGCTCCTCACCACCTCGCTCGCCGCTCCGGCGGTGCTCGAGAGGCTCGAGGAACTCTAGGAGGACGCACGACGATGGACGCAGGGATCGTGAGCTACGGCGCCTACGTGCCCCGGTACCGGATCACCCCCCGGGAGATCGGCCGCGTCTGGGGCGCCGACGGCGAGAGCGTCGGCCAGGGACTGAACGTCGTCCGCAAGAGCGTGCCGGCTCCGGACGAGGACACGATCACGATCTCGACCGAGGCGCTGCGCTCGGCACTCGCACGGGGCGGGATCGACCCGCAGCAGATCGGCGCCCTGTACGTCGGCTCGGAGTCGCACCCGTACGCCGTCAAGCCGACCGCGACGGTCGTCGCGCAGGCGGTCGGCGCGACGCCCCACCTCACGGCCGCCGACTTTGAGTTCGCGTGCAAGGCCGGCACCGCAGCGGTCCAGACGTGCCTCGGGCTCGTCGGCGCCGGGATGGTCCGCTACGGTGTCGCCATCGGGACGGACACCTCCCAGGGGGCCCCCGGGGACGCGCTGGAGTACTCGGCGAGCGCCGGCGGCGCCGCGTTCGTCATCGGTCGCGAGAAGGTGATCTGCCGGGTCGAACGCACGGTCTCCTACACGACCGACACGCCGGACTTCTGGCGCCGGGAGGGCCAGCGGTATCCGAGCCACAGCGGACGGTTCACCGGCGAGCCGGCGTACTTCCGGCACGTTACCGAGTGCGCACGCTCGCTGTTCGAAGCGTCGGGGACGAGCCCGAAGGAGTACGCGCACGTCGTCTTCCACCAGCCGAACGGGAAGTTCCCGCAGCGGGTCGGCAAGCAGCTTGGCTTCTCCGACCAGCAGATGCGCTACGGCCTCGTGACCCCGTACATCGGTAACACCTACTCCGCCGCGGCGCTCATCGGCCTCGCCAACGTCCTCGACCACGCGAAGCCCCACGAGAAGATCCTCGTCGTTGGCTACGGCAGCGGCGCCGGCTCGGACGCGTTCGACCTGGAGACGACGGACGAGCTCGCCTCGTTCGACCGGAGTCACGGCCGGCCCGTGCAGTACTACCTCGAGAACGGGGTCGAGATCCCGTACGCCGTCTACGCCAAATTCCGCGGGAAGATCCGCATGGCGGAGGCGTAGACGATGCGCGACGTCGCGGTGCTGGGCATCGGCCAGACCCGGTTCGGCGAGCTGTGGGACCTGTCGTTCCGCGAGATCGGCATTGACGCCGGGCTCCAGGCGCTGGTCGACGCCAAGCTCTCCTCGGCGGACCTGGGGGCGCTGTTCCTCGGCAACATGGCGAGCGGGAGCCTGATCGACCAGGAGCACATCGCCCCGCTCATCGCCGATTACGCCGGCCTCGCGGGCCGCCACCTGCCCGCGGTCCGGGTCGAGGGCGGCGGCGCCTCCGGGGCGCTCGCGCTGCACCAAGGGTACCTCGCGGTCGCCAGCGGCGCCTACGATTACGTCGTGGTGGGGGGGGCCGAAAAGCTGACGGACGTGCCGGACGCGACGGCGACCCAGATCACGGCGTCGACCGCCGACCACGAGTGGGAGGTCGTCTTCGGGGCGACCCTGCCCGCGCTCTGGGGGCTGGTCGCGCGACGCCACATGCACCAGTACGGGACGACCCGCGAACAGCTCGCCAACGTCTCCGTCCACGCCCACGAGATGGGCTCCAAGAACCCGAACGCCCACTACCGCAACCGGCTCACGGTCGAGCAGGTCATCGGCGCGCCGCCGATCGCCGAGCCGCTCGGGGTCCTCGACTGCGCGCCGTTCTCCGACGGGGCGGCGGCGGTGGTCCTGGGACCGCTCGAGACGGCCCGGCGCCACACCGACACCCCCATTCGGCTCGCGGCGAGCGTCGTCGGCTGCGACACGATGGCCCTCCAGCACCGCGCGGACGTGACGAGCGTCGGCGCGACCGTTACCGCGGCCCGCACCGCCTTCCAGCGCGCGCGCCGCGCGCCGGCCGACGTGCAGGTCGCCGAGATCCACGACGCCTACTCCATCTGCCCGCTCGTCGGGCTGGAGGACCTCGACTTCGTCGAGCGGGGGACCGCGGGGCGAGAGTTCGCCAGCGGGCGGTTCGGCCTCGGCGGCCGGCCGACGATGAACCCTTCCGGTGGCATGAAAGCGCAGGGACGTCCGTTCGGGGCGGTCGGCGTAGCCCAGGTCGTCGAGCTCGTCCGGCAGCTGCGCGGCGAGGCGAAAGAGCGCCAGGTCTCCGGCGCGACGCTCGGGCTCGCGCACGACATGGGCGGGACCGGCGCGACGAGCGTCGTCCATCTCCTCGAGAGGACGAACTAGGGGGACGATGTCGATCGCTCGGTTCTGGCGCGAAACCCCGCGCCGCTACAACCTCGGCGGCTCGCAGTGCACGGCGTGCAGCACGGTCTATTTCCCGCCGCGCTCGGTCTGTCCGCACTGCACCCACCACCGCCAGTCGATCGAGAAGATGGTGCCGTTCCAGCTCTCCGGGGCCGGCGAGGTCTTCTCGTACACCATCGTCCACGAGGCGGCGGAGGGGTTCGAGATGCAGGTCCCGTACGTCGTCGCGCTCGTGAAGACCGACGAAGGCCCGGTGCTCACCGGCCAGGTCGTCAACGTCGCACCGGAGCAGGTCGCGATCGGCCTCAAGGTCCGCGCGACGTTCCGCAAGCTCCGCGAGGAGGGCCGCGCCGGGGTCATTCACTACGGCTACAAGTTCGCGCCCGTCGAGGAGCCGGAGCGGCCGCCGCCCGACCCCCCGGCGGGCGAGGTGCGCGCCCGCTCGACCGGGGAGGACCGGGCCCGGGCGTGACCGACTCCGACCGTTCCGGCGCATACGACGCCGAGCGGGAGGAGCCGCCGGCCGACCAGGAGTACGCCCGCGCGTACGCGGCCGGCTACGAGGAGGGGATCCGGACGGCGCTCCGCGAGCTGCTCGCGCACGTGTCGCGCGGCCGGACGAACCAGGAGTTGCGCGCACTGATCCAGAGCCGGCTGGCGCGCCTGAGCGAGGAGGTCGACCTCAAGCGACGCAGCCTGCTCGCGCCGCCGCGCCCGCGTCCGTTCGGCGACCTCGCCCGGACGTTCGGCCACACCGGATCGGTCGGCGCGCCGCCGGGGCCGCTCGCCGCGCCGTCGCCGGTCGCGGCCGGGGCCACGGTCCTCGGTACGGGAACTGCGGCCGGAGCGCGCGATCGAGCTCATGATGGCCTCCCGAGCGCAGTTCCCCCGCCTCGTCGTCGTCTCCCTTCGGCCGCCGGAGGTCGGGATCGGCAGGGCCGAGACGGTCGTGGTCCCGGTTCCCGGCGGGTCCGGGGTCGGCGGGGAGGCGCTCTCCCTCGGGGAGCTCGGGGGCCGGCTCCGCGCCCCGTTGGAGGCGCCGGGGAGCGCCCTCGTCTATATCGACGCCCTCGAGCCGTTCGCGACCCAAGAGGGGGTCGAGATGATGCTCCGGTTCGTCCGCTGGCTGGTCGAGGAGGTCCAGCGGCGGGGCGCCGGTCTCGTCGTCTCGTACCGATCCCCGTGCCCTGGCTCTGACGGATGCGGGACGGCTGGAGCGGCTGTTCGGCGAGGTCGTCGACCGGACCGCCCCCGCGAGGGCGGCGCCCCCGTGAGCCCCCCACCGCCGGCCGGCACGCTCGAGATCGCCTGCTTCACCGATTCGTACCCTCCGATGCGCGACGGCGTCGCGCAGGTGACGAGCGGCCTCGCGCGGACGATGGCCTCGATGGGGCACGACGTGCGCGTCTACGCCCCGTCGGTCCGCGCGGGCGCCGCCGGCCCGGAGGAGACGGTCGACGGGGTGCGCGTCCGCCGGCTCCGCTCGTTGCCGGTCCCGCTGTACGGGCAGTACCGTTGGCCGGTCTTCCCGTTCGGCGTCGTACGGGCCGCCGCGCGCGACGCCGACGTCGTCCACCTCCACTCCCCGGGGATGCTCGGCACGACCGGGTTCCTGGCGGCCCGCCACGCGGACCGGCCCCTGGTCGGGACGTTCCACACCGACATCGACGCGATGCGCGAGAGCGTCCCGCCGAAGCTCCTCGTGCCGCTGTTCTTCCGGGTCGCCGCGTGGTACAACTCGGGTACGTACTACCCGGTGCACGGTCACGACCGCGCCGTCCGAGGCGGCCCGGGCGAAGCTGCTGAGCACGAGCCGCAAGCCGTTCCGGCGGCCGGTCGAGGTCGTGCCGAACGGGATCGACGTCGGGCGGTTCCGGCCGGGGATGACGGTGCCGGACTGGCGGAGCCGGTGCGGCCTCGCCCCGGCGCCGCTCGCCACGTTCCTCGGGCGGCTGACCGTCGACAAGGGGGTGCTGCGGTTCCTCGACGCCTTTGCCCGCGCGTCGGCGGAGACGGAGCTGGTCGGGATCGTCGGCGGCAGGGGCCCCGAGGAAGGGGCGGTCCGCGAGCGGATCGCCTCCGACCCTCGGCTCGCCGCGAGGGTCCGCTACGTCGGCCCGGTGGCGGAGGAGGAGAAGGCGGCGCTCCTCGGACAGACGGACGTCTTCGTGCTCCCGTCGACCAGCGACACCTCCAGCGTCGCGCTGCTGGAGGCGATGGCGTGCGGCGCGGCGGTCGTCGCGCCGACCGCCGGCGGCGCCTCCGAGGTCGTCGACGACGGCCGGACCGGCGTGCTGGCGGACCCGACGTCCCCGGCGGCGTTGGGCGAAGCGGTCGCGGCGCTGGCCCGCGACGGCGCCGAACGGCGCCGGCTGGGGACCGAGGCGTCCCGCTGGGTCCGCGAGAACCGCTCGCTCGAGTCGATGGCGCGGCGCTTTATCTCCCTGTACCGGTCTTTGCTCGAGGAGACGGGTCGGCGTGAGCACGGTCTCGTCGGTTGAGCTGGAAGAGGTCGCGCGTCGCCTCGCGCAGACCCGGTTCGACGACTACGCGGCGGACGGGCTCGGCCGCGCCTACGAGGAGTTCGTCGGCCGCCGCCGGCGCGGCGTCGGGTCGCTGGCGCTCACCGTCGACGGCCGGGCGTACCCGAACTTCTTCGCCGTCCTCGCGGACCCCCAGGCGAAGTTCGCCACCGGCGAGGTGCGGCTGGACCAGCCGCCGGCGTCGGCCGCCGACTGGGAGTTCCTCTCGCCCGTGGAGAAGGTCGTCTTCCACGACGACGGGTCGGCGGAGCTGCTCGGCCCGGGCGGGATGCCGCCCCGGCGCGGCATCGCCCGCGTGCTCGTCCGCGAGCATTTCCTCGTCCGGAGCCGCGCCGACGACACGGCGGCGACCCCGCGGCGCCGGATGCCGAACCTCGTCGGCACCACCGAGCAGGGGGTCGCGATCTGCCGGGCGCTCTCGCTCCTGCCGTTCGAGGTCGCCCTGGTGTTCTACGTCGCCGAGGAGCGGCTGCGGTTCGAGGTCAACCTGGTCCACAGCGAGCTGCTCCGGGACCCGCGGGCCGGGCGCCTCGCCGCCTCGCGGCGGGTGCGCCGGAGCGCGCGGCTCGGCTGGGGGCTCGACCGGACCCTCGGCCGCGGCCACGTCTCCCTGCTCGCGTCCCGGTGCCTGGAGGTGGTGTTCGAGTCGAACGGCCTCACCAGCGTCGACCTCGCCCACATCTTCGGCGGGGGGCGGGAGCTGGTCGAGTCGGCGCTCCAGGCGTTGGTGCAGCAGCGGCTCGTTGCGTTCGACGCTCGCACGGGGGTCTACCGGGCGCATCTGGAGTCGTTCCTCCCGCCCAGCGAGACGACCGCCCCCGCCGCGCCGGCCCTGGTCCGGCCCGAGCTGCGGAGCAGCGTCCAGGAGCTGCTCGCCGCCGCGGAGGCCCGCGCCGTCTGCCCGATGTGCGGGCTACGCGTCGCGACCCCGCCGAGCTACCTCCTCTGCGACGAGTGCGCCGGGCAGGTCGGGCTGACCTGAGCGAGCGGGCCTGTCGGGAGTCTCCGCCCCGGGCGCGCGCCCGGGGCCTTTGAACCCGAGATTGCTGGCTTAGAAGGCCAGTACTTTGTCCAGGCTAAGCTACAGGCCCGCGACCCGGGCGAGGGCGGCGCGGCCGTAAGAATGCTCCGCGGGACGGCGCGGAGGCCGCCGAGGCGAGGAGATGGGCGAGCCGGAGCGGCTCCGGCCAGAATCCGCGGACCGTTGCCCGCCGCACAAGCCAGGCCGCATCGTCGGCGGTGCACCCCGAGGCAGCGGCGAGGATCGGGACCCCGTCCGTGCGGACCGGAACGAGCCGGTGCTGCCGCAGGAGGGCCAGGCGGCGCGCCGCCGTCCGGGGGAACCATCGTCGGAGCGCCCGCGCGATCGCCGGGAAGTCCGGGGGGCGGCGCGTGACGGCCACGACCGGAACCGCGAGCGCCTCCCGCACCGCGTCCAGGTCGAGGACGTTGAAGCCGCCGACGACCGCGCCGTCGATCAGCACGGCCCGGATCCGCCCGCGTCGCCCAGCGCGCGGACGAGCTGGACGACCGCGCGGGTCCCGTCCGTCCCGTCGACCCGGACCCGACCGACCCGCGCGGCCTCGAGCCGCTCGGGCGCGGAGACGAGGACGGCCGCGACGGGAGCGTAGCGGTCTCCCCGGGCGAACGCCCCGTCGTCGACCCCGACGATCCGAGGATGGCTCTTGCCGAGCGCCCGACGCAAGGCTATGACCCCGCGTCCGGTCCCGCCGGCTCGATGGGTCCGCCGGGGGCGACGATGCGGTGCCCCGCGTGCGGCACCGAGCTTCGGGCGGTCCTGGCGCCGACCCCCCCGACGCAGTGGTTTCCGTGCCCGCGCTGCCATACGCCCGTCCCGTTCCTCGCGCCGCGGGAACTGCCGCCGCTGTACGCCTGGGAGGTCACCCCGGGCCTTTACCCCCTGCTGCCGGTCCCGCACCGCCCCCGGTGGCCGTGGCGCAGCGTCGCCTGCCTCGCGCTCGCCGCCGCGGCGGTCCTCGCCGGGGTCGCCACCGGCGTCCTCGCGGAGGACGGCTACGCCTCCGCGCAGCCGAGCACCTACACCGTCTCCGGGACCGTCTTTGTCGAGCACCCCGGCGGCACCGCGACCCCGCTCTCCGGCGCGACGGTGGTGCTGTGGACCGACGACAACCGTAGCCGCCTCACGAACCACACGAACGGGCTCGGCGAATTCCTGTTCCGGAACGACGTCCCGAACGGCGGGGTCGAGCTCAACATCACCGACCTCTGCTGTCCGCCGACCGTCGTCTACCTGTTCGCCTCGCGCTCGTACTCGACGGCGACGAGCGGGATCGACGTGACGCTCTCGAGCACCAGCGCCAACGCGTCGGCGTACGCGCTCACGCCGTTCCCGGACCTCGAGACGTTCCTGGCGTACGTCGGCGGGGCGGCGGTGCTGTTCGGCGTGGCGACCGCCGTGGCGGCGTTCGCGACGATCGCCGTGCGCCATCAGGGAGGCGCCGTCGTCGGCGTCCTCGGCGGGGGGGCGTCCGTGGCGCTCCCGGCCGTGGTCGTGCTCTTCTCGCTGGGCGACGCGCTCCCCATCGTCACGGCCCTCGCGGGCGCCGTCGGCGGCGCCGGGGCGTTCGTCCTCGTGCTCTGCGCGGCGGACCTTGCGAGCGGAGGAGCGGGGCGCGACGGGTCGGTCGCCTGAGCGCTCAGGCGGAGCCGCGGGCGCCGGTCGGCACCGAGCGGTGCCGCTCCGGGAGCGGGCGGCGGGTCGCGTAGCCACCCTCGAGCGGGTGGTAGAAGGCGACCTCCGCCTCGTCGGCGCGCCAGCAGAGGAACGCGAGGCGCCCGTCGACCAGTCCGAAGAAGTCGACCAGGCCGTCCTCGAGCTGCTTCACCTCGATCCCTTCCGAGCGGAGGGAGCCGACCGCCTCGTCGAGCCGGTGGCTCAAGTTCTTCCACTCCGCCTCAAGACGCTCCTGCAGGTCGTGGTCGGGCCGGTCCCGCGCCCCGAGCTCGTCGCCCCAGAACTTCGCGAGACGGGCGAGCTCGCTGTGGACCTCCCCGAGCCGGGACGCCCAGCTCCGGAGCTGCGGGAGCAGTTCGCGCAGCGCCGGAAGGCGCGCGTTCGCCTCGTGGGCCGACCAGAGCCGGGGCGGAGCTTCCGCCGCGTGGCGGTGGCCGACAGGCGGGTTCCCGTCCGGCATGGGACCGTGCGGAGGTCACCGGTGGTATTTACGGACGGGCTCGCCGACCGACCCCCGTAACCACCTCACTCCGGTCGGACGCACGGCCGTGCCGGCCCGACCGACCGTCCCCGCGCCCGGCGGTGGGGGCGCCTTCCGGCACCCCGGCTCGAGCCGACAGCGCCGCGCCCAGCGCTCGCGCGCGCCAACCGTTAAAGGCGAGGCTCGGCTCGCACCGCCTCGTCCGTGCAGGCGGTCGTCAAGACCCAGCGGGGCCCCGGTGGCGAGGTCCGAACCGTCCCGACCCCGTCGCCCAAGGAGGACGAGGTCCTGGTCCGCGTACGGGCCTCCTCGGTCTGCGGCACCGACGTCCACCTCTGGGAGTGGAACCCGTGGGCCGCATCGCGGGTCCGCCAGTTCCCGCTGATCCTCGGCCACGAGCTGAGCGGGGAGGTCGTCGAGGTCGGGCGGTCGGTCCGCAGCCTTGTCCCGGGCGACCACGTCTCTGCGGAGACGCACATCGTCGACGGCACGTGCTACCAGTGCCGTACGGGACGGATGCACATCTGCGAGAACGTCGAGGTCCTGGGAGTCGACCGTGACGGGGTCTTCGCGGAGTTCACCGTCCTCCCCGAGCGGAACGCCTGGAAGAACGACCCGGCGCTGGAACCGGAGATCGCCTCCGTCCAGGAGCCGCTGGGGAACGCGGTCCACTCGCTCCTCCCCGAGAACACCGACGAGGACCTCGCCGGCAAGCGGCTGCTCGTCACCGGCTGCGGGCCGATCGGCCTCCTCGCGATCGCGGCGGCGAAGACGTTCGGCGCGGAGACGGTCGTTGCGACGGAGGTGAATCCGCTACGGGCGAAGCTCGCCCGGGCGATGGGGGCGGACACCGTCCTTGACCCGAGCACGGAAGGAGGAGCGATGGCCGCCCGGGTCCGGGAGGCGAGCGGGGGCCGGGGCGTCGACGTCGCGCTGGAGATGAGCGGGCACCCCGCGTCGCTCTCGCTCGTCTTCGAGGCGCTGACGCCGGGCGGACGCGTCTCGCTGCTCGGCCTGTTCGACCGGCCGGCGACGCTGGACGTCGACAACGGACTCGTGTTCAAGGCCGCCCAGGTCCACGGGATCTTCGGTCGCCGGATGTTCGAGACGTGGTACCAGGTGAAGAGCCTCCTCGCGCGGGCGCCGTTCCGCGAGAAGGTCCGTCAGATCATCACGCACCGACTGACGATCCCGCAGGTCGGCGAGGCGATGGAACTGATCGCCTCGAAGCAAGCGGCGAAGGTGTCGCTGGAGGCGCGTTGGTGACCGCGCCCCGCTCCCCGACCGATTTCCTCGCCGCCGAGGTGAAGGCGCTCGTCGACGCGGACCTCGACTGGAAGCTGCGCACCCTCGCGGGCCCGAGCGTGCCGTCGTGCGTGATCGACGGCCGCGAGGTGCTCATGCTCTGCTCGAACAACTATCTCGGACTCTCCAACCACCCGAAGCTGAAGGAGGCGGCGATCGCCGCGGTGAAGAGCCACGGGGTCGGCTCGGGCTCCGTCCGCCCGATCGCGGGAACGATGGACCTTCACGTCGAATTGGAGCGGCGCCTCGCCCGGTTCAAGGGGGCGGAAGCGTCGCTGGTCTTCCAGACCGGCTTCGCGACGAACGCCGGCCTGATCCCGCAGCTCGTCGGCGAGGGGGACCTCGTCGTCAGCGACGAGCTGAACCACGGGAGCATCATCGACGGCGTCCGCCTCTCCCGCGCCGAGCGCGGCGTCTACCGGCACGCCGACCCCGGCGACCTCGACCGGGTGCTGAACGAGGCGGAGCGGCACATCCCCGCCTATCGGCGGATCCTCGTCATCACGGACGGCGTCTTCTCGATGGACGGCGACCTCGCGCCCCTCGACCGGATCGCGCCGCTCACCGCGGCGCACGGAGCGATGCTCTACGTCGACGACGCCCATGGCGAAGGGGTCTTGGGCGACGGAGGCCGGGGGATCGTCTCGCACTTCCACCTGTCGCGCGAGCAGGTCCACGTCGAGATGGGGACGTTCTCGAAGGCGTTCGGCGTCGTCGGCGGCCACGTTTCCGGCTCGGCCGACCTCGCCCGGTTCGCGTGGAACACGTCGCGCACCTGGCTGCTCAGCGGCTCGGCCCCGCCGGCGGTGACCGCGGCGTGCACGGCCGCGATCGACGTCCTCGAGCAGGAGCCGCAGCACGTCGAGCGGCTCTGGACGCTCACCCGGCGGTTCCAGCAGACGCTCCGTCAGCGCGGCTTCGACCTCGGCCGCTCGGAGACCCCGATCGTCCCCGTGATCGTCGGCGACAGCGCGAAGGCGAAGCGGATGAGCGAGCGGCTCTTCGAGCTGGGGGTCTTCGCGCTCCCGATCGTCTTCCCGATGGTCGCCCGCGACCGGGCGAGGATCCGCACTATCCTCAACGCCGCGCTCACGGACGCGCAGCTCGGCGTCGCCCTGGATGCGATCAGCGACGCCGGCCGCGCGGTCGGCGTCGTCTGATCCTCGGCGAGCGACGGCCGCAGCCCTCTACGCGCGCGTTCAGAGCTCCGCGCGCCGAAACTCGACGCGGGGCGGCTCTCTCTCTCGGAGAACGGGCGTTTTCCTCCGGGGCGTTATATACAGCACCTTTCTCCCCCGTCCCCACCTGAGGGGGGGACCCCTATCGACCGATGGCAAGACGTCACAAACCCCGACGCGGCTCGCTAGCGTTCTCGCCGCGCTCCCGCTCGGTCCGTCCCCTTCCGCGGATCCGTTCGTGGCCCGCAGGACCGAAGGCGCCCGCCATCGAAGGGTTCGCGGGGTTCAAGGTCGGCATGACGCACGCCTTCCTGGTCGATTACCGCAAGCGGTCGACGACCGCGGGCCAGGAGGTCTCCGTCCCCGTCACGGTCGTCGAGGTCCCGCCGCTCCGCATCGTCGCGGCGCGGCTCTACGCGCGCAACCCGTACGGCATGCGGGTCGTCGGAGAGGTCTGGGGCGCGGACGCCTCCGACCACGTCACCCGGCGCATCCCCGCCCATCCGGCGTCCTCGACCGAGGCCGTCGCCAAATTCTCCTCGACCAACGGGGACGAGGTACGCCTGGTCGCGCGCACCCAGCCGGACCTCGTGAGCGGCGTCCCGTCCAAGACGCCGACGTACTTCGAGCTCCGTGTCTCGGGCGAGAAGTTCGACGAGCGCCGCGGCTTCGCCGTCCAGCATCTCGGCCAGGAGCTCTCGATCGACAAGGTCGCCAAGGAGGGCGAGTTCGTGGACATCATCGGGGTCACCAAGGGGTTCGGGTTCCAGGGGCACATCCAGCGCTGGGGCGTCAAGCTCCAGCCCCGGAAGAACTCGAAGCACCGGCGGATGATCGGCACGCTGGGGCCCCACAACCCGAGCTTTGTGACGTACCGCATCCCGCAGGCGGGCCAGCAAGGGTACCACCGCCGTACGCAGTTCAACCTCCGCGTCCTCAAGGTCGTCCGCGACCCGAAGACGGAACCGATCACGCCGGCCGGCGGCTTCCCGCACTACGGCGAGGTCCGCGGCGCCTGCGTCGTCCTCCACGGATCGATCCCCGGCCCCGCGAAGCGGCTGCTGCGGTTCCGGACGCCGATGCGCAGCCGCGTCGCCTCCGTCGAGAAGGTCGACCTGCGGTACTTCAGCACCCGGTCCAAGCAGGGAGTATGAGCACCGCCCGCGCACCGGCGGCGGCGCCGCCGGCAGAGACCAGCACGCCGCACCACCGGGCGCACCTGCTCGGTTTGGACGGCAAGTCGCGCGCGACGCTCGCGCTCCCGCTCGCCTTCTCGCAGGCGCTCCGCCCGGACCTCATCGCCCGGGCCGTCGTCGCCGCCCAGTCGCACCGCCGCCAGCCGTACGGGACGAGCCTGACGGCCGGCGCGCGGCACTCGGTCCAGTGGTCCGGCAAGGGCAAGGGCGTCGCGCGTACCCCCCGCCTGATGGGATCGATGCGCGGCGCCCAGTCGCCGAACACGGTAGGCGGTCGCCCCGCGCACCCGCCGCGCGTCGACCGGATCTGGACGAAGAAGGTGAACCGCAAGGAACGCCGGCTCGCGTTCGCCTCCGCCCTCGCTGCGACGCGGGAGGCGAAGCTCGCCGAGGCGCGCGGCCATCTCGTCCCGCACGGCGCCGCGCTGCCGTTCGTCCTCGAGGACCCGGTCGAGGAGGTCCGCACCGCCAAGGACGCCCGCGAGCTCCTCCTCCACCTGAAGCTCTGGGACGACATCCTGCGTGCCCAGGAGCGGACCCACCTGCACAACTCGGGCCGCGCCCGGCGCCGGGGCCGCGTGCGCCGCACGCCCCGCAGCGTGCTCGTGGTCACCGGTGCGCCGAACAAGGCGCTCGGCTTCCGCAACCTCGCGGGCGTCGACGTCGTGCCGGTCGGGCGGCTCGGCACCGAGGACCTCGCCCCCGGCGGGGTCGCCGGCCGCCTGACAATCTACTCGCGCGCCGCGGTCGAGGGGCTCCGAACCCGGCTCGGGGAGGCGGCCGCATGACGACGCTCCGTCACCGCATCATCATGCACGCCTACGTGACCGAGAAGTCGATGGACGAGATGGAGCGCCAGAACAAGCTCGAGTTCGTCGTCGACAGCCGCGCCAACCGGGCGGAGATCCGGCGCGCGGTCGAAGAGACGTACCAGTGCAAGGTCGCCAAGGTCACGGTCAAGACGGTCCGGACCGGGAAGATCGCGACCGTGCGGTTCGCCAAGGAGTACTCGGCCGAGGATATCGGCGGCCGGGCCGGGGTCTTCTGATGGGAAAGCGCATCATCTCCCGGCGCCGCGGCGCCGGATCCGGCGCCTACACCTCCCCCAGCCACCGGCACCACGGTCCGGTCTACCTGCCGCCCCCGACCCTCATCGGCGCCGGAAAGGTCCTCGCGATCCAGCAGGCGCCCGGCCGCACCGCCCCGGTCGCGGAGATCGCCGCGCCGGACGGCTCGCACCTCACGATTCTCGCCCCGGCCGGTATCGCGACCGGCGACTCGGTCTCCTTCGGCGAGGGCCGCGTCGACCGCGGCTCGATCCTCCCGCTCTCCAAAGTCCCGGACGGCACGCTCGTCTCCAACCTCGAGGTGAATCCGTTCGACGGCGGCCGGCTCGTCCGCGCCGCCGGGACGAGCGCACTCGTCGTCGCCCACGACGGCAAGGACGTGACCGTCCAGCTGCCGAGCGGGGCGTTCAAGAAGTTCCTTGCCACCTGCCGTGCCCAGGTCGGCGCGGTCGCTGGCGGCGGCCGCCTCGAGCGGCCGATCATCAAGGCCGGCAAGAAGGTCCATACGACCCAGTTGCTCGCCCGCGCGCCGTTCAAGGTCCGCGGCGTGGCGATGAACCCGGTCAACCATCCGTTCGGCGGCGGGGCGCACCAGCACGTCGGGCGCCCGAGCACCGTCAAGAGCGGCGCGTGGCCGGGCGCGAAGGTCGGGCGCTTTTCCCGCTCGCAGCGGCGCAAGCGGACGCGGGGAAGGTAGCGTAGATGCCGAAGGCGAGGCGGGCGAAGAAGGTCGAGGCGCGCCGCAAGCGCGAGTTCTCCCTGCGCGGCAAGACGCTGGAGGAGCTGAAGGGAATGAGCCTCGAGCAGCTCGGCGGCGTCCTCGGGGCGCGGGCCCGCCGGTCGATCCGCCGCGGCTTCAACGACGAGACGAGCCGGTTCTTCGAGCGCATGCGTCTCACTCCGCCGGAGAAGACGGTCCGCACGCACTGCCGGGACGCGCTCGTGCTCCCGGCGCACGTCGGCCGCAAGGTCGCGGTCCACACGGGCAAGGAGTTCAAGGAGCTCGAGATCCGGCCCGAGATGATCGGCCACTACTACGGCGAGTTCGCGCTCACCCGGCGGTTCGAGAAACACTCGGGTCCGGGCGTCGGCGCCACGCGCTCGTCCAAGTTCATGCCGCTGAAGTAGGGAGGACGGAACGATGCGCGGCTACACCTACCAGGCGGAGAGCGGGGTCAACGTCGCCCGCGCCCGCGGCCTCGAGCTGCCGATCTCCCCGAAGAAGACGTACGAGCTCATGAACGCCCTCCGCGGCCTCTCGGTCGAGAAGGCGCGCCACCTCCTCGAGGACGTCGTCGCGCTCAAGCGGCCCATCCCGTTCCGCCGGTACAACCAGGAGACCGCCCACAAGCGCGGCATCGGTCCGGGGCGCTACCCGAAGAAGGTCGCCAAGTCAGTGCTGCTCGTGCTGAAGAACGCCGAAGGGAACGCCGAGTACCGACGGGCTGGACGCCGAGCGGCTGTTCATCAAGGTCGCCTCCTGCGCCCGCGGCAAGATCCGCCCCGCATCGATGCCCCGCGCGCACGGCCACGCCACGCCGTGGAACGAGCAGACGACGAACGTCGAGATCGTCCTCGGCGAGAAGGAGGTCGGCGCGTGAGCAGCGAGCGCAAGGTGATCCAGGATCGGATGCGGCGGGTCCTGCTGAAGGATTACCTCGTCCGCGAGAGCGCGCGGGCCGGTTTCGGCGGGCTCGACATCGTCCGCACGCCGATGGGGACCCGCGTGACGCTCGTCTGCGAGCGGCCGGGGATCCTGATCGGCCACCGGGGCGAGCTGATCAAGCGGCTCACCGAGGACATCCAGGCCCGGTTCGCGCTCGACAACCCCCAGATCGAGGTGCAGGAGGAGCGCCAGCCGAGCCTCAACGCGCAGCTGATGAGCGAGAAGCTCGCCTCCACGCTCGAGCGCGGCTGGCACTTCCGCCGCGCCGGCCACTCGACCGTCCGCCGCATCATGGAGGCGGGGGCGCGCGGCTGTCAGGTGATCCTCTCGGGCAAGCTGACCGGCGAGCGCCACCGGACCGAGCGGTTCAAATCCGGGATGATCAAGTACTGCGGCGAGGCGGTCCATCTCTGGATGGACAAGGGGTTCTACCAGGCCCGGCTGAAGCCGGGCGTCATCGGCGTGAACGTCTGGATCATGCGTCCGACCGCGAAGCTGCCGGACGAGATCGTCGTGAAGGGGCCGGTGAGCCACGCCGCGCCCGTCGCCGAGACGGTCGTCGAGGGCCCGACGCCCCCGCCGGGCCCGGCCCCGGAGGCGGCGGCGTGACGCTGCTTAGGATGCGCGACCTGCGCAGCCTCTCGGACGACGACCTGCGGCGCAAGATCGCCGACACCGAGAACGACCTCCTGCGCGAGCGGGGCGTCGCGGCGATGGGCGGCGCGCCGCCGAGCCCCGGCCGCATGCGCGCGTTGCGGACGAACGTCGCGCGCGCCCTCACGGTCCTGCGCGAGCGCACGCTCGCGACCTCGCTCCCGCACCGGGTCGGACGGCCGGAGGGCCCGAGGTGATCCGATGGCCGCGACGCACCACCACCAGGACCCTCAGCTCTCTCCGGCGGACCGGGACGCCCTCGCCGGCGAGCTGATCGGCGCGTCCGTGGCGATCCCCGCGGCGCCGGGCCGGCCGCACCCGGTCGAGGGGACGATCGTCGACGAGACGCTCGGCACGCTGCGCGTCCGCGTCCCCGGACACCGCCGGCCGCTCCGGCTCGCGAAAGCCGGCCTCTCCGGCACGCTCGTTCTCGCCGGGCGAGAGTTACCGTTAAAAGGCGACCTCCTACGCGTGCGTCCCGAGGACCGGACCAAGCGGCTGCTCGCCGGAGGTCCTCGGAGGTTCCGATGACCCCGGCCCGTACGTCCGCGAAGGCGCCCCGTGCCCGGGACATCGGTCTCGACGTCCGGGCGCCGAAGGGCCGGTGCGACGACCGCCACTGCCCGTTCCACGGCCGGCTCCCGGTCCGGGGCCAGAGCCTCGAAGGGGTCGTCGTCTCCGCCGCCATGCAGCGGACGGCCGTCGTCGAGCGGACGCTGCTGCACTACGTCTCCAAGTACGAGCGGTACGAGAAGCGGCGCCGCCGCTACCTCGCCCACGCGCCTCCGTGCCTGAACGTCGCGGTCGGCCACCGTGTCCGCATCGCCGAGACGCGCCCGCTCTCGAAACTCGTCTCCTTCTGCATCGTCGCCGACCTCGGGGAGGCGGCCCGCCGCGTCCACGCCGAGGAGTCCCGCCTCTCTGAGACGCTGGACGTCACGCCGCCGAAGGAGAGCCCGTGAAGGGGCTCGCCGGCCGCCGGGGCCGCGGCCTCCCGAAGGGGGCGCGCCTGGATTGCGTCGACAACACCGGCGCGAAGGTCGTCGAGATCATCGCCGTGCGGAACTGGCACGGCACCCACCGCCGCTACCCGCGCGCCGGGATCGCCGACCTCATCATCGTCTCCGTGAAGAAGGGGACCCCCGAGATGCGTCGGCAGGTGCTGCACGCGGTCATCGTCCGCTCTCGCTCGCCGATCCACCGGCCCGACGGCAGCCGGCTGCAGTTCGAGGACAACGCCGCCGTCATCACGACCGAGACCGGCGAGATCAAGGGCTCGCAGATCAAGGGACCCGTGGCGAAGGAAGCCGCCGAGCGGTGGCCCCGGATCGCCGCGGCGTCCTCGATCATCGTCTAGGAGGGAGCAGGTCGGTGCGCGTCTCTCCCCACTCGCCGCGGCGTCAGCGGCGCGCGCACTTCACCGCCCCGACCACCGCGCGGCGCCGCCGCATGACCGTCTCGCTCTCCCGCGAGCTCCGCCGCCGGTTCCGCCGGCGCAACGTGCCGATCCGCAAGGGCGACACCGTCCGCGTCCTCTCCGGCAGCTTCGAGGGGCGCGAGGAGCGCGTCGCGAAGGTCTCGCGCCGCGACTACGCGGTCACGCTCGACAACGTCACGCTGAAGACCGCCGAGGAGAAGCTGAAGCCGCTCCAGCTCAAGCCCGCGCACCTCGTCATCACGCGGCTGAACCTCGCCGACCCGTGGCGCCGCCGCGCGCTGCGCGCGCGCGACGAGGAGATTACGCCCGAGGAGAAGGGCGAGCTGCCGGAGCCGGAGGCCGCGTCCGCCGTCCCGGCGGAGGCTGCGAAGGCGGAGCCCGCCGCGGAGCCGGACGACGCGGACGAGGACGACACCCCGACCGAAGCGCCGGCGCCGAAGACGCCGGGGGGCAGCAAGCCCACGGAGAAGGCATGACGTTCCGTCTGAAACGCCGCGCCGCCCCCCGCGCCTGGACCGTCCCCCGGAAGGGGACGAAGTGGATCCTGCGCCCGCGGCCGGGGCCGCACCCGCAGGACCGCTCGATCCCGCTGCTCCTCGTCCTCCGCGACCTCCGCAAGGTCGCCGCCAGCGCTCGGGAGGCGCGCCGGCTCCTGAGCGACGGGGCCGTCCTGGTCGACGCGAAGGTCGCCAACGACCTCGCGCGCGGCATTGGCCTCATGGACACCGTCTCGCTCGCGGCGCCCCTCGACCTCCACTACCGGCTCATCACCGACCACCGCGGCAAGCTCGTCCTCGCGTCGATCCCGTCGACGGAGGCGGCCGTCAAGATCGGCCGGATCGCGGCGAAGCACACCGTCCGCGGCGGCAAGCTCGAGGTCACGCTCCACGACGGCCGGAACCTGCTGGTCGCCGCGTCGTCGCCGTACCGCGTCGGCGACTCGCTCAAGATCGAGCTCCCGAAGCAGACGGTCCTCGAGCACCTCGTCCTCAAGCCGGGGGTGCTCGCGTTCGTCGCCGGCGGCTCGCACGTCGGCGAGCTCGCCCGCGTCGAGCGGGTCGAGGTCCGCAACTCGCCCCAGCCGAACCTCGTCCACTTCAAGGAGGGGTTCTCGACCATCAAGGAGTACGTTTTCGTCGTCGGCGAGCAGGCCCCCGTGATCACGGTCGGGGTGGGGGTGGACCGGTGAGCGCTCCCGCCGGTGCGATGCCGCGGGCGCCGCCCGCCGCCGCGAAGCCGGCAGAGAACCCGCACCGCGCCGTCCGCGTCCTCAAGCTCGTCGTCAACACCGGCGTCGGCGAGTCCGGCGAGGCGCTGACGAAGGCCGAGAAGGTCCTGCAGATGGTCACCGGCCAGAAGCCGGTCGCGACCCGGGCGAAGTCGACGAACCGTGACTTCGGGATCCGGGAGGGCCAGGCGATCGGCGCGAAGGTGACGCTCCGCGGCCCGACGGCGGTCGAGTTCCTCGGCCGCGCGTTCGACGCCCGGGACAAGCAGCTCGACGGCGAGTCGATCGACCGGAACGGCAACTTCTCCTTCGGGATCGCGGATTACACCGACTTCTCCGGCATGAAGTACGACCCGGCGATCGGCATCCACGGGATGGACATCGCGGTCGAGATCGGCCGCGCCGGCTACCGCGTCCGCCACCGGCGACTGCAGCCGCGCCCGGTGCCGCGCCGGCTGCGCTCGACGTCGGAGGAGACCCGCGAGCTGCTCCGCCGCGCCTTCGGCGTCACGGTGATCGAGTGAGGGGAAGGAGCGCGGGATGAAGCCGAAGAAGAATTTCGGGAGGAAGGAAGGATGCCTGCGGTGCGACCGCAAGCGCGCCATCGTCCGTCGCTACGGCCTGCACATCTGCCGCCAGTGCTTCCGCGAGGTCGCCTACGACCTCGGCTTCCGCAAGTATCAGTAGGAGGACGAACACGATGGTACGGGACCTGCTCAACGACGCGCTCACGACGCTCCGCCACGCCGACCGTGACGGCAAGCAGCGCGTGGATATCGCTCCGACCTCCAAGCTGATCGGCGAGGTGCTCCGCCTCTTCCAGAGCCACGGCTACCTCACCGAGTTCGCCTTTGTGCCGGGCGGCCGCGGCGGCAAGTACGAGGTGACGCTCTCGCGCCGGATCAACTCGTGCGGGGTCGTCAAGCCCCGCCTCGCGGTCCGCCACGACGACCTCGAGCGGTTCGAGGCGCGGTTCCTGCCGGCGCAGGACTTCGGACTCCTCGTCCTCACCACCAACCGCGGCGTCCTCGGCCAGGCCGAGGCGCGCGAGATGAAGATCGGAGGTCGGCTCCTTGCCTATGTCTACTGAGGCTCCGCGGACGGCCGAGCTGACGATCCCGGCCGGGGTCAAGGTCCATGTCACCGGGCGGACGCTCCGGGTCGACGGCCCGCTCGGCCGCGTCGTCCGGCCGTTCCCCGGCGACGTCCTGCACCTCACGGTCGCCGGGACGACGCTCACGCTGGAGCTCGGGCTGCCGGCGCACCGCAAGCAGTCGCGGGCGCTGCTGGCCACGTGGGCCGCGCACCTCGCCAACATCACGGGCGGTCTGAGCCGCGGCGTCGAGGCCCGGCTCAAGGTCGTCGCCGCGCATTTCCCGATGAAGGTCTCGGTGAAGGGCGACGAGCTCGTCATCGAGAACTTCCTCGGGGAGAAATTCCCCCGGACCGCGCGCCTGGTCGCCGGCACGACCGCGAAGGTCGACGGCGAGTTCGTCACGATCGAAGGGTTCGACGTCGAGCACGTCGGCCAGAGCGCCGCCGCCATCGAGCGGACGACGCGCATCCGCGACTACGACCCGCGGGTCTTCCAGGACGGGATCTACCTCATCGAGCGGGCCCACCTGAAGGAGGCGAGCTAGCGATGGCGGAGGAGACGACCCCGCCCCCCGCCGCGGAGCCCGCCGCCCCGACGCCGGCCCCGAAGCGCCGCCGTGCTGCCCCGGCGAAGGACGCCGCCCCGCCCGCGAAGCAGACCGGCGCCGCGCCCGCCAAGGCGAAGGACGGTTCCGGCGGGAAGGACGCCAAGGCCGCCGAGCCGAGGGCGCCCCGCCGCGCGACGCTCCCCCCGACCCTCGCCACGCTCCTCGCGACGCGCCGCAGGCTTGACCGCAAGCGGCCGCTGTTCGTCCGGCAGGCCGCGCACCGCTACTGGCGGATCGGCCGTGACGAGTCGTGGCGCAGCCCCCGTGGCCTCCAGTCCAAGCAGCGGCGGCATTACGGCTACCGCTCGGTGGTCGTCAGCATCGGCTACCGCTCCCCGGCTGCCGTCCGCGGCCTCACCCCCGCCGGCTTCCGTCCGGTGATCGTCCGGACCCGCGACGACCTCGACGGGCTCGAAGCGAAGCGGGACGCGGCCATCATCGCGCGGACCGTCGGGACCCGGCGCCGGCTCGTCCTCGAGGAAGAGGCCCGCCGCCTCGGCATCCGCGTGCTCAACCCGATCGTCAAGGGCGGGGAGGAACCGTAGGCCGATGCCCGACCTCGCCAACCAGCGCCGGCTCGCCGCCACCATCCTCCGCTGCGGGGAGGGCCGGGTCTGGATCGACCCCTCGAGCCAGGAGGAGCTGGAGGACGCCGTGACGCGCACCGACATCCGCCAGGCGATCAAATCCGGCGTCATCCGGCGCAAGCCGGTGCAGGGGACCTCCCGCGGGCGGGCCCGTCGCCACGCAGCGGAAGTCGCCCGCGGCCGCCACGCCGGGCCCGGCTCGCGCCGCGGTACGCCGGCGTCGCGCCTCCCCCGCAAGCAGCGGTGGATGCGCCGCATCCGGGCGCAACGCGACCTGCTCGCCGAGCTGCGCGACGGCAAGACGATCCCCCCGAAGGTCTACCGGGAGTTCTACCGCCGGGCGAAGGGCGGGATGTTCCGCAGCCGCGCGCACCTGCTCATCAACCTCCGCCTCGCCGGCCATATCCCGGAGGCGGCCGCATGAGCACGGGCCCCCGCTACCGCGTCCACTTCCGCCGTCGGCGGGAGGGGAGGACCGACTACCGCGTGCGGCTCCGCCTGCTCGCCTCGGGACGCTCCCGGGCGGTCGTTCGGTGCTCCGGCCGCCGGGTCCGCGTCGCGCTGGTCGATTTTGAGCCCGGCGGTGACCGGGTGATCGCCAGCGCCGACTCTGCGGAGCTCGGCGGCATCGCCTTCCCCCCGGCAAGCCTCGCGTCGACCCCGGCGGCGTACCTCACCGGCTATCTCGCGGGCCTCCGCGCCAAGTCGCACGGCACGGAGGAGGCGATCCTGGACGCCGGCCTGCGGCGCCCGACCGCCGGCGGCCGGCTCGCCGCGGCGCTCAAGGGGCTCTTGGACGCCGGCGGTCGTGATCCCGCACGGCGGGGAGAACTTCCCGTCGGCGGAACGGCTCAGCGGGGCGCATCTTCCGAAGAAGCTCCCCGAGGCGCTGGAGGCCTACAAGCTCAAGCTCCCCGGCCTTGTCGGCCGGACGGAGGCGTCGTCGTGAGCGGAGCGATGCACGGTCCGCGGCCGGGGGGCTCCCCGGCCCGCCGGCCGCGCCGCCGTGGGTCCCGAAGACCGAGCTCGGGCGCCGCGTCGCTTCCGGCGACATCGCCTCGATGAGCGAGGCGCTCGCCACGGGGCTGCCGCTCCGCGAGGCGCCGATCGTCGACAAGCTCCTCCCCGGCCTCCACGATGAGGTGCTGGACGTGAACATGGTCCAGCGGATGACCGACTCCGGTCGCCGGTTCAAGTTCGCCGTCACGGTCGTCGTCGGCAACGGCGACGGGTTCGTCGGGCTCGGCCGGGCGAAGGGCCGCGAGGTCGGTCCTACGATCCGCCGCGCGATCGACCGCGCCAAGCTGGAGATCGTCGAGATCCAACGCGGCTGCGGCAGCTGGGAGTGCGGCTGCGGCCGACCCCACACGCTGCCGTTCGTCGCCAAGGGCCGCAGCGGCTCGGTCGATGTGACGTTCCGGCCGGCCCCCGCGGCGTCGGCCTCGCCGTCGGGGACGTCGCGAAGCCGATCCTCCGGTTCGCCGGGTTCACCGACGCGTGGGGGTTCACCGACGGGCACACGAAGACGACCGTCAACTACGCCCAGGCGGCGTTCGGGGCGCTCCTCCGCCAGGCGGAGCTCAAGCTGGGCGACGACGACGTGGCCCGCCTCAAGATCGTTCGCGGACCGACCGGCGTCTCGATCCTCCCGCCGAAGGAGGAGGGCGCACCGCGCCCGATGCGCGGAGGACGCCGCCGGGGCCCGCCGCCCCGGGGCCGTGGTCCGCCCGGCCGCGGCGGCCCGCCGGGCCGCGGCCCACCGGGCCGGGGCCCGCCGGGCGCCGGCAGGCCTCCTCCGCCGCCGGCGGCACGCGGGGGCCGCCGCGATGACGTGGATGATCGTGCGCGTCCGCGGGTCGATCCACGCCAAGCACGAGATCGCCGAGACGCTCCGGTTCCTGCACCTGACGCGGCCGAACCACGCGACCGTCGTCCCGGAGGAGCCGTCGTTCCGCGGGATGCTCATGCGCGTCCAGGGGTACGTCACCTGGGGGGAGGCCGACGAGGAGACCGTGGGGATGCTGCTCACCACCCGCGGGCGGACGACCGACGGCCAGGGCCTCGCCGCCCCGGCGAACGGGAAGGGGTCGGCCGTCGACGTCGCGGGACTCGCGAAGAGCGTGACGGCGGGCGGCCTGCGCGCGAGCCCCGTCGTGAAGCCGCTGTTCCGCCTCCGCGCCCCGAAGGGCGGCTGGCGCTCGACGAAGAAGCCGTTCACCCTCGGAGGGGCGCTCGGCTACCGCGGGAAGGCGATCAACGACCTCGTCCGCAAGATGCTGTAGGGGGTCGGGGCCGATGCCGTCGCGCACGAGGAAGTTCCGGGGGTTGCGCACCCACGGCCGCGGGATCAAGGCCGGCCGCGGCGCCGGCAAGCAGGGCGGCCGCGGGAACGCGGGGCTTCACAAGTACAAGTTCAAGTCGATGCTCATCTACGCGCCGGACCACTTCGGCCGCCACGGGTTCGTGCGGCCGGACGCGGTCACGGAACGGCCGACCGCCCTGAACGTCAGCCAGCTCGAGGGGTTCGTCCCGGTCCTGGAGGCGGCCGGCGCGCTCCAGCGGGAGGGCGAGACGTTCGTCGCGGACCTCGGGAAGGCCGGCGTCGACCGCCTCCTCGGCGGGGGCCGGCCCGCCCGCGCCTGGAAGGTCAAGGTCGCCTACGCCTCGCGCCACGCCCGCGAGAAGGTCGCGGTCCTCGAGGACGCGAAGGCGCCCGCGCCCCCGGCCCCCCCGAAGAAGGCGGCGCCGTAGGCGCGCCGCTTACAGCTTCTTCAGCAGCCGGTCGATCTCGCGGGTCGCGGCGTCCAGTTCCATCACTGCGGCCCGCGTCGCGCGCGCGACCGAGCCGCGAGGGTCCTTCGCGGCGCGTTCTGCCCTCGCGAGGAGCAGCTTGGCGAGCTTGCCGCTATGCCGAGCGAGATCCACGGCTGCCCGCCGAGCTTCTCGGAGCGCGGCCCCCAGTGTCTCATCGCTCATCGGATGCTACCTGCCGTCGCTCTAGGACGAGGCCCAACTTGACACCTTTGGGACGAACCGGGCTGGGAGGGGTTCCGGCGACCCCAAAGCGCGTCGGCACGCCCATGCTAGCCAGCCCCCGATACCGACCGGATGCCGGTGTGGCTATACCCGGCTTGCAGTGACTCCTGGCCCTGCTCTCACGAAGCGATCAGCCGGAGGTTCTCGAGCAGCGGCATCTCCTCCCCCTGGCAACCCCCCCTCACGGGGCCCCCCGTCTCTCGACCCCCTGGTTCCTTCGACGGAGATCCCGGGCGAGCGCCTCCCCCCGGTACGTAAGACGATACCCCTTGAGGCGCGCCGGAGCACCGGAGACGCGGCGCCGGTCGGAGACGACCACATCCGCGGCCTCCAGCCTCGACAGCGCCTTGGCCAGCGTTCCTTGACGGAGCCCCAGGGCTGCGACCATGCCGGCCTGGGTGAACCCATGGCGCGCCGCGTCGTCGTCGCCTAGGCGACCCAGTCCTCCCAAGTGGAGCACGATCCGGCCGGCGGTCGATGCGTCTTCCGATATGCGCCGCGGGCCGGAAGGTCCGGTCGGTGCTGACAGGTCGGAGGCCGCTGTCGGGGCTTGTGCGGGAACCCGGTCGCCCGCGCCTTCGGGCTTCGAACGTCCGTCGGCCGCCTGTGTCAACGGTGCCGACCGGGCGAGGAAATGTCGCGCGAACCACCCGCCTACGAATCCACCCGCGAGGCCTTCCATCTCAGGCGCAGCCCGGAAACGGTTCGGCAGCCCCCGCTCCCGGCAAGGTCTCAGCCCTTGCCAGGTCTATGGCTGAACAAACACCGCCGCGGAAGTGCAGTACCACATCGGGGCGGTTCGCGTCACTCCCATCGCGCGGCACACGGGGTAGGGCGGATTGAGCCCACTCGCGCCCCGCCCCTCCAAAGACTATATAATGCGCCCGCCGGCTCCGCCGCCGCCCGATGCCGGACGAGGAGATCCCGCGGGACACGCGGTGGGCGGTTCCGCTCGCGATCCTGGGGTTCCTGATCGTCGCGTTGGTCTGGTTCTGGGACCGTCCGACGATCCTGGCGCTCGGCCTGATCAGCCTCGGGATGTTCGTCGTCTTGGCCCTCGTGTACCTGGGCCTGTCGTACGACGGGCCGAAGTCGCGGTTGTACGGGCTCAAGCCCGTGACAGGCCGGATGCCCGCGGTCGCGCAGCCGAAAGGCCACGTCCACTTCCGGACGAAGCTGTTCTGGACGCTGGGCGTCCTGCTGCTGTACTTCCTGCTCGCGAACATCTACCTGTTCGGGGTCGACCAGAGCACCGTCATCGACCTGTTCGCCAGCTACCGGGCCATCCTCGCCGGCGCCCAGGGGACGCTGATGCACCTCGGCATCGGGCCGATCGTCACCGGCTCGATCATCATGCAGCTGTTCACGGGGGCGAAGATCATCAACCTCGACCTCACCGACGACGAGGACAAGGGGATGTACCAGGGGACCCAGAAGGTCCTCGTCGTCGCGATGATCTTCGTCGAGGCGGTGCCCCAGGTCTTCGGCTACCTGACGCCGTCCACCTCGATCGTCTCCCGGCTCGGCACCGCCGTCCCCGGCAACGGCCTCCTCCTCGCCGACATCGTGATCGTCGGCCAGCTCGTCTTCGGCAGCTACCTCGTCTTCCTGATGGACGAGGTCGTCTCCAAGTGGGGGATCGGCAGCGGCGTCTCGCTGTTCATCGCCGCCGGGGTCTCGCAGCAGATCGTCCAGGGGACGCTCAATTGGGTGCCCGAGACGCCGGGGAATCCGATCAGCGCCTCGAACCCGCCGAGCGGCACGATCCCGAAGACGTTCTGGTTCCTCACCCACTACAGCGCCTCGCAGCTCGCCGGCGGAGGGTGGGAGCAGATCCTCCTCCGCCAACCGAACCCGATCGTCGCGTTCGTCGGGACCGCCGCGATCTTCTTCCTCGTGGCTTGGACCGAGTCTACGCGCATCGAGCTGCCGCTCTCCCACGCCGAAGCGCGCGGCGCGCGCGGCCGCTACCCGCTGCGGCTGATCTACGCCTCCAACATCCCGGTCATTCTGATGAGCGCGCTCCTTGCCAACGTCTCCATGATCACGATCCTGCTCTGGTCGAACCCGACCCTCGCCCACTTCCCGCTGCTCGGGCACCAGTGGTGGGTCGGTTCGTACTACTCGGCGTCCGTCTCCCAGACGTCGGGCGTCAGCCAGACGCAGCCGATCACCGGCGGAGCGTACTACCTGTCGACTCCGAACGGTCTCGAGTCATGGTTACTACCTATCCTTAATTTCCAGCAGTACCACACCTTCCTCTACAGCCACACGTGGTGGCAGGGCCTCGTCCACGTCGGCATCTACTTCAGCGCGATGGTCGGCGGCTCGATCCTCTTCGCGAAGTTCTGGATCCAGACGACGAACATGGGCCCGGAGGCGGTCGCCCGCCAGATCGAGGCGACCGGCATGCAGATCCCCGGTTTCCGTCGGGAGCCACGGGTCTTACGTAGGGTGCTGGAGCGGTACATTCCGGTCATCACCGTCATCTCCGGTGCCGCCGTCGGGGCGCTCGCCGCCGGCGCCGACCTCATCGGAACGCTCGGGAATGCGAGCGGCACCGGGGTGCTGCTGATGGTGGGGATCATCATCAACCTGTACGAGGCGATGGGCCGCGAGCAGCTGATGGAGATGAACCCGCTGTTGCGGCGGTTCCTCGGCGGCGAGAGCTGATGGCGGAACCCGCGGAAGCGCCGCTGCCGTCCGAGCCGCACGACGACGACGAGGAGGACGACGACGATGGGGGCCCCGCTCCGGTCGAGCCGCCGACGCGCCCGCCCGTCCCGGCGTTCAACTTCTCGTGGACGGCGTTCGTCTACGTCTTTCTCGGTCTGCTCGGGATCTGGATGCTCTTCGACATGTCCGAGCGCAACCAGATCGCCGGCCTGCTCGGCGTGAGCCCCTCCTCCTCGGGCCCGCTCTACCTCCTGATCGGCTTCGGCTCCAGCTACCTGCTCGTCACGATGGCGCTCGCCGGCGCCCTCGAGATGCTGGTCACGGCGCTCGCCTACAACTTCACGACCGACTGGATCAAGGCGGCGAAGGTCCAGAAGTGGAGCGGCGCGTTCCGCAAGGTACAGATGGCGGCGATCCGCTCCGGCAAGAAGGACCGGATCGAGGCGCTCAAGCCGCACCAGGAGCGGCTCGCCCGCATGTCGGGCGAGGTGTCGATCGGCCAGTTCAAGGGGATGGCGATCACCTACTTCCTCCTCATCCTGATCTACACCTGGGTTGGCCTCGTCATCGGCGCGGCCGCCACCGCGTCGTCGTGCGTCGCCAAGCTCGTCTCCTGCCCGACGACGATCACGCTGAACGGCTCGACCCTCCACCTCACCGGCCGGGTCCTCGCGGCGCTGCCGATCCCGTGGTGGTTCCTGATCTTCAGCCTGTACACCATCCCGTTCTCGATGGTCTTCCGACGGCTGCTCAAGCACTGGTGGCTGCGGCGCTACCTCCAGGAGCACCCGCCGTCCTCCGGCGCCCCCGCCTCGGGAGCGTCCGGGGGTTCGGCGTGATCCGGTCGGTCGTCACCCTTGGAGGGCCCCCGGGCAGCGGCAAGACGACGGCGGCCAAGCTCGTCGCCGCAGAGCTGGGCCTCGACTACCACTCCGCGGGGGAGCTGTTCCGCGCGGAGGCCGCCCGCCGGGGCATGGAGCTCCCCGCGTTCGGCGCGTACGCCCAGGCGCACCCCGAGGTCGACCGGGAGCTGGACGGGGCGATGGTGCGCCTGGCGCGTCCCGGCGCGCTGCTCGAGGGGCGCATCCAGGGGGTGCTGTGCCGGCGCCGCGGCACCCCGGCCCACGCGATCGTCGTCACCGCGACCTTCGAGGAAAGGAGCCGCCGGGTCGCTGCCCGCGACGAGCAGACGGTCGAGGAGGCCCGACGGGCGATCCTTGAACGGGAAGCGAGCGAGGCGGACCGGTACCGCCGGTACTACGGGATCGAGCTCGCCGACGAACCGGTCGACCTGCTCGTGGACTCCACCGCCCAGGGGCCCGAGGCGGTCGCCCGCGTCATCGTGACGTTCCTTCACGCCGCGGGCGGACCGGAGCGCCGGTGACCGACCCACGAGCCGACAACCCGGTCGCGGAGCGTCTCCGCCGCGGTGCGTTCGTCCTCGTCGACAAGCCGCGCGGGCCGAGCTCCCACCAGGTGACCGCCTGGGCGCGGGACCTGCTCGGGGTCGGCACCGCCGGCCACGCGGGGACGCTCGACCCGAACGTCTCCGGCGTCCTCTGGGTCGGCCTCGACAAGGCGCTGCGGCTCGTCCCGCTCGTCCTCGAGTTCCCGAAGACGTACGTCGGCGTCATGGTCCTGCACGGGGAGGTCGCGCGGAAGGAGCTCGACCGCGTGGTCGGCGAGTTCACGGGCCCGCTGTTCCAGACCCCGCCGGTGCGCTCCGCGGTGAAGCGCGAACGCCGCGTCCGCACCATCCACGAGCTCGAGCTCCTGGAGCTCGAGCGCACCCGCCTCCTGCTGCGGGTCCGCGCCGACTCGGGGACGTACATCCGGACCCTCGCCGTCGACCTCGGCGACGCGCTGGGCGTCGGGGGCCATCTCGAGGAGCTCCGCCGGACCGCGACCGGGCCGTTCTCGGAGGAGCAGGCGCGCCCGCTCGCCGCCTTCGCGGACGCGAAGGCGGCGGCCGCCGCCGGCGCACCGGCGCAGCTGCTCGAGTTGCTCCGACCGGCCGAGGAAGTGTGGCGCGAATTCCCCCGCTTGACGCTCAAGGACGCTGCGGCCAGCGCGGTCGCCCACGGGGCGCTCCTCGCGCCGGGCGGGGTGTCGGCCGCCTCCGGACCGTTCGCCCGCGGCGACCGCGTCGTCCTCGTCAGCCGGTCGGGCGAGCTCGTCGCCACCGGGGTGGCGCTGCGCGCCGCCGACGACCGTCGGGAGGAGACGGACGGCTGGCTCGTCGGCTCGACCAAGGTCTTCGCCGACCCCGCCCGATTCCCTCCGCTCTGGAAGGGTTCGAAGGGCGCACGAGCCTCAGCCCCGGCCGACTAGGTTAAGCGCGACACCGCTCCCGGCCGCGCAGGGTCCCGATGCGACCGGCGGAGCGGCCTCACCGGGGGACGGCGGTGTTCGCCGCGCTCGGGCGCGCGGTCGTCCGCCGTCCCCTCGTGCCGATCGCCGTGTGGGTCGTCCTCCTCGTCGTCGCGGTGCCGTTCCTCTCCCACCTCGGGAGCGTGACCACGAACTCCACCAATTCGCTCCCGTCGAACGCGCCGAGCGCGCGGGCCCAGGAGAAGTTCGACCGCCTCTTCCCGAACATGACCGCGCCGTCGTCCGCGCTCGTCCTCGTGTACGGGTCGAATGTCGTCGGGCCGCGCGGCCAGGGTCTCGTCCTCAACCTCACCGCCGCGCTTTCCGCAGACCCCGCGCTCGTCGACGTCGGCTCGGTGAGCAGTGTCTACACCGCCTACGCCGCGTACCTCGCCGGCGAGACCCGGCTCGCGGCGGGGGCGGTCGTCGCCGCTCAGGCCGGGTCGCCGAACGTGACCGAGGCGGTCACGGCGACCGCCGGGCTCCTCTGGGGACCTCCCGCGCTGTTCGTCACGAACTGGGAGGCGCTCGTCAACACCTCGACCGGCCCGGTGTCGTCCTCGAACGCTCCCGCGTACAACGAGACCCGGGCTGCCCTCAACGGCTCGGCGGTCGAGCTCGCCGTCCTCTCCGACTTTTACGGGGGCTACGCGGGCTCGACGACCGGCTTCAACGGGAGTCGCGGGGACTGCGCGGCGGTCGCCCGCCTCGCCTCCGCCCTGGTCGCGTGCGCAGAGGGGAGCCTGCGGGCGAACGTTCTCCCCGCGCTCCCGACGCTCTCCGGCGTCAACGCCACCGTCGGGGGTGCGGTCCTGTCGGGGATGGGGCTGGAGAACGCCAGTTCGACCGGCGCGGTCCGCCAGGTCTCGGCAGCCCTGATTGGCGCCGGCTCCGGGTTCTCCGCGGCGTGGGTCCTCGAGGTCTGGGGGACGTTCGGCCCGACGGTCCCCTCCGCGAGCACGGCGGCGTCGTTCGCGAACACGACCGTCGCCTCCACGACGCTGGCGCATGAGCCGCTTCCGGTGCCGCTGGCGATCTCCTCCGAGTTCGTCGACACCCCCGGCACGGCGAGCATCGTCAGCGTCAGCTTCACGGTCCCGGACGATACGTCCGACGGCTCGGGCGGCAACCCGGTGTACGCCGACCTGGGCGGGATCGACTCCGTCAGCAGCCGCCTGGTCGCGGCGACGGGCGGCGCGTTCGCGTACTACGAGACGGGGCCGGCCGCGCTCGACCAGCTGTCGAGCCAGGCGACAGCGTCGTCGCTCCAGCTGGTCCTGCCGCTCACCGTCGGGCTCCTGCTCGGAATCGCCATGGTCTACTTCCGCTCCCCGCTCGCGCCCGCGGTCGCCTTCGCAGCCCTTGGCGTGGCGCTGCTCCTCGGGCTGGGCGGCTCGGTCCTCCTCGGGACGTTCGTCTCGCACTTCGACAGCACCGCGATCGTCCTCGAGGAGGTGTTCGTCCTCGGTGTCGGCACCGATTATTCGATCTTCCTGCTCGCCCGGTACCGCGAGGAGCTGGTCCGCGGCAGGACGTCCGACGAGGCGATCGTCAGCGCGGTGACGTGGGCCGGCCAGTCGATCGCGATTAGTGGCTCGACCGCGATCATCGTCACCGTCGCGCTGACGTTCAGCGGCGTCGCCCTCCTGTCGCAGTGGGGGATGGTCCTCTCGGTCGCCATCCTGGTCACCATCTTCGTCGCCCTCACCCTCCTGCCGGCGTTTCTCAAGCTGTTCGGGCCCCGGATCTTCTGGCCGCTGACCCGCGAGCGGTTCGCCCGCGCGGCGCGCGTCACCAACGAGCGGGCGCTGCACGGGTCGACGTACTTCTACCGCGCGGCCCGGCTCGCCAAACGCCGGCCGGTGTGGATCGTCGCGGTGATCCTCGTCGTCTCCGTTCCCCTGGTCGCGATCGCCCTGGAGGTGCCGGTGTCGTACGACTTCTACGGCCAGCTCCCCGGAGGTCACGCGGCGACGCAGGGGCTCAGCCAGCTCAGCACGGAGTTCGGGCCCGGCTTCGCCGTGCCGTCGTTCGGGCTCGTCACCTTCTCCCAGCCGCTCGTCGTGGCGAACGTCAGCAACGCGGCCGAGTTCACGGAGGTAGCGGCGCTGGCGGCGCTCGCCGCCGGTGCCGGCGGCATCGCCTTCGTGCGCTCTCCCGTGGGACCGTACGGCGCGAACCTCTCCGCCTGGCTCGGGCTGGCCACCGACCCGACGCCGGTCCGGGCGAACCTGCTGGGGACGCTCGCCGGCTACCTCGGCACGGACGGCCGGACCGTCCTCTTCCAGCTGCAGACGACCGCCGCCGGCCTCTCCACCGGTGCCGTCTCGGCCGTGCACGCGGTCCAGGGGGCCTTCGAGCAGTACGCGGCGACCCACCCCGATGTGACGGCCGTCTCGTTCGGGGGCGGGGCGCCGACGATCGGCGACCTCGCGCAGGAGACGGCCCTGGCGACCGAGGTGATGCTGCTCGCGGTGGCGGTAGGGCTCGTCCTCGTCCTGCTCGTCGTCCTCCGCTCGTGGATCATCGCGCTCATGGCGGTCGCGACGATCGGACTGTCGATCAGCTGGGCGTGGGCGCTCACCTACCTCGTCCTGCAGCACGCCTTCGGCGTCCCGGTGTTCTTCTACGTCCGGACGATCCTCATCATGCTCGTCCTCGGCTTGGGGATCGACTACAACATCTTCCTGCTGACGCGGATCCGGGAGGAGCGCCTCCGCGGCCGCAACGCGGAGGGGGCGACCGTCGAGGCGGTCGGGCGGACCGGCGGGATCATCACGGCCGCCGCCGTGATCCTCGCCAGCGCGTTCGGGGCGCTGCTGGTCGGCGAGTTCACGCTGATCCGCGCCATCGGCTTTGCCGTCGCGGTCGCGGTCGTCCTGGACGCGATGGTCGTCCGGACGTTCCTCGTACCGGCCAGCCTGCAGCTGCTGGGCGAGCGGGTCTGGACGCTCTCCGGGCGCAAGCCCGGGACCACGCCCTCCGACGGCGCCGGGGGCGGGACTAGCTAGAGAGGAAGCGAGCGCGTGCCCGCTCGACGTGGGTCGCCGGGGACGAGGTGTCGACGACCTCGGCGACCGTGCCGTCCTTGCCGATGAGGAAGCTGACACGGCGCGCGGCGCCGTGGGGTCCGAGGACGCCGTACTTTCCTGCGACCTCCTTCTTCGTGTCGGCGATGAGCGGGAACTGGAGCCCGTACTTCGAGGCGAACGCCTTCTGGGCTGGGCAGTCGTCGACGCTGACGCCGACGACGCGAACGCCCTTCCCCGCGAACGCGCCGAGGTGTTCCTGGAACCCCTTGGACTCGATCGTGCAGCCGGGGGTGTCGGCCTTTGGGTAGAAGTAGAGGACGACCGGAGACCCGCGCAGCGACGAAAGGCGGAACGGGCTGCCGTCCTGGTTGGGCGCTTCGAAATCCGGGGCGAGCTCGCCGGCTGCTACCATCGGCGGAGCACGCCGCGCCGGGTATATAGGCTGAGGTCGGCCGTGCTCAGCCGGTCGCGACCGTGACGAGGGTCTCGGTCGACTTGATCCCCGGAATGCGCCGGATCTTGTGGACGACCACGTCCAGCGCCTGGGTGATCTGCGGCGCCTCGACCTTGACGATCACATCGAACGGGCCCGTGACCGCCTGGACCTCCGTCACGCCGGGGACCGCCCGGAGCCGCTTGAGGACGTCCTCCAGCTTGCCGACGTCCGTCTCGCAGAGGAGGAAGAGCGTCTCCATTCCGTGGGGGTACGACAAGGACGCGGCTCTTCAAGTTGCCGCCCGGCGGCCGGCGGGCCGAGGTGTCGGGGGATAAGCCCGGCTCTGCACCACGGCGGGGAGCAAGGTTATGCGGCGGTGCCCGCCGGCTCGCCGTTCATGGCGCTCCGGCTCGTCGATTCGCTCTCCGGACGCCCGACGGCGGTCCGTGCGACGAGCCGGGGCCGCGTGGGGCTGTACGTCTGCGGCCCGACCGTGTACGACGCGGCGCACGTCGGGCACGCCCGGACGTACCTCCTGTTCGACGTCGCACGCCGCGTGCTGGAGGCCGAGGGGTTCGCCGTCCGGCACGTCATGAACATCACCGACGTCGAGGACAAGATCGACGAGCGGGCGGCCGCCCTCGGACTCTCCTCGCACGCGCTCGCGCGCGCGGAGGAGCGGTCGTTCCTCCGCGACATGGCCGCGTTCGGCAACCGCCCCCCGGCCGCCCGGCCCCGGGCGAGCGCCTACGTCCCCGAGATGCGCCGGATCGCCCAGGCGCTGGAGCGGACGGGCCGGGTCCACCGCGAGGGGGACGAATGGAGGTACGACGCCCCCGAGCGGCCCGAGGGCGGGAACTTCCTCAGCGGAGAGGAGCTGGCGCGCCACGCCGTCGCCGAGCCGGAGCATCCGTTCGGGGACGGCGCGGACGGGCCGCGGTCGTTCGTCGTCTGGAAGCGGCAGGAGGCGCCGCGGCCGTCCTGGCCGAGCCGTTGGGGACGCGGGGCGCCCGGCTGGCACCTCCAGTGCTTCGCGATGGCGTCGGAGGACCTCTCGCTCCCGGTCGACCTGCACGGGGGAGGACGCGATCTCCTGTATCCGCACCATTTCGCGGAGAACGAGATCTCCTTCGCCCTGCGCCGGCGCCGGTTCGCACGCGTCTTCCTCCACCCCGGCCTCGTGCTCGAGAACGGGGCGAAGATGTCGAAGTCGCGCGGCAACCTCGCGCCGCTGCGCGCCGCGCTCGACGAGATGGGGCGGGGCGCGCTGCGCTGGCACCTGCTCAGCCGACCGTACCGCGAGCGGTTCCCGTGGGACGCGGCGGCCGCGCGGCGGGCGGCGGAAGAGTACGCTCTTGTCCGCTCGGCGGTCGCGGCGTGGCTGCGGAGCCACGGCGGGAACGCTCGCAGCGGGGCCGGGGCGGCCCGCCGCGCCGCGCGGGAGGTCCGAAGCGAACTGCTGCGCGACCTGGGCACCGAGCGGGCGGTGGCGCGCCTTCGGGGGTTCGTGGCCCAGGTCGGCCGCGCGCCCGGAGGGCTCCCGGCGGGAGAGCGATCGGAGGCGCGAGCGGCGCTGGGTCAGATCGAACGACGGCTGGGGCTGGCGCTCGCCTAGTTCCGGTCGCGCTCGACGACCACGCTGAGGCCGTTGCCGCCGCCCATGCAGAGGGTGGCGAGCCCCAGGTGGCCGCCCGACCGGGCGAGCTCGTAGGCGAGCGTCACGACAATCCGGGCGCCGCTCGAGCCGATCGGGTGCCCCAGGGCGATCGCGCCGCCGTGGACGTTGAACCGGTCGTCCGCGAAGCCGAACGCGCGTTGGACCGCGATCGAGGCGGAGGCGTACGCCTCGTTGTGCTCCACCCGGTCGAACGCTCCCGGCGTGAGGCCGGTCCGTTCGAGGTGGCGCTTGACGGTCGGGATCGGCGCCTCCATCACGTCCTTCGGCGCGACCCCCGACTCCTCGGACGAGTGGATCCAGGCGAGCGGCTTCGCGTGCCGGCGGGAGACCTCCCGCTCGCTGGCGAGCAGCAGCGCCGACGCACCGTCGGCGAGCTTGGAGGAGTTGCCGGCTGTCAGGAGGCCATGCGGGGTGAACGCCGGCTTCAGTCGGGCCAGCCCCTCGAGTGTGGTGTCGGCGCGCGGCGCCTCGTCGCGGGCGAGCCCGGTGGACTTGCGGTGCGGGTCCGGGGCGACCGGGGCCGTCTCCGCGTCGAACGTCCCGGCGGCGACGGCGGCCGATGCCCGGAGGTGGCTGCGCAGCCCGAAACGGTCGACCTCCTCCCGGGAGAGCGAGAGCTTTTGCGCGATCCGCTCGCCGGTGAGCCCCATCAGCTCGTGCTCGTCGTACGCATCGATCAGCGAGTCGCGCTGCATCGCGTCGTCGAGCACGCGCGGGCCGGGGCGCACCCCCCAGCGGACGCCGGCGTCGACCAGGAACGGGGCGCTCGACATGCTCTCCATTCCGCCGACGAGGACCCGGTCAAAGTCGCCGGCGCGGATGAGCGCCGACCCGAGCATCAGCGCCTTCATCCCCGAGCCGCAGACCATGTTGACCGTCACGGCGCCGACGGCGTCCGGCACCCCGGCGCCACGGAGGACCTGTCGGGCGGGGTTCTGCCCGACCCCGGCCTGGATCGCGTTGCCGAAGACGACCTCCTCGACGTCGGCGGGGGAGACGGCGGCGCGGTCGAGGGCGGCGGAGGCGGCGAGGACGCCGAGCTCCGGTGCGCGGTACAGGGCGAGTGCCCCGCCGAACCGGCCCATCGGCGTGCGCGCCGCGCCGAGGATGGCGACCCGGGGACCGGACCGGTCGGTCATGGGACGCAGAGACCCCGGGCAACGGTCAAAACGTTCACGGCTGCCCGGCGATCGTGCCGGGACGCCCGCGCGAGCCGCCTAGTCCTCTTCGACCCGCGGGGCGAGCAGGTAGCGGCCCTCGCCGCGCCCGTTCCCCATCGCGAATTCGATCTTGAGCGGATACTCGTTCCCGACGTAGAGGGTCACCTCGTCGGCGCCGATCGCTTTCACCATCGCCGAGAAGAAGTCGAGCGGGTACATGCTCTTCACCGTCTCCTTCACCTCGAGCCGGGGAAGCGACTCCTTCGGGATCCTCAGGTCGAGCCGGTCGGTGTCCCCCTCCGAGTGCATCGTGAACGCCTCGGGCTCCAGCGTGAGCGTCACGTGGTCCGTGAAGCTCTCGCTGCCCCGGATCCCCTGGCGCATGTCCTCCGTCTTGACGACGACCGTCGCCGGGGGGCTCACGTTCGGCACCTTCGGGTCGGTGATGCTCGCCGGGTCGACAATCGCCATCTGACGCGTCACGCGCCCGACGCTCGCCACGAGGCGGTTCTTCCCGTCGAACTGGAGCTCCAGGACGTCCCCGGGCTTGGAGAGCCGGAGCACCTCCTTCAGCTTCTCGACGTCGACGCCGATCTCCGTCGGCTCGCCGGTGAACTCCTCGAACGCCGCCTTCTGGAGCTTGAGGACGAGCATGGCGACGTGGGACGGGTCGACCGCCCTCGCCTCGGCGCCGTCCTTGGAGATCGTCAGCTTGACCTCGCTGACGAGCGTCGCGACGACCTCCACGACCTCGCGGAGGACCTCCATCTTGATGCGAAGCTTGAACACCGGAACGCCCCGGCGGCGCACAACGGTCCCCGTTAAAAGGTTGCCCGAACGCACGGCGGCCCGCACCCGTTTTTTCGCCGGCGACGGTGCCCCCTGCGTGACCGTACTCGCGTACCTGCCGACGATCGACGACGCGTACGTCCGCTCGTTCCGTGCCCGCGTCGTCTCGCTGCCGCCGGGCGGTATCGTCCTCGAGCGGACGTACTTCTATCCGACGGGAGGCGGCCAGCCGGCCGACCGCGGTACTCTCGGCGCCCCCGGCCGGGCTAGCGTCGAGGTCGTCGACGTCAGCAAATCCGGGCCGTCGGTCCTCCACCGGCTCAAGGGCGGCGCCGCCGGCCGCCACGACCTCCAGGTCGGCGAGGAGGCCGAGGGGGCGGTCGACTGGGCGCGTCGTCACCGGCACATGCGTCTGCACACCTCGCAGCATTTCCTGAGCGGGAGGATCTTCGGCCGCGTCGGCCGGCGAACGCGGAAGGCGAGCTTCTCCGGGTTGCGGGCGATGCTGGAGCTCGACGGGCCGCTCGACCCCGCCCTCGTTCCGCTCCTTGATCAGGACGTCCGCGAGGTCGTCGGGCACCCCCGCGCGGTGACGATCCGCCACCTCCCGCGCGCGGAGTGGGACCGGCATCCGCTGTCGGAGCGTTCCGGCCTCGTCCCCCTACCGCCGCACGTCGACCCGGTCCGGGTCGTCGAGATCGACGGGTCGGACACCTGCCCGTGCGGAGGCACCCATCTACGCTCGACCGGCGAGATCGGGACGGTCACCTTCGAGCCCCCGACGCCGCTCGGGGACGGAGGGACGCGGGTGGTGTTCACCCTGGACGATGCGCCGCCGCCCGCTCCGCCCGCGTGAGCCCGTAGACGAAGACGTCGTGCCAGGCGCTGTGGTGGAACAGCGCCGAGCGGAGCGTCCCCTCGCGGCGGAAGCCGAGCCCCTCGAGGAGGCGGTACGACGGCACGTTCTCGACGTCGCACGTCGCCCCGACCCGTTCGACGGTCTCGGTGGCGAACAGCTGGTCGGTGAGGAGGCCGACGGCCTCCCGGCCGTAGCCGTGGCCCCGCGCTTCGGGTTTGCCCAGGATGTACCACACGTCGACGAACTCGAGGACCGGATGGGGTCGGTAGTGGCCGACGACGCCGACGACCTGCGGCTCGCTCTTCGTCTCGACGACGAACCGGGGCGCCAGCGACACCGGGTCGCTCGCGGCGGTCTCGACCGACCGCGCAAAATCGTCGAACGTCTCCACCGAGAAGCGGTCGTGCGGCGCAACGACCTCGGCGTCGTTGTACCATGCGAAGATCCCCTCGAGGTCGGCGCGCGCCGGCGGTCGGAGGCGTACCGTGGGCCCGTCCAGGACGGTCATCCGCTCCTAGAGCGTCGGCTCGGGGTTGCCGTCGGCCGCAGCGTCCTCGGGCGCCCCGAGCCCTCGGGGAGGACCGGGGCCCCGGTCGGAGCCGCCCTGCGGAGACCGGGACGGTTCGTCGTCGGGCGCGTCGGGCCGCACCTCGAGAGCCTTGCGGTGGCCGCTCGGGGTCAGCGCGTAGACGTGCTTCGGCTCGGAGTAGCCGACGACATACTGGGTCCGTCGGTACACCATCCGGCCCATCTCGAGCGAGCGAAGCGCGCGCCGGAGGTCCTCGGGGGTCTCGTCGGAGAACTGGCGGGCGATCCCGAACTCCGTGACCCACTGGGACGCCTCGAACCGCACCTGCTGGCCGTGGTGGGCGAGCAGGTGCAGCAGCAGCCTCCGCTCGACGCGGTCGAGCTCCCCCAGGGCCAGCGGACCCACCCCCTAGGAGATCGTCGTGATCTCGTAGCTCACGTCGAGACCCTTGAGCCGCTGGTGCATTTCCGTGGTGAGACGGACGACGTCGTCGATCGCGGTCCGGTCCTTCCATTTATAGATGAAATCGTGGATTCCCAGCACCTCTTCGAAGCCGAGGGAGCGCATCACGTCGAGCACCTGGATCGGGCTCGCGCCCTCCGAGTGGAATGACATCCGAACGTACGTTCGCATCCGTTCACGCTCGGAGACGGAGCCGCTCTCTTTCACTGGGTCGTCCGAATATATATGCTTCTGCAACTCGTGCCGCCGCCGTTATGACGGAGAACGCCGCGTCGGCGCCGATCGTCGTCACGGGGGGCGCGGGCGCGATCGGCTCGGTGCTCGTCGCCCGCCTGCTGCGCGAGGGCCGCGCCGTCCACGTGCTCGATAATTTTTCTAGCGGTCGCCGGGACGCCCTCCCCACCACCGACCGCCTTACGGTCACCCCGTGCGACCTCGGCGCGGGAGAGCCCCCCGCGGCCGCCTTCACCCCCGACACCGAGCTGTGGCATCTCGCCGCCAACGCGGACGCCCGCCGAGGGGCCTCCGAGCCTACGGTGGACGTCACCAACGGGACGCTCGCGACGCACCACGTGCTCGAGCGTGCGCGCCGCTCGGACGTGAAGCGGGTCCTCTTCTCCTCCTCGAGCACCGTCTACGGCCTTCCGACAGTCCAGCCGACCCCGGAGTCGTACGGCCCGCTCGAACCGGAGTCGCTGTACGGCGCCGCCAAGCTCGCCGCCGAGGGGCTCGTCTGCGCCTACGCCCACACCTACGGGCTGACGACCTACATCTTCCGGTTCGCCAACATCGTCGACGGCCGCATGCGCCACGGGGTCGTGTACGACTTCTTCGAAAAGTTGCGGCGCGAGCCGACCCGGCTGGAGGTCCTCGGCGACGGGCGGCAGGCGAAGAGCTACCTGCGGACCGAGGCGTGCGTCGACGGGATGCTCACGGCCGCGCGGAAGGCGGCGGCCCCCGTGAACCTGTACAACCTGGGCTCGGTGGACCGGACGTCGGTCCGCGAGATCGCGGAGAAGGTCGTCGCAGCCCACGGGGGGACCGCGCGGATCGAGTTCACGGGTGGGGACCGGGGGTGGTTGGGCGATGTCCCCCAGCAGCTGCTCGCGATCGACCGGATCCGGAGCCTCGGCTGGTCCCCCGGGCTCACCAGCAGCCAGGCGGTCGACCGCACGATCGTCGAGCTGCTCGCCGCCCGACAGTCGACGACCGAAGGAGGCTAGCGCCGCGATGCCAGAGCCCGGGTCCCCACCCCGCCGGGGGGAGGTCGTCGTCGAGATCGCCGTGAAGGACGATCCGGGGCTGCTCCGGGCGCTCGACTCCCTCGCCGCGCAGAAGCGCCGGCCGGACCGCGTGCTCATCGCGGCGTCCCCCCTCACCCCGCCGGCGCTCGCGGACGCGGCGCTCGCCCGCCAGCCGGCCCTCGAGGTCGAGCTGGTTCGGCTCGCTGGCGGTCCGGTCGATGCGCGGGTTTCGGCGATGCGCCTCCTGCGCGAACCGACGACGGTCTTCCTCGACTCGGACGAGGTGGCGCCGGAAGGGTGGCTTGAGAAGATCGTCGCCCCGATCGAGGCGGGGACGGCGTTGTACTGCGGGGGCCCCACCCGGCCGCTCCAGCCACCGTCGAACGCGATCCAGCGGTACATGGAGCTGCTCGAGAGGTCGATCTACGAGGACCTGGTCCCCCGGAACATCGCCTACCTGCCTCTTGGCAACAGCGCCTGGAGGACGAGCGTCCTCCACGAGTTCGGCTTCGACCGCCGCGTCACCGCGGAGGACCACGACCTCGAGACACGGGTCTTGAAGGCGGGCCACCGCGGGCTGTTCCTGCCCGACGCCTGGGTCTACCACGACAAGAGCTACGAGACGAGCTACCTGCGGTGGGCCCGCAAGCGGTACACCTGGCTGTTCCAGATGGCCGTGTCGCTGTTCAAGAACGGCAAGGTCGGAGCCCGTTGGCGCGAACACCGCGCGCGGGTCCGCCATCCCCTCTACTTCGTCGAGGCGATGATGAAGCCGGTCGCGCTGGTCCACGCCCGGCTGCGCTGGTCCCGCGTCGCGGACCGGCCCCGGCCGAGTAGCGGGACGGTCAGTAGCCCCAGCCCGCGATCCGGCGCTCCACCGAGCCGTGGTACGGCGAGGCGGCGATCCGGGCCACGGCGAGCTCGACCGCCCGCCGCGCCAGCTCGACCAGGTCCGCCGTCTCGGGGGCGCCGTCGAGCGACTCGCCGCGCTCCGCGCGGGCGGGGACGGAGACGCGGAACGCCTGGACGGCCCCGCCCTCGCGCGCCACCACTTTCATCGGCCCGCGGTACACCGCCACCTCGAGACGGTCCAGGAAGCTCCTCCACTCCGGCCGGGCGTTCGGGATCTCTCCCGCCCCAATCCCGTCGGTCATGGCGTAGACCGGGCGGTTTGCGGGGAGACCGTCCGGCTCCAGGAGAGAGCACGCCAGCGGGTCCCCGAACGACTCCCGGCCGACGATTGCGGCGAGCGTGCGCGGGACGTCGATCAAGCTCGCCCAGCGGTCGCTCCGGCTCCCTCGGACGGCGCCCCCGGGGGCCCGGAGCCACAGCGGGATCCGACAGATCGGCTCGTCGACCCGGAAACGATGGTACAGCGTCCCCTGCTCCAGGAACGCCTGGCCGTGGTCGCTCGTGAGCACGAGGAGCGTGTTCTGCCAACGGCCGTGCCGCCGGAACAGATCGACGATCTGCCCCACCCGCCGGTCGAGCGTATGCAACGACCGGACGTAGGACGCGCGCGCGGAGTCCAGCTCCGAGCGCTTCGGGCTCCACGAGCCCCGGACCCACAGCACGCCGTCCTGGCGCGCGCGGGCGTAGGAGAGCCAGCGGCGGGCGGAGACCTCGAAGCCGGCGTCCGCGAGGTACGGCTCGTGCGCTTCGATCAGGTTGACGAAGAGGAACACCGGCTGCTCCGACGTTTGGCGCGCCAACCAGGCGTCGATCGACGGTTCGATCCACGGACAGACGGAGCGCCCGGTGTCGCCGTACGTCCCGAGGACCTTTCCGCCGACGCGGTTGAGCGCGTCCCAGACCGCGGGCGCCCGGCTCAGGGTGTCGATCGCCCATTGGCGCACCGGGGACGGGGGCTCGTGCTCCGAGGGAACGAGCTGCACCGGGCCGGCCTTGCCGAGGTCGGGGCAGCTCGCCCGGCGGAGCGCGAGGAACCGCAGGAAGAACTCCTTAGCGCCGCCCCAGAGCACTTCGTCGAAGCCGCGGCTCAGCCCGGTCGACTCCTGGACGTACGCGTTCCCCGAGCAGAAGGCGCTCGCATAACCGGCCCGGCCCAGGCATTCGGCGATCGTCTCCGGGCCGGGACCGAGCAGCGGGCCGCTTCGGGAGTGGGCGCCGTGGTCCCAGGGGTAGAGCCCGGTGAAGAGGCTCGCGTGGCTCGGGATCGTCCAGCTCCCCGGGCTGACCGCCGCCGGAAAGACGAGCGACTCGTCCCGGAGCTGCCGGAGGAACGGGAGCGCCCCGGGCCGCTCGAGCTCGGCGCGGAGGAGGTCGGCGCGGACGCAGTCCAGTACGATGACCAGCACGTCGGGGCGCCGGGCACCCGGCGCCTTGTCCCCCCCGCTTCCCGTACCCGGGATGGTGTCGTCCCCTGGACCGGTCGTCCGTACCGCTTCTGCCATGCGTCCGCTCCGCCGCCGGGGTCCGCTCCGGACCACCGTCCCGCGCGGTCGCCGGACGGCGGGGCGGGACGCCTCCCGGCGGTGGCCGAGCACCCTCTTCGCAAAACCTTATGCCCCGCGCCTTCTCGGCGGAACGCATGACGTCCAAGGACGGGAGTGCCGACGGCGTCGCGAAGGCGGGGGACCTGGTCCGGCTCGAGTACGACCTCTGGGCCGAACTGGCGGACCGAAGAGAGCTGGTCGACACGACCCACGAGGAGACCGCCCAGAGCGCCGGCGCGAAAGCGCCGCCCGGCCGCCCGTGGGGCCCGCGGCCGCACGAGGTTGGAGGGGACGGCTTCCCCGCGGGGATTGAGAAGTCGCTCGTCGGGCTGAAGGTCGGCGAAGAGGTCGAGCGGGAGTTCGCGGCGGGCGAAGCGTTCGGCGAGCGCGACCCGAACCTCATCGAGCTGTTCACGATGCACGAGGTCGAGCGGCTGCCCGAGATGCGCCGGGAGGACGCCCATCTCGACATGGGGACGACGCTGACCATCAACGGTCGGCGGGGCCGGGTCGTCACCCTTACGGCCGCGCGCGTGCGCGTCGACTTCAACCCGCCGTTCTCCGGCCGCAAGGTCCGCGGGAAGTTCCGGATCGTCGAGAAGATCGCCGATCCGGCGGAGCAGGCGCGGGCGATCGTGGAGCTGCAGTACGGGTTCGGAAGCGAGTTCCACCTCGAGCACCGCGAGAGGAGCTACACGGTGAAGGTCCCCGAGCGGACGAAGTTCGACCCGTACTGGTTCGCCGCCAAGGCGCGGATCGTCGAGCGGATGCGCAAGCAGCTGCATCCGGAGACGATCCGGTTCGTCGAGGAGTGGGCCAGCCCGGCGCCGGAAGCCGCGCCGGCGGAGGCGAAGAAGCACGCCCCGGCCGCCGAGCACAAGGCGGCGGACGTCGAGAGCGCCCCTAAGGCGGCCAAGCCGCCCGCCGCACGGCCAGCCGCCGGCGGCGCGGAGCCGTAGGCGCCCGCTTCCGCTCGAAAGAACCGTCAACGGATGAAGGCCCTCGCCGGTGTCCGAAGCGTGAGCGCTGCCGCCCCCACCCCGCCGGTCCCGCTGACGTTCATCGTCGTGACGTTCGTCGCCGCGGGCGTGGTCAGCGCGGCGATCCTCTACTTCGGGCTCACGGGTCACCTCGGCACGGCAATCCCCTAGCCCCGGTCCGAGTCGAGCCGAGATAAACGCGGGGGACGGTTTCGTTTCCGTGCTGGCGAGCCAGGAACCGGTCCAGAGCGCGGCAAGCCGTCACGCGGGGTGGATCGCCGGAGCGGTGGTCATCGCCGCCGTGCTGGCAATCGGAGCGGCGTTCTGGTTCATGCACCACCCGTAGCGGCCCCGGGGGACGCCGCCGCCTCGGGCCATCGGTAGAGGTAGACGTCGGTCTTCCGGTCGTAGGCGGTCGCGGTCCACCCCGGCACCGGGTGGCAGTGGCTCACGAGCCGTGCGCCGGGTTGCAGCGACGCTTCGAGCAGCGGCTTCAGCCGCGCCATCGCGCCCGGCCAGAGGAACGTGGCGACGACGGTCGCCTTCCGGAAGTCCAGCCCGAAGAGGTTCCCCCAGCGCAGCTCTACATGGGAGCGGTAGCCTCCGAGCGCCCGACGGAGCGTCAGGACCAGGAACCGGAGCGGCTCGACCTCGACCCCGACGGCCCGGGCGCGGTAGATCCGTGCGGCCCGGAAGACGAGCGCTCCGGTCCCAGCCCCGAGGTCGTACAAGGTGTCGCGGGGAGAGAGCTCCGCCAGCCGAAGCATCTCCAGGGCAGCCCCCTTCGGGGTCGGCTGGTAGCCGGCGCCGAAGGCGAACGACGCGAAGACGAAGTAGGCGATGACCCCGACGGCCACGAAGAGCAGGATCGCGACGGAGCGCAGGTCGACCAGCATCGCACCGGTCAGCGTCGTCGTCCGGGGAGGAGGCGTTCGGCGGCGGACCGGGGGTCGAGCTCCCGGGCCACGACCTGGTCGACCAGGCGGCGGAGCTCGGGCTCGGTACCCAGCCGCTCGGAGAGCCGCTCGGAGACGACATCGCGTACCCGGCCGATGATCTCGTCCTCGAGGCGCCGACGCGTCTCGGCCGCCCGCCGCGGAGATGCTCGGATGAACGTCTCGTGCGCCTCTACCGCCGCCCAGAGCTGCGGCACGCCGACCGGCTGCACCGTGGAGGTGCGGACGATCCGGGCGCGCCAGCCGTCCGCCGTCGGTCCCATCGACGCGACCTCGGCGAGGTCCCGCTCGGCGATGTCGGCCCCGGGGAGGTCTGATTTGTTGACGCAGAAGACGTCGGCGATCTCGAAGAGGCCGGCCTTCAACGTCTGCACCTCATCGCCGAGGTGCGGGACGAGCACCACGACGCGCGTGGTGGCGACGTCCCGGATCGCGACGTCCACCTGACCACTCCCGACCGTCTCGACGAGCACGACGGAGAACCCCGCCACCTCGAGCAGCCGCGCGACGTCCCGGGTCGTATCGGCGACCCCGCCGGCGGCTCCCCGGCTCGCCATGGAGCGGAAGAAGACCCCCTCGTCCTCGGCCCGCCGTTCAAAGCGGATCCGGTCGCCGAGGACCGAGCCGCCGGAGAACGGGCTGGACGGGTCGACCGCGACGACGCCGACGCTCCGTCCGAGGCTCCGCAGGTGGGCGACGAGCAGGTTGATGAGGCTCGATTTGCCGACCCCGAGCGGGCCCGCGATCCCGACGACCGGGACCCCGCCGGTCCGGGGGAACGCCGCGCGGAGGAGCGCGTCGGCCGAGGCGTCCCCGGATTCGACGGCCGTGATCGCGCGCGCGAGCGCCCCGCGGTCCCCGCGGGCGATCGCCCCAAGGGCGGCCGGGGCACGCGGCCGGCTCATGCCTTGCCGCGCGCGAGCTGCTGAGCCGTGCGGACGATCTCCGCGAGCGTGGCCCCGGGCCCGAAGATCGCCCGGATGCCGAGGCGCCGCAACCGCTTCGCGTCCTCGTCGGGGATGATGCCGCCGGCGAAGACGGGGATCTTCGCGCCCCGCTCCTTCTGCAGGAGCTTGAGGACGCGGGGGAAGAGCGCCATGTGCGCGCCCGAAAGGATTGACAATCCGACCAGGTTGACGTCCTCCTCGACGGCGGCGCGGGCGATCTCCTCCGGGGTCTGCCGGAGGCCGGCGTAGATGACCTCCATGCCGGCGTCGCGGAGCGCTCGGGCGACGATCTTGGCGCCCCGGTCGTGGCCGTCCAGCCCGGGCTTGGCGATCAAGACGCGGATGGGCGCGGCTCGCCTCTTCGCGCCCACGGTTGGCTCCGCCTCTTCGACGGGGGTCGGGGAGAAAAGCTTTCGGTGGACGCTGGCCGCGCGCGGCCTCAGAGGGCGGCAAACAGGTCGAGGAGCAGGTTCCCCGCCAGGAACGCCGCGAGCCCTCCGACCGCGAGGAGGACGAGGAACGGCAGCTGCGGCGTCACCCAGACCCGCTCGACCCCGCGCGCCTGTAGCCGCCGGGCGATCTCGGTGCGCACCCGACGGTCGTCCTCGGACGTATCCGCGTCGTCGTCCGCGAGCGAGTCCTCCCCCAGCGCCGCGTCGCGGACCCAGACGAACCGGTCGGGAAGCTCGGCGACCGGAATCGTGTAGCTCGTGAACCCGCGGCCGAAGGTGAACTCGCCGCGCGCGGCGTTCCGGGCCGCGATCGCGACCGGAAGGACCACGCTGAGCAGCGCCGCGTCGGTCAGGAGGTTGACCGAGAACGGCAGGACGGTCAGGAGCGGCGCCACGACCGAAGGATGGACCAGGAGCGGGACGGCGAACAGCGGCACCAGCACCCCGGTGACGAGCAGCGCCTTCGCATCGGCGCCGCCGTAGAGGACCCCGGTCTCGAACAGGGCGCGCGCGAGGATCACGGTCGCGAGCGCGGCCAAGACCGTGACCGGCACGGCCGTCGGGGAGATCCCCAGCGCGCGACGCACACCCCGACCGTGACGACCGCGCTCGCGAAGGCGCCGAGCTCGACCGCGGTCACCATGCGGTCGTGCTCCTCTCCGAGCGCCTCGTCCCAGGGGAGGAGCTGGGCGAGGGCGAGGACCCCGACCACGACCCAGAGGGTCAGCGGAAGCGCCCCCTGGGCGGAGAGGCGGATCGCCCCGACCTCGAAGCCGGCGATCCCGAGCAGTTGCCAGAGTCGGTCGGTGACCTCCCGGCTCTTCAGGTCCGCGACGGCGGCGTACCCCAGGCCGCCGGCCAGGAGCCCCGCCTGGGCGGTCTCCCACAGTTCGCTCGAGCTCCACATGGGGGGACCGACCTCGCTCCGTGCGACGCGGCAATTCCCTCATAAGACCGTCCGGGCAACGGCAGCGCGGCCGCCGGAACGTACGGTTCGGACTGACGGTCCGCGCTCCGGTGTGCGCAAGCGCTTTTAAACCCCCCCCGACTCGCGCGGCTTCGCCCTTTCAGCGTGCATGGTGGAGTACAAGCTCGTCATCTCCGACCGCGAGCGGTCCCTCGCCCGGACCGTCGCCGACCCGCAGTCGGCCGGCTTTCTTGGCAAGCGGATCGGCGAGACTGTGGGAGGTGAGCTGCTCGGCGCGAGCGGTTACACGTTCCGCATCACCGGCGGGACCGACAAGAGCGGCTTCCCGATGCGACCGGACCTTCCGGGCGCCCGGCAGGCACGGCTCTACGTCGGGGACGGGTTCGGCTTCCACGCTCCGCGCCGGGGGATGCGCAAGCGACGGACGTTCCGCGGGAACACCATCAGCGAGGAGACGGTCCAGATCAACCTGGTCGTAGACCAGAAAGGACCGAAGCCGCTCGCGGAGTTGTTCGCCGCGTCATGAAGGTCCCCCAGCAACCCGAGGTGAGCATCGGGCTGGTCGGCCACGTCGACCACGGCAAGACGACCCTCACGCAGGCGCTCACGGGCGAGTGGACCGACCGTCACTCCGAGGAGTTGAAGCGCGGCATCTCGATCAAGCTCGGGTACGCCGACGCGGCGGTCTACCTCTGCCCGAAGTGCCCGAAGCCGACCGGCTACTCGGTCTCTCCGGTGTGTCCGTCGTGCGGCGGGGAGGCGAAGTTCGTCCGCGCCGTCTCGTTCGTGGACGCGCCGGGCCACGAAACCCTGATGGAGACGATGCTCTCCGGCGCCGCGATCATGGACGGCGCGATGCTGCTGGTCGCCGCCAACGAGCATGTCCCCCAGCCGCAGACGCGCGAGCACCTGTACGCGCTCGACATCATCGGCGTGCGCAAGGTGGTGGTCGTCCAGAACAAGGTCGACCTCGTGACCCCGGAGGAGGCGACGAAGAACCAGCTAGAGATCATCGAGTTCCTGCACGGCTCTCCGATCGCCGCCGCGCCGATCGTCCCGATCAGCGCGAACCATCGGGTCGGGCTGGACGCGTTGCTCGGCGTGCTCCAAGAGACGATTCCGACCCCAAAGCGCGACCCGTCGAAGCCGCCGCTCATGTACGTTGCCCGGTCGTTCGATGTCAACCGGCCGGGCACCCGTCCCGGGGAGTTGCGGGGTGGCGTGCTGGGCGGCTCGCTCCTGCAGGGGCGCCTCAAGGAAGGAGAGGAGATCGAGATCCGGCCGGGGTCCCCGGCGGGACGAACGCCCGCGCGGAGGCGCTCACCACGAAGATCACCTCGATCGTCGCCGGCGGCGAGAACCGGAACGAGCTGCGGCCCGGCGGCCTCGCGGCGATCGGCACGAGCCTTGACCCGTCGCTGACGAAGGGCGACGGCCTCACGGGCCGGCTCATCGGCACGGCCGGAACCCTCCCGGCGGTCAGCCAGAAGATCCGCCTGAAAGCGACCCTGCTCGACCGGGTCCTGGGGGCGCAGCGCGAGATCAAGGTCGAGAAGATCCACACGAGCGAGCTCCTCGCGGTCACGGTCGGCACGACGATCGCCTCCGGCAAGGTGACGAGCGCGCGCGGGGACGACGTTGAGCTCGCCCTCACCCGAGCCGTGACGGTCTTTCCCGGGACGCGCGTCGCGATCTCCCGCCGGCTGAACGCCTGGCGCCTCATCGGCTACGGGATCGTGGAGGCGCCCGGCAAGTGAAGCCCGACCTGATGGAGATCCTGCGTTGCCCGGTCTGCCGCGGCGAGCTCGCGCTGACGGCAGGGGAGCGGGACGCGACCGAGATCGTGACCGGTACCCTCGTCTGCGCGAAGTGCCGCGTCGACTACCCGATCGAGGGCGGGATTCCGAACCTTCTGCCGCCGGACGAGCGGCCGTAGGACCGGCCCCGCCACGGCCCGCGCTCAGCCCGCGTAGTAGTAGCCGAAGAACGCTGCGAACATCAGCAGGGCGACCCCGATCGACGGGACGACCCAGCGGATCGTTCCGCGCGAGCGTGCCTGAACGGAGCTTCCGACGGTCACGATCGGGATGGCGAGCGCGAGCCAGTAGCCCGCGAGGACCGTCTCGAACAGCGCGTGCGCCGTTCGGTTCCCCCGCGGGTCGTGGACCGCGAGCGCGACGACGAGGGCGACCGAGGACGCGAGGAAGACGAGGCTGACGCCGGCCGCTTCGAGGTACCCTTCCAGCCCCCGCTTGCGCTGGGGGTGCGCGGCCCGCAGGACGAACAGCATCCCGACGAAGACCGCCAACGCGCCGACCAGCGCGTAGAACGACGGGTTCGCGAGGGAGAGCGGCTCGGTACCGGGACCGGGCGGGGAGATCACGCCCCCTCCGGCGCGGCCTCACGCAGCACGGCCCGGGCGGGCCCGCCGTCGCCGTCCCGCAGACGGAGGGGGAGGCAGTCGAGCTCGTAGCGGCCCGGAGGGGTCCCGTCGAGCAGCAGGCCCTCGAGGATCAGCGCCCCGGAACCGAGCAGCGCCCGGTGGACCGGGTACCGTAGGTCGGAGCCGTCCTCGATCGAGAGCGAGTCGATACCGACCAGTCGGACCCCGCTCCGCACCATCGCCTCGGCGGCCGCCAGCCCCAGCGCGGTGAAGTCGTCGAAGAACTCCAGCCGTCGGGCCCATCGGTCCGAGTTTGGCGTACGGAGCAGTACCCTGGTGGCGCCGGCGGGGACCGCCGCCAGGTCGGTCGCTGCGATCGTCCGTCCGGCGGGCCGGACGTCCACGACGACGCACGGCCCGAGGAGGGCCGAGAGGTCCAACCGGTCCGTCGGGGTCCCGTCGGCCGCGAAGTGGCGCGGCGGGTCGAGGTGGGTTCCCGTGTGGGTCCCCAGCGTGACCTTCGAGAGGTTGAACGGGTCGCCCCGGCCGACCGAGCGGACCGGTTCCGAGGCGAACGCAGGATCTCCGGGGAACCGGGGCATCCCGGGGAACAGCGGCATCGAGATGTCGATCGGTCTCACGAGGACCCTGCCGCGCGGTGGGCTCCCTCGGGGATAACGGTTGACGGGGACGCGGCCCGGGAGCCGCCGCGACCCCGCTCCAGCCTAAGGGTTAAGCACCACCACGCCCGACGGAGGGGGATGGCCCCGCCGCCGTCCCGGGACGACGACGATCTCGACGAGCTGCTGACGGCCGAGCCGTGGAAGCGGCCGTCCAAGAAGCCGCCCGCGCACCGGCCGGCCCGTCGGGCGGTGGATCGGCCAGAGGCGGTCCGTCGCTGGCGTGCGACGGACGAGCCCGACCCCGCAGAGGACGACGAGCTCGACCTGGGCGAAAAACCCCGGCGTACGAAGCCCCCCGTCTACTGGCGGGCCCGCGACTCGCTGTACTTCGAGCCGCTGGTCGCCGTCGCGATCATCGCGATCATGCTCGTCTCGCTGTTCGCCTACACCTCCAACTGGCCGCCGGTGTACGTCGTGGAGTCGAACAGCATGCAGCACGGCGAGGGGGACCACCTCGGCGTGCTGAACGCAGGGGATATCATCCTCGCCCAGAAGACAGCCTTCGACTCTATCGTCACGTACGTCCAGGGCTACCGGACGGGGTTCTCGACGTACGGCGAATACGGCGACGTGCTGCTGTACTACCCCAACGGCTCGACAAAGCTGACGCCCGTGGTCCATCGGGCGATCATCTACCTCCAGTACGACAAGCCGAAGAACGCGTTCAATGCGACCAGCCTCAACGGGCTGGCGTGCGGCAACAAGACCGGCTCGTTCTACTCCACGCCGGGAACGACCGGCGCGTGCGGGTTCACCGACCTGAACAATGTTCTCTATCTCAACGACGTCGGTGGCCGCGGGGTGAGCCTTAACCTCGGCCGCACCAGCGACCTCGGCCGTCACTCCGGCTTCGTCACGCTCGGCGACAACAACTCTCTGCCGGACCAGCTCCCCGTCGTCGGCCTCGCCCCGCTCAGCCAGCTCGTCGAGCCCGGCTGGGCCATCGGCGTCGCGCGCGGGATGGTCCCGTGGTTCGGCGCGTTCAAGCTGCTGCTGGACGGCAACGCCGGCAAGGTGCCGGATGCCTCTTGGGAGTTCATGGGGCTCTCGATCGCCGGCGTCATCTTCGCCGCCGCCGGCATCCACCTCCTCCTGCGGCGCCGGTCGGAGGAGACCCCGCGCCGCGGGGCTCGCGGCTCCGCCGCCGACGAAGAAGAGGCCGAGGAGGACGGTTCGCCGCCGCCGGGGCCGCGAGCCCGCGCCTCGGCGGGGGTGCGGGCGTGGCAGGCGCCGGCGCGCAAGGCCGCCGACCCGGCGGACGAACCGGCCCCTCCGCCACGCCGAGGGGGGTCGTACGAGCAGCGGCGTCGCGCCCACTTCACGTCCGCCCGCGACGCGAATCCCGACCGGCGGCACCGCCCCGAGCGGCGCCCGGCGGACGAGGACGACGACGAGGAAACCTAAGGTCGGCGGACCCCCTCGCGAGCGAAGGCGTCTTTAACGGCCCGGCGGCTCCCGCCGCGCTCACGAGTCGATGCACGTCATCGGAGGGAGCGCCTCGACGGCGCTCGCGGAGAAGATCTCGCGCGAGCTGGGGAACGCCCCGTTCGGCATCCCCTTCACCAAGCGGTTCCCGGACGGGGAGCTGTACCTGCGGGTCGGCGGCCGGCTCGAGGGGGACGACATCGTGCTCGTCCAGTCGACGCGCACGGACGAGGAGCTCATCGAGCTGCTCCTGCTCGAGGACGCAGCGCGGGAGGCCGGCGCCCGCCGCGTCTTCGTTGTCGTGCCGTACTTCGGCTACGCGCGCCAGGACCGGCGTTTCTTCCCGGGCGAGCCGGTGAGCGCGCGGACGCTGGTCCGCCACGTCGAGCTGGACGCCGATGCGGTGATCACCGTGGACCTCCACTCGTCGCAGACACTCGAGCACTTCCACAAGCCCGCCTTCGAGGCGAGCGGGATCCCGGCGCTCGCCCGCCTGCTGAAGGAGCGGCCGGTCGACCTCCTCGTCTCGCCGGACAAGGGCGGCGTCGAGCGGACGAAGCGGATGGCCCAGCTGCTCGACCGGCCGTGGATTGCCCTCGACAAGCGGCGGATCGACAGCGACCACGTCGAGCTGAGCCTGCCGGCCGGCTCGGCCCCCTCCCTCGCGGGAAAGCACGTCGTGCTGGTCGACGACGTGATCACCACCGGCGGGACGATCGTCGAGGCGTCGCGCCTCCTGAAGCGCCACGGCGTCGGCCGCGTCATCGCCGCCTGCACCCACGGGCTGTTCCTGCGCGACGCCTTCGAGCGGATCAAGGCGGTCACGGACGAGGTCCTCTCGACCGATACCCTGCTCAACCCCGCCGAGAAGGGCTCGGTCGCTCCCGACGTCGCCCAGATCTTGCTCCGCGAGTTCCCGTCGTGACCGCTCCCGGTCCGGGCGGCGTCCGTCCGACCGCCGGCACGTCGAGGGCGCTGCTCGAGGAGCTGCTCCAGGACGTCCGGCGCGAGCTCGCCGGCAGGGACGAAGGTCCGACCGGCGCCTGGGTCGAGGAGACGGCCGCCGACCTCGCCAGCGGGGTCAAGCCCGGGTGGTTCGTCGACGAGCCGTCCGGCCGCGGGCTGGCGTTCTACGCCCGGCGCGGACCGGCAGTGTACGGCCACCTGCACGCGCCCCCCAGCGGCGACGTGGGCAGTCGGCTCGCGGCGGCCGTGACAGAGCACCTCCCGGACGAAGTGACCTCCCTGGACCTCGGCTTCACCGGGCTTGGGCCGGAAGGCGAGGAGGCGCTCGTCCGCGAGATGGGGCGGCGGCCGGGGTCGACCGTCATCCCGCGACAAGCGATGGAGCGGACCCTCACGGCGCTGGACGGTCACCTTCCGGCGGACCCGCCGGCCGTGAGAAAGGTTGCCGGCGCGGAGCATCACGCTCGACGCGCTCGCCGAGCTCGACCGGGCCGCCTTCCACGGGACGGTGGACGAGCTCCTCCTCGGCCGCGAGGCCGGGGCGAACCGCCGGGCGATGGAGGCGCTCCTCGAGGGCCGGCTCGGTCGGTTCCTGGACGAAACGTCCGCTGCCCTCCTCGAACCGGAGCGGCCCGGTTGATCGGCGCCGTCCTCTGCTCCGAACGCTCCTCCCGCCGCGCGATTGTGGTCGCCCTCATGGTCGACCCGTCCCGCCGTCGCACGGGGCTCGGGCGGTTCCTCCTCGGGTGGTCGATGAGGGCGCTCTGGGCCCTCGGCTACGAGAGCGTCCGCCTCTGGGTCTCCGTCGGGAACACGGCTGCGGTCGACCTGTACCGGAGCTTTGGGTTCCGCGCGGTGCTCCCCGCGACGATCTACCGCTGGGACCGACCGGGGTCGACCCCGCAGCCGCACGAGGCACGGTAAGGGCAGTCGGTGGCCATCCACGCCGGGCAGGCGGGAAGCGAAGCGGGGCCGCTGTCGCGGACCGCCGTCTCCACCGCCCGCATCCGCTCGGACCAGAGCCGGCCCATCTCGGAGAGGACCGGGCCGAAGTCGACCCGGAACACCTGAAGGGACGTGGCCCCGGGGATCGGGTGCTCGTAGCCGACGACGAGGACGCCCTCCGCGACCCCGCTGGTCGCCGCCCGGAACCCGAGGTCGAGCAGGTACTGCGGGAACCGACGCTCGAGGTCGTCGGGAGTGAGGCGCCCGTGCACCCGGGTGGAGCGGAGGGCGCAGGGGCGGCCTCGCCAGCCGAGCACCTCCTCGTCCGGACCGTCCGACTTCGGGACCAACCGGTGGACCTCCCCGGCGGCTCCGCTCTCCAACGCCGCGACCGCGCGTTCGTAGGCGTCCAGCGGGGCCGCGGGCGGCCGGACCGGGACGCCCTCCACGGGCCCGCCGACGGTCCGCCGGAAGTACGTCCGTCGCGGGTAGAGGGCGTCCCGGAACCGCTCGGGGCGGGCGGCTCGCGCGGCCGCGGCGGCGGCGAGGCGCTCCGTCCAGCGGTGTGCGACGCCGTCGTTGGGGCTGCGGCCTTGCAGCTGGTCGACGAGCCCGCGCGACGCCTCCGGCTCGTCGCCACGGCAGTTGCACATCCCCGCCGTACGGAACTCGCAGCCGAAGTCGAACCACCGGCACCGGTCGAGACCGCCGGGCGCGCCGGAGGCGATGGCGCCGCGCAGCTCCCGCTCCCGCCGGTCGAGGTCGGCGGAGATCGCTCCAAGGTCCCGAAACGTGAGGTCTCCGGCCGTCACCCGCGGCGGTTCCTCCCCCCGAAGCGAGAGGTGCACCAGCCGACCGGTCGGGCTGCCCGTCAACGCGCAGTACGCCGCCAGCTGCTCGACCTGGTCGTCCCGGTCCGACGGCGCGGGGTCCGCCCCGGTCTTCACCTCGACGGGAACGTCGGTCCACAGGTCGATCCGCGCAGAGATCGACCCGCGCCTCAGACGGACCTCCAGCGACCCCTCGTCGGCGACGGCCTCGCCGAGCCGCTGGTGCCAGTCCCGCCCGGCATGAAGGCGCAGCTCGCGCTCCGGTGAGAACGGCGCCGGCCCCTTCACGCGGCGCCAGTACGCCCGGCGGGGGGCGAGCAGGTCGGTGACACTGACCGGCCGGGGGGCGGTCGGCGGAGGCAGCCGTCCCGCCAGCTCTGCCGCCAGCGCGGGGTCGTCGACCGCTCGCAGGCGCCCGAGCACCCCCTCCGCGTTCGCGGGCGGCGCGGGGACCGGCACAGCCGGGGGAACGCCTCCGGCAGATGAGCTGCGGCGTCCCGGACGGCGCCGCCCGAAACACTATGAGTCGCGCGGCGTCCGACGGGTGTGTCGAACCGGGCCGCCCGTCCGCTCATCGTGGGGAGCGGCATCGCCGGCCTCTTCGTGGCGCTCCGGTGCCGCGAACTCGGCCTCCGCCCCACGATCATCACGAAGAGCCGGCTCGAGGAGTCGAACACCCGGTACGCGCAAGGCGGGATCGCGGCCGCGGTCGGGCCCGACGACTCGCCCGCCCGCCACCTCGCGGATACGGTCCGAGCGGGTGCGGGCCTGGTCGACCGGGAGGCGGCCCGCGCGCTCACCCGCGAGGCCCCCGCGCGAATCGCGGACCTCGTGCGGTACGGCGTCCCGTTCGACACGGTGGAGGGCCGGATCGCCCTCGGCCGCGAGGCCGCCCACTCGCGCTCGCGTCTCCTGCACGCGGGGGGCGATGCGACCGGCTTCTCGATCGAGGAGACGCTGCGGCATCGCGTGCTGGAGGGAGGGATCGAGGTCCGGGAACGGACCGTTCTGCGGGCGCTGCGCGCCGGGGGAAGGACGGGGCGGTCGCCGTGCTGTCGGCGGCGAACGGTACGGGCGTCGAGGTCGATACGCCCCGGCACGTGGTCCTGGCGACCGGCGGCGTCGGGAGCCTCTACCGCCAGAGCTCGAACCCGTCGGTCGCGACCGGCGAGGGGATGGCGGTGGCGTTCCGCGCCGGCGCGGTCGTAAGCGACATGGAGTTCGTCCAGTTCCACCCGACGGCGTTCGCCCGGGAGGGCGCGCCCCGGTTCCTCATCACGGAGGCGCTGCGCGGCGAGGGGGCGGTCCTGCGGAACGAGGCCGGGGAGCGGTTCCTCGTCGGGCAGCACCCGGACGCCGAGCTCGCGCCGCGGGACGTCGTCACGCGCGCGATCGAGAGGGAGATCGCCCGGTCGAGCCAGCGTCGGGTCTACCTCGACGCGACGGCGCTCCCGCGCGATTTGCTCTTCGCCCGCTTCCCCTCCGTCTCGAACTTCCTGCTCGCGCATGGGCTGGACCCGTCGCGCGAGCCGATCCCGGTCGCCCCCGTCGCGCACTACATGATCGGGGGAGTGACGACCGACCTCGCCGGACGGACGTCGCTCCCCGGGCTCTGGGCGGTCGGGGAGGTGGCGGCGACCGGCGTTCACGGGGCGAACCGCCTCGGGAGCAACTCGCTCGTGGAGGGGTTGGTCTTCGGCGAGCGGGCGGCCCGGGACCTGCACGCCCCGCGCGCCGGCGGGCCGAAGCTCGCGGCGGCCGCAGCCACGGTGCCGCTCGCGGGAGAGGGGCGCACCGGCGAGGTGGAACTGTTCGAGGAGATCCGGGACCGGCTCTGGGAGGAGGTCGGCATCGTGCGCGAAGCGGACGGGCTGCGCCGCGCGCTCGCCCGGTTCGAGGAGATCGGCCGGGGCACCGAGCCGGACCGCCGGACGCCCTCGCGAGTCCCGTCGCGAACGCCGCACTCACCGCCTCCCTCGTCGCGCGCGCCGCCCTGGCGCGAACCGAAAGCCGGGGAGCGCACTCCCGCAGCGACTACCCGAAGGCGAAGACGACGTGGCAGCGGCACTTGGCGTGGCGCCGGGCGCCGATCCGGGCCCGTACCCGCTAGCACCGCGGAAGCATTATCCTCGGCGCGCCGTCGGCGCGCCGTGGAGCTCGGCCTCTCGCCCGACGAGCTCGCCCTGCGCGACGCAACCCGCCAGATCGTTCAACGCGAGGTCGCCCCGGTCGCCGACCGGATGGATCGGGAGGATTACTTCCCGCGCGACGTCTTCGCCCGCCTCGGCGAGGCGGGCCTCCTCGCGCCGACGCTCCCGACCGACGTGGGGGGCTTGGGGTTGGCGTACCGCGCCCAGGCGCTTATCCTCGAGGAGCTTGCGAGGGTCTCCCCCGCCCTCGCCCTGAGCGTCGGCGCCCACTCGAACCTCTTCGCCGACAACGTCGCGCGGAACGGCACGCCCGAGCAGCGGCGCCGGTTCCTGCCCGGCGTAGCCACGGGCCGGGAGGTCGGCGCCCTCGCGCTCACCGAACCGGAGGCGGGCTCGGACGCCGTCTCGATCCGCACCCGCGCGGTGCGGCGCGGCGACGAGTACGTCCTCAACGGCTCCAAGCAGTTCATCACGAACGGCCCGGTCGCCTCCGCCCTCCTCGTCTACGCGAAGACGGCGCCGGAACGCGGGCCGCGCGGCATCTCCGCGTTCCTGGTCCGGGCCGACGCCGTCGGGTTCTCCGTCTCCCGGTCGCTCGACAAGATGGGCATGCGCGGCTCGCCGACCGGCGAGCTCGCGTTCCGGGACGTTACGGTCCCCGTCGCCGACCGGCTCGGAGCGGAGAACGACGGCGTCCGCATCATGATGAGCGGGCTGAACGTCGAACGGGCCGTCCTCGCCGCCATCCCGGTCGGAATCCTCGAGGAGGTGCTGGCGCGCTCGGTCGCCTACGCCCGCGGCCGCGAGCAGTTCGGCCAGCCGATCGGGCGGTTCCAGCTCGTGCAGCAGAAGCTCGCCGACATGTACACGGAGCTCACGGCGTCCCGGCTCCTCCTCCTCGCCGCGCTCGAGGAGGTCGTGCGGAGCCCGGCGCACCGCGCGGCCGCCGCCGCCGCGCTCACCTTCGCATCGGAAGCGTCGACGCGGGCGGCGCTCCAGGCGATCCAGATCCACGGCGGCAACGGCTACATGCGCGACCTGCCGCTCGAGCGGTTCGCGCGCGATGCCAAGCTGCTGGAGATCGGCGCGGGGACGTCCGAGATCCGGCGGCTGCTGGTCGCCCGGGAGCTGCTCGGCCCGGGGTTCGAGTCGGAGTCGCCGGCCCCGCCGCGCGGCGGGGCCCTCTGAGCCGTCGGCCTACCGGTGGATGCCCAGCCCGGCCTCGATGTAGATCGCGGCTTGGGTGGACGCGGACCGCCGGTCGCGGTCTGCCGCGTCCTTCAGCCGGCGCAGGACGTTCGGCTCGAGGTAGACGGCCAATCCTATCCGTCGCTTCGCTTTCGCTTTCGCTGGTCGTGGCATCTTGATCTCTGCTCCTTGCGGTTGGTGTCGGGGACGCCTTCCCGGGGCGTGCCGACGAGCGGAAGCTAGTAACCCCGGTATTAGTTCTTTAGGTTCCTAAGTGCCGGCGCGTAAGCTTGTTACCGTCGGGGTGTGGCCGGCGGGGCGGTCCGGCGGGCCAGTCGCGCCGTGCGCCCGCGTCTCGCCGCGGCCAACGTATATAGCCAAACGACCCCCATCCGCCCTCGATGGCCGGCACGCCTCCGTCCGGCTCCTCGTCCTCCTCGACCGTCCGCGTCGAGGTGCTCAAGGAGCTCCAGGCGATGATCGACGACCGCGAGGTCCGCGACCGGGTCGACCGGGGCCCGCTTGCGGAAGCGAAGGGGCGCGAACACTGGGTCCTGCACCTGCTGCTCCGTGCCCAGGAGCTGAGCCAGGCGAGCCTGACCACGCTCGTCCGGACGGCGTACACCAATCTCACGGGCCGGCTGCAGACGCTCGAGGAGCGGATGCAGCGGGTCGAGACGAGCCAGCGCGGCCTCTCCGACGACGTGAAGGGGGAGCTTGGGGGCCTGAAGTCGGGCCTCCGCGAGACGGTCGAAGGGTCGGTCGACCACGGCCTGACCGAGGGGCGGGAGCGGATCGGCACCGCGCTGCTCACCGACCTGGACGCGAAGTGGAAGCCGATCGGAGAGTCGATCGAGACGTTCGCGCGGTCGTCCCACCAGCTCAGCAAGGACCTCTCGGACACCTACCGGGTCTCCACGCAGAGCCGGCTGCTGCTCAACGAGAACGCCCGTCGGATGATCGACCTCGGGCGCGACCTGGTCGCCCTCGAGGAGAGCCTCAAGCTCGCGCTGACGAAGGCGCTAGAGGACGGACTCGCCCCGCTCGAGGAGCGCGTCGCGGCCCTCGAGGGCCACCGCCCGCCCCCCGAACCGGTCGCCGAGCCCGTGGCCGACCCGCCGCCGGCCTCCGAGCCGCCGAGCAGCTGAGCCGCCGGCGATGCGGCTATCCCGCCGGCATCCGCGGTACGCGAGCCTCGTCGTGCGCCAGCGGCTCGCGGCCGCCGCGCGCCGGGGACTGGTCGTACCGGAAGGGCTGATCGCCCAGGGCCGCGGGGAGGCGTTCGACTACCTCCTGGGCGAGCGGACGAGCGCCTCGGCCCGCCGCGCCGAGCGCGCTGCGGCACGATGGCTGCTCGCCGCCCGACGCCCGGTCATCAGCGTGAACGGTAACGTGGCGGCCCTCGCCTCGAAGGAGGTCGCCGAACTGCAGCGTGCCGTCCCCGGGCTGGGGGTCGAGGTGAACCTGTTCCATCGGACCCCGGCCCGGGCCCGGGCGGCCGCCGACGAGCTCCGCGCCGCGGGGGTCCGGGAGGTTCTCGGGGTGCGCCCGTCGGCCCGGCTCGCACGCCTGCCGTCCGACCGGGCCCTGATCGACGCGCGAGGGATCGCCGTCGCCGACGTCTGCCTCGTACCGCTCGAAGACGGCGACCGGGCGGCCGCCCTCCGCCGGGCCGGACGGCGCGTGATCTCCATCGACCTGAACCCGCTCTCCCGGACGAGCCAGGAAGCGGACCTGCCCATCGTGGACGAGCTGACCCGCGCGCTGAGGGAGATCTCCCACGAGGCGCGGCGCGCGCGGGCCCGCCGCACCGCGGCCCGGCCTCCAGCGCCGTTCGACCGGGCCGCCGCCCTCAGGGAGGCGCTGGAGGCGGTCCGCCGGCGGCTGCAACAGGCCGCGCGGTCGCCGCCGCGACGACGGCGGCGCTGAGCTTGCCGGCGACCTTCTCGAGGAACGCCCGGTCGCTCGCGTCGAACGCCGCGAGGCGGTCGCTGTCGATGTCGACCTCGCCGGCGACGTGCCCGTCGGCAACGATCGGCACGACGATCTCAGAGCGGGTGCTCAGGAAGCAGGCGAGGTACTCGGAGGAGGCGCGGACGTCGTCGACGACAACCGTCGTGCCGTCCCGCGCCGCGCGGCCGCAGACCCCCCTGTCGAGCGGGATCCGTGTGTGCTCGGTCGCCTGCGGTCCGTCGTACGCCTCCAGCACCAGCTCGCGGCCATCGAGCCGGTAGATGCCGACCCACGAGTAGTGAGTGAACGAGGCGCCGAGGAACCGGCACGCTTCGGCGAGCGCCTCGCGTCCCTGCAACCGCTGAACGATCGCGTCGACCTGGAGCAACGCGGCGGTCGCGGCGGGCTTCGCGACGCTCATCGGACCCCCGGGGTGGCGGCAGTCCCGCGGGACCGGGGGGTAGCGCCGAGGGGGAGAATTTCCGCCGGGCCGGGCCGTCCGTGCCCGGCGTTTGAACTCCCGAGGCGAAAATCGCCACGAGCTTTCCAGGCTCGCGCCGTACCGGTCTGAGCCACCTCGGCACGCCCGGCGGTACGGACAGGGGCCGGTCGATAAGGTTAGCGGAAACGGCGCCGGGGGTCAGTCGCGCCCCGGATACCAGCGGCACTCCGGGCAACCGAGGGCCCGCTCGTCCCCCGCGATGCTGACGCCGCAGTTCGGGCACGCGGAGGGGGCCGGCACGGAGAGCGAGAGGCAGTCGAAGCAGGAGCCGTGGCGCTGGTCGTCGGGCAGGACGATGAGCTCCCGGCCGCAGTACAGGCACCGAGAGAATCGCTCTTCCTCGGCGGCGAACCCTCGCAGGTCCGAGAACAGAAGCATTCGGGCCGTGCCACGCGGAGGTCCGTACATAAGGCCTCGCGCTCCGAGCGGTATTCAGGGCTCCTTCCAGCGTGCCTTGAACGCCGCGACGAGGAACAGCGCGACGGTAACTGCGACGAGAACGCCCCAGTCCATGGCCGCGGTACCGACGGGGAGGGCGACGCCGCTCACGGACGCCTGCACGAGGGAGGCGGCGTACGTCGTCGGGGAGAACCGTGCGGCAATCTGGGCCCAGCCGGGGAGGTAGGAGAGCGGGTAGTAGACCGGCGGCAGGACCGTGAGCAGCAGGGAGATCATCGGGCTGAACATGAACGTCTCGCGCACGTCCTGGAAGTACGTGGCGAGGGTGAACGCGAGCGCCGTCGCGAACCCCCAGACGAGCATCAGGACGCCGACGAGCACGGCGACCCCGACCGGCGAGGCAAGCCCGTCGGCGAAGTACAGGACGACAAACAGGCCGATGCCGGGGAGCGAGTAGACGAGCTCGCTGAGCGCCATGCCGGCGACGTAGACCGGCGCCTCCACCGGCGAGGCGATGACGATGTCCTGGAACTTGAGGTCGTGCCGGTAGTGGGTGAGGTCCGACTGGAGCCCCGTCCCTGCCGAGAGCATCGTGAGGATCAGCCCGCCGGTGATCGCGTAGCCGACGAGGTGGCCGTGCGAGATCACCGAGATGAAGAACAGGAACGACAACGGCGAGGCGACCAGGTTGACGAGGTAGAGCGGCTGCGTGCGGATCGGGATCAGCCCGTTGAGCTGGACAAACGTGCCGAGCGAGCGGAGGCGGTGCCGGTCGCTCATCCGCTCTCCTCCCCTTCGGCGAGCGGCGCGTCGTCGGCTTCAATCGGCTTGCCGACGACCTCCAGGAAGATGTCCTCCAGGCTGACCGGACCCATCGAGAGCCGCAAGCCCCGCTCCAGCCCCCAGCGCGTCAGCTCGCGGGCCTCCGCCTCCCGCGCGAAGACGAGAAAGCCCCCCTCGATAGGGGAGACGGCCCCGTACGACTCGAGCTGCTCCCGCGTCACGGCGCCCGAGACCGTGACCCGGTACGGGAAGCGGACCCGGGCCCGCAGCTCGCTCGGAGTCCCCTCGAGCCGGCGGCGCCCCTGCTCGATGAGGGCGAGCCGGGTGGAGAGCGCCTCGACCTCGTCCAGGTAGTGGGTGGTGAGCACCACGGTGCGGTGCTCGCGGCTCGCCCGCCGGACCGCCTTCCAGACCTCGCGCCGCGCGACCGGGTCAAGACCCGTCGTCGGCTCGTCCAGGAACATCACGTCGGCGTCCGAGGAGAGGACCATCGCGCAGAGGGTCCGCCGCCGCAGGCCGCCCGACAACCGGCTCACCAGGCGCCGGCGGTACTCGGTCAGCGACAGCTCCTCCAGCGCCTCGTCCGTCCGCCGGCGCGCGTCCGGGCCCGGCATCCCTCGCATCTTGAGGTAGAGGTAGACGACCTCCTCGACCGTGAGGAAGTAGAGCGGACGGGACTCCTGCGGGATGCACGCGATGCGGGCGCGGATCGCCCGCTCCTCGGAGCGGATGTCGTGGCCGAGGACCGTCATCGACCCGGAAGTGAGCGCGAGCTGCGTCGCCGCGATCCGGACGAACGTCGTCTTGCCCGCGCCGTTGCGGCCGATCAAGCCGTAGACGCCGCCGGTCGGCACCTCGAGCGAGAGCTCGGAGAGCGCCGGCTTCTCCGACGCCGAGCCGGGGTACACCTTCGTCACCGCCCGGGCGTCGATCGCGGCGTCGGTCACGGGCCGGCCCCTACGGTTCCACCGCTCGCGCGGAACGACGCCCGGCCGTCAGCTGAGGACCTCGTCGAGCCGGTCCTGGTCCTGCGCGCGCACGATCTCCTGGGCGATCCGCCGTCCGGTCGAGAGCCCAGGTTCCATCAGGTCGGAGTACGGGCTGCCGGAGACGTACAGGTTCGTGCCGGCGACGATCCGGGTCGAGATCTCGAAGACCTTGAACGTCAGCTCCTCCGTCATGATCCCCTCGACGCAGAACGGCCCGACCATCCCGCCGAACAGCTCGATCGACCGCTCGACGATCCGCGCTCCGACCTCGAACGTCTTCTCGAGCAGCGACTCGCGCAGCACGACCGGCACGTTCCCCGTCACGACGAACGTCGGGCGGATGCCGGCCTTCAGCAGCTCCTCCTGGGCGCCGAGCTTGTACAGCTCGTCGATGTTCGCCTCGTCCCGGCGGTCCATCCCGAGCAGCTCGAGCGAGCCGTGGCCGACGCGGTAGCCGCGGTCCGAGAGCGGCGAGTAGAAGAAGTGGACGTAGTAGCGCGTCCCGAGGACGTACTCCTGGATGACGTGGGGACCGGTCGGCTGGAACGCCTCCAGCGCTTCGCGGTTCTTGGCGAGGAAGAATCCCTTGCCGCCCTTCGCCCCGTAGTACTTCACGATCACCGGCCCGTCGACCTCCGACGGGTCCTCGTACCGCTTGGGCATCTCGACGCCCGCGCTCTCGAGCCACGTCCGCTCCTTGCGGCGGTCCGACTCCCAGGCGAGGACGGCGCGGTTGCCGAACACCGGCACGTCGATCCGGCTGAACTCTTCGGCCCCGAGGTACTCTACGAACGAGCCGTGCGGGACGAGGACCGCCCCCGCCTCGCGCAGGCTGTCGGCGAGGGCGGGGACGTTGCGGTGCCGCTCGACGGTCAGGAACCGGTCCGGCCGCGCGCGCGGGAACGCGTCGTAAAAGCGCGGCGGCTTCCCGATCGCGATCCCGATCGTCGGGAGCCCTTCCTGCCGGGCGCCGTGGAATATCTGGAGCGACGAATGCGAGCAGACGGTGGTGACGGTCGGGCGCCGCCCCTTCAGCGGGGCGAGGCGCGCCTCGTCGGAGAGACGGACCCCCATACGGGGGAGTATCGGGAGACGTTCAAAGCGCTTGCCCGCGCGAGGCCCTAGCGCGGCGGCGGGTCGGCGTCTTCCAGCTCCCAGAACCACCGGACCTTCCGCGAGCCGGTCTCGGCGACCCGCCGGCGAGCCTCGGCGGAGATCGCCGGGTCGCGCAAGAGCCGACGGACCTCGTCGGCGTTCGCCGGTGGCGGCCGCGTCGAGCCGCCCGTCCCCTCGAGGAGCGGACGGACCGCCTCGAGCGGGTACTGCCAGCTCACCTCCCGGTGCCGAACGGCGATGGCGTGCGAGCCCGGGACCCGATGGAGGCCGAGCTCCTCCGCGGCGTGGTGGAGCTCGGCGGCGGTCTGCGTCAGCTCGCGCTCCAGCCGCCGCTCGTCCGCTCGGAGGGTGTCGAACCGGTCGACGAGTTCGGCGAGCCGAGGGCCGTCCGAAGCCGGGATCGGGCGGAATTCCGGGCAGATCGCGCGGAAGTCGCACCGGCTGCAGTGGCGGCCCGGAGTCGGCTCGAACGCCTCCTCGCGGATCCCGTCGACGACCTCGCCCATCTTCTGGTGGAGCGGTTCGAGCACGCGGATCCCGCGCGGCGCCGTGCGGAGCGGCGTCAGCGACCGCAGATGCAGCAGGGTCAGCCGCTCGACCGGAGCGCGGTAGGTGTGCTCGACGAGGACTTGGTAGAGGCTGAGCTGGTCGGAGGTCGCGGCGTCCCCTTCGGAGAGGTCGCGCGTCGTCTTGTAGTCGAGGACCTCGAGGCCGCCGGTCGGCATCCTGTCGATCCGGTCGACGTAGCCGTGGACGGGGAGCCCGTCCCAGGTCGCCTGCAGGTGCTCCTCCACCGAGACCGGGTCCGGCGGGTGGAGCTCGAGGTCGTCCCGGTACCGGAGCAACAGCTCGCGGCCGAGCGCCCGGTACCGCTGCTCCTCCTCGGACGAGCCGTACCCTTCGCTCGACCAGAGCCGGTCGTACGTCGCGAGGACCGACTCGGCGTTCGCCGGGCGTCGGGGCTCGGCATCGGCCGGCGGGCCCTCGCCCGAGTCAGACCAATCGTGGAGCGTCGTCTGGCTCTCCGTCCCCTCCCGTCGGCGGACCGAGGGGACCACGAGCGGACGGACGAGCTCCTCGAGGACGGAGTGGACGACCCGTCCGAACGTGAAGTAGCCGTGCGGGGTCTCCGGGCGGCGCTCGACATAGAGGTACTTCCACCGGAGCGGGCACTCGAGGTACGTGCGGTACGACGAGTAGCTCAGCGGCGCCGGACCCGCCACAGACTCCGAGCGCGCCGAGAGTTCATGTCGGTTCCGGGCGGGGGAAGTCCCCGGACCGCCCCCGCTCCCCCCGGGGGAGGGAAGGTTACGGAGGAGGTCCGGAGACCGTCAGTGGGCTGCGGCGGCCGGGGTGGTCGTCGCTTCGAGTTTGTCCGGTGTCACCGCGCCGTCGGCGACCGTCGGCGCAAGACCGCGGGCCTGCGGGTTGGCGAGGTTCTTCGGCAGGCCGAGGAGGTCGAGGAGCTCCTTGTAGTGGTTGCGGATCGTCACCGGCGTGACGTTGGCGACCGCGGCGATCCGGTCCTGGCTCCGCGGCTCGCCCATCAGGTTCGACGCGATGTAGATGATCGTCGCGAGGATCCCGTTCGGCAGCACGCCGCTCGTCGAGTAGACCTGCTCGACCTGCTCGAGCAGCTGGAGGACCTTCTGGCGAACCTCCTTCGATAGGTTGAGGTCCTGCGTGAAGCGGACGAGGTAGTCCCGCGGCTCGACCGGCTTGAGACCGAGCTTGAGCTCCCGCGCGAGGAGCGTGTACGCCCGGCCGACCTCGATCTTGGTCGCCTTCGAGTGGGCGATGATCTCCTTCATCGTCCGCGGCACGTGGCACTGCCGGCAGGCGGCGTAGACGCTCGCCGCGACGAGGGCGACGATCTTCTTTCCACGGGTCGCCTTGTGCTCGAGCGCGCGACGGTAGATGTACGTCGCCGACTCCTTGACCTCCCGCGAAAGTCCGAGGACCCCTGCGAGGCGGTTCAGCTCCCCGAGCGCGACGACGAGGTTGCGCTGGTGGGTCCGGGCCGCGCGGAGCCGGTGGTTGAGCTTGCGGAGGTGGTAGAACTTGAGCGACGTGTTGCGCGACAGCGAGTTGCCCTGGAAGTCGCGCGTCGGCACGCCAATCTCGCTGAACAACCCCTTGTCCGGCATGAGGGGCGAGATGACCGGGCCCCAGCCGCGTGCCTCGCGACCCGTGTCCTCCTTCGAGCCACGCTGACCGCGGTCGCTGACGAGGGCGCTCTGGTCGACGACCAGCCCGCAGTCCGCGCAGACGATCTCGCCGCGGATCTCGTCCCGGATGAGATGCGTGGAGCCGCAGTTCGGGCACACATCCGACGCCGGCGGCGCCGGGGGGGCAGGGGCTGCAGCCGCCGGGGGCGCGGGGCTCCGGGCTGTCGGTCGGGGCCGTACGCTCGCCGAGGGACGAGAGGAGGGCGTCATGGTCTTGTACGGCTCCGTATCGAGAACGTCTATTTATGTGTTGATGGCACCGTGTCCTGTTTGTAATTACATGTGCTACACCGTCTCTCGGACTCTCTCGGCTTTGGGATTCTACTCGGCGATTCGATGACGCTGTGATTTTGCTCGACCGCATGTGATTTTGTCACCGGAGGGCTTTCCCGGCCGAGTGGAGCAAATCTACTGAAGGATTCGGGCCAAAGTACTAGCGCGTTGGCCACGGGGGCGCTAGCTTCTCCTCAACGCGCCGCTTAACGGCTGGCCATTCCGACTCGAGAATGCTGTAGACAATCGATGTCCGGTAGGTGCCATCGGGAAGAAGGACGTTCTCGTCGTGCTTTCCTTCGTGTACCACGCCGAGCCTCTCGAGGGCCCGAAGGGAGCGCACGTTCCGCTGGTCCGTTTGCATATGGACGCGGTGAGCTGACTCCCGATCAAAGGCATGCACTAGGCCGAGGTACTTCACTTCCGTGTTGGCCGGCGTCCGCCAGTAATCCGAGTCGATCCACGTCCCAATCTCGACGCTCCGGTTCAGTCGGTCGATGTGCAAGAAACGGAAGATGCCTATGATCCTTCGGTCGGGGAGGGACCGAATCACGAAGGGCAGAACCTCCCCCTTTGCCCTCCCCGCAAGGAGCTCAGCAATGAACTCCTCAACCTTCTCGTGGACCGGGCGATCGTCACCCCAGAGCAGGTACTGCCAAACTGCTGGGTCCCGGCCCGCGAGCTCAATCTCCGGCTGGTGTTGGCGCTGAAGGGGGTCTAGCTCCACGTACCGGCCCTTGAGTGTCACGGCAGACTGGAAGCCCATCTCAGCCCTATGGTGGTCGACACGGGATCCCTGTGGCGGGAGGGCAGTCGATGTCGCAGGGCGGGTAATCGAGACTGGACTCGTGGTTACGCTCGAGTCGGGGCGCGCTAAGCGTTCACGAAGCCGCGCTTCGATGGTGGACCATTCTGCTCGAAGAATCCGGAAGACCACCGTGTCCCGGTAGAATCCCTCCGAGAGCCATAGGTTCTGTCGAAGCACCGCTTCCTGGGTGGCCCCGAGACGGACGACCGACTGGCGGGACCTTTCGTTCCTAGCATCGGTCTTCAGGATCACGCGATGCGCATCCGCCGTCTCGAACGCGTATTGCAGCATGAGGAGTTTCGACTCGGTGTTGATGGGCGTCCGCCAGACAGTGGGATCGAACCAGGTGCCTCCTAGCTCCACTTTGTTTTGGGACCGTTGGATTTCGAGGAAGCGCGTCATTCCTACCGGCCGGCCATCTGTGGTCCGGACTGCGGTGAACGCGAGATCGGTCCCATCCGTCTCTCGCTGCAGGAGCTGGCGGATAATCGCCGGGACGTCGGGCCGACCCGGATCTGGCTGGAAGCCGGTCAGGTAGCGGTGGACCTCGGGGAGCGCCCAAATCGGCCCGAGAGCGTCGGCATGGGATTCGGCCAACGGCTCGAGCCGGACGTGCTCGCCGTCCAGCCTGACCGGGCGACGGAAGCTCTCGGGGCGCATTCCCATGGCTCTAGCCATGACGCGTCGATCCGCACAATACTCTGCCCATGCAAGGCCCTGTGATTCATTTGGCGAGGGGTGCCAGGTCGCTCTGCCAACTGCAAGCCGGTCACCCGTCCCGGCCGAGAAGCCCTGAGGGGCCATCAATGCGTGCACCAACGAGACGACCCCGGAGCGGGGCCCTACCGCTTGCCCCGAACTCGAGCCGTCCAGCCTCAGGGGCGTCACCCCAGGCAGAACCGTATCTCGGTTTCATCCTTCAAAGACCACCATCGACCGACCGTTCGACCGTAGCCAACAGCGCCATTGTGACGGGAGTCCCCGCGGGCACCCTCACTCTTGGTTTCCAGCGAGTGCGCCAGTCTCTGGGCCGGACTGGAGCGGTCCGAACGGCCCTTACAACCTGAAACGAATTCGATGACCCTGAAATGAGATGCCCCAACTCGTGGGCATCCGGCTTGGAAGTCGACCTTCTCGCCCCGGAACGGAGGGACCTCCAGCGAGGGAAGTCACTCCGACCCCCGCGCCACCGGGGGCGCGCCGCTCAGCAAGAGCGGCTTAAGCCGTAGACGACCAGGCCAATCCCGACGATTAACATGAGGACCCCGACCACGGCGACCCCGCCGCTCGGGTCCGCTTGCGGGACGCAGCCCGGGATGCGGGAACATCCTTGGTTGTACGAGCTGACCCCGCTCGAGATGGCGAACGAGGCAAGGATGACCAGGAGCCCGATAATCAGGAGGGGGATCCCTACTCCGTAGAACAGCCCGGACGACCGAGCCCCCCCATGGAGCCAGGGGCCGGCGGGAGGTCGAGCGGGCGGTATCCTTGACCAACACCGGGCGGCGTGGGGGCAACGGGGAGTGCAGAGTGGCACCACTGGCACGTCGTCGCTCCCGCGGAGTTCGGCCCCCCACAGCGGAAGCAGGCGCTCGCCTGCACTCCTCCGGCACGTGGTTGGGGAGACTTGACATCTCGCCACGGGGAACTGGCGTGCTCCGGGTGGCGGGAGTGAAGCGCCTTTAGACGGGCGGCGCCTCCGACCGCCCGTGCGGACGATCGTCGTGCGCGGAGAGCTCCCGCCGGCCGACCTCGAGGGGATCCTTCCTCAGGCCGGGGTGGAGACACAATCCATCGCCTCCTACGCGTTCGGCGCCTGCCGGATCGCGGTGTTCGCGGGGCGCAAGCACTACTTCCGGAGCAACAGCTACCTCGGTGTTGTCCTCGTCACCGCCACGGATGGGGCGACCCAAAGCCTGGACATCGGCCAAGCGGGCGCCGGCGCGGGCCTCATGGGCGTCGAGTGGGGGGCGGGAGACGACCTCGAGGCCGGCGTCTACAACGCGCTGGTGAGCGCGATCCAGGCCCGGGGCCTATCGGCGGGCGGCTGAGCCGGCCGCAAGGCCGGTCATCACGCTGCGGTGGCGGTGAAGACGCACCCTCGACGGGCGTGCTGCGTCGGGTCCGGCTTGCTGACGGCCCACCCCGGTCCGAGGCGCGCCTCGAGCACCGTGCGGAGCAGCTGCGGGCACATCTCGCGGCCTATCTCCGGTGAATCCGGCATGCAGGCGAAGCAGCCGGTGACCCGGAGCGTGAGCGGACGTTCCCGCTCGACGGCGAGCTTGCCCATCGTGTGGGTCGCGTAGTAGTCGGAGAGGCTCTTGGAGACCCCCGCGGGCGTGGAGCCGTCGATCGCCTCCGCGATCTCCCGGCCGAGCTGGCGGGCGATCGTCCCGATCAACTCGGGGAGGTCGAGCCGAAGCTCATGGACCCCCGACGCCCGCATGCCGAGCTTGGCGATCTCCTTGAGCCGCTGGAACGGGACCGCCTCGCGCCCCACGACCACCGGGAGGAACGCCGTCGACGGCTCCTCCAGCTCGACGAGCCGTGCCTCCGCCTTCTCGGCGGTCGTCCAAAGCCGCCGGTGGTAGTCCCGGGCAAGCCCGACGAAGCTCGGATCCGCCGACCAGAGCGCGACCTGCTCGTCGGGCGCACGGCCGAGCCCGACCTCCCCCGAGACGAAGACGAGGGCGCCGGTCCCGTCGAAGACCATCGCCCGGTTCATCACCGGGGTCTGGGCATGCCGGAGCTCCGTGGCCGACGCAAGGTGCTTCGCCTCCGGGAGGTTCGCGCGCACGACATCCGTGACGAGGCGGACCTGCACGCCCCGGGCGTGCGCCTCCTTCAGCGCCCGGTCGAGGCCGGCGTCGATCATCATCGGCAGCCACGCGCCGGTCGCCGTGACGAGGACGGTGCGGGCGGCGGTGCCGATCCGCTTCCTCAGGAAGCCGCGGATCGCCTCGCGGCCCTCCAGGACCGCGAACTTGCGGGGGTCCGCTTCGGGCTCGGTCCGGTCGGACTCCCACTCCGAGAGGATCTGCTCGCGGTCGTGCTGCAACACCCGCAGCCGCTCGGCGTGGCGGGAGATCCAGCGGTCGAGCAGCCGCTCCGGAGGGAGCGGCGCGAACTTCATCGGCCGCGAGCCGGTCGAGCTGAGCAGCCCTTCGGAGACGAGCCCCTGGATCAGGCGGTACGCCTCGACCCGGTCGACCGCCGAAAGGCGGGCGAGCTCCCGGGCGGTGAGCGGACCGGCCCGGCACGCGACCAGGTAGAGGCGGCCGGCCCTCTCCGGGACGCCGTGGTTGACGAGCAGCTCCAGCAAGCCGGGCGCGGTTCGGCCCACGGCTCGACGAGGGGAGTGGGCGATAAATCGGTTCCCGAGAGGGAGGGTGTGACGGGAACGGCGCTACAGCGCAGCCTGAAAGTCGTCGATCGTCAACGGGTATTCGATCTCCGCCCCGCCGGCGCGGGCGCGCAGGACTTCCCGCGCGAGGAGCCAGTAGACGGTCGCCAGGGCGACCCGGCCCTTGTTGTTGGCGGGGATGACGAGGTCGACGTTCCGCGTCTCGTTGTTCACGTCGCACAGGCCGACGACCGGGATGCCGATCGACACCGCCTCGCTGAGCGCCTGCTGGTCGGTCGCCGGGTCGGTGACGACCAGCACCTTCGGCTCGAAGTATTCGGGGAGGTTCGGGTTGGTGAGGCAGCCGGGGACGAACCGCTCGGCGAACGAGACGGCGCCGACCGTCTTGGAGAAGACGCGGACCGGCTTCTGGCCGTACTGGCGCTGCGACACGGCGAGGATCCGGTCGGCCGGCACGCGGGCGAGGAACGACGCGGCGAAGCGGATGCGCCGGTCCGTCTGCCGCACATCCAACACATGCAGGCCGTCGAATCGGACCTTGAAGACGAAGCGGCGCATCGACGCCGATTTCTGCTGCGTGCCGATGTGCACGCCGCTCGTGAGGTAGGTGTCCTCGGGGATCAGCAGCTCTTCGGGCCGGATGTCCTGCGCGTCGGCCGTGCTGACCGGCTCCTGCGCAAGGATCTCGTCGTCGGCCATTACTCCCCGAAAGCGGCGCGGCCGAGCCGCAGGAGTTCATTTAGCTTTGCCACCCGTTCTCCGCCGAGAAGGCCGCACTTGAGGCCCCACGCACCGCAGGCGAGGGCGATGTGCGCCAGCCAACCGTCCGCCACCTCGCCGGAGCGGTGGCTGGTCACGGTCGCCACGCCCGAGCGGCGGCAGAGGTCGACCGTCTCCAGGGTCCGGTGGAGCGTGCCGACCTGGTTGACCTTCACGAGCACGGCGTTGGACGAGCCCATCTCCAGTCCCCGCCGGACGCGCGCGGCGTCGGTGCAGTAGAGGTCGTCGCCGACGACCTGCGCTTTCGAACCGACCGCCTTCGTCAGCTCCGCGAACGGCTCGAACGCCTCCTCGCCGAACGGGTCCTCGACGTAGACTAGACCGAACCGGTCGACCAGGTCCGCGACGAACCGGACCTGGCCCGCGGAGTCCAACGTCTGCTCCTTGTAGCGGTACTCGCCGTCATGCTCGAACTCGCTGGCGGCGAGGTCGACGCCGGGGCGGACGTCGACCTTCGTCTCGTCGCGGGCCTGGTCGCACGCCGCGCTCAGCAGTTCGAACGCGTCGACGTTCCCGATGCCGGCGACCCAGCCGCCCTCGTCGCCGCGGCCGAGCGCGGCGGTCGGGAAGCGGCGGTGGAGCGCCTCGCCGAGCAGCGCGTGGACCCGAAGCGCCGCCCTGACCGACTCCTCGGGGCGCGGCGACCGCGCGACGGCGTGGTACTCCTGGATATCCGGCCCCCCGATCGCGTGGCGCCCGCCGTTCAGGCAGTTGCCGACGATCGCCGGGAACGTCGGCGTCTCAATCCCTGGGCGCGCGAGGACCCGCCAGAGCGGGCGGTGGGTCTCCTCGGCGACCGCGAGCGCGGTGGCGACCGAGATCGCCGTGGCGGTGTTCCCTCCGATCCGGGTGAACAACGGGGTTCCGTCCGCCTCGGTGAGCAGGCGGTCGACGCTCGCGAGGTCGGCGTCGGCGCCCAGAAGCTTCGGCCGGACCCGCTCGCGGAACATCCGGATCGCCCCGGCCGCACCCCCGTCGGGGAACGGCCGCGCCTCGTGCGTCCCCGTGCTCCGTCCGCTGGGCGCCCCGGCAACCCCGCGGGCGCCGCTCGACAGGACGACGGTCGCCTCGACCGTCGGCTCGCCGCGGCTGTCGTAGATCAGCGCGAGGTCGACGCCGGCGAGACGGCTCATGGGCCCTCCACGAACTCGACGAGGACGCCGCCGAAGGCGGCCGGATGGGCGAAGCCGACCCGCCGGCCGCGCGCCCCCGGGCGGCTCCTCTGGTCGACCAGAGCGCCCCCCCGCTCGGCGACACCGCGGAGCGCCTCGTCGACGCTGGGGACACGGAACGCGAGGTGGTGGAGCCCTTCGCCGCGACGGGCAACGAACCGTCCGACCGGAGACTCCGCCGACACCGGCTCCAGCAGCTCGACGTGGACCGCACCGGCGGAGAGGAACGCGACCCGGACCCCCTGGCCAGGGACTTCTTCGGGTGGCCGGTCCGGGTCGCCCGCCACCGGCCGCCAGCGCGCCGTCGCCGCGGCGAGGTCCGCGACGGCGACCCCGATGTGGTCGAGTTCCATCCGGCCCCCTAGAACGCCGTTGACGGCGGCTGTTCGCCGAACCGCGCGCGCCAGACGTCGGAGATCTCGCCGAGCGTCGAGCCCGCGCGCACCGCGGCGATCACGGCGGGGAGCACGTTCTCGTTCGAGCCGCTTACCCGGTCGAGCTCGCCGAGCGCCCGGGCGCACGCAGCGCCGTCCCGGCGCCGACGCCAGGCGCGCAGCCGGGCGAGTTGCCGAGGTTCCTCGGCCGCGCCGATCCTCTGACCCCGGACGTGGCGGCCCGCCTGCGGGAACAGCGAGAATTGCGCGTTCGCCTCCGGGAACGCGTTGACCCCGACCACGAGCTCGCTGCGCGCCTCCCGGGCCCGCGCGACGCGGTACGCCTCGCGGGCGATCTCGCCGGTGAAGAACCCCTTCTCGACCGCGACGGTCGCCCCGCCCATCGCCTCCACGCGGGCGAGGTACTCGTCGGCCTCCCGCTCGAGGCGGTCGGTCGCTTCCTCGACAGCGTACGCCCCGCCGAGCGGGTCGACCGTCAAGCCGACGCCGGACTCCTCGGCGAGGATCTGCTGCGTGCGGAGCGCGAGCCGGGCGGACGGCTCGGTCGGGAGGCCGATCGCCTCGTCCAGCGAGTTGGTGTGCAGCGACTGCCCTCCGCCCAGCACGGCGCTCAGCGCCTCGAGGGTCGTGCGGACGACGTTCAGCTCGGGCTGCTGCGCCGTGAGGCTGGAGCCGGCCGTCTGCACGTGGAAGCGCAGCTGCTGCGAGCGCCCGCTCTTCGAGCCGAAGACCGATCGCACCGTACGCGCCCAGAGGCGCCGGGCGGCCCGGAACTTCGCGACCTCCTCGAGGAAGTGGATGTCGGCGGAGAAGAAGAACGAGACGCGGGGAAGGAACGCATCGACGTCGAGGCCCCGGGCCGCGACCGCCCGCACGTAGGCGATGGCGTTCGCGATCGTGAAGGCGACCTCCTGCGCTGCCGTCGCGCCGGCCTCGCGCATGTGGTAGCCCGAGACGGAGATCGTGTTCCAGGCCGGCATCTCGCGGGTCGCGAACTCGATGACGTCGACCGCGAGCCGCATCGACGGCTCCGGGGGATAGACGTACGTCCCCCGGGCGATGTACTCCTTCAGGATGTCGTTCTGGACCGTGCCGGCGAGCGTGGCGCGGGGGACGCCCCGCTCCTCCGCCGCTGCGATGAGCAGCGGCACGAGGATCGGGGCCGTCGCGTTGATCGTCATCGAGACGGTGACGTCACCGAGCGGCAACCCGTCCACGAGGGTCCGCATGTCGCCGAGGCAGGCGATGGGCACCCCGCACCGACCGACCTCGCCGCGGGCCCTCGGGTGGTCGGAGTCGTAGCCGTTCTGCGTCGGGAGGTCGAAGGCGACCGAGAGCCCGGTCTGACCGCCCTGCAGCAGGAAGCGGAACCGGCGGTTCGTCGCGGCGGCGCTCCCGAACCCCGAGTACTGGCGAAACGTCCACAGCCGGCCCCGGTACATCGTCGGATGGATGCCCCGGGTGAACGGCTCCTCGCCGGGGAAGCCGATGTCCGAGAGGAACGAGGCGTCGGGTGCCTCGGTTGGGCCGGAGAGCAGCGGGAGGGAGCCGCCGTCGGCGCGCTCGCCGATCGCCCGGTGCGCCGCCGTGTCCCACGCGCGGCGGTCCGGGGCAGGGTCGGTGCGCCGACGCGCCGCGGGCATCGAAAACCTACCGGGGTGCGCTATTTGGTGCTGTCGCGGCGCACGACCATCGGAGCGAGGGCGCTCAGGTCGAGCTCCGCCCAGGCCACCGGCGCCGGGACGCCGAGGGTGTCGAGGAGGGCGGGGTGCAGCTCGCCGAGCTCGGCGACCGTCTCGCCGGCGACGCGGACCTTGGCGGCGCGCCCGGGAATCGTGCCCGGGAACTCGGCCGGCTCCCGGATCGAGCCGACGTCAAACGCCCGCAGCAGGTAGTCGACGTGGGCGGCCGCCTCCGCGAAGCCAGCCCCCTCGCCGGCGACGATCAGGCTGGCGTGCATACGGGTCGCGCCGCCGGTCTCGGAGCCGGCGACCCGCACCACGACGGGCGCGACCTCTCCGAACCGCTGCGGGTAGCCGTAGCGGGTGTTCCGGGCGAGCACGTCCAAGTGGGAGAGCAGCAGGCGGTCGCGGACGACGGCGTACTCCCGCGAGACCGGGTTCGAGAGCCGTATCGGCGACGGGCCCCCGAGCCGGGCCGCGGCGTCGTCCGAGACCAGGACGGGCGTGACCGGCTGGGCGAACCCGAGGCCGAGCAGCAGCTCGCTGACCTTCCAGTAGAACTGCGTTTCGACGCGACGGTGGCCCCGGACCGCGCTCGCGGGGACGACACCGTCCTCCGCGCGGAGCCCCCCGGCGAGCACAACCTCCTCGGCGAGGTCGACCGGCGCCTGGAGGTCCGGACGCCAGGGCGGTACAGCGACACGCCAACCCCCGCGGATCCGGCGCGCCGAGAGCCGGGCGCGGGCGAGACGGCCGTGGACCGCGGCAGAGGCGAGCTCCTCGCCGGAGACCCCGCGGACGACCTCCGCCGGGAGCTCCCGCGGCGCGTCGGCGATGACGTCCTCACCGGTCCGGCGCGCCTCTCCCGGCCCGTCGACGGCGACCGGAGCGACCGACCACCCGCGGGCGACGAAGACCACGAGCAGCAGACCGAGGCCCTCCCGCACCGCCCGCTCGCGCGTCCCGGTCGATTCGAGCAGGAGCGCGCGGTCCCCGGGACGGGCCTCCCCGATGGTGCGGTCGTTCAGCACCGGCGGGAGGCTGAGGACCTTGCCCGCGGAATCACGCAGCGTGAGGCACGCGTCGCCCGACCGGCCCATCGCGCCATACTGCTGCGCCATCGGGTGGTCCCGGAAGAACGCCTCCGCACCGACCGGCGACTCCCCGTCCAGCGGCACGAAGGTGACGGAGCTGAGCGGTTCGAGGGCGTACCGGACCGGCGTGCGCAGTCGCCGGGCGGGGTAGATCCCGAGGCTCATCGTCCGGCGCTGGCGCCCGACGGTGGCGTGGAGCAGCTCCTGGAATCGCACCGCCTCTGCGAGCAGCCCATCGTCCAGCGGGGCGCCTGACGGGGCCCGCACGACGACCCCCGCGATGTGGGGACGGAGCGGCGCGACGGATGCGTCGACGGCGATACGGAGGGCGGACTTCCCCGGGCGGGCCTTGCGGCGGCGGACCCCGCCCGAGGCGAGACCGAGCGCCCCCTCGAGCTCCAGGGCGAGTCCCCCCTCGGAGAGGAGGTCCAGCCGGTCGGGCGTGACCGATACCTCGAGCGCATCGCCGCCGCCGAAGACCGCCTCCGCCTTCGAGGCGAACAACGCCGCCTCCAGCTGCTCGGAGGTGGCGGCGCCGCCCAGGCGCGAGCGGAAGCGGGAGGCGGAGAGCGTCGAGGTCGGCATCGCTACGGGGTCGCTCCGCGGAGTTCGGCAAGGTCGGTGATGAACAGTTCGCGGATGTCGCTGCAGCCGAGGGAGACCATCGCCAGCCGCGTGACGCCGACGCCCCAGGCGATCACCGGCACGTCGAGGCCGAGCGGGCGCACGACCTCCGGCCGGAACACGCCGCCCGGGAAGACCTCCATCCACCCGAGACGGGGATGCCGGACGTACCCTTCGATCGACGGCTCGGTGAACGGGAAGTAGCTGGGCCGGATCTTCAGCTCCCGGATCCCGATCGCCTCGGCGAGCTCGCGGAACAGGCCGATCAGGTGGCGCAGGCTCATCCCGGGTGCGCCGACGATCCCCTCCGACTGCCAGAACTCGAGGTGGTGCTGGGCGTCGAGGTTCTCCCGGCGGAAGTTGCGGTCGACCGAATACATCCGGAACGGAGCGGTCGGATGGGCGGCCAGGAACCGGGCCGAGACGGCGGTCGTCTGGGAGCGGAGGACGGGGCGCCGCGCGACCGCAGGGTCGTACGGCACTCCCCAGCCGGGTCCGACCGGTGTCGCCTCCCCCGGGAGGGGACGGCCCTCGTGGGCTGCGGCGACCCGCGCGAGGAGCTCCGGGGCCGGTAGCTGTCCGTCGACCCCCTCGACCGCGAGGGCGTCGTGGATCGAGCGGGCCGGGTGGTCCTGCGGCATGAACAGCACGTCGTTGTTCCAGAACTCGGTCTCGAGCAGCGGCCCGACCGCCTCCTCGAACCCGAGCCCCAGCAGGATCTCCTCGAACTCCTGCAGCCAGGCGACGTAGCGGTTGCGCTTGGCTCCCAGGACGAACGGCACGCTCGCCCGCGCGTCGTACGGCCGGAACGGCTTGCCGCGCCAGCCACCGGAGGCGAGCAGGGCGACCGTCACGGCTCCGACCGCCTCCGCCCCCTCGGGCGGGAGGACGAGCCGACGCCCCTCCTCGGACGCGAGCCAGCGCTTGACCGACCGCTTTTCGATGCGGACGAGGCCGCGTCGTTCGAGACCGGTCGCCACCGTCTCGTCCGGGATCGGGCGGCCGGCGGCGGCCTCCGAAAGCGCGCGCTCCTCCTCGGCGCCGACCTTCGCATCCCTCGCGTGCGGTTTCGTGCGGAGCGGGAGCCCGTCCTCGAGGAGCCCTCGACGCCGGAGGACCCCGATCGCGGCGCCCCGTTCGACGTCGTCCAGTTCCCCCCATCCCGCGTCGGTCGGGCCCAGGCTTCCGCTGCGGGCGATCGCCTCCAGCAGGCGACGTTCGGGGACCCCCTGCTGCCGTGCGGTCTCGCCGCGGCCGGTGAGGCGGAACGCTGTCGTGTGCTCTTCGTCGACGACGGCGAGGTGCTTAGACCGAAGACGCTGGAGCGTGCCGCGGACCTGATCGGCCGCGAGACCGCTCCGCCGGGCGACCTCCTCCTCGTCGAGCGGAGTCGTCCCCGACCCTTGGAGGAGCTCGAGGACCGTCCGTTCGGTTCCCGAGAGAGAGAGGGGGCCGCGCCGTCGGGCGACTCCTCGGGGTCGGGGGTCACGGCACGGCGAGGAGTCCCGCGGGTTAAGAGCTTGGACTACGGCGGACCCGGCCGCCGAGCCCCGGCGCTCCCGGGCGGGACGGGCGGCGGTCCCTCCTCGGGCGTTGGCGGGCTCACCGGTGCCGGCGAAAGGGGCGAAGAGGGAGGGGGCGGGACCCCCGGAGTCCCGGCGGGCTCCGGCGGAGGCGCCGCCGGCGGGGACGACGCCGGCGAGGGCGGGACCGGAGAAGGAGCCGGCGCCCGGCCGGGGGAGAGGAGGGAACCGGCGGACTCGGGGCCGGGGCTGCGCCCGCCGCGGATGGCGTGGGCGCGGGCGGTGTCGCGCCGCCGGGAGGCGGGGATCGCCCCGGCCGGCGGCCCGGCGGCGGGTCGCGCGGACGCCCGATCCACGCCCCCGCGACGCCCGCCGAGCCGACGATCAGCGCGTAGGTGACGTACGCCCACGGCGGACCGCTCAGGAACTGGAGCGACGGGAAGTCGCCCAGCAGGTTGACGCTCACCTTCCTGCCCGCCGCGCCGTACAGCTCGACCGTCGCGACGGACGCATTGACGTCCGCGTGCTGGCCGAGGTAGCAGACCGGCACCGTAAGGGTCGCGGCGGCGCTCCCGCTGGCGTCGGTCGCCGGGGTCGAGGAGCTGAAGTTGCCGACGCACGGCCCGAGCTCCGTGTCCGACCGGATCGTGAGAACGACCGGCACGCCGGCCAGCGGCGTCCCGTTCGTCCGGCCCGTGACCACGACCCGGACCGCCAAGCTCCCGCCCGGTGCGACGGACGAGCGCGCTACCGAGAGGTTGATGGCGACGAACGAGCCGAGCAGGTCGTCGTAGAGGATCGGAGCCCGCGGGGTCCCCCAGCCGGTCACCTCATCCCAGCCGGTCGTCGCCGGGCCGAGGCAGTTCGCGCCGGTCGTCACGTCGACCAGGCCCTTGTCGATCCCGCCGGACGGCTCCTCGGCGCCGACGTGGTACAGGTTCGGGGTGAAGAAGCCGAGCGCGTGGCCCCACTTCGCGTCGATCGAGGCGACCAGCCCCGCCCACAACGGCGTCGCGAAGCTCGTCCCCGCGGCGACGCCGCCCGCCCCGTTGAAGTAGACGAAATTCAGCGCCGCCGTCGCGGCGACGTCCGGCATCCCCCGGTAGCCGTCCGCCTTGATCGGGGCGCGCGCGGTGCCGACCTCCTGCCACGACGGCGCAGCGTACAGCGTGGAGAACCCCCCGCCGCCCCCCGACCAGCCGCTCTCGGAGAAGGTGACCGTGCCGAGCGAGCGCGTGTACGTGACGTTCGTGCCTCCGACCGCCACCACCTGCGGCGAGGACGCGGGGTACTCGGGCGCGGGGCCGCCGGAGCAGGTGGTGGTGGTGAGGTTCGCGTCCCCGCCGGTGTCTCCCGTCGCGGCGAGGACCGTGATGTTGCGGGAGGCGGCCTCGGCGAGGAGCGGCTTCCAGGCAGAGGCGAGGGTCCCCGCGCTGCTCTCCGGCGCCCCGAACGACATCGAGATGACGGAGACGTTGAGCGAGAGCGCGGTCGTCAGCGCGGCGGTGAGGTTCGCGGTCGACGGGCTGTAATCGTCCGACGCCGGACCGTCCGGCGCGTAGACGGCGTTGATCGTCGCCCCGGGGGCGATCGACTCGGACCACTCGATGTCGAGGGTCAGCTCCTCCACCGCGCGCAGGTCCGGAGAGGAGAGGGCCGCCGCGGACGGCGCGGGCGCCCCGGAGAGGTTGTGGGCGTAGATGTGCGGCGCCGGGAACGTCGAGCCGGGGTAGTCGTCCTCGAAGAAGGTGGCGAGGTCGTCCGGGTCGTACCCTTCGCCCCAGAGGACGACCGCGATCGCGATGTGCGTGGGGTACGTCGCCGCCCCCCGGTGAGGTTGTACAGCCCGCTCAGCTGGTAGATGTGCCGCGCCAGCGCAGGGTCGACGACGTCCCCGGCCGCGGGAGCGGCGAGCGGCTGCAGGTCGAAGGAGAACTGGGTGAACCCCGTGCTCAGGCCGACGATCCCGGCGACCTCCGATTCGAGGCTCGGCGGGAGCGACGGAGCCGTCGTCGGGTACTGGACGGACCGCCCGTCGTACGACCCCGACCGCAAGGTCGTGCCGAAGACGCTCCCGACGAGCGCGGCGGGTCCGCTGACCTCGACCGAAAGCCGATGGGGGTCGGTCAAGCTGACCCGCAGCCCCTCGGAGACGAAGTAGGCGAGCGTCGCGCGGTACGTCGCCGGGGAGAGCGGAGCGTTGAACGTCACTTCCACCGGCACGGTCCCCCGCGCCTGCCGCGAATCGAGCACCTGCGCCTGCAACGCGGGGGCATAGCCCGCCCGCGCCGCGAACGCCGGCCCCGCCGGGACGGCGGGCGAGGCGGCCGGTCGGGCTGGGACGGCCGAGGAACCCGCGCCGGGATGACCCCCCACGCTCCCCGCGCCGACGACCGCCACGGCCACGAGGATGAGCGCCAGCGACGGTGGGCCGTATCGACGGAGAGGTCGGGGAGCCTGACGGAGCGAGCGCGGGAGCGTTCCGCCACGAGAGAGTGCCACGGTAGCCCCTACGACCGGATCGGCTTCGTGTACCCCGGTGGAAGGTGGAACGTCTCCGTCCCGCCGAACGGATCCGGCCTCGGCGCGGGCGGCTCGTGCCGCTGCGCGCGGAGGTAGCTGTCGACCTGGACGACCGTCTCCATCGCCGCGCCCATCGCGTAGACGACCGACCGTCCCCCGACCGCGAAGATCCCCGGGGTCGCCGTCTCGTGGGACGGTCCCTTGCCCTCGGGCCATCCCTGGTTCGTGATTCGCAGGTCGAGCTCGGGAGGGAACCCCGTCAGGTCGCTCCGCTGGCCGACCGCGACCAGGACCGTGTCGCACGGGATCGTCTCCTCCGACCCCGCGACCGGAGCCGGCGCCCGACGCCCGCCGGCGTCCGGTGGGCCGAGCTCCACGGACCGGACGACGACGCCGGAGACGTGGCCGTCGCCCACCAGCTCGACCGGCGCCTTGCGGAAGAGGAACCGGACCTTCTCCTCCTCGGCGCCGTGGACCTCCTCGGCGTCGGCCGGCATCTCTCCCCGGTCCCGCCGGTAGACGAGCGTGACCCGCGCGCCCGGCGACACGCGCAGGGCGGTGCGGACGGAGTCCATCGCCACATCCCCGCCACCGAGTACGACGATCTCCCGGCCGAGGGCGGGCGGCGTCCCCGCGTGTACGGCGTACAGGAACGGGAGCGCGGGCAGCACCCCCGGCAGCTGTTCTCCCGGGATCCCGAGGACCCGGGGCTCGGGAGTGCCGAGCGCCAGGACGACCGCCGCGTAGCCGTCCGCGCGCAGGCGCTCGACCGGAACGTCGGTGCCGACCCGGCTCTCCCGCACGAACGTGACGTCCAGGTCGCGGAACCGGTGCAGATCCGCGGCGAGGTCGTCGTCGGTCGTCCGGTAGCCGGGGATCGACCCGATGAGGCCGCCGACGGGCTGGCGCTGCTCGAAGACCGTGACACTGTAGCCGCGGATCCCGAGCTCCCACGCCGCCATCAGGCCGGCCGGCCCCGCCCCGACGACCGCGACCCGCTGCTCGCGGGGGCGCGACGGTACGTAGGCGAGGTCGGCGTTGCCGAACTCCAGGGCGGCCCGCTTCAGGTGGCGGATCGCGATCGGGACCCCCTTCTTCGCGACAACGCAGTCATCCTCGCAGTAGCGGTAGCAGACCTTGCAGAGGGTGCTGGCGAGGGGGTCGTCCCGGACGGTGACCCGGGCGGCGCCGTCAAAATCCTCGATGGCGATGAGGCGGATGTACTCCTTGCAATCCTGGGTGATGGGGCACGCCTCGACGCACCACGGCCGGTGGCACTGGATGCACCGCTTCGCCTCGAGGACCGCCTCCTCCCGGGAGTAGGCGTGCAGGACCGTACGGAAATCCTGGACCCGCTCGTCCGGCGGCTCTTCCACGATCGGGACGCGGACCGGATTCAGCTTTGGGGGCGTCGGGCGCGACGCCGGCGCCGGGGTCGACGGCATGCTCGTGGCGATTCGAGCGGCCGCTCGGTTAATGACCTTTCGTCTGTCGGTACGGCCGCCCGGCGAGACCCGGGGCCCGCCGCGCCCGACGCACCCGCCATATAGGGGTGCCGGCGCTCGCCGGTCGGGCGGCCCTCCGGGCCGACACGGCCGATGGTTCTGGACGCGCTCGGAAAGTCGCTCCGCGGGGTGCTCCAGAAGATCGCCCGCGGGTCGACCGTCGACGAGGCGCTGCTCGGCGAGGTCGTCCGGGACATCCAACGGGCGCTGCTCCAGGGCGACGTCAACGTCCAGCTGACGCTCGACCTCACCCGCCGGGTCCGCACCCGCGCGACCGACGAGAAGCCCCCCGCGGGGGCAAGCCTCCGCGACTTCCTCATCCGCATCATCTACGAGGAGATCCGCGGCATCCTCGGCCGCGACCGGCCGTTCGAGGCGAAGCCGAAGAAGATCCTCTTGGCCGGGCTGTTCGGCCAGGGGAAGACGACGACGGCCGCCAAGCTCGCGCGCCACCTCCAGAAGAAGGGGATCCGGGTCGCGCTCGTCGGCGCGGACATCCACCGGCCGGCGGCGATCGACCAGCTCGAGCAGCTCTCCAAGAAGATCGGGGCCGACTTTTACTCCGACCGGAACGAGCGGCACGCCGAGCGGATCGTCGAGCGGGCGCTCGCCCAGGTCCCGCCGCACGTCGCGACCATCGTCGACACGGCCGGGCGCAGCGGGCTGGACGAGGAGCTGATCGCCGAGCTCAAGCGCGTGAAGGAGGTGCTCGCGCCGGACGAGGTGTTCCTGGTCCTGGACGCCTCGATGGGCCAGACGGCCGGCCGGAGCGCGGAGGCGTTCCACAAGGCGGTCGGCCTCACCGGGGTGATCCTCACCAAGCTGGACGGCTCGGCGAAGGGCGGTGGCGCCCTCTCCGCGGTCGCCGCGAGCGGGGCTCCGATCGTCTTCCTCGGGACCGGCGAGCACCTCGACGAGCTCGAGCGGTTCGAGCCGACGCGCTTCGTCTCCCGCCTCCTCGGCATGGGGGATATCCAGACGCTCCTGGAGCGGTTCGAAGAGCTCTCCAACAAGGAGGCGGCGGAGGAGGCGGCGAAGAAACTCCTCAGCGGCCGGTTCACGCTGCGCGACATGCGCACCCAGCTCGAATCGCTCGGCCAGATGGGGCCGTTCTCCAAGCTGGTCTCGATGTTCCCGACGCTCGGCACGGCGAAGCTGGACGAAAAGCAGCTCGACGAGTCGCAGCGGCGCCTCCTGCGCTACCGGGCGATCCTCGACTCGATGACGCCGGAGGAGCTCGAGGACGCCGCGCTCATCAAGGCCGAGCGGGTCCACCGGATCGCCCGGGGCAGCGGCCAGAAGCCGCAGGAGGTCCGGATGCTGCTCAAGCAGTACGACGGGACGCGCAAGGCAGCCCACGGCCTTGTCTCGAACCGCCGGCTGCGGCGCCAGTTGGAAAAGCAGTTCGCGGGCGGCGTGCCGGACGCCACCGGCACCCCCGGCAGGTAGGATGGATCCACTCTCGGCCGGGGAGGCCGTCGCGGGGATCGGGCTGCTCTTCTTCCTCCCGGGGGCGCTCGTCGCGAAGGCGATCTTCCCCGATCGCCGGCTCCGGGGGCCGAACGGGGCGCGCTGGGCCGTCGAGCTGACCGCCCTGGGGCTCGTCCTGAGCGTCGCGCTCACCGTCCTGGTCGGCGAGCTCCTCCTCGTCGGGGCACCGGGAGGGTTCAGCGCGCGCTGGAGCGACCCGCTGCTCGAGGAGGTCCTCGCCGCGATCGCGGCGGTCGCCTTCGTCGCCGGACTCCTCCAGGGCGCCTACGCGCGCACGCCGCCGGCGCCCCGGGTCCTCGAGCCCGCCGAGGAGGACCCCTGGCAGCTGAGCGTCGAGCTCGACCGGTTACAGCGCCAGCGCCTCCGGCTGGAGCGGCAGATCGCCCGGGGGACGGACGGGAGCGAGGAGCTCCGGGGGCGGCTCGACGACCTCCTGGCCCAGGAGCGGACGCTGCGAGAGCGCAGGGAGGCGTCGTACGACCTCTAAGCGCGGCGGTCCCCCGGGGCTGGGGCACAAGCTTGTTGTCGTGGTCCGCGGCGAGCTCCGGCTGACGGCGGGGAAGGCGGCGGTGCAGGTCGCCCACGCCGCCGTGATGCTCGCACGACGGGCGGAGGGCCACGACCCGCGCGAGTTCGAAGCGTGGGAGGCCGCCGGGCAGAGGAAGATCGCGTTGGTCGTCCCCACGCTGCGTGAACTGGAAGAGGTCGAACGGCGCGCGCGGGCCGCCGGCATCCCGACCGTCTGGGTCGAGGACGCCGGGCTCACCGAGGTTCCGGCGGGGACGCGGACGTGCCTCGGCCTCGGACCGGCGCCGGACCGCGTGCTGGAGCCCGTGACCGGCGCGCTCGAGCTGCTGTAGGGGCGGGCGCGCCGGGGGGCCCCCGGCGCGCCCGCTGCGCACGCCGCGTTACGGCGACTTCGGCTCCGGGGCGTTGGACGCCCCCGATCCACCGGACGACGAGCCACCCGAGCCGCTCCCCTCGGTCCACGAGGTCGGCGGGGCTGCGGGCGGTCGGCGGCCGGCGTAGTGCGCGGCGAGGCCGAAGCCGAGCAGGGTGAGGAACGCGAGGACGCCCGCGATCGCGTAGGCGAGCGTGCTCAGGTACGTCGACGACTGCTTCGTGGTGTGGAAGGCGAGGGTCACGTTCATGTCCTGGCCGGTGACGTGGACGAGGCCGCCGCTGGGCGACGCGGTGTAGCCGTTCGCGCTCGCGCTGAACGCCCACGTGTTGTTCGGGACGCTGAAGTTCATCGGGGTCAGGTTCGACTCCGTGAGCGAGGTGCCGCCGAAGAAGACCGTCCAGCTGACGCCGGATTTGAGACCGCTCGGGATGAACGAGACGTTGTAGTTCTGGCTGAAGACGATGATGACCTGCGTGGCGGAAGCGTTGACGGTCCCGATCGCCATCGCTGGCGTCGGGGTGAAGTCCGCGGCCGACGTCACCGCGTAGGTGAACGTGCCGTTCGGCAGGGTCGTCGACACGGTCGAGCCCGTGGAGTTCTTCGAGACCGGGGCCGCGGTGCCGTTCGCGAACGTCACGATCCACTTCGTCCCCGGCGGCAGGCCGCCCTCCAGGAACGTCACCGCGTATGTGAACCGGTGGAACATCGTCGTCAGCGCGATGGCCGCGCTGGCGATGGTGACGTTGCCCGAGGTGTTCGTGGCGACCCATCCCGGGATCGCGGCGAGGCTCCAGTGGTAGAGCCCGTTCGGCAGCGAGAAGGCGAGGGTCTTGGTCGTCGTGGCGACCGTCAGGTTGTCGATCGTCACGTTCCAGCCGATGCCGGCCGTGAGGCCGGTCTCGCTGAACGTCAGCGCGAACGACGCCGCGGCGAGGGCGCACGGTACCGAGACCGTGAGCGGCGCGCCGTTGACAACGATCTCGGCGGTCGGCGCGGGGCCGACGTAGCCGCTCGGCAGGGTGAACGTCACGTTGTAGGTACCGTTCGTCTCGTAGAACGTCACGTTCGTCGTCGTCGTCGAGAGCGAGAACGTCGACGGGGTCGAGCCGATCGAGACGGTCCAGCTCGCTCCGGCCGGCAGGCCGGTCTCGCTGAAGGTGACCGCGTACGTCGGCGCGACGGCCGGAGTGTAGGTGAGGTTCACAGTGGCCGGCAGCGTGCCCAGGACGACCGTCCCCGCCGGCGGCGGGAAGTAGTCGAGCACGAGCTGGGCCTGGTAGGTGTAGTCCGTCGACTGCGGCAGGGCGAACGCGATGCTGGGCGCGGTGGAGGAGAGGGCCCCGAAGCCGCGGACGACGACCGACCAATCGGTGCCGCTGACGAGGCCGGTCTCGTTGAAGGAGACGGTCGCCGTTCCGGCCGAGAAGCTGCCGTACACGACGCTCTGGTCGACCGCGGCGCCCGAGACGTTGATCGTCCCGTTCGACGGGCTCACGCTGTAGCCGGGCTCGAACGAAACGCTGTAGTTGTACGTCCCGTTCGCCTGGTCGGCGAACGCGATCGTTGCCGAGGTCGAGGTGATCGTCGTCGGCCCGAGGGTCGCCGACCAGGAGGTCCCGCCCGGTAGGCCGCTCTCCGTCACGCTGGCCGCGTACAGGTTGTTGTACTGGACCTGGAACCAGACGCTGTCGGCGCCACCGCCGATCATCGGGTTCTCGTTGATCGAGGACGCCTTGATCCACGGCGCGAAACCGACGAGCGCGGTGCTCTGGCCGTTCCAGACGTACATCCCGAGCGCGTTGGTGATCTGTTCGATCAGGTTGTAGTCCTGGATCCGCTGCGCCCCCGCGGGGGCGGCGCCGGCGGTCTTCATCCAGACGCTGGCGACCCCGTAGGCGACCCCCTGGCAGGTGGAGTTCAGGGTTCCGGCCGCCGGGTCGTCGGCCTGCTTGGCCCAGTAGGCGAGGTCGGCGAACGTCGGGGCGCTGTGGCCGCAGCTCGCGTTGGCGCTGTACTGCGGCAGGAACACCTGGTTGCCGAACGTGTCCGGGGCGGTGTAGTCGCCGTCCGGCGCGGCGATCGGCGCGACGTAGTCGGTCGGGTCCGGGTAATCCGGCGCCCAGCCGAAGCCGACCTCGCTCGCCAGCGGCGACTCGTACGGCCCGACCAGCGTCGACGTGAGGAACTGGGTGAACGTCTCGGCGAGGGGCCACGGCTCGAGGGTGTGCCCGCTCAGCCGGTAGATCTGCGCGGCCCAGTCGTTCACGAGCGGGAGGTTCGCGGGCGCCCCGTCGAAGTAGCCGATCGGCCAAGTGCACGGGCTGGAGGAGGTGCAGGTGGTGCCCAACGTCGCGTTGTAGTACGGGGACGTCGTGGTCGTCAACTGGGACCACCACCACGCCGCGCTGCCGACCGACGTCGACGGCTGCGAGGGGTCGCCGCGCAGGTACGGCCACGAAACGTTCGACGGGTAGTAGCTGCCCATCCCGACGGGGATCGGCCCGCCGGCGTTGAAGGAGAACTGGATGTTGTCGACGGTGTTGATCGTGTCCTCGATCGTCGTGTACGGGTAGGCGCTGATGTAGAAGTTCCGGAGGCCGAGGTCGGTGAACAGCGTCTCCGGGATCGGGTTCGCCTCCAGCGGGGTGCCCGCGAAGGTCGTGTTGAAGGCGCTGTCGCTGATGCCGAGGTTGATCGGGGTGAACGCGTCACTGAGCGTCGGGAACAGGTTGTACTGCCAGAGCCCCGAGCGAACGAAGCCGAGCAGCGTGCTCGTCTGCGTCGTGTAGATCCCGGCAAAGTCGGCGGTGCCCGCGAGGATCGCGCTCGTTCCGAGGCTGTCGCCCTGCTGCTCCGTCTCCCACGTCACGTCGACGTTCGGGATGTACTTGCCCGGCGCCGGGTCACAGTAGCCCGCATACTTCGCGAGCCCATCGGCGCCCGAACAGCCGACCGGCTGCTGATAGGCGGGGCTCGCCGTGAGCGCGTAGCTGAGGCCGGGGTAGATTGTGCTGTAGTACGGGCCCGAGCCGACCATGTTCCACTGGACGCTCGGCTGGGTCGCCGGCCACTTCGCGTCGAGCTTCTCGAACGCGTCCCACGAGGTCGAGCTGAGGGAGTGGAGGTAGTTCGTCCACTGCGAGCCGGTGGTGCTCGTCTGGCCGTCCGCCAGCTTGCACGAGCCGTCGCCCTTCGCGGCGGAGGTTCCGCTCCAGCCCGGGATCGCGGCGTTCTCGTAGGTGAACCAGCCGCACGGGACGACGCTGGCGCCCAGGTTGTCCGCGACAAAGTCGAGGAACTCTGGCCACACCTGCTGGCTGCCGTTGGCGATGAAGGTGATGCATCCGTGCCCGTGGACCCCGTCCATCGCGCGCGCCGGGCAGTAGGCGCTGTCGTTGACGAGCATCGAACCGAGGATGTTCGCCGGCGTGGTATCGTACGGGAAGTGCAGGCCCTTGTCGACCAGGGCGCTGCCGGGCGGCAGGAGCGCCTGTGCCAGGATCCACCCGGACGTCTTCGTGGCGTACGGGACGTCGCTGAACGCCAGGGTCCGGGCGACCGAGAACATCACGTCGCTCGGGTAGACGCCCCACGACTTCTGGGTCGCCGAGTCGTAGAAACGCGCCGCCGGGTCGACGACGAACGTCCAGTACACGGGCTCGCCGTTGGTCCCGGTAAAGTTGGCGCCGGTCTTGTTGTAGATGCCGGTGAACCCCGCGCCGTAGTCCGCGGCACACTGGGGGCCCTGGCCGGGGACGCAGGTGGACAGCGTCGGGACGAACGTCCCGGTCGAGCTGCCGTTGTAGCTGATCAGCGCCTGGTAGACGTTCAGGATCACTTCGTAGCTGGTGGTGTCGTAGGCGATCGCGGGGTCGACGCTGGTCGCCCCGCCCGGAACCGGCTCGTAGGCGTCGAGCGTTCCGGGGTGCGGGCCGTCCGCCGCAGGGGCGACGGCCGCGGCTGAGGAGGTCGCGGAGCGGGAGAGGAGGCTCGACGGTTCGGTGTGGAGCGCGGCCGTGACCGTTGCCGGGTCGGTCGACGCCGTCGCGGAGGCGGGGCTGTGGGCTTCGGACATCGGGGCGGCGGAGGCCAGCGCGGCGCCGGCCTGCCACGTGCCGACCACCATCAACGCGACGGCAAAGACGACCAGGATCCCTGTCGACCACTTTCCACGCTGTGTTCCCATTCGAACCTCTACAGTGAGACGGGGGCCGGCCCGGCCCCGCGTCCCCAGAAAGTAAGTACTGTCCGGAGTCCGTTTTATCCCTATCGTTCGAGGAGATGCCGGCCGGATCGGGCTCCGTGGCCTCGCGCGGACCCGGTTTCCCGCGCGGATCTCCCGCCGCGACCCTTCGGCCGGGTTCGACGATATCGGGCCGGTGCCCGCCGAAGCCACGGCATAAATAGAGCGCCCCACCTAGTTCCAGGCGTCTCGCGCCGGCGGGGTGGGCGCGGGGAGATGGGCCGTGCGGATGGTGACGTTCGTCGCCCGACGCGCCCTTCTCTTGGTGCCGGTCCTTCTGGGCGTCGTCACCATCACGTTCGTCCTGTTCGCCGCGCTGCCGATCCAGTATGAACTGATCTCTCACTTCGGCTACCCGACGCCGAGGGAGCACTGCGGCTACGAGCCGAGCTGCAGCTGCGGAACGCTGAACCCCGGATCCCTGCAGAACGGGAGCTGCACGTGCGTCTCCCCCCGATCAACACCACGCCCAACGCACCGTGCCAGAACCCCGTGTACAACTCCTTCGTCCATCAGCTCGGGCTCAACCGACCGGTCTTCGAGCAATGGGTGGGGTACGTCTACCGGAGCTTCACGTTCCAGTGGGGCAACGTATCGAACGACAGTGACCTCGCGCTCGAGTATCCGCAGATCAAGGGGCAGGCGGTGGCAACCGCCATCAGCTGGGAGCTTCCGTACACGATGGAGCTCGCCGGGCTCTCGCTCGTGATGATCCTGGCGATCGCCATCCCGCTCGGCACTGCGTCGGCGGTCAACCGCAACCGTCCGATCGACCAGGTCGCCCGGATCCTCTCGTTCTCCGGCTACGCCCTGCCGGCATTCCTGCTCGGCTCGCTCATGGTCGCGGGGGTGGTGTTGCTGTTCCTGCCGCACACCGGCTTCGAGGTCGAGTACCCCGTGGTGTCCGAAGGGGGAGGCGATCAATTGGGAGCTCACCTACTCCCTCCCGCCGTCGTCGACGTGCTACTCCGGGCTCGTGCACGGGGCGCCGTATCCAGCATGGGTCGCGAACGGGATTCACTCCACCCCGACCGGGTTCGTGACGGTCGACGCCCTGCTGCATCACGACGACTGGCTGGCTCTCGATACGGTCCTGCGCATCCTGCTACCGGCGCTCCTCATCGCCTACGGCACGGTCGCCGGCCTGCTCCGGTTCGTCCGGAACAGCATGCTGGAGGTGATGAATCTCGATTTCGTCCGCACCGCCCGCGCGGGCGGAGTGCCCGAGCCGGTGGTGGTCCACCGGCACGCCGGCCGCAACTCGCTGAACGTGACCGTCACCGTCCTCGGTCTTACGTTCGCCGGGTTCCTCGGCGGGTTCCCGATCATCGAGGACGTCTTCCAGCTCAACGGTGTTGGGGCGATGCTGGCGTACGCCGCCAACCCGGCGCCGGCGCTCGACTTCGCCACCATCTTCGGGTCGACGCTGCTGTTCACGTTCATCATCGTCGCTGCGAACCTTGTCGTCGACGTCGTCTACGCATGGCTCGACCCGCGGGTGCGGCTGGGGTGAAGGGATGGCAACCGTTCCCTCGACACCCCGTCGGGCCCGCCCGCCCCGCCCCCGACTCGAGCAGCTGCAGCGGACCTGGTACTTCTTCCGGCGCAACACGCTCGCGGTCGTCGGGCTCGGGATCCTCCTCGGGATCGTCGGGGTCGCCGTCTACTCCGCGACCTTACCGCTCCCGTGGACGAGCACGCCGATCTGGTGCGCCACAGACTACGGTCCCGCGAACTCCAACTCGGGCTACCCCGGCAACTACGTCCAGACGTGCCCGACAACCGGGCCGATCGTCTGCACGTACGAGATCCATCCGCCGCCGAACGCGGCGCGGTTCTGTGGCGGAGAGTGGTACCCCGACATCGTCCGAGCCGGGATCTCGTTCCCGTCGGTCATCGCCCCGACGGCGACCCTTTCGCCGTTCTCGATAGGACCGCTTCCGCTCGGCGGCCTCACGGAATCGTCGGCAATGCAGACGCCGATGTACGACGTCGCCGGCATGCTCGCGCGGGGCTCGGACTGGTCGCTCCTGTTCTCGATCGCGATCGTCGGCTTGGGGGCCGGGCTCGGGCTGTTGCTCGGCGCGATCGCCGGCTTCTACGGTGGGGTGGTCGACGAGGCGGTGATGCGGATCGTCGACATCTTCCTGTCGATCCCGACGATCCTCTTCGTGATCATCGTCGTCGCGGTCCTCTCCGTCGACCTCCACGCCGCCGTCAACGCCGCCGTGGGCACGAAGTTGCTCGCGATGATCCTCGGCTTCACGATCGTATGGTGGCCGTTCTACGCCCGCATCGTGCGCGGGCAGGTCCTGGTCGTGCGGGAGCAGAAGTTCGTCGAGGCCGCTACCGCCTCCGGCTCTCCGAAGTGGCGGACGCTGTTCCGCCACATCATCCCGAACAGCGTCTATCCCGTCTTCATCCAGTTCTCCCTCGACGTCGGCACCATCCCGCTCCTGATCGGGAGCCTCGTCTTCCTCGGCTTCGGCGCCCTCCTGTTCCCGTCTGCTCCGTTCCCGGAGTGGGGGGCTACGGCCGCGGCGTCGGTCTTCGACCTCAAGGGGGATTTCCTGAACTCCTGCTACACGCCGGCGACGGGGTGTGTGATCCCGTGGTGGCAGCTCCTCTTCCCCGGGATCGCGTTGTTCCTGTTCGCGATCAGCGTCAACCTGCTGTCGGACGGGATCCGCGACGCGCTCGACCCGAGGTTGCGCCGGTGAGCTCCGCCGCCCTCCCGGGGCTGGCGCCCACGGCCCCCCTGCCTCCGTCGGGCGTCCCCCCGGCGCCCGAGGCGGAAGCGCCCCGGGCGCGGCCGACCGGGGACGAGCCCCCCGTGGTGCTCGACGTCGAGGACCTGCGGACGTACTTCTTCACCTACCAGGGGGTCGTCAAGGCGCTGGACGGCGTCTCGTTCCAGCTCCGGCGCGGGGAGACGACCGGCCTCGTCGGCGAGACCGGCTGCGGCAAGAGCGTCACCGCCTTCTCGATCACCCGGCTCATCCCCGACCCGCCCGGGCGGATCGTCGGCGGCCACGTCCGGCTGGGCGGGGCCGACCTGCTCACGGGGATCGATCGGGAGGCGACGTTCCACCCGATCAAGGGGTCGCCCCGCGTCCGGGTGAGCCGACGGTTCCGCCGGATCTGGCTCGGCAACGAACGGATGGAGGCGGTCCGCGGGCGCCACATCTCGATGATCTTCCAGGAGCCGACCCAGGCGCTCAACCCCGTCTTCTCCATCGCGAACCAGGTCGGCGAACTCGTCTTCCTCCACCACGGCACGCGGATCGTCGACGAGATGCTCGCGGCCAGCCCCGCCGCAGCCGGCGTGCCGGCGGCGGTGCAGGCGCTGGTCAACGCCGTCGGGGTCCCGGGTCCGGACCGGCTCCGCGCGGCGGCCGACGCACTGGGGGACGCCGCCAAGTCCCCCCGTCTGGCGACCGAGGCGTTCTACATCGCGCGGGCTGCGCCGAAGGGGAAGGCCGCACGGGCCCCGCTCCAGCGGGCGCTCGCCCGGCTGCGTCTCGGTCGGTTCCGCCGGGGGTACCTGCGGTACCGCCGGCGCCTGCTCGTCTTGCGGGAGCAGACGAACGACCTCCGCCTCGCCGAGCTGCGGGGGGAGAAGACCGCCGCGGGCGCCCGACGGTGGGTCGGGCTCCGGTCGGGGCTGCTCAAGCTGACGCACTTCTACTATGGGGTCTGGGGGGTCGACCGCTGGGCCTCCCGCCCGCTCGACCAGGAGCTTCTGTGGAGGGTGGTCCGGATCCTGGAAGGGGTCCGCATCGCCAACCCGGCCCTCGTCGCCCGGGGCTACCCGCACGAGCTGTCGGGCGGGATGCTCCAGCGGGTGATGATCGCCATGGCGCTCTCCTCGGAGCCGGATATCCTCCTGGCGGACGAGCCGACGACCGCCCTGGACGTGACGATCCAGGCCCAGATCCTCGACCTCCTCGCGACCCTGCGCAAGCAGTTCGGGACGGCGGTCCTGCTGATCACCCACGATCTCGCCGTGGTCGCGGAGGTCGCCGACCGTGTCTGCGTCATGTACGCCGGCCAGGTCGTGGAGGACGCCGGGGTCCACGAGCTGTTCCGCCAGCCGCTGCACCCGTACACCCAGGGGCTCCTCGCCTCGGTGCCCCGGATGGACCAGCCCGGCAAGACCCTCGCCTCGATCCCCGGCTCCGTGCCGGACCTCCTGCACCCCCCCTCCGGCTGCCGCTTCCACCCCCGGTGCCCCCACGCGATGCCGGTCTGTCGGGAGGCGCGCCCTCCGATGACGGTCGAGGGAGCGGGTCACACCGTCGCGTGCTATCTATATCACGGGCCGCGCGTGAAGGCATAACCTGGGAGGCAAGCGGGTCGATGGCGGCAGGCGAACCCCCGGTCGTGCTGGCGGCGCGCAACGTCCGCAAGTACTTCCCGATCCGGGGGGGCCTCTTCTCCAGCCACGTCGGCGACGTCCGGGCGGTCGACGGGATCAGCTTCGACATCCGGGAGGGCGAGACGGTCGGGCTCGTCGGGGAATCCGGCTGCGGCAAGACGACCGCCGGGCGGCTGCTGCTCCGGCTGCTGGAGGCAACGGCCGGGCAGGCGTTCTACCGTCCCCCGCCCGAGGTGATGCACCGGCTCGACCACGATCTACGGCTACCTCCAGCCGCTGGTCGCCGGGAGCGACAACGGGATCGTCCGGCCCCTCCGCCGGAGGCGCGACCGGCGCTCGCTGAGCTGAACGCGTACGCCAACCGCTACTCGATCTACCGGATGAACGCGCGGGCGATGCGCCAGCTCCGCGGCAAGCTGCAGATCGTCTTCCAGGACCCGTTCAGCTCGCTGAGCCCCCGGATGCTCGTCCGGGACATCATCGCCGAGCCGCTCGAGATCCACCACATCGGTACGCGCGGAGAGCGCCGGCGCCGGGTGAGCGAACTGCTGGCCGACGTCGGCCTCAACCCCGAGCACGAGTGGCGGTTCCCGCACGAGTTCTCCGGCGGCCAGCGGCAGCGGATCGGGATCGCCCGCGCGCTCGCCCTTCGACCGGAGTTCATCGTGCTGGACGAGCCGACGAGCGCGCTGGACGTCTCGGTCCAGGCGCAGATCCTGAACATCCTCAAGCGGCTGCAGACCGAGCAGCGGCTCGCCTACCTGTTCATCTCGCACCACCTGTCGGTCGTCCGCGCGATGGCCCAGAAGGTCGTCGTCATGTACCTGGGCAAGGTCGTCGAGCGGGCGCCGACCGAGTCGCTGTTCCAGCGGCCGATGCACCCGTACACCCAGGCGCTCCTGTCGGCGATCCCGATCCCGGACCCGGAGCTCCGGCGCGACCGGATCGTCCTCCAGGGGGACGTCCCGAGCCCGGCGGCGCCCCCGCCCGGCTGCCGGTTCCACACCCGCTGCCCGGCGGTGATGCCGGTCTGCTCACGGATTGAGCCGCCGCTGCTGGAGATCCGACCCGGCCACATCGTCGCCTGCCACCTCTACCCGACCCCGTACCGGACCGCCCCGTCCCCCGAGCCGCTCCCCGAGGGCCCGCCCGAGCTCGCGGAAGCGGCCCCGGCGGACGCGCTCGCCTCGTAGCGCGGGGGGCCTGTGCTGTTCCGCCGGCTGGGCGCCGACGCACCCGAGGACGAAGCGGAGCTCACTCCCGAGGAGGAGGAGGCGTTCCGCGCCGGGACCGAGCGGGTCCTGGAGGAGAAGCGAGACGCTCTCGCCGACCCGGGTCCCCGCTGGGGGGAGTGGTTCCTCTACGACGGGGCGAAGTGGTGGGTCGGCCTCGGGTTCGTGATCGTCGACAGCTGGGTCGCCGGCTTCTGGTTCGAGGTCGGTGGGTGGGCCAAGGTCACGGTCGCGGCGATGATCGCCTCGCTGGTCGGGGCGCTCTACCTCGAACTCCTCCTGTACCGCTTTCTCTGGCGGCGCCCGACCGAACAGGAGCGGGTCGGCCAGGGCCCGTTCCGCCCCGGCCCGCTCGCGTTGCGCGAGGTCGGGATCTGGACTCCGGAGGCGGTCCGGCACCGCGAGGCGGCGGCGCGCCGGCGCGTCCACGGTGGGGGCTTGGACCCCCGCGAATTCCTCTGAGCGCCGCCGAGCCGACCGCCGTCTAATACGCGGGCCGGATGGGCCCGCCGTGCCGACCCGCCGGACGCTCAGGCTCGCGCCGTCGCTGTTGAGCGCCGACTTCGCGGACCTCGCGGGAGCGATCCGGGCCGCCGAGGCCGGCGGGGCGGACGCGTTCCACCTGGACGTGATGGACGGCCACTTCGTCCCGAACATCTCCTTCGGCCCGGCGCTCGTCGCGGCCGTCCGGGCCCGGACGAAGCTGCCGCTCGACCTGCATCTCATGATCGACGACCCGCTCCGGTATGTCGAGGCGTTCCACCGGGCCGGCGGCGACACGCTCGTCTTCCACGTCGAGTCCCGTTCCCCCCCGAGGAGGTCGTGCGGGCGGTCCGCAAGCTCGGCGTCGGGGTCGGGGCCGCGATCCGGCCGGACACTCCGTTCGACGCCGTCGCGCCGCTCGCCGACCGGCTCGACCAAATCCTCGTGATGAGCGTCCACCCCGGCTTCTCCGGTCAGCAGTTCCTCCCGGCTGCCCTCCCGAAGCTGACGGCCGCGCGGGCCCGGCTCGACGCCCTCGGGCAGGAGTCCGACGTCTCGATCGACGGAGGTGTCACCGCGGCCACGGCGGTCGACGCCGCCCGCGCGGGGGCGACGTTCTTCGTCTGCGGCCATTCGGTCTTCGCGGACGGGCCCGTCGCCGAGAACCTGGGGCGGCTGCGGGCCGCCGTGGAGGACGGAGCGCGCGGTGCGGTTCGCTGAGCTTGCGGACGCCTACGCCCGCCTGGAGGCGACCAAGGGCCGCCTCGCGATGCGCCACCTCTTGGCGGAGCTCCTCCGGCCGCTGAAGGGGCGCGAGCTCGAGGAGACGCTCTACCTCTCCCAGGGGCTGCTTCGCCCCGAGTACGAGGGAGTCGAGCTGGGCGTCGCCGACTCGCTCGCCCGGCGGGCCCTCGCGAGCGTCACCGGGGCGGACGAGTCCGCGGTCGCGCGCGACGCGAAGGCGTCCGGCGACCTCGGACGGACCGCGGAGGCGCTCTTCGGCCGCGCGCCCCGGCCGGCCGGCGCGGCGCCTCTGACCGTCCGGGAGGTCTACGCGGAGATGCGCGCGATCGCCGGCGAGAGCGGCGAGGGCTCGCAGGAGGAGAAGGTCCGTCGGCTCGTCGAGCTGCTGGCTCGCGCCTCCCCGCAGGAGGCGAAGTTCCTGGTCCGATTCGTGCTCGGGACGCTCCGCGTCGGGGTCCGGGAGATGACGATCCTGGACGCGCTCAACGAGGCGTTCGCCGACGGGACGAAGGCGTCCCGGGCATCGATCGAGGCGGCGTTCAACCTCTCCAGCGACCTCGGCCTCGTGGCCACGACCGTCGGCGAGCGGGGCGTCGCAGGCCTGAGCGCGATCGAGCTCGAGGTCGGCCGCCCGGTCCGTCCGATGCTCGCCGAGCGGGAGCCGACGTTGGACGACGTCCTCGCCCGTATGGGGGGCCGTGCCGCGTTGGAGTACAAGTACGACGGGCTGCGCATCCAGGCGCACGTCCCGAAGGATGGCCCGGTGCAGCTGTTCTCCCGCCGCTTGGAGGCGATCGGCGCCCAGTTCCCCGAGCTCGGACCGGAGCTACTGAAGGCGGTGCGCCACCGGCCGGCGATCGTGGAAGGGGAGTGCGTGCCGGTCGACCTCGACACCGACGAGCTGCTCCCGTTCCAGGACGTATCGCGGCGGCGCGGACGCAAGCACGACCTCGAACGGGTTCAGGAGGAGATCCCGGTGCGCCTGTTCCTCTTCGACGTCCTCCTGGACGGGGGCGCGCCGGTCTATGGGCTCGACTTCCCCGCGCGCCGGGCGCGGCTGGAAAAGCTGCTCCAGCCGAGCGACCGGGTCCGCCTGGCGATCCAGAAGGTCGTCGGGGACGTAGAGGAGGCGAAGGCGTTCCTCGACGAGGCGATCGCGGCGGGCGGGGAGGGTGTGATGGCGAAGTCGCTCCGGCCGGAGAGCACCTACCGGGCCGGCGCCCGCGGGTTCTGGTGGATCAAGTACAAGCGCGACTACACCGTCGGTCTCAGCGATTCGATCGACGGGGTCGTGGTCGGCGGCTTCCAGGGCCGGGGCCGGCGGGCGGGCAAGTTCGGCGCGTTCCTCCTCGCTACGTACGACACGAAACGCGAGCGGTTCGAGTCGTTCACGAAGGTTGGCAGCGGCTTCGACGACGCCGCGCTCGCCGAGATGCCGAAGCGGCTCGCCCGGTGGGCGACGGACGAGCGCCCCGGGGACGTCGACGCCGGCATCGAACCGGACCGCTGGTTCCGCCCCGGCCTCGTCCTCGAGGTCCGCGGCGCCGAGCTGACCGTCTCGCCGGTGCACCGCGCGGCGCCGGACGCCGTACGCAAGGGGGCGGGGCTCGCCCTGCGGTTCCCCCGGTTCACGGGGCATTACCGGGACGACAAGGGGCCGACCGACGCCACGACCTCCGCAGAGCTGCTCTCGATGTACCGCAAGCAGGTGCGCCAGGCGGCGCCGGAGAGCCCCGAGGGGTCCGACGCGGCGCCCGGCTAGCGCCGCGGCGCCGTCGGGCCCGCCGCGCATACCACCGGCGGCCGGAGCCGTGCCGCTGCGCCCAAAGGCATAAGAAGGTCGACTCGGCTCGCGAGCCCGGGAACGGACTATGCTGGTCGAGATGACCGAACTCCTCGGACGCCAGATCTACACACCGGACGGGCGACTCCTCGGCGAGGTCGACAACGTCGTCGTGGACGTCGACGCGTCGAAGATCGATGGGCTCTACGTCGGAGAGACGAGCCCGATGTTAGTCGACGACTCGCGCGCGACCAACGTTCCGTACCGCTGGGTCTCGGCCGTCAACGACGTCGTGCTCCTGAAGTACTTCCCGAGGCGGGTGTCGCTCAAGAAGACCGGAGCGGGCCGCGCGGCGGGTACTGAAGAGTCCGCCGTCCCTGCGCGCTGAGCGCACGCGGGGATAGCCAAGCCCGGTAACGGCGCAGGACTTAAACGGCGGTCTTCCGCCGAAGAGATCCTGTCGCGTAGGCGTTCGCCGGTTCAAATCCGGCTCCCCGCTCCGCCTCCCGGCGGTACGGCACAGCCAACCTCTTCGGCGTCGCTCCGGTTGCTCTGCTGTGCGGCGCGCTGAGCTGCTCCGCCTGCTCGAGGCGGTCCCGCCGTTCCCGCACCCGCGCGCCGACTTGGAGCAGTACGTCACTCCGGCCGAGGCCGCCGCGACGCTCCTGGCCGCCGCGGACCGGTGGGACGGGCTTCGCGGCCGGTCCGTCCTCGACCTGGGATGCGGAACCGGACGGCTTGCGGTCGGGGCCGCAGCGCTGGGGGCCGAACCGGTCGTCGGGGTCGACAGCGATACAGAGGCGGTGGAGCTCGCACGTCGGGCGGCCGAGACGGCCGGGTTCTCGATCCGGTTCGAGGACACGTCGGTCGATCGGATCGTCGACCCCGCCGACCTGGTCGTGATGAACCCGCCGTTCGGGGCGCAGCGTCGCCACGCCGACCGGCCGTTCTGGGAGGCGGCGTTCCGTCTCGCCCGCCGGACCGTCTACGCGTTCTCGTTGGCGGCGTCCCGAACCTTTATAGCGCGTCAGACGGTCGCGCGCTCCGCCCACGTCCTCGAGGTCACTCCGGTCCCTTGGGCGCTCGGGAGCACGCTCCCGCACCACCGACGGCACCGGCAGCCCCTCGACGTCGACCTCTGGGCAATACGGACGAACGGCGATGTCGGATCGACAGCTCCCGGAGCTCGTGCTCCCCGGTGACTACCTCGGCGCGGCGGAAGAGTTCCTGCCCGGGAAGGGTACGTACGAGTACCAGCGGGCGGATCTACGCGTCGCTGCTGGGCCGTCCCACGGTCGACAGCCAGGACCGCACGATCCGCGTCGAGCCCCGCAACTCCGTGCCGGAGATCCAGGACGACGACCTCGTCTACGCCCGCGTCGAGGAGTTGAAGACCGCGATGGCGATCTGCACCGTCCTCTCGACGGCGACCAGCCGCCGCGGCGTACCGGGAAAGCCGGAGGGGACCGTGCACGTCTCCAAGGTGAAGGACGGCTACACCGAGTCGCTCGCCGGCGAGTTCGCGGTCGGGGACATCGTCCTCGCCAAGGTCCTGCAGAGCCACCCGTCCCTCAAGCTGTCGACCGTCGCACCGTCGCTCGGGGTCGTCTCCGCGCGGTGCCAGGTCTGCCACGCGCTCATGAACCTCGCCGGGAAGGCGCCGACGTGTCCGCGGTGCGGCCACGAGGAGCGCCGCAAGCTGGCGAAGGGCCCGCACCCGCTCAGCCCCGGCGGCCATGAGCCCCGCGCCGGCTGACGAGGAGCGGAGGCTCGCGGGCCTCGTCCGCTCCCACGACCGCTGGCGGGGTCGCGAGGTCTTCAACCTCTTGGCGAGCGAGAACGCGGTCTCGCCGCGGGCGCGCAAGTTCCTCTCGAGCGACCTGGCAGGTCGGTACACCCTCCCGCTGAACGTCGACTTCGAGGGGGAGCGCATCGACAACAGCTACGCCGGCACCCGCTACACCGACCGGATCGAGCGGCTGGCGAACGACGCCGCGGCCCGGCTGTTCCGGGCGAAGTGCGCCACCACCCGGCCGCTGTCCGGCCACATCGCGGCGCTGTCGGTGCTGGTGCCGCTCCTGCCGAAGGGCGCCCGCCTGCTCGCCGTGCCACCGGAGGACGGCGGGTACGACGGCTACGCTTCCGGCTACGTGCCGTCGATGCTCGGCTACACGGTCCACCCGCTCCGGGCCGATGGGCCCGGTCGGACGGTCCCTGCCGAAGCCGCGGTCCAGACGATCCGCGCGGAGAAACCGGACGCGGTGCTCCTCGGGCAGAGCTTCGTCCTGTTCCCGTACCCCTTGAAGGAGATCGCCGCGGCCGCCCACGACGTCGGCGCCCTGGTCCTCTACGACGCCTCTCACGTGCTGGGTCTGATCGCCGGCGGACAGTTCCAGGACCCGCTCCGCGAAGGGGCCGACGTCGTCTTCGGCAGCACCCACAAGTCGTTCCCGGGTCCCCAGGGGGGCTTGATCGTCACCGACCGGGACGAGCTGTTCGCCAAGCTCGACCCGGCGCTCGTGTGGCGAACGTTCGACAACGCCCACTGGAACCGGATCGCCGGGCTCGCCCAGACGCTCCTGGAGCTCGAGCGGTGCGGGGTCGAGTATGCGTCGACGGTCGTCGCGAACTCGCGCGCCCTCGCCGCCGCCCTCGCTGCGGAGGGGGTCCCGTTGCTGGCCGAGGCCCTGGGCTACACCGCCTCGCACCAGATCCACCTCGACCGCGAGCGGCTCCGGGCACAGCACGGCGTCGCCCCGGGCGCCCTCGCCCGGCGCCTCGAGAAGGAGCGGCTGCTGATCAACCTGGTCGGCCGCATCGGCACTGCCGAGGTGACGCGGCTCGGGGTCCAGCCGACAGAGATGGTCCGGATGGCGCAGCTGCTCGTCCGCGGCGGCGTCCGTCGGGAGCGGATCCGGGCAGAGGTGCTCGCCTGGCGTCGGACGTTCTCCGGCCTGCGGTTCGCGTGACGGGACCGCGCCGGGGCCGAACCGCCTCTCCCTCGGCGCGGAGCCTCGGCCCCCCGGTCGCGCTCACCGGCACGCCGGGCGTCGGCAAGAGCGCGGTCGCGCGCGCCCTTCGCGGGCGGTGGACCGTCCTCGAGGTCGCTGAGCTGGCCCGCGCGGCGGGTGCAGCGCGGGGGCGTGGACGCCACGTCGTGGTCGACCTCGGCCGACTCCGTCGGCGATGGCGACGCGTCGCCGTCGGGGTCGACGTCGTCGCCGGGCATCTCGCCCACCTCCTTCCGGTGCGCGCAGCGATCGTCCTGCGTTGTCACCCGGTCGAACTGGCCCGGCGTCTCCGTCGGGCCCGGCGCGGAAGCCGCTCCGAGCGCGCCGCGAACGTTGTGAGCGAGGCGCTCGACCTGGTGGCGGTCGAGGCCCACCGGGAGAGGCTCCAGGTGGACGAAGTGGACACCTCGGGCCGCCCCATCCAGCGGGTCGCGCGTGACGTCGACGCCCTCCTGCGAGGGCGCCGCCCCCGGGGCCGCCGCCGGCCCGACTGGCTCGCCGACCCGACGGTGACCGCGCACCTTTTGGACGAACCCGAGTAGGCGCCGTCGGAGTAGCCCCGATGGTGCTCGAGGGTTACCGGGAGCGGGTCCGCCCGTACTTCGACCGCCTCTCCCGCCCGTTCCTGCGCTGGGCGCCGGATCGCCTGAGCGGCGTGGCGCTCACTCTCGCCGGGGCGGCGGCGGTCTGTGCGGTCGTCGTTCGGTGGACGACCCCCCTCCTGTTCCTCGCGGTCAGCGCGCTCGTGCTGCTCTCCGGGCTGTTCGACGTGCTGGACGGACACGTCGCCCGCGCGACCGGCCGGTCGAGCCCGCGGGGGGACTTCCTCGACCACGTCCTCGACCGGTACGCGGACGTCGCGATCCTGCTCGGACTGGCCGCCTCCAGCTTCGTCCAGCCGGTGCTGGCGCTCCTCGCCCTCGTCAGCCTGCTGCTCACGAGCTACATGGGGACCCAGGCGCAGGCGGTCGGGCAGGGCCGGGCGTACGGGGGGTTGCTGACCCGTGCCGACCGGCTCGTCGTGATCGCCGCCGCCGCGTTCCTCGAGTTCGACTGGTCGCTGCCGTGGCCGTGGGCCCCGAGCGAACCGTGGGCCCGGTTCCACGTCGCGGGGGTCGCGTTCACCGTGCTGGACGTCGCGATGCTCTACTTCGTGGTCGCCGGGCAGTGGACCGCGATCACCCGCGCGAGGCGGACGCTCCGGGCGCTCTCGACCCGCTAGGCCGCGGGGCGCTCGGGCCGCTCGAAGACGACGGTGCCCCCGCGCCGGCGGTAGTACTGCAACGGGTGCTTGAGGGTCGGCTGGAAGCAGAGCGAGTCCCGCTCGCGGTCGGTGGGGGTAGGCCCGTCCGGATCCCCCTCGCGGACGCACAGCCCGTGGCTGCGGAGCGTCTCGCACTCCGGCGGTTCGTAGCCCCGGCCGTCGTCCCGGAGCGTGATGTGCTCGACCTGGTAGCGCGTCACCGACTCTTCGAAGTCGGGGGCTCCGCGGTAGGCGTCGACGATCGTCTCGAACGACGCGCCGGCGCGGTGCAGGAACGCCGCCAGGCAGAACCGCCCCGCATGCGAGAGGTTCTCGCCCTTCTCCAGGGTCCGCTGCATCTTGCGGATGCACGGAGGGAACCGGTCGCGGCGTAGCGGTCCGGCCGGACCGCCCGCCCGGCCCACCGGCGTCGGCAGTCGCTTCGCGACCTCGGTCAGCAGCTCGGCCTCCCGCGCGCGGACGGCGCGCACGACGTCCGGGTGCAGCGCCAACGGGACGGCGAGCGTGCGGCGGACGGCCTCCTCCAGGAGCCTCGACGCCCGGACCGGCGTGACCGTCACCCGGCCCGCATCGACCTCCTGCCCCGCGAGGCGGAACTCCGCCTCACGGATCGGGGAGGCGAGCCGCACGTACTCCGCGACCGAGACGACCGCCCGCCCGTGGTCGGTCTCGAGAGGATAGCCGAGCCGCCGGGCGACCTCCTCGAGCTCGGACGGCGGGACGGCGCGCAACCGCTCGTGGCTCCGCTTCGCCTCCGCGACCGCCCAGCGGCGGAGCGCCCCGGCGGTCGGCGCCGCCGAGAGGACGAGCCGCGCGAAGAGGAAGGAGAGGTACCGCTCGTCCGGCCGGGCGTGCGCGAGCTCTTCCACCGTGGCGGAGGCGTTCGGGTCGTCCTGGGCCGCGAGGACCCGCGCCCGGCCGATGGTCCGCACCCGGTCGTACGCCGGCTCCTCGAGCAGCGCCCGGACCGACGGCTGCTCGCCTCCGAGGAGCGCCTCGGCGCCCGGCAGGAACGGGTAGTCGGCGAGGAGCGCCTCCTCGCTCAGCCGAGTCGGGGTACCACGAACTGCCATGCCAACAGCACCAGGACCAGCGCCGACGCGACCGCCACGGCCCGGCCCCCGAACGCATCAAGGTGGGCGGCGGTCCACCCCCTTCGGAAGCGCGCCGCGATCGACGCGGCGAAGTCGCGGAAGAGGAGCCCGCCGTCGAGCGGAACGAGCGGCAGCGCGTTGGAGAGCCCGAGGAGGAGGTTCATCCACGCGAGCCAGTAGAGGACGTTCGCCCCGGTCCAGAACGCCGTCGACGAGGCGTGGGCGAGCGGTCCGTCGAGGTGGAAGAACGACGACGTCGGCGAACCGACCGGTTCAATCGTCGCGAACGGCAAGATCAGCCAGTCGATCCCGCCGGTGAGCGGCCCGGCGCTGCTCCCGAACGGCCAGACGAGCGTCTGCTTCAGCTGGGCCGGCGTGAGGCCGTAGACGGCGACGCCGACGAAGCCGCGGGAGTGGTTGGTCGGGTTCGTCCCGAGATGCAACGTCGCGCCGACGACCCGCTTCGCCGAGGCGGAGTAGAATGTCACGTTGACGACGGCGCCGGGCGTCGTCGCGGCGACCGCCGACTCGAACGCGTTCACGGTCGGGGTGGTGGTGCCGTTCAGCGAGACGATGATGTCGCCGGCCTGCATCGAGGCGTTCGCCGCAGCCGTGTTCGGCTGGACGTAGGCGATGCCGACCCCGGTCGCGTTCGGCGCGACGCTGGAAGCGATCAGCGCGGAGAGCGCGACGAAGAAGACGACCGCGAGGACGAAGTTGGCGAGGACGCCGGCCGCCGCCACCCGGTCGCGCCGCCGGCGGCTCGCTGCCTGCATGTCCGCGTCGTCCTGCTCGACGAACGCACCGATCGGGAGGACACACCACAGGATCCCGAGCGTCTTCACCCCGATCCCCTGGGAGCGGGCGACCATGCCGTGCGCGAGCTCGTGGAGGACGACCCCGACGACGAGCGCGATGATGCCGTAGCCGAGGGGGATCACCGGGTTGATCCCCGGCAGGCCGACCGCCTCGGTGATGCTCGGGGCCTGGGACGGGGTCAGTCGCGTGGAGACGATCGCCCCGATGACGAGCAGCCCGACGATCGCCGTCATCGCGACGGCGGCGAGCGCGACCCCGACGTCGCTCGCGACGTTCCAGAACCGGACGAACCGGCCCCAGCGGTCGAGCAGCGCACGCCCGCGCTTCGTCTTGACCATCAGCGCCGGCCCCAGCAGGCTAAGGCTCCGCTCCGGACCGAGGCGGCCGGTCCGCCAGAGCCGGTAGACGACGACGCCGTACACGGCGACGGCGGCGGCTGCGATCTCGTAGCCGAGGTACGGGTTCACGGCACTCCGTCTCCGATTCCGGGTCCGGGTTATGAGCTCTCGGCAGGCCGGAACGCTGACCCGCAAAGGGGATGGTCGGTGACCCACCTCGACAGCAGGATGGGGACGGTCGACCGACGCGCGTGGCTGCTCAGCGCCGTGGCGGTCGGGCTGCTGATCGCCCCGACGGGGATCCTCCTCTCCACGCACGGCGCCGTCCTTGGCAGCCCCGGCTCGGAGGGCCCCGCCTCAGCCTCCGGAAGCTCGTCGGGGACGGAGACGGTCGCCCCGGGGTACGTTCCCGCCCCGGGGGTCATCGACCTCGGGCCCCTGGGGACGAACCGCTCGCTGACGGTCGACGTCGGCCTCGCGTCACACGACCCGGCCGGGCTTGCCGCGTTCGTCAACACCTCCGAGATCCCGGAACCCCGTCGTACCGACAGTTCCTCTCCGCCTCCAAGGCGGCCGCGGAGTTCGGCGCAGCGCCGGCCCAGGTTGCCGTCGCGGAGGCGTACTTCCGGGGGTTCGGCCTGTCGACCTCCGTCCACCCCGACGGACTGCTGCTCTCCGTTTCGGGGGCGGCCCCGTCGCTCGACGCCGCCTTCGGGACCTCGCTGGAGACGTACCGCTCCGCGAACGGGTCGGAGTTCGTCTCTCACCCCACCCCGGCCACGCTGCCGGCGGTCGCGCCGTGGACCGGGGTGCTCGGCCTCGGAAACGTGAGCGCGTTCACCCCCGACGTGCGCCTCGCGCCCGGAGCGGGGCTCGCCGCGATACCCGCACCGGCCGCCGGCTGCATCGGGTCGGTCTACGGTCTCACCCCGTGCGAGGTGGCGACCGCCTACGACTATGCTGGCCTCGACGCGAACGGGACGAACGGCAGCGGGGAACGGATCGCGGTCTTCGACGCGTACTCGTCGTCGATCCCGCAGACCGCGCTCGCGGTCGACTTCGAGCACTTCGCCTCGGACGCGGGACTCCCATCCTCGAACCTGTCGTTCCTGTATCCGGTCCCGACGATCGCCGACCTCAACGCGAGCGGCGTGAACCCCGCCTGGATGTACGAGGATATCCTGGACATCGAGTGGGCCCGTGCCGCCGCCCCGGGCGCCGCCGTCGAGATGGTCTTCTCGCCGAACGCGGGCTCCGGTCTCTACTTCGCCATCGACTGGGTGGTGGCTCACGGCGCAGCGAACGTCCTCTCCATGAGTTGGGGCGAGCCCGAGGTCGGGGTCGTCAACGGCGGTTCGCCGCCGTGCCCGCCGGTCGCGTGCAACGCCACGAGCGACGGGACGGTGGCGATCCTCGGCCCCGTCCTGGAGCTCGCGGCCGCCGAGGGGATGAGCTCGTTCGCCGCCAGCGGCGACTGCGGGGCGGCCGCGGGCACGAAGGGGGTCGCGGTCAACTACCCTGCGTCGAGCCCGTACGTCACCGGCGTGGGGGCGACCAACCTCCTGGTCAGCGGTGGTGGGTCGTACCTCTCGGAGACCGGCTGGTCCGGCAACGCCTCCGGTCCGTCTCCGGGGTGCAGCAACCAGGGGGGTTCCGGAGGGGGGTTCTCGGTGTTCCCGCGCCCATACTGGCAGGTCGGACCGGGGACGGTCTCCAGCCGCGGCCGAGGAGTCCCCGACGTCGCGGTCGTCGGCGGGTCGGCGAGCCCGGTGATCGTCTACATCGGCGGGCACTACGTCGGGCTCGTCGGGACGAGCGTCGGGACCCCGATCTGGGCCGGCATCGCCGCGACGGCCGACCAGGGGGTCGGTCGCGCCCTCGGCCTCCTCAACCCGAGCCTCTACGAGGTGCTCGCGGGGGCCCGGGTACGCCGACGACCTCCACGACATCACCTCCGGTTCGAACGGCTACTCTGCGGGCGTCGGGTGGGACCCGGTCACCGGTGTGGGCTCGCCGATCGTCGGCGCGCTCGTGCAGGACCTCGCGGCCGGCGACGCGACGGTCGGCACGCTCGGGACGTTCGCCTACGCCTCTCCCCGCTTCGGTCCCGCCCCCCTCACTATCACGGTCGCCGTCACAGCCCACGGGGGCACCGGGACGTATCCTCTGGAGGGGTTCGCGTTCGGCGACGGGACGTCCGCCGCCGCCCGGAGCGGCACGGCGACGCACACGTTCGGGACCCCGGGGGTCTACTCGGTCGCCTCCTACGTGGTCGATTCGAGCGGCGCGAGCGCCGTGTCCCCACCGGTCGTGGTCGTCGTCGGCGGCGGGAGCCCGCTCACGGTGACCCTCAACGCCTCCTCCGCTACGCCCGCGGTCGGGAGCCCGGTCACCCTGACCGCGACCGCCTCCGGCGGGGCGGGCCAGGTACTGGTACAACTTCTCGTTCGGGGACGGCTCGTTCCAGGTGAACAACACGTCCGGCACGACGGTGTACGCCTACCCGGACCCGGGAGGCTTCTGCGCGGAGGTCGTCGTTCGCGACAACGCGAGCCGTCCGGACGGCGGCGCCAGCTCCCGTCTCGCGGTCGCGGCCGGAGGGGCCATGACTCCCTCCTGCGGGAACCCGACGACCCCGCTGCAGCTCACGCCGCTGCCGGACCTAAGGGTCCGGGACGCGCCCGCCGACTTCCCGGAACTGTTCGTGGCGAGCGGCGGCGCGACGGCGCCCGACTCTCTCACATCCCAGCTGGGGCTCGACTCGACCGACCCGTACACCGCCGCGTGCGGCTGCGCGGTCTTCCGGGACCCCGGCAACTACACGGTGACGGGCTGGGAGAACGACACCGTCAACAGCGAGACGAGCGCGATGGTGAACGTCACCGTCGCGCCCGCGCTGGAGGCGACGTTCACGGCGTCGACGCTCACCGGTCCGGCTCCGCTGACGGTGGAGTTCTCGGCGACGGCGACCGGCGGCTACCTCGCTACGCGCCGGGACAACGTACTGGCGGTTCGGCGACACGCTCACCGCGGTCGGGGCGGCGGTCTCCACAACGTACACCGCTCCCGGCGAGTACGTTGCGATCGCCTCCCTCTCGGACCGCGGGCTGGGGAACGCCAGCGAAGCGTTCATCGTGGACGTCACCGGCGGGGCGAGCGGCCCGGCCGGCTTGACCGGGACGGTCACACCGGCGGTGAACCTCTCCTCGGGAACGTCGGTCGCGTGGAACGCGACGGTCGTCGGGTCGTCCGCCGTCACGCACGGTGCGGTCGTGGAGTGGCTCCTTGGGACCGCCGCGTTCGCGTTCGGTCCCAACGTCACCGAGACGTACTACGACTCCGTCGACCCGCTGTCGGGCAACATGCTGTACGCCACCGCGTTGGTCAACTCGGCGCATAACGCGCTGCTCAGGGGCGTCCCGATCCCGCTTCCCGGCTTCTTCGCCACCGAGAGCGGGGGATTCGTACCCGAGGCGAACGCCCTCCAGCTGACGACCCAACTCACCGGCACCGGCGGGGTCGTCCCGCTCGTCGTCTCCGCCCAGGCGTTCCCGACAGGACCCGGTACGGTCGCGGTCGGATGGGCGTTCGGCGACGGGGCGACCGGGCGCGGCACCTCCGTCAGCCATGTCTACGTCGCGGAGGGCGACTTCACCGTGACGGCCCGGGCGTACGACGCCTACGGCGACCTGGCGATCCGGGTCGGCGGGGTCGTCGCCAGCGTGGCGCTCGCCCTGGATGGGTGTGCCGCCGTTCCGCTCCACGGGACCGTGCCGTACACGGTCACCCTCGACCCGTCCCCCCTCGGAGGCGAGGGTCCCCCCTACTCGTACAACTGGACGTTGCCGGACGGGGCGAACTCCACGGCGTCGAGCGTGAGCGTCACGTTCGACCGCCCGGGGGAGTACCGGGTCCTTGTCGAGGTGACGGACTCCGGGATCGGCCGCGCGGTCTGCCTTTGGGAGGTCGACGTCTCGGCCCCGTTGCCCGTCACGCCGGCGGAAGTCGTCCTGCTCGGGCTTGGCGTCGGGGTCGCGCTCGCCGTCTTCTTCGTCTGGGTCACGCGGCCGCGCCCGGGGACGTGACGGCCGCCCGCGCCGTGCCCGGCTAGCCCTTGACGACGCCGAGCGGGACGAGGCGGGCGACCCGGCGGCTGAGGCCGGCGCCCTCGGCGACGCGGACGACCTCTTCGATGTTCTTGTAGGCGCCCGGCGCCTCCTCGGTGATCCCCTCGCGCGTCGCCGAGCGGACGACGATCCCCTGCTCGCGGAGCCGCTGGGTCACCTCGTCGAAGCGGAACGACCGCGCGGCGGCGCTCCGGCTCAGCCGGCGGCCGGCGCCGTGGCAGGAGGAGCCGAACGACCGCTCCATCGAGCCGGGGACGCCGGCGAGGACGTAGCTCGCGGTCCCCATGTCCCCTGGGATCAGGACCGGCTGGCCGTACGAGCGGTACGGGGCGGGGACCTCCTCCCGGCCCGCCGGGAACGCTCGCGTCGCCCCCTTGCGGTGGACCAGGACCGACTTGGACGATCCGTTCGTCCGGTGCTCCTCGACCTTGGCGATGTTGTGCGCGATGTCGTAGACGACCTCGATCCCGAGCTCGTCGGCCGAGCGGCCGAAGACTGCCGCGAAGCCGCGGCGGACACCGGCGGTGATCGTCTGGCGGTTCGCCCAGGCGAAGTTCGCGCCGGCCGCCATGGCGCCGAGGTACCGCTGGCCGTCCTCGGAGGCGATCGGCGCGCACGACAGCTGCCGGTCGACCAGCGTCACGCCTTCCCGCTGCAGGCGTTCGTCCATGCGGCGGATGAAGTCGGTGGCGATCTGGTGGCCGAGGCCCCGCGAACCCGTGTGGAGCATGACGACGACCTGGCGCGGCGCGAGGCCGAGCGCGGCGGCGAACTCGGGGAAGAACACCTCGTCGACCGATTGGACCTCCAGGAAGTGGTTCCCCGAGCCGAGGGTGCCGAGCTGGCGGAGCCCGCGCTTGCGCGCGGCGTCGGAGACCTCCGCGGGGAGGGCGCCGCCGAGCCGGCCCCCCTCTTCCTGGACCGCGAGGTCCGCGGGAACACCGTCCCCTTGCGCGACCGCCCACGCGGCGCCGCCGGCGAGGACCTCGTCGACCTGCGAGGGGGTCAGCGTCCGGCCCCCGCGGGAGCCGACGCCGCTGGGGACCTCCCGGTACAGCCGCTCGACCAGCTCGGAGAGCCGCGGGCGGACCTCGTCGACCGTCAGCCGGGTCCGGAGCAGCCGGACCCCGCAGTTGATGTCGTAGCCGATCCCGCCGGGGGAGACGATCCCCTCCGCGAGGTCGAACGCGGCGACCCCGCCGACGGGGAAGCCGTAGCCGAAGTGGATGTCGGGCATGGCGAGCGCGTTCTGCACGATCCCCGGGAGGGTCGCGACGTTCGCGAGCTGGAGGAGCGACGGGTCGCCCGCGACCCCCTGCAGGAGCGCCGAGTTGGAGAACAGCCGCCCGGGGACCCGCATCCCGGGGACCTCCGTCGGGGAGATCTCGTACGTGAACTCGTCGAGCTCGACGAGCGCGGGGACCTTCGGCATGGGGGCGGGCGAGCGTGCCTACCTACTAAACGAGGGTCCCCGGCCCTCGCCGGAGCCGCCGGCCGGCGGGCCAAATCGACTTGTACGGCTGTGCGCTCGGGGAACGGGGGAAACGATGCAGCGGAGGGCGCTGCTCTCGGTCGTCAACATCGGCGTCGCGGTCGCGGCGCTGCTCATCTGGTTCCGCTACCCCCGGTACTGGTACTACGCGCTCTACGCCCTGTTCGGCTGGTTCCTGGTCAGCTTCTCGCTGACGTGGACGATCCGACCGACCCCCGCGGGCGGCCTTGCGGCACCGGTCGGCGTCGCGCGCGGCGCGCAGAGAGGGGGGGCGCCCGCCGCCCTCTCGCCGCTCCCCGCGGCGGGCCCGGCGCCTTTGCGCGGGAACGCCCCGGACGACGCGCGCCCGATCCCGTTCTGCGTCTACTGCGCCACCGACCTCCCGGAGGACGCCGAGCGGTGCCCCGCGTGCGGCCGTCTCGTTCCCGCGTTCGCTTAATCCGGGACGACCGTAAGCATCGGCTCGCGGGCGCGCACGTTCGTTCCGTCGCGAACGCGAACGTCCCGCACGACCCCGGCGACCGGAGCGACGACCTCGTTGCGCATCTTCATCGCCTCGACGACCAGCAGCACCGCGCCGGCCTCGACCCGGTCGCCGTCCTTGACGCGCACCTCGACGACCCGGCCGGGCATCGGCGGCACCACGACCGTCGCCCCCAGGGCGGCGGTGACGGATGGCGGAGCTAGCGGGACCTGCGTCCCCGCGGTCGACGCGACGGGCGCGACGCCCCCCGGGAGCGCGGTGGCGGGAGCCTCTACCGTCACCCGGACGGCATGCCGCTCGCCGTTCACGTCGACCGGGCCCGGAGGCGTCGGCTCGCGGTCCGGCCACCCCTGGACCGAGACCGCCTCGCCGCCGACCTCCAGGTCGACCCTGCCCGGGTTCCGCCGGACGACCCGCACCGGGTAGACGCGGCCGCCGACGTCGACGGTCGACAGGTCGTCGGCGAGGACGACGACCGTCGGTTTACCGTCGAGCTCGACCGTGAGCCGCACGGACCGCACCCCCCTGCGCGTGGCTGCGGACCCGGCCCTCGTGGGCCCACGGACTCGGTCCGGCGCGCTCCCACGACGGGCCCGCCCGGACCGCGGGCGCCGGCTCGGCCCGCAAGGCGGCGACGACCCCGAGGGCGGCGGTCGTCAGGACGTCGGCGGTGAGGCCGGAGTCGACCGCGGAACGGTACGACTTGTAGATCGCCGGGAAGAGCGCGTAGCTGAGGACCTCCGCCGTGTCGGCGGCGGGGACGAGCCGGCGGACCTCCGTCGTCGCCCGCTCCAGCTCGGGCGGGAGCAGGTCGGCGGGCCGGCCGGTGATCGCCGGGGCGTCCCGGGTCACGCGGGCGCGGAGCTCCGGGTCGATCACCCCGGGTGGCTGGCCGTACAGCCCCCGGACGTACTCCCGGACCTCCGCCGTGATCGTGCGGTAGCGGCCGCCGCCGAGGACGTTCAGGACCGCCTGGGCACCGACGATCTGGCTCGTCGGCGTGACAAGGGGAGGGTAGCCGAGGTCGGCGCGAACGCGAGGGACCTCGGCGAGGACGTCGGTCAGCCGTCCGAGCGCCTCCTGCTCGCGCAGCTGGGCGAGGAGGTTCGACAGCATCCCGCCCGGGACCTGGTGCGTCAGGATGCCGGGGTCGGTCTGGAGCGACCGGAGGTCGAGCAGGCCGCGGTACCGCTCAAGCACGGTCCGAAAGTACTCGGCCAGCTCGGCGAGCGCGCCGAGGTCGAGCCGCGGGTCCGCGCCCGTCTCCTTCAGCGCCGCGACGAGCGTCTCCGTCGGCGGCTGGCTGGCGCCGCCGGCGAACGGGCTGAGCGCGCCGTCGACCGCCGCGGCCCCGGCGTCGACCGCGGCGAGGCAGCTCAGGGTCGACAGGCCGCTCGCCGAGTGCGTGTGGAGGACGACGGGAAGCCCGACCTCCCTGCGGAGGCCGCCGATGAGCGCGGTCGCTTCCGACGGAGGGAGGAAGCCGCCCATGTCCTTCAGGCAGAGTTCGTCGGCGCCGAGCTCCGCCAGGCGCCGGCCCAGCGCGAGGAACGACTCGTGCGTGTGCACGGGCGAGGCCGTGTAGCAGATCGTCCCCTGCGCCCGGGCGCCGGCGCGCTTCACCGCGGCTATCGCGACCTCCATGTTCCTCGGGTCGTTCAGCGCGTCGAAGATGCGGAAGATCGATATCCCCTGGCGCGCGGCCTCGGCGACGAACGCCCGGACGGTGTCGTCCGGGTAGTGCCGGTAGCCGACGAGGTTCTGTCCGCGCAGCAGCATCTGCAGCGGCGTGCGGGGCATCGCCTTGCGGAGCAGCCGGAGCCGTTCCCACGGGTCCTCCCCCAGGAACCGCAGGCAGACGTCGAACGTCGCGCCGCCCCACACCTCGAGCGAGCGGTAGCCGACCGCGTCTAGCCGCTCGGCGGCGGGCAGCATGTCGCGGGTGCGCATCCGCGTCGCGATCAGCGACTGGTGGCCGTCGCGCAGGACGGTCTCGGTGATCCCGACCATGCGCGAGCCGCCCTACAGCGGGATGTTCCCGTGTTTGCGGCCCGGCCGGTCGTCGCGCTTCGCCGAGAGCAGCCGCAGACCGGCGACCAGCCGCGCCCGGGTCTCCGCCGGGTCGATGACATCGTCGAGGTAGCCGCGCTCTGCGGCGAGGTACGGGTTCAGGAACTCGCGGGCGTACTCGCCCGAGAGGCGGGCGCGCAGCGCGTCGCGCTCCGCCGGGGCCGCCGCGTCGAGCTCGCGGCGGTAGAGGATCTGCACGGCGCCGTCGGCGCCCATGACCGCGATCTCGGCGGTCGGCCAGGCGAGGTTGAGGTCCCCGCCGAGGTGCTTCGAGCACATCACGTCGTAGGCGCCGCCGTACGCCTTGCGCAGGATCACCGTCAGCAGTGGCACCGTCGCCTCGGCGTAGGCGTACAGCAGCTTCGCTCCGTGGCGGATGATCCCCCCGTGCTCCTGGGCGATCCCCGGCAGGAACCCGGGGACGTCGACGAGCGTGACGAGCGGCAGGTTGAACGCGTCGCAGAACCTAACGAACCGCGCCGCCTTGGTGGAGGCGTTGATGTCGAGCGTCCCGGCGAGGACCGCCGGGTTGTTCGCGACGACGCCGACCGGCCGGCCGTCGAGCCGCGCGAGGCCGACGACGATGTTCCCCGCCCACGCCGCGTGGACCTCGACGAACGTCGCGACGTCCAGGATCCGCGCGAGCACCTCGTGCACGTCGTACGGCGCCCCGGCCTCCTCGGGGACGAGCGTCCCCAGCTCCGCAGCGGCCCCGTCGGGGGGCGGGCGGGGCTCCGCGAGCGGCGGCTCCTCGAGGTTGTTGAGCGGCAGGTAGCCGAGCAGGCGGCGGGCGAGATCGACGGCGTCGCGGTCCGAGCCGACGGTGAAGTGGGAGACGCCCGAGAGGCCGGCGTGGGCGTCGGCGCCGCCGAGGGCGTCCATCGTCACCTCCTCGCCGGTGACGGCGCGCACGACGTCCGGCCCGGTGATGAACATCTGGCCGGCCGGCTTCGCCATGATGACGAAGTCGGTGATCGCGGGCGAGTAGACCGCCCCGCCCGCGCACGGGCCGAGGACCAGCGAGAGCTGCGGGACGACCCCGCTGAGCAGGACGTTGCGGAAGAACACCTCGCCGTAGCCGGCGAGGCTCATCACCCCCTCCTGGATGCGGGCGCCGCCGGAGTCGTCCAGGCCGACGACCGGGACGCCGGCCCGCCTCGCCGTCTCCATCACCTTGACGATCTTGCTCGCGTGCGCCTCCCCGAGCGCGCCGCCGAAGACGGTGGCGTCCTGGGCGAACGCGCAGACCGGGCGCCCGTCGACCTCCCCCCAGCCGGTGACAACACCGTCCCCGGGGATCCGCCGCTCGTTGAGGCCGAACTTGTCGACCCGGTGCACGACGAACGCGTCGGTCTCGGTGAACGTCCCGGGGTCGAAGAACGCCTCCAGCCGCTCGCGGGCCGTGAGCTTGCCGGCGGAGCGGTGGCGGGCGACGCGGTCCGCCCCACCCCCCTCGCGGGCGTTGCGCTTCAGGACGTTCCACCGGTCGAACCGTTCGGTCATCTCACCCTCCGACCCCGACCCGGACGTGGCCCGCGTGCAGCACCCGGGTCCCGTCGGGCCCGGCGACCTCGAGTCCCCCGTCGTCCGTCACTCCGACCGCCGTCCCCGCCGCCGCCCCGTCGACCGTGACGGCCTCGCCCCGGCCGAAGAGCAGCCCGCGGCACCGGGCGACGACGACGGCGTCCCCGCGGGGGTCGTGGAGGAGCCGGCCTGCCGAGACGGCGGCGCGCGCGACGATCTCTTCGAGGCGCTCGAGGTCGATCGGCTGCGGAGTGAGCTCCTCCAGCGTCGCGGAGGTGCCGCGGTTCGCCGGAGAGGAGCCTGTGGGCGGACGGTGGGCGTTGACGCCTACGCCCGTGACGGCGCAGGGGTGCCCGCCTTCTCCCGGGACGACGTCGACGAGGACCCCGGAGAGCTTGCGGCCGACCCCCGCGCCGTCGACGGCGAGCAGGTCGTTCGGCCACTTCAGGCGGAGCCGGACGGCGAACTCCTCCTCGAGAGCGTTCGCCAGCTCCGCCCCCACCGCGAGCGGCAGGAGCGATGACGTGCGGGACGTCCGAACGACGACCGAGAGGTACAGGCCCCCGGCCGGGGAGTCCCAGCTTCGGTCGCCGCGGCCGCGGCCCCGGCTCTGCCGGCGGGCGACGACCCGCGACCCTTCGGGGGCGCCGGACCGCGCGAGCGTGAGCGCGCGGTCCTGGGTCGACGGAAGCTCGTCGTAGAGCTCTCGGACCGGCAGCACGGAAGACCCCTCCAGCGCGAGGAGAGTCGGGCCATAATGGTTGGGGAATCGGCCCGCCGAAGCGCTCAAGGGGCGCCCCGGTTCCCCGGGCCCGTGGGCGCCACCGCGGACCTGCTCGCGAAACTGACCCCGGGCGTCGAGGCCGAGGTGAAGTCCCGCCTCGGGGGCCTCTTCGGAGGGTTCGTCCGGGCGTACCTCCCGCAGACGTGGGTGTTCCGGACCGACCAGGACACCGCGACGCTCACCGTCGACCCGCAGGGGAACGCGCATGTCGCGCCGACCGACCACCCATCGCCCGACGTCACGGTCCAGGGGCCGTTCGCCGCGCTGCGGGCCGCCGTCGAGTCGAGGGGCCGGACGGCGGCGCCGCGCGACGCGGTCCAAGTGACCCCGCACACGGCGAAGGGGCGGGCCGCGTTCGACTACCTGCGGCCCCGTTTCGGGCTCTGAGCGCGCGCCGTTAGCCCAGCTCGCGCAGCCGCGCGAGCATCTTCACGACCGCCCGCACCGCGTTCGCCGCGTTCTCGATCCGGTCCTGCGCCTGCAGACGGGTCTCGCCGGGGCCGGAGATGCCGAGGCCGACCGGCTTACCGGTCTCGACGGCCAGGTCGGCGAGCTTGCGCGCCGCCTGCTGCATGACGACCTCGTCGTGGTGCGTCTCCCCCTCGATGACGGCGCCGAGGGCGACGACCGCGTCGACGTCCGAGCGGGCGAGCAGCCGCTTCGCTGCGAGCGGGATGTCGAAGACGCCGGGGGTCTTGAACACCGGCCCGAGGGTTGCCCCCAGGAAGCTGACCTCCTCCTTTGCCCGCTCCAGCATGAGCAGCGTCACGTCGAAGTTGAACTCGCTCACCGCGATCGCCACGCGCATCCCCGAGCTCCCTCGTCCTGGTACCATCCGTTTCCCTCCGTCCTCCGCCCTAGCGCGCCGGCCGCGCCGGGCCGGCGTCCGCGAACCCCTGGCGCTGGCCGGTACCGGCGCGGCGCGCGAGGTCCTGGGGGCGGAACAGGAGCGCGTAGGCGTTGACGGCGTGCTCTTCCGCGCGGCGGCGCGCGAGCGCCGCGAGCGCGCGGTCGTCGGCCGCCTCGGACTCGAAGACGAAGCACTCGACGATCGGCTTCGCCTCCAGCACGCCGGTGAAGATGAGGCCCAGCGACGCCTCGTGCGCGCACGTCCGGTCGTACTCGGCGCGGCCGGGCATCCCGAGCGCGAGGCAGAGGTCGACAGCGTCGTGGGCGAAGAGGCTCCGGCACGCTGCCGGCAGGTCCTTGATCCCCGGGACGGTGCGGCGCACGACCTTCACGCCGGTCCCGGCGGCCCCCAGCGCCCGGAGCGCGGGGGTGGCCATGTCGACGCGCGCGAACGTCGTGTCGACGACGCCGACCTTCTTCACGGACGGGCCTCCGGCGGTGGCGCCCCCCGGGCGACGATCCGCTCGATAAGCCGGCGCGTTGCGAGGTCGTTGTGGGGCAGCGGGCCGATCCGCACCACCCGCACCGGGACCCCGCGGCGCTCGCACTCGCGCTCGACCTCCTTCTCGTTCCAGAGCTGGTCGTGGCCGAGGGCGATCACCTGGGGCCGCTCGCGGACGACGGTCTCGTAGATGTCGGTCGTCGAGCCGAGCACCGCACGGTCGACCGGCTTGAGCGCCTCGACCATCTCGCGCCGCACGTGCTCGGGGACGTACGGCTCGTGCTTGAGGCGCCGGGCCGTCTGGTCGCGGGCGACGACGACGACCAGCTCGTCGCCCAGCTTGCGCGCTTCCGAGAGAAAGAAGAGATGGCCCGGGTGCAGGAGGTCAAAGACCCCCGTAGCCATCACGCGGACGACCATCGGTCCCACGCCTCGACGATGGTGCGCCCTTCCAAGAACGGCCAGCCGTGCTGCGCCGCGTACTCGCGGGCCGCCTCGGGGGAACGGGCGCCGCCGGAGTCGCCGAGCATCTCGCAGACGGTGACCGACTCGGAGAGTCCGGCCATCCGCGCGAGCGAGACGGAGAGCTCCGTATGACCCTTCCTCTCCGCGAGGAGCCGGGGCGCCGCATAGATCACCGGCAGGTGGCCCGGAGAACTGAACGCGGCGACGAACCGGCGGCGCAATGCCTCGTCCGAGAGGCGCGGGGCGTCCCGCGCGAGCTCGCCGAGGGTGCGGACCGCCAGCGCGCGGTCGTTGTCCGGGATCCCGGTGTACGTTGCGCGGTGGTGGAGCGAGACGCCGAACGGGCTCCGGCGGTCGTAGCGCAGCTCCTCCCGCGCGAGCCCCTCCAGGACCGGAAAGGCACGCGCGCTGGCCCCGAGCAGTTCCGCGTAGAACGGAAGCCCGAGCCGCTGGCGCAGGTCGTCGGAGACCGCGGTGCAGATCCAGCCGCCCGCGTCCCGCCGCAGCAGATGGATGAGCTCGGGGGTCGCGTGCTCGCTCAGGACGACGAGGTCGGTCTCCCCTTCGCGGTCCGCGGCGTCGAACAGGAGCGCCGGCTCGCCGGCCGCGAGCGCGCGCGCGGCGCGGGCGAGCGGCTCCGGCACGGGACGGACGAGCCCGGCGCTCAGCATCGCCGGTGCGAGCCGAGCGGGGGAGATAAACTAAGCGTAACTACTCAAAAAAGAGTTGATGGCCCCGGGGGACGCGAGGGACGAGGCAACGACGATCGGTCGGACTCCTTCCCGTGAACGGCCCGCCGAAGCGGGCGTTCTAGGAGGTGATCCATCTGCAGGTTCCCCTACAGATACCTTGTTACGACTTAGTCCCCCTTGCTGAACCGAAGTTCGAGCGACCCAAGTGAGCCACCCTCACTCCGACCCAACTCGGATGACTTGACGGGCGGTGTGTGCAAAGAGCAGGGGCACATTCACCGCGGGATGTTGACCCGCGATTACTACGGAATCCATTTTCATGAGGGCGAGTTACAGCCCCCAATCCAGACTACGATGGGGTTTCAGGATTGCCTGCCCCTTTCGGGGTCGGGTCCCATTGTCCCCACCTTTGTAGCGCGCGTGTTGCCCGGGAGATTCGGGGCATACGGACCTACCGTAGACCTCTCCTTCCTCTGTCTTAGCGGCAGCGGTCCCCTCAGTGTGCTCCCACGGTCGCCCGTGGAATCGCGACTGAAGGCGAGGGTCTCGTTCGTTATCTGACTTAACAGAACGCCTTACGGTACGAACTGACGACGGCCATGCACCACCTCTCGGAGAATCGGGCAAGGTCTTCGGCCTGGCTTTCATCCCTCCGTCGCCCCCGGTGAGTTTTCCGGCGTTGAATCCAATTGAACCGCACGCTCCTCCCGTTGCGGTGCTCTCCCGCCAATTCCTTTAAGTTTCAGTCTTGCGACCGTACTCCCCAAGCGGCCGACTTAACACCTTCGCTCCGGCACTGGGAGCCCACGCAGGACCCCCAACACCAAGTCGGCAGCGTTTACACCCTAGACTACCGGGGTATCTAATCCCGTTTGCGCCCTAGGGCTTCGTCCCTCACTGTCGGATTCGTTCTAGGTGAGCGCCTTCGCCACTGGTGGTCCCCCCCGGATTACAGGATTTTACCCCTACCCTGGGAGTACCCTCACCCTCTCCCGATCCCAAGCCGAGCAGTGTCTCCCGAATTCGGACCGTTGGGCGGCCCGATTTACCGGGAGATTTGCCCGGCCAGCTACGGACGCTTTAGGCTCAATAATAATGAGCACCACTCGGGCCGCGGGTATTACCGCGGCGGCTGGCACCCGTCTTACCCGGCCCTTACTTCTCGAGCTTTTTAGGCTCGAGAACAGCCTACCCATAGGGTAGGCACTTGGAGTTCCCCCATCGTGGTGGCCCACATTGTGGAGGTTTCGCGCCTGCTGCGTCCCGTAGGACCTGGATTCGTGTCTCAGAATCCATCTCCGGGCGACTTCTCCCAAAGCCCGTACCCGTCTTCGGCTAGGGGGTCCGTGAAACCCCCTACGACCTGATAGGCCGCAGACCCATCCTCGAGCCTCGGAGGATTTCGACCTGGGAGCCTTCCATCATCCCAGATCTATCGGGTATTATTCCCAGTTTCCCGGGGTTATCCCCGTCTCGAGGGCAGATTGTCCGCGTGTTACTGAGCAGTGCGCCGAGGGCTTACCCCTCTCGACTCGCATGGCTTAAGCGAACTCCAATAGCGGTGCCCGCCGGCAGGATCAACCGGATTGATGAGCACACTGTTTCGTGTGTTCGGGAAATTGTACGGAGTCGTGACCGATCTTGCTGTCTGGCGGAATTGCTCTATGCTTACGATCGAGCTGTTCGCATGCGTTGCTTGCGTCTCGCGTCCGTCAGTCCCGAGAGGTCTCTCCCCGGGAGGGGAGGGGTTCTCGGGGCTCCACGCCCCGTGGGGCCATCTGTGGCGTCGCCCTGGAAGTGACCGGTTCACGCGTCCCCGGCCCGCCGTGGCGGCGTCGCCGCACCGACCGACCCGAAGGTCGCTCGGCCACGGTGACGCACTCAGGAAAGCGGGGCTATTTAACGAGGAGCGGCGCCGGCTCCGCCTTCGCCCCGCTCCAGCTGCCGGACGACGAGCGGGACCTCGAGCAACGAGGTGATCTCCGGCGGGTCGTCCCCGAGGCCGGTCCCGTCCCGGTGCAGCCAGACGGAGTACAGGCCGGCGGCGCGGGCGGCGCGCGCATCGGTCCGGGGGAGGTTGCCGACGTAGAGCGCCTGGGCCGGCAGCAGCCCGAGCCGGCTCACCGCGCGGCGGAAGATCTCCGGCTCCGGCTTGGCGATCCCCTCGGTCCCCGAGGAGAGGACCCGCTCGAAGTAGTCGAGGATACCGGCCCGGTCGAGCAGTCGGCGGGTTGACGCCTCGCTCTGCGAGTTCGAGACGATGCCGAGCCGGCGGCGCTCGCCGCGGAGCTGGTCGAGGCAGCGACGGACATCGCTGTAGAGCGCGATGGGGGGGTCGAGCTGGGCATGGCGCGCATCGACGAACCGGGCGGCGGTCTCGCCGCTCACGTCGCCACCGCTCGCCCGGCTGAGGACCCGGCGCCAGAAGTCGACGTGGGCGGTGCGGCTGTCCGCGGGAGGGGATTCGAGGTCGTCCTGCCCCTCGACCTCGGCGTAGGCGACGCCGAGCTCCTCGGGCGTCAGGTCGAGGAAGAGCCGGCGCGCGAGCTCGACCCAACCGGTGAAGTCCCGCTCGTCGATCAGCGTCCCGCCGAGGTCGAAGAGCACGGCGCGGAGAGCGGGACCGCCGGGCACGCCGCGGAGCACCGGCACGGGGAGATGAGCTTCGCCGGTCCGGCCCCCGCCGCGCCAGCGTCCTGGGCACCGCCGTCCTCGGCCCGCCCCCGGCCATGACGGCCGTGCTCGAGCGCGCGATGCTGCGCCAGCGGATCGAGCACGCGCGGCGTTTGGAACGGTTCGGGGCGCGCGGACCCGCGACGCCGTTGGCCCGGCCGCTCCGGCTGTTCGGCAGGTTGGTCGGCGACGGGGAGATCTTCGCCCCGGAGTCCGGACGCCTCGGCCGACCACTCGGGCCCGACATCGGCGGGGTGCCCTTCGCCTGGGCGCTCGGCGGAACCGCCGTCGTCGACGTCTGGGGACCTCTCGAGCCGGCGACGGACCCAACCGGGACGACGGTCCGGTCCTACGACCCGGGGCTCCGCGCCGGGCGCGGCCCCTGGCTCTCGCCGAACCGGCGCGAGGTCCGGTCGTTCGTTGGCCGGCCGCGCCGCGGGGAGGTCGTCCTCGAGGAGAAGGGCGGCGGGGGGGAGCGGCGGGTCTTCTTCGCCCTGCGACGCTCGTCGTTCCGCTGGCGGGCGGAGCGCCGGGCGCATGGGAAAGGCCGTGGACGGTCCGGGAGGATTACGGGATGTGGCGGCGTCGTCCCCGCGCGCCGAGCTCCGGCGGCCCGCGCTAGGCGACGCTGACCGAGACGACGTCCGTGTGGCGGAGCAGGATCGCCCGCGCGACCTTCAGGTTCTTGCCGGCTTTGCCGATCGCCCGCGCCTTCCACGCCGGCTCGACCGTCACTGTCGCGTGGCGGCCCCGGCCCTTCGGGGCGAAGTCGACGCGCTTCGGCGAGTACCAGAAAAAGATGTTCCGCACCAGCGTCTCGGGTTCGTCCGCCCACTCGACGACCTGGATCTCCTTCTTCAGCATCCCCTTGAGCCGGTCGACGAGCACGCCGCCCGGGCCGACGGCGCGGTGCACATCGCCCGCGTGGACGAGGACGACGAGCTTCTCCTCCGTCTCGAAGCAGTCCTTCACGCGGGCGCCGGTCCGCTCCTCGAAGAGCCGGATGTAGCCGAGCGTCTCGGTGTCGAAGGAGACGTCGGGCATCGGAAAGGGTTCGGCGCGCTCCGGCCTACGTTTCCAGGGTCAGGATCGCGCTCGAGCCGGGGTCCAGGACCGCCATCGCGCTGATCGGGAACGGCTTGCCGCACGCCTGGCCGAGCTCGACGGCCGTGCCGTCGAAGTGGTAGATCGGGATCTTGCCAACGGCGCGGTCCGTGCGGAGCTTGTCGTCCGGGCAGCTCTTCGAGACGATCAGCAGCTTCGCCTTCTTCGCCGCGGCGGCCTCGCGCGTCTCGGCGAGGCCCAGCCTCACCTTGCCGGTCTCGAGCGCGACCTTGAGGGCGTGGTTCAGGTCCATTAGGCACCCTCCTCCACGGCGGCCGGTGGGGGCGGCGGCGGGTCCGGGATGCGGAAACCGGCAATCGGGCGGTAGACGAGGTTCACGGCGCCGGTGCCGAGGGTGATCGGCTGCCCGACGATGATGTTCTCGGCGACCCCCTTGAGCTCATCGACCTCGCCGGTGATCGCGGCGCGGAGCAGGTGCGCGGCGGTGATCTCGAAGGCGGCGCGCGCCAGCACGCTCGTCTTCTTGCCGGAGATCCCGTGGCGGCCGATGGCGCGGATGTCCCCCTCGTTCGTCATCACGTCGGAGACGAGCATGAGGTGGCGGATGTCGACGCCGAGCCCCTGCTCGGCGAGCGTCCGGTTCGCCTCCTGGATGAGGGCGGCGCGGGCCGCCTCGACGCCGTAGACGCGGTACACCTCGAAGATCGAGTTCGTGGTCGTCCGGACGCCGTCGACACCGGCGATCCCGAGGACGCCGTCCAGGTTCGAGCCCTCCGTGTAGATCACGTAGCCTTCCTTCTCCTTGCGGATCAGCGCGCGGCGGATGCCGCTGACGCCCTTGATGCGGATCGCCTTCGCCTCCTCGCTGGCGAGCAGGAGCTTCTTGTACGGCATCTCCTCGACGAGCTCCTCGCGCTTCGTCTTGGAGCCGCCCGGGGGGGCCTCCTTGAGGTGGATCTCGAACGTGCGGGTCTCGCCGCTGCCGCTGCCGGGACGGATCTCGAACAGGCGCGGCTCGAGCCCCTCGGCGAGCGCCGCCTCGATGTCGGCGCGCTTCACCCCACGCGCCGTCAGCAGCGCCGCCTGCGGGCTGACGACGACCTTCAGCTCCTCGACGACGGTCCCGACCGAGGCGACGTCCGGGATCGTCGTCACCTCGACCTGGAGGCCGATCTTCTGGACCGCCGCGCGGTCGTTGCGGAGCTTCGGGTCGACGTGGATCGTCATCATCGGCGTCGACGGGACGCGCCGCGCGTCCACGAGCTCGATGAGGCGCGGCAGGCCGAGCGTGACGTTCATCTCGGCGACGCCGGCGTAGTGGAACGTCCGCAGCGTCATCTGCGTGCCGGGCTCGCCGATCGACTGCGCCGCGAGGATCCCGACCGACTCGTGCGGGTCGACCTCGGCGCGGCCGAACCGGCGCGCGACCTCCTTGACCGCCCGGGTCGCCTCGGCGGGCGTGAGGCGGAGGTTCGTCAGCTTCTCGCGCAGCTCGGTGACGAGCGACGGCGGGAGCTCGTGGCCGGTCTCGGCGCGGCCGATCTCGCGGATGCGGGCGCCCGTGTCCTTCGCGATCGCCTTCTTCGGCTCGGGCATCGCGACGACCTCACTCCCCCCCGAACTCGGGGCCTTCCTCGGGGGCGCCGAGCTCCTCGGCGTCCTCCTCCTCGGCTTCCTCCTCGAGCTGGGCTTCCGCCTGGAGGTCCATCTCCTCCTCGGCGACGGGCGGGGCGCCTCCGGGGCCGTCCGTCTTCCTCTCGCTGGCGGAGCGGATCCGGCGGCCGAGGACCTGCGCGATCACTTCGTCGACGGCGACGGCCTGGCCCTGGAACGAGCGGGTCGGGTCGATCCCGTCCTCGCCGTAGCGGTACTCGATGATCGTCCCCGCGGTGTTGCGGACGGTCCCGTCCTCGGCGACCTTGAGGTCCTCGAGGGCGTTGATGAGGCGCCGTTGCATGTACCCCGAGCGGCTCGTCCGGACGGCGGTGTCGACCAGCGACTCCCGGCCGCCCATCGAGTGGAAGAAGTACCTCCGTCGGGGAGAGCCCGCGCTTGTAGCTCGAGCTGACGAACCCGCGCGCGTCGGCGCCCAGGTTCTTCCGCTCGAAGTGCGGGAGCGTCCGGGCGACGTAGCCGCGGAGCAGCCGCTCGCCCCGGACCGACTGCTGGCCGACGGCGCCGGCCATCTGCGTCAGGTTGAGCATCGAGCCGCGGGCGCCGGATTTCGCCAGGATCACGGCCGGGTTCTCGAGCCCGAGGTACCGACCCGCGATGTCGCCGGCGGCGTCGCGCGCCTGGCCGAGCTCGCGGCGGACCATCACCTCGAGAGTCTCCTCGAGCGAACGGCCGGGCATCTGCTCGAGCTCGCCGTCGCGGTACTGCTCGACGAGCTCGGTGACGCGGACCCGGGCGCTCGAGAGCGCGTGGTCGATCTCCTTCATGGCCCCTTCGGGCACGTCCTCGTCGTCGATCCCCGTGGAGAGCCCGTTGAGCGCGATGGCGGTGATGGCGAGCCGGCTCATCTCGTCCAGGAACTGCCGCGCCCGCCCCATGCCGTTGTTCCGCGCGATGGCGTCCAGGATGGCGCCCTTCTCGTAGGCGATCGCCTTCTTGTCGATCGCGCCGGCCTTCAGCACGCCGTTCTCGATCACGACGTAGGCGTCGTGCTTGCAGGCGAGCGGCGCGCAGTCGCACCGCGCCCAGATGTTCGAGCGGAACTCGAGCGTGAGGTCGGTCGGGAGCGTGAGGCTGAACAGCTGCTTGCCGCTCCAGAACGGCTCGCCGTGGCGGTCCTTGCCGGCCGGCGGCGGGATCGGGTAGGCGACCTTGGAGAGCAGGTAGGTGACCTCGCTCTTCGTGAACGACGGGTTCTGGTACGTGAGGAGGAAGGCGGCGGTGATGTGGTCGTGGAGCATCCCGATGATCGGGCCGCCGTACCGCGGGGAGAGGATGTGCTCCTCGACCTTCATCAGGACCTTCGCCTCGGCCCGCGCCTCCTGGCTCTGGAGGACGTGCAAGTTCATCTCGTCGCCATCGAAGTCGGCGTTGTACGGCGGGCAGTCGCACAGGTTGAAGCGGAACGTCTTGTGCGGCAGGATCCGGACGAAGTGAGCCATCATGCTCATCCGGTGCAGGCTCGGCTGCCGGTTGAACAGCACGATGTCGCCGTCGACGAGCTGCCGCTCGACGACCGAGCCCGGCGTCGCCAGCTCGGCGCAGGCGTCGGCGTTCTTCTCCATCACCTTGATCCGCTGGCCGTCCTCGCGGATGAGGTAGTTCACCCCGCAGCGGTACCGCCCCTCGGCGTCCGGCGTCGGCGCCGGGCCCCGGCGGACGAGCTCCTTGGCGATCTCGGAGTTGTGCGCCGTCACCTCGAGTGGGACGGTGAGGCCCCGGGCGATCTCGACCGGGACGCCGACCTCGTTGATGGAGAGGAACGGGTCCGGGCTGATCACGGTGCGCGCGGAGAAGTTGACCCGCTTACCGGAGAGGTTGGAGCGGAACCGGCCGTCCTTGCCCTTGAGCCGCTGGGTGAGCGTCTTGAGCGGGCGGCCGGAGCGGTGGCGCGCCGGCGGGATCCCGCTCGTCTGGTTGTCGAAGTACGTCGTGACGTGGTACTGGAGCAGCTCCCACAGGTCCTCGACGACGAGCTGCGGAGCGCCCATGTCGCGGTTCTCGCGGAGCCGCTGGTTGATCCGCAGGACGTCGACCAGCTTGTGGGTGAGGTCGTCCTCGCTGCGCTCGCCGCTCTCGAGGGTGATCGACGGCCTGACCTGGACCGGCGGGACGGGGAGGACGGTCAGGACCATCCACTCCGGCCGGCCGAACCGCGGGTTGAGGCCCATTAGGCGGACGTCCTCGTCCGGCACCCGCTCGAGGCGGGCGCGGACCTCCTTCGGGGTGATCTTGTGGGCGTCCTCGCGGAACGTCGTCGGCTTGTCGAGGACGAGCTTGTGCTGGATCTCGTGGCAGTGCGGACAGACCCGCTCCTCCTTCGGCTCGCGCGGGCGCGGCGCGACGACCGCCTCGTCGGAGTCGAGCGCGCTCTCGCCGCGGAGTACCGGGGCGTCCGGCTGCAGCCGGCCGCAGGCGCGGCACGTCGCCTGGAGGAGGCGCTTGATCTCCTTCGCGTAGCCGACGTGGATCACCGGCATGGCGAGCTCGATGATCCCGAAATGGCCGGGGCACTCGTTGACGCGGCCGCCGCACGTGCGGCAGCGCAGGTTCGGCTCGATGACCCCGAGGTGGAGGTCCATCAGCCCCATCTCGATCGGGTAGCCGTCGTCGTCGTAGGTGTCGGCGGTGATGATCTTCGCCGCGCTCATCCGCCGGATCTCGTCCGGCGACAGGAAGGCGAACTGCAGCCCGCGGATGCGCTTGGAGAGCCCCTGCGCCATGGTCCTTACCGCATCTCCTCGAGCTGCAGGCGCATGATCACACCGAGGCTGATCAGCTCCTCGAGCAGGAGCTTGAAGGAGTAACTCATCTCGACCGGATAGATCGAGGAGGTGTTCCCGCAGCTCGGGCAGCGCAGCGAGCTCGCCCGGGAATCCGGGATCGCGATGTGGCCGCACTCGGCGTTGCCGCACACGTACTGGATCGTCCCGTCGGACTCGTCCAGCAGACGGTCCTTGATCACCATCGCGACGCCGTGGCCGATCAGGCAGTCGCGTTCCATCTCCCCGAACCGCAGCCCGCCCTGCCGGGAGCGCCCCTCCGTTGGCTGGCGCGTCAGGATCTGCACCGGCCCGCGCGAGCGCATGTGCATCTTGCCCGCGACCATGTGGTGAAGCTTCTGGTAGTAGATCAGGCCGACGAATATCTCCGCCTCGAACCGGCGGCCGGTGAGCCCGTCGTACATCGTCTCGCGGCCGGACGGGTTGAAGCCGAGCGCCTTGAGACCCTCCCGGAGCGCCTCCTCGCGCGCGCCGCTGAACGCCGTGCCGTCGATCGTGCGACCCTGCAGCGCGCCGACCTTGCCGCCGAGCATCTCCAGCACGTGCGCGACCGTCATCCGCGACGGGATCGCGTGCGGATTGATCAGCAGATCCGGCGTCATCCCGGTGGCGGTGAACGGCAGGTTCTCCTGCGCGACGGTGAGACCGATGACCCCCTTCTGGCCGTGGCGGCTCGCGAACTTGTCGCCGAGCTCCGGGACCCGCTGGTTGCGGACCTTCACCTTGACGAGCTTGGAGATGTTTTCGCCCTCGGTGAGGATCACGTTGTCGACCCAGCCGGATTCGCCGAAGCGGACGGTGACGCTCGTCTCGCGCCGCTTCTGCGGCGTGAGCAGGTCGGTCTTCTCCTCCAGGAACCGCGGCGGGCTCGTCTTGCCGACGAGCACGTCGCCCTCGGCGACCTCCAGCTCGGGGAAGATCAGGCCGTCCTCGCCCAGGTTGCGGTAGGCGGTGTCGACGCGCGCGCCGGCGACGTCCGGCCGCGGGATCTCGAAGCGGTCCTCCTGGCCGCCGGGGTACTTGCGCTCCTCGCCGCGGTACGTGCGGAAGAACGACGAGCGGCCGAGGCCGCGGTCGATGGCGCCCTTCGAAATGACGAGGGCGTCCTGCATGTTGTACCCCTCGTACGAGAGAATAGCGACGACGAAGTTCTGGCCCGCGGGCCGCTCGGTGAAGTGGACGTAGCGCATCGTTTGCGTCTGCAGGAGGGGCGCCTGCGGGTAGTGCAGCAGGTGTCCGCGCGTGTCCGGCCGCCGGCGGTAGTTCACCGACTCGACGCCGAGCGCCTGTTTCGCCATCCCCGAGCCCATCGTGTTGCGGGGCGCCGCGTTGTGCTCGGGGTACGGGATCAACCCCGTGCAGACGCCGAGGATCAGGTTCGGGTCGATCTCCAGGTGCGTGTGCCGCTCCGAGAGCAGCCCACCGGTCGGGAAGTCGGAGTGGCAGAGGCCGCACGTGACGAGCGGCGCCTCGCGCTTCTCGCCCATCGACACCCAGCGGATGTCGGAGCGGGAGAGCGCCCGCTCGCACTTCGGGCAGCGGTCCGGGTACGTGAGCGGGTCGATGGCGATGAGGGCGTCCTCCTCCTCCTCGGCGTCCGCCCACTCGATCTTTCCCTGGCGGATGAGGTCGCTGAACGACAGCGTGCCCCGGGCGAGGTCGTCGAGGTCGGAGCGGGAGACGCGCGGGGCGCTCGCCTTGACGACGATCAGCGGCCGCCGCAGCCGGCCGGGTCGCAGTGGACGATCACCTCGTTCATCCCCTCGTCGTAGCGGGCGTTGATCTCGTACGTCCGGTCACCGAGCGTTGGGCTCAGCGTGCCGGTCCGGCGACGGTCGCGGATCTCGCGGACGAGCTCCAGCGGCTGCGAGTGAAGACCGACCAGGTTGCCGTTGACGTAGACGCGGGCGGCCCGCTTCCCCTTCGGCGCCGTCGCCTCCTGGAAGACCTCCGGGCCGATCTCGCGGGTGTTAAGATCGCGGAGGATGAGCGCGACCTCCTCCTCGTCGGCCCCTTCGGACACGTCGACGCACAGCGCGTAGTTCTTCACGAGGCCGCAGTTCTGCCCTTCGGGCGTCTCGTTCGGGCAGAGCCGGCCCCACTGCGTCGGGTGCAGATCGCGCGCCTCGAAGTGGGGCTGGCTGCGGGTGAGCGGGCTGGTGACCCGCCGGAGGTGGCTGATCGTCGACATGTGGCTGGTCCGGTCGAGCACCTGGCTCACACCGGAGCGGCCGCCGACCCAGTTGCCGGTCGCGAGCGCGTGGACGAGCCGCTGCGTCAGCAGATCCGCCGGATCGCGCTGGCGATGCGGAGGTCCTTCTTGCGCGCGAACGACCGCTCCAGCTGGTACTTGAGGTCCTTGAGCAGCAGCGAGAAGGCGACCCGGAACAGATCCTCCATGAGGTCGCCGGCGAGCTTGAGCCGCTTGTTCGCGTAGTGGTCCTTGTCGTCCTCGCCGCGGACCTTGAGGTGCAGCTCGAGGACCGTACGGGCCATCCTCGCGAGGTAGAGCGCCTTCTTCAGGCGGTCCGTCCGCGTGTCGCCGAGGTGCGGCAGCAGCGAGCGGTCGAGGATCCCGTCGACCTTCCGCTGGCGGTACTCCTTCGCCTGGCCGGTCGCGAACTTCTTTTCGAGGAACAAGAGCGCGTCCTCGGTCGTGAGAATCCCCTCGGGGGGGTACAGCTTCTTGGAGACGCACTCCTCGAGGTTGACGTTGAGCAGGTGCTTCATCGTCTGGACGAACGGCTCGTCCAGCGGGAGCAGTTCCCCCAGGACCGCTTGGAAGATTCCTCGTCGTTCTTCATCCCGAGCGCCTTCATCAGGATCACGAGCGGGATCTGCCCGCTCGCCGTCGGGACGGAGACCTGCAGGATGCCGTCCTTCTTCTTCTCGACGACCGTCAGCGAGCGGTAGCCGCCGCGCTGGCTGAACACCTTCGCGCTCTCGATCGGTGTCCCGTAGCGCTCGTTGAACTCCGCGAAGATCCGGTTCGGGGCGAGGTCCTCCAGGCTGATGATCACCCGCTCGGTCCCGCCGATGACGAAGTAGCCGCCCGGGTCGAGCGGATCCTCGCCGTACTCGACGAGCTTCGCCCGATACTCCTCGTCGGAGAGCCAGATCTGGTCGTCCTCGGTGATCTTGTAGCGGTTGAGGTTGCACGGGCGGCTCTTGACCATGATCGGCAGGTCGCCGATGTGCACGTCCTCGGGGGCCCGCTCGACCCCGTTCTCGACGACGGTGACCTTGAGGTAGATCGGCGCCTGGTAGGTGAGGTTCCTCAGCCGCGCCTCCATCGGCGTGAGGGTCGGCTTGGAGCCGACGGGCTCCTTGACGAACGGCGCGCCGATGAAGATCGTCGGCTCGGCCGACGGCGGCACGACCCCGCGCGCGTCGCGGCGGCGCCCGACGCGGACCGAGATCGAGCTCTTCGTCTTCTGGACGTCGAGGCGGACGACCCCGCGCTCCGTCGAGTCCTCGCTGACGCGCGACTCGTCGACGATCCGCTGCATCCTGGAGTTCGGATTGTCGCGGGTCGGCAGGAAGTCGTTGAAGCTGGCGAGGTGGTGGTTGACGATCGACCGCTCGCGGAAGAACGCATCGACGATCTCGCGCATGTGACCTCACTCATCCCGGCCGGGCTTGACGACCAGGCGGTAGGCGATCGCCTCTCCGGCGGTCGCGCTCGGACGGCGGATGCGGACGAGCCGACCGACGAGTCGTTCGCCGGCGTCCTTGAGGGCGATGTACTTCGGATCGGTCTGCAGCCCCGGGTCGTCGACGTAGATCTTCGGCAGGCGCTCCGCCGGCGTGCGGAGCTCGCCGAGCACCTTCGTCGTCTCCGCCTCGCTCAGCACCTCGTGCGGCGGGGCGAGGTGGTGCGCGACGAACGGGCGCGGGGGAACCGGCGGCGCTTTCGCCCGGGACGAAGACTTCGCGCGCGGACGGGCCGACGGGGTCATGCGTTCCTCGGAGGAGCGGTGCGGGCCCGGGGGGAGACCCGGAGCGGTCGCGCGGACGCCGGCGACCGGCTCGTTCGAACCCCCGACCAACTGGTTAAAAGCCAGATGCTCTGTGCCGGGCCACCGGGCGTTCCGGACGGCCAACCGGACTGAGCTACGGGCCCGTTCCTACTCCGGCCGGGGCCACCCGGGGCCGGTACTTCAGGCTGACGGCCGGCGGGCTCACGGCAGGCTCTCCAGGCTCGAGATGAGCGACCAGATCGCCGTACGCCCGTGCGTCGGCAGGTTCGGGTCGTTCGCGAGGTCGTCCAAGACGTAGACGGCGCTCGCGATGCGGACGTCCAACGGGACCGTCGGCTTCGCCAGTTCGTCCTTGGCGCTCTGGGCGCCGCGGCGGACGTTGCGGGGAACGCTCGCGTCGTCGGCGAGCTCGGTGAGCGTGCGAACCGCGCGAGCGACCTCAGCGCCGTCGAGCGCCTGGCCGCCGGCGGTGCTGCGGTCGGCCGCGGCCTCGGACGGGCCGGTCATGCCGGGTGCGTCTCCCCCGCCTCCTTGTAGGCGGTGACGACGAGGAGCGTCTTCGTCTCGCGAATCCCCTTGACGGACGGGAGCCGGTGGAGAACGAACTCCTTCAGTTCCTCGTAGTGGGGGAAGCGGACCTTCAGGAAGATGTCGGTGTCCCCCGTGACGAGGAAGACGTCCTCGACCTCAGTGAACCGGGAGACCTCGCTGGCGACGGTGTCGGCCTCCGACGTCTCGACCTTGAGCGCGACGAGGGCGACGACGTGCTCGTCCCCCCAGACCTTGGTAAAGGCGCTCTCGACAGCGCGGCTCACCGGTGCCTTCGGTTCGGACGGCTTGTCCATCGATACGTACCTCACTACAGACGGCGCGGATGCCCAACCCCGGTCGGCTTACGACGCCGGGGCGGACTCGAACTCCTCTTGAAGGTCGTTGACGACCTGATCGATCACGTTACCGGGGTCCTGGGCGCGATACTCGCGCACGCCGCCCGCTTCGCTCGAGACGCGGGCCAAAAGGTCGGACGGTCCCCGAAGAAACTCGACACTGCAGATGAACTCCTCCATGATGGCCGGACCCCCCCCGAGCCGAGCGGCCCGACATAGGTCCCCTATATAGCCCTTTGGCAAGCTTGGCGCGTCGGCCGGGCCGCCGAGACGGAACCGGCGCGCCCGGGCTCCAATCCGGGGCAGCGTTATCTCCGCTCTCCCGTAGAACGACCGTGGCGGCAGCCGGGGGTGCAGCCCACCGGATCTGTACGGTCGAGGTCCGGGTTGAGCTGAAGCCCGAGGTCGCGGACGCAGAGGCGGAGAGCGTCGCCCGGTCGCTCGAGCTTCTCGGCATCCGCGCGCTCCGTGGGGTCCGCCTCGCGCGCATCTTCGAGCTCGAGTTCGAAGGGGTCGACCGGGCGGAGGCGGAACGGCGCGCGCAGGAGGCGGTCGACCGCCTGCTCGCCAACCCGGTGATCCACCGGGTCCGCCTCTCCGCGATCTCGGGGTAGCTCGTGGACCGCTGGGCTGACGGCGTCGAGTCCGTTCCCGTCACCGGCCTCCGCCCTGCGGCGTTGCGCCGGCTCTCCGCCGAACGGGGGCTCGGCTTCGTCGCGTCGGAGCTCGAGCGGATCCGACGGTACTTCGTGCGCGAACGACGCGAGCCGACCGACGTCGAGCTCGCCGGGCTCGCGCAGAGCTGGAGCGAGCATTGCAGCTACAAGAGTTCCCGCGCGTTCCTCCGGGCCGGGTTCCGAGGGCTGCGTTCCGGGCCGCGTATCCTCGGCACGGGCGACGCCGGAGTGATGCGGTTCCCCGGCGGCGCCGCCTACGCACTCCGGATCGAGTCGCACAACCACCCGTCCGCCGTCGAGCCGTACGGCGGGGCCGCGACCGGCATCGGCGGGATCCTGCGGGATGTCCTCGCCGTCGGCGCGGCCCCGATCGCGCTGGTCGACCCGCTCTGCTTCGGCCCGCTCGACCTGCCGACGGAGCAGCTCCCGCGCGGGGTCCACTCGCCCCGGTTCCTGGCCAGCGGCGTCGTCTCCGGCATCCGTGACTACGGCAACCGCGTCGGCGTCCCGACGGTCGGGGGTCTCGTGGCGTTCGACCCGGCGTTCGTCGTGAACCCGCTCGTCAACGTCGGCTGCGTTGGATGGCTCCCCGGTGGCAAGCCACTCCCCAACCGGGCCGGGCGGCCCGGCGACCGGTTGCTCCTCGCCGGCGGCCGGACCGGCCGCGACGGGATCGGCGGCGTCGCGTTCGCCTCGCGCGAGCTTGACGAGGAGAGTGGCACCGCATCGCGGGGCGCGGTGCAGCTCGGCAACCCGATCCTGAAAGAACCGCTGATCCGCGCGTCGCTCGAGGCGTACGGCGCCGGCCTCGTCCAGGGGGTCAAGGACCTCGGTGGCGGGGGGCTGGCGACCGCCTCCGGCGAGCTCGTCCACGCGGCCGACCTCGGCTCCGAGATCGCGCTCGAGCGGGTCCCGCTGCGCGACGCGAGCCTCCGGCCGTGGGAGGTGTGGATCTCGGAGTCCCAAGAACGCATGCTGCTGGACGTACGCCCCAAGGACCTGGCGAAGGTCGAGGAGATCTTCGCCCGACGGGACGTGCTCTTGACCGACATCGGCGGGGTCGTCGGCGGAGCGAACGAGTCGATCACGTGGAACGGGGCCCCCGCGGCGCACCTGCAGCTGGCGTTCCGGGTCGAGCCGGCGCCGCTCCCGCACCGACGGCGCAAACGGACGTCCGCTCCCAAGCGGGCCCCACCGGTCCCGGACACCGACCTCGCCCGCACTGTCGCAGGGCTGCTGCTCGCTCCCGACACCGTATCGCGCGAATCGGTCGTCCGCGTCTACGACCACGAAGTCACCGGACGCGTCGTCGTGAAGCCGCTCCACGGCCGGGTCGACTCCCCGTCCCACGGGGACGCGGCGGTCCTGCGCCCCCGGGCCGATCGACCGGAGGGGTTGGCGGTCACGACGAGCGCCCAGCCGTGGGCGTGCCGCGACGACCCGTTCCGGGGCGCCGTTGCCGTCGTGGAGGAGGCGGCCCGGAACCTGTACGCCGTCGGCGCGAAACCGGACGCGATATCGGACTGTCTCAACTTTGGCTCCCCGGAGAGCCCCGACGTCCTCGAGGACTTCGCCCAGGTGACGAGGGGGTTGGGGGCGGCCGCCCGCGCCCTTGGCTTCGCGGTCCCCTCCGGCAACGTGAGCCTCTACAACGGCGGCCTCGGCCACGAGATCCCGCCGACCCCCATCCTGCTGGCGACCGGCATCGTCGCCGACCTCGCCGCGACCGCCACGTCCGACCTGAAGGCGCCCGACGACCTGCTCTACGTACTCGGCGTCTCGCGTCCGGAGCTGGGGGGCTCGTTGTGGGCCCGTCGCCAGGGCCACCGGGGCCTCGCGGTGCCACCGGGCGATCCGCTCGGCCTTCGCCAGCTAGGAGAAAGGCTGCTCCGCGCGCTCGGCCGGCACGACGTCGTGGCGGCGCACGACATTTCCGACGGAGGGCTCGTGGTCACCGTCGCCGAGATGGCGTTCGGGGGTCGGCTCGGGTTCGACGTCGACCTGCGGGCGACCGGCCTTACGGGTCCGGGCCTCGCCGCGGTCGTCGAGGGAGGCTCGCGGCTCGTCGTCGAGGTCCCACCTTCCCGCCGGGCGTCGTTCGAGCGATCGTTCCGGGGGACCCCGACAGCGCTGCTGGGAACGGTCGCCGAGCGGAACGGAATCCTCCGTTGGGGAACCCCGGAGGCGGCCCGGCTCGCCCTCGATGAGCTGTACCGGCGCTGGCGGACGGCGCTCTCCCTCCCGTAGCACCCGTGACCGTCACGGCGCTCGTCTCCGGCGGGAAGGACTCGATCTACGCCGCCTATCTGGCCGACACCCAGGGATGGCCGGTCGACGAGTTGCTGACCCTGCGGCCCCAGGACCCCGCCTCGATGATGTTCCACACGCCGAACCTCGAGCTGGTGGCGCTCCAGGCGGAAGCGTGGGGGAAGCGACATCGTGTCGTCCCGGTCGACGGGCCGTCGGAGGACGACGAACTCCGCGCGCTCGACGCCGCGCTCGCCGGGGCGAGCGGTCCGGTCGTCGTCGGGGCGGTCGAATCGTCGTACCAATGGTCGCGCGTCGTTCGGGTCGCGGACCGCCACGGCCGTCGTGTCTACGCTCCTCTCTGGCGCAAGCCGGCCGGCGCGGTCGTCCGGGAAGAGGTCGCCGCCGGGCTCGACATCCGGTTCGTCCACCTCTCCGCCGAGCCGCTCCCGCCGTCGTGGCTGGGCGACCGGCTCACGCTCGAGCGGGTCGACGAGCTGGAGCGGATCGCCCGCGACGTCCGTCCCGTCCACGTCGCCGGCGAGGGGGGCGAGTACGAGACCCTGGTCGTCGACGCGCCGTTCTTCTCGAGCGAGATCGTCCTCGACCGAACCGAGGTGGTGCGCGACCGGTCGACCGCGCGGCTCAACGTCTCGAGCGCTCACCTCAAAAGAAAGGCCGCGGTCGACCGGCGGAGCCCGTCCCCGTGACCCCGCGTCGTACGCCGCCCTGCCTCGCCTCCCTCTCGCCCGCGGCCGGCGAAGCGGCGGCTCGGGCGCGCCGCGCCCTGGGCGACCGGCGCGCGACCCCGAACGTCGGCTGGATCGCCGCCCTCACCGGCGCGAACCGTCGGGAGATCGGGACCGTGCTCGAGGAGTTGGAGGCGCTCCTTCCGATCGAGGAGGAGATCCGGCACCGCCACCTCGCCGCCGGGCGGGAGTCGGTACGCCCAGATCCGGGCCCCGTTCGAGTTGTTCGCGGTCACGCGCCTACTGCGCCCCGACCACATCGTAGAGGCCGGCGTCAGCAGCGGGGTGTCGAGCGCGCACTTTCTCGCCGCGCTGCGGCGGAACAAGCACGGACGCCTCCATTCGATCGACCTTCCGGTGCGGCAGAAGGAGCCGACCCTCGGAAAGGCCGAGTCGCCGGTCTCCGTCCCGCCAGGACGGGAGAGCGGGTGGGCGGTGCCGGACCGCCTCAGGGAACGGTGGGATCTGCGCGTCGGGCCAAGCCAGGAGCTTCTCCCGAAGCTCGTCGGCGAGCTGGACGGCATCGGCCTCTTCCTCCACGACGACCTCCACACGCCCGCGCACCTCACGTTCGAGCTGGAGACGATCCGGCCCCACCTGACCGCCGGCGCGGTCGTCCTGGCCGACAATACGGTGTGGACCGGGGACGCGTTCCCGCGGTTCGCCCGGGCCGTCGGCGCAGCGGTCCTCCGCCGCGGACGCGGCGACCTGGTCGGGCTCCGGATGCCCGCCCCGGCCTCAGCGTTATAGACGGGGCCGAGCATTCGACGGCGATGGCGGCCGCCCGGAGCCCCGCCGCGGCACGCCCCCCGGCCGCTGCGGCGGCGCCCGATGACCCCGTGGTGGACGCGCAGCGGCGCTGGGAGGCGGACGTCCTTGCGCCAACGCTTGCCAAGGCGCCCGAACGACGGTCGTCGTTCGCGACCCTAGGCGGTGTGCCGGTCGACCGGCTGTACACCCCCCGCTCCCCCCGGAGCGGGTTCGAGCGGATCGGCTACCCCGGTCAGGCTCCGTACACGCGCGGCATCCACCCGACGATGTACCGGGGCCGCGTCTGGTCGATGCGGATGTTCTCAGGGTTCGGCTCCCCCGAGGACACGAACCGGCGCTTCCGCTACCTCCTTTCGCACGGCGAGTCGGGGCTGTCGATCGCGTTCGACGACCCGACGCTCTACGGGATCGACGCCGACGACCCCGAGGCGCTCGGCGAGGTCGGAAAGTGCGGCGTGAACGTGAGCTCGCTGGACGACATGGGGCGCCTGCTCGACGGGATCCCGCTCGCCAAGGTGACGACAAGCATGACAATCAACGGCCCCGCGAACGTCCTGTGGGGGATGTACCTCCTCGTCGGGCGGGCGCACCGGGTGCCGCTCGCAGCGCTCGGCGGCACGACCCAGAACGACATCCTGAAGGAGTACATCGCCCAGAAGGAGTTCCTCTACCCTCCGCGGCCGGCGCTCCGGCTCGTCGTCGACACGATCGAGTACGCGACCCGCCACACCCCCCGCTGGAACCCGGTATCGATCTCCGGCTACCACATCCGCGAGGCCGGCTCGACCGCGGTGCAGGAGCTCGCCTTCACGCTCGCCGACGGCCGCACGTACGTCCAGGAGGCGATCGCCCGCGGGCTCGACGTCGACGACTTCGCCCCGCGCCTCTCGTTCTTCTTCAACTCCCACAACGACCTCTTCGAGGAGGTCGCGAAGTTCCGCGCCGCCCGCCGGATCTGGGCGTCGGTGATGGCCGACGAGTTCGGGGCGAAGCAGGAGCGCTCCCGGTGGCTCCGGTTCCACACGCAGACGGCGGGCTGCTCGTGCACCGCCGCCCAGCCCGAGCTGAACGTCGTCCGGACGACGGTCCAGGCGCTGGCGGCCGTCGTCGGCGGCACGCAGTCGCTGCACACGAACTCGTACGACGAGGCGCTCCAGCTTCCCAGCGAGGACGCGGTGCGGATCGCGCTGCGGACGCAGCAGATCCTCGCGCACGAGACCGGCCTCACCGAGACCGTCGACCCGTTCGGTGGGAGCTACTACGTCGAGTGGCTCACCGACCAGATGGAGGAGGAGGTCTGGCGCTACTTCGAGCGGATCGACCAGATGGGCGGGGTCGTCGCGGGGATCGAGCGCGGCTTCTTCCAGAAGGAGATCCAGGAGGCGTCGTTCCGCTACCAGCGGGCCGTCGAGTCCGGCGACGCGAAGGTCGTCGGGGTGAACGCCTACGCGGTCGACGAGCGGGTGAAGGTGCCGCGGCTCAAGATCTCGGAGGCGGCACGGCGGGCTCAGAGCCAGCGGCTCCGCACGCTGCGCGCCCACCGCAACGCGGCGCGCCACGCCCGCGCGCTCGACCGGCTGCGGCGCGTCGCGGCGACGGCCGACGGCAACACGATGCCGCCGGTGCTGGAGGCGCTTCGGGCGCGAGCCACGCTCGGCGAGATCGTGCGGGCGTTCCAGGACGTCTACGGGCCGTACCGCGAGCGGTCGACGTACCTAGCCCGGGGGCGGCAGCCATGACGACCCGACGGACCACGCCGACAGCGAAACACGGCGCGCCGTCGGCGTACCGGCGAGCCTTGGACGGGCTGTTCGCCAGGCGACGGTTCGGGATCCGCCCCGGCACAGAAGTGGAGCGCGCGCTGCTCGCCGGCCTCGATGAGCCGGTCCGGGAGCTGCCGGCGATCCACGTCACGGGCAGCAAGGGGAAGGGGTCGGTCGCCACGCTCTCGGCGGCGATCCTGTCCGCCCACGGCGTGCGCACGGCGCTCTACACGTCGCCGCACCTCACCAGCTACCGCGAGCGGGCCCGGCTGGACGGGGTCCCGATCGGACCCGAGGCCGTCGTCGAGGGACTCGCCCGCGTCGACGAGGTCGCCGACCGCCTCCAGCGTGACGGCACGATCGACCGGGAGCCGACGTTCTTCGAGGCGACGACCGCGATGGCGTTCGACTGGTTCGCCCGGAGCGGGGCCCAGGCGCTCGTCGCGGAGGTCGGGATCGGCGGCCGCCTGGACGCGACCAACGTCCTCGCCTCGCGGGTCGGGGTCGTCACCACAATCGAGCTCGAGCACACAGAGATCCTCGGGCCGACCCACGAGGCGATCGCCACCGAGAAGGCGGGAGTCTTCCACCGAGGGATGCGCGGGGTCCTCGGGTCGCTTCCGGCGGAGGCGGCGACGGCCGTGGCGCGGGTCGCCGGCCGCGAGGGGGTCCCGCTGTGGAGGCTCGAGCGCGAGGTCCGCGTCGAACGCACCGAGCTGTCGGAGGACGGCCAGGTCGTCGACGTCCGGCTCCCCGGGACCCGGCTCGACGACCTGCGGATTCCCCTCCTCGGCGCGTTCCAGGTCGGCAACACGGCTCTCGCCGTCGCGGCGTGCGCCCGGTTCCTCGACGCCGGCGGCTCCCGCCTCGACCCCGCCGCGGTCCGGCGGGGGCTCGCCCACGTCCAGGTCCCGGGACGGCTCGAACGGGTCGCCCGCAAGCCGGAGCTGTTCTACGACGTCGCCCACACCCCGGGGAGCGCCCGGGCGCTCGCGGTCAGCCTCGCCGAGATCGCGCCGCTCGCGGACGCCGCCGAGAGCGCCATCGTCTTCGGCTGCCTCGCCGGCAAGGACGTCGCCCGCATCCTGGACACGCTCGCGCCCGTCGCGCGCACCCTCGTCGTCGTACCAGGTACGCTCGGAGCGGGGCCTTCCGGTCTCCGAACTCCGCGCGGCGGCCGTGGGGCGGTTCCCGCGCATCGTCGTCGCTCCGTCCGCGGCCGAGGGAGTGACCCTCGCGCGGGCGGCGACCGGCCCGGACGGCCTCACGCTGGTCGTCGGCAGCGACTACCTCGTCGGCGAACTGAAGCGGAGCCCCGACGACGACGAACCGGACCTGAGCGACCCCGGGCACGGGCCCCCCCGGCGCTCGTCTCCGCAGGGGGCCCGGGGAGGTCGGACCGATGACCGGCTCCCGACCCGCCCCGCCGTTCGACTGGGAGCTGCTGCTCGACCGGCTCTCCCGGCTGTACCGCACGGGGGACTGGCGCCGGCCGTACCTCCGCGACCACGCCGAGGACCCGTTCCAGGTACTCATCGGCACGATCCTCTCGCAACGGACGCGCGACGCGAACACGGACGCCGCCTCGGCGCGCCTGTTCGCGCGGTACCCGGACGCGAGCCGGCTCGCGCGGGCGTCCCCACGGGCGCTCGAGCCGCTCGTGCGCCCCGTAGGCTTCTACCACACCAAGAGCCGCGTGATCCGCGCGTGCGCCCAGATGATCCTCGACCGGTACGGCGGCACCGTGCCGCGAACGTACGACGAGCTCGTCGCGCTCCCGGGCGTCGGCCCCAAGACGGCGAACTGCGTCCTGGTCTTCGGCTACGGGATCCCGGCGATCCCGGTCGACACGCACGTGCACCGCATCTCGAACCGGCTCGGCGTCGTCTCGACCGCAACCCCCGAGGAGACGGAGGCGCGCCTGCGTGAGGTCGTCGACCCACGGGTACCTGGATCCCCGTCAACCCGCTGCTCGTCCAGCACGGGCAGAACCTCTGCCGGCCCCGCGGGCCGCAGTGCACCCGGTGCCCGATCGCCGATCAGTGCGCGACCGGCCGGGCGCTCAGGGCGGGCCGGCGGCCGCCCCGCCCCGAGGACGACCCCCGGGCGTCGGCGGGAGCGCGAACAGGGCGACGAGGGTCGCGACCTGCAGGCCCGCCAGGACCTCCCAGCCGACGGCGAACGACCGGGACGCGACCAACCAGCCGAAGAGCGCCGACACCGCCGCGCCGCCGGCGAGCTGGATCGCGTTGAAGACGCCGATCGCGAGAGGATCTCGTCCGCCGGAAGCTGCGGCCAGTAGTGCGGCAGCACGTACATCACCGCGTAGGCGAACCCGTAGCCGAACGAGAAGACCGAGCCGACGGCGATCGCCCCCTCCACCCCGGCGAACGGCAGCGCCGCGAGCGCAGCGGCGCCGACGACCGTCACGCCGGCGAGCTGGAGGCGGTGCCGCAGCGACCGCTCCGCGACCCAGCCGCCGACCGGCCCGCCGACGACGCTCGCCAGGACGAACGACGAGCCGACCGCGCCGGCGAGCCACGCCGGCCAGAGCCGCACGGCCTCGGCGTACGGCACGACGAACTGACCGGTCGCGAACGTCGCACCCTCGTAGCCGACGAACCCGAGCCCGACGGCCAGGACCGCCCTGCCGTACCAGACGGGGCTGGACCGCGACGGCGCCGCGACCGGGGCGGCCGGACGAACCGGGGCGGACGTGAGGGCGAAGGTGACGAGCGTGACCACGCCGAGCCCGACCCCTCCGAGGACCAGGCTCTCGGCCCATCCGACGGCCGGAACGAGGAGGGCCGACCCCAGCAGCCCGCCCGCCGCCCCCGCGCTGAACGCCGACGAGAACGTTCCGACCGGGACGCCGCGCTCCCCCGGCCCGAAGAGGCGCGCGACCCAACCGATCGCCGGCGAGAAGAACAGGCCGGCGCCGACCCCGGCGACCACGCGCGCCGCGACCAGGAAGCCGAACGTCGGGGAGGCGGCCCCCGCGATCGCCGCGACGGCGAGCACCCCGGCACCCGCGAGGGCGACCGGCCGCTCGCCGAGGCGGCGGGCGAGCAGTCCGGCGGGGACCTGGCTCGCCCCGGCCCCCGCGAGAAAGCCGGCGACGAGCAGGCCCCACGCCCCGGGGCCGACGGCGAAACGGGCGCCGATCCCCGGCAACGCCGGTCCGATGTCGAACCAGTTGTAGGCGTAGGCGAACCGCACCGCGGTCAGCAGTACGGCGGCGCGGAGGCGACCCGGGCCCGGAGACAAGCGGGACGCGTGCGCAGGGACGAGCGGACCGCCCTCGCGCACCGACCTCGGACCTCGGCGCCGCCTCAGCTTCGCGGGACCTTATGTTGGCACGGGGGTAGCCGCCGCCGATGGACGCCGCGGAGTACGACCTGGCGTACTTCCGTACCCACGGCTTCCAGCGCCGGACGTGCGTCGTCTGCAGCTCCGGGTTCTGGACCCTCGGCGAGCACGACCGGTGCCAGGAGGCGCCGTGCCGGGAGTACGGGTTCATCGGAAAGCCGGTCTTCTCCCGCCCCCGCTCCTCGCGCGAGATGCGCGAGGCGTTCCTCTCGTTCTTCGAGCGTCGGGGCCACACCCGGCTCCGACGCTACCCGACCATCGCCCGCTGGCGCAACGACGTCTTCTTCACGCAGGCGTCGATCTACGACTTCCAGCCGTGGGTGACGAGCGGGGCGACGCCGCCCCCTGCGAACCCGCTGACGATCAGCCAGCCGTGCCTGCGGTTCATCGACATCGAGGAGGTCGGCCGGAGCGGCCGGCACTTCACCGAGTTCGAGATGCTCGCGCACCATGCGTTCAACCGCCCGGACCACGGGGTCTACTTCAAGGACCGCACGGTCGAGCTCTGCCACGAGTTCCTGACGGAGACGCTCGGGGCGGACCCGCGGTCGATCACGTACAAGGAGGAGGTCTGGGAAGGGGGCGGCAATCTAGGCCCGTCGCTGAGCGTCGGGGCCGCCGGCCTCGAGTTCGCCACCCTCGTCTTCATGGAGTACGTCCGGCGGGGCGACCGGCTCGAGCCGATGCCGCTCACGGTGGTCGACACCGGCTACGGGCTCGAGCGTCTCGTCTGGGGGAGCCACGGGACGAAGACCGCCTACGAGGCCGTCTTCGGCCAGGAGTACGACGAGGTCCGCCGGAACTTCTCCGCCGAGGACGCCTCCATCCTGATCGACCACGCGCGGGCGCTAAACTTCATCCTGGTAGACGGGGTCGTCCCGTCCAACAGCAAGGCGGGGTACTTCGCCCGCCTGCTGATCCGCCGCTCGCTGCGGATCCTCTCCAAGGCGACGGACGGGCCGACCCTGGTCGCCCTCCTCGAGCGGACCGGCCGGGAGATCGCCCGGGACTTCCCCGAGGTCGGCGAGCACCGCGACGACCTCGCCCGGGTGGTGGAGGCGGAGATCGAACGGTACCGCGAGGCGCTCGAGCGCGCCCGCCAGACGATCCGCCGCCACGAGGCGAAGCTCCAGGCGGAAGGGGGCCGCGCGACGGAGGAGGACCTGTTGCGCTGGTACGACTCGCTCGGCGTTCCCCCCGAGGTCGCGGTCGAAGAGCTCTCCCAGCCGCCGGCGATCCCGGCGGACTTCTACACCCGCGTCGCGCAGCGCCACGAGTCCGAAACGCCGACCACCGACTACGTCGACGCCTCCGAAGGGTTCCCCGACGTGCCGGCGAGCGTCCCCGCGACGGAGGTGCTCTACTACCTCGACCCGTACACCGTCACCTTCGAGGCGCACGTCGTGCACGCGGACGGACCGTACGTCGTCCTCGACCGGACGTTCTTCTACCCGACCGGCGGCGGACAGGTCGCGGACCGAGGCCAGCTCGGCGACCTGGAGGTCGTCGACGTCGGGCGCAAGGGACCGCACGTCGTGCACCGGCTCGAACGGCCCTCTCCGTTCCGGGTCGGTGAACGCCTCCGGGGCCGGATCGACCCGCGACGGCGGATGCAGCTCATGCAGCACCACACTGCGACCCACCTCCTGAACGGGGCGCTCCGCGAGGTGCTCGGCCCGCACGTCTGGCAGGCGGGCGCCCACAAGGCGCCGGAGGTGGCACGGATCGACGTGACGCACTTCCGCTCCCCAACGACGGACGAGCTCCGCCGTGTCGACCGGCGCGTCAACGCGGTCGTCCGCGAGAACCGGCCGGTGAAGAGCTACTTCGAGAACCGCACGGAGGCGGAGCGCCGGTTCGGCTTCACCCTGTACCAGGGGGGGGCGGTGCCGGGGAAGGAGCTGCGCGTCGTCGAGGTCGAAGGGTTCGACGTCGAGGCGTGCGGCGGGACCCACTGCACGCACACCAGCGAGGTCGGTGCCATCCAGCTGCTGGACGTCGAGCGGATACAGGACGGGGTCGTCCGCCTCTCGTTCGCCAGCGGGGAGCGGGCGCTCGAGCTGCGGGAGGAGCACGAGGCGGTGCTGCGGGAGGCGGCCCGGCGGCTGGGCGTCGCCCCCGAGAAGCTCCCGGACGGGATCGACCGGCTCCTCGCGGAGGTCGAGGAGAGCCGCAAGCTCGCCAAGGCACGCACCCGCGGGGACCTCGAGGGCCTCTCCCGCGAGCTCCTCGCCGACGCATCCAGCACGACGACCGTCGGCACGCTGACGATCGTGGCGGCGCGGGTCGACCTCGACCGCGCGGGCGTCACCGAACTCTCCCGCATCCTGAGCAAGGTCGAGGACCGCGTCGTGGTCCTGGCAGCGGACCGCGACGGGAAGGGGACGCTGTTCGTCGGCTCGACCGCCCCCGGGGTCTCCGCGCTCGCGGCGATCGAGGCGGGCAAGGCCGCCTTCGGGGCGAAAGGGGGCGGCAACCCGTCGGCCGCGACGGCCGTCGGCGAGCCGGGCGAGCCGCTGCTCCGGGCGCTCGCGCTCGCGCGGGAGGCGGCGCTCGCCGCCGCGGCCCCCTAGCGGGCGCGCCCTCGGCAGTTCGACCAAAAGCTTTTGTCCCCCCAACCACCCATTTGCCGGCGGAGCGCTCGAGGGAACGAGGGTCGCCGGGCCCCGCGTACCGCACGCTCGCTCCGAGAGCAACATGAGCAACGAGAACGGCGGGACGGCGGGGAGGGTCCCTCCCGAAGTGGTGTCGTTCCTGAGCGGAAAGGGCGGGAGGTCGCTCATCATCAAGGGCGGCGCCGGTACCGGCAAGACGACGTTCGGCCTCGAGCTGCTGGAGCGGCTCGGCCAGCCGACACGCTCGTTCTATCTGTCGACGCGCGTCGGCGACGAGTCGTTGTACCGCCAGTTCCCGTGGCTGAAGACGACCGAGATGCGCTCGCGCATCCTCGACGCCGCGAAGCTGTTCCTCGACACGATCTCCTCGACCGGCAAGGCGCGGCCCGCCGAGCTGCCGGACAGCGAGCAGAAGAAGATCAAGGCGGGCAAGGAGGTGCTGGGCAGCTTCGGCCAGGAGCGTGGCCCCCCGACCCGGGTCGACCGCACGCACCTCGCGGCGCTGCTCAAGCGCAGCCCGATGCCCGAGGTCGAGAACGTCTACAACCGGGTCGAACGGGCGCTGCCGGAGAAGTCGCTCCTCGTCATCGACTCCCTCGAGGGTGTGACCCACAAGTACGGTCTCGAGATGGAAGAGTTCGTGATGGCGCTCCAGAAGGACCTCGTCGAGGCGTCCACGACGGACGTCGTGATGATACTCGAGAAGCCCGAGGCCGGCGGGATCGAGTACCTCGTCGACGGCCTCATCTCGATCCAGCGCGAGGAGCTGGACGAGCGCCGGGTGCGCCACCTCCGCCTGGAGAAGCTCCGGGCGACGAACATCGGCCGGGCCCGCTACGCCGTCACGCTGGACGGCGGCCGCTTCGAAGCGCTCGGCATCGCCGGGTCCGCCAACGGCAAGGGGGCGGCGACGGCGTGGACGACGACCGCCGACCCGGACCGGTTCTACTCGACCGGGATCCCGGACTTCGACGCACTGCTCGGCGGGGGGCTGCGGCGTGGTAGCTTCAACGCCTTCGAGGTCGACGTGAACGTTGGCGTCGACGACTACTACATGCTGTTCACGCCGACGTTCCTCAACTTCCTCGGCCAGGGGCGCGGCATGATCGCGGTGCTCGCGGCGGGCGAGTCGCCCGAGAAGCTGCGCGAGGCGCTCGTGAAGTACGTGCCGGCGCACCACTTCGACACCCGGGTGCGGATACCGGATTACACGATCTCGGAGACGGAGGAGCCGTACATCCTGCCGATGGCCCGGTTCGGCCGGGACGAGGCGATGCGGGCGATGGTCACCGCCGAGAAGGCGGCGGCCGGGCCGGACCGCAAGCCGTTCATCGAGTACATGGCGTTCGACACCTTTGAGAGCCTGATGGGCGACCAGGTCGCCATCCGGATGTACTTCTCCGGCGTCTCGCGCACGAAGCACGTCGGCAACCTGGGGATCGGGCTGCTCAAGCCGGGGCTGCTCGTCTCGAGCGAGATCCTCAACATGATGGACACGTACTTCCGGATCGTCAACATCGACAACGCGCCGTGCATCTACGGCATCCGGCCGCGGACGACGATCTACGCGATCAGCCCGGACCCCGAGAAGGGCGCCCCGCACGCGGTCCTGACGCCGGTCGTCTAGGCCCGGCCGCGCGCCCGCCCTACCGCGGGAGCCCGAGGAACAGGACGCCGACGACGTACAGCAGCAGCGCCGGCGCCGCCGTCATCGTGAGATCGTCGTCCAGGCCGTTCAGCCGGACCCGCTCGGCGACGACCGCGACCACGGCGGCGGCCGCCGCCAGCGGTACGGCAAAGAGCCACGGCCAGCGGCCGACCAGGGCCAACCCCCCGAGGGCGAGTCCGGCGTAGAGGACGCCGGGGACCGCCCAGCGGAGCGCCGCGGAGCCGGGCCGGGCCCGCAGCTCGCCGGCGACCGGGTCGACGAGCGCCGTGCCCAGGACCACCGCCACCGCAATCGGTTCCGGGAGCAGCAGCAACGCGGCGACCAGCGCCACGGCGTAGAACACGAAGCTCGCCGGACGCCGAGCCTCATACTCGCGCATCGTCGGCAGCTCGACCCCGAAGACGAGCCTGAGGAGGTCGAGCCCGACGGCGACGGCGAGCGCCAGGAGCAGGACGTGCGGGTTCGGGAGGACGACGAACACCCCCGGCGGAAGCAGGTAGTACAGCAGGACGAGCGCCCCGGCAGCGTGCACGACCCGACGGAACACGCGGTCGCCGTCGGCCTCGTCGGCCCCGAGCGTGCGGGCGAGCCACGCCCGGGTCTTGCCGCCGCGGTGCAGCCGCCAGCCCATCGTTCCCCCTACCTGGCGGAGGGGCGGGTCGGCAAAGCGAAGGCGGCCACCCCCGGGTCCCCTCCCGGCGGGACTTCACGGTTTCGCGGACCTCCAGGGCGCGACGGGCCCGGTGGGCCGGTGGCCGCGCCGAGCGTCGAAGGGCAGGCGTGAAGCCGCCGGTGCGTCCGGGGCATGCCGCCCGCCGGCGAAACCGATTACTACGGAGGCCGTCTCGACGGCCCGTGAAGGTCACGGTCCTGGTCGGGAGCAAGTCCGACCTCGAGCTCGCGGAGAAGGTCCGGGCCCGCATCGCGGAGTTCGACGTCGCCTGCGAGGTGCACGTCGCCTCCGCCCATCGGACCCCCGAGAAGGTCGAGAGGCTCGTCGCCGACCCGTCGACCGACGTCTTCGTGGCGATGGCCGGGCTGTCGGCAGCGCTCCCCGGGGTCGTCGCGGCGCGGACGCTCAAGCCGGTGGTCGGCGTCCCCCTGAACCGGGGGCTCGGGCTCGACAGCCTGCTGTCGGTCGTCCAGATGCCGCCGGGGGTCCCGGTTGCGTCGGTCGGGCTCGATGCCACAGAGAACGCAGCGCTGCTCGCCGTCGAGATCCTGGCGCTCGGCCACCCGGAGCTCGTTCCGCGCCTGATGAAGTACCGGGCTCGGTGGCGCGAGGAGTCCCCTCCGACGCCCGCCGCTCCGTGAATGAACGACCCGAAGGCGTTCGTCGCGCAGGCGATCGAGCAGCTCCGGACCCAGGTCCCGGGCCGGAGCCTGGTGGCGGCGTCCGGCGGGATCGACTCCACCGTCGCGGCGGTCCTCGCCCGACGGGCGCTCGGGGAGCGCGCTCGTGCCGTCTTCGTCGACACCGGCCTCCTGCGCCACGGCGAGACCGAGCGGGTCGCCGAACTCTACCGGGCGAGCCAGCTCCCGTACCGCTGCGTCGAGGCCGGCGAGCGGTTCCTGACCGCGCTCAAGGGGGTCCGCGACCCCGAGCGCAAGCGCCGCCGCGTCGGGGCGGAGTTCATCCACCTCTTTGAGGAGCTGGCGAAGGAGTTCGACACCGAACGGCTCGTCCAGGGGACGATCGCCCCGGATTGGATCGAGAGCGGCGGGGCGCTCCGCGACACGATCAAGTCGCACCACAACGTCGGCGGCGTTCCGAAGTCGAGCCGCCTCGTGCTCGTCGAGCCGCTGCGCGACCTCTACAAGGACGAGGTCCGCGCCGTCGCCCGGGAGCTCGGGATTCCGCAAGCGGACCGACAACCGTTCCCGGGCCCGGGTCTCGCCGTCCGGGTCCACGGACCGGTCGACCGCGACCGCCTCCGCCGCGCGCGCGTCGCCAACCGCGTCGTCGAAGAGGAGGTCGACCGGGCGGTCGCCGCGGGCGAGATGAAGCCGCCGTGGCAGTACTTCGCCGTCCTCCTGGACGCGGACACGGTCGGCGTCACCGGCGACAACCGGGTCCACGGGGACGCCGTCAGCGTGCGGATGGTCGAGTCGGTCGACGCGATGACCGCCACCGCGAGCGACGTGCCCCGCGCGGTGCTCGCCCGGATCACGCACCGCATCACCCGCGAGCTCCCCAAGGAGGTCGTCCGGGTCCTCTACGACGTGACCGACAAGCCGCCGTCCACCATCGAGTGGGAGTGACGGCGCTCCGCGCCCGGGTCCCCCCGCGGGGAACGGATATCTACCCGCGGCCGCCCTCTCGGCGTCGATGAAGACGCCGCCCGCCCCCGCGGTGCGCACCGTCCAGATTCCGGAGGAAACGGCCCGGCGGCTGGAGAGCCGGCTCGAAGGGTCGGCGTTCGGCTCCGTGGATGCGTTCGTGACGTTCGTGCTTGGCCGGCTGCTCGAGGAGCAGGGAGGCCCCGGCTTCACCGAAGAGGACGAGCGGGCGCTGAAGGAGCGGCTCCGCTCCCTCGGCTACATCGACTGAGCGCCCCGCGCGGCGCAAGCGCTGGAGGAACACGATGCTCCACTGCCCGTTCTGCGGCGCCGACGAGACGGACCGGTTCGACCTGGACGGGCACCGGTTCCTCGTCTTCGGCTGCATGTTCACACCGCGGGTCGACCCCGCGGCCTCCGACGCGGAGCTGGAGCGGCTCCTGACGACCGCCTTCCCGCGCGACGGCGCGGGCGCCTACTTCCGGCAGAGCTGCGACAAGCTGCACCTGTACGTGACCAGCGGGGCGGGCGGGACGGCGCTCAAGGCCACCCGCGGGGATCGCGCGCCGGGTCCCTAGGCCTTCGCGGCCCGGACGTGGGCCAGCGCCGGCGCGGTCGGCACGAGGTGGCGGTCGAGCCCGATCTGGTCCTCGGGCGCCCCGAGGGCGAGCGCGACCAGCTGGGGAAGGTGGAAGACCGGCATGTTGAGCGGTTGGCCGACCAGGCGCTCGGCCGGCTTCTGGTAGGCGTCCAACGAGATGTGGCAGAGCGGGCACGGCGTCGCCATCGCGTGCGCCCCGTGCTCCTTGGCGTCGAGGATCTGGCGGCCGGCGATCCTCCCGGCCGTCTCCGGCTTCACGAACTGGATCGGGAACCCGCAGCAGAGCACGCGGCCGCGGTACATCACCGGCTCGGCCCCCAGGACGGTGAGCAGCGCCTCGAACGCGTGCGGCTCCTCCGGCGACTCCCACTTCAGCTCGTCGGCGGGCCTGAGCAGGTGGCAGCCGTAGAACGCCCCGACCTTGAGCCCGGAGAGCGGGCGGCGCACCTTCGCCCGTATCGCGTCGAGGCCGACCTGTTCGACCAGCACGCGGAGCAGGTGGGTGACGTTCGACGTCCCGCGGTAGGAGATGCCGATCGGCGTGAGCGCCCCGTCGACCTTCGCGCGGACCGCCGGGTCGGTCATCCGGAGCTTCGCGAGCGACAGCATCCCCTGGCACGTCGAGCAGACGGTCAGGACGTCGAGCCCCGCGGCCTCGGCGATCGCCAGGTTGCGTGCGTTGATGGCGACGTTGAGGACCTCGTTCGCCTCGTCGACGAACCCGGAGCCGCAGCACGAGAACTTCGGGAAGTCGACCAGCTCGATGCCGACCGCCTTCGCCACCCAGCGCGTCGCGAGGTCGAGCTCCTTGCCGGACCCCTGCGCGACGCATCCGGGGTAGTAGGCGAGCTTCACGGCTTTCCCTCCGTGTCGAGCGCCTCGTAGATCTTCTCGAGCTCGTCGAGCCCTTCGATCGGGCGGGGCCGCTTCGCGACCTCCGGCTTCTTGCGCCAGATCGCCAAGCCGTGCGGGAGCTGCGGGAGCATCCCGAGGACACCGAACGTCTGGCGCACGAGCTTCGCCTCGCTGAGCGTCCCGGCTTGCCGGATGTTCTCCTTGAAGGCGACGGCGTGCCGGGAGCCGTGCTCGGTCGCCCCCTGGGCGGCGATCGCGAGCTCCTTGAGGTCCCGGATCCGCTCGCTCGGCCGTACGTCCTTCGGGCACGCCTCGGTGCACAGGTGGCAGCGCAGGCAGAGCCAGAGGCCCTCGGTCTGGATGCGGACGAGGCGGTCCTGCCGGGCGGAGTCCCGCGGGTCGACCGCGTACCGGTACAGCTTCGCGAGCGCCATCGGCCCGGGGAACGCGGGGTCGGCGGCGACCGCCGGGCAGGCGGAGTAGCACGCCGCGCAGGCGATGCACCGCGGGGTCCCGTGGAACCGCTCGACCTCGGCCGGGGTCATCGGGTTCGGGCGGCCCTCGGGCATGGGGTCGTTCGGGTCCCGCCGCAGGTGCGGCTCGATGCGGTCGTACTCGCGCCAGAACGGCCCCTGGTCGACGACGAGGTCGCGGACGACCGGCTGGTTCGCCATCGGCTCGACGACGATCCGCCCGTGGCGTTCGACCTCGGGTCCGACCGGCGTCTCGCAGGCGAGCCGGCTCTTCGAGTTCACCCGCATGGCGCAGGATCCGCAGATCGCGCTCCGGCAACTGTAGCGCAAGGTGAGCGTCGGGTCGAGCTCCCCGCGGACCTTCAGCAGCGCCGAGAGGACCGGGGTGTGCGGGGCGAGCTCGACGGTGTACTTGCGGTACGTCGGCTCGGTGTCGACGCCCGGCTCGAAGCGGTAGACCTCGAGCGGGACCGTGACCAGGTCGGCCGCCATCAGGTACACCCGCTCCGTCGGTTCGAACCGCGTGAACGCGACCGGCGCGTAGTCGAGGGCGGGGCCGGCGGGGGTCTTGCGCGCGAGCGTGTGGCGCATCCAGTGCGCGTCGTCGCGCTTCGGATAATCGGTCCGGGCGTGCGCCCCGCGGCTCTCCGTCCGCGCGAAGGCGCCCACGAGGATCACCTCGGCGAGCTCGAGCATGTGCCCGGTCTCTAACGCATCGGTGAGGTTGAGGTTGTAGACCGGTGACCGGTCGACGACACGGACGTTCTCGTACCGGGCCCGGAGCGCCCGGATCCGCGTGATCCCCTCCATCAGGCCGGCCTCGTCCCGGTAGATCCCTGCGTACTCCTCCATCGTCGCCTGCATCTCGTTCCGGAGCGCCACCGGGTCCTCGCCGTCGGTCCTGGACGACCACGCCCGCACGGGGGCGGTCGCCTCCTCCAGGTCCGCGTCGTGGACCTCGGGGGCGGAGGCGGTGGCGGAGTACGCCGCGGCCGCCTTGCCGGCCTCGCGCCCGAAGACGAGCGTTTCGAGCAGCGAGTTGCCGCCGAGGCGGTTCGCCCCGTGGATGGAGACGCACGCCGCCTCGCCGGCGGCGAACAGGCCGGCGAGGTTCGTCTCCGCCCGGGCGTTCGTGCCGATCCCGCCCATCATGTAGTGCTGGGCCGGGTAGACGGGGATCGGTTCGGTCACGGGGTCGATCCCGGCGAAGTGGCGCGCGAAGTCGCAGATCTCCGTGAGGCGCGACTCGACCCGCTCCTTGCCGAGGTGCATCAGCTCGAGGTGTACGTAGCTGCCGTACGGGCCGGAGAACGCCCGCCCGGCCTTCGCCTCGGTGACGATCGCGCGCGAGACGACGTCGCGGGAGGCGAGCTCCTTGACGGTCGGCGCGTAGCGGGCCATGAACAGCTCTCCGGAGCCGTTGCGCAGCAGGCCGCCTTCGCCGCGCGCCCCCTCCGTAATCAGGATGCTCGACTCGAGGAGCGCGGTCGGGTGGAACTGGACGAACTCCATGTCCTTGAGGACGGCGCCGACGTCGTACGCTGCCGCGATCCCGTCGCCGGTGCAGCTGTGGGCGTTCGTCGTCTTCGCGTAGACCCGCCCGGCGGGTCCCGTCGCCAGCACCACCGCCTTCGCGGCGATCTCGGCGAACTCTCCGGTCGACCGGTCGAACGCGACGATCCCGTGGACCCGCCGGTCGCGGACGATCAGCCGCGTGAGGTCCCACTCGGAGTAGAGCGTGAACCGCTCACTGCCGAGCCGTTCCCAGAGCGCCTGCAGGAGCGCGAGGCCGGTCCGGTCGGCGGCGTAGATCGTGCGGGGGAAGTGCGCGCCGCCGAACGGGCGACGGGCGAGCGAGCCGTCCTCCCCTCGGCTGAAGATCGTGCCGAAGTGCTCCATCTCGACGACCGTCGGGCCGGCTTCCCGGCAGAAGAACTCGACCGCGTCCTGGTCGCTGAGGTAGTCGGAGCCCTTCACCGTGTCGAAGATGTGGGTCTCCACCGAATCCTCGGCGCCGACGGCCGCGTTGATCCCGCCCTGCGCCGCGCCGGAGTGCGAGCGGAGCGGGTGCAGCTTGGAAACGAGCGCCACGTCCCGTCCGGCCTCGATGGCGGCGAGCGTCGCGCGCTGGCCGGCGAGCCCCGCGCCGACAACGACGACGTCGTGGCGCCGCATCGCGGCCGCTCGGAGCGACGCGTCCCTATAACCCCCGCCGGCCCGGCGCCGTCGCACGCCGGACGCTACCCGCTCGCGTCGGGTTCGTCGGTGGCTTTCGCGTAATCGCTCCGTGAGCCGTTATATAGCGAGCCCGGGTCGGCAGCGCCGTCAGCGATGATCGCAGGTTCTACCGTGCCGGGCGTGACCGATACCGCGCCGGAAGACCGCTTCAAGACCGGGACGACGACGATTGGGATCGTCGCGAAGGACGGCGTCGTCCTGGCGACGGAGCGGCGGGTCACCGCCGGCAACATGATCTCGAACAAGAGCGCCCTCAAGCTGTTCAAGATCGACCAGAACGTCGGGATCACGATCGCCGGCTACGTCGGGGACGCCCAGGTCCTCGCCCGGTACCTCCGGGCCGAGGTGTCGCTGTACCGGCTGCGCCGCAGCGCCCAGCTCAGCACCGAGGGGGCGGCGACGCTCCTCGCCAACATCCTCTCCGGCAACCGCTACTACCCGTACCTCGCCTGGATGATCGTCGGCGGGGTCGACGGCAAGGGCGGCCACATCTTCTCGGTCGACCCGGCCGGCGGCTGCATCGAGGACCGGTTCGTCTCGGTCGGCTCCGGCTCGCCGTTCGCCTACGGCCTGATCGAGGAGGGGTATTCACGCGACATGTCGACCTCGGACGCGGTCGACCTCGCCCTGCGGGGGCTCACGGCGGCGATGAAGCGCGACAGCGCGAGCGGGGACGGCTACCTCGCCCACATCATCACGCCCAAGGAGTACCGCGAACTCTCCGAAGACGAAATCAATAAGCGCTTGAAGGCGCTCAAGATTCCGTTGCCTCCGTCCGCGCCGTAGACCCGCCGGGCGGCCCGGGCCGCCCAACCCGTTCGCCCCAACCGCTTCCCCAGAAGATGAGTTTCGAATCGCTGCTAGAGCAGACACGACAGGCCCTGAAGGAGATCCTGCCCGAGACCGTCGAGGTCACGGACATCGAGCTCGAGGGCCCGCACGTCGTCGTCTACACCAAGCAGCTCGAATCGTTCCTCTCCGGCGGCGACTACCTCCGCCAGGTCGCCCAGCGGCTCCACCGCCGCGTCCTTGTCCGGTCGGACCCGGCGACCCTCATCGACCCGAAGGAGGCCGAGAAGGTCATCCGGGAGCTCCTCCCGCCCGAAGCGGAGCTCACCCAGTTGTTCTTCGAGCCCGAGACCGGCGAGGTGACGATCGAGGCGGCGAACCCGGGGGCCGCCATCGGCCGGGGCGGCTCCGTGCTCAACGACCTCAAGCGGAAGATCGGCTGGGTCCCGACCGTCGTCCGGACGCCCCCCATCCCGTCGAAGACGGTCGAGGAGGTCCGCATCCACCTGCGCAACTCGTTCGACGACCGCCGCAGCTTCCTGAAGAAGGTCGGCACGCGCATCGCGCGCGACCCGCTCCCCGAGAAATTGTGGGCGCGCTCGACCGCGCTCGGTGGCTACCGCGAGGTCGGCCGGAGCGCCCATCTCCTCACGACGCAGAACTCCAAGGTGCTGATCGACTGTGGCCTCGACCCCGGTTCGGACCGCACACCGTACCTGAGCGCTCCCGAACTGCTCCCGCTCGACTCGCTGGATGCCGTGGTGATCACGCACGCGCACCTCGACCACTGTGGGCTCGTGCCGGTGCTCCTGAAGTACGGCTACAAGGGGCCGATCTACTGCACGGCGCCGACGCGCGACCTGATGACGCTCATGCTGCTGGACGCGATCAAGGTCGTCAACCAGGAGGCCCGCCGCGGCCTCTACGATTCGTCGCACGTCCGCGACCTGGTCACGCGCACCGTCCCGCTCCGCTGGGGCGAGACGACCGACATCGCTCCCGACATCCGGCTCACGCTCCACAACGCCGGCCACATCCTCGGCTCGTCGATCTGCCACTTCCACCTCGGCGACGGCGACCACAACCTCGCCTATTCGGGGGACATCAAGTTCGAGCGCAGCTGGCTGTTCAACCCGGCGACGAACCGCTTCCCCCGCCTGGAGACCCTCGTCCTCGAGTCGACGTACGGCGGCTTCCGCGACGTGCAGCCGACGCGCCAGCAGGCGACCGACGAGTTCAGCTCGCTGGCGACGACCGTCCTCGCCCGCGGCGGCAAGCTGATCGTCCCGGTGTTCGCGGTCGGCCGGTCGCAGGAAGTGATGCTGGTGCTCGAGGAACGGATGCGCGCCGGCAAGATCCCCCGCGTGCCCGTCTACCTGGACGGGATGATCTTCGAGGCGACGGCGATCCACACCGCCTACCCGGAGTTCCTCAACAGCCAGCTCCGCACGCAGATCTTCCAGCAGGGGGACAACCCGTTCCTGTCCGACATCTTCCACCGCGTCGACAGCGGCCAGATGCGCAGCGGCATCCTCGACGCGAAGGAGCCGTGCATCGTGCTCGCGACCAGCGGGATGATGAGCGGCGGGCCGGTGATGGAGTACTTCCGCGTCTGGGCCCACGACGAGAAGAACGGCCTCCTGTTCGTCGGCTACCAGGCGGAGGGGACGTTCGGCCGCCGGCTGCAGCGCGGCCTCTCGGAGGCGAACTTCCTGGACGGCCCGCGCCAGGCGTCGGTCCCGGTCCGCCTCGAGATCGCGACGATCGAGGGGTTCTCCGGTCACTCCGACCGAACCCAGCTGATGAACTACGTCGCCTCGCTCGACCCGCGCCCGCAGCGGATCCTGCTCAACCACGGCGAGGAGTCGAAGGCGATCGACCTCTGCTCGAGCCTGCACAAGCGGTTCGGGGTCGACTCGCGCCTGCCGTACAACCTCGAAACCGTCCGTCTTTTGTGAGCGCCGGCCCGCGCGGGACGCACCGTCATATAGCGTCGGACGCGCTGCGTCCTTGGAGTGCTTGGGGCAGCGGATGAGCAGGCCGGCGGGTCGGGTCCTCGTCCTCGGCCTCGATGGCGCCACCTTCGATCTCCTCGACCCGCTGATGCGGGCGGGCGAGGTGCCGTTCCTCGCCTCGCTCGCGAAGAACGGCCTGCGGGCGCCGCTCACCTCGGTCTATCCGGCGAAGACGATCCCCGCGTGGTACTCGTTCGCCACCGGGCGCGACCCGGGAGAGCTGGGGATCTACGGCTTCATGGAGCCGGACGGTGGTCCCGGCAAGGCGCGGCTCGTCCGCACGTTCCGGCCGTTCGAGGCGCTCTGGGACCGGCTGAGCCGGGCCGGCGTCAAGGTCGGGGTCCTCAACCTCCCGCTCGGGCGCGGCTACCCGGTCCACGGATTCCTCCTGCCGGGGTTCTTCTCCGACACGTCGGCGACGTACCCGTCGCAGCTGCGCCAGGAGGTCGAGCAGGCGCTCGGCTGCCCGTACCCGGGCGAGCTGCCGGTGTTCCGCGCCGGCGAGCGGACGGCGTGGGTCGGGGATGCGAGCCGCGCGATCGCCGCGCGCGCCCAGACCGCGGCGATGCTGGTCCGGCGCGAGCGACCGGAGTTCCTGTTCGTCCTCTTCCGCGAGACCGACCGGCTAGAGCACCAGCTGTGGGACGAGCTGGCGCAGCCGGTCGACGCGATGCCGCGCGACCTGCTGGAGTTCTGGAGGGGGTCGACCGGGCGTGCGCCGAGGTCGACAGCGCGTTCCGCGAGGCCGGCGGCCCCGCCACGACGTTCGTCCTCTCGGACCACGGCCACGGGCCGATCCGCTCGGAGTTCCTGACGAACCGCTGGCTCGCCCAGGAAGGGTACCTCGTCTTCTCCCACGGCGACCGGCTGGACGGCCGCCGGCTCGTCTCCCGGATGCTGCTCGCGTCGCAGCGGTACGCGCTCGGCCGGGCGCTCGCGCGGCCGGTGGCGGACATGCTCCGCCGACCGGGGCTCACGGGAGCGCAGCGGTTCGTCAACGGCTCGACGTCGTTCGAGCAGGCGTCGCCCCGGATCGACTGGTCGAAGACGGTCGCCTACTCGTACCCGGTGCCCGAGGGGATCTACCTCAACCCGGAGAACCCGGCTCTGGCGAACGGCGGGGCCGCCGCCGCCGTGCGCGAGCTCAGGGAGCGGCTCGAGCGGTTCCCGGACGCGCGGATCGAGGTCCTCGATCCGTCGTCGTTCTACCACGGCCCTGCGACCGGGCGGGCCCCCGCGCTCCTCCTGCGGATCGACGGGATGGCGACCGAACTGTGGATGGACTTCCGCTACGAACGGGCGCTGGTGAAGGACCGGCCGAAGTACTTCTACGGCTCCGGCACCCACCGGATGAACGGGATCCTCCTCGCCGGCGGCGACGGGGTAGGCGCGCTCGCCCCGGGCCCGAACCCGCGGTTGACCGACCTCGCCCCGACGATCCTGGAGACGATGGGGTTCCCGGCGCCGACCGATCTGGCGGGCCGTTCGTTCGCCTCCGGACGGGTCCCGGCGGCGTAGCGCCTCCATCGAACCGTTTTTGGTCCGGGCCGGGCTGGCCGGCCGATGCCCCGGCGCACGATCGACCTTTTGGCGACGGGTCCCCCGTCGCTCGACCCCGCCGACCCGGCGGCGTCCGGCTGGGCGCTGGCCCACGGGCTGGCGAGCCGCGGGCATGACGTCCAGGTGGTCTACCCCGGTCCGGCGGACGGGCCGACCCACGTCGACGGGGTTGCCGCGGTCCCGTACTCGCCGGTGACGAACCATCTCGGGACGGTACGCGGGGACGCCGAGCTCGCGAAGCTCGCGGCGCACCACCTGCGCTCCAGCCCCGACGCGGTCGTGCGGGACCCGTACTGGGCGGCGCCCTCGGGCACGCCGCCCACGGCCGGGGGATCGTCGCGTTCGTCCGCGCGGTCGGGCCGGAGGCGGAGGCGGCACCGCCCCCGGTCCGGGGGGTTGCCCGCCTCGGGGAGTCCGTCTCCCGCTGGGGGGGACGGCGCGAGTCCCGCCGCGTGGAACGGGAGGGCCTCCTCGAGGCGGCGCGCGTCCTCTGCCCGACCCCGGCACTGCGCGACAGGCTCCAGAGCGAGTACCGGGGTCCCCGCCGAGAGGATCCGGATCACCCACGCGGCCGTGGCGCACGGCCCGCCGCCGCCGGCCCGGGAGGCGGCCCGACGCGCGGTCGGGGTACCGGACGACGTTCCCGTCATCGCGACGTTCGTCCCGGCGACGACCCCGCCGGCGGAGCTCCCGGCGTCGATGCAGCAGGTCTTCGCCCGGCTCCGGGTCATCTTCGTCGGCTGTCGGCTGGTCGCCGTCGGCCTTCCACGCTCGTCGATCGCCGGTGCGGTCGCGTTGCCCAGCCGGGACGCGGCGACCCTCGGCACGGTCGCCTCCGCCTCGGATGCGGCGGTCCTGTTCGACCCGACACCGGCAGCGATCCCGGCCGCCGTCTTCGCGCTCCGCGCCGGGCTTCCGCTGGTCGGCGGCCCGACCCTCAGCGTCGGCGACGGCGCCGACGGGGTCCTGCGCACGACGAACGTCGACGACCCCGGAGAGCTCGCGAGCGTGCTCGCCGAGCTCCTCGCCGACCGCGGGGGGCGGATCGCCCACGAGGCGATGGCGCGCAAGCTCGCCGAGCAGTACGACCCGGGGCGGCTCGCCGACGAGCTGGAGCGCTCCGGCGCACTCGGGCGAGCCTAGACGCCCGGCCCCAGCCGCTCGTCCAGACGCCACTCGCGGAAGCGGCGGCCCGCCGAGCTCCGAGCGACCGCCGCCTGCACGCCGGACCACCGGACCCCGACGGGCACCTCCCCCGAGTCCACCCCGTCCAACGCGCGTCGCAACTGCGCCCGCGTACGGGAGAACGGGTCCTCCTCCCCGGCCCGGTGGGTCTGCCCCGGCGGCCTAAGCTCCCGGGCGACGCCTCCCGCGACCGACCAGACCCCGACGAACTCGGCCCGACGGCCGGCGGTCCGGCTGACGAGGCGGTGGGCGGCCCGTTCCGACCCGACGGCGACCGCGACCCAGTCGCCCCACGGGCGGCGGACGAGGGCTTGCTCGAGGACGTTCGACGCCGCGCGCGCCTTCCCCTCCACGAGGCCGACCTCGTCTCCCCGCCGCGCCACGAGGTCGAAGTAGTCGGTGCCGTCCGGGTCCAGGTACGTCCGGTACCCTCGCCGCTCGAACTCCTCCGCGACCCGGCCGAGCAGCTCCCGCTCGGATGGGCCCGAGGTCCTGCGCGCCGGGCAGGCCGGTCACCCGCCGCTCCGCAGGAACCACCGGTCCAGGCGGGACCGGGACAGCTGCACGAAGATCGGGCGGCCGTGCGGGCACGTGCGGGGTCGGTCGGGGAGACGGTCGAGCGCCAGCAGGATGCCGGCGATCGTCCCCCGCTCGACGGCGTCGCCGGCCCGGATGGCAGCGTGGCAGGCGATCGATGCCGCCCTCCGCTCGGCGAGCCCGTCGGGGACCGTCGGCCGGCTCCCGTCCGCGAGCTCGCGCAGCAACTCGGCGACGGCCGCGGCCGGCGGCGACCGCCCCCGGAACGTCGGCACGGCCCGCACGCGGAACGTCGCCGGCCCGAACCGCTCCACCTCGAAGCCGGCGGCGCGGACCTCCTCGGCGTGGGTCTCCAGGCCCGCCCGCTCGGAAGCGGTGAGCGACAGCGGGACCGGCTCGACCAGCTGCTGGCGCGCCACCACGCTGCCGTGCAGCACGGCGTCGTAGAGCAGCCGCTCGCTCGCCGCGTGCTGGTCGATGAGCACGATCCCGTCGTCGGAGGAGGCGACCCAGTAGAGCGCCTCCACCGGACCCAGGAGCTCGAGTCGGGGGCGGTGCGCGGCGGCGGGAAGGACCCACGACGGGGCCGGGGGGCGCCGACCGGGAGCGTGCGCTGGAGGAGCGGGGAGACCGGGAGCGGAGGCCGGGCGGCGACCGGGGTCGCGGTGGCGGTCGGGCCTTGGAGCAGCGAGGTCGGGCGAGGCCGTCCCCCGGGGGCAGCCGCCCTGTCGGAGGAGGCGAGCGCGTCCCGGACCGCGTGGCGGACGAACTCCTCCACGTCGCGGGAGGCGGCGAGGCGGACCTCCCGTTTGGTCGGGTGGACGTTGACGTCGACCGTCTCCGGCTCGAGCCGCAGATGCACGACCCCCACCGGAAAGCGCGGTCGGGGGATCGTCTCCCCGAAGCCGACGCGGACCGCCTGCGCCAGCGCCCGGGATACGACCGGCGCCGTTGACCGACAGGTAGAGGCCGGTCGCGGTGGAGGCGGCGGCGGACGGCGCGCCGAGCTGGCCGTCGAGCCCGATGCCCGCGGCGCGCGCGCGGACCGGGAACGAGGAGGCGGAGAACTCCGGGCCGAGGACACGACCGGCGGCCTCCGCCAAGGTCGGGGCCCCCGGCAGGCTGAGCAGTTCGCCCGACTCCCCCCGCAGCTGGAGCGCGACCGCGGGCCGCGAGAGGTAGAGCTGCTCCAGCGTCCGGACGACCTCGACCTGCTCGCGCGCGGGCGTCTTCAGGAACTTCCGCCGGGCCGGCGTGTTGAAGAACAGCCGCTCCACCCGCACCGTCGTCCCCGCCGACCGACCCTCCGCGAACGCGCGAACCAACCGACCGCCGCGGAGCTCGATGCCCTCCGCGACCGATGCACCGGGGGGCAGGAGAGCAGATGAAGCTCGGAGACGGCGCCGATGGCGGCGAGCGCCTCGCCCCGGAAGCCGAGGGTGGCGATCGCCTCGACCGGCCCGTCGGGTTGGAGCTTGCTGGTCGCGTGGCGTTCGACCGCGAGCGCGAGCTCGTCGGCGGGGATCCCGGAGCCGTCGTCGGCGACCTCGATCCGTTCCAGCCCGCCACCGGCGATCCGGACCGTGACCGTGCTCGCGCCCGCATCGTAGGCGTTCTCGACCAGCTCCTTGACGACGGACGCCGGTCGCTCGACCACTTCGCCGGCCGCGATCCGCTCGACCGTGCTGCGCTCGAGGCGGCGGATCGGGGCTCGCTGCGGGGACGGGCCGTGCGGCGTCATGACGGCGGTCGCCCCCGGCCGCCGGCACGACGGTGGAGGTCGGCGAGCTTGGCCTGCGCCTCCTCTCCCGAGAGCGCCTCCGGGTCGAGCCGACGCAGTTCGTCCGCGAGTTGGGCGTGGTCCGGCTCCTCTGACCCGAGCAGCACGGCCTGCGTGTACCGGGTCGGGCGACCGGCGGCCCTGGCTCCCGCCCGCGGGGCGGGAGCCGCGGGGAGCCCGGCCTCGAGCTCTTCCAGGAGCCGCGTCGCCTCCGCCAGCACGGGCTCGGGGACGCCGGCGAGTCGGGCGACGTGGATCCCGTAGCTCCGGTCCGTAGCGCCCGGGACGAGGCGATGGAGGAAGACGATCCCCTCGGGCCGGTCCTGTACGGCGAGGTGCGCGTTCCGGGCGCCCCGAAGCGTCTCGACGAGGCTCGTCAGGTGGTGGTAGTGCGTGGCGAGGATCGCGCGGGTCTTCCGCTCGTTGTGGAGGTAGCGGAGCGTCGCCCAGGCGATCGCGAGGCCGTCGAACGTGCTCGTCCCGCGCCCGACCTCGTCGAGCAGGACGAGCGAGCGCGGCCCGGCGGCGTGGAGGATCGCCGCGACCTCGCTCATCTCGACCATGAAGCTCGACTTCCCCCGCCCGATCTCGTCGGTGAACCCCATCCGGGTGAACAGCTCGTGGACGACACCGACGTGAGCGAACTGCGCGGGGACGAACGAGCCGGCCTGGGCGAGGACGACGAGCAGGCCGACCTGGCGCATGTACGTCGACTTGCCGGACATGTTCGGGCCCGTCAGGACCAGCAGCCGCTCGCTCCCGTCCAGCTGCACGTCATTGGGGACGAACCGCTCCCCGAGCTGCCGGTCGAGCACCGGGTGCCGGCCGCCGCGAACGAGCAGGACGTCCGAGTCGTCGACCCGCGGGCGAACGAGACGGTGGTGGATCGCTTGGTGGGCGAACGCCGCAAGCGCGTCCAGCGTCCCGACGGCCCGGGCGAGGCGGTGGATGCGCCCGACCTCCCGGTCGACGGAGAGGCCCAGCTCCTCCCACGCGACGTCCGCGGCGACGCGCGACGCCTCGCGTGCCGCGGAGAGCCGGTCGGAGATCGCCAGCAGCTCGTCGCTGACGTACCGCTCGCCGCCGGCGACCGTCTGGCGGCGGCGGAACCGTGGCGGCACGCGCTCGAGGTTCGGCCGGCTCACCTCGAAGTAGTGGCCGAAGACCTGGTTGTAGCCGACCTTGAGCGTCTTGATCCCCGTCGCCTCCTGCTCGTGCCGCTCCAGCGCCGAGAGCTCCCCGACCGCGGTGGACTCCTCGGCCCGGACCCGGTCGAGCTCGGGGGAGTAGCCGCCGCGCAGGAGGTCGACCGGCGCCGGCGAGCCGACGACCTCGGCCGGGACGCTCTTCTCGAGGAGGTCGACGAGGTGCTTCGGCGGAACGAGGTCGACCGCCAGTCGGCCGAGCAACGGGCCGGAGACTTCCGTCCGGAGCTCCGCGGCAAGCTCGCCGCTGACAGCGAGGCCGTCGCGCAGGCGCGCCAGCTCCTCCGGCCGCGCTCTCCGTCCTGCGACGCGCGAGGCGATCCGCGAGAGGTCTGCGATCCGACCCATCTCCGCCCGCCACCGCTCGAGCGCCGGCTCGTGCGCGACGAGCTCGGCGACCGCGTCCAGGCGGGCTTCGATCTCCGCTACGTTCGCGAGCGGGTTGGTGAGCCAGAAGCTGAGCGTTCGGCGGCCCGTCGCCGTCCGCGTCGCGTCCCAGGTCCCGATGAGCGTCACGCCGTTCGGGTCGTCCGGGTTCATCGGGCGGGAGATCTCCAGGTGGCGCAAGGTCCGCGCGTCCAGGACGAGCCGTTCCCCGGGAGCGCCGCGATCGACGGCGACGAGGTGAGGAAGCAGGCGCGGTTGCGCCGTCTTCAGGAACGCGAGCAGCGTGAGGTCGGTGGCGGTCGGTCCCCCGGCCGCGGCGAACCCGGCCGCCAGGGCCGACGGCGCCTCCGACGGCGCCGCCGGCGACGGGGCTGGCTCGAGACGGGCTGCGGGAAACTCACGCCGCAGGACGCGGCGAAGCTCGGCGTCGAGCGCGGGGGCGCTCCGGTAGAGGATCTCGCGCGGGGTCAGTCCGGCGAGCGCGGAGACGATCCCCTCCGCGCCCGGTCCGTCCGCCGTGCCCCGGACCCACTCGCCGGTCGTGACGTCGACGGCGGAGTAGCCTCCCGCACCAGCCTCCCCGAGGTCGACGCTCGCGAGGAAGCTGTGGTCCGGCCCGCCGAGGATCCCGTCCTCGACGACCGTCCCCGGGGTGACGACACGGGTCACCTCGCGTCGGACGAGCCCGACCGCGTGCCGGGCGTCCTCGACCTGGTCGCAGAGGGCGACCTTGTAGCCCTTGCGCACCAGGCGGCCGAGGTACGTATCGATCGAGTGGTGCGGCACGCCGGCCATCGGAACGCGTTCCCCCCGGCTGTCCGGCCCCGGGCGGTGAGCACGAGGTCCAGCTCGCGGGCGAGGAGCCGGGCGTCGTCGCCGAACGTCTCGTAGAAGTCCCCCACACGGAACAGGACGAGGTGGCCGGGGTATCGGCCACGGACCCCCTCGTACTGCTCGAGCAGCGGAGTGGAGGCGGCGGCCGCGGACATGGCGCCCGGGCATCGGCGTGCCGCTTAAATCGCCGGGCGCGGGGAGCGCGGAACGGTCGCCGCCCTGCCGCAGCCCCGACGCTGAGGGGGAGATTCGAACTCCCGTGGCGTTGCCGCCACCAGCTTTCAAGGCTGGCGCCTTGCCAGGCTAGGCTACCTCAGCGCGGCCGTCCATCGCCGGGGGCGCGGTTAAGGACTGCGCGAGACGGGGTCCGCGGAGCCGATGCAGGTGCCGGGAGTTCCGCGGCGGGGCGCGACGACCCGACGATTCGAACCCGGGTAGTCAGCTTGGAGGGCTGACATCCTACCACTAGATTACACCTGCACGAACTCCGCGGACGTCGCGAGAGCGGGCCCCCGGGGTTAAGGCTTTGCCGCCGGAACGCGGCCCGACGCCGAGGAGAGGTCGACCATCGCCACGCGTTCCAGCACGAGCCCCTCCCACGCCGACGGAGGAACGGCCGCGCGGTCCTCCTCCGTGATCCCGAGACGGTCGAGGAGCGCCGTCGATACCGGCCGGGGATACGCGGACGGGTCGGCGACGAGCCCGAACCGGCGCACGAGCTCGTCGGGGTCGCGCGGTCGCTCCGCGACGACGACGAACCGGCGCGTCGCCTCGCCGACCCCGACCTTCCCGAGGGCGCGCGGGAGCTGGTCGTCGCCGGCGACGTACAGGACGAACTCGGCGGACGGGTCGCGGAGCCGGGCTCCGCCCCGCTGGCGCGAGCGGCCCAGGTGGGCCCACGCCGAGAGGAGATGCCGCTCTCCGGCGACCGCGTCCGCGTCCAGCAGGGCGACGAGGCCCCCGCCCTCGGCGGCGAGGGTCCGAAGCGCCTTGACGAGCTCGCCGGCGCTCGGACCGCCGGCCGGCGGCCGGCTCGCGCCGACCGCGCGCAGCGCGCGCTCCTCGGGAGGGGGCAGCGGCACGCCGACCTCACTCGGAGAGGAACCGCACGAACTCCTCGCGGCTCCGCGGCTGCAGGGTGTAGTTCTCCCGCTTCTCCCGGCCGATCGTCGACGTCGGGGTCACCCCGTAATCGTGGCCGGGGAGGACGACGAGGTCGTCCTCCAGCTGGACGATCCGCCCCAGGAGGCTGTCGTACATCGCCGAGGCGTCCCCGCCCGCGAGGTCGACCCGGCCGCACTCCCCGACGAACAACGTGTCGCCGGTCGCGACGTGGCCGTCGAACCGGTAGAGGACGCTGTCCCGCGTGTGGCCGGGGGTGTACAGGACCTGGATGCGGATCCCTCCGACCTCGACGACGTCCCCTTCGTCAACCGGCCGGTCCGGCGTGAACGGTACGTTGCGGTGCGCGACGACCTTCGCGCCGGTACGCTGCACGATCTCCGGGTTGCCGACGATGTGGTCCTGGTGGCTGTGGGTGTTGAGCACGTAGCGGATCTTGAGGGCCCGGCGGTCGATCGCCTCGAGGACCGGCCCGACCCCGTACGACGGGTCTACGACGACCCCCTCGCCGCCGTCCCGGTCGGCGACGACGTAGGTGAAGTTGCCCAGGGGCCCCACGAGCAGCTGGTCGATGAGCACGCTCCGGTGGACGGGCGGCGGCTATATGACGGGCGGGGCGCGCGGAGCGTGGGTCAGTCGTTCCCGGGCTCGGCGCTGCCCGCCGAGCGGCCGCTGACCGCGTTCGAGCACCCGACGACCGCCGGTCGACTCGGCGTACCAGAACGGCACGAAGACGAGCGAAAGCGGACCGAGCCGGACCGCATCGGGCGGCGGGGGGACCCGTCGGCTCTCGACGACGAGCGCACCGGCGTGCTGTTCGATGTGGTCGACCCGGACGGTGTGCTCGCGCCGGATCGTCTCCACGGCGACGGCGCTCGCGGCCGCCTCCCCCAGCTGGGCCGGGAGTCGGTCGGAGGCACCGTCGGTGTCGGGCACCAGCTCGCGCGTCCCCTCCTCCCAGATCTCGCCGCGACGGCTCACGGCGTTGACGGCGACGAGCCGCCGGTACACGGGACCGGAACCGCCGCCGGGCGAGACCGGTCGGACCCGGTACGAGGCGACGTAGAACGGAACGAACCGCAGCGAGTAGCGGGCGGCGTCCAGACCGGCGAGCGCCTGCGCCTCGCGTCGGCCGATCCGCGGACGGATCACCTGGGTGTGGGCCTGCACCGGGGGGAACGGGCTCTCGAGCGCATCGTCCGTGCCGGACGGAACGAACCCCCAGCCCGCGAGGAGCGGCGACGGCAGGAGGAGCTCGCCGAGCGCCGGGCCGAGAGCGGCCGGGTCGAGCAGCTCCAGCCCGCGCTCGGCGGCGAGCGCGCGGGCCGCGTCCCCGGGCTCCTCGTCGTAGACGATCGTGCGATGGACCGCGCTGCTCGGAAAGAGGCGCTCCAGCTCCGCCGGCCCTCGCGCCCGGGGCGCGAGGACGACCGCGCGGTGGTCCGCGGAGCGGACCGCGACGCAGGCGTTCCCGACGTCCTCGACACGGTACCCCGCCGCCTCGAGGATGCGCCGGAGCATCGGCGAGCCGACGGCCGCCCGCGCAGCGCTCACGCACGCTCGACCGTCGGCGCCGGGATATCCCCCTATCGTTCGTCACGAGGTGGCCGGGGCGTCTCCTCCCGCACAACAGCTATGTACGCGGCTCCCGACTTCGACCCCTGACGATGAGCGAAGCGGCCACCCTTCGCGTCGCGGAGGCGTTCCAGCAGGACATCGGGCTCGGGACGGCCCGCCTGGACGCCCAGACGCGCCAGCGGCTGAAGGTCGGGCTGGGCGACGTCGTCGAGGTCCGGGGCCGCAAGGCGACCCCGGCTATCGTGAGCCGGGCCCAGCCGGACGACGAGGGGAAGACGCTCGTCCGCATCGAGGCCGTCGTCCGGCGCAACGCGGGGGTCAGCATCGGCGATCGCGTCACGGTCCAGCGGGTCGACTGCCCGAACGCCGACGCGATTACGATCGCCCCGATCTACGCCGGCTCGTCCCGCATGGACCTCGGCCCCGGCCTGGAGAGCTTCGTCTCCAAGGCGCTGCAGCGCCGCCCGTTCGTCCGCGGGGACGTCTTCGTGATCCCGGGCGTCTTTCTGATGGGCGGCTCGCTGCCGTTCATGGTCGTCTCGACCCAGCCGAAGGGGATCGTCCAGGTCGCCCCGTCGTCGCTCATCACAATCCGCGAGGACACCGTCAGCGAGGCGGAGGTCGCCGCCCCGCGGGTCTCCTACGAGGACATCGGCGGGCTCCAGGAGAAGCTCGGCCGGGTCCGCGAGATGATCGAGCTGCCGCTCAAGCACCCGGAGCTGTTCGACCGGCTCGCGATCACCCCGCCCAAGGGGGTCCTGCTCTACGGGCCGCCCGGGACGGGAAAGACGCTCATCGCCAAGGCGGTCGCGAACGAGGCGGGGGCGCACTTCATCGGGATCCAGGGGCCCGAGATCATCTCGAAGTACTACGGGGAGAGCGAGAAGGAGCTGCGGGAAAAGTTCGAGGAGGCCGAGAAGAACGCCCCGAGCGTGATCTTCATCGACGAGCTCGACTCGATCGCCCCGCGCCGGGACGAGGTTGTCGGCGAGGTCGAGCGACGGGTCGTGGCGCAGCTGCTCACGCTGATGGACGGGCTCTCCGGCCGCGGGAACGTCATCGTCATCGCCGCCACCAACCGTGAGGAGGCGATCGACCCGGCGCTCCGCCGGCCGGGCCGGTTCGACCGGGAGATCGAGATCGGCGTGCCGACCCAGGAGGGCCGGCTCGAGATCCTGCAGATCCACACCCGCGGCATGCCGATCGAGGCGAGCGAGAAGGAGCGCGACCGGATCCTCAAGGACCTCGCCGCCCAATGCCACGGGTTCGTCGGCGCCGACCTCTCGTCGCTCGCGAGGGAGGCGGCGATGCGGGCGCTCCGCCGCTACCTACCGGAGATCGACTTCGACCACCCGATCCCGCTCTCGCTGCTCGAGCGGATGAAGGTCACCGAGAACGACTTCCGCGAGGCGCTCAAGCAGATCGAGCCGTCGAGCCTGCGGGACGTCGCCGTGGAGATCCCGACGACCCGCTGGGAGGAGGTCGGCGGGGTGGAGCGGGTCCGCCGGGTCCTCGAGGAGTCCGTCGAGCTGCCGTTCAAGAACCCGCAGGTCTACCGCCACATCGGCATCGAGCCGCCGCGCGGCATCCTGCTCTACGGACCCCCCGGCGTCGGGAAGACGCTCCTCGCCAAGGCCGTCGCGACCGAGAGCCAGGCGAACTTCATTTCGGTGAAGGGGCCCGAGGTGATGAGCAAGTGGGTCGGCGAGAGCGAGAAGGCGATCCGCATGATCTTCAAGAAGGCCCGCCAGGCGTCGCCGTTGATCGTCTTCGTCGACGAGATCGACTCGATCGCCCCGCGCCGGGGGCTCCAGACGTCCAGCGGCGTGACGGAGCGGATCGTCAACCAGCTGCTCACCTCGATCGACGGGCTCGAATCGCTCGAGCGGGTCCTCGTCATCGCGGCGACCAACCGGCCGGATATCGTCGACGAGGCGCTCCTCCGCACGGGCCGATTCGACCGCCTGCTGTACGTCGAGCCGCCGAACGAGGCCGGACGGCTGGAGATCCTCACGGTCCACACGGCGAGGATGCCGCTCGCGGACGACGTCGACCTCACCCAGCTGGCCGGTCGTACCGAGGGGTTCGTCGGCAGCGACCTCGCCGCGCTCTGCCGCGAGGCCGGGCTCACGGCGATCCGGGAGAACCTGAAGGCGAGCAAGGTCACCAAGGCGCACTTCGAGGCCGCGCTCCACCAAGTGCACGCCTCCTGCGACGCGGAATCGGTCCGCTTCTACCAGGAGTTCGAAAAGCACCTGGTGCGGGACCGGTCGGTGCGGCGCAAGGAAGAGCCGGTAGAGGCGATCTACCGCTAGGCCCGGGGGCGTCCGGACCGGCTCCGGGCGCCGAGGGGCCGGCCCTCTCGGAGTCCCCTCAAAAAAAGGGGGTAACCGCTAAGTAATAGGGCCAAGTTCGGCGGCCCGCCCTCGTTAGCGAGGGCGACCTTACGGGAGATGTGAGACCGTTGCAACGCCCCCTGTACCGCGCAGCGACTTGGGCCTTGGTCACCGTCCTGCTGGCGAGCACGCTTATCGCCGTTTTCGGCAACGTGAGCGCCGCCTCGACGACGACCTACACCGTGACCGGATTCGTCGACCAGCCCGGAGCCCCGACCGCGGCCCCGGTGCCTGTGGGCGTCACGGTCGACCTGATCTCGCGCGCCTCGGGGGCCGTCTACACGGCCGCCACCACGAGCGGGGGCCAGTTCAAGTTCACCTCGAGCGGCACCTCCAACGCCCTCGCCCCGGGCTACTGGGGCTTGTACGTGCCGCCGGGCAGCGGACGCCAGCATCAGCGGCTGCCACCCGTACCGCTGCGCCGTCCTCCCCGAGCAGCAGACCCCGACGTACCAGTTCTTCAGCGCGAACATGCTGAAGCACCCGACCGCCAACACCCAGCTGATCCAGAACGTCATCGTCCGGCCGTACAACGCCACGCTCAACGGGACGATCACCCAGGGCGGGGCCCAGGTCGGTGGGGCGACGGTGAAGCTGCTCGCCCCGGTGTACAACGGGCTCACGCTGATCAGCAACACGTCGAACGCGAGCGGGTTCTACAACCTCAGCGTTCCGTTCGGCACCTGGGTCCTGCAGGTGACGCACACCTCGGGATCGAGCCTCTACACCAACACGACGACGATCACGATCTCGTCCCCGAAGCCGGCCCCCCTGGACCGGACGCTGAGCGGCTTCTCGATCTCCGGGCGGATCCTGTCGTCGCTGACGACCAGCTACATCACGACGACGGGCAACGCGACCCTCTTCGACCCCGCGAGCCAGGCGCTCTACTCCGCGACGACGCCCCCGGGCGGCTACTACTCGTTCGGGACGTACGCCGGCCAGGAGTTCTACGTCATCCTGTCGCCGGTCGGCTTTGAGCCGGTCTACTTCGTCCGCAACGTGACCACCGGCACGCCGCTCCAGCAGACGGTGACGGCGACCCCGATGACGAGCGCCGAGCAGGGGCTCTTCTCGACGGTCCTCGACTTCGCCGGGATCAGCCCGCAGACCGGTAAGGGAAGCCTCGCGGTCTACTCGAACGTCTCGCTCGGGAACGACAGCGAACTCCCGGGGCTGTCGAACGGCTCCGTCGGGCAGCTGTGGGCCCAGCTGGGGCTCGACTACGACCACGCCGTCGCCTTCTCGTGGACGGCGCACAACGCCGCCCTGAAGGCCTGGCTCGCGGCCCAGGGTCCGTTCTTCCCCGCCGTGCAGGCCGCCACGACGGTCAACGGGACCGCGTTCGTCGGACCGAAGACCGCCCAGGGGACGACAAACTTCACGTTCTCGTCGACCTGCACGACGAGCTGCGGGATCGCGAGCGCGAAGACGCTTTCCTATACCTGGCAGAACGCCTACCCGCTGAACGGGACCGTCCCGGTCAACGCGTCGGCATACACGATCTCGTTCCGGTTCTCGCACCCGGTCACGAGCGCGGACGTCTACAACTACACCGTCAAGCTGCCGAAGGGCTACGTGCTGTCGGCCGGCACGACGGCGCCGGCGAACACCAGCCTCGCTGGGGCTGGTCCGAAGGGGACGTGGACGAACTTCACGCTCACCTCGAAGCCCGCGGCGAGCCCGGCGGCGACCGCGACGTTCACGGTCGTGAAAATCGCGAACCTGACGGCGGCCGTCTCGGTGACGTCCAAGAACGCGTTCTTCTCGTCGGCGAACATCGTGAACAGCACCCGCAACTTCTACACCGTCGTCCTCGGCGAGGGGGTCAACGCGACGTACAGCGCCGCGCCGACGACATACCCCGCCGGGCAGAACGGCTCCCAGTTCGCGTGGAACTTCGGGGACGGCACGACGATCACGACGACCAACGAGACGACCAACCACACCTACGCGGCGCCGAACGGGACGAGCTACTACGCCGGCACGCTGAAGGTCACCGCGTCGTCGGGCCAGACGAGCTCGGCGTCGTTCAAGGTCTGGGTCGTCACCAGCGCGCCGACCGCGAAGATCAGCTCCAACGCCACGAGCAACGAGACGTTCACCGCGGGCAGCACGACGTTCCTGGTCGTCAACTGGACGACAACGCTCCACTTCAGCGCGAACAACTCCGCACCGGCGAAGCCGAACGTGCTCGCGATCGCCCAGTACAAGCTGACGGCGAAGAACTACACGGCGAGCCAGAACTACTCCGCGACCAAGGGCGCGAACGCGTCATCGAACTGGTCGGTCGCCTTCGGGGCGAACACCACGAACTCGAAGACCGCACCGGGCCACGGGCTCTACCTCAACTTCGCCAACGTGAAGATCGGCGGGGTCGCGAGCGGGGTGACCGGCTACGGCTGGGAGTACAACCTCACGCTCACGGTCTGGACCGCGGTCGGCACGTCGTCGTCGACGGTGCTCACCATCCTAGTGCGGGACACGGAGCCGCCGGTCCCGAAGATCCTGCTGCTGAACCAGGCGGGGAAGGCGATCACCAGCGGGTCGATCGTCGAGGGGCTCAAGCACTACGCGGTGGTCCGCCTCGCCGGTAACGAGTCGAGCGACTTCGGCAACGGCTCGATCGTCTGGTACAACTGGAACCTCACCAACCCGGGGAACAGCACGTTCACGGGGAACCTCTCGTGGACGAACGCGTCCGTGAAGACCGCGGGACAATACCCGACGCTCCGGCTCGGCCCGAAGACGACCGACTACAAGATCCGCCTCACGGTCACCGACAAGGCCGGGGAGAAGGCGAACACCACGACCTCGCTGTCGGTCTCGGAGAACACCACGCTGCGGCCGGTGATGGAGGCAGCCAACCTCACCGGGCCGACGACCCTCAACGCCGGCACGAGCTACAGCTACTGGGTGAACATCACGGTCGGCGGCGGCAAGCAGGCGACGGCCACCGACGTCACGGTCTCGTTCTACCTGCTCAGCCCGAGCGGCACCGGCAGCAAGGACTACATCGCCGGGACGCCGGCGTCCGTGAAGTTCTACGGCTACACGAACAAGACGAAGAACGCGACGCTCAACACGACGACGATCGCGACCGGGTCGATCCCGATGCTCAAGCACGGGAAGACCGTCCGGGCGGTCATCGACTGGACGCCGGGCCGCTCCGGCTCGTTCATCCTCTACGCCGTGACGACCGCGCAAAACCAGTTCGTCAACGGTTCCTCCGAGAGCATCGCTTCGAGCGCCATCACCGTGCACCCGAACCCGACGACGACCTTGCTGGAGGACGGCGGGATCGTGGCGGCGGTCGTGGTCGTGATCGCGGTCCTGGTCCTGTACTTCCGCAAACGCACACGCAAGCCCGGGACGGCCAAGCCGTCGAGCGGGCGCAGTGGGCTCGAGCGCGGCAGCAAGCCCGCGGCCGCGGACGACGACGAGTAGGGGCCGCGGCGTCCGACCCGGGCCCTAGCGGCCCGGGTCTACCCTTTCCGACGTGATTCTTTCGGGCAGGAGGCGTGCGACGGAGCCGCCAGAGGCGGCCGTCCCCGACGCGCGGCTAACCGTACGGGCCGACCTCGTCCAGAAGGTCGACGTGGGTGAGCAGCATGCGGCGGCAGCAGTACCCGCTCCAGCCCCAGGGCGTCGAAGACGGCCCCCGCGGCCTCGCCGCGCACGGTGCGCTCGCGGTACTCGTCCCAGTGCTGACCGATGACGGCCCCGCAGGTGAAGCAGCGGACGGGGATCATCATCGTCATCGCGGTGGACCCCTCTAACGGTACGACTTCTGTCGCCGGGCGCGGGCGCCGCGGCCGCCGGGCCGCTTCGGCAGCTTGCGTCGTGGGTCGTTGACCAGCAGGGTGCGGTCGTACTGGCGGAACGTCGAGCGGAGCGCGTCGTCCTTCAGCCACTCCAGCAGGCCCCGAGCGACCGCCGTGCGGGCCGCCGACGCCTGACCGATGATCCCGCCCCCTTGGGCGCGGACGGAGATGTTCAGCTGCCGGACCCGGTCGCCGACCATGAGGATCGGCTCCTGGATCTTCTGCCGCACGATCTCGGGCTCGACCAGCTCCAGCGGGACCCCGTTGAACCGCGTCAGCCCCTGGCCCTTGCGCACGGTGGCGCGGGCGATCGCCGCCTTGCGCTTGCCCGTGGTCAGGACGACGACCGGGGCCTTCATACGTGGGCCCCGAGCAGCCGGGTGATCTCGGCGAGCGTGAGGGGGGCACGGAGCGACGGGCGCGCCTTCGCGTCCTCGATCGTCGTCCGCGGGGCGCTGCCGAGCCCCTCCGGGACGCCGATGTGGACCTCGAGGAGGTCGAAGGCCGCCTTCCCCCGCGACCGGAGGTGCGGGAGCATGCCGCGGACCGTCCGGCGGAAGATCCGGTCCGGATACCGCGGGAAGTGCGGGCCGGAGCGCACCGAGCCGCGGGCCCGGGCCGCGATGTAGGTGCCGAGCACCGAGGAGCGGGAGCCCGTGACGACCGCCTGCTCGGCGTTCACGACCGTAATCGACTCGCCGGCGAGGAGGCGATGCGCGATGTAGCTGGCCGCCCGGCCGAGGACGAGGCCGGTCGCGTCGATGACGGTAGGGCTCGCCGCGCCCGTGGACTTCGCTTCAGGCAAGGAGGCGGACCCCCGTCCCGTCCGGGTGGGACTTCATGAGCTCGGAGAGGGAGACGGCAGTGCCGCCGGCGGCGTGGATCTTGCCGCGCGCCTCCTCGGAGAACGAGAACGCCCCGACGGTGAGGGGCTTGGCCAGGCGGCCGTCCGCCAGCAGCTTTCCTGGCACGGCGACGGTCTCGCCGGCGTGGGTGAGCCGCTCCAGCTGGCCGACGTTGATCGGACCGACCTGGTGGCGCGCCCGCTCGAGGCGTTCCGCGACCGCCGCCCAGATCGGGGCGTCGTGCGCGCGGGCGCCTTTTCGGAGCTCGCCGAGCACGCGGACCAGCTCCGGGTTCCCCTTACGGCGTCGCTCGGCCATAGAAAGGCGAGGTTCGACCCGGGTGCGCGATATAAGCGTTGCCGCGCCGCGCGCCGCCGGAGGGGCGCCGCCGCGCGCCCTCGGCGGCGCGACGGCCGGCGCGCCGGGCCACGACCGGGTTCCTGTACCCGCCAACGATTAAATACGAAGCGCCGCCCATCGCGCTTGAGGCGTCCCGATGCGCAAGTTTCTCACCGAGCTCCGGGGGAAGACCGTGATGACGAACGATGGCCAGATTCTCGGCATGATCGACAACTTCGTCGTCGACACGCTCTCCGGGGGGATCGCCCACGTGCTCGTCACCCCGAGCGAGGACGTCGAGCAGCGCCTGTTCCAGAGCGACGCGTCCGGCCGTCTCGTGCTCCCCTTCAAGAGCATGCGCGCGGTCAAGGACGTCGTCGTGATGGACATTGGGAAGTGAGCCCGTAGGGCGCCCCTTCGTCTCGGTCGTCGTCACCACCCGCAACGAGGAGCTGCACCTTTCGCCTCTCCTCGAGAGCCTCGCCGTCCAGGAACCTCCGTTCGAGGTCGTCCTCGTCGACGCGGCGAGCCGCGACCGGACGGTCGCGATCGCCGAGGAGTTCCGCGCGCACCACCCGGAGATGCTCCGGCTGATCGAAAAGCCGTGCTCCCGCGGCGGAGGCCGCAACCTCGGCGTCCGCGCGGCGCGCGCCGACTACGTCGCGTTCATCGACGGCGACTGCGTCGCGGACTCCCGCTGGCTCGCGAACCTGCGCGGGTCCTTCGGCCCGGCGACGATCCTCGCCGGACGGACGGAGACGGTCGGCAGGCCGAAGTACGGCGCCCTCGAGCGGGTCGAACTGTTCCAGGGCGGCTACGACCTCACGTACCCGTCGTGCAACCTGGTCTATCCGCGGGCGTTGTTCGAGCAGCTCGGGGGCTTCGACACCCGGTTCATCACTGCCGAGGATATCGACCTGAACCTCCGCGCCGTCCGGGCCGGCGCGGCGATCCGCTACCTGCCCGAGGCGGTCGTCTTCCACCACATGCGCGAGACGCTGGTACGGTTCCTCTACCAGGCGTTCTGGAACGGCTACGGGCGCAAGCAGCTCACCGAGAAGCACGGCAGCCTCTGGGTCCGGTACCGGCTGCGGCGCTTGCTCGCCGGCCAGAAGCGCGCCATCGCGTGGGCGCGGCTCGTCGCAGCGCTCGCCGGCTACGCGACCCGCATGCTGACGGGAAAGCCGGCCGGCCGGGAAGAATCCGGATCGGCCACGGGCGACCTCGCCCCGTAGCGGCGCGCGGCGCCACCGAGAAGTCGGCTCAGTTCGCCTTGAGGAGGTCGGCGACCTTCGCGACCTCGTCGAGGACCTTCGTCACGTCCGCGCTCTGGTCGACGACCGCGACCAGCAGCGCCTTCTTGCCGCTGCCGACGATGATGGTCTTCGAGTCGTTCCCCTCGACGACGATCCGCTCGGGGGCCGCCCGGTTCAACTCGGTGTTGGCGGTGGCGGCGGCTCCGAGGATCGTGGCGCACATGATGGCGAACGTCTCGGTGTAGACCCCGGCGGGGACGTCCGCGTACAGGACGAGCCCGTCGCGCGAGACGAGCGCCGTGGCGATCCCCGACACACGGGTCTTGAGGTCCTTGATCACGGCGCCTACGTTCCCGGTAGCCATCATCCCCTCGGTACTCCTACAGCTCCTCGACCCGGAAGTGGCATTCGCGCTCCCCGGTACTCGCGCACGCCTCTTCCGTGCATTTGACGCGCTCCCCCTTAAAACGTTCGTAGAACTCGCGGAGGATGCCCCGGAGGCGGTGGCAGGTCGGGATGTCGCTCGGCGCGACCTCGATCGACCCCCGGACGACCACGTCGTGGTCGGAGAACTTGACCCCCTCGACCCAGCCGCGCTCCTCGAGAACGGTGGCGGCCCGCTCGAAGTAGTGGGGGCGGTCCTTCAGCGCCTCTTCGGCCATGTTGGCGCCGATCACCGAGCCTTCCTTGAAGAACAGGCCGTGGCAGGCGTGGGACATCACGCCCTCGTAGAGCTCCTTGATCTGCCGCAGCTCCGTCTGGTCGAGCTTGACGTTACGCACCGGCATCGTCGCCGCACCGGGGAAGAGCCTATAAAAAGTCCCCCGAGGAGCGGCGGTCCTCCGCTCCCGGAGCGGCGTCGTCCGTTGACGGGCCGCCGATGGGCGTCGCCGACCGTTCGAGCGCGGCGTCGAGCTCGGCGAGGGACGCGATCCGCCCACCGGCAAGGTGGGGCCAAGCGCCCGCCCGGTCGAGCAGGACCGCCCGGAGGCCTGCCCGCTGCGCCGCACGGGCGTCGCTCCAGGTACATCGACCCGACGAAGACGGTCCCCTCGACCGGCGCGCCCAGGCGCTCGGCGGCTGCCAGGAACGCCGCTCCTGCCGGGACCGCCGGCTCGGAGGCGGTGCCGCGGCCGAGCAGCGCCTCGGCGGGAAAGCCGCTCCGCTGCAGCAGCCATCGGGCGCTCTCGGTCGGCAGGTAGGTGAGGGCCCCGACGTGCACGCCGCGCGCGCGCAGACGGCCCAGCGCCGGCTCGACGTCCGGGAACCGCTCCAGCTCGCCCTTCGGCTGGAACATCCGGCGCACCACCGCGTCCCGTTCTTCGGCCGGGAGGCTCCGCCGCGCGACCGCCTGCAGCGTTTCCCCCAGGTGGGCCTCGAGCGCCGCGCGGTCCGCCGGCGGGGATTTGCCGGTGAGCCCGTGCCAGCGGCGTCGGTCCCACTCCTTGAGCGCCCGACGGACGGCGGCTTGGACGTGCCGGTCGCCGAGGCGGGGACCTTGCGGTCGCCACGCCCACTGCCACGCGGCGACCGACCGGAACGGCACCAGGACATCGTCGACCGCGAAGACGACCGCGGCGACGGGGCGGGGTTCCGCTTCCGGGGTCACGGCAATCCGGTACGTCTAGGCGCGTCCGCGCTTCTGCAGCTCGAGCAGGTCTTCGGTGGAGACCTTCTCGCCCTTCTTCAGCCGGGCGAGGAAATCCTCTTCGCGCGGCGCCTGGGTGGGGGCCCACGAGGACGGGGCGTGGCCGCCGCGGGCGGCGTACAGGAGCTTTTCGATGTCGCGGACCTCCTCGATCGCCCCGATGTGCTGGCGGTGCGCCTCGTCCGCGGCCCCCTTGACCTCGACCAGCTTCGCCTGAACGTCGTCGGCCTGCCGGCGCAGCTCGTCGCCCGCCTCGAAGAGGGCGACCATCGCCTCGTGCTCCCGCTGCGCCGACTCGGCGAGCGCGCCGACGGCGGCGTGGTGCTTCTCCGCTTCGTCCCGGGCCTCGGCGTACGCTTTCAGCGCCTCCTCGATGCCGGGGTCGCGGCGGAACTGGTCCTCCTGCTCCCGGATCGCCGCCTCGAGGCGCTTCATCTCCTCGATGAGGCGTTTTTCCTGGTCGCCGGTGAACCCGGTGGTCATGTGGCGGAACTCGAGCTCCTTGAGGTCCTTCTTGAGGCGCCAGACCGGGACGGCGCCCTGACGGGGCGGTCGGGTCCGCCGCATCTGCTGGATCGTCTCGGAGAGCTGCTGGAACTTCGCGTTCCACTCCTCGCGCAGCCGCTTCGCCTCGCGGACCTGGGTGTTCATCTCGTCGCGGTGGCGGCGGTGGTCCTGCGCCTCGGAGCTCTTCGCCCGGATCGCGTCGACGATCTCGGCGCGGGCGTCCGCGAGGGTGCGCGCCTCGCCGTTCAGCCGGTCGCGGGTGGCGCGGAACGCGTCCGCGTGCTCGTTCGACTCGGCGCGTCGCCGTTCGAGTTCTTCTGTCGGGTCGGGCAAACAGTCACCGTTGCGCCGCGGCGGTTCGGTCCGGCGGGGTTCCGTTCGACCAAACCTCCCGATATAAAGGCTCTGGAGGCGGCGGCCCCGCCGTGGCGCGGCGCGTTCCGCTCCGAGCGCACGCTAATATGCCGGACCCCGGGTCGGAACGCACCGTGGAGGAAGTCGGCCGGATCTTCGGCGACGTCGGTCTCGGCCGGTTCCACCTCCGGCTCTCCCGCCGGTAGAGCGGGGCGACTACGTCGCGGTCGACGACGAGCAGCACGGCAGTGTCCTCTGCCAGTTGGACGACCTGAAGCGGACGAGCGACTTCGACGTCGACCGCGCCGGCACGCTCGACGCCCGCGACGACTCGGCGATCCACCAGAACCTCCTCGGCATCGCGCGGGTCGTCGGCTACCGCGACGCCCAGGGGATCGTCAAGTGCCCGACGATCCCGTTCCGCCCGGGGGCCCTCGTCTACCGCGCGGAGGAGCCGCTGATCGCCGACGTGCTCGGGCTGAAGCACCGGGCGAGCACCGGTGCCTACGTCGGGCTGCTGCGCAACCACAACCTCAGGGTCGAGCTCGACATCAACCAGCTCGTCCAGCGGCACGTCAGCGTCCTCGCCAAGACCGGCGGCGGCAAGAGCTACCTGTTGGGGGTCCTCATCGAGGAGCTGCTCCGCCACAAGGTCACCTGCGTCATCATCGACCCGCACGGCGAGTACGGCTCGCTCCGCCACGCTGCCGAGAAGAGCACGGCGACCGGACGGTTCGGGGTCGAGGTCCAGGGATTCGCCCGTCAGGTGCAGGAGTACTCCCCGGACGTCTCGCTGAACCCGTCCGCCAAGCCCCTCACCTTCTCGCTGCGCCACACCGACCCGCGCGACCTGCTCATCTTCATGGGCCTGACGAACGTGAAGAGCTACCTCGGCCCGCTCAAGCAGATGCTGGAGACGGCCGGGGCCCAGAACCCCGACTACAGCGTCCACGACCTCGTGCGCGCGGCCGAGTTCGCCGAAGGGGCCGCGGCGGAGATGCTCCACGAGCGGCTCGAGTACGTCGAGCAGACGAAGCTGCTCGGGCCGGTCGGCACGAGCCTGAACGAGCTCGTCCAGAAGGGCCAGGCGACCCTCATCAACCTCCGCGGGATCGCCCCGGACGTCCAGGAGCTGGTCGTCGCGCGGATCGCCTCGACCCTCTTCGAGAACCGGAAGAAGGAGAAGATCCCCCGCTGTTCCTCGTTATCGAGGAGGCGCACAACTTCGCGCCGCAGCAGGGGACGGCGACCTGCTCCAGGATCCTCAAGAACATCGCCAGCGAGGGCCGCAAGTTCGGCCTCGGGCTGTGCGCGGTGACCCAGCGGGCCGCCCGCATCGACAAGAGCGTCCTCTCCCAGTGCAACACCCAGCTGATCCTGCAGGTGACGAACCCGCTCGACCTGAAGGCGATCGCCCAGTCGATCGAGGGGTTGACCGACGGCATGACCCAGATGATCCAGTCGCTCCCGGTCGGGACGGCGCTCGTCACCGGCGGCGGCTACCACACGCCGCTCTTCTGCGAGGTACGCCCCCGGGCGAGCCGTCACGGTGGCGAGAGCGTCCAGGTCGTCGCGGCGTAACGCCGCGGCGCCCGCGGCGTCCTAGGCGGCGCGGCCTCCGCCGTTCAGCAGGAACTGCGCGAGCGTCCGGACCCCGAAACCGGTCGCCCCCATGTTCTGGTACGCCGGCTGGAAACGGCGCGTCGTGATGGTGGTGTAGGCCGGCCCGGCGATGTCGAGGTGGGCCCAGCGGCGGTCGCCGACGAACGCCTCCAGGAACGCCGAGGCGGTGAGCACCCCGGCGACCGTGATCTCGATAGAGTTCCGCACGTCCCCGAAGTCGCTGCGGATCAGCTCCCGGTGATAGTCGGTGAGGGGCATCCGCCACAGCGGCTCGCCGGAGGTCGCGGAGGCGGCCAGGAGCGCGCGGGCGAGCCGATCGTCCGGGCTGATGACCGCCGCCGTGTCGTCCCCGAGCGCAACCACCTCGGCGCCGGTGAGGGTGGCAACGTCCACGAGGACGTCCGGCTGATACGTCGCGACCGCGTAGCCGAGCCCGTCCGAGAGGACCACCCGCCCCTCCGCGTCCGTGTTGATCACCTCGATCGTCTTGCCGTTGAACGTCCGGACGAGGTCGCCGGGCCGGTAGGCGTGGCCGCTCGGGAGGTTCTCCGCGCAGCAGAGTATCCCGATGACGCGGGGGGCGACCTTCAGCTGCGCTGCCGCGCGCATCGTGCCGAGGACGGCGACGGCGCCGGACTTGTCGAACTTCATGTTCGACATCGCCGGGCCGGCCTTGATGGAAATCCCACCGGAGTCGAAGGTGATCCCCTTCCCGACCAGGGCGACGGTGTGGCGTTTCGCCCCGGGGCCGCGTCCCGGATACTCGATCACGACCATCCGCGGCGGGTGCGACGAGCCGCCGCCGACGGCGAGGATGCCGCCGCAGCCCATCTTCGCGAGCGCGGTCTCGTCGAAGACGGTGACCTTGAGTCCGAGCTCGGTGCCGAGGCGCCTCGCCTCCTCGGCGAGCCGCTCGGGCGTCGCGGTGTCCGCCGGCAGGTTGGCGATCTCGCGGGTCCAGACGACCGTCTCGGCGAGCGTCCGCTGCTGCTCGAGCGCCTTGCCCAGCGCGGCGCTTCGGGGGTTGGAGAGCCCCCCGGCAAAGAGCGTAGCCTGCTCGACGCCGGCGTCGACCGTCGTCTTGTACTGGACGAACTCGTAGGAGCCGAGGACGGCCCCGTCGACCAGCGCCCGGACGGCCGTCGGGGCGTCGACGGACCGTGCGACGAACGAGGCGAGGACGAACCCGAGGGTCGGGGCGGCCTTGCCGCGGAGGCCCTTCACCGTCTCGGCGGCGGCCCGCCGGGCCCCCTCCGCCGAGTACTTCCCTTTCGGGCCGAGGCCGATGAGGACGATCCGGCCTCCGTCGGACGGCCGGTGGAAGACCGTCAGCTCCCGGCGCTTGCCGCGGAACTCGCGGCGTTCCCACGCCCGGCGCAGGACGCCGCCGGTGGCGGCGTCGTCCGCGCTGAGCGCCTTCGGGAACGGCTCGTCCGCCTCGCCCCGCTCGAAGATCCCGCGCGCGACGACCGACGGGGCCGCCGCGAGGGCGTCCCGCGGGTCGAGCGCGACCCGCAGCGCGAGCGGGCCCCTAGAAGGACGGTCGGATCTTTTGGCGGTCGATGCGGATTCCGGCGGGGGTGATGGCGAGGAGGTTCTTGGCGATGCCTGCGACATCGCCACCGGTATCCTTTGCGACGTTCTTGAGGTCGATGCTCATCCGCTTCATCGCCATCTGGTCGTTGGCGATCGAAGTGTAGTCGACCAGGACGATGTCGCCCTGGTAGGCGAACTTGGAGACCGTGTGCAGATCCTCGAACCGCAGCAGTTCGGCGAGGCGCACCGCACCGTGCGCGCCGGCGAGGCTCGCCGCCTCGTCCTCGAACTGCATCGAGCCCAGGTCCAAAAAGGACCCCTCTTCCAACGTCTCGTTCCCGTGGTGTCGCCGGAGAATGCCGCTCTTCTTCATCATGAGAAGGACCTCACCGTAGACGGTGCGACGGCGACTTCGTTTCTTAAGACTATCGTTCTACGGGGGCCCCGGCGCGCGCTCCTCGGGGTCCGGGTCGGGCGGTAGGCTCGCCGCCGGGAACCGAAGGCAGAACGTCACCCGGTAGAGGTCCTGGCCGTTCTTCCGGCCGGCCAGGCTCGCCGACTCGACCAGCTTCGCGCCGTACCGCTGCTTGGCGAACTTCGACACGGACCGGGCGGCCAGGGTGTCGGTGAAGTAGACGTCCCAGCCCTCGGGGAGCTCCTCCGTCCACGCGACCGCCGACCTCCACTCGGACCGGGTCTCCCGCTTCAGGTTGTGCCAGAGGGCCGCCAAGCGCCGCCGCAGCTCCTTCGGCCGGCGGGTCCGGGGGGCCGCATCGCCCCGGAGCTGGAGCCGGGCGGTGTAGTAGTGGCCGCTCTTGCGTCCGCAGTCGGTGCACGTGCGCGACACGACGCGGGCGGCGAGCTGGACCGTGACCGTTCGCTCCGTGCCGCGAAAGCGGACCTCCGCCGTGCCGGTCAGCTCGCGGAGCGACGGGCTGCGCGCCCGCTCCTCCCAGCGGAGCGTCCGGACCCCGACGTCCGGATGCGCGTCGACGAACGGGGCGAGGTCCTCGGAGGAGAGGACGGTCGGCGCGCCGGCGCCGCTCCAGCGCCCGTGCGACCACCGGGCGCCGCACTGCGGGCAGAGGACGATCTCGACCTGCTTCGGCACCCGGAGCAGGACCGTCCGGTCGGCAGCGCACGCGGCGCAGACGCCGTTGGTCAGCTCGACGCCGGTGCGGCCGCAGAGGACGCAGAACTCCCCGGACGCCATCGCCCCTCCGGCTCAGCCGAACATGGCGAAGATCTCGGCGTGCGGCACCCCGCCAATATCGGTCGTCGCCTGCTCGGTCAGGTGGCCGTGCTCGGCGGCGATCTTCAGCACGCGCGGGCCGAGCAGGTTCGCGACGGTCGCCCGCTGGAGCGCCCAGAGGAGCTCCTCGACGGAGACCTCGCGCTCGCCGTAGAAGTCGCCGGAGACCTTCACGGTGCGGCCGTTCGAGCCGACCGGCAGCTCCCGTCCGAGGAGCTCGACGTCGCACGCGGCGACCACGAACTCGGTGCGGACCCGGTGTATCCGCATGACGACCCCTGCGCGCTCCACGGCATGCCCCTCCTCTCCGGTCGAGGCCGGCCGTCGGATAAAACCCCCTCCGGCGCGGCCGAGGGGCTCAGAAGCGGGTCAGCTGGAACCGGTCGGTCCGGAGCTCGATGACCTCGCCCTGGTTGCGCAGCGTCTGCAGGATCGCCTCTGCGCGACCGGCCACCACGGCGTGGCGGGCCATCGCCTCTATGTACTCCGGCAGCGAGAACTGGCCGCCCGGGGCGCCCTGGAGCTCGCGCATCGTCGAGCGGGCGAGCTCGAACTGCTCCCGCTGGCTGTGGCTGACGCCGGTCTGCGTGATGTCGATGTCGATCCGCCCCTCGGGGGTCATCGCGACGCGGCGGAGGTAGTTGCCCATGATCCGGACCGCGCGCTGCGCGTCTTCGGGCTGGACGACGTCGCTCAGCCGCGCCCTCGCCGCCGCCTCGCTCATGCGGACGAGCGCCTCCAGCTGTCGGGCCGTGATCGGGACCGGGGCGTCCGGCTCCTCCCCCTGGCGCCGGACGCGCACGTAGTAGTCCTCGAGGACGCCGAGCGCCTCGTCCAGCAGCCGCGGGCGGACCTGGCGGGCGTAGGCGATGTACTTCTTCAGCAGCTCCGGCGAGAACGGCGGCGCCTCCCCGTCCGGTCCCCCGGCGCGAGGAGCCCGACGTCCCGGTGCGACGCCAGGATGCGGTTGGCGAGCCGACGGTCGCGCTCCTGGTTCGGCACGTCGCGGATCGAGAGATCACGTCGAAGCGCGACAGGAGGGTCGGGGGCAGGTCGATCTGCTCGGAGATCGACCGATCGTTCGTGAAGCGGCCGAGCTTCGGGTTCGCCGCCGCGAGGACCGGGCACCGCGCGTTCAGCGTCGAGGTGATCCCGGCCTTGGCGATGGAGACGGTCTGCTGCTCGAGCGCCTCGTGCATCGCCGAGCGGTCCTCCGGGCTCATCTTGTCGAGCTCGTCGATCACCGCCATCCCGCCGTCCGCCAGGACGAGCATGCCGGCCTCGAGCATCCACCGGCCGCCGGCGAAGTCGTCCTTCACCGCCGCGGCGGTCAGGCCGGCCGCGGTCGTCCCCTTGCCGCTCGTGTAGATCCCACGCGGGGCGACCTGGCTGATGTAGCGCAGCAGCTGGCTCTTCGCGACCCCCGGGTCGCCGACCAGAAGGACGTGGATGTCGCCGCGCACGCGGACCCCGTCCGAGTGGGTCTTCTGGACGCCACCGAAGAGCTGGAGGGCGACCGCCTCCTTCTCCTCCTCCATCCCCTTGATCGTCGGCGCGAGCGAGAGCACGATCTTGTCGACGACCGTCGGGTCGCCCCGGAACTGCTCGATGAGCGCGATGTCCTCCGGCGAGATCTCGATCTCCGTGTACTCGAGGCTTTTGGACTCGAACGAGGTCGCGAGGAGCATCACGTCGAACGTCGTGTTGCGGACAACGCCGCCGCGTCCGGCGCTGGCGCGCTGGAAGCTCTTCAGGACCCCGTTGAGGACGACGCGGTTGCCCGGCAGGACCTTCCCGGCGAGGTCCTCGACCAGCAGGACAGTGAGCCCCTGCGGGTGCGCGCCGTGCTTGAGGGTCTCGGGCCGCTCCTGGACCTCCACCCGCTGGGCGTCGACGTACGTCGACTCCTCGGCGAGGAGGCGGAAGCGGGTCCTCCCCTGGGCCTTGCCGCACTCCGGGCACTCGAGCGGCTCGCGGAAGACGAGCGACGCCTCGTCCTGCGGCTCGTGGAACTTCGTCCGGCAGGCGACGCACTCGAAGACGGCGTCCCGGATCTGCGGTCGGACCTCGCTCACGCGGCGTACGATCCCGTCGACCGCGAGGAACCGGTTGAGGTCGTTCTCGCGGATGTCGCGGACGCGCCGACCGGCCGTCGGCGGGAGGCCGAGGATCCGCAGCCGGAGTCCCTCGGCGTCCGGCCCGGAGACCGGGAGCAGCTCGCGCATCGCGCGGACGCCGGCGTCCAGCACCTCCTCGGGCCGCTCGAGGAGGAGGTCGGCGAGGCCGGTGTCGATCGCGTCGATCGCCCCGAACGCTATCTCGACGGAGCGCTCCTCGGGGTAGCGGTCGAAGACGCGCAGGATCCGGGGGCGGAGCCCCGCTTCCTCGAGGGCGGACGCCCAGCGCCCCTGCAGCTCCGGAGAGGCGGGCAGGGTGGTGCGCGCGGCGACCGTTCGTCCTCCCCCCTACGGTTCGAGCCGGTACCGGTCACGCGGGAAGAGGCGTGCTTCGCGTATATTCTGGACGTCGGTCAGCGCCTGGACGAGCCGGTCGATGCCCAGCCCCCATCCCCCGTGGGGGGGCATCCCGAACCGGAACGCCTCCAAGTAGCCGGAGAACCGCGCCGGGTCCAGCCCCGCGGCCTTCAGGTTCGCGAGGAGGCGGTCCAGGCGGTGCTCGCGCCGCCCGCCGCTGGCGATCTCCAGGCCGCGGTAGGCGAGGTCGAAGTATCCGGTCGTCGCCGGGTCGTCGTCGCGGCGCCAGGCGTAGAACGTCGACGCCTTCACGGCGGTCGGATAGTCCGTGAGGTAGTAGAACGAGGCGCCCTGCTCCTTGACCATCCGCTCGCCGATCGCCTTCTCCTCCTCGGTGGAGAAGTCGCGGCCGGCGCCGGGGCGGCCGAGCCACTCCTCGGCGGTGCCGAACGGGACGCGAGGGAACGGCCGGGTGAGCTGCGGCAGCCGTTCGGCGAGCGGGGAGGAACGGGTGAGCAGCGCGGTCCGGGTCGCGGCGACCGCGTCGACGACGATCCCTTCGAGCACGTCGCGGATCTCGTCCGGCTCGGTGACGTAGCCGATCTCGCCGTCGAGCATCGTCAGCTCGGTGATGTGCCGGACGGTGTCCGACGGCTCGGCCCGGAACACCGGAGCGATCTCGAAGATGCGCTCGAACCCGGCGCCGATCAGCATCTGCTTGTACAGCTGAGGGCTCTGCGCGAGGTAGGCGGTCGAGCCGAAGTAGTCGACCGAGAAGAGGGTCGCCCCGCCCTCGGCTCCCTGCCGCAGCATCTTCGGGGTTTCGACCTCGAGGAAGCCGCGGGCGACGAACGCCGCCCGCATCGCGGCGAGCAGCTCGGCGCGCAGTTCGAAGATCGCCCGCACCGCGGGCTTCCTCAGGTCGAGGACCCGGTGGTCGAGGCGGGTGTTCAACTCCGCCGGGACCTTGTCGACGACCCCGAGCGGCAGCGGCACCTCCGCCTTCGAGAGCACGGTGAGGCGGGTCGGCGAGAGCTCGACACCGCGGCGCGACTTCTGCGAAAGCGCCACGGTCCCCTCGACGGCGACGACCGACTCGCGGGGGAGCGTCTCCAGCGCCGCGAAGAGCGCCGGGTCGGTCGTCCCCTTCTTCAGCGTGACCTGGGTCGTCCCTGTCCCGTCGCGGACGAGGGCGAAGGCGACCCCGCCGAGCGCGCGGTACTCCTCGAGATGGCCGGCGATGAGGACGGCCTCGCCGTCCCTCGCGGCGAGCTCACGCGAGAGTCGGCGCGGGGGCGGCATGCGAAGCGACCTCCTTGCGCGCGATCGCGGCCCGCACCAGCCCCAGGTAGAGAGGGTGGGGCGACTCCGGGCGCGAGAGGAACTCGGGATGGTACTGGACGCCGAAGAAGAACGGGTGCCCGGCGAGCTCGAACGCCTCGACGCGGCCGTCCACGGCGGTCGCGGCGACCGCCAGCCCGGCCGCAGCGAACCGATCGAGGTACTTCGGGTTGATCTCGTAGCGGTGCCGGTGGCGCTCCCACAGCTCGGTCCTCCCGTACAGCCGCGCAAGGGCGGAGTCGGGGCGGACGACAACGCGCTGGGCGCCGAGGCGCATCGTGCCGCCGAGCTCGGTGAGCGACTTCTGCTCCTCGAGCAGGCAGACGACCGGGTCCTTCGTCGACGGATCGACCTCGGTGGTATTCGCCTCCGGCAGCCCGAGGACGGTCCGGGCGAACTCGACCGCCGCCATCTGGAAGCCGTAGCAGACCCCGAGGAACGGGATTCCCTCACGCCGGGCGGTCTCGATCGCGCGGGCCTTCCCCTCGACGCCGCGGGCGCCGAACCCTCCGGGAACGAGCAGCGCGTCGGAGCGCGCGACCCGGCCGAGGAGCGCCGGGTTCTTCGTCAGGTCCTCGGCGTCGTACCACTGGAGCCGGACCTCGACGCCGAGGTGGCCCTGGACGTGGTGGACCGCTTCGACGTGGGAAAGGTAGGCGTCGTGGAGTTCGGTGTACTTGCCGACGACGGCCAGCTCCAGCGGCCGGTCGGCGCGGCGGTACGTCGCGAGGAACTCCTTCCAGGCAGCGTACTCCGGCTCGCGTTCGGGAAGCCGGAGGAGGCGGGCGAGCAGCGGCCCGACCCCCTGGGCCTCCAGGACGAGCGGTACCTCGTAGATGCTCGCCTGGTCGGGGACGGAGATCACCGCCTCCGGGGGGACGTCACAGAACAGCGAGATCTTCGCTTTGATGTCCGAGGTGAGCGGGCTCGGACCGCGCGCGACGATGATGTTCGGGCGGATGCCGATCGCCCGCAGCTCCCGGACCGAGTGCTGGGTCGGCTTCGTCTTCGCCTCGCCGACCGGCCCAACGACCGGGACGAGCGTGGTGTGGACGAACGCCATGTTGCCCTCGCCGACCTCGTAGGAGAGCTCGCGGAGCGCCTCCAGGAACGGCATCGATTCGATGTCGCCGACGGTCCCGCCGACCTCGACCAGGATGACCTCCGCGCCGTTCGCCTCGGCGACGTCGCGGATCGTCCGCTTGATCTCGCCGGTGACGTGCGGGATGATCTGGACGGTGTTGCCGAGGTAGTCGCCGCGCCGCTCCTTCTCGATGACGGCCCGGTAGATCTTGCCGGTCGTCAGGTTGTGGCTGCCGGAGAGGCTCTGGCCGAGGAACCTTTCGTAATTGCCGAGGTCGAGGTCGGCCTCGGTGCCGTCGTCCAGCACGAACACCTCGCCGTGCTGGTACGGGTTCATCGTCCCCGCGTCGACGTTAAGGTACGGGTCGATCTTGACGATCGTGACGGGGACGCCGCGCGCCTTGAGGAGCCGTCCCAGCGACGACGTCGTGATCCCCTTGCCGAGGCCGGAGATCACGCCGCCGGTGACGACCAGAACCTTCACGGCAGAACCCCGCGGCGCGTACCGGACCTCGCGCATAAAGACTTGGGCGAGCGGCGCGCGACGAACGGTGCGCCGAGGCGCGTCGGGCCCTCGCGCGCTACGTCGTCACCCTTCGGCCGGAGGCGTCCCGATGGAACTTCCCGAACTCCGTCTCGGTGAGCTGCGCGGCGTCCAGCACCGGCCCGTCGACGCAGACATGGTACGGCCCGAGGGCGCAGGCGTCGCACATTCCCAGGGCGCACTTCATGTGCCGCTCGACCGAGCCGTACGCCCGGACGCCGTGGGCCGCGGCGCTCCGGACGACCTTGAGCATCATCACCTCGGGGCCGCACGTCCAGACCGCGTCGAACCGGCCCGAGGCGAGGAGGGCCTCTGCCGGTCCGGTGACGAACCCGCGGGCGCCGTCCGAGCCGTCGTCGGTCGCCACGACGACCTCCACGCCCATCGACCGGAACCGTTCGGCGAAGAGGAGTTCGCGGGCGGTCGTCGCGCCCAGCGCGGCGGTCACGTCGGCCCCTCGTGCGCGGGCCGCCTGAGCGCCGGGTGCCAGGACCGCCGCCCCGGAGCCGCCGGCGACCACGAGGATGCGTCGTGCGGAAAGGTCGAACCCGCGCCCGTACGGCCCCCGGATGCCGACCCGGTCGCCGGGGCGCATCGACAGGGTCCGACGGCTGCTGTCGCCCATCGCCTTGATGGTGACGCCCTTGGACGCCCCCTCGGTGTAGGAGAGCGACATCGGCAGCTCGTCGTCGCCCGGGAGCCAGACCATCACGAACTGTCCCGGCTGCGCCGCCGGCTGGTACGGAAAGCGGAGGGTCACGGTGGACGGCGTCTCCGGGACGACCTCGGTCACCGGCACGACAGTGCGCACGGGCCCGCGCAGGCGGCGCGCCGCTCTTAGCGCCGACTACCCGGATCCGGTCGGCTTCGGCGCCCGCGCGCGGGCGGCGCCGATCGCGGCCGCCGCGTTGGGGATCCCGAGCTCGTCGAGGAGGGCCCCCAACCCCCGAGTCAACGTGCCGAAGACGCCGACCCCGTCGAACGCCAGCGCCGTCCCCACTTCGACCGCCGTCGCCCCGGCCATGAGGTACTCGAGGGCGTCCTCCGGGGTCGAGATTCCGCCGACCCCGATGACAGGGATCGAGACCTTCTGGGCGATCTGCCAGACGCACGCAAGGCCGACCGGCTTTACGGCGGACCCGCTGAGCCCCCCGAGCCCGTGGGCGAGGACCGGGCGGCGGAGCCGGACGTCGATCGCCAGCGCGCGCAAGGTGTTGATGGCGCTGACCGCCCGTGCCCCGGCCCGCTCCGCAGCGACGGCGAGCGCCGCCGGTTCGGCGGTGTTCGGCGTCAGCTTGGCGATGACCGGGATCTGCACTTCGCGGCAGACCGCGCGGACGATCTCGGCGACCGCCTCGGGGGTGCCGCCGACCTCCGTGCCGTACCCCTTGGCGTGCGGGCAGCTGAGGTTCAGCTCCAACGCAGCGACGCCGGTCGCCGCCATCCGGCCGGCGAGCGCGGCGAACTCCTCGGCGGTCCCCCCGAAGATCGAGCCAACGACGACGGCCCCCGCGTCGCGGGCGACCGCGACCTCCTTCGGGTACTCGTCGATCCCCGGATTCGGCAGGCCCATTGCGTTGAGCATCCCCCACCGCTCGTACGTCTCGATCGTCGGGTTCGGATAGCCGGGCCGCGGCGCCGAGCCGATCGACTTCGTGATCACGCCGCCGGCGCCGGCGTTCCAGGCGCCGAGCAGCGAGACGCCGCTCTCGCCCCAGATCCCGGAGGCAAGGAGGAACGGGTTCCGCAGCTCGATCCCGGCGATGCGGACCGCGAGGTCGGCCACGGCGGCGCCCACGGGTGCGCGGCTTAAATGGGCTTACCCGGATGCTTCTCCGTGCGTCTCGAGAAACTGACCGACGCGGCGCGCGGGGCGCTGGAAAAGGCGTTCGCCCTCGCCGCCGAGTCGCGGCATCCGGCCGTTGAGCCGGAGCATCTGTTGCTCGCCCTCTCTTCCGACCGGGACGGAGCCGCCGCGGCCCTGATGCGGGCCGTCGAGGTCGACGTCAGCGGTCTTGAGGTCCGGTTGCGGACCGAGCTGAAGAGCCGGCCCAGCGCCGACCACGTCGCCCCGTCGGACCAGTACGTCTCGCGCGAGCTCGCGCAGGTCGTGGAGGCGGCGGAGGCGGAAGCGGGACGACGCGGCGACCGCTATACGTCGGTGGATCAGCTGCTGCTGGGACTCGCAGCGATCGCCTCCCCGGCGAAGAAGGCGTTGGAGGACGCCGGGGCGAACGCCGCCTCGCTTCGGGCCGCCATCGAGCGCGTGCGCGGGGGAGCTCGGCCGGTCGCCGGACGGGGGGACGAAGCGCAGTACCAGGCGCTGGAGAAGTACGCCCGCGACCTGACCGCGCTGGCGCGGGCGCGCAAGCTCGACCCCGTGATCGGCCGGGACGAGGAGGTCCGCCGGGTGATCCAGATCCTCTCCCGCCGGACCAAGAACAATCCGGTCCTGGTCGGCGAGCCCGGCGTCGGGAAGACCGCCGTCGTCGAGGGGCTCGCGCAGCGGATCGCGGCGCACGACGTACCGGACACGCTGCGGGACAAGCGCGTGCTCGCCCTCGACCTCGGGGCGCTGCTCGCGGGGGCCAAGTTCCGCGGCGAGTTCGAGGAGCGGCTGAAATCGGTCCTCTCCGAGGTCGAGCGGTCCGAGGGGGCGGTCGTGCTGTCCATCGACGAGCTGCACACGCTCATCCACGCCGGGGCGACCGAAGGAGGGGCGCTCGACGCCTCCAACCTGCTCAAGCCGGCGCTCGCCCGCGGCACGCTTCACTGCATCGGGGCGACGACAACGCAGGAGTACCGCAAGTACATCGAGAAGGACGCTGCCTTCGAGCGGCGGTTCCAGCCGGTTCCGGTCGCCGAGCCGTCCGTCGAGGACACGGTCTCCATCCTGCGCGGCCTCAAGGAGCGCTACGAGCTGCACCACGGTGTCCGCATCGCCGACGCCGCGCTCGTCGCCGCGGCGACCCTCTCCGCGCGGTACATCGCCGACCGCCACCTCCCCGACAAGGCAATCGACGCCGTCGACGAGGCGGCGTCCGGGGTCCGGCTCGCCCTCGACTCCCGACCGCCCGAGCTCGACCAGCTCACCCGGCGCATCCGCCAGCTCGAGATCGAGCGGACGGCGCTGTCGAAGGAGTCGGACGCCGCCAGCCGCGACCGGCTGAAGACGCTCGAGCGCGAGCTCGCGGGGCTCACCGAGCGCGAGGCGGGCCTCCGGGCCCAATGGGAGCGCGAACGGGTCCAGGTCGAGAAGCTGAGGGCCCTGAGGAGCCAGCTCGATACCGCGCGCGCCGAGGAGCAGCGGGCCGAGACGGCCGGCGACCTGGAGACCGCCGCGCGCCTGCGCTTCGGCCGCGTTCCCGAACTGGAGAAGGAGCTCGCCCGGCTCGCGGCGAAGGGCGCCGCCGACGGGCCGAGCTCGACGCTGCTGCGCGAGGAGGTCGGCGAGGCGGACGTCGCCCGCGTGGTCGCGAAGTGGAGCGGCGTGCCCGTCGAGCGGATGCTCGCCGGCGAGCGCGAACGCCTCCAGCGAATGGACGGCGAGCTTCGCACGCGGGTCGTCGGCCAAGACGAGGCGGTGGCCACGGTCGCCAACGCGATCCGGCGCTCCCGCTCCGGCCTCGCCGACCCGAACCGCCCGATCGGGGTCTTCCTGTTCGTCGGCCCGACCGGGGTCGGGAAGACGGAGCTCGCGAAGGCGCTGGCGGAGTTCCTGTTCCACTCCGACCGCGCGCTCGTGCGGATCGACATGAGCGAGTACATGGAGAAGCACACGGTCGCGCGGCTGGTCGGCGCCCCCCCGGGGTACGTCGGCTACGAGGAGGGCGGGCAGCTCACCGAGGCGGTCCGGACCCACCCGTACACCATCCTGCTGTTCGACGAGGTCGAGAAGGCGCACGCCGATGTGGTGAACGTGCTGCTCCAACTGATGGACGACGGCCGCCTCACGGACGGCCAGGGGCGGACGGTCGATTTCCGCAACACGGTCGTGATCCTCACCAGCAACCTCGGCACCGACGAGCTCTCCCCGACGTTGACCGAGGCGGAGACCCGGACGGTGATCGACCGGGCGCTCCGCCGGCACTTCCGGCCCGAGTTCCTCAACCGGCTCGACGACGTCGTGATCTTCCGCCCCCTCGGCGAGGCCCAGATCGCTGCCATCGTGGACCTGCAGATCGCCCAGGTTGAGGCCCGGCTCCAGGATCGACGGATCCGGCTCAAGGTCACGGACGCGGCGAAGGAGCTCCTGGCGAAGGAAGGGTTCGACCCGGCGTTCGGCGCCCGCCCGCTGAAACGGACCGTGCAGCGGCTCGTCGTCGACCGGCTCACCGCCCGCCTGCTCGCCGGCGAGGTCGGGGACGGCAGCACGGTCGAGGTCGGCGCGAAGGCCGGGGAGATCGTCCTCACCGTCGGCCGCGCGTCCGGGAGGAAGTAGACCGTGGGCGGCTCGGTGACGGTGGCGGTCGTCGGAGCGCCGGACGTCGCGAAGGAGCTCGGCAAGAAGGGGACCGCCTCCGACCTCACGCTGTTCAACGCCGTGCACGACGAGCACGCGACCACGCTCGTCGAGCCGACGCAGTTCCCGGAGAAGCTCGGCCCGCTGCTGCAGGCGCTGGGGATGGCCGATCAGGCGCTCCTCACCGTCCTCGAGCTCAACCGGGCGGTCGCCGAGGCGATCGCGGTCATCGACCTCGAAGACGTCCCGACGACGGTCGTGGTCGGCCCGTCGCTCGGAGAAGCGGAACTCGGCCGGATCCTGAAGGGGACGCGCCTCGAGACCGCTCCCCGGCTCCCGCTCGACTACCCCAGGCTCCGCGCCCTCGTCGAGTCGTGGACGGCGCCGACGGTCAACGGGCCGGTCGAGGTGCCGATCGACCACGCCTTCCCGGTGAAGGGCGTCGGCGCGGTCGCGCTCGGCGTCGTACGCCGCGGGGTCTTGCGCGCGCACGACAGGCTGCGCCTGTTCCCGACCCCGAAGGAGGTCGAGGTCCGCTCTCTCCAGGTCCACGACGTCGACCGGAAGGAGGCGACGTGCGGGGAACGGGTCGGCGTCTCCCTCAAGGGCGTCGACGCCGACGAGCTCTCCCGGGGCCAGGTCCTCGCCCCGACCGGGACCCTCCAGGACGATCCGACGCGCCGGGGGGACCGCTCGTGCGGTGCCGGTACTACCGGGGCGACGCCGCGGCCGGGGCCCGGCTCCACCTCGCCCACGGGCTCCAGGTGGTGCCCGCCGTGCTCGAGACCGTCGGCCCCGGCGGGGTCACCGTCACCGCAGACCGGCCCGTCGCCTGGCGGCCGGGGTCGCCCGCCTACCTGCTCGACCTGTCCGTTCCCGCCGGGCCCCGGATCGTCGGTCGGTTCACGGTCGTCTAGAGCGCAGCGCGGCGTCCGCCGCCGTCCGCAGCCCGTAGGGGTCCTACGCGAACATCGTGACGGATTCCTTGCGGAGCTCCTCTTCCCCGACGACCTTCTCGATCGCCCGGTCGAAGTCCGCCGTCGTCACGCTGTCCCGCTCTTCGCGGATCGCCCACATGCCGGCCTCCGTGCAGATCGCCCGGATGTCCGCGCCCGTCGCCCCTTCGCACCGGCCCGCGAACGCCTCGAAGTCGACCGGCTCGTGGATCGCCATCCCGCGACTGTGGATCTTGAAGATCTCGACCCGGCCGAGGAACGTCGGGACCGGCACCTCGATAATGCGGTCGAACCGGCCCGGCCGCAGCAGCGCGTCGTCCAGGATGTCCGGGCGGTTCGTCGCCGCGATGATCTTGACGTTCGCCAGCGGCTCGAAGCCGTCCATCTCCGCGAGGAGTTGCATCAGCGTCCGCTGCACTTCGCGGTCGCCGCTCGTGGCGACCTCCAGCCGCTTCGCGCCGATCGAGTCGACCTCGTCGATGAAGATGATCGTGGGGGCCTTCTCCCGGGCGAGCTGGAACAGCTCGCGGACGAGCCGGGCCCCCTCGCCGATGTACTTCTGGACCAGCTCGCTGCCGACGAGGCGCACGAACGTCGCGTTGGTGTGGTGCGCGACCGCCTTTGCGATCAGCGTCTTGCCCGTCCCCGGCGAGCCGATCAGCAGGACTCCCTTTGGCGGGTCGACACCGACCTTCTTGTACAGCTCGGCGCGCAGGAGCGGGTACTCGACCGCTTCGCGGATCTCCCGGATCTGGTCGCCGAGGCCGCCGATCTGTTCGTAGCTGACGTCCGGCTTGTCGACGATCTCGCTCGCGGTGACGAGCGGGTCGAGCGACGCCGGAAGCACGCCCATCACGGCCAGTGTCTGCTTGTTCAGCGCGACCCGGCTGCCGACGGTGATCTTCGTGTGCTCGACGCTCTCGGCGGCGTTGACGACAAAGTCCGGTCCGGTCGACGACTTGACGATCACCCGGCCGTCGGTGAGGACGTCACGGACGCTGCCGACGATCAGCGGCGGGTAGCGGAGCCGGTCGAGCTCGGTCTTGAGGCGCTTGACCTCCCGCTGCAGGCGGAGGATCTCCGCCTCCATGTAGTGCCGCTCGCTCTCGACCCGCTTGATCGCCTCGGCGAGCTGGGTGTTCCTCAGCTCGAGGAAGTTCACCCGGTCAAACGTCTCGTGCGGCCCGGTAGCGGGTGCTTCGGAATCGCTCATGGTGAACGAAACGGCTCTCCGCTAGGGCGCACGAGGCACTAGGCGAGGCCGCTTATAAGTACTCGACCGTCGGGCGCCCTCGGGGAGCGGTGCCCGAGGCGTCCCGCCGGCGCGCGCGCGCGTTCGCCCCCGGTCACGTCACCGGATTCTTCGCCCCGAGGCTCGGGGCGCGCGACCCGAGGGCCCGCGGCTCCGTGGGGGGAGGGTTCGTTCTCGCCGCGGGGGTCGTCGCGACGGCCGAGTGGACCGACGCCCGTCGGTCGTCGGTCCGCCTGACCAGCGTGCCCGCCTCCCGGCTCGAGATCTCGCGGGAGGTCGCCCGCCGGCTTGTCGGCGAGCGCCGCGGGCGCCTGGTGGTCCACCTCGCCCACGACCTGCCGCTCGGACAAGGGTTCGGCTCGAGCGCGGCCGGTGCCCTCGCGACGGGCCTCGCGGTCGCCGCCGTCCTCCGTCTTCCGCGGTCGCGGGCGATCGAGGTCGCCCACCTGGCGGACCTGTTCGGCCGAGGAGGCCTCGGGGGTGTGTCGGCGATCCTGGGCGGGGGCGTGGAGGTCCGCCGGCGCGCCGGCATCCCGCCGTTCGGCCGCGTCACCCACCGAGCGTCGCCCGTCGCCTGCTCGTCGGCACGGTCGGGCGGAAGCTCCGGTCGGCCACGATGCTCTCGGGCCCGGGGTGGACGCAGCGGTTCTCGGAGGGGGAGCGTCTGCTGAGGAGGGTCGTGCGCGCACCGGGCCCGAAGGCGGTCTGGGACGCCTCCGAGCGGTTCACCGACAGGGTCGGGCTCGCCTCCGCGCGCCTCCAAACGCTCCTGCGGGGGGCCCGACGGCGAGGCGGCCGAGCTGCCCAGGCGATGTTCGGTCAGAGCTTCTTCCTCTCGATCCCGCCCGGCGATGCGGGCCGGGAGCTCCGACGCTGGGTGTTCGCGCGGGCGGACTGGCTCGTCGACGTCGGACTGGCGCGAACCGGGGCCGGCCGCGTTCCGCGCGGTCCGGAGTGAACGCTGGACGCCCTGCGGAGCGGTCCCACCACCCCCGCGGGGTCCGGCGCGCCGACGCAAGGGTTTTCTAACGGGCCCGGTGTGGGCCGCCCCCATGACACGCAAGCCGGCCCGCATGTACCGCAAGGTTGAGGGCCAGGTGTACACCCGCCAGGAATACATGGGCGGAATCCCGAACTGCCGGATCACGCAGTTCGACACCGGCAACCTGCGGGCCGCGTTCCCGTGGAGCCTGACGCTCGACACCGAGGAGGCCGCCCAGGTCCGCGACATCGCTCTCGAGGCGGCCCGCATCAGCGCGGTCCGGGTCCTCGAGAAGGCCGCCCCGAACGAGTTCCACCTCAAGGTGCGGCGCTACCCGCACCAGATCCTGCGCGAGCACAAGATGGCGACGGGCGCGGGCGCGGACCGTATCTCGGCCGGGATGCGGCGGGCGTTCGGCAAGGCCGTCGGCCATGCGGTCCGGGCCCAGATCGGGACGGCGCTCCTGACGATCTACACGACCGAGGCGCACCTCGTGGCCGCCAAGGAGGCGCTTCGAAAGGCGTCCCACAAGCTGCCCGTGCCGACGCGGGTATCGGTCGTCGCGATGCCTACGCCGGCGGCGTAGGCTGGCGGACGACCAGCACCGGGCACGGCGCGTGCGTCGCCAGCCCGGTCGAGACGCTTCCGAGCAGCAACCGCTGAGCGGTCGATAGCCCGCGCGACCCGACGACCAGAAGGTCGGAGCGGTGCGCGGTCACCTGCGCGAGGATCCCCTCCACCGCCGGCCCCTCGTCCGAGACGCCGCTCACGCTCGTCACCCCGGCGGCACGGGCGCGCTGGGCCGCCGCGTCGACCACCCCGCGGTAGTGGGAGGCGTCGCGCGCGGGGATCTCGACGGGCACGAACGGCGCGTTGGGGGTCGCGAAGACCTGCGGAGGGGGGGCGATCGCGACTACGAGCAGGTCCGCGCCGTAGCGGCGCGCGAGGTCGATCGCCACCTCGACCGCCGAGTCGGCGGTAGAGGAGCCGTCGGTCGCGACGGCGATCCGCTGGAACGGGGTGACGGTCATCGCGTCGACCTCACGTCGGCGACGCAGATGGTGGTTGCGAGCCGGAAGGCCGCCAATCGCCGCGCGGTTTTATTATCGGGAGCGGGCGTGCTCACGCGGGGAATACGCGTGCCGGTCTGCAGCAACTGCGGCGGGGGGGACTTCGTCTGGGCGGACAACCTGAAGACCGGGACGATCGGGCGCGGCACCCTGTCGCTGCGCAGCGGCGGCGAGCTCGCGATCGGAACCCGCGTCTGCCGCGGATGCGGCCACGCGGACCTGTTCGTCAAGGACCCGACGGTCCTGCGGCAGCCGCACACCTGGAAGCCGGGCGAGTTCGTGGCGATCCCGCCGCGGCCGCCGAGTGGCCCCCGGCCGGTGTCTCCCTCCTCAGGCCCCGCCGTACTCCGCCGGCGCCGTTCGCGCCGTTGGCTCCCGCCCCGACTTCCGCTCCTGCTCCCGTCAGCGCACCGACACCCGCGGCGCCGCCGCAGGCAACTCCGCCGGCGCCGTCACCGGTCTCCGCGGCCGAGGACGGCTCCCCCGGCAGCTCTGCGGAGAGCGGGGCAAAGAAGTCGCCGCGCCGCAAGAGCCCGAAGACGAAGGCGGCCAGCCCGCCTCTCGTTCAGGAGTAAACGGACCCGGGCCCGCGTCGCCCGCCTCGACCCCGCCCGCTCGGGTCCCGGGCACCCCGGTCGACCCGCCCGCACCGCGAAGAGTTCGGTGGTCAGGTTCATCCGACCGACGAACGTCGGGTGCCCGTGGACGGCATGGCGCATGACTCCCCGGTCGCTCAGCCCAGCCCTCAGGATCACGCACACCACTCGGGGCTGTTCCACCACCCACGGTTCTTCGACCTGTTTTGGAACCTGGCAACCCTCGGACGAGCCGACTCGTTGAGGCGGGCCGCCCTGGATGCCGCGGGGCTCCGTTCGGGGGGGTCGGCCCTCGACGCAGGCTCCGGCACCGGTTCGCTCGCACTCCTGGCGAAGCGCCGTGTGGGCCCTAGCGGGCACGTCGTCGGGGTCGATGCCTCCTCCGCCATGATCGAGGCGTCGCGGGAAAAAGCGGGCACGGCGGGCGTCGAGGTCCGGTTCCTCCTCGGCAGCGTGGATCGGCTGGACCTCCCGAGCGGCTCGCTCGACGTGGTCCTCACCAGCTACGTCCTGCACCACGTCCCGGAGCCGGCCCAGACCGCCGCCCTCGGGGAGTTCTACCGCGTGCTGAAGCCGGGAGGACGCCTGGTGCTCGTCGACATGGACCGAAGTCGGATGCTTCTCGGCAAGCTCCTCTTCCAGGGCGCTGCCGAGGCGGATGCTCCCCTGCTCGCCACCTACGGGGAGAGGATGCGCCGGCTCGGGTTCGAGAGGATCGAACCGGTGCCGCTCCCGTCCAAACGTCACCAGGCACTTCGGGGAGTCAAGCCATCGTGACGTTCCGGGCAAGAGCCCACGCCCGCATGGGACCGACCCCGCCGCAAGGGTAGGGGCCGGGAGCTCCCCCCGCCCTCTCCCCGGAAGTGGGGGCCTACGGGTTAGAGCGGTGCGGAGACGGGAGGGAGGGCCTCCTCGGGTCGGAGGCCTCGGCTCCAGAGCGACGCGAGAAGGAGGAACACCCCGACGGCGATCGGGAGCACCAACAGGTCGCCGTCGGCCTCGAGGAACACGTCGACGAAGGCCCACGGGAGCAACGCGCCCACGATGAGGGCGACGCGATGCGGCAGGTTCGCGGTCGCTCCGATCCGGCCGCGCACGAAGAGGAGCACCCCTACGCTCCATGCGGCGAACACCGCCAGCAGCAGCGCCGGCCAGGGGACGAACCGCCGGCCGAGGCCCTCGACCGCGAGGCCGCTCAGGCTGAACGCGAGACCGACCCCGACGAAGGCCCACGGCGAGCCGGACGGAAGGGGCGTGCGGGGACGGAGCACTCCGGCGGGGAGCCTCCATGCCACGAACGCAAGCCCGAGGACGACGACCAGCCATACGACGAGGTCCGACGGGCTCAGGGCCGAGACGAACGGGTGGGCGGCCGACGGGAGGATGCTGTTGTTGGCGTTGATGAACAGGTCCTCCCACACGAGGAGCGGGACGAACACGGCGACGGCCGCGACCACCCCGAGGTCGGAGAGCAGCCGCCGACCCCGGGCTCGGGGGAACAACTCCCCGACCAGGAACACCGGGATGACGGTGGCGAGGAAGCCCGCCTTGTAGATCGCAACGGCGGCGAGGACCCAATTGACCCCCAACCAGTGGCCGTAGGTCCCGAGGGGTCCGATGGTCGGCGACGACGCCGGGCCGAAGAGGACCTTGGTGAAGACCCCCTGGAGGACCCAGGCGTTGGCCGCAGCCAAGAGCAGGGTTGCCGCCCACCCGCCGTTCCACCGAACGGACGCCTCCCTCACGAGGAGCGCGCCGAACCCGTAGGTCAGCGAGACGCACACGAACGGGGGAATGACGAAGATCCCGAGGAGGCTGAACGGGGTGGCGCGGATGCCCCCGGTCATCAGCTCTCCGAACGTGACGGCGAGCGCGGCCATCGTGAGGCCGATGACCACCGTGTCGCGGCGGGCGACCTCGCTCCGGCGCATCGTCTCCCGCGGACTCAAGCCGGGCGCCGGTCGATAAACCCGTAGGCGAGAGTCGGCTACGCCGCCGGTCCGCGCCGACCGGAGCAGGACGATGCCCCTCGGAGCGCGGACCCCTCTGGGTCGGGTTCCGGTGCGATGAGGGGGGACCGGCTCAGGTGCACCAGCTCGACCCGGGATGGAGACGGCACGGCGGGGGCATTCCCAAGAGTATGCCGAGCAGTTCACGCCTCCAGTCCAAGGGCGTGAGCCACCCTCAGGTACGACGGCGGCTGCGATGCGGCCAGCAGGGCCGCTCTCGGCTGTACAGTGCGGCTCTTCGACCGCGGGGGAGCGCTAACGGGGAGCGCCGGAAAGAGTGTCGAGGGGCCGGAGGAGATAGCGGGGCATGGATTTGAACCATGGATCTACGGGTTATGAGCCCGTCGGGATTTCAGGACGGCCGGCACACCGCCGGCCGCTTTCCTGACTACCCTACCCCGCTGCGACGGCGGCCATGCGGGCCACGGTATAAGACACCGGAGGGTCGAAGCGACGGCCGCCGGCGCGATTTCGGACGGGCGGTACGTTCGCTGCGGCGGTCTCATCGGTACGCCGACCACGACCAAGCTCGGTCCGGCGTAGGCGGTCTGCCGCCTGCGCTGCAGGGGCCCTCGGGGGACTCCCGGCCCGCGGGGAGGCCGGCTTATTGAAGCCCTGCCGCTGCGCCGGAGGTGCCGGTTCGTCCGGTGGTCTGGGCAGACTTCGACGGCGTGCTCGCGGTCCGCCTCGCCCGGTACGACCAGGTCGCCCGGGATCCGAACTACGGGATGGTCTCCAACCCCGTGCGGCCGACTCCCGCGGAGGTCGCGGCGTGGTTCGGCGACCTGCACCGGGGGATGCTGGACGGACGCGCGGTCGCCTCCGTGGCGGAGGAGGCGGGTCGGGTCGTCGGCCTCTGCACCGTCCGCCCGGAAGGGTCGCACGTCGAGACCCGGCACGTGGGCGTCCTCGGGCTAGAGATCCTCGACGGCTTCCGCGGCCGGGGGATCGGCTCGAAGTTGCTCGCGCACGCGTTGGACGGCTGCTGCGGCCTCTTCGAGGAGGTCCATCTCGCCGTCCTACCGGTCAACACGGTCGCCCAGCGCCTCTACGAACGGCAGGGGTTCGAGGTGTACGGCACGGCGCCCCGGTCGTTCTTCCGTGCCGGGGTGTACCACGACTTTCTCCTGATGCGCAAGCGGATCGACTGACGGGGCTTCGACCTCCGCTCCCCGCTGCGCGCCCATGGCAGGGCGTCGTCCGCTTCCCGGAGTCACCGCGGGCACGTTCGAAGAAGCCGCCGACGGGACCCACCCCACAATCCTGAGGCGCCTCCGCTCCCCCTGCTCCCGGATGCGGTCGACCCGAAGGATCCCGTTTTCCACGCCTTCCCCCTTCTGCGTTCGCCGGGGAAGAAGACCTGGTACTCGCGTGATCACGACGACCTGCTCTACCCGGCCCGCCGATGATCTTCGTTGATTCGAGCGCAAGGATTGCCGTGCTGGACTCTCGGGATGGGTTCCACGAGCAAGCCCGGACCTTCCAAGCGGTCCTAGGTCGCGGGGGTCACGGGCACCCGCTCACCACCGACTATGTCCTCGACGAGGCCGTCACGTACCTCCACCTGCGTTCCGGAACGTCCCCGGTTCGAAGTTTCCGGGAGATCCTCCGCTCCAGCGAGAGCGTCCAAGGGGTCTGGACCACCCCCGACAGGTTCTGGAGTGCGTGGGAGATGCTCACGAAACACGAGGAGAAGCGGTGGAGTTTGACCGACCGCTTCAGCTTCCTCACCCTGTCGTCGTTGGGAATCCGAAAGGCGTTCGGTCTCGACGCGGACTTTCGGCAGGCCGGCTTCGAGCTCCTACCGGCGGCCCGGTGAGCCTCGCCGCGCCCATCTCCGAGCCCGCCACGGGTATGGCCGCCGGGTGAAGCCGCGGGAGGGATTCGAACCCTCGACCTGCTCCTTACCAAGGAGCCGCTCTGCCAGCTGAGCCACCGCGGCGCGCTACCGCCGCGGCGGCGGTGCTTTATCGCGCTTTCCCCCGACCGCCTCGGCCGGGGCGTCCCCCCACGGAAACCCCTCGCTCTCGGCCGCCCAGCGCGCCCGGCTTAGCCGCGGGAGCGGTCGCTTCTCGAGGAACGCGGCCATCCCCTCGCGCTGCCCCTCCGTCCCGAACAGCCGCGCCCACAGTTCGAGCTCGTAGGCGAGCCCGTCGTCGACCGCGGGGTCGATCGCGCGCAGGAGCGCGTACTTCGCGGCGGCCAGGGCCAGCGGAGGCTTGGAGGCGAGCTCCTCCGCCACGGCAAGCGCCGCCGGGATAAGCTCCGCGCGGGGAACCACTCGGTCTACCAGACCGGCGGCTTCGGCGTCGCGGGCCGTCGCGGCCTTGCCGGTGAGGATCCACCGGCGGGCCCGCGCAGCGCCTATCCGCCGCGGCAGCCGACGTGTCCCGCCCCACCCCGGCATGACGCCGAGGTTGACCTCCGGCTGGCCGAACTGGGCGTCCTCGCTCGCGACGATCAGGTCGCACGCAAGGACGACCTCCAACCCTCCTCCGAAGCAGACCCCGTGAACGGCGGCGACGACCGGGAGCGGAAGGCGCTCGATCTGCCGGGTGAGCGCCTGTCCGCGTCCGCCGTGGACGCGCGCGGCGGCCGGGTCGAGCGCCCGCATCTCGCGGATGTCGGCGCCGGCGGCGAACGCCTTCTCCGCGGCGCTCGCGAGGACCACGACCCTGACCTCAGGGTCCTCCTCCGCGGTGCGAAGGGCTGTCGACAGGGCGTCGAGCACCGGGGCGGAGAGGACGTTCACCGGGGGATGGTCCAGCAGGAGGAGGGCGGTCGTTCCCCGGCGCTCGAACCGCACGAGGCCGTCGGAAGGGGCCATCGGTCCCGCAGGCCGGGCGGCGGTCTTAATCTCCCGGGCCGATTCGAGTCGCACCCGACCCGGGGTCGCGCCACCGGCACGGGGTCGGGAGGCGTAGGAGGCATGGCGAAAACGCTCGTGTCGGGATGGGCTGGGGCGACCCTGTTCGATGGCGAGAGCGTCGTCCGCGAGCTCCGGGCGCCGACCGACGCCGACGCCCTCGCGGACCGGCTCCGGCGCCGACTGGCCGGGGAGAAGACCCCCGAAGAGGAGGCGCTCCTCGCCCTGCGGGGAGAGGAGACCTGGCGGACCGCCGACCGGCGGCTGGTCCGCAGCGGTATCCTCTATGCGCCGGGGGTCCGCTCGCTTCCGTTCTCGGGCGACGCTGCGCTGCACCGAGCGGCGATCCTTCGGCACGCCGAGAGCGCTCTCGAGGACGCTTGGGACCCGTCGGTCCACGTCGAGGAGGCGGTCAGAGCCCTGCGCGACCTCGACCGGGCCGCCAATCTCCTGGGTGAACGGGTCGTGAGCTGGGCCGCGCGGGACTTCCCCGAGCTCGAGGGAGCGGACCCGCTCGCGGCCGCACGGGCGCTGCGCGACACACCCCCGGGCTCCTCCGGCCAAGAGGAAGCGGAGACGGCACGAGCCCGCCGTCGGCTCGCCGAGCTGCTCCTCACCCTCGCGGAGACGCGGACCGTGGTCGACGGGGCGCTCAAGGCCGTCGTGCCGGTGCAGACCCCGAACCTCAACCATCTTCTCGGCCCCGAGCTCGCGGCGCGGCTGATCGCCCAGGCCGGAGGGCTCGCGCGGCTGGCCCACCTGCCGGCGAGCACCGTCCAGGTCCTCGGTGCCGAGCGCGCGTTCTTCGAGCACCTCCGGGGACGGGCGCCGCCGCCGCGCCACGGGCTGCTGTTCCTGCACTCTGCGGTACAGTCGGCCCCGCGCGCCCACCGGGGGAAGCTCGCCCGGGCGCTGGCGGCGAAGGCCGCGATCGCGGCCCGCCTCGACCACGCGGGGAGCGCTATCAACCCGTCGCTCGCGACCGCCTTCGAAGCACGGCGCGCAGCGATCCGGGCCGCGGGTCCGGGACGGCGGGCGAAACCCGAGCGGGGCCGCCTACGACCGCCACTTGACCGTGCAGCCGGCGACCGGCAGCGCTGACGGGCGCACCGGTTCCCCGGCCAACGCTTGTTCCAGGGCGCGTTCCAGGTAGCGGGCCCGAACGCGCTCCGGGTGGTCGTGGCTGTCGTCGATCCGGCCCTGGAAGAGCAACCGGCGCTCCTGGTCGAACAACATCGGGTGCGGCGTCACGAGCGCTCCGTAGGCGTGCGCGGTCTGCTGGGTCTCGTCCCGGAGGTACGGGATCGGGTACTGCTTGTCGTGAGCCCGGGCGACCATCGCCTCGAAGCCGTCGGTCGGGTAGGCGGACGCATCGTTCGCGTTGACGAGCGCGAAGCCGACGCCCTTCGCGCCGTACCGCCGGCCCAGGTCGAGCATCCGGTCCTCCCAACCGAGGACGTACGGGCAGTGGTTGCACCAGAACGAAACGACCAGCAGCTTGCGGTCGGAGAAGTCCGAACAGCGTCCAGGTCTTGCCGTCGACCCCGGGAAGGGCGAACTCCGGGGCGCGGTCGCCGGGCTTCAGGAGGAAGGTATCGAGCTCTGCCATGCCGGCCGAGCGTCCCGGACCTCTTATCGTCCCCGGGCCGTCGCCGTCGGCCGGGCGCCGATGCAGGGGGACCGAGGGCCGGCGGCGAGCCGCGTCGCCGAGGCGGTCGCCCCGAGCCGCGTCGCGGTCGACGCCGAGCTCGACGTCCACGAGGCGCTGCTCCGGACGGGAGCGCCGGCGGTGCGCGTGGCGGTCATCGCATCGCCGGCGGTGAGCTTCGGGGTGGGGGTTCCGCCCGACGCCGGCTACCTGGTCCGAGCGCACGACGCGGGAGTCGCGACCGTCCGGCGGTCGACCGGTGGAAGCGGGATCCTGCATCTGGAGGGGGACCTGCTCTGGGCGGTGGTGCTCCCCCGCGCGGACCTGCGGGTCGGACGCGACTTTGCGCGCGCGTACGGGCGCCTGGGGGAAGGACTGGTCCGCGCGCTCGCGGCGGAGAAGCTCGCCTCGCGGTGGACGGCGGCGCCGGGCCTCGCGGAGGAGTACTGCCCGCTCTCTTCCCGCGGCGAAGTGCTCGAGATCGACGGACGGATAGTCGGCGGCGCTGCGCAGCACGCGAGTGCCCAGGCGCTGCTCCATCACGGGACGCTATCGATGTCGATCGACCGTGCCGCGGTCGACCGGCTGTTCGACCTCGAGGCACCGAGCCCGTCGCACCGCCTCGGCGAAGCGGGCTTGCTCCGCGACGCCCCGGGGGCTGAGGCGATGGCTATCCGGCTCGCGAAGACCCTGGGCTTAGCGACGGACGGCTAGCCGGCCGTCGAGGCGGGGGACGGCGCGGGCCACAGCGTCGCCGCGGCCGCTTCTGCGTCCGCCCGCAGCGCCGCCCACTCCGCACGCACCAGCCGTCGTCCTCGGACCACGGCCTGCCCGTCGACGTACACGGAGTCGATCGCCTCGTCCGCCATCGCGTACGCCAGATGGGAGACGATCGCCTCGGGACGGGCGGGCACGACGCTCGGGTGGTCGAGCCGGACGAGCGAAAAATCGGCCCGCTTGCCGACCTCGATCGAGCCGATCTCGGCGTCCGCGCCGAGCAGCTTCGCCCCTTCGATCGTGGCGAGGTCGAGCAGCTCCTGCGCGGTGAGCGCCCCGGCGTCCCACCGCTGGTTCTTCTGGACGAGGCCGGCGACGTGCATCTCGCGCAGCATCGAGAGCGAGTTGTTGCTCGCGACCGAGTTGGTCCCCAACCCCACGGTCGCGCCGGCGGCCCGCAGCTCCACGACCGGCGCGACGCCCCCGGAGGCGAGCTTCAGGTTGGAGCTGGCGCAGTGGGCGATCCCGACGCGCTGTCGACCGAGCAGCGCGATCTCCTCGCCCGTCAGCCAGACGGCGTGGGCGGCGACCTGGCGCGGACCGAGGAAGCCGATCTCCTCGAGCCACACGGCGGGCCGTCGCCCGGTCTTCGCCTCGTGCTCGTGCACCTCCCGCCGCGTCTCCGAGAGATGGTAGTGCAGGAGCGTGTGGTGACGGTCGGCGAGCTCCCGGGAGCCGAGCCACGTCTCCCGGGAGCAGACGTAGACGCCCTGCGGGGCTACCAGGGGGCGGACGGTCGCGTGGTTCGCCCACCGGTCGAGGAACCCGCGCGCGTGGGCGAGCGGAGAGCCCTTCTGGGTCGTCTTGTCGTCGTCCAGAACCGCCCAGCCGAGGAAGCCGCGGGCGCCGAGCGCCTCGGTCGCCCGCGCGACGGCGTCCTCGAAATAGTATAGGTCGAGGAACGTCGTCGTTCCCCCGAGCAGCATCTCGGCGACCCCGGCGCGGGCACCGGCCTCGACGTCCGCTTCGGTCCTCCGGGCGTCGACGCGGAAGAGCGCCTCCAGAAAGCCACCGAGGTTCACGTCGTCCGCGAGCCCGCGCAGCGGTCCCATCGCGACGTGGGTGTGCGCGTTGACGAAGCCGGGGACGACGGCGAGGTCGTGGCCGTCGACGACCGCCGCACCGTCGCGCGGCGCTCCGGGCCCGACGTGGGCGAAACGGCCATCCTCCACGCGGACGTCGGCCCGAAGCACGCGACGTCGCGGGTCCTGCGTGACGACGAGCGCTCCCGCGACCACCAGCGGGGGGTGCGGTTTCGAGGGCACGGCGCGGTTACGGGCGGGGGTCCCTTAACCGTTCGTCGGTCGCCGCCGCCGTCCCGCCGTCCGCCGGCAGCTCGGGCAGGTCCGCGAGCCCCTCGGAGCTCCTCCGCTCGTACCCCGCCCAGCCGGCGAGCATCTTGCGGACCCACGGGCGGGAGAAGACGACGGCGGCAGGGACCACGGCGAGCGCCAGCAGGATCACGTCGACCCAGAGCCCGGGAACCCACGACGCGCTCGGCATGCCGAGGATCGTCGCCGCCGTGTTCGGGATCAGCACGACGGCGCTCACGAGCGCGAGGGCGAGCGCGACGTACGCGACGCCGAGCATCCGCAGGTTGGAGGCGTTCGCCGTCGCCGAGATCCTGTTCGACGCCTGGCCGAGGGCGTTCGCTGCCTCGGCGAGCCGGTTCGCCTCCTGGGCGGTGCGCAGGCCGAGGAGATCGCGGGCGGCCTGCTGCAGGCCTGCCGCGAGCTCGCCGGTCCGGGTGATACCGCCCGCGAGCTCTACCCGTGCCTCCGCGGTTCCGGGGAACCGGGCGCCGAGCGGGCCGTCCAGCTCGGCGAGGAGCAGGTCAAGGCGGAACAGGTGCTTGCGGACCGCCCCGAGCGCCCGCTGCAGCGACGCGAGCTCACCGAGCGGCGCAGGCAGGGAGGACGCCTCCAGAACGTCCAGCCGGCGCCCGACCTCCTCCAGCCGCTCGAGGAGCGAGCGGGAGGCGGCCGCGAGGAGGTCGATGAGCAAGCGGGCCGCCTCCGGCGCGGAGGCGCGCGCCGGCAGGCTGCTCGGTGGCACGGCCGGCCCGAGCGGGTGGATCCGCCCGGCCGCGACCCAGAGGCCGTGCCAGGTCGGGCGGCCATCGGGGGCCAACACCGCCAGCGTGACGAGCACCTGGCCGCCCTGGCTAAGGACCGGGCGCCGCGGGGGCTCGGGGCCGGGGTGGCCCACGGCCCGTAGCGCGTCGGCGACCGTGGCCGGTTCGCTTGCGGACGTCGCGTCCCGTCCTAGATGTCGAGGTTCGTGACCTCGACGGCGTGGGCCTCGATGTATCGCCGCCGCGGCTCGACCTCTTCGCCCATGAGGATCTGGAACAGCTCGTTCGCCTTCACCGCATCCTCGACGGTGACCCGCAGGAGCTCACGGGCCCCCGGTCGCATCGTCGTCTCGGCGAGCTGGTCGGCGTTCATCTCGCCCAGCCCCTTGTACCGCTGGATCGTCGTCCCCTTCATGCCGCCGAAGTCGGCGACCGCCTTGCTCCGCTCCTCGTCGGAGTAGGCGTAGACCATCTTCGAGCCCTTCTGGACCTTGTAGAGCGGGGCCTGGGCGATGTAGACGTGCCCTTCCGTGATCAGCACCGGCATCTTCCGGTAGAACAGCGTGAGCAACAGCGTGCGGATGTGCGAGCCGTCGACGTCGGCGTCCGTCATCAGGATGATCTTGTGGTAGCGGAGCCGGGAAACGTCCTGGTCGTCGCCGATCCCGATGCCGATCGCGGTCAGGAGCGAGCGGATCTCCTCGTTCTGCAGCATCTTGTCGAGACGCGCCTTCTCGACGTTGAGGACCTTCCCTCGGAGGGGCAGGATCGCCTGGAACTCGCGGTCGCGGCCCTGCTTCGCCGTGCCGCCGGCGCTGTCCCCCTCCACGAGGAACAGCTCGCACTGGGCGGGGTCGCGCGAGTGGCAGTCGGCGAGCTTACCCGGGAGGCCGCCGCCCTCGAGCAGGCCCTTGCGGCGGGTCAGCTCGCGAGCCTTGCGGGCCGCCTCGCGGGCCTGGGCCGCCTGCAGCGCCTTGGCGACGAGCGTCTGGCCTATCGCGGGGTGCTCCTCGAGGTACTCGGCGAGCTTCTGGCTGACCGCGCTGTCGACCTGGCCCTTCACCTCGGAGTTGCCGAGCTTCGCCTTCGTCTGGCCCTCGAACTGCGGCTCGAGCAGCTTCACCGAGAGGACGGTCGTCAGGCCCTCCCGTGCGTCCTCGCCGGTGAGCCCCTCCTTGTCTCCCCTCAGCCAGCCGCGGCGGCGGGCGTACTCGTTCAGCGTCCGGGTGAGGGCGCTCCGCAGGCCGACGACATGCGTCCCGCCGTCGACGGTGTTGATGTTGTTGACGAACGCCAGCAGCGTCTCGTTGTAGCCGTCGTTGTACTGGATCGCGACCTCGATGTCGGTCGTGTCCCTCTTCGCGTGGAGACCGATCGGTGGCCGGAACAGCACGTTCGTGTTCGCGTTCAGGTCCTCGACGAACTCGGCAATCCCGCCGGCGTGGTGGAACGTCTCCTCCGCGCCGTTCTTCTCCGACCGGAAGTGGATCGTGACCCCGGGGTTCAGGAACGAGAGCTCCTTGAGCCGGCGGGCGACCGTTTCGGGGTCGAAGTCGACCGTCTCCAGGACCGTCGCGTCCGGCCGGAAGCGCGTCTCGGTGCCGGTCGTCGTGCTGTCGCCGACGAGCGACAGCGGCGCGACCGGCGCGCCCCGCTCGTACCGCTGGAAGTACTCGTGCCCGTCCCTTCGGACCCGGACCTCGAGCCACTCCGACAGCGCGTTGACGACGTGGACCCCGACGCCGTGCAGGCCGCCCGAGACCTTGTAGGCGCTCCGGTCGAATTTCGAGCCGGCGTGCAGCACGGTCATCACGATCTCGAGCGTCGGGCGGTGGTACTTCGGATGGACTTCGATCGGGATCCCCGGCCGTTGTCGCGTACCGAGCAGGAGCCGTCCGCGCGGAGCACGACCTCGATCTCGGTACAGGCGCCCGCGAGCACCTCGTCGATCGAGTTGTCGACGACTTCGGAAACCAGGTGGTGCAAACCGCGCGCGTCCGTCGAGCCGATGTACATTCCGGGGCGACGCCGGACGGCGCTCAGCCCCTCCAGGATCTGGATGGAGCTGGCGGTGTATTCGGGGGTCTCCAACGTCGGCTGCGCCATCGCAAAAGAGGGCCTTAGAACGGCCCGGTTTTCAGACCCGTCCGCGCGTTATAACCCTTCGTCTGGTGGCCCGGAGTTGGGGGGGTTGACCCCCCGCTCCGGCCGTCAGAAAACCGGCTCGAGACGACCGTTGCGCAGCCGCTCGCCCGGCCACCGCAGGGACCGGGCCGGAGGACCCGGTCCGGGGTGTTGTCCCGCCGCCGCCCCAAGCGCTAAGAGGCCGCTGCCGGGTTCTTGCCGGAAGCGATGCCGGACGACGCTCCCGCACCGGCCCCCGAGGAGCCCGCCGCCGCTGCGGCGCCGACGGAGCCGAAGGAGGACTGGGAGTCCCGATTCAAGTACCTCCTCGCGGATTTCGAGAACTTCCGACGCCGCGCGTCGAAGGACCGGGAGACGGTGACGCGGCAGGCGCGCGGGGCGTTGCTCCGCGAGCTCCTCCCGCTGCTCGAGGCGTTCCACGCCGCCCACGGCGCGGCCTCCCGCCTCGCCCCGACCGACCCGCTCCGGCAAGGCATGGAGCTGCTCGACCGGGAGTGGGCGACGTTCCTGAAGCACGAGGGGGTTGAGCCGACCGCCGAGGTCGGGCGCCCGTTCCGCGCCGACGAGGCGGAGGCGGTGGGAGATGCCCCCCCGAGCGCCACCACAGCCGAGGGAGCGGTCGCCGAGGTCGTCCAGCAAGGTTACCGGTTCTTTGGGGGCCTGCTCCGGGCCGCGAAGGTCATCGTCGTGAAGGGGAAGCCGTCCGCCGCGCCGTCCCCCGAGGCGTCGGCCGCCTCGGACGCGGAGCCGGAGGCCGGCGCATGACCCGCTCCTCCGAGGTCCCGGGGTTCTACCGGAAGTCGATCACCGAACGGCGCGAGTTCCTCCGCAGCTGGGCGGAGCTGACACCGGAGGAGCTGCGCTCTCTCGAGTTCCCGCCGGGCGTCGACCCGTCCGTCATCGAGCGGATGATCGAGAACGTCGTCGGCGTGATGCCCGTGCCGGTCGGCATCGCCACGAACTTCCGCATCAACGACCGGGATTACCTCGTGCCGATGGCGATCGAGGAGCCGAGCGTGGTCGCCGCGGCTTCCAACTCCGCGAAGGCCGCGCGCGCCGCGGGTGGGTTCCATGCTCAGACGACCGAGCCGGTGATGATCGGCCAGGTCCAGATCGTCGGCGTCAGCGATCCGGCCGCCGCCCGCCTGCGGATCCTCGGCGCACGCGAGCCGCTGCTGGCGGCCGCGAACGCGAAGGACCCGGTCCTCGTCAAGTTCGGCGGCGGCGCGAAGGAGCTCGAGGTCCGGATCCTCGCCTCGGCCCGAGGGCCGATGCTCGTCGTGCACCTGCTGGTGGACGCCCGGGACGCCGGCGGGATGAACGCCGTCAACACGATGTGCGAGGCGCTCGCCCCCGAACTCGCCCACCTCGCGGGCGGCCGTGCGGTCCTTCGGATCATCTCCAACCTGGCAATCCACCGGCTCGCCCGCGCGCGGGCGACGTTCCGGGCCGACCTTCTTGCGACCGAGACCGCGAAGGGCCCCGAGGTCGTCGAGGCAATCCTGGACTCGTACGCCTTCGCGGCCGCCGACCCGTTCCGCTGCGCGACCCACAACAAAGGGATCATGAACGGCGTCTCGGCGGTCGTGCTGGCGACCGGCAACGACTTCCGCGCGATAGAAAGCGGCGCCCACTCCTACGCCGCCTGGCAGGCGGCGGGCGACGGCTCGGTGATCCGGCCGCTCACAACGTACGAGAAGGACAAGGACGGAAACCTCGTCGGAACGATCGAGCTGCCCGTAGCGGTCGGCCTCGTCGGAGGGGCGACGGCGGTCCATCCGACCGCCCGCGCCCTCGTCAAGGTCCTCGGCGTCAGGACCGCGCGGGAGCTCGGCGAGATCCTCGCCGCCGTGGGCCTCGCGCAGAACTTCGGGGCGCTGCGGGCGCTCGCGACCGAGGGAATCCAGCGCGGGCACATGCAGCTGCACGCCCGGAACTACGCCGTCACCGCCGGCGCCCGGGCGACGAGGTTGACGCCGTTGTCGAGCGGATGATCCGCGAAGGGACGATCCGACTCGACCGCGCCCAGGCGATCGTCGCGGAGATGCACGGCCGGCCCGGATGAAGCTCGGAGTCCTCGCCCTCCAGGGCGACGTACCGGAGCACCTCGCGGCGGTCGCGGGGATCGACGGGGCATCGCCGCCGGTCGCCGTGCGGTCCCCCCAGGACCTCGCCGGCGTCCAGGCCCTCTTCCTCCCGGGCGGCGAGTCGACCACAATCGCGCGCCTCCTGGTCGAGGGGGGTCTGTGGCAGCCTCTCGCCCAACGGATGGCCCAGGGGCTCCCGGTGCTGGCGACGTGCGCGGGACTGATCCTGCTGTCGGGGCGCCTCGAGCGGAGCCCGGGCGAGATCGACCCGCCGACGTTCGGCGCGCTGGACGTCACCGTCCGTCGGAACGACTACGGGGCCCAACGCGAGTCGTTCGAGGGGCCAGTCACGGTCGAGGGCCTGGGTGGTGAGCCGTATCCGGGAGTCTTCATCCGGGCTCCCCGGATCCTCTCCGTCGGCCCGAAGGCGACGCCGATCGCCTGGCACGGCAAGGAGGTCGTCGGGGTCCGGCAGGGGGCCCTGTGGGGCCTCGCGTTCCACCCGGAACTCTCCGGCGACCCGCGGTTGCACCGGCTGTTCCTCGCCGAGGCCGCCCGCTGAGCGCTGGCGTCAGTGGTACGTGTCGAACCGGTACGGCTCGAGCGGAAGCTCGCCGATCGCCATCAGGAACTCCGGCACCGTGAGCACCGGCTTCGGGTAGTTCGCGCTGTCGTCCAGCGCGATCCGCGGACACGCGGTGTTCACGAACGCCTCTACGTCCCGCCCGACGAGGTCCGCCGGGTCGATTCGCTGGGCGAGGAGGATCTCCGCGTCGCGGCCACGGGCCCGGGCGCGGGCCTGCAGCGTCAACGCCGTCGGCGAGCGGTTCTGTCCGACGAGGGTCGAGACGAGGATCCCCACCGCCGGGCGTCGCGCACCGACGCGACGAGGAGCTGCCGCCGCCGGACGAGGGCCCCCCGGTCGAGGGGAGGCTCGAGCGTCCCCTGGCGGGGGTCGAGCGACCAGACCGGCCGCTCGACCGCGAAGGCGAGACCCAGGGGGTGGAACCGGCCGGTCCCGACGAACAGGAACGCGTCGACCGCTCCGGCAACCTGCTCGGCGCCGGTGTAGTTGCACCCGAGCGCCTGGCCGTCGTAGGCGAGGCGGCGGTCGCCGTGGCCGATGCGGGGGTCGTATCCGACGGCCCGCAAGGCCGCCTCGAGCGACGGCAGTAGGTCCAGGTGCTGGACCGAGGCGACCAGGCCGAGCCGGTGCGGCAGCTGTGCCGCCGCCACGGTCGCCGCGAGGGCCGTAGGGTCCCCGGCAGCGTCGCGCATCTCGACGAAGAAGGTCGTGCGCACGCTGCGCACGTTCGGGATCGGCGCGTGGCCGAGAACGACCGCGAGGTCGGCCCGGGGCGCCTCGTCGCCGGTCGGAGGGTCGCACGCTCCGAAGCACGGGCGGCTCGCGAGGTCGACGGGGACGCCGGTCGCCTCCCGCAGACGGGCCGCCAGCTCCGCGGCGTTGCGGACGAGCCCCGCGGGCACCTGCAGGACGATCCGCTGCGGCCGGGCCTGCCGAACCGCGTCGAACAGCGGGGTTCCGAGGGAGGGGAAGACGCGGTCCTCGCCGCGGGACGCTGGGGGCGGGGCCGAGGACGCCATCGACCGCCGACGAGCCGGACCCCGCGCTAAAGGATTGCCGAGCGCGCCCGACGGCCCGGGAGCGTTACCCGGAGCGTTCGAGCGCCGCAACGAGGTGACGAACCGCCTCGCGGTTGTCCGCGAAGTGGAGCCGGCGGATCGCCTCGGTCGGCGTCACCCAGGCGTACGCCTCGTGCTCGTCGCTCAGCTTCGGCACGAACTCGCTGCCGGCGTCCACCGCGTAGGCGTGCAGCCGCCACACCGCCCCGGTCGGCGAGCGGAACTTCACATGCCAGTCGAGCCGGACGAGCGGGACCGGCTCGCGGAAACCGGTCTCTTCGGCGACCTCGCGCCGGACCGCCGCCTCGAAGTTCGCGTCGCTCCCGTCGACCTTCCCGCTCACCGGGGCCCAGATCCGCCCCCGAGCCGGGGGGCGCTGGAGGACCAGCAACCGGAGCGGCGTGCGCGTGAAGAGGTAGCCCTCGACGCACTCCTGGACGACCGGACCGTCCGGCTCCCTCATCCGGAGCTTTGGGTCAGGATCCGCAGGATCGCCTCGGCGGGAGCCCCGCGGGTCGCGGCGAGGGCCTCGATCGCTTCCTCGCGCGAGACGTTCGCCTGGCTCATCACGAGCTCGACGTCCTCCTCCGGCGGCCCGGCCGGCCCGGCGGACGCCGCCGGCGCACCGGGTCCTGTCCCGGCCCCACCGGCGCTCCGCGGACGGACCTCGGGGGTGCCGACGACCTGGTAGGTACGAACCCCCTGGATCGTGAGAACGGTCACCTCGGGCGCCCGGAAGACGTGCTCGACCGTCCGGGTCCTCACGACGACCTCCTCGACGCCGGCGATCGGCTCGCTCGACATGCCGAGCCGGCGCATCATCAAGTCGAGCTGCTTCGGGTTCTTCGGCCCACCGGGGATCATCGGCCGCCCCTAGGCATCCGGGTCCGCCATCGCCCGGATCCGGGACTCGAGGGCCGTGTCCTCGAGCGGGGCCTCCTCGGGCGCGACGGAGCGCCGGGAAGTGCGCCCCCGGCGTCGGCGAGCGCCGGTGACGCGGCGGGTCTGCGCCTCCAGCTCCTCGAGCAGCCCGGAGACTCCCGCCAGCAGGTGCCAGCCGGTGTGGGAGGCGTAGAAGATCCCGTCATCGGTGTGCAGGCGCGCTTCCACCGTGAGGTCGCTCGTACGGTGCGTCGCGTGCGGGGCGAAGTGGAGCGACAGCAGGCGCGGCCGGACCGACCGCGTGATCCGCTTGAGGCCCCGGGCGACGAGGTGGTCGATCTCGGCGAGGAGCCCCGGGTCCCCCGACCCGCGGAGGCCGGTGACCTCGACGTAGACGTCCTCGACCCGCGCCGGCGTCCGCGTGGGGCGCGCCCGCGCGACGACGACGCCGAGGAGGTTCGTCTGGCCGAGGACCCGGATGCTCCGGTCGTCGCCGACCACGAAGACGCTGGAGACCTTCTCCTGGCTCATCCGCCGGGCCGCCGTGGCGAGGTCGGTCCCGGCGGGGACCGTGAGCGCGGGGGTGTGCATGATCGAGCGGACTTCGACGTCCAGCGCGGTGTGGATCGAGCGGGCGTCGCGTTTCCCTCCCTCGACCGGCCGCCAGAGCACGGTGCCCAGGTCCTTGATGCCGACCGCGCCGACGAGCCTCCCCTTTCGGTCCACGACCGGCAGCGGGTGCTCCTCCAGCTGGCGGATGTGCCCGACGAGGTTGCGGACGAGGTTGTTCTCCCGGATGATCGTGGAGGCGGGGGTCGCGATCTCCTCGACCCGCGGGGGCGACGGCCCGAGGAGCGGGAGCACGCCGCCGATCGCCTTGACGAGGTTGGTCCGGCTGACGATTCCGAGCAGTTCGCCGCGCCGACCGACGACCGGCGCCGCGCGGAGGCCGGCCGCGAGCAGCGCCTCGGCGACCTCGGGGTACGGGGTCGAGGGGGTGATCAGCGGCGGCAGGACCAGCAGGTGCTCCACCTTTGTCGAGAGCGCGTGCGTGACGCGTCGGGCGATCGACTCGAGCGTCACCATCCCGATGAGGCGCGAGCGCCGCAGGACCGGGATCTCGTGGAAACCGTGGCTGCGCATCAGCCCCAACGCGGTTGAGACCGGCGCTTCGGCGGGGAGCGTCACGGGGCCGGCGGACATCAGCTCGGACGCCGGCGGCCACACGGGGGGCATCGCGGGCGGGCGTGACGGAGGAGGTCTTAGCGACTGCGGCCGACCGTCAGAGGTCGCGCGCCATGTGGTAGCCGTTCTCGCCGTCGGAGTAGTAGCTCCGGAGGAGGTCGATGACCGAGTAGCGGTAGCGGGTGTAGAACCGGATCGCCCCGACGTTCGACACCCGGACCTCGAGCGTCACCCGCCGGAAGCCGCGGGCGCGGGACCGCTCGAGGAAGGCGTCCATGAGCGCGCGGCCGACCCCGAGGCCCCGTGCGGAGCGGTCGACCGCGAACATGAGGACCCGGGACTCGCCGGTGACCTGGGAGACCCCGAGGAGAAAGCCGACCGGCTCGCCGTGGGCGTCGCCCGCGACCAGGAATCCGGCCGGCCAGTCGGCGCCGAGAGAGGCGTACAGCCCCGGGTCGTACTGTTCGTGCAGCGCCTCGGTGACGATCGACGAGATCGTCAGGACGTCACTCGGACGGAACCCGCGCAGCGAGAACGATAGAGGAACCGCGTCGTCGTGCGCCGGGGACGGCGCGGGCGCCGGCTCAGCGATACATCTCACCCGGCCCCGTGCTCTCCGCTTCGCGCATCTTGGAGACCGACTCGCGGGTCTGCTGGAGCGTCTTGCGGACCTCGGCTTCGATCTGCCGGGCCTTCTCGCGGAGCGGCTTGGTGTCGAGGACGAGGAGCGGCACGAGCGGGTTCACCGTCTCGATCACCTTCGCCGCCGCGCGGGCGTCCGGGTAATCCTTGTGGGCCTGGGCGACGAGGCAGAGGGTCGGCGTCGTCCGGCCGATCGCCCCGAGCATGATCCCGCCGGCGAGGCCGGTGACGACCCCGTTCGCCGCCTGGAACGAGTACCGCTCCAGGAGCGGCGCGGCGGCCCGGTTCGCCATCGCGACGACCCGCGCGTCGCCGAGGACGTCGCTCTCGATTGGCTGGCCCTCGATCGCGACCACCAGCTGGACCCCCTTCTCCTCGGCCCAGTCGAGCAGCACCCGCCCGAGCGTGTTCAGCATCCCGAGCGGCGGTTGGATGTCGGCGATGACGACGACGAGCTGGTCGCACGAGCGCTCCGGCCCGCAGACGAGCTTGCTCGCATACAGGCGGACGGGGGCGTTGACGACGCCCTCCTCCATGATGACGGTCGGCGGGAACTGCTCGCTGGTCATGTAGGCGACCAGGCTCATGTCCAGCGCGTGGACCAGGTACGACGCGGCGACCGAGCCGACGAGGCCGTGCGTCGGAAAGCCGACGACCATCATCGCCCCCTTGAGCGATTCGTCGCGCGTGTCGATGATCTTGACGTCGGCCGTCTCGCGGAGCTCCGCGACAGGCATGCTTTCCGCCGAGCGACCGGGGCCTTAAGCTCCTTTTGGAGGAGCCGCAGCCGCCCTGCGCCGGACCGCGGGGGAGCGCCCCGTGCGGGGCCGCCGCACGGGGTCGTGAGCTTTGGCAACGATTAAGACGCGGTGCCCCTTACGGAAGACCGTACGAATTCCGAGGGTAAACACCGTCCGAACGCCGGAGGAGAAGTCCGATGAAGCGCCAGATGGTAGACATGCTTGCGGAGCTCGTGAAGATTCCGAGCGATCCGTTCTCCGACAAGCAGGAGATCCTCGACTACGTCCAGTCGTTCACCGACCAGCTGAGGATGCGCAACACGCTGTTCGGCGACTCGGCGGCCCCGGCGCTGCTCGCGGAGTTCGGCCAAGGCGGCGTGGTCCTCTCCGGCCACCTCGACACCCCGCCGATCGGCGACTACTGGAGCTTCTCGCAGAGCCAGCTCGCCTCCGGACGGATGTACGGCCGGGGCGCGGCCGACATGAAGGGGACGGTGATCGCCATGCTGGAGGCGGCGCAGGACCTCGTCGCCCGGAAGATCCCGATCGTCCTCGCGTTCACGACAGACGAGGAGACGGCGATGCAGGGGGCGGTCGCGCTCGCGAAGACCCTCCCGCTCCGGCGCGCGAAGGCGGTCGTCGTCGGCGAGCCGACCGGCCTGCGGGTCGCCTACGCTGAGAAAGGGGTTCTCGACCTCGCGATCGAGACCCGGGGGAAGGCCGCCCACGGGGCGATGCCCCACCTCGGCGAGAACGCGATCGCGAAGATGATGCGCATCCTCCGCGGGCTCGAGTCGTTCAAGAGCCGCATCGCGCACCCGGAGCTCGGCACGGTCACGCTCAACATCGGCACGTTCAACGGCGGCACCCGGATCAACGTCGTCCCGAGCAAGTGCACGGCGGAGGTCGACATCCGCTTCCCGCCGCCGTACACTCCCGAGCAGCTGTACCGCGAGATCGAGGAGCACCTGCGCCGGATCAAGACACCGTTCACGTTACGACGGATCGTGACGATGCCGGCGGTGCAGATCAGCCCGACCGCCGACCACGTCCGGCTCCTCCAGGAGGTTGCGCAGGCGGAGACGACCGTCCTCGTCCACGCCTCCGAGGCGGTCCATTACTCCCAGGTGAACCCGCGCGTCGTGATCTTCGGCGCCGGCGAGGAGGAGCTCTCGCACCAGGCGAACGAGTACGTCAAGACCGAGGCGGTCGCGCGCGCCACCGAGGTCTACAAGAAGTATGCCCAGCGCCTCGCCACGGTGCGCACCCCGTCGTAGCGCGGACGCCGAACCCGGGGCGAGGGCCGAGCCCCGCGTCATCAAGTAAGGGCCGACGGTCCCGGACGCCGTGAAGGTCGCCCAGCTCGCGACGCGCTACCCGCCCGGGCCGGGGGGCGTGGAACGGCATGTCGCCGAGCTGTCGGCCGAGTTGGGAACGCGGGGCCACCGGGTCGACGTCTTCACCAGCGAGCTGTACCGGGAGTTCCCCTGGCAACGCCTCGCGCCCGGCGTCCCCCGGCACGAGACCGTCCGCTTCGGCGAGGTCCACCGGCTCCGGGTCTGGTCGCTTCCCGGCGCCGCGCAGTACACGTTCTTCCGCGACCTCCTCCCGACGCTCGAGCGGTCCCCGCCGGAGGTCGTCCACGCCCACACCTACGGGACCCACCAGGTCACGATCGCCGCACGGCTGTGCCGACGCCACGGCACGCCGTGGGTCCTCACCGCCCACTACCACCCGCCATGGTCGATCGAGGGGGGCTGGTGGCGGCGCCGGCTGAGGGGTGTATACGACCGATGGCTCGCCAGCCCTACCCTAGCCAACGCCTCGAGACTGATCGTCCAGACACGGGAGGAGGAACGACTCCTCCGAGCCCACGGATTCCCGCTCCCCCCGGTGTCGGTCATACCGCCCGGCTACACACCGCTGCCGCCGCCCCCGGACGATGCCCGCGCGTTCGCCCGGGAGTTCCACCTCGACGGCCCGTACGCCCTCTTCGTGGGCCGGCTCGCCTCGAACAAGGGGCTGCTCGACCTCGTCGCCGCCTTCGCCCCGCTCGCCCGGCGCGACTCCGGCGCGACGCTCGTCCTCGTGGGGGAAGACGGCGGGATGGCCGCCCGGGTCGACGCGGCGATCCGCCAGCGTGGGCTCGACGGCCGCGTCCGGCGGGTCGGGCACGTCGCGAGCGACGTGCTGCTTAGCGCCGCCTACCGGGAGGCCCGGTTCCTCGTTCTTCCGAGTGAATACGAGGCGTTCGGCCTCGTGCTCCTGGAGGCGCTCGCCCAGGGGACCCCCGTGATCGCCTCCCGGGTCGGAGGGATGCCCGAGATCATCGACGACGGCGAGACCGGGCTGCTCGTCCCTCCGCGGTCCCCCGCGGAACTCGCCGCCGCCCTCGAACGACTCTGGAACGACGGGGACCTTCGGCACCGGCTCGGGGAGGCGGGGAGAACGACGGTCGTGCCCCGGTACCGCTGGCCCGCCGTCGCCGCGTCCGTGGAGGGGATCTACCGGGAGGTCGTCGGCCGGTGAAGGTCGTGCATGTCACCCTTCGGTTCGACGCCCCGGGGGGCGTCGAGACGAACGTCCGGGAACTGTCGCGTCGGCTCCGGGCGGCGGGGGACGACGTCGAGGTCTTCGCGAGCGACCTGTACGACGAGGCGAGCTGGGACCGCCGGTCGAACTACCGGCCGGTCGTCGACGGCGTCCCCGTCCGTCGGTTCGCCGTCCGCCGCCGCCTCGTCCCGGCCCTCAACCTGCCGATGATGGTCGGGCTCATCGACGCGCTCTCCGACAGCGGCGCGGACGTCATCCACGCGCACTCGCACCGCTACGGCCATGTGCTCCAGGCGGCGGCGGTCGCCCGGAAGACCGGCATCCCGCTCGTCATCTCGACGTCGTATCATCCCGCCGACCGCCGCGAGTCGGCGCGGAACCGGGCCCTCCTCCGGCTCGACGACTTCGCCTTCGGAATGACGGCGTACCGCGTCGCCCGGGCCATTGTCGTGCAGTCGGAGCTCGAGGCGTCGCTGCTCCGCGAGTTCGCCCCGGCGGACCGGCTCCGGATCGTCCCGCCGGGCGTCGACCTGGAGGAGTGGGCACACCCGAACGCCGACCGCGCCGACGGGATCGAGCTCCCTTCCGACTACCTGCTGTTCGTCGGCCGCATCGCCTCCAACAAGGGGCTGCCGAACCTGATCGAGGCGCTCGCCGCGGTGCCAGCCCCCGACCGGCTCCCGCTAGTGCTGATGGGCTCGGACTGGGGAGAACGCGCACGCCTGGAAACGCTGGCGCGCCGGCTGGGCATCGCAGAGCACCTGCGGTTCCTCGGGCACGTGCCCGACCGGGCGGGCTACCGGGCCGTCTTCCGCCGGGCCCGCGCGCTCGTCCTGCCGTCCGAGTGGGAGGCGTACGGCTTCGTGCTGCTGGAGGCGATGGCGGCGCGCACCCCGATCGTCGCGACGGCCGTCGGAGCCGTGCCCGAGGTGCTGGAGCACGGCCGGCTCGGCCGACTCGTGCCGTACAGCGACCGTGTCGCGCTCGAGGCGGCGATTCGCCAGGTCACCGACGACCCCGGCGGGACCCGACAACGTGTCGAGGACGGCGCCCGGCACGTCAGCCGCATGGACTGGGCGGCCTCGGCGGACGGGTTCCGGGCGCTCTACCGGGAGGTCGCGGGGCTCTGAGCGCGTCGACGGTCGAGCCGGACGAGCTCTTCGCCGACATGACGGAGGTCGTCACGCCCATTCTTCGGGCCGACGCGGGAGATCACCAGGAACACGCGGCCCAGAAGACCCAGCAGCATCGCGACCGCCGTCCTGGAGGGTCGAGGAGGACCCGGTACTTGCGCTTGCCGGTCACGCCCGTGGGCCAACGGGGGACCGACACGGTACGGGACGGCGCGGCGGCCGCGGCCGGGGGTCAGCGGTGAAGGTCGTCCAGGTCACGCTCCGGTTCGACGGCCCCGGAGGCGTCGAGACGACCGTCCGAGAGACGGCGACCCGCCTCCGAGCGGCCGGCGATGAGGTGGAGGTGTTCGCGAGCGATCTCGTCGACGAAGCCGGCTGGCGACGCGGATCGGGATTCCGGCCGGAGGTCGACGGCGTGCCGGTCCGGCGCTTCCCGGCCCGCAAGCGCCTGGTGCCGGGCGTCAGCCTGCCCACTATGGAGGGACTCTACTCCGCTCTCGCTCGGAGCGGCGCGGACGTCATCCACGCCCACTCCCACCGTTACGGCCACGTGCTCCAGGCGGCCGCGGCCGCTCGGCGCTGCCACATCCCCCTGGTCGTCTCGACACACTATCACCCGGCCCACGCCGGAGAGCCGCCGTTGACGCGCGGCCTGCTCCGCGTGGAGGACGTCGCCTTCGGGCTGAGCGCGTACCGCATCGCCCGGGCCCTGGTCGTGGAGTCGGAGCTCGAGGCCCGCCTGGTGAGGGCGTTCTCCCCCGGCGACCGCCTCCGGATTATTCCGCCCGGGATCGACCTTACCGAGTGGCAGGACCCCGACGGGGACCGGCCGTTCGCGCCGAAGCTTCCGGGCGGCTACGTGCTGTTCGTCGGACGGCTCGCCTCCAACAAGGGCCTGCCGGTCCTGTTCGAGGCGCTCGCCCGGATCCCCGAGCCCGAGCGCCCGCCCCTCGTCCTCCTCGGTCCGCCGTGGGGGGAGAACCCAGCCCTGCGGAGCGCGGCCGGGCGGCTCGGGATCGCGGGGTCGGTGACCTGGCTCGGCTCGGTCGACGACCGACGGGCGTACCGCGCGACGGTCCGGGGCGCGTCGGCCCTCGTCCTCCCGTCGGCGTGGGAAGCGTTCGGGCTCGTGGTCCTGGACGCCATGGCCGCCGGCGTCCCCGTCGTGGCGTCGTCAGTCGGCGCGCTGCCCGAGGTGCTCGACCGAGGGCGCGCGGGTCGCCTCGTGCCCTACGGGGACGCTTCCCGACTCGCCGACGCGATCGTCGCGGTGCGGCGCGACACGGACGTCACGGAGGCCCAGCGGGCGCACGCGTCCGACCGGGTCCGGGGACTCGACTGGACTAGCTCCGTCGCCCGGCTGCGGGGCGTCTATGCCGAGCTGGCGGCGTAGGCACCCGGTCGCTCGCCCCGCTGGCCCCGCCCGGGTACGTCGCCCCGAGGTCCGCGAGGATCGCGAGCCCGCGGCGGATGTCGTCGCGCGAGGCGGCGAACGACAGCCGCAGGTGGGAGGCGCCGAGCGAGCCGAAGGCGTCCCCGGGCGTGCTGATGACTCCCCGGCTCAGGAACGCCCCCGCGATCTCGGAGCTCGACGCCGGCCACGAGAACCGCGGGAACGCGTAGAACGCTCCGGCGGGCGGGACCGTCTCGACCCCCGGGATGCGGTCGAGCAGGCGGATCACGAGGTCGCGACGGCGGCGGAACTCGGCGACCATCGTCCGTACCGGGCCCGTCGAGGCGAGGCCCGCCAGCACGGCGTACTGCGCCGGCGTCGGCGGACACGCCATCACGTGGTAGTGGAGCTTGTTGATCTCGACCGCGAGCGCCCGGGGAGCGACCACGAAGCCGATCCGCCAGCCGGTCGTTGCCAGCATCTTCGAGAACGAGTTGACGATGATCGCCCGGTCGCTGCGCCCCCAGAACGATGCCGCCGGGGCGTCGAAGACGATCTCCTCGTACACCTCGTCGGAGATGATCGTGAGGTCGTGCCGGTCGGCGAAGGCGATGAGCCGGTCGACGGTCGCCTTCGGGAAGACCGCTCCGGTGGGGTTGGACGGGCTGTTCACGACCATCACGTGGGTCCGTGCGGTGACGAGTCCCTCCAACTCGTCCAGGTCCGGCAGGTAGCCGCGCGCCGGGGTGAGACTGTACGGCACCGGTACGGCGCCGGCGAGGCGCGCGTGCGGGGCGTACAGGACGAAGCCGGGGTTCGGCACGAGGACCTCGTCGCCCGGGTCGTAGAGCGCCATCGCGATCGCCATCAGGCCCTCCGTCGCGCTCCCCGTGACGAGCACGTTCTCTCGCGTCGTCGCTGGCTCGCGGTCGCGGTACCGTTCGGCGAGGCGGTCGCGCAGCTGCGGGAGCCCGGCGGAGGGGCCGTAGTGGTTGCGCCCGGAGCGGACCGCTTCGATGAGCGCCTCGATCACCGCGGTGGGCGGGTCGAAGTCCGGCTCCCCGAGCCCGAGGTTGATCGCGTTGGGCGGGGCCCCCTCGAACATCTTGCGGATCCCCGAGATCTCGACCTCGCGGGCGCGGAGAGCGACCATCGGCGCGCGCGGACGCCGACCGCGGTTCATTATCGTTGCTACGGCCCGGCGCTCCCGTGGCGCGGCGGGTCGCGCGCCGTGTGGCGGGACGGGCCTTTTCTACCCGTTCGATTCCCACAGCGGGAGGGTCCGGTCGTGCCCGTCGTCGTGGTCGTCGGCGCGCAGTTCGGCGACGAGGCGAAAGGGAAGATCACCGACTATCTCGCCGCGGACGCCCAGTTCGTGGTCCGGACCGGCGGGGGACCGAACGCCGGCCACTCGATCCACATCCCCGACGGCAACGTCGTCCTCCACCAGGTCGCCTGCGGGGTCCTGCGCGCCGGATGCGTCGGGGTGAGCGGCCCCGGGATGGTCGTCCAACCGATGAAGCTGGACGAGGAGGTCGTGGAGCTCGAGCGGCGGGGCCTGCTCAAGGGACGGTTGGTCGTCTCCGAACGGGCGCACGTCCTGTTGCCGCTGCACGAACGGGAGGACGTCTGGCAGGACGGACTCCGGTCGAAGCAGAACCCCGCCGACGCGCTCGACACGACCAAGACCGGGGTCGGCCCGGCGTACGCCGACAAGGCGGCCCGGTTCGGGATCCGATTCGCGGACCTCCTGCGCCCGGCCCCCCTCCGGGAAAAACTGCAGCTCCTCTACGCGACGAAGGGCCACCTCGCCGAGCTCCCGCCGATCGACGAGCTCGCGTCCCGGCTCACCGAGGTGAGTGCCCGGCTCGCCCCGTACGTCCACCCGACCGAACCGATGCTCTGGGAGGCGCTCGGCCGGGGAGAGACGATCCTGTTGGAGGGGGCCCAGAGCGCGCTCCTGGACGTCGACTTCGGCACCTATCCGTTCGTGACCAGCTCCCACCCGACGAGCGCGGGGGCCCTGGTCGGCAGCGGGCTCCCGCCGACCGAGGTGACCGCCGTGGTCGGAGTCGCCAAGGCGTACGCGACGCGCGTGGGGACCGGCCCGTTCCCCACCGAGCAGAGCGGGGAAGCCGGGGAGTTCCTGCGCCGGGTCGGCGGAGAACGGGGGGCGACGACCGGCCGCCCGCGACGGTGCGGGTGGCTCGACCTCGTCATGCTCCGGTACGCGGCGCGCCTGAACGGCTTCACCTCACTCGCGATCACGAAGGTCGACGTCCTCGGCGGCCTCGACGAGATTCCCGTCTGCAACCAGTATGTGATGCCGGACGGCAGCACGGTGCGCGACGTCCTCCCCTCCCAAGCCGACGAGCTGGCCCGCGCCCAGCCGGTGTACGAGCGGTTCGAAGGGTGGCCGGCGTTCCACGAGCGCGTCAAGGAGCGGCTTAAGCACGAAGGGGGCCGCGCGTTGCCGGGGACGCTGCGGCAGTTCCTGGACCACGTTGTCGGGGAGACCGGCGTGCCGGTCGAGTTCGTCAGCTACGGGGCCCGGCGCGAGGAGACCGTACGGCTCGAGACGGCGGGAGCCACGGGCCGGCGTTCGGCGGTCGTCACCTGGAACGGCTAGGCCGCCGTGCTGTTCTCGGACGTCTACCTGTACGTTGCCCTGGCCCTCGGTTGGGTCACCGGACGGCTCCGACCGTCTCGGAGCCGGTGGGTCCCGCGCGCGACGTTCGCATCGGTCATTCTCCTCCTGGGGTTGCTGGGCGCATCGTTCCGAGACCTTACCGGCGCCGAACTCGTCGGAGTTCTCCCGGCGGCCGTGATCTTCGCATCGGGGGTACTGGGGGCGACCGCGGTCGCCTACCTCCTCCTCGCCCGCCTCTCCGGGCCGCCGCACGATGCCGCATCCGTCGATGCGTCCCGGCGCCCAGAGCGCCTCCCCTCGAGCGTGCTGCTCCTTGCCGCACTTCTGGTGGGGTTTGTCGTCGGGCGACTCGTGGAGTTCCCTGCCGCTGCGGCAGTGCCGTGGGCGCTGGCCGGCTTGCTCGCCCTGGTCGGCTACAGTCTCGAGGTCGCGTGGGAACCGATGCGGAGGGCGTGGCTGCCGATCGGAAGCTCGGTGGCGGGGGCCGCCATCGGGGCGCTTGGCCTGACGGCGTTCTTCCGGCTTTCAGCGCCGGCGTCCTGGGGCACTTCGCTCGCGTTCGGGTGGTATAGCCTCGCAGGCCCGGTTGTCGCGACGCGGTTCGGCGCCACGGTAGGCCTGTTCGCGTTCCTCGCGAACTACCTGCGGGAGCTGTTCACGATGCTCCTCGCGCCGTATCTCGGTCCGCGCCTGCGAGGCGAGGGGCTCGCGGCCCTCGGGGGAGCCACCTCGATGGATACGACCCTCTACTTTGTCGTTCGGTACGGGGACGCTCGGGCCGGAAGCGTGGCCCTAGCGACCGGGTTGGTGTTGACCGTGGCGGCTGGGGTGCTCGTCCCGGCGCTCGTTGCGTTGTAGCAGCCTTATGGGGGCGAATCGTTCGACGGCCCACGGGCTCGTAGTCCAGCGGTGAAGACGTCGCTCTCACACAGCGAAGACCGCCGGTTCGAATCCGGCCGAGCCCATCCGACCCGGACCGCCCCGCCCCGCCGCGGCGTGGATCGAGGTTACCCTTCCGAGGAGAGCAACCCGAGCGCGAACGCCGCGCGCAGCACGCCGATGTGCGTGAACGCCTGCGGATAGTTGCCGAGCGGCTGGTTCGACGCCGGATCGAACTCCTCCGAGAACAGCAACAGGGGGCCGGCGGCGTCGAGCAACGCCCGCCAATTCTCGAGCGCGCGTTGGGTCTGCCCGCTCTTCGCGAGCGACTCGACCAGCCAGAACGAGCAGAGCAGGAACGCCCCTTCCGGGCCGTCCACCCCGTCCTCGTCCTCGTAGCGCCGGACGAACGCGCCGTGGGCGAGGCGTCGCTCGATCGCCGCGATCGTTCCGACGACGCGAGGGTCGGTGGGGGGCAGGAACCCGTCGAGGCCGATCCTCAGGGCGCTCGCGTCCAGCTGGGGTTGATCGAACACCTGGACGAACGACCCGAGCGATTCGTTGAAGCCGTGCGAGAGGATGGCGGCGCGGATCTCCTCCGCAACGCGCGTCCAGCGCTCGACCGGTTCCGATCGCCCGAACTCCCGCGCGAGCTGGATCGCCCGGTCGAGCGCGACCCAGCACATCAGCTTCGAGTGGACGTGGTGCGCCGGCGGTCCGCGTGCTTCCCACATGCCGCTGTCCGGGAGCGACCAGAGCCGGGTGATCCGCTCGGCGAGCCGCTCGATCGTCGCCCAGTGGTCGCGCACGAACGCGGGGTCGAGCCGGTCGAGGAGCAGCGCCGAGTCGAGGATCTCCCCGTAGATGTCGAGCTGGCGCTGGCCCGCGGCCGCGTTCCCGACGCGCACGGGTCGCGAACCGCGGTACCCCTCGAGGTGGACGAGCTCCTCCTCCTCCGGGGGATTGCTCCCGTCGACGGCGAAAACGGTCCTCAGCTCCTCGCCCGCGGCGAGCTGCTCGGCCCGGTCGAACGCCCAGGCGACGTACGCCCGCGCCTCGCTCACGTGCCCGAGGAGGAGGAACACCTGCGCGGTGAACGCGGCGTCGCGGATCCAGACGTACCGATAGTCCCAGTTGCGCGGGCCGCCGGGCCACTCGGGCAGCGAGGTCGTCGGGGCGGCCACGAACACCCCCGAGTCGGCGTAGGAGAGCAGCTTGAGGACGAGCTCGGAGCGCTCGACCCACGGATGCCATCGGGCCGCCACGCGCCGCAGCGGAGCGTCCGGCGGGGAGACCCAACCCCGCCAGTACGCGTCGGTGACGGAGAGGAGGGCGGCGGGGGATGGGTCCGGGCCGGGGGGCTCGCCCCATCGGACCTGGGCGAAGACGGGCTTGCCGGGTTCGACGACGCCGCCGGATCGGAGCACGGGGCCGTCCCGCCGCCACGGCCACGGCGCGCTGAACGATACCCGGGCCGCTCCGGCCTCGGCGAGCGCGACCGGGCCGTCGAGCGCCCAGGCGGGTATCGTCCGGCCGTAGTCGAACCGGGGATCGGCCGCGACGGACACCCCGATCGGAGCTCCGCGCGCGAGGATACGACGAACGAGCCGTGGGTCACCCCCGATGGTGGTCGCGGCGGGCCCCATCGGCATGAAGTCGGTGAGCGTCAGCGCGACTCCGCGGCGGATCTCGAAGAACGTCGTCAGGACGTTCGTCCCCCCCACGTACTGCTGGTGCGAGATGTACTCCCCGACCGGCACGACCTGATGGTAGCCGCCCGACCGGCGGTCGAGCAGGCGGGCGAAGATGCTCGGGCTGTCGAATCGGGGCAGGCACGCCCAGTCGATCGACCCGGACCGGGAGACGAGCGCCCCGGTCACTTCGTTGCCGATGAGGCCGTAGTCGTGCAGCGAGGTCCAGGAGCCGCCCGTCTTCGCCGGCGTGGGGGACTGGACGTCGCCACCGTGTCGCTTCGGACCGTGCCGGGCGACGAACCGTCTCGCATGGCTAATCCGCCCCGAGGCCGGGGAGCGCTTGCGTCCGCGGCCGAGGCTCGAAGGGAACCGTCGCTCCAGCGGAGCAGGAGGTCGCGACGGCGGGCAACGCGTAACTATCGGGGCGAGCCTCCTTCGCGATCTCGATGGCCCGGCGGTCCCCTCGTTCGGACGACGAACGGTACAGGCTCCACCGTCTCCGCGGGGGCGGGCGCCGCACGGCTCCCGGTCCCGGGGACCGCCTCGCCGGATTCGCCTCCGACCTCGACCGCACGTTGATCCGGCCGAACGGGGGCGTGACCCCGACGGGCCGGTCGGCGCTCCGGGCGGCGTGCGCGCTCGGGCTGAAGACCCTGCTGGTCTCGGGCCGCGAGCTTCGCGAACTTCGCCCGTTCGTCCGGTCCTTGAGGTTCCTCGATGGGGTCGTCGCCGAGAACGGGGCGATCGTGGAGGCGCCGCTGGGGTCGACGACCGCCGTCCGGGGGCGGGCCGTCGCCCGAGCCGTGCGCCGGCGTCTGGCGTCCGTGCCGGACCTTGAGATCCGGGCGGGAGAGGTCGTCGTCTCTGTCCCGGTAGGGGCTCGGCGGAGCGTGACCGGCGCCCTGCGCGGCCTCCCCGTGCGCCTGATCGCGAACGTCGACCGGCTCATGGTCCTCCCCCGGGGCGTCGACAAGGGATCCGGTACGCGCCTCGCCCTGCGTCGGCTCGGCCTCGGACGCTCCGGCTACGCAGCGATCGGAGATGCGGAGAACGACCTCGCTCTGCTGCGGGGGGCCCGTCTCTCCGCCGCCGTGCGCAACGCGGAGCCGGCCGTGCGCGCCGAAGCCGACTTCCGGTGCCGGCGGCGGTACGACGCGGGCGTGCTCGAGTTCGTGCGCGGGCCGCTGTCCGAGCGGGCCGCCGCACGGCCCACCCAGCCGGGTCCCTAGCGCCGACCGGCGCGCGCACTCTCCAGAACCTCGGCCAAACGCTTGTTCACTTCCGCCGTGATCGCATCGCGGTCCTCCGGTCTGCGGATCATCAGGGTGAGGACGAGGTTGGTCGCCTGCGCCGAGCGGGCCTTCGTCGTCAGCACCGGCGGGAATCGGGGGTCGAGCCGGGTCCGCAGCTTCGCGAGGGACTTGAGCATCGAGCTCTCGAAGGAGGGGAGGTCGACGGCCCCGCGGATCGACACCGGCACGGTCACCTCCTTCCACGCCTGGGGCGAGGTGTTCACGACGACGTCCCGGACCATCGCCGCGTTCGGGACCGAGATGAGTTGGTCGTTCTCGGAGAGCAGGACCGTCGTCATCGGGTTGATCTCGATGACCTTCCCGGCAAACCCTTGCACTTGGATCGTATCTCCGACCTTGAACGGCGTGTAGATGTCGGAGAAGTACTTCGCCCCGTAGTTCCCGAGGGGCTCGCGGAGCGCGAGGAGGATCGTCGCCCCGAGCAGCGCGATCACGACGAGCACGATCGCCGGGTTCGAGCCGAGCGCCTGGAGCGCGAGGGTGCCGCCGATGAGCGCGACGACCACCGCCGCGAGACGTCGGCCGGCGCCGGCCATCTGCGGGGAGCTCGGGCGGAGGAGACGGCCGACGACGAGGCTCGCGAGCCAGGCGACCAGTACCGTGACGGCGACGATGATCGCCGCCGGGAGGTACGGCGTGAAGTACCCCGCGATCGCCGTGAGCGGGCTCACCTACGCCTCCACGAGCGTGGTCAGCATGGCGCGCTCGGCGGTCGCCGCGGCGGCGATCGAGCATTTCTTCGCGGTCGCTCGGCCGTGGCGCACGAGGCGAGCACGCAGGGCGCCGTCGTCGTCGAGGAGCCTGCGCATCTTCCACGCGAGGGCCCCTCGGACGTCAGGGTCGAACAGGAGCCCGTTCGAGCCGTCCTCGATCAGTTCGGCGATGCCGGCCCGGACCGTGACGATCGTTGGCCGGCCGTGGAGCCAGCTCTCGACCGCGACCAGCCCGAACCCCTCGCGGACCGACGGAAGGACCGTGAATCGGCACCGCTCGTACAGCGCGTCGAGCTCGGCCTGCGGGAGGTGGCCCGTGAACACGACCCGTCCCTCGAGACCGAGGCTCTTCACGCGCGCCTCGAGGCTCGCCCGCCACGCGCCCGACTTCGACAACCCGAGCCCCTCCTTCGACCCCGAGAAGCTCCCGTTGCCGACGAGCACGAGCTTGAGGCGAGGGTATTTCGCCGCGATCTCGGCCAGCGCTGAGATCGCCACGTCCTGGCCCTTGATCGGGTCCATCCGGCCGACAAGCAGCGCGACGTCGTCCTGCGGCGCGATCCCGAACCGCGCGCTCACTTCGCTCACGGCGGCGCGGCGGGGCTGGGAGTAATCGTCCGGGTCGACGTACGGATACAGCCGCAGGACCTTCCCCTTCGTCCCGAGGTCGGCGAGCGCCGCGGCGTACCGGGCCGCGCTCACGACGATCACGTCGTAGCTGTCGAGGTAGCTCGTGAGGACGGCGCGCCACTGCTCGGGGAGCACGCCCGCGTCGAACGGGATGTGCCAGCGGAAGATCTTCGGCTTCAAGGTCCCGAGCATCTGGCCGACCGGCATCTGCTGGAAGTCATGGATGTAGAACGCGTCGAAATCGTGCTCGGCGTCCAGGTCCCGGATCAGCTCGGCGGTCCGGCGGTTGTAGAAGGCGTACTCCGAGAACGCCTCCGTCCAGAACAGGTCGTCGTGCGGATCGTTCGCGTCGATCTCGTGGATGCGACCCCAGATCGCCTCCTTCACCTTCCCGTAGCCGTCCATCCGGTCCCCCGGGAGCGCCACGTTGTGCAGGGTCATTCCGTCCAAGTGCACGGTCGCGGGTGCGTGGGGGTTGAGCGCGACCCAGTGGGCCTCGCTGAGGAGCTTCTCCTTGAGGAGCCGGCGCACGAGCGGGTAGACCATCCGGGTCACGCCGCCCGGGGAGTACCGGTAGTCGATGCCTTCCCGGAGGCTCGAGAGCTCCACGGCCCGTCGCCCGTTCCCGCCCCGGGACGGGACGGCGCCGTCGCGAAGGAACTGGACGAGCGGCGTCTGCGTGTTGACACAGATCGACAAGGGAGGCATCCCGAACCCCCTGTGCGGTGCGTAGGAGAGACCCGTCGGGGGTATGGTCTTATCGGGTGGCGGAGGCTCCGCCCCTCGGACCCCCCGGCTCGGGGCGAGCCTCGGAACCGTCTCGACGGGGCGCGAAACGGTTCGACAATCGTGGGATTACCGGGGTCGGGGCATCGGCGTTCGCCGATGATTCTCCGCCGAAGACCGCGGTTCGGCGGGCCGCGGGACAAGGGTTCAAGTAGGATCGGACCGAGCCCAACTCGGAACGCCCGGCACGAGCCCTGGAGAGACCCTCCGGGGCGTTTTGGCCGGAGCTAATCAACGGGAGGTGAGAGACGTATGGAATACACAACGGAGCGCGCGATGGGACACCTCTTCGGACTGCTCGGCGGCCTGCTGATGCTGATCGGCGGGGTCGTCGCGCTCGCCTTCGGACTGGCCGACCTCGGTACTGGGCCGGATCCTGGGCGGCGCGGGAGCGGTCGCGGAGGCGGTCGTCCTGTTCGTGGTCGGCGCCCTCGTCCTGATGTTCGCCCACCTCGGCGAGCACTCGTGGAAGGAGCGCCCCCTGGCCAGCGGCGTGATGCTGGTCGTCCTCGCGGTCATCGGCTGGGCCGTGCTGGGCATGGGCGCGAACGTGCTGGCGCTCGTCGGTGGCATCTTCGCCCTGCTGGCGGGAGTGCTCTACCTGATCGAGCCGGCGCACCGGGCCACATCGGCGCTCGCCTCGGCGACCTGAGCGGGGGACCGTTGGGCGCCGCCGGCGCCGGAGGCCCCGGCCGTCGACAACCCCTTCCCTCCCGTTTTTTCTCGGGTCCGTTTGCGCGGGATCCGTTCCCGTCGACCCCGGGGGAATCCCCCCCGAGTTCGACAATCGGGGTAGTTCGACGTCCTCGGGTCCGGCGTTCGCCGATGTTCCGACCCGGGGTGGGACAACGGTAGAAAAGTCGTCCCGCCGAGGTATCCGGGCCGAAAGGCGGGATGCGAAAGCGATGAGCGAAGCGTGCCCGATCTGCGGGGCCCCGGAAGGCTCTCCGGCGAGCCTCGTAGAGCCCATGCGCACAGCCCACAAGCACGACGACCCCGCCCAGGACGTCGAGATGAATCTGGAGGCCCACACCCCCGGTCTCGTCTGCGCCCTGTGCGGCCACCGGTTCGCCACCCCGAAGCAGTTGGCCGAGCACAACCTGCGACCCCACCCGGACCCGAGGTACGGGCGCACGCCCGCGGACGTGCCGGCGTAACCGGGCCGCGCAGACCGAGGACCGGCGAGCGCTCGCGAGGGAATGGCCGAGGAGAATAGGCTCGGTCTGGGCGGGACTCCGTAAGGCGCACGAAGCGGTCGTTGCGCCGCACGGGGATTGTACGAGTCGGCGCGGCGGGCGGTTCGCATCGGGGTTGAGGGGCGCCATCGTTGCAGACGGGAGTCAACGGAGCTAGAGGGGTTCAATCTCCCCATTCATAACGCGCGAGACGGAGTTGAGTCGAAATCACCGGCTGTTCGACGGGTAGCAGCTCCTCACCGTCGCCGAACGCGTATTGAAACCGCCTTTGGCCAAGCTGTCCTTCCTGCAACGCGTTTACTGACAACAAGCAGAGCTTCCGTTGGCCGCTGAGGCTCTTCCAAGTCCGTTTGAGGAGTCCGATCCGACCACCCGGCTTATGCGCGGGGTTGAGGAAGATGTCCGTCTGCGTGCGAACACGTCCGAAGCGCTCTGCCTGTTTGGGGTCGCGAAACGCCGCACCAGTCCCGGCCGATCTCGGATTCTTTAGGAGGTTGTTCTCGCCGCAGATCACCAAGCGCGCCGTCTTCCCGCAGACAGGGATGCACCGCTCAGTCTCGAACTTGCCGAGGAGCTCCGAAAGCTTCTCGGGCGTGGCCTCGCCGCTCTTCGCGAAGAGTTGCTGAACGGGCCAGCCAATCTCGCTCCGACCCTGGACGAAGTGGATTGGGGGATAGCTGCCACCCTCGGGCTCCTGGACTACGAGAATCGACCGAGCATTGCCGTTTCCCGCGAGCAGCGCGCGGTAATCGTTGGGCCGTGTGTCCAGCCCGAAAAGAGGACGAGGTTGAGGTCAGAGGACTTGTCGACCGCCTCGGCGACGTCAGCCAGAGTGGTCTCACCGGCGATTCCGCCATTCTCCTTTCGCCGAACGCACGAGACCAGTCCAAGCTTCATCAAAGCCGCCGACCCCGCCGGATACGGCAGTGGATACAAAGGCTGGTATCGTCTGGGAGCGAATCGGTACTACCCCCCCACTACCTTCACGGGGCATCTCCCTCACCAAGACCCGGGATGCCCCCGTGTGGGATCGGGGGGTCGGTCCGGGGCAGCGGGCTCGCCGTGAGGTGCGAGGTGATGGTGGCCCACGTCCAGGTCGGGGGCGCCGCGGGGCGCGCCGGCGGCGCCGCGACGGCGCTTCTCGCCGTTGCCAGGGAGGCGAGGTCGAGCGCGAGCCCACCCAAGACGGCGTCCACGCCACCCCGAGGACCCAGCCCAACCATCCGTCGCCCGGACCCGTTCCGGGTACCTACAACCCCCGACGCGGCCGCGCCCGCGGACCCAAAGGCAGTTCACGAGGCGGTCGCTCGGCCCGCGGATGCCCCCGGGCGACCTGAGGATCGGCTGCTCCTCGTGGACCTCTGAGGCCTGGAGGGACCGGGTCTACCCGCGAGGGACGGCGGCCGGAGAGCGGCTGCGGCTGTACGGCCGGCTCTTTGACACAGTTGAGGTGGACACGTCCTACTACCGCGACCCCGGCGCCTTCCTGGTCCGCCGGTGGGCCCACGCGACACCTGACGGGTTCGTCTTCACGATGAAGTTTCCCCGCGACCTGCTCGACCCGAAGAAGGGAGTCGACCGCGAGGCGATCGCCCTCTTCGAGTCCCACGCGCGCGAGCTGGGCCCGAAGCTGGGGCCGCTGCTCCTGCAGTTCCCCCCGTGGGCGTCGCCGGGCCGGGCGGCCGGCTTCCTCTCGGAGCTTCTTCGGTCCCTCGACCCGCAGATCCGCCACGCGGTCGAGCTGCGCGACGCCGGCTGGTTCCACGGCGAGGCACTGGAGTCGCTGCGGGGCGAACTCGCCGACCGACGCATCGCGCTGGCGTGGTCGTTCCTGACGTACGTCGACATCCCGGCCGTCCGAACGACGGACTTCGTGTACCTCCGGTTTATCGGCGACCACACCAGCGTGCCGGCCCCGACCCACGGCGAAGTGCGGGTCGACCGGTCCGCGGAGACGCGTCGGTGGGCAGAGCGGTTGCAGGCCGTCCGCGAGCGGCTCTCCATGGCGTATGTCTTCTTCAACAACCACTACGCCGGCTTCGCGCCCGCGTCGGTCAACGAGTTCCGGCAGGTGATGGGACTCGAGCCGGTCAGCTATGGCCGCGCACTCGCCGAGCAAGGCCCTTCGCTCGACCGATGGTAGCCCGGGCGTGAGGGCACTCAGGCCGGAGGAACGGGTGGCGCGGGAAGCGCGTCCCCCCGGAGGGCCGCGACCAGTCGCAGGAAGAGCGCACCGAACCGTGGCCTTCGAACGAAGTGACCCCCGTCGAACTCCTCGTGGACGACCGGCACCTGGTGGCGACGGGCTACTGCCGTGAACCAGCGAGCGCCCTGGTCGAGCCGCCATTCGTCCGCGCGCGAGCCGGTGACACAGACCAGCCGCGCCTTTCGGAGCGCCTCGGCCCCGGTCGGCTCCCCGACACGGAACACCGGGTCGAACCGCTTCCAACGGGCCCATACCTCGGGGATCAGTTCGGACGTCGCCCAGTCGCACGGAAGGTCGAACGTCCCCGGCTCGTCGTCACGGGCCGAGTAGCTGGCCGCTGCCGCCAGCGTCACCAACGCGGCGCCGGACGGATGGGACGGCCCTTGGAGGACGGACCCGTCCTCGAAGAGGTGGGAGAGAAACTGCTCGGGTCCGCCGTGGCGCTGGAACTCCCGGCACGCGGTCGCGAGGTCGGCCAGGAACGCGTACTCGAACCCCATGTCGCCGGCGCTCGATCCAACCGCCTCGAATCGGCCAGGGTGCTCGAAGGCGAGATGCAGGGCGCCGAACCCTCCGCTCGACTGACCGAGAACGCCCACCGTCGTCGTGCGGTACCGCTCCTGCAGCCAGGGGACGAGCTCGCCGACGACGAAGTCGTCGTACCGGCCGACCGCCGAGGAGTTGACGTACTGATTCCCCCCCAGCGCGGTGGTGCAGTCCGGAGAGGCGAGCACCGCCTCGCCGCACGCCCCCGACCGCTGCAGGCGGTCGAACAGCTGGAACAGGTTCTCCTGGAAGAGCCCGCTACCGCCGAGCTCCGCCGGACCCGAGCCCCCGAACCCTGGGAGGAGCACCAGCAGCGGGGTCCCGTCCGTCTTCCCCGACGGGGGTCGCATCACCGCTACCCGACGCTTCGGCGAGTCGCCGAGCGGGTTGTTTCGGAGCACTTCGCTCTCCAGTTCGAGGACTTCCCCGCGGTCCCCCACCGGGCGGAAGAACGCCCGCTCGCCCCGCGGGCTACGCGGGATCCGGAACCCCGTCACCGGCGGCGACCCCCTCGGGCCGGGGAAGAGGCGGTGGGGTCTAAGACGTTCGCCGGCCGGTCGGCGTCGCAGGGGCTCGCTGGCCTACCCGCCGCAGCCGTGCGAGCGCGTCGACGAGAACGAGATCGTGACCGTCACATCACGGTTCGCGATGCTGACGGTGCCGCTCGACGGCCGGGCCGTGTAGCCGTTGACGGACCCGACCGCGAACGAGTAGCTGCCGGGGGATAGGTTGGTGAACGTGATCGAGCCCCCCGAAGAGCAGACCGTCTCGTTGACGGTCACGCACCAACTCGTCCCCCGGGAGAGGCCGCTCTCGACGAACGTCAGGGTCTGCGCGGTCGGCTGCGGTCCGCACCCTTTCGCGAACGTCACGTTCACGGTGAGGTTCGCCCCGGCGACCACGAGGGGCGAGCCGGGCGTCGCGCCCGTGACGGAGTAGCCGGACGGCGCTCCGATAGTGTAGTTGTAAACGCCGTTCGGTTCGACGAAGGTGATCGAGGTGTTGGGGGTGGACTTTGTGACCCCACCCATCGTCACGCTCCAGCGGAGCGCCGGAGCGCTCCCGCCGCAGCACGACCCCGCCGACCCCGAGTGGTCGCCCGCCGATCGGTCCTGGGACTCCTGGCCCTGGCAGCAGCCTCCCTGGGATCCGCTCGAGGAACCGGCTTGGGAGCCGTGGTCGCCCCATCCGCCGGAACCGGACGGACCGCAGCAGCTTCCCTTCGAGCCCTCCTGGCTGCCCGCCGAGACGCTCCCTTGCGAGGAGCCGGACCCGCTGCAGCAGCCACTCGAGCTCCCGCCACCGTGGTCGTCCTGGCCGGAAGAGGAGGCACCGCAGCAGTTGCCTTGGGAGCCGCCCGTCCCGTGGCCCCAAGCTTGGACGCCGCCTGCGGGGGCGTTCGCCGGGCCGGCGGAACAGCCGTTGGGAAGGCCGGTCTCGACGAAGGTGACGGTGTAGTTCCCGGTCGACACCGGGCCAAACGTCACCTCCACGACGACTCCCGCATCGAACACGGTGATGGGGGAGGAGGTCGACTCGGTGAGCACGACGAACCCGGGGGGAGCTCCCACCGTGTACGGGTACTTCCCGGGGGGGACAACGAAGGTGATCGAAGGGGTGTTCGAGGACGAGGGCGAGTCGTTGAGGGTGACCGACCAGTTCGTCCCTTCCGACAGGCCGGATTCGTCGAACGCGACCGGGTACGTGGGCGTCGCGAGCCCGATCACGCTCACGTTGTCAGAGGCGAGGTTGACGATGTACACGAACCCGTCCACCGGGTCGGCGACTCCCGTGATCGGGGCCGAACCGACCGCCAGGTCCTCCACGAACGTCGTTCCGTTGAGGACCGTGACCTGGTCGGCGTCCTCGCCGGTCACGAAGGTGTAGACCCCCAAGGTCCCGGCGCCGGCCCAAACGGGTCCGGCGGCGACGGGAACCTCCTGAACGATCGAGGTGCCGCGGAGCACGGTCAGGTTGCTCGAGTTCGTGTTCGTTACCTCGACCGCGGAGACCGACGGGTTGAACCCGACGAACGTCGGGTCCGCGCCCACGTGCACGCCAACCGGCGGGAGCGTTGCGTTGATCACCGTGACCGTCCCGGTCTCGTTGTTCGCCACGTACACGTCCTGGTCGACCGGGTCGTAGGCGACCGAATCCGAGCCCTGGGCGGTCGGTACGGAGCCGACGACGCTGGCTCCCGATAGGAGGGTAACGTTCCCGGAGCGGGAGTTCGCGATGTAGACGGCCCCGGTGCTCGGGTCGTATGCCCCGGCGTTCGGGACCCGGCCGACGTGGACCGTCGCCTGAAGGGCGGTGCCGTTCACAATCGAGACCGACGCACCGGCGGAGTTGGTCACGTAGAGCCAGCCGTCGGTCGGGTCGACGGTCGCCGAGGTCGGATGGACCCCGACGAAGACCAACCCTACGACGCCCAGTCCCTGGACGACGCTGACGGCGCCGTACGGGTTCTCCAGGTCGAGCTGGTCGACGACGTCGATCGTCGCGTGGAACGGATTGTAAACGACGGCGACCGGGTCGCTGGTCTCGTTCGGGGCGAGGTTGACCGTCCCCACGACGGAGGGGCCGCTGAGTACCCGAGACCGAGTCGCTGAACGAGTTCGCGACGTAGACCCAGCCGGTCGTAGGGTCGACCGCCGCCGCGACGGGAATCGCTCCGACCGGGACCGATGCCTGGACCTTCGGGATCTCCAGGGAGGAGTCAACGTGGACCGCCCCCGACGGGTGGCCGGAGACGACGGGCGCAAGGCGGGCGCCCGGAGCGATGGACGGGACCCCCAGCGCCGCGGTCGACAACCCTGCCGTCGAAAGTACGACGACCGTCGCGGCCGCCAAGACGAGCCCGACAGCGAGCACGCCGCCTGACCGGAGGGCGCTCATGGCGGTCGCAGATATACGTCATGGTTATCAAGTCACTGGCGCGGGGCCGCTTGGCCGCCGGGGAGGAGTCGCGAGGGCGTCCGCGGCGGCCCGGATAACGTCAACTACGGGTCCGAACCTTTCGAGACCCGGGTAGTCGATGATGAAATGCGAGGGTTGCGGGAAGGACGTGCCAGACGGGGCCAAGGCGTGCCCGGCGTGCGGCCGGCAGGTCGGATTCGGCAAGCGCGCCGAAGCCGAGACGGTGCACGTCGCCGAAAAGACGGGCGAAGTTGCCGGAAAGCTGGGCCACGGGATCGTCGCTGGCGTGAAGGGCCTTGCCTCGGGAGCAAAGAAGGGCTTCCACGGCTCGGACTCGGAGAAGAAGCAGGAGTAGGTCGGAAACGAGCGGCCGGGCCGACTCCCGGCCGCACGGGTCAGCCCCCCGCACGGGCAGCGAGCCGACACCGTTACCCCCCACCGTCGGCTCGAGCGGACGCGGGTCCCTTCTCCCGCGACGCGGTCGTGCGTCGCTGCGGGGTCTGAGGCAAGGATGGCTGTCGCGGTCGTAGGCGGCGGCATCGTCGGCCTGTTCACCGCGTACCACCTGGAACAGCAGGGCGGAGACGTCACGCTCTTTGAGCGAGGGGAGCCCGGCGCCGGATCGGTCCACGCCGCCGGGATCATCGAACCGACGACCGCCTACCGCACTAACACGTTCTCGTTCCTCCGGCGACTGGTCCGGTTCTGGGAGCGGGGGACGACGGCGTTCCGAAGCGCCGACCCGGCCTGGCTTTTGGAGAGCATGCGCCAGCTCGGCCGACCGGCGCCCGACGGGTCTGCGGAGACCGTCTCGCGATTCGCCACCGCCTGCGCCGAGCAGTACCCGGACGCTAGCGGCTGAGCCCAACGACTTCGAGTACACCCTCGGCGGCCTGGCGGAGCGGTACGACAACCCGGTCCACTTCGCCCAGGCACGGGCCGAGGCGCTCCTCCGCGCGGGGTCGGTCCCCGTCGAGGTTCACGGATCGGACGGGGGCGCCGGGACCCTGGTGTTCCCCGAGGTCGGATGGCTGCACACGCACCGGTTCGTCCGGTGGATCGTCGGCCAGCTCCGTCGGACGACCTTCGTCCGGTCGGACGTCCAACGGGTTACCCTCGACGGCGCGGTGACCGCCGACGGGAGCACCGCTCGGTTCGACGCCGTCGTCGCGGCGACCGGAGTATCCTGCCGGCGGCTCGGCGTGCCGCTGACCGGCGTCCGGGGGTACGGCTGGAACGTCGTCGGGGCGTCCCCCGTCTCCCGCGCGACGATCTACGTCGACCGGGGGATCGCGGTCGTGCCGTACCTTCAGGAGTGCAAGGTCACCGCCGGTTGGGACTTCGACCTCGGCACAGCTCCCTGGCACCTCGGACCGGTGCGGCGCGCCGTCCTCGCCGTCCTCCCGGGGGCGTCCCTCGGGGAGCTCCAGCAGGGCTCGCGGCCGTGCACCCCCGACGGGCTCCCGACCGTCGGGCGCCGGGAGTCGCTGGTCGTCGCGACCGGAGGGTTCCGCCTCGGGTGGAGCTTCGCCCCCGAGCTGGGCCGTCACGCCGCGTTGCTCGCCCTCGGGCAGAGCGTGAACGACCCGTTCCTCGCCCGGTTCTGCGGTTCGCTCCACGCGGGCGCCGTGTAGCGACGGTGGGGGCGGCCGAGGCCGGCCTTATCGGCCCGGCCTGCGTCCCGGGTGGTAACCGTGGAGCAACCGGAGCGACCGCGAACCGCCGGACAGCCCACAGGGTTGTTCATCTCGGACTTGCGGCCGTCCCGGGTCGCCACGGTCGAAGGGGTGGTAGCCCGCTTAGACCCCGTGCGGGACGTCGAGACCCGGGAAGGGTCGCCCCGAAAGGTCCGGGACGCCGTGCTCCGCGACCCGACGGGGGAGATCGCGTTGGTCCTCTGGGGCTCCGAGGTCGACCTCGTCGCCGCCGGCGAACGGATCCGGGTCGTCGACGGGTGGGTCTCTGAGCGACGCGGGCGACCGCAGATCAGCCTGGGCCGGACCGGCCGGATCGAGAAGCCGGCGCCCTAGCTGAGCTCGTCCGGCGACCACTCACGCCCGCCAGGGGGTGGAGGGGGGCTGGGGCCGGACGGCGACGACCCGCCACCACGGCTCGGGGGGGTGGCCGGAGGCTTCCGGCGGAGCGCGAGGACCGCGACCACCGCAACGACGGCGACGACCGCTCCGATGGCGGCGTACAGGTACAGCGAGGAGAGCGACGGACCGGCCGACGACGACCCGGGGGCTCCGAAGACGATCGGCTCGACGAGGTCCGCGCCGGTCCAGTTCGCGAATCCGGCGGCCGGGTGGGCGGCGAGGCCGGAGACCGACACGACGAAGAACGGCAGGCTGCCGGGGGTGAGGACCCAGCCGGGGACGTAGAACAGCGAGACGTTGGCCGTGTAGACGACCTGGCTCAGGGCGACCGACCACTGGCCCGCCGTGGGAAGCCCCTGCTCGCTGAACTCGAGGTACGTGGCGTAGAAGGCGCTGAGCGGGGAGCGGTCCTTCACGGAGGCGTTGAGGTTGATGGTGTACGCCGACCCGGCGCCCCGGTCCGACCAGTAGTTGTCCACGAAGACGTCGGTCGCCAAGATGGACGCGCTCGAGCCGTTCGCGTACGCCTGGTCGTGGACGAGGCGGAACGGCCCGGAGATGCCCGACGCGTTGTTCGCGACGAAGTTGTTGTAGTCGATCGTGTCGTGGGCTCCGTTGCTGAGGTACATCCCGACGAACGTCGACGCCTCAAGCGTGCTCGTCGTAAGGTTCGTCTCCGTGCAGTTGTCGATGTACTCCGCCTCGTAGTTCCCGTAGGCGAAGACCTGCCGGATCGCCGAGTCGTTCGTCCAGTTGGCCGAGACGGCCGAGTAGCCGTACCAGGACGTGACCCCCGAGATCGTGAGGTGGGCGGTGTGGTTCGTCCAGACCGCGTACGGATACTCCGTCGCCGAGACCTGGCTGATGGTGATGCGGCTGTCGTTGAGGAGCGCGACGCCGGCCATTGGGTACGCCTCGGCCGTGCTCTGGTTGGTGAACGCGAGTCCGTCGCCGAGGGTCGCGTTCGTCGCCGTGACGTCCGTGATCGTCAACCCCGTGGAGTTTTGGACGAACGCGCCGACCGAGGCGAAGCTCGTCGTGAAGTCGGTGTAGCTGCCGCCCGGGGTCGCGTTGACGTACAGGCCGACGGATAGGTGGTAGCTGGTGAAGCCGCTCCCGCTGACATCGGAGGAGTGGTTGACGAAGGCGCCGACGCTCCCGTTCCCGGCAAAGAACGATGCGAGCGTGACGTCCGAGCAGCTCTGGAGGTTCGCGGCCGCGGCCCCTTCGTTGGCGACGAGGTGCGAGAACGTCCCGCCGCTCGAGTCGTTGAACTGAGCGACGACCGCCGAGCCGAGCCCGATCGCCGTCCCCCCGTCGACCGACACCGTGGTGTCGTTCGTCAGGTCGAGGCCGAAGCCGTTGTCGACGCTAACGTCGCCGAACGCGAGGTGACTGCTGAACGTCCACGACCCCGCGTTGGCGACGGCGACACCGCCAACCGTCAGGTTCGTGACCTTCCCGGTGTCCGTCCTGTTCGCGTCGAACCCGATGGCGTTCGAGCTGACGGTCACGTTGTTGACCGTCAGTCCGGTACCCTGGGTGCTCGCGACCGCGACGGCGTAGTCGGCGACCTTGATGTGGCCCAGAAGAACGGTCGTGGTGTTGTTCAGGCTGACGACCTTGGAGACGAACCCATCGGAGTTGCGGCCGCTGGCGTTCGACAGTTGGACCGTGATCCCGCTCGAGCCGGTCGCCGAGAGGGCGATCCCGCCGTTGGTCGCCTGCAGGTCGACCGCCCGCACTGTCGTGGAGTCGAGGACGTTGACGCCGATGCCGGCGTTCGTCACCGAGACGTTCTCCACCGTCGCCCCGGCGACGTGGTAGAGTTCGACCGTGGCGGGCGGGCTCGAGAGCGAGGTGCTCGGCGGCACCCCGGCGATCGTCACGTTCGCGACGGTGAACCGCCCGTGCCCGCCGTAGAAGAAGTAGCCTTGGGTCCAGCCGACGAACGTCGCCCCCGTCCCCTGCGACGTCGTGTAGGTGAACGACGTCGGCGCCTGGACGAAGCTGTTCAGCTTGACGGTCAGGTTGACGCTCTCGCTGGCGAACAGCTGGAACGTCGGGGCGTCCGCGAAGTTCAGGCGCAGGAACGGGGCTGCCAGCGCGTCCACGCTCGCGTTCTGCCAGAGCGTGCTCGAGTGGCCGTCATAGCCGGTCCCCGTCGCCCGCGCCGTCCCGAACGCCTGTGCCTGCGACGTCCCGAGGAGGTACACGGGCGCGTCGATCGTCGACGCCGACTTCGTGAGCGTGAGGAGCGCGGGCGTGATCGCGGTCGAGTTGTTCCCGACCCGGACGCTCGCGGTCGCGTAGCCGTCGGCCCACGCGGAGAAGACGTACGGGTCCCCGGTCGGGGGAGTGGGGAGGTCCGCCGTCAGGGCGCCGGCCCGGGTCGTCGGGGCGAACGAGTAGTCGGCGTCCGTGAGCGGCCCGGCGGCGAGGGTCGCGTTGGTGGCGAAGGCGAACGCGTAGCTGGGTGAGACCGTCAGCTGGACTTGGATCCACCCTGGGCCGAACGATGGGGCGACGCCGGAGGAGACCGTGTTCCACAGTCCCTCCAAGAACGACGGCCCCTGGGTCAGGTGGACGGTGGTCCCGGTGTAGCTGGCGGCGACCCCGAGGACGGTCTCTGAGGAGTCGGCGCCGAAATCGTAGGCGGACGGGATCGATTCGTAGTCCGTGCCGGTGGCGTTCCACCGGTCGAGCGTGGCCGAGCCCGCCAGGTCGAGGAGGTTCGCGTTCGAGCCGCCGCCGTCGCCTCCCAGGACGAGCTCGGCGTCGTACAGGGAGCCGATCGGGTTCTCCGTGAACCCGTCGACCAGGAACTCCGACGGGGACGACGGCGCGGAGCCGTTGAACGTCACCGTGTCGTACGTCTCGGAGACCGAGCCAGCCCCCTCGTGGAGGTAGTACGCGACGTGGACCACCGTATGACCGCCGGTCGTGCTCGTGATGTTCGTGAACAGCTGGACGGTGAACGGCAGCGTCACCCCGAGGGTCGCGGTGACCCCGGCGTAGTAGTCTCCGGCCCTGCTCGAGTGGATCGAGCCGATCTGACCGTAGAGCGACGACGGAGGGAGCATGAGGGCGGATGAGGAGAAGTTCCAGACGTTGTCCTCGAACAGCAGGTCGGTGCCGTTGAACCGGACACCGTTCTGCACCCAGAACGTCCCCGCCGGCTTCCCCGCAAGGCTGCTGACGTTGACCGCCACGGCGTTCAGCTGCAGGGAGACCCAGTTCGGCGCCTCGGCGGACGCGATGCTCGAGTTCGCCGGGGAGAACGCGGAGAACGAGTTCAGCTCGAACGTCCCCTCGAAGCTGGTAGTCTCGTAGGCGTAGGCACCCGTAGACCCGAGCCCGAGGTCGCTGACCCCCATCGGGGCCGGTGTCGTTCGGTACGGGCTGGAGACCGCGGGCAGCGGACCGACGGTCTGGGCGTCCACGGCCGTGGCCGGACGGACCACGAGCGGCGTCGAGACGGCCGCAGGGGAGGCGAACGCGGCGCCCGGTCTGGCCGGTTGGGCCGCGGGGGGGCTCGTTGCCCCCGCGGGCGAGCTCGCCAGCCGGTCAAGCTGAGCGGACCCCGTGTGGAGCCCCGGAGCTGCCGGGAGAGTACCGCCGATCGCCCCGGTCGCGGGGGATGGGCCGGTCAGAAGGACGCCCGCCAGCCCGGAGAGGATCGCGAGGGTAGCAACCGTCGCGACGAGGACCGAGCCAGTGAGCGTCGGCGACCGCGCCATGAGGGGGCCGGGCCCACCCGGGCCCGGCTATATACTCCTTGGTACCCCCTCGAGCGTCGGGTCGGGCATCGCGGCGAGCGACTTCGCAAACTGGCGGGTCTTTTCACGGTGGCACGGACGGCAGACGGTCTGCAGGTTCGCGTACTGCAGCGCGGCACCGCCGCGGGCGATCTCGATCCGGTGGTCGACGTCCAGCTCCCGTGCCCGACGGCGCGTGCCGCAGAGCTGGCACGTGTAGCGGTCCCGCAGCATCACGTAGGACCTCGCGGAGTCCCAGAAGTAGTGCCCGTGGAACTTCCACTGGCACCGACGCGAGCAGTACGGGGTCCGCCGCGAGGCGAGCTCGCAGCCGCATTCGACACACCGGCGGTCGGCGCGGGCCAGGGCCCTGCGTCGCGCGCCGTCGGAGAACCACGCTGCAGAGAGCGCGAGGATGCGCCCGTTCCGGTCGACCCGTACGGTCGGCGCGGCCATCACCCGGTGGTCCTCCGGGCGGGCTTGAACGTTCCCTTCGAACGGACGTCCGTGCGCCGCTTGAATAGCCAGCGCCGTTCCGCCGGCCGGGGCGGCGCGTACGAACCTGGTGGCGGCCGTGGTCTTCGCGGCCGTCTTCGCCGCGGTCGTGGGACGCCAGGTGCTCGGCCGTGGCCCGCCGGTCTGGGCGCTCTTCGTCGCGGGCGGGGTGCTCACCGTCGCCACAGGGGCGCTCTCGCTGCCGCTCGCCGAAGCGGCGCTCTCCAGCTCGGCGACCGTCCTGGTCTTCCTGTTCGCGCTGTTCCTGTTCGCGAGCGCGCTGGAAGCCTCCGGCGCGCTCGACCACGTTGCCCGATGGCTCGTCGGCCGGGCGCCACGCCCCCAGCAACTGCCGGTCGTGCTGTTCGTCGGCTTCGGGATCGCTTCGGCGTTCCTGGTGAACGACGCGCTCGTGGTGATCGGCGTGCCGATCCTGCTCGCCGTCGCCCGACGGCTGAACGTGGCCCCCCGGCCGCTGCTCCTCACCCTCGCGTTCGCCGTCACCGTCGGGAGCGCCCTCACCCCGTTCGGCAACCCCCAGAACCTGCTCGTCGCCCTGGACTCGGGGCTCGGGGACCCGGTCACGACGTTCCTGCGGTACCTGCTCGTCCCCACGGCCGTGAACCTCGCCCTGGGCGCGGTCTACCTGCGCTGGCGATTTTCGGCGGAGCTGACCCCCAGCTCGGCCGCGGTGGCTCCGCAGACGACCCGCCTCCCCCTGCTTCCGAGCGACGGGTGGCGGGATCGCCTCTCCCGGCATCCGGTTCTCTACGTCTTCCCGGGGACGATGCTGGTGCTCGTCACGCTCGACCTCACCGCGACGGTCGTCCGCGGCCCGCAGATCCCGATCTGGATGACGGCCGCCGGCGGCGCCAGCATCCTCCTGCTGCTCGCCCCGGACCGGCTTCGCGTCGTGCGCACGGTGAACTGGGAGATCCTGCTGCTGTTCGCGGGCCTGTTCGTCGTCGTCGGTGCCGCGGTCCATGGGGGCTTGGTCGCCGCCGGCGAGCGGATCGTCCGTCTCCCCGGACCGAGCGACCCCCTCGCGGGTCTCGGGGTGATCGCCGCGAGCTCCATCGCCGGCTGCCAGCTGGTGAGCAACGTCCCCTGGGTCGGGTTGGAGATCCCGGTCCTCGCGGGGGCTGGCTATTCGGCGGCGACCCCGGTGGCGTGGGTCGCCCTGGCCGCGGCGAGCACGCTCTCTGGAAACGTCACGCTCCTCGGCGCGGCGAGCAACCTCATCGTCGTCGAACTGGCGGAGAAGTCCGGGGTACGCATCGGGCTGAGGACGTTCGTCCGCGACGGCCTCCCGATCGCGGCCCTCTCCCTCGCGGTGCTGTTCGCCTGCCTGGTCGTCGGAGTTTAGCCCGGCGACGGCTGGGGAGCGAGCGATGAGGTTCCCCCTCGCCGAATGGATCGACCGGCACCCCGGCTGCCGCTTCGACCTGGCGACGAGCGGGATGCGCGGCTCGCTCCGCCCGCTTCCGTGGCCCGCGCAAGCCCCCGGACGAGAGCGGATCGAGGAACTCCGCTCGGCGCTGGCGGCGCACCTCGGGGTCGCCCGGCGCCGGGTGTTCCTGTCGCACGGGGCGTCGGAGGCGAACAGCTGGGTCCTCGCCTTCCTCGCGCGGCTGACCGCGGGTCGGGCCCCGCTCCTTCGGGTCGAGCCGCCGGAGTACCCGCCGCTCCCAGACGCCGCCGCCCGCTGGGGTTTCCGGGTCCGGCACGACGCGCGCCCCGCGGACGTCGCGGTCGTCAGCCGCCCGCGGAACCCGGGCGGGGACCTCTGGTCGGTCCCCCGACTTGAGGGGTGGGCGGGGGGAGCCCGACAGCTGGTCGTGGACGAGACGTTCCGGGAGTTCGCCGATGTCCCGTCGCTCGCCCGGGAAGGCCGGGCCCGCCTGTGGACGACCGGCACCTTCACGAAATTCTACGGAGCGGACGCGGCCCGGGTCGGCTTCGCCGTCGCTCCTCCCGAGGCCGCCGCCGCGTTCGAGCACCACGTCGGCCTCATCTCGGACGAACTCGCCCCGGGGTCCGCGGCGATCGCCCTCGGGCTCCTCCGCGACTTCCCGCGCGTGCGCAAGGAGGTGCGGGCCGTCGTCGACGCGAATCTGCGTGCGTTCGCGCGGGCGCTCCCCGGGACCGCGCTCCCCCGGGCGCCGGTCTTCTTCGACCGCCCGGTCCCCGGCGGCGGCGACCGCATCGCGACCCGGTGTCTCCGCGCGTCGGTGCTCGTCTGCCCGGGCCGGCTGTTCGGAGCGCCCACGGGGGTCCGGGTCTGTCTCACCCGCCGGAACTTTCCCGCGGGACTTCGGGCGTACCTGCGGGTACGCGCGGGCGCAGGGACCGCGGCCTAGCGGAGGACCCGCGGGTCGAACCGTTCGACCCCGCCGCGGGCTCCGCGTCCGAAAGCCCGCTGGGCGGCGCTGGGGATCGGAACCGGGACCGCCGCGCGCGTCGCCGGTTCGGTGTGCTCTTTCAGGAACGTCGCGGCGAACCGCACCGCGCGCGCCCGGTCGTTCTCGCGCACGAGGAGGAACCCCCGGGCCAGCTCGGTAAGGACGGCGCGGGCCGGGACGACGTCCCGAAGCTCCGCGTCGTCCCGTCCCGGCGCCTTCGGCCCGGCGTTCGGTGGCATCGGGCTGGCGAGCCGCCGTCTCGGTTCAAAAAGCCGAGGCTCCAATGGACGGCGGAGCGGGTGGCCGCGACCGCGAACGTCATACCCCCGACGCGGCCTCCGCGCCCCGGGCGGTTCGATGAGCCAGAGCACCCCTCCGCCGGTCGCCGCGCCGACCCGTTCCGCGACGAGCGCCCGGGGCGTCTCGATCCGTACCCGATCCCAGGGCCGAACGCCCAGCAGGTGATCGCCCGGGACGAGAAGTTCCTGATGACGACGACGAAGTCGGCGCCGGTCGTCGTCCAGTCCGCGAGCGGGTTGTGGGTCACCGACGTCGACGGCAACCGCCTGCTCGATTTCGCCGCCGGGATCGGGGTCCTGGCGGTCGGCCACGCCCATCCCGAGGTGGTCCGGGCGGTCCGCGAGCAGGTCGGTCGGTTCTCGCACTTCGCGGGGACCGACTTCTACTACCAGAACCAGACCGAGCTGGCCGAGCGCCTTGCCGCGATCACCCCCGGCACGTTCCCGAAGAAGGTCTTCTTCACGAACAGCGGCACCGAGAGCGCGGAAGCGGCGCTCAAGCTGGTCCGGTTCCACCGGCAGCGGCCGATCGTCGTCGGGCTCCTGGGCGGGTTCCACGGGCGGACGATGGGAGCGCTCACGATGACCACCTCCAAGCAGGTCCAGCGGGCCCGGTTCGGTTCGTACGTCGGCGGGGGCCACCACATCCCGGCCCCGACCTGCTACCGCTGCCCGTACCAGCTGCAGTACCCGAGCTGCGACCTGTACTGCGCAAAGATCCTGGAGGAGCTGTACTTCCAGACGTCGATCCCTCCGGACGACGTGGCCGCGTTCATCGCGGAGCCGGTCCTCGGTGAGGGGGGCTACGTCGTTCCCCCGCCCCGCTGGCTCAGCACGCTGCGCGGCATCCTGGACCGTCACGGCATCCCGCTGATCGACGACGAGGTCCAGTCCGGGATAGGCCGGACCGGCAAATGGTTCGCGGTCGAGCACCACGGCGTCGTCCCCGAGATCGTCACGAGTGCGAAGGCGCTTGGTGGCGGCCTGCCCCTCGGCGCGATCTCCGTACCGGCGGAGTTCGACTACCCGAAGCCGGGGTCGCACTCGAACACATTCGGAGGGAATCCCGTCGCCGTGGCGGCGTCGCTCGCCACGCTCGACGTGATCGAGAAGGAGCGGCTCCTCGATAACGCCCGGGTCCAGGGAACGTACCTGCTCCAGCGACTGGCGGAGCTCCAGCGGCGGCACGAGGAGATCGGCGATGTCCGGGGATTGGGCCTTATGGTCGCGACCGACTTCGTGAAAGACCGCACGACGCGCGAGCCGGCGACGCAGTTCCGCGACCGCGTCCTGGAGGAGACGGTGCGGCGTGGCCTGATCCTGCTCGGCTGCGGGCGCTCGTCGATCCGCTACATTCCCCCGCTCATCGTACGGCGCGAGGAGATCGACGAGGCGGTCGAGATCCTCGACGTCTCGGTCTCCGCCGCCCGCGCCCGGGTATGAAGGTCGGCGTCCTGGGGCGCGACGGCGCGGTCGCGCTGGAGGAGCGTCCGGAGCCGCGGGCCGGCGCCGGAGAGGTGACCGTCCGCCTCGCGGCGTGCGGCGTCTGCGGCACCGACCTCGAAAAGCTCCGGGGGAACTACCGGAGCACGGGGATCCTCGGCCACGAGCCCGTCGGCACGGTCGCCTCGGTCGGGGACGGGGTACAGGGGCTTGCGGTCGGGGACCGGGTCTTCGTCCACCACCACGTTCCGTGCCTCGCCTGCGCGGTGTGCCGCCGCGGGGACCTGACGTTCTGCGCCACCTACAGCTCGACCAACCTCGACCCCGGCGGCTTCGCCGAGGTGTTCCGCGCCTCGGCCGATCACGTCGCGAAGGGCGCCGTCCTCCGGCTCGACCGGGCGGTCGACTGGGGCACCGGTACGCTCCTCGAGCCGGCGGGTTGCGCGCTTACGGCGCTCCACCGCGTCGGCCTCCCCGACCGCGCGACCGTCCTCGTCCTCGGGCTGGGACCGGTCGGGCTGCTGTACGCCCGGCTCGCCCGGGCGCTCGGCGCCTCGTGGGTCGGCGGGACGGAGATCTCCGGGCTGCGGCGCCGCGCGGCCGAGCGGGACGGGGGGGTCGTCACTGCCGACCCGCGCGAGAGCGGGGCCGTCCACCGGCTCGTCCTGGAAGCGACCGGGGGACGGGGCGTCGACCTCGCGGTTGCGGCGTCCGGGCACCCGTCGGTGGTCCGGACGGCGGTGGAGGAGGTGCGGCGTGGGGGAACCGTGAACCTGTTCGGGCTCCCCGAGCCCGGAAGCCGGCTGGAAGCGGACCTCCAACAGCTGTACCTTCGAGGGGTCCGCGTCGTCCCGTCGTATGCGACCACCGAGCCGGAGATCCGCGAGGTCCACGAGATGGTCGTCAGCGGCCGCCTCAAGGCGGCGGACCTGGTGAGCGACCGCCGCCCACTCGCGGAGATCGACGAGGCGTTCCGCCTAGCGGCCCAACCGGAGCAGGCGCTGAAGGTCGTGGTGACCGGACCCGCGTACGCCGACTAGGGCGGGGCGGGACCCACGAGTTCGTCGGTCACTCGGCGTCCGTCCTCGACCCGCGACCCCGGTCCGACGATCGAACGGACCACGCGGCTGCCACGGCCGACGACCACCCTGTCCATGATCACCGCGTCTTCCACGTACGCTCCCGGCTCGACCGTCGCGTTCAGGCCTAGCGTGACGTAGCCGCCGAACGTCGCTCCGCGGCCGGTCGAGCCGTCCATCGCCGCGACCGGTCCCCGGCCGTCGGCGCCGGCCGGCAGCCCCACCGAAGCGGAGCGGCCGGCGTCGAACAGGAACCGCTGGGAGCGGAGCAGGCGGTCGCGGGTCCCCGCGTCGTCCCAGAACCCGTCGAGTCGAACCCCGTAGATCCCGCCCTCGAGCAGCCCGCCGACGACCTCCTGTTCGAAGCTGACCGGTCGCCCCGCAGGGATCCGGTCCAGCACGCTGCGCGCCCAGACCGCGACGCCCGCGTTGATCCACCGTGACGGGGCGTCGGCCCGGTTCGGCTTCTCGACGAACCGGGTGATGCGGTCCTGGCCGTCCAGGACGCAGACCCCGTACGGGCTCGGGTCCTCGACCTCGGCGAGGGTCATCGTCCCTACGCGCGGGGATCGGCGGTGCGCCGCCGCGACGGCGCCCAGGTCCGCCGCCGCGATGACGTCGGAGTTGAGGAGAAAGAACGGGTCGCTCATCCCGGCACCGGCGTTCTTCATGCCGCCGCCGGTGCCGAGCGGCGTCGCTTCCGTGACGGTCCGGACGGGGAACCGCGGAGGGTGCTCGCGGACGTACCGGTCGACGAGGTCGGCCCTGTAGCCGGCGGCGAGGACGACCTCCTCCGCATCCGGCGGCAACAGGTCGAGCACGTGGTAGAGCATCGGCTTGCCAGCGAGGGGGATCAGCTGCTTCGGGACGGCGTACGTCACCGGCCGCAGGCGGGTCCCGAACCCTCCGACCAGCACCAGCGCCTTCACGCCGGCGGAAAAGCGGCGGCGCCCTTAGCGGTTCGCGACGGGCGCCGTCAGCCGAACCGGCCGTTCACATAGTTCTCGGTGAGCTTCTCCGTGGGCGCGGAGAAGATCTGCGGGGTCGGGCCGACCTCGACCAGCTTGCCGAGGTAGAAGAACGCCGTGCGGTCGGCGATCCGGTGCGCCTGGGCGAGATTGTGGGTCACGACGACGACGGTGAACTCGCGCTTCAGCGCCGAGAGGAGGCTCTCGACCTTCGCGGTGGCGATCGGGTCGAGCGCCGAGCACGGTTCGTCCAGGAGCAGCACCTCGGGGCGGACGGCGAGCGCCCGCGCGATGCACAGCCGCTGCTGCTGGCCCCCGGACAGGCCCGTGCCGGGCGCGTCCAGCTGATTCTCGACCTCCTCCCACAGGCCGGCGTGCAGCAGGGCCTGCGCGACGCCCTGGTCGAGCTCGTCGCGGCGCCGGACCCCCAGGAGCCGCAGGCCGGCGGCGACGTTCTCGAAGACCGAGAGATTCGGGAACGGGTTCGGCTTCTGGAAGACCATGCCGACGCGGCACCGGACCGAGACGACGTCCAGGTTCCCCAGCTCGTCGCCGTCCAGCGTCACCGAGCCGGTGGTGCGGCTGCCGGGCGTCTCCTCGTGGAGCCGGTTGAGGCACCGCAGGAACGTCGACTTGCCGCAGCCGGACGGCCCGATGATCGCCGTCGCGGCGCGGTCTTCCAGCTCGAGCGTGAGGTCGTAGAGCGCCTGGCGCGAGCCGTACCAGGCGTTCAACTCCCGGACTTCGAGCCTCGCGGGCACGCGTTCACACCGACCCCGCGTCCCCCGGGCGCCGGAGGGCGAGTCGGGCGGCGAGACTTACGACCGCCATGATAAGCAGGAGGACGAGCGCGGCCCCCCACGCGTCCGTAGTGTAGCTGGACGTGGCGTATGTGGTCAACGCCCCGTAGATGAATGTCGCCAGCGAGCCGGTCTGCGTGTGCAGGCTCGAGATCCAGAACGTGCTCGTGCCGGCGGTGAGCAGCACGGCGGCGGTCTCGCCGCCGGCGCGCATCACCGCCAGCAGGTTGCCGGTGATCAGCGCCGGACGGCAGCTGCCGAGGACGACCCGGAGCGTCACGCGGTGGCGCGGGAACCCGAGGGCGAGCGCCCCCTCGCGCACCGACGACGGGACCGTGCGCAGCGCGGTCTCGGTGGCGCGCGTCACGATCGGGATCATCAGGGCCCCGAGGGCGAGGGCGCCTGCCAGCGCGCTCTGCTGGTCGGTCTGGTCGTAGCGGTGGACGACCGCGAAGACGAACACCCCGATCAGGATCGTCGGGACGCCGACCAGGACGTCCGTCACGAGCGAGACGACCCGCCCGAACCGGCTGCGACCGGTACTCCGACAGGTAGACCCCGATCAGCAGGCCCGCCGGGAGGGCGAACGCCGCGGCAAGCCCGAGCATGACGAGCGTGCCTTCGATCTCCGGACCGATTCCGCCGAGCGGACAGTTCGTCTGGCCGATCCCGCAGGACGGCGGCGGGATCGAGGTGTAGAACGACGGACGGACGACGGCCGGCCCCCCGTTCGTCACCGTGACCGCGATGAGGCTAACGAGAGGATACGCCGCGAGCGCGACGGCCCCCAGGCAGACTGCGAAGACGGCGACGTTCCGGACCCGGCGCCCGCGCAGGCGGGCCGCCTTCCGGCTCTGGACCCGGGCCCACCACGCCGGAGCCTCCTCGAACGACGCCGGGGCGATCGCCAACGCCGCTGGGACAGTGCTCCGGTGCCCGAAGAACCGACGGCCCGCGGCCCGTCGACCCTCCAGCCAGCGGATCAGCAGCCGCGCCCCGACGTTCAGGACGACGGAGATGATCAGGAGCAGGACCGCGAGCTCGTAGAGCGACGGGAGCCAGAGCCCGGGCAGCGGATTCAGGAAGCCGTTGACGAGCCAGCTCGGAATCGTCGTCCCCTTGGCGAACAGCGACGAGGGCGCCTGGTAGATGTTGTCGATGACGAGGGCGACCGCGATCGTCTCGCCAATCGCGCGGCCGAGCCCGAGGACCGCCGCGCCGGCGATGCCGGGGGTCGCCGGACCGAGGACCGCGAGGCGGGTCGCCTCCCAGCGGGTCGCCCCCAAGCCCCGCGCTCCCTCGCGAAGCTCCTGCGGGACGGCGCGGAGCGCCTCCCGCGACAGCGCGGCGATCGTCGGGACGATCATGATCGCGAGGACGAGCGCCGCGGCGAGGATGTCCATCCCCCCGGGGCGGCCGGCGAACGGGCCGGCTCCGCCGGTCAGGCCGGCCAGGGTCGGCTCCACCGAGGTCCTCAACAGCGGCACCAGGACGGCGACGGCCCAGAACCCGTAGACAACACTCGGGATCGCCGCGCCCAGGTCCACGAAGTAGCCGAGCGGGCCCCGCAGCCAGCGCGGCGCCATCTCCGAGGAGAACAGGGCAACGCCGAGGCCGACCGGGAGGGCGAGCGCGAGGGCGAGGAGACTGGTGACGAGCGTGCCGGCGACCGCCGGCCACGCGCCGAACGGGCCGTCGGCCTGGTCGCCCCAGGCCGAGCTCCGCAGGAAGCCGAACCCGAAGTGGGCAATCGACGGCCACGCGTTGACTACGAGGAACGCGGCGAGGGCGACGGCGAGGCCGACCAGCCCGACGGCGAGGAGGCGGGTGCCGACCGCGAAGACGACGTTCAGGCGCCGGAGGAAGCGGAGCCGGTTCCCCCGAAGCGAGGCGGTCGACGCGGTCGGTGACTCCTGCCCCCGCACGGGCGGTCCTAGTACGTGCACGACGGGAACGGTACCCCGCTAAAGGTCATCGACGCAAGCGCGGCGAGGCCCTCCGCAAGGAGGGGAGCCGGAGGGCTCACGAACGGGAACTCTGTGGTGTTGTACGCCTGGCCGTCGGTGGCGACCCAGGAGACCCACTGCCGGAGCGCGGCGGCGTCCGTGGCCGAGGCGGTGTGGCCCTTGGCCGGGTCCTGCGGGACGAGCATGTAGACTAGGGTCGCGAGGGGGTACTCGCCGCTGCCTTGCGCGTTCACCCAGCTCACGGCCGACCAGTCGCCGGTGATCGGCGGGAGCGACGCGCCCGTGGTGTTGTAGATGTGCGAGATCGCCGCGGCGGTGTCGGCGACCGTCGGTACGATGTACTGCCCGCTCGGGTTCTGGATCGAAGCGTACGGGAGGCCCTTCGCTTGGGCGTCGTAGAGGTCGGTGTAGCCGATCCCGCCGTCGGTGGCGACGTCCTTCAGCATCGCCGAGTTGCCGGAGGCCCCGGTCGCCCCGGCGAACGTCGGCCAGGACGGGTCGAGCGATGTACCCAGCCCGCCGGTCGTGTTCCAGCTGGCGTCGTCGTCCGAGAGGAAGTTCGTGAACGCCCAGGTCATCCCGGCGGTGTCGGAGCGGTGGACCGCGGTGATCGGCACCGAGTAGCCGCTCAGTGCGGGGTTGTTTGCGACGAGCGTGGCGTTGTCCCAGCTCGTGATGTCGCCCAGGTAGATCTCCGCCAACTCGGTGCCGGTGAGGTTGAGCGGGTGGTCGTAGCCGGTCAACGTGTAGATGGCGACTACCGCTCCGCCCGTTACGGGAATCGTGAGGAACGTTCCGATGGCGGCGGTGAGCGCGCTCGACTCGTCCGACGTGAGGCCTTCGTCCGTGATCGCGAAGTCGACCGACTTGTCCGTAATGTCGGTGATCCCGGTTCCGGCTCCGACCGATTGGTAGTTCACCGGGTTTGAGCTGTCGGTCTCGTAGTTGGTCGCCCACTGGGAGACGATCGCGGCGGGGAAGTTCGCCCCGGCGCCCTGGAGGGTCACGCCGGTCGGGCAGGCGCTAGCGGATGTGTGCTGGGGGCGGAGGCCGTACCAGCCGGTGCCCGCGCCGACCGCGACAAGGACCGCCGCGAGGAGGACGACCGCCGCGACGAGGTAGAGCGGCCCTCGGTCGCCCCGTCTGCGGACCGGAAGGGGGGGTGCGGACGGAGCGGGGGACGGTGGGGCCTCTGCGCTCACGCGGCGCACCCCCTGCACGGGGAGGAGTTCGTCGAGTGGTGGGCAACAGACGGATACGGCTCGCGGGGAGTGGCCAGCGACGGGTCCATGCTCCTCCCGGCGCAGCCCGCGACCTTAAACCTAGCCAGGAGGACTCTAAATACGGTCAAGAATGCTCGCCGAGAGCGTCCGCGTAACGCCTCCCCGCGGGACCACAGCCCCTCGAGGCCCCGGGACAGCGGCTCCCTCGGACCCGTGGCCCGGCCCTTTCGGGCGCGGCGACGATACGACACTATAATTAAGGTCCATTCTACGGGTCGCAGGGGCGGCAACTTCCCCGATGCGACCCTCGGGCACGTAGCGTCCCACGCGGGGCGCTGCGCCGGGCTTTCTAGACCGGCGAGGGTGCGGAGGCGGTGCCCGCCACTCCAGACCGCGAAGGGGCGGGATGGGTCGTCTGGATCGAGGGCCTCCCGTGTTCCGGTAAGACCACGCTGGCCCGTTCCGCCGGTGCGCGGCTGGCGGCCGCCGGCCGGCCGTTCGAGGTGCTCGACGGAGACGAGGTCCGCAAGCTGTTCTCCCCCGAGTTGGGCTTCTCGCGGAAGGACCGCGAGATGCACGCGCGTCGGGTCAGCTACGTCGCCCGGATGCTCGCCCGCCACGGGGTGGTGGTTCTGGTCGCCATGATTACCCCGTACGAGACGAGCCGTCAGGCGGGCCGCGGCACCGTCGGGGACCGGTTCAGCGAGGTCTGGCTCCGGTGCCCGCTCGAAGTGTGCCGGGCCCGGGACCCGAAGGGTCTCTACCGCCGACCGTCCGGGGGCGGAGCGTCCAAGGTGACGGGGGTCGACGATCCGTTCGAGGAGCCCCTCGCCCCCGAGCTGGTCATCGACACGGCGGCGGAGAACGCCGACGCCGCTCTCGAGAAGCTGATGGGCTATCTGCGGGACCGCGGCATCGTCGCGGACGCGGCGGCGGGGCGCTAGCGCCGCCCTAGCGCGACGCCGTGGCGGAGTCCGCGGGAAGATGGCCGAGGCGTTTCAGCTCCCCGAGGATGTACCCCGCGGACCCCTCGGGCGGGAGATGGACGGCGTCGACGGTGATCTCCGGATGCTCCGGAGGTTCGTACGGGTCGTCGACCCCGGTCATCTCGTGGATCTCGCCCGCGCGGGCCTTCTTGTAGAGCCCCTTGACGTCCCGCTGCTCGCAGACGGCGAGCGGGGTGCTGACGTACACCTCGACGAACTTTCCGATCTCCGCCCGCGCCTTCGCCCGGGAGGTGCGGTACGGGGAGATCAGCGCGACGATAGGGACCGCGCCGTTGCGCGCGAGCAGCTTCGCCACGAAGGCGACGCGGCCTGCGTGGGCTTCGCGGGACGCCCGGTCGAAGCCGAGGTCCGCGCTCAAGCCGCGACGGATCTCGTCGCCGTCGAGCAGCTCCGCGAAGCGGCCCCGGGCGGAGAGCCGCTCGACCAAGATCTTGCCGATCGTCGTCTTCCCCGCGCTCGGCAGCCCGGTCATCCACAGGCAGAACCCTTCCGGCCCGCGCGTCATGGCCCGCCCCGGTCGGTCACTCGGTCAAGACGGCATCGGTCCCGCGCAGCACGTCGGCGACCTCGGGCCGCAGGATCTCGGACGGTAGGGCCGCGCCCGAGGCGAGCGCCTCGCGGATGCGCGTCTGGCTCGTGGCGACCCGCTCCGATAGATCGTGGGGGCAGACCTTCTCGCTCGCCATCCAGCCGCACCGACGGCAGAAGAACGACTCCTCGTAGCGGAGCGGGACGACACCCACGTCGAACTGGTCGAAGACCCGGTGGCACGCGTACGGGTCGTAGAACTTCCCGACGCCCGCCTGGTCCCGGCCCACGATGTAGACCCCGCAGCCGTAGTTCTTCCGCACGATCGCGAGGAACAGCGCCGCTTTCGGACCGCCGTAGCGCATGGTGATCCCGAACGGTCGCACGACGACCCGATTCGTGGGATAGTACGCTCGCACGAGCGCATCGTACGCGGCGAGGATCACCTCCGGCCGGTAGTCCCCCTTCTTGAGGCGCCCGACCACCGGATGTATCAGGAGTCCGTCGACCTCCTCCCGCTCAAGTGTGAGCCGTTGCAGGTACTCGTGGGCGGTGTGCGGGGGGTTGCGGCACTGGTACGCGGCGACCGTCTTCCAGCCGAGCCGCTGGAACTCCTCCCGCAACTCCGCCGGCCCGGGCTCCGGACGTCCCTGGACCGTGTCGAGGCGTCGGAGGAGCTCGACCGGACCGCTCCACGCTTCCTCGCCGTGCCGCAGGATGTCGGCGACGTTCGGGTGGCTCGGGTCGTCGGTGCCGTACGTCCCGACGGCGAGGGCCTTCCGGTCGAGGCGGAACTTCTCTTCGATCCGAAGGATCGCCACGGCCCGGCCCTGGCCGTCCAGCAACGCGACGTCGTCGCCGGCTTTGAGGGCGGCCGCCTCCGCGCTGGCGGGCCCCTGCGGAACCGGACAGTAGATCGGGATCGACCACGGGAGGTCGTTCGGGAGTCGGCCGCGCGCGAGCACCGAGGCGACCGCCGCCGGTCCCATGAACCCGTCCAACGGGCTGTACGCGCCGAGCGCGAGCTTCTCAGCGTCGTAGAGCTGGTCGACGAACACCTGCGCCTGCGGCAAATCCGCGAGTTCGGCGGTCCGCCGGTTCCGTTCAGCCTCGGAGGCGACTCGGCCGACCAAGCGACCCCCGTGGGGGGCCGGGATCATCGCGGGTGCCCCCTTGGGATGCGCGCCCGGCGCGGGGCCGCTGGCCCGCTGCCCTCTCCCAGGCCGGCACGCACTTCGGGCATCGTGACGCCGCTCATCGACGCGAGTATTTGGCGGGCGCGAGCCCGCCGGCCGTACCTGCACGGGCCTATGGCGCGACCCCAGGGGACGGGCCGGCCACGGCGGGATCCCCTATCGGCTAAGGGTCGGCCGCCGGGCTGGGAGATGTTTCGACCGGGAGCGCGAGGGGCGGGGCGCCCGCCGGATGCATCGGTACCGCGCGGACGGGCGGAATCGACGCCTCCGAGGGCGGCGGACTAGCGCCGGAGTTGACCGGGAGGGCCCGCGCGATCATGTAGATGACGAACGAGATCGTGACGATGAAGAAGCTCGTTGGCTCCACCTCCCAGAAGGCGATGAAGGTCCCAGCCCACGTCGCGAACAGCGCAATCGCGACGGAGACCGCGATCGCGTGCAGCGGCCGCCGCACGAGCCGCACCGCGGCCGCCGCCGGGGTCACCGCGAGCGCGAAGATCAAAAGGACGCCGATGACGGTGACCGCGACCGCGATCGTGACCGCGAGCGAGAGCAGGAAGACGACCCCCAGGAGCATCGTGTGCATCCCCTTCGCCTCGGCGACCTCCTCGTCGAGCGAGGCGAAGAGCATCTGCCGGTAGACGAACCCGAGCACCCCGAGCACCGCGATCGCCGCGTACAAGGTCAGCCAGACCTGCGCTTGGTCGATCGCGACGATGTCCCCGAACAGGATCGAGTAGACCTGGGTCGCGAACCCCTGGTAGAAGGACAGGAACATCAGCCCGAGCCCGAGCACGAACGCGAGGACCGTTCCGATCTCGACGTCGCGGTGGGCCGCCTTCTTGCCGAGTAGGGCGATCCCGCCCCCGGAGACGGTGGTGAAGAGCAGGAGGCCCCAGAATGGGTTCACCGCGAACAGGACCGCGGCGGCGGCGCCCGAGAAGCCGACATGGCCCAGCGCGTGCGCCGCGAACGACGAGCGGCGCAGGACGACCAGGTAGCCCACGACGCCGGCGAGGATCGCGATGATTGTCCCTGCCTCGAACGCCCGGCGAATGAAGGACTGGAGCAGCTCCTCCCGGAGGTCGGCCGGTAGATTCCAGCTCCACCAGCTCCAGACGATGTGGAACGGCCACCAGCTCGAAGACCACCGACTCGAAGCGCCCGTTCCGAACGGCGTCATGCGTTCGGGTCCCTGTGCGCGTCCTCGCCTCCGACGATGACGAGGTTGCCTCGGGAGTCATGGAGGACCTCGACCGGGACGCCGTACAGCTCGGTGAGCCGTTCCGTCGTGAGGACCTCGGCCGGGGTGCCCGTTGCGACCCGGCCGTTGGCGATGTAGATCACCTTGTCGAGGCAGCGGATCAGCGGGTTGATGTCGTGGGCGACCAGCAGCGTCGCGACCTCGCGCGTCTTGACGAGGCTGTGGACGAGCTCCACGAGTTCGGTCGCCCGGCGAATGTCCAAGTTCGCCAGCGGCTCGTCGAGCAGCAACAGCTCCGGCCGATGCGCAAGGGCCTCTGCGAGGAAGATCCGTTGGAGCTCGCCGCCGGACATTGCCCCGAGCGCCTTCTTCGACAGTCCAAGGGCGCCGACCGCTCTCAGCGCCTCCTCGGTCTGCTGCCGTTCGGCGCGGTACATTCCCCGGTGGAGGTTAGGGACCCACCGGACCCGAGGACGCAGCCTCCGCCCCCACGGTGTGGATGACTGGCCCGGTCGGAGCGACGGCTGCCGGCGGAGACGGAACCACGGCCTCGAGCACGCGAGCCCGAGCCGGACCAACTGCGCCGCCTCCACGTTGGTATCCCGGTCGACGAGGTGGGTCTGGGGCACGTAACCGATGTTGGGGTTGCCGCGGCGGGGCGGGGCGGAGAAAACGCGGAGCGCCCCGCCCGCCGGGCGAACGAGCCCGAGGAGTAGCCGAAAGAGGGTAGTCTTGCCGGCCCCGTTCGGGCCGATGACGGCTACGAACTCTCCGCGCTCGACGCTGAAGGAGGCGTCGCTCCAGACAGCCTGCCCGCGGTAACGGACGCTGAGCTGGTCGGCGCGGGCAACCTCTCGCGGGAGCACGAGTGGTTCCTCTCCCTAGCCGCCGTCACCCGTTCCCGAGGGTTTTGGCGTTCAGCGCGTCCCAGAGGTCGCTGTACTCCGAGCCCATCCACGTCTGGAACGTGGTGGTCTTGGGGCTGGGCCCCTGCATCGTCTCCGTGACGCCGATGACCGTGACGTTGTTGGCCGCGGCGATCGTCTTCATCTGCGTCGTGATCGGGGTCACGGTCTGGAGGTTGAAGACGAGAACGCTGACGTGGCCGCTCTCGAGCTGGCACTGGAACGTCACGACACTCTGGTCGGAGGGGTCGTTCCCCTCGGCGACCGCCTCCATGAACGCAGGCGGGGAGACGAGGTTCAGGCCGGTGGCGTTCGCCAGGTAGACGAAGATGCTCTCCGTGGACGCGACCACTGTGCCGGCAAAGTCGTGCTTGATGATCCCGACCTCGGAATAGAGGGTCGCCAACGAGGCGGTCAGGTTGTCGTAGTTCGACTCGAAGTAGGGCTGCAGGGAGGGCGCGATAGCGGAGAGGTTGTCGTACATCCACAGAACGGTCTCGTTGACGTACGTGGGGTTGTACCAGAGGTGCGGGTTGCCGGTGACGATCCCACCGGTGACGTGGACCCCGAGGCTGTCACCGACGTTGAGGACGACCTGCCCGGGCACCTGGTCAGCCTGGACATCGAGCGTGCCCCACGAGTCGTAGCCGACGTTGTTGAGGATGACGTACTGCGCGGCCGAGATCGCCTTCTGTACCGTGTCGTTTTGCTGGTACTCGTGGGGATCGGTGTTCGGGTCGGTGATGACGCTCAGGACACTCACGTGGGTGCCGCCGACCTGCGAGACAAGGTTCCCCCAGAAGTTCTCTCCCGCAACGACGTTGATCACCTCGGACGTTGTCGGAGTTTGGAGGGCCAGGGCAGCTCCTGTCGCCGACGGAGCGACCAACGGCCCCCATGCAGAGGTCTGCGGGGCGGTGGCCTCGGCAGTCCGCAGTGGGTCCGCTACGGGTACCGCGACCGCCGGGCCGGTGCTCGCGTGCAGCGAGGGAGAAGCGGGCGTCGTGACCCCGGCGCAAGGATTGCTGGACCCCAAGGCGAAGCCGTAAACCCCACCCCAGATGCCGACGATCGCGATAAGCCCGGCTGCCACGACACTCAGGGCGATCTTCGTTGCTGCTTTCACGTCAAGCTCCTCTCTCGCTAGCCTGAGCGAGCGGGAGGTGGAACGGAGCCCCGGACCGAGGGTAGGGGATGCCGCCGAAGGCGACGCCGTAGGGCACCAGCGGGCTCACCGGCGTCGACCTCCTTCGGAGGGCGAGCACGGGGCGATCGGGTGGCCGTGAGGGCAGACCGAGGGATGGCCTTCCGCCTCGCATATCTCCTGCACGGTCCGGTGGCTCAGAGCAAGATCGACCTCGAGTGCGGCGGCGTGTGTCGCACCGGCCGGGAGACCCGCGCGTGCGAACAGGCTCTCGGCGACACGGTGGTGTCGCAGGTACTCGTCCAGGCAGGCACGGCCGCGCAGACTCACACGGCTCTTCCCCCGAAACCGCTCGATAAGGCCCAGCTCCTCGAGCGGGCCGAGCAGGGCGAGCGCGGACGGAGCGGTCACCCCGAGCCGGGAGGCGACGGCGTTGAGCGAGGCACCTGCCGCACCCGGTGGGAGCACGGCGACGGTCCGAAGCGCATCGATCTGCCGGCGGGTGAGCTTCTGCAGCGGCTCCATGGCGGAGGCACGGCGGGGCGATATTTATGTGCCACCCTAATTTTTAGGTGCCATCAAGCTTTGACCGCTGCGACGCCCGTTAAGCGCCGGCTGTCACTCCTCTAAGCGGTGGGGAACGATGGCAGGGGCCCGGTGTGTCGGGGTGCTCGGGAGCGGGGACGTGGCGAAGGCGCTCGGGGGCGGCTTCGCGAAACATGGTTACGAGGTGATGCTGGGGACGCGTGACCCGAAGCAGCTCGAAGCATGGGCCCATGGTGCCGCCGGCCACGTGGCGGTCGGCTCGTTCGCCCAAGCAGCCGGCTATGGACCGGTCGTTGTACCCGCGACCCACGGCGGTGCGACCGAGGCCGCCCTCGACCTTGCCGGCCCGGCCTCGTTCGCCGGCAAGCTCGTAGTCGACGCGACCAACCCGCTCGACTCCTCCCACGGGAGGCCGCCCGGCCTCCTGTTCGGTCTCACCGCCTCGCTCGGCGAGCGGGTCCAGCGGAAGCTTCCCGCCGCGCGCGTCGTCAAGTGCTTCAACACCGTCCGCAACACCCGGATGGTCGATCCGAAGTTCTCGAGCGGCCCGGCCCGCATGTGGATCTGCGGCAACGACGCAGCCGCGAAGCGCGAGACCGAGGCGATCCTTCGGGAGTTCGGCTGGGCCGGAGTCTTCGACGTGGGCGGGATTGACTCCGCCCGCTGGCTCCAGGCGATGGTACCGCTCTGGGTCCGAGCCGGGCTCAGCCTGAACGCCTTCGACCACATCTTGCAGCCGGTCCGCTAGGACCGCCGGTCCCCGCGGGGCGGCCCCCCGCTCACTCGTACGAGACGTTGGACCGGAGGTACGTCCGGATCGCCAGCAAGAGGACGACCGCCGTCTCCGCGGCCAGGACGAGCATCTGGTACAGGTCGAGGTAGCTGCCGTGCCCCTGGTACGCCGCGCGCACGGCGTCTGCGACGTACGTGAGCGGGTTGATGGCGAAGAGCCCCCGCAGCACCAGCGGCAGGCTGGACGGCGCCGGGTAGAAGACCGTGCTCGCGAAGTTGACGATGAAGATGAGCAGGATCTGGACCGAGTTGTAGGCGGTGTTCGACTTCACGAGCCCTGCGAGGAGAAGCATCAGCGCCCCGAAGAAGATCGAGCCGAGGACGATCGACGCGAAGATCTCGCCTAGGGCCAGCGGCTGCGTCGGGACCGAGTGCACGAGCGGCACCGCGATGCCGAGCATGACCGCGGCCCCGCCGAGCCCGAAGAGCATTGAGGTCACCATGATCCCGAGCAGGTACTCTAGGCGGGTGAACGGTCCGCTGAGGAGCTGGGCGAGCATCCCCCACCGCCGGTCGGACCAGAGGATGCTCCCGCCGACGGTCCCGGCCATCACGACCTGGAACGCCATGATCCCCGGGGTCAGGAACGACAGGTAGTTCGATCCCCCGCTGCGCGGGATGACCGACTGGAAGCCGAATCCGAAGAAGACCAGGTACATCCCGGGAAGGCCGATCAGGATGACCAGCGACCCCGGGTCGGTGTTGACGATGATGTTGCGGTAGATCAGCCGCAGCAGGTTAGGGGCCGCCGTTGGAGCCACCCCCGTGCCCGACCGAATGGAGGAAGACATCCTCTAGCGTGTTCTTGCGGACGTTGAGCCACTCAAGCTGGACCCCGGAGCTCGAGACGAGCCGGAGGATCTGGGCGAGCGCCGCCTTCGGCTCGTCGCAGAGGATCACCGCGGTCGAGCCGGTCGATGTCACGCTCGCCTGGGGCCCCAGCGCCCCGGTGAGCGCGGAGAAGAACCGCGCCGGGTCTTCGCCGCCGACCGTCAGGTCGATCGTCTTCTTGCCGCCGTACAGCTGCTTCAGATTCTCCACCGTATCGAGGACGAGGAACTTGCCGTCATCGATGACCGCGACCCGGTCGCAGAGGTAGTCCGCCTCCTCCAGGTTGTGGGTCGTGAAGACGACGGTCAGGCCCCGGCGGACCTCGTTGCGAATCGAGTCGAGGAGCTCGCGCCGCATGATGACGTCGAGCCCGATCGTCGGTTCGTCCAGGAACAGGACCTCCATGTCGTGCATGAACTCCCGCGCCACCTGGACCCGGCGCTTCTGGCCGCCCGACAGGTCGAACGCCCGCTGCCGGCGGATCTCGCCGAGGCCGAACCGGCTGAGCAGGGTCTCGCGCCGGCGGGCCCGCTCCGCCTTCGGCACGCCCCACAGGACCCCGTAGACGTCGAGGTTTCCCTGGACGGTCGTGAAGTCGAACGACTCCGCCTGCTGGACGACCCCGATCCGTTCGCGGATCTTCTGCCCGTCGCGGACCGGGTCCATCCCCAACACCCGGAGCATGCCGGAGGTCGGCTGGATCAGCGTCGTCATCGCCTTGATCAACGTCGACTTGCCCGCGCCGTTCCGTCCGAGGAGCCCGAACACCTCCCCCCGGCGGACCGTGAACGTCACCCCGTCGAGCGCCTGGCGTCGGCCGTCGTACGAGTGGCGGAGGTCGCGGGCCTCGACGACCGCCTCCGTCTCCCTCCCCAACGGGGAATCCGTGGCCGGACCGCTCACGATCGTCTCCGACCCAGGCTCGGCGCTTAAGCGATGCTCACCGCCGGTGACCACGGCGGCGGGGCGGACCTCGGAAGGGACGACTCACCGCCGTCCGGCTCGCCGGTTCTCCCCGCCCAGGCTGCAAGCGGTGCCCCTACGGCTATCTCTCTGCCGCGGTTCAGCGCGGCGTGACGACCACACGACGGTTCTGCCGGTTCTCGTCGTCCTCCGCGACCGCGGCGTTCGGGATGCCGGACGTGCCGAAGGACGGGCTGTGCTTGTCCGCCTTCGTCGTGCTGACCTCCCGCGAGCACCCGTCCCGCATCCTTCTCGGGAAGCTGAACCCTGCCGCGTCGTGGGACCACCTCGGCGCGCTCGACCCAGGTCGGCTGCAGGCGTGGGGGGACCGGTGGATGCTCCCCGCCTCCCACCTCCTGTACCTCGAAGCGCCCGACGACGCGGCGAAGCGGATCCTGGACGAGCTCACCGGCCTTAGACCCCGAACGCTAGAGGGTCCGAAGGTCACCTCGGAGGTGTACGCCCCCGAGCGACACCCCGACGCGAAGGAGCACTGGGACCTGGAATTCATCTATCGGGGCGTCGCGTCGGAGGCAGAGCTGCGCCCCCTGGAGGCGTGGAAGGAGTTGCGCTTCGTCGACGTGAGCGCGCTGGGAGCCGGCTCGATGGCGCGGGCCCAAGACGACATCCTGCGCTCCGCCGGCTTCGGGCTTCCCGTCAGCGGCCCGGCGTTGCACCCGTAACCGCGCGGCCACCAGGTCCCCGCTCACGTCCGCCGCCTCCTCCTTGTTCCCGGCCGGATGGGTTATGGGGGACCTACCGGTCGCGTCCGCGTGCCGCTGCGGGCGGTGGCGTTCGACCTCTTCCACACGCTGGTCGACCCCGAGGAGTTCCGCTCCCGCGACTTCGTACGCGCCCGCAAGGTCCTGAGGTCGTCGGCGTGCCGCCGGACGAGTTCGAGCAGTTCTGGAACGACGACCTTCCGCGCCGTTCCGTCGAAGCGCGGCCGACCCCCATAGAGCGGGTCCAGGCCTACTGCCGGCGAGCGGGAATCTCGCCCCGGCCGTCCGTCTGGGACGAGGTGGACGACCTCCTGGGGTGTTACGCCGACCGGGCCCTCGAGGCCCCGAGGGCGGAGGTTCTCGCGACGATCCGGACCTTGCGGGAAGGGGGATGGACCGTCGGCCTCCTCTCCAACTGCGACGAGCGAGAGGTCCGGGCGTGGCCGCGGTCGCCGCTCGCCTCCCTGTTCGACGCCGTGGTCTTCTCGTGGGAGGTCGGCGCGGCGAAGCCGTCGCGGGCGGCGCACGACGCCCTGGTGCCCCGCTGGGGAGGGGTCCCGCTCCGCGACGCCGCGTTCGTGGGCGACGGCCACAACCGCGAGCTCCCTGGGGCGCGGGCCGCCGGGTTCGGGCGGGTGGTCTTCCAGGCCCAGTTCGTCTCGGTGAACGGGTTGCGAAGCGCCGAGACCCTCACCGCCCTCGAGGCCGAGGCGGATGTCACGATCTGGAGCGTAGAGGGGCTCGTCGGTCTGCTCGGGAACGCCGCGGCCCACGGCTAGGGGCGGCGCACCTCCGGAGGTCGCGAGGCCTCCGCGGCTGGCGGCTCCCCGAGAGCGCCACCGGGGCCACCGACCGCCGACGTCTTGCGGGCCGCCTCCCACAGCACCAGGCTCACTCCGCCGAGTACCACTCCGACACCGCCGACCTCCCAGGAGGTAAGCGGTTCGGCGTACAGCCCGGAGCCGAACGCAACCCCGACGACGGGGACGAGGTAAGCGACGATGTTCGCGCGCACCGGCCCGATGCGGTGGTGGAGGGAGAAGTAGGCGAAGTAGCCGACGATCGAGGAGAAGACGACGAGGACGAACAGGTCCTCCATCACCGGGAGGGTGAGCGGCAGCGCCTCCCGTGTGGGGGCGACCGCCCCGACGACGCCGAGGAGGGCGCCCGCCGCGGCGAACTGAGCGGAGAGCTGCCACAGGCTCTGCGGCCCCCCGCCGAACCTGCGGAGCAGCACGCTCCCGCTCGAAGCGCACACCATCGCTGCGACGACGAACAGCGGCCCCTGCCAGCTCCCCAGGGCCGACCCGGTCAGTTCGGGGACGACGAGGATCGCCGCCCCCACGAACCCCACGGCCATGCCGACGAGCCCACGGGAGCCGAGCCGTTCCGACGCGAGCAGGGAGAAGCCGAAGGCGACGGTGAGCAGCGGGATCGTGGAGGCGAGGACCGCGGCGTACCCTCCGGTGGAGTACTGCTCCCCCCAGGTACAGGAGTCCGCCGTACAAGCCGATGATCAGCGTGCCGCCGAGCAGCGCCGACACGGCAAGGGGGCGCCGGGCGGGCAGCGGTTGCCGTCCCACGAGGGCGAGGGCCGCGAACCCGGCCGCTGAGAGTCCGTAGCGCACCGCCGCGTACGCCAGCGGCGTCGCCCCGGCGTCGATCCCCTGCCGGATGAGCACGTACGCGATCCCCCAGACGAGGCCCGCCACGGCGAGCAGGGCGAGCTCGACCGCTCCGAACCGACCACGAGGGGCGGGGGATGTCGCGCGCACGGGCCCCGCACCGCCTCCTGCGCGATATAGGAACGGCGACGGCGCCCGACGCAGGGGATTGGCCAGCGCTGCCCGCCGTTAAGCTCGGCGACGGCCGGGGCCGCCGGGTCGGGGCGCGAGCCGAGGGAGGGAATCGAACCCCCAGGAAACGGATCTGCAGTCCGTCGCATTAACCATTCTGCCACCTCGGCGCGGCGACCGCGAATCGGCCCGGGGTTAAAGTCCTCGCTTGCAGCCAAGCACTGGGGGAACGGCCGGGGGTCAAACCGGGCGAAGCCCTCGGCCGAGCCGGAGGAAGAACGAGCGGAGCGAGACGCCCCAGCGGTCCACGGCCGCGAGCGACCCGCCGTCGGCGACGGTCCGCCCGCGGCGGATCGCTTCCAGGACGTCGGGGACGGAGTCGGCGCCTTCCGGAAAGACCGTCCACGCCTGGCCGAGCTCCTCGGTCCGGTGGGCGTCGCTGCCGCCGGTGCTCCCCCATCCTCGCACCGCGGCCAAGGCGGCAGCGCGCGCGTTCGCTCGCGGAGTGTTGTGGCCGTTCGTCACCTCGATCGTGGCGGGCGCGCACGCGGCCGCCGCGGTCGGTCCCACCCCATGGACCCGTCGGAACGGATGCGCCGGGACCGCTACCCCTCCGCGGGCGATGACCCAGCCGGCTGTTTCCACGACCGGTCGGCCGACCGGAGGGCACTCCGTCACGCCGAGCGCCAGCAGGTGGCCGTCCCGGGTCGAAACCTCGACGCCGGGGACGAGCCGCAGCTCGGGGTGCGCGGCCGCCAGCCGCGCGAGGTCGCCGAGGCCGGCGACCGAATTGTGGTCCGTGAGCGCGAACCCCCCGAGCGCCCGCTCCGAGGCGCGGCGGACGAGCTCCTCCACCGTCGAACGACCGTCCGGAGAGTGTCGGGAGTGGACGTGCAGGTCGAGGCGCCGCCCCGCCGTCATTTCACGCGGGCGCCTATCGCCACGGGCTCCGCCGGGCTCGCCGTGCGGCCGGGGCCGAAGGCGAGGAAGCTGCCCCGGGGAGCGGTCGTGCTGCCGCGACGGACGACGCCGACAGTACCCTCGGGCCAGCTCCCTTCCACTCGGACGGTGGCCGACCCGATGTCAACCGGGGTCTCGCCGTTCTCCGGCGGGCCGGCGACCCGGCCTACCTGAAGCGACACCGAGGTGAACTCTTCGTAGGAGACCGTTCGACTGCCGGCGCCCGGCCCGTCCGCGTAGGTCCCGGGGGCGACGTCGGGCGGAGGGGTGAGCAGGACCGCCTTCTCGCCGGCTTCCGCGGCGAGCACCATCCCCTCGGAACTGATCCCGCGGAGCGGCCGGGGAGCAAGATTGGCGACGAGCAGCACCCGCCGCCCGACGAGCTCCTCGACGGGGTACGAGGCCCTAAGGCCGGCGACGATGCTCCGCCGCTGGCCCCCGCCGACGTCGACGTCGAGCGCGACGAGCCGGTCCGCGTTCGGATGGGGCCGGGCGGTGACGATCGCGCCGACCTGCAGCGCCAAGGGGACCTCGGAGGAGGCACCGGAGGGAGGGGCGGGCACCGACGCGGGCGCCGCGGCAGCACGCTCCTCCTCGGCCCGGGGAAACAGCGGGCGGACCTCGCCGAGCGACTGGCCTGCGGGGACCGGCTCGAGGGCGCGGTCCCAGTCCCGAGGGCCGGGGGATTCGCCGAACCCGAGCATCCGGAACACCTCGGCGCTCGAGAACGGGACCACGGGCGCGAGCCAGGTGGCGAGGGCCCGCACGGTCCAGACCGCTTCGTAGAGGACGCGGGAGAGTTCCGGTTCCTCCAACTGCCATGGCTTCGCTTCATGGAACCGTCGGTTCGCCTCCCGGACCTCCTCGAGGGTCCGGTCGAGCGCCTCCTTGAGACGGACCCGCTCGAACTCCTCCGTGATCGCGCCGTGGGCCGCGGCGAGGCGCGCGCCGGTCCCCGTGTCGGTGTCCGGTGCCCACCCGTCCGGCGGGGTCGGGACGCGACCGCCGTACCGGTCCCGGGTGAGCACGAGGGTACGCTGCACGAGGTTGCCGTACTGGTTCGCCAGGACCTCGTTCCGCACCTGCTCGAACTCCGTCCAGTTCAGCTCGGTGTCGTGGTTCTGCGGCGCGAGGAGGGCCGTGTAGAACCGGATCACGTCCGGCGGGTACCGGGCGAGCAGCGACGGAAGGAACGGGTCGGTCCCCTGCGTCCGGGACTTCGAGACCTTCTCCCCTGCGATGACGAGCCACTCGTTCGCGGGGACGTCAAACGGGAGCTGGAGGCCGCCGAGCCCCAGGAGGATCGCGGGCCAGATGATCGTGTGGTGGAACTTGTTGTCCTTGCCGACGAAGTAGTACGCCCGGACCGGCTCGCGCTCGTCCCAGTAGCGGTGCCAGACGTCCGGCCTTCCCGAGCGGACCGCCCACTCCTTGGACGCGGAGAGGTAGCCGATGAGCGCCTCGAACCAGACGTAGATCCGCTTCGTGCCGTAGCCGTCGAGCGGGATCGGCACGCCCCAGTCGAGGTCGCGGGTGATCGGGGTCGGGCGGAGCCCCTCGGCGAGGAAACGCTCGGCGACGTGCCGGGTCGATGGCCGCCAATGGCCCTGCGCCTGGATGTACCTGCTGGAGCTTCGGCGCGAGCCGGTCCAGCTCGAGGTAGAAGTGCTCGGACGGGCGGAACTCCGCGGGCGTGCCATCGAGCGCGCACTTGGGCGAGCCGAGCTGCCTCGGCTCGAGGGGGCGGCCGCACCGGTCGCACTCGTCGCCCCGGGCGCTCTCGAAGCCGCAGTGCGGGCACGTGCCGGTCAGGTAGCGGTCCGGCAGGAACCGCTGGTGCTTCGGACAGTAGGCCGCCTCCTCGGTCCTACGTTGCAGGAACCCCTTCTCCAGGAGCGTGAGGAACACGTGGGCGACGGTACGCTCGTGGAGGAGCGTGTGCGTCGTCGTGAAGACGTCAAAGGAGACCCCGAGCCGGCCGAGCGCCTCGTGGTTGGCCGCGTGGAACCGCTCGGCGAGCTCCTGGGGCGACGTGTTCGCCTTCTCCGCCGCGACGAGGATCGGCGTACCGTGCATGTCGGAGCCCGAGACCATCAGGACCTCGTCGCCGCGGAGCCGGTGGAACCGGGCGAACAGGTCGGCCGGCACGTACGTGCTGGCGAGGTGGCCGAGATGCTGGGAGCCGTTGGCGTACGGCCAGGCGACAGCGACGAGCACGCGCGCCACGAACTCCCGTCCTCCCGACCCGCCGAGCCCGCCGCCGCCTAAGGGTTTGGCGCCGCCGGTGGCGGCTCGCGCGCGCCCCGGACGAGCGCGCCGCTCCGGTGTTATCTATGGCCCACGGCGTACCGTGGGGAGGTGTCCGTGGGGCCATCCCCCGGGTCCGGCACGCCACACTGGCGACGGTGGGTGACCTCCATTGCGGTCGCCTCCGTTCTCTTGGCGGCAGCCGCTCCGCTCCTTACCGCGGTCTCCAGCGAGTTCCCGTCCGTTCCGGGGCATGCTGTGCGTTCTTCGGAGCTCGCGGTCCCATCGGTCGTCGGGGTACCGGCGGCCACGGGCGCGCTACAACCCGTCGCCCCGCCGGGCGCGGTCGTTGACACGGTCGCGCTGATCAACGGAACGGTCTCCCCGTTCAACTACGCGCCGGCCAACCTCCTGGACCCCTGCGCGGGAGTGGCGGACCCCGCCCAAGGGACGGTCATCGTCCTCGACTGCGCTTCCTGGGACTTGGTCTCGATTGCCACCGCGACGCACCAAATCCGCTGGTCGGCGTTCGTTGGCGGGGCCGAACCCAACGCCGCCATGACCTTGGACCCGGCGAACGGGCTCCTCTACATTGCCAGCGAATCCAGCGAGGTCGCCGTGGTGAACGCCAGTGCCGGCGAGGTGGAGGCGCCGCTGTTCGTCAGTGGCGGCGCCGTCTCCGTCGCCTACGACGTGGCGACCGGCGACCTGTATGTCGGCGCCTCCCGCGCCCGGCCGCCCTCGAACGTCGACGTCTTCGATGTTGCGATGGGGGGCTCGCCGACCACGCTGGACGTCGGCGGCTCGCCGGACGGGATCGCCTACGACTCGGCGAACGGCCGGCTCTTCGTGACGGAGTCAGCGTCGGCGAACGTCTCGGTCATTGATGGAGCGAACCTCACCATACTAGGCTCCATCCCCGTCGGCACGCGTCCGTTAGAAGCCGCCTACGACCCGGCGAACCATCGGGTCTACGTCAGCGACTACGGCTGCGTGGGCTGCAGCAGCGGGAACGTTACCGTCCTCAACGCGACCGACGACTCGGTGCTCACCACGGTCGCGGTCCCCCAGCTGCCGGTGTCGCTCGCCTACGACAACCTGAGCAGGACCGTCTACGTCGGCTCGTTCGGAGGCGCGGGGAACGTTTCGTTCCTGAACGCGACGTCGGATACCCTGGTCGGGGCCCTGCCGGCGGGGATCGCCTCGGAGGTACTGGCGTACGACGCCAGCTCCGGGAGTGTTTACGTCGCTCGTTCTGCCTCTCCCGGCGCGGTTGGGGTGTACTCCGTCGATGCCGGCACGAACGTCTACTCCGGGGTCGTGCTGAACGGGCACCGCCCGTCCGACCTTGCCATCGACCCGACGAACGGTAGGCTCTACGTGACGGACGAGGGAACCGGCACGCTCGACGTTCTCAACGGTTCGTCGGGGGAGGAGCTCGGCACCGTCGACGTCGGCTTCGAGCCGAGTGCCGTGGTGTACGACCCGACGACCTCGGACCTCTATGTGGCGATCCTCGGCGGGAAGAACCTGACCGTGGTCGACCCCAGCGACGATCGGACGGCGGGCTCGATCCCTCTCGGCGGCCAACCCTTGACGCTAGCCGTCGACGGAGTCAACGGGGATCTCTACGTGACGATGACGGAAGCTACCCTCTCCGTCGCCGTCATCGACCCGTCCAACGGCAGCCTCGTCGCCACGATCCCCTCGCCGGCCGGCTTCGGAGGGGTCACGTACGATCCTGCCACGGGAGACCTGTACCTCGCGAAAGTGACGGGACCCTACCTCCAGATCGTGAACGGCACAACGAACCGGCCCACGGTGTCGCTGAACGTCAGCGGGTTCTCCGTCGGCCCGATCGCATACGATAGTGCGACCGAGAACCTCTACACGACCAACGGGGTGAACCTGGTCATCATCGGTCCGCACAACACGATCGTTGGGACGGTCCCATCCCCCTACTACTTCTCGGCGGACGCCGCCGACCCGGCGAGCGGCTACGTGTACGGCGTAGCCTCCGAGTTGTTCGTCGGCGCCGTCGACGCGGCGACCGGCCTCCCGGTCGGCTTCCCCGCGGGCGTTCAAGTCGGTGGCTTCCCGAGTGCCATCGTCGACGACGCGGCGACCGGCACGCTGGTTGTCACCGACGAGTACTCCGGCTCCCTGTCGGTCATCGAACCGGTGTATGCGCTCGCGATCGAGGAGACCGGGCTCCCGGCCTCGGCGCGGCTGCACCACGGCTGGGCCGCGACGTTCGACGGCCTCACCCAACGCTCCTCGGGGACCGAAGTGAACACGACCTCCGTGCCCGCCGGGACGTACTCCCTGTTTGTCACGGGCCCGGCCGGGTACGTCTCGAACGGGAGCCGCGTGGTGACGTTCCCCGGTGCTCTCGGCGTCGTCGTCCACTTCGATCGGTCCCGGACCGTCGGTGTCACGTTCCGCGAGGCGGGCTTAGCTCGGGGCCAGTCCTGGTGCGTCGCCCTGGACGGCGCCGCTCTCTGCTCGGAGAGCCGGTCGGTGCGGTTCGCCAATCTCACGCCGGGGACGTACCCGTACACCGTCGAGGCCCCCGTCGCCGGCCAGAACATCACGTCGAGGACCGGCCTCGCCGAGCACGGTCCTTCCGCCACGGTCGACGCAACCCGCTCGGCGATCGTCCGCGTCACGTTCGCCTACCGCTACCAGGTGACGTTCTCGGAGGAGGGCCTTGCGACCGGGAGTTGGTCCGTGACGATCCACGGGGTCGCCGAGACGGCCCGTGCAGGCGCCCCGATCGCCTTCAACCTCACGAACGGAACGTACGCCTACCGCGTCAGCGCCGAGACGGGCTACTCTCGCCGGGCCACCCCGCGAACGCTCGCCGTGGACGGTGCCGGGACAGCCGTCGCCGTGACGTACGCCCCGCGGCACGGCTGACCGCCGGCGCCCCTCTCGGTCCGACGGCTCTGCGTCCCGGCGGCGTCGCCGACGGGTTTTAACGAGCGGGCGGGCTGGCGGACCCGTGGGCGAGGTGGAGGCCCCGATGAGCCGGCCGTCCGTGCCGGAGGCCGACCGGGAGATCGGGGTGAAGCACCCGGTCCTTACGCACGGCTTCGTCACGTTGGTCGACTACATGGGCAATGACGCCGCCATCGTGCAGGCGGCCCGCGTCTCCTACGGCCAGGGGACCCGGACGGTGCGGGACGACCGGGGGCTGATCCGGTACCTGCTGCGCCACCGCCACACCACGCCGTTCGAGATGGTCGAGTTCAAGTTTCTCGTCCGGCTCCCGATCTTCGTCGCGCGGCAGTGGGTCCGTCACCGCACCGCGTCGCTCAACGAGCAGTCGCTCCGATACTCGGTCGCGACGGACGAGTACGAGCTTCCCCCGCCGGAGGAGATCCGGCTCCAGTCGGCCCGAAACCGGCAGGGCCGCGGCGACCCGCTCCCGGACGCCGACGTCGAACGGTTCCGGACCGACCTCGAGTCCGTCGCGAAGGCCTCGTACGCCGCCTACACCCGCGCGCTCGAGGCGGGGACGGCGCGCGAGACCGCGCGCCTCGTGCTGCCGGTCGCCTACTACACCCAGTGGTACTGGAAGACGAACCTGTACAACCTATTCCACTTCCTGTCGTTGCGGCTCGACCCGCACGCTCAGGAGGAGATCCGGCTGTACGCCGCCGAGCTCGCCCGGCTGGGCCGGCTCGTCTGCCCGGTCGCCTTCGAGGCGTTCGACGAGTTCGTCTCCGAGGGGGTCAGCTTCGGCCGGCGCGAGCAGCAGGCGCTGCGCCTCCTCCTGGGGGGGGCGACCCCGGAGGCGGCCTGCCGTGATGCCGGCCTCCCGCTCGCCCGGGACGACGGGCGGCCGATGACGACCGGCGAAGGGGTCGAGTTCCTCGAGAAGCTCGCCCGGCTCCGCGGAGAGACGAAACCGGCGGACCCGTCCTGAGCCGCGCTCAGAACGACGGGTCGACGCCGGCTTCCAGGGTGAAACCGGGCTTCGGGACGAACGGCTCGCACGCCCCGCCGAACCGGGCGGGTGCGACCGTCGCGAGGCGCCCGCGCACGTCTGCAGCGGAGCGAGTGACCAGGTCGGCGAGTCGGGCGGCGGCGCCGCCAGCGCGCATGACGCCGAAGCCGTTGAACCCGGTGAGGACGAACAGGCCGGGGGCGTCCGGGACCTCGCCGACCAGAGGCCGACGGTCGGGCGTCGCGACGCACACCCCGGCCCACGCGCGGACGAGCCGCGCCTCCCGCCAGCCACGGAACCGACGCTCGAAGCTCTCGGCGAGGTGCGCGACGAACGCCGCGTCGCCGCTCGGGGCGAACGTCTCGGGGTCGGCTTCGACCCGCTCAGTCCCATCCCCGGCGAGGATCCGGCCGTTCTCCTCGGGGCGGGCGTAGACGTCCAGGTCGAGGTCGTGGCCAGACGCCGGTTCGGCCGCTGGGGGCTCGGGGGGCGCCAGCAGGGCGGCCTGCGTGCGGTACGGGGTGAGCGGGAGAGGAGAGCCGGCGCCGGCAAGCAGGCGCTTCGACCAGGCGCCGGCGGCGACCACGACACGGGGGGCCCGGAGCTGCCTCGCACCGGCCTTCACCACCCATCCGTCACCGTCCAGGCGGAGCTGGGAGACCGGGTGGCCCAGGAGCCAATCGACCCCGAGGTTCCTCGCGAGGCGGACGTACGTTTCGGCGAGGAGGCTCGGCGCCACCACCGCGTCCCGCGGCGCGAACGAAGCGGCGAGGAGGTCGTCGGTCCGCAACCCCGGTAGCCGCTCGGCGAGCGTGCCGGGTTCGACGAGCCCGACGTCCACGCCCCAGCCGCGGAGCTGCTCGGTCCGCTCCCGCAGCACCGAGGCGACCCGCGGGTCGGCGGTCCACCGCGCGAACCCGTTCGGACGGTACGCCCCGGGCGCCTCGCGGACGGAGAGCGCCGCGTACTCGGCCGCCGACTCCCGGACGACCTCGACGTCCCACCGGTCCCACAGCTGTTCGCTGACGATGCCGGCGGCGCGGCCGGTGGCGCCCGCGGCGGGCGTGCTCGCCTCCACGCCGACGACCGCGGCCAGGCCCCGCCGCGCGAGGTGGTAGGAGACCGCCGCGCCCGCGATCCCGGCGCCGATGACGATCGCCTCGGTCCGGCGGTCCGCCACGGGCGCGCGAACCGGCCGCGGTTAATACTGCGGCCGGGCGCGCTGGTACGCCTCGCGCAGCGCCTGCGTGTCGACGTGCGTGTAGATCTGGGTCGTCGCCACCGACGCGTGGCCGAGCAGCTTCTGGATGTAGCGGATGTCGCACCCTCGGGAGAGGAGCGTCGTGGCAAGGGTGTGCCGGAGCATGTGCGGGGTGACCCGGCGGGGGATCGAGGCCTCGGTGGCGGCCCGCCGGACGACCCGTTCTACGGTCACGGGCCCGATGGGGAAGAGGCGGTCGGTCCCCGCGCCGACGAGCGATCGCTCGGTCAGGTACCGGTCGATCGCCGCCCGGCTCCGGTCCTCGAGGACGACTTCGCGGTCCTTGTCGCCCTTGCCGCTGCGAACGTGCAGGATGTTGCGCTCGAACTCGAGGTCCTCGATGCGGAGGTGGCAGACCTCGCCGACCCGCAGACCGGCGAAGGCGAGGATGTGGACGATCGCGCTGTCCCGCGGCGACTCCGCGACCGCGCCGAGGAGCCGGTGGACCTCCTGCTCCGTGAGGTAGCGGGGGAGGCGCTCGGGCCGCCGGGGGGGCTCCAACGTGTCCGCGGTCGCGAGGCCGTAGCTGCGGAACAGGCAGGCGAGTCCTCGGATCGTCGTGTAGAGCGAGTTCTTCGCGTAATGGCGCTGCAGGACGAGATACTCCCGGAACGACTCGAGGTCCTGGGAGGTGACGTCCGCCAGCGGTTTCTGGGCGAAGGAGAGGAACGTCCGGGCGATGTGCCCGTACTGCTTGACGGTACACGGGGACCGCTCCTCGGCCTGGAGCTTCCGCTGGAACCGTTCGACCAGGTCCGTGACGCTGAAGCCGGGCGGGCCGGTCGTCCCGATGGGCCGGACCCGGGGGGCTCGCGCGCGCCGGTCGAACCCCGTCGAGCGCGGAGCGCTCGCAGAGGACGCCATCGCGGTGCGCTGCCGAGGTTCGGCTAATAATCGTATGTGCGCAGTCGCACGCGGCGCGCGCCGACCGCTCAAATAGAACGCCCGGCTCGGCGGAGCGTGCGCTGCTCGGCATGCGTCCGGCCGGCGGTGGTCGACCTCCCGTACCGCCACGAGCACCTGTGCGGACCGCACCTGCGCGCCTCCGTGGAGGAGCGGTTCCGACGGGAGATGCACCGCCAGCTGCCCCGGTTCGGCCGCGGCACGATCGCCGTCGCGCTCTCCGGCGGGAAGGACTCGTCGGTGGCGCTCGCGCTCTCGCATCGGTACTTCGCCCTCCGTCCGACCGTCTCGGTGGTCGCGGTCAGCGTCGACGAAGGGGTCAAGGGGTACCGGCCCGCCACGCTGGAGGCGGCGCACCGGCTGACGGAACGGCTAGGGGTCCCGCACACGGTCGTCCGGGCCGAGGAGGAGCTCGGGACCCGGACCGACGCCGCGGCCGCGCTCCTTCCCGGGACGCCGCCGTGCTCGTTCTGCGGGGTCTGGCGGCGCCAGCTCCTGAACCGCGCCGCCCGGGACGCCGGCGCCGACGCGCTCGTGCTCGGGTTCAACCTGGACGACCTCGCCCAGACGGTCCTGATGAACCTCGTCCACGGCGACCTCGACCGGTTGGCGCGGATGGCGCCGCACCGGTCCCGGCAGCCGGGCCTCGTCCCGAGGGTCGCACCGCTCGCCCAGGTCCCCGAGCGGGAAGTGTTCCTGTACGCGCGCGAGGCCAGGCTGCCGTTCGACCACGGGGAGTGTCCGCACGCCTCCCGCGCCCAGCGCAACGTCTTCCGGCGCGTCCTGTGGGAGCTGGAGGAGGCCCAGCCCGGAACGCGGCAGGCGCTCCTGCGGACGCACGCCGGCCTGATCGACCGCGGGCTCGCTGGCGGGCCGTCGGGACCGAACCGGTGCCGGGGGTGCGGCGAACCGTCGATCGGGGAGCTGTGCCGCGCGTGCGAGTACCTCCGGGCCGTACGCGAGCTTGCCCCGGAGGGGGCGGTAGCGTGAGCGGCGCCTCGGCGCGGCCCGACGGGGCCCGCGTCTTCGTCGTCGGCGCCGGGCTGATGGGCTCAGGGATCGCCGCCCAGTGCGCGCTGGGCGGCCACCCCGTTCTCCTTGAGGACATCTCGACGGAGTTCGTCGACCGGGGCGTAACGCGGGCGCGCCGCGCGCTGGAGCACGCCGCCCAGAAAGGATCGATCACCGGCGCGCAGCGGGACGACGCGTCCACGCGCATCCACGGCGCGGTCGGGCTAGAGCGGGTCGCCGAGGCGGAGGTCATCGTGGAGGCGGCGCCCGAGCAACTGGAGCTCAAGCGGCGGCTCTTCGCCGACCTGGAGCGCCTCGCGCCCCCGCGCGCGATCCTCGCCTCGAACACCTCGTCGCTCCCGATCGGCTCGATCGGCCGCGACCTCCGCGAGCCGGGCCGTCTGGTCGGGCTGCACTTCTTCAACCCGGTCCTTCAGATGCCGCTCGTCGAGCTGATCGCCGGGCCCAAGACCGACGCCGAGGTCGTCGACCGGGCGGACCGGTTCGCCGCCGCGTTGGGGAAGACCGTCGTCCGGAGCTCGGACTCCCCCGGCTTCGTCACCTCCCGCGCCCTCGCGGTCCTCGTCAACGAGGCCGCCCGGATGCTGGAGACGAACGTCGCCGACCGGGACGGGATCGACACGGCGTACCGGCTCGGCTTCCACCATCCGATGGGTCCGTTCGAGCTGGTCGACCTCGTGGGGATCGACACGACGGTCGCGATCCTCGACATCCTGTTCGAAGGGCTTCACGACGAGCGGTACCGGTCGTGCCCGCTCCTCCGCTCGATGGTTGCGGAAGGGAAGCTCGGACGCAAGAGCGGCGAAGGGTTCTACCGGTACCCCGCCCGGCCGGGGGCGACGGCGTGAGCGCATCCACCGCGGCGGCCGAGGACCTGCTCCTCCTGGCGGTCGTCGCGCTGACCCCCGCGGTCGTCTACCTCGCTTGGGTCCGCCGGGGCCAGCAGCAGCGGCCCGAGGGATGGGGGACCCTGGTCGCCGGGTTCGTCTACGGGGCGATCTTTGCCACCCTCGTCGCGGCGGTCCTGGAAGGGATCGTCGTCACCCTGGGCACGAGCGTCAGCGTCCGGTACGCCGCCCCGGAGTTCCTGTTCCTCAACGGCAACTCGACCGCCGGGGCGATCTTCCTCGTCCTCGTCGTCGCCCCGTTCATCGAGGAGGCGCTGAAGGCGTCCGGCGTCGCCGCGCGCCGGGCGTCGATCACGACCGTCTCGGACGGGCCGGTCGTGGGCGCCTCCGTGGGCCTCGGCTTCGGCTTCTTCGAGACATTCCTCTACGGGGTCGGGGCGTTCGTTGTCGGCGGGCTGGTCGCCGGGATCGCCCTGATCCTCCTCCGGAGCGTCTCCAGCGTCCTGCTGCACGGAAGCTCGACCGGGATGTTCGGCTACGGCTACGCCCGCGCGAAGTTCGGCGTAAAGGGCCCCGGCAGCGGCGGCTACTACCTGCTCGCCGTCGCGATGCACGCGTCGTTCAACGCCCTCGCCTCCGCGGGCGTCATCCTCGCGCTCGTCGGCGTCCACGGGATCGCCCAGACGACCGGCACGGTCTTCGCTCTCCTCGGCGCGATCGTCTTCGCGTTCGCGGCGATCGAGCATGTCCGCGCGGTCACCCAGGCCGCTGGCTACCCGGCGCTGCTCGGTTCGCCCGGCTCGTTCCGGCCTGCGTCGCCGCCGCCCGCGGTCGGGAAGGGGCGCCCCTAGCGGGGCCCGCCGCCCGCCCCGGCGCGGTCACCGTGGCGCCAGTCGGACTCGCCGATGCCGTGGTACACCGACCCGGCGTCCTCTCCCTTCGTCTTGTCGTCGACCGTCTCGACGTCGCGAATCCGCGCCTTCTGCAGCAGCCAGTAGTGGATCCGCCACGTCTTGCCGCGCGAGACGGTCGCGTCCTCCTCCTCGCTCGAGAGGAGGCCCTCCTCCTCCAGCGCGTAGAACCGGTCCCGGTCCTCGCTGGAGAGCTTGTTGTCGAGCACCGAGTCGTCGGCGCCGAAGTAGCCGAGGATCATCCGCGCAGTCGGTCGCGCCTCGGCGGGGGTCATCTTGCCGTGGGCGACGAGCGTCCGCTCCAGAGCGAGCGTCAGCTCCGCTTCTGTGATCGACGGCATCGCCGCGGGAGGGGAGCACCGTCCAAAACGTTCACGGACGGACCGGCCGACGGGCGTTAAGAGGGGGTCCGGGTCGCGAGGACCGTGACGCCCGACCCGACGTTCAACCTCGTCGAGCCCCAGCTCGCCGTCGCGCGTTCCGGCCGCGGCCGGGGGCTCTGCCCGGAGTGTTACGGGCGGCTGCTCGGCCGCTGGGGCCACGGCCTCTCCAACCCGGAGCGGGCCGCGCGCATGGACGCCGCCGTGGTGCTACCGCGGGAGCCCGCCGCCGCCCCCTGCCCGACGTGCGGGGGAGCGTTCGACCGCCTGGACGTCTGGGCCGAGAGGGCGACCCGCGCCGCCGACGGCTACGAGTGGCACCGGTTCACCTGCGGCTCCCGCTGGGACCCCGAGCGGCTGGCGACCGAGGAGGCGCTCTGGGCCGCGGTCGGCTCGGCGTGGGGGGAGAGCGCCAAGGCGGCGTTCAACCGCGAGCTCGGCAAGAGGCTCGAGGTCCGGAGCGGCGGCTCCGGCGGGACGAGCGACGCGGACGTCGTCTTCCTGGCCGACCTCCCGACCGGGACGGTCGAACGGACCGTCGCACCGCTCTATCTCCGGGGGAGGTACCGCAAGCTCGACCGCACCTTGCCGCAGACGCGGTGGCCGTGCCGCCGCTGCTCGGGGCGAGGGTGCGTCCACTGCCAGGGGACCGGTCGGACGTATCCGACGAGCGTCGAGGAGCTCGCGGCGGCGCCGTTCGTCGCCGCGGCGCGCGCCGAAGGGACCCGGTTCCACGGGATGGGCCGGGAGGATATCGACGCCCGGATGCTCGGCCGCGGCCGGCCGTTCGTCCTGGAGCTGCTCCGTCCCCGGGTCCGCTCGATCGACGTGGTGCGCCTCGCCGGCGAGCTCGGCCCGGAGGCGGCCGGCCGGGTCGAGCTGCTGGAGGTCCGGCCCGCGGAGGCCGCCGACGTCCTCGCCGTGAAGGAGGCGGCGCCGGAGAAGAGCTACCGCGTCGGCGTGATGGGGGTGGTCCCGCTCGGAAAGGTTAAGGAGGCGTTGTCTGTCGTGGCCGGTCGGACGATCGCCCAGCGCACGCCGGCGCGGGTCGTGCATCGGCGGTCCGACCGTGTTCGCACGCGTCGGATTCTCGAGGCGCGCCTCGTGGAGGCGACGGAGGCGCGGTTCACGATCGACCTGCGGACCGAAGCGGGAACGTACGTCAAGGAGTGGGTGGAGGGAGATGACGGGCGCACCGATCCGAGCCTCGCCGGGCTCGTCGGGGTCCCGCTCCGCGTGGAGTTCCTGGACGTCCTCGCCGTCCACGACGACGGAGGCACGTAGATGGTGAAGAGCTCCAAGGGGTTCCGCTCCCGGTCGCGCGGCACGTTCACGAAGGATGTCCGCGAGCGGGGCATGCCGCCCGTGAGCCGCTACCTGCGCGAGTTCGCGCTCGGCAGCCGCGTGACCGTGAAGCTGGAGCCGTCCAGTCCCCGCGGCCAACCGCATCCGCGCTACCAGGGCCGGACGTGCACCGTCATCGGCCGGGTCGGCCGGGCGTACCGTCTTGAGTTCCTGGACGGCGGCAAGCGCAAGGAACTCGTCAGCCTCCCGATCCACCTCGCCCCGGCCGGAGTGACGACCGATGCCTGAGCCGGTCCCGCTGGCGCGGGTGAAGCAGCTCCTCACCGAGGAGGCGACCCGCCGGACGCTGCCCCGCGAGGCGGGACTGGCCCTGCAGCACGCCGAGGGGTTCGCCCGGCTCGAAGCCGAGGACGCGACGAAGCTGATCGCCGAGCTCCGCACGCTTCCGTTCGTCGACGCGAGCCTCGCGACGAAGATCGTCGATGTCCTTCCCCAGTTTCCCGAAGAGGTCCGCCTGCTCTTCTCCAAGGAGCGGGTCGTGCTGGACGAGGAGCAGGTGACCAAGCTCTTGGAGCTCACCGCGCAACACCGATGATCCGGGTGGGCCCGTGGAGCAGTACGCGCACATCCTGGATGTCCTGCCGAACGGCCGGCAGACGGACCGCGGTTTCCACCGCGAGCCGCTCGCCCTCGCCGTCGGCGATGACGAACTGAAGCTCTTCGAGCTCGTCCCCCGGCCGGGGACGGCGCTCGCGGCCGGGCAGAGGATCCCGCTCCTGCCGCAGGGGACCGACCCGTCGGCGATCGACCATGTCCGGCGCCGACTCGGCTACGACGAGCTGACGGTCGCCGCGCGCGCCGAACTGCCCGCCGCGCTGGAGGCGATCGTCCGCGAGAACGCCGAGCGGTACCTCAAGTTCTTCAACGAGGCGCCGGCGGTCTCCCGCCGCTTCCACCTGCTCGAGCTCCTCCCCGGGATCGGCAAGAAGACGATGCAGCAGATCGTCGACGAGCGGCGGCGGGCGCCGTTCCGCACGTTCGCCGAGATCGAGGAGCGGCTGGGCCTCAAGAGCCCGGAGCGGCTGATCGTCGCCCGAATCGAGCAGGAGCTGAGCGGTGGCGACGACAAGTACCGCCTCTTCATCCCGCGGTGACCCCGGCCCGGGCGCCGTCGCGGTCCCCGGGCGGCCGGCCGAGGTCGAGGAGGCGCTGCGCCGCCTCGGAATCCGCCCGTCCCGCACCCTCGGCCAGTCGTTCCTCATCGACCGGTTTACCGCCGACGCCCTCGCGGCGCTCGCCGACGGCCCGACGGGGACGCCGGTGTACGAAATCGGCGGGGGGCTCGGGCTCGTCACGCGTGCCCTCCTCGAGCGGGGCCGGACCCCCCTCACCGTCGTCGAGCGGGACCGCCGCCTGGTCACGCACCTCGTGCGGACGTTCGGCGCGGCCGCGGAGGTCCGGTGCGCGGACGCGAGAACGTTCCCGTTCCCGGAGGGGGCGACCGTCGTCGGCAGCCTGCCGTTCTCCTCCGGCACGGCGATCGTCCTCGAGCTCCTCCGCCGCCGGGTCCGGCGGTTCGCGGTCCTCCTCCAGGAGGAGGTCGCAGAGCGGTTCGCGGCGGGGCCCGGGAGCCGGGCGTACGGCCGGCCGTCGATCGTCGCCCGGCTCTACGGCGAGCCCGAGCTCTGGCGGGAGGTCCCGGCGGAAGCGTTCTTCCCGCGCCCGCAGGTCAACGCGCGCCTCTTCGCCCACACCGCCCGCGCGGGCCCGCTGCCCGTCCGGTCGGTCGCTGCGCTGGAGAACGCGGTGCGGCGGCTTTTCTCGTCCCGCCGCAAGCAACTGGGAAACCTGCTGCCGGCCCTCGCCCCGGCCGGCGTCTCGGCCGCCGACCTCGCCGGGGAGGCCGCGTGGCCGCCCGGCTGGGAGCGGCTGCGGCCCGAGCAGCTGCCGGCCGAGGCGTTCTTCCGCCTCGCGAACGTGCTCACCGAGCGTCGATCGCCGCAGGTCCGCCGGTAAACCACAGTATAACGGGCGGCAACCGGCTCGGAGAGCGCTCGCCGCCGCGCGGAGACGCGCGCCTTCCGAGAGGGTTATACGCGACGCACCAATTCCCCCCTGACCTTCTCCGCTGTCGGAGCCAAGGGGGTACGCGCAGGTCCGTAGGCTCAACGATCCATGGCCTCGAAGCCTCCCGGCGTATCGATCCCGGAGTTGAGCCGCCCGCGCAGGAGCCGCTCCGCGCCGTCGCTGGACGCGCGCTTCCGCCGCTTCGGCGACCGGGCCGGGCAGTTCGTCCGGTCGATCGAGACGCTCACCGCCTACGAGGGGAACCTCGACGCGCTCCAGGCCCAGCCGAACCTGCGCATCGTGCGCACCGCCTTCGGCAAATGGTCGGTCGAGATCCTCGACCTGCTCCACCCGCGCCGACGCGCGAGCTTCGGGGAGCTGCGACGCCTGCTGAACGGGATCTCCCCGCGCGTCCTCTCGACGAAGCTGAAGTTGATGGAGGAGCACGGGCTGATCGAGCGGACGATCGTCCCGTCGCGGCCCCCGCGGCCCGAGTACGCGCTTACCGCCGGTGGCCAGGCGGTGACGACCGTCGGGGCCCCGGTCCTCCGGTACCTGATCGCGCGGCCCGGTCTCCCGTCGACCGAGGTCGTCCGCCGTCGGCGGTAGCCCGAGGCGGGGACCGTCCGGCCGGCGTCTGAAATACCCCCGTCCCGCTCGTCGGGCGATGAGCGCCCCATCGCTCGCGGCCCTCCGCGGAGAAGTGGCGAAGACCGACGAGCGGATCGCCCGGGAGATCGTCCACCGGCTGGAAGCTCGGTACGGGCGATCGGCCGAACAAAGGCTCGCGAACGGCTGCCGCTGCGGGAGTACTCGCTGGAGGGGGAGGTCGTCGCCCGCTGGGTCCGCCACCTGAAGGAGGGGGGCGTCGCCCCGGACCGGGCGGAGAGCTTGGCCCGGTGGCTCCTCGAGGAGTCGGTCGCCGCCCAGGAGGAGCTCGCCGCCACCGAGGCGGCGCCCGCGCGGGGGCGTGAGGTGGCGATCGTCGGGGGACTCGGCGCGATGGGCCGGTGGCTCTGCGGCTTCCTCGCGTCCGCCGGATGCCGCGTGGGCGTCCTGGACGAGCGCAGCCCGCCCGACAGGTTCCCGTTCCCGGTCCACCGCGACCTGGGCCACGCGGTCTCCGACGCGGAGTTCGTCGTCGTCGCCACCCCGATGCGAAGGGCTCCGGCGGTCTACCGCGAGCTGCTCGCCACCGAGACGGAGGCGACGATCTTCGACATCCTGTCGGTGAAGGCCCCGCTGCTCCCGTGGATCCGCCGTGCCATCCGGGGCGGCTACCACGTCGCCAGCGCCCACCCGCTCTTCGGACCCGGGACGAAGAGCGTCTTCGGCCGTAACCTCCTCGTGGTGGAGTGCGGCGACGCCGGGGCGACGGCGGGGGTCGAGCGTCTCTTCGCCGGCTCGTCGCTCCGGCTGACCCGGCTGCCGCTCGAAGCGCACGACCGGCTGATGGCCGACGTCCTCGGCCTGCCGCACCTGGTCGCCCTGCTCTTCGCGAGGACGCTGGAAGCCGGCGGGACCCCGCCGGGCGCGTTCGGCCCGGCGTCCTCGACGTCGTTCCGTCGCATCGCCGAGGTCGCGCGCCTCGTTACGCAGGAGAACCCGGAGCTCGTCGCAGATATCCAGCTGTTGAACGGGTCGACCGGCGAGCTGTTCGTACGGTTGGAGCGGGGACTGGCGGACCTGCGGGCGGCCGTGGCGAGCGGCAAGCCGGCGTCGTACGCGGCAGCGCTCGCCCGGGGCCGCTCGTTCCTAGAACGGGCCGGGGCGTGAGGGGCGCTCCCGGGGCCGGCGTCCGTCGCGGCCCGGGAGGCGTTCTACGTCCGCGTGCGGGGCCCGCCGGGGATCGGAAAGACGACGGTCGCCGCCGATCGGGCCCGCCCGCTCCTGGCCGCGAGGGTCCCGGTCGTCTTGTGCGGGAACTTCTTACCGGAGGTCCCAGGGGGATCACCCGCTCGGGCGGCTGGAGCACCCCCACGCGGTGGTGACCCTGCGGGCCCCCGTGGAACTCTGCCTCCAGCGGGACGGGGAGCGAGCCCGCCCCTTCGGGCCGACGGCCGTGCGGGAAGTGTACTCCAAGGCGACCAGCCTCGACTGTGGCGAGGGGGTCAATGCGGCGTGTTGCCTCGAGGACGTTGTCAGGCGGATCGAGGGACCCCTGCCGTCCAATCCCCCCGGGCCATCCATGTAGTCTTATATAGAAGGGCAATTTAGCCCATGATGGTGCCACGATGCTGCAGGGAACGCCGATTCTCGGTACTGAAGGAAGGGACGGAGCGCGAGCGGGGCAAGGGCGCGAGCGCGAACAACATCGCGGCGGCCCGTGCCGTCGCCGACGCCGTCCGCTCGACCCTGGGACCGAGGGGCATGGACAAGATGCTCGTCGACTCGATGGGCGACATCACGATCACGAACGACGGCGTCACGATCCTCAAGGAGGTCGACGTCGAACACCCGGCCGCGAAGATGTTGGTCGAGGTCGCGAAGACCCAGGACCAGCAGTGCGGCGACGGTACGACCACCGCGGTCGTTCTCGCCGGCGAGCTGCTCAAGCGCTCGGAGTACCTGCTCGAGCAGAACGTTCATCCCACGGTCATCACGCGCGGGTTCCAGCTCGCCGTCCAGGAGGCCCGCCGCCTGCTGGAGACCGAGATCGGCACGCCGGTGAAGGCCGACGATGTGGGGGTCCTGCGCGACTGCGCCGTCACGGCGATGGGCTCGAAGGGGGTCGTCGGTTCCCGCGACAGCCTCGCGGATATCGTCGTCAAGGCGGTCCAGCGGATCGCCGAGCAGCGGGGCGGCAAGACCGTCTGCGACGTCGACCAGATCAAGGTCGAGAAGCGCCACGGTGGCACCGTCTCGGACACCGAGCTCATCGAGGGGATCATCCTCGACAAGGAGCGCGGGCATCCGCGCATGCCCGGCGAGGTCAACGGCGCGAAGATCGCGCTGCTGAACTCCGCGCTCGAGATCAAGAAGACGGAGATCGAGAGCAAGATCAGCATCAAGGCACCAAGCCAGATCCAGAGCTTCCTCGACGAGGAGGACAAGACGTTCCACCGGATGGTGGACGCGATCAAGGCCGCCGGCGCCAACGTCGTCATCTGCCAGAAGGGGATCGACGACGTCGTCCTGCACTACCTGGCGAAGGAAGGGATCTACGCGATCAAGCAGGTGAAGGAGTCGGACATGCAGAAGCTCGCCCGGGCGACCGGCGGCAAGGTCGTCAACGGCATCAAGGAGCTCAGCTCGGCGGACCTCGGCTCGGCGGCGAAGGTCGACGAGCGCAAGGTCGGCGAGGACGACATGACGTTCGTCACCGGCTGCTCGAACCCGCGCAGCGTCTCGATCCTCGTTCGCGGAGGCACCGAGCACGTCACCCAGGAGGTGGAACGCTCGCTCCACGACGCGCTCAAGGTCGTCGGCAGCGTCCTCGAGGACGGGGTCGTCTGTCCCGGCGGCGGAGCGACCGAGATCGACCTCGCGGTCCGCCTGCGCAAGTGGGCCGGCACCGTCGGGGGCCGCGAGCAGCTCGCGGTCGAGGCGTTCGCGCAGTCGCTGGAAGCGGTGCCGTGGGCGCTCGCCGAGAACGGCGGCTACGACTCGATCAACACGCTCATCGAACTGCGGAGCGCGCACGACGGGCCGAAGGCGAATCGGAACGTCGGCGTGAATCTCGCCGACGGGAAGGCCGCCGACATGTGGAAGCTCCGCGTCCTCGAGCCGGCCCGGGTGAAGCGCCAGGCGCTCAGCTCGGCGGTCGAGGTCGCGAGCATGATCCTGCGGATCAACGACGTCATCGCGTCGAGGAAGTCGTCGCCCTCGCCCGGCGGTCCGGGCGGCCACGACCACTAGGCTCCCGTCGACGTTCCGCCGAACCGAAGCCGTCTTAACGCGGTCCGGGTAGGCGGCGCGCATGCGCACGAAGCCGGCGGAGGGTGTGCTCCGGGTCGACCTGGTCGCCCTCGACCCCCGTCCCGCGGTCTACCTTGCCTACGACGGGCTCGCCGGCATCAGCCAGCGGCCGATCGTCCGCGACCTGATGGACGAGGTCGAGCGGAAGGGCCCGGAGGAGGCGCGCGCGTTCATCGACGCCCTGCGGCGCCACCACTCGGGCCAGATCCACGTCTACTTCTCCGACTACGTCAGCTACGGGATCGGCGGCGGGGACGCGACAGCCGAATTCTTCCTCGGAACGTACCTCCTGCTGTACGAACCGGCCCGACCCGCGAGCAAGGACGGCAAGGAGCCCGCGGTCCCGGAGCACCTCGCGCTGTACCGGCCCACCGGGGTCGAGCGCCTCGCCCTCGGCGCGCCGGCGAGCTGAGCCCGCCTCCGAGGACGCGAGCCTTTTTCTCCCCGGGTCCGCCTGCGAGCGTCGTCCGATGGACGACGCGACCCCGCTCGAGCGCGAACGGCGCGCCAAGGTGGAGCGGATCCGCGCGGCCGGTGGCGAACCGTTCCCGTGGACGTTCCCGGAGCGGAGCCTGACGGCCGAGGTGCGCGAGGCGTGTCGCGGGCTGACGGCCGGGGCGGCCGACGCGAGCCGCCGCTGGCGCGTCGCCGGCCGCGTGGCGACGATCCGCGAGCACGGCAGGACCGCGTTCGCCGACGTCGAGGACGCCGCCGGGACCCTGCAGCTGCTGCTCCGGGAGGATATCCTGGGCGAGGCCGCCTTCCGCAGGACGCTCGCCGACCTCGACCCGGGAGACATCGTCGGCGCCGAAGGGCACGCTGCGGTCTCGCGCCGCGGAGAGCCGTCGCTCGAGGCGGGGTCGGTGATGCTCCTCGCGAAGGCGATCGCCCCGCCGCCCGAGAAGTTCCACGGGGTCCAGGACCCGGAGCTGCGGCTCCGGCGCCGCTACCTCGACCTGATGGCCAGCCCGGAGCACCGGCAGCTGTTCCGGGCCCGCGCCCTCCTCCTCCAGGAGGTCCGCCGGTTCTTCGACGGCCACGGGTTTCTGGAGGTCGAGACCCCGGTCCTCCTCCCCGTCGCCAGCGGCGCCGCCGCCGCGCCGTTCGTGACCCGGTCGAGCTACCTCGACCAGGAGCTCCAGCTACGGATCTCGCTCGAGCTGCCGCTCAAGCGGCTGCTCGTGGGCGGCTTCGAGAAGGTCTACGAGCTGGGCAAGGCGTTCCGGAACGAGGACCTCGACTCGACCCACTCCCCCGAGTTCACCGAACTGGAGGCATACTGGGCGTACGCCGACTACGAGGCGATGCGCGGGCTCACCGGCGAGCTGTTCGCGCGGCTCGCGGAACGGACGGTCGAACTGCTGCCGGAGTCGCCCGCCGCGGCGAAAGGAGCGGCGCTGTTCCGGCCGCCGTACGCCGTCGTCGACTTCGTCGACGAGCTGGAGCGCCGCAGCGGAATCCGCGACGTGCTCTCGAAGAGTCGGGAGGAACTGCGCCGTCTCGCGCGCGACGCCGGCTCGACCGTCCCCGACGCCTCGTCGACCGGCACGTTCCTCGACAAGCTGTTCGAGAAGTACGTGGAGCCGACGTTCGAGCGGCTGACGTTCGTCGTCGACCATCCCCAGGCGACGACACCCCTCGCCAAGCGCCACCGGACCAAGCCCGGACGGGTAGAACGATTCGAAGTGTTCGTTCCCGGCTTCGAGCTCGGCAACGCCTACACCGAGCTGAACGACCCGGACGAGCAGGAGCGCCGCTTCCGCGAGCAGCTGGGCGACCGCGGGGACGACCGCTACGCCTACGACGGCGACTTCGTCCGGGCCCTGCGCCACGGACTCCCGCCGACGACCGGCATCGGCTTCGGGGTCGACCGGCTGCTCATGGCGCTCACCGGGACGCCGTTGATCAAGGAGCTGATCCTCTTCCCGCTGGTCCGCTCCGCCGCCCCCGCCTCCGGACCCGCCGACCCGGACTCCCGGTAGGCGGCCCGATGTCCGCGCCCGACGCGACGCTCCCGCTGGCGCTCGAGGGGGTGAGCGTCGCCTACGGCGAACGCCGGGCCGTCGACGGGCTCTCGCTCCGGGTCCGTCCGGGAGAGCTGTACGGGCTCCTCGGGTCGAACGGCGCCGGGAAGTCCAGCACCATCAAGGCGATCGTCGGCCTCGTCCGCCCTAGCGGGGGAGCGATCCGTGTCTTCGGGCACGACGCTGTCGGCGACGGCCTCGCCGCGAAGCGGGCGATCGGGTACGTCCCCGAGACCGCGCTCCTGTACGAGGCGCTGACGCCGCGCGAGTTCCTCGAGTTCGTAGCCGGGGTCCGTCGGCTCGACCGCACCGTCGCGACGGAGCGCCTGCGCACGTACGCCGCCGCCTTCCAGCTCGACGCCGAGCTGGAGGAGCCGATCGCCACGCTCTCGAACGGCACGCGTCAGAAGGTGCTCGTCACGGCGGCGCTGCTCCACGCCCCGCAGTTGCTCGTGCTCGACGAGCCGCTCAACAGCCTGGACCCGCGCTCGGTCCGGATCGTCAAGGAGCTGCTCGTCCGCTTCGTTCGCACCGGCGGACGAGGGGTGCTGCTCTCGACCCATACGATGGAGATCGCCGAGGAGCTGTGCACCCGGGTCGGGATCCTCGACCAGGGGGCCCTGCGCGCCGAGGGGACGTTGGAGGAGCTCCGGTCCCGGGCAGCGCGGGGAGACGCGACGCTGGAGGAGGTGTTCCTCCGCCTGACCCGGCAGGACGAGGGCCTCTCCGAGGCGATCGCCTCGCTTGATGGACCGTAGGATGGGCTGGAAGGACGCGGCCCGGCTCGCGGGCGTCGCCTTCAACGAGGTCGCCCTCCAGGCGACGTACGCGTTCCGACAGGGGAACCCGGTCCCGCCCGGCGACGCGAAACGGCTCCCCGCCCGCGCCCGGCGCCGGGTCGTCCAGAGCAAGGCGCTCATCGCGGCCCTCCTCGCGCTCCTTACGCTCGGCGGCTCGGCCCTGCTGCGCGCGGGTCCCGCCCTGCGGGCCGACCTCCTGCCCCGGCCGCTGCCGGTCGGGCTGTTCCAGTCCGGGGTCCTGGCGGGCCTCTTCGGACTCGACATCGCGCTCCTGTGGTGGACCGGGATCCAGGTGCTCCCGACGTTCGTCACCTCGCTCGCGACCGCCGTGCTCGAAACGCTGCCGATCGACCGACGGACACTGCGGCGTGCGGCGATGATCCTGTTCCTGCGCCTGTTCGACTACCCGGCGATCGTTGTCGTCGTCGGGACCCCGCTGATCGTCGGCCTCGCCCTGGGACCGCTGGCGGGTCTGGCGGCGGTGCCGGCGAGCCTCTGCGCCGTGGCGTTCGCCCTCGCCCTCGCGTTGGCGACCGGCCGCTCGTTCGTGCGCCGCGTGCAGGGCTCCCGGGGGGGCGGAGGAGGAGCGGTCGTCCGGTGGTTGTACCTGCTCGCCTGGTTGCTGCCGGCGTTCGGCCTCCTCGCCTTCGTGACGCTCGCCCCGCCGCTGTTCGGCGCCCTTGCCGAGCTCCCCAGCCTGTCGCTCCCGCTCGCCTCCGCCGTGATGGGGACGTTCCCCCTCGCTCTCGCGAGCTGGCCGGCGCTTGCCGCGGGCGGCCCGAACGCGCTGGGGCTCTCCGCCCCCGCCGCGGAGGTCGTGCTTGCCGCCGGGGCGGGATGGCTCGCCGTCGCCGTCGGCGCCACCGCGTGGCTGTACGACTCGGTCCTGCAGGCAGGGGCCGTCCCCGCGCGGCCGGCGGTGGGATTGTCCCCGGCGCCGCCCCGCCTGCGCCCGCAGCGACCGGCGTGGGCGATGCTCACCAAGGACCTCCGGCTCGCGAGCCGGACGCCCGGCTACGCGTTCCTGATCCTGCTCCCCCTGCTCGACTCCGTGGCGCTAGGCTTGGTCACGTACGCGGGCGCCTCCGGCGCCAGCCTCACGCGCAACGTCGCGTTCGGCGCGGTCAGCGCGGGCGCGCTGCTCGCAACCTTCTTCGGTCCGGCGTTCTTCTCGCTCGAGGTGGTCGCGCAGAACTACGGCCGCACGCTTCCGCTCGCCCCGCGCGCGATGGCGCTCGGCAAGGTCGCGTTGGTCGGCGGCATCTACCTCGCGTCGGGCGCGCTCGTCCTCGGGATCACGGCGCTCAAGGTCCACGCCCCGCTGTACTTCGCGGCGTTCGTCGCCGCGGAGCTGCCCGCGATCCTCGCGGCGGGCCTGCTGGAACTGACGATCCTGTTCCGGTGGGCCCGCCGTCGCGGGCTACCGCTGACGACGCTGTACGCGGCGAGCTGGAACGTGGTGCTGGTCGCCCTCCCCGGCGTCGCGGTCGCCGCGGCGCCGTTGGTGACGTTCTCTTACCTCGGGCTCGGGCCGATGGCGGTCGTCGCGGCCGCCTCGCTCGCGGTCGTCGCGCCGTGGGCGCTCGGGAGGGGAGCGAGCTGAGCGCTCCGACGCTCCCGTCCCGCTTCGAACCGGGTCCGATCGAAGTGCGCTGGCAGGCCGCCTGGGACCAGCAGGGGGCGTTCCGGGCCCCCGCACGTCCGGACGGACCGACGTTCTCGCTGATCCTGCCACCCCCGAACGTCACCGGCGTCCTGACGATCGGCCACATGCTCGGCGACACCGTGATGGACGTCCTCGCGCGCCGGGCCCGTATGCAGGGTCGTGCGACCCTCTGGGTCCCCGGGCTCGACCACGCGGGGCTGGCGACGCAGGTCGAAGTCCGTCGTCGCCTCGCCCGTGAAGGGGTCCGGTTCGAGGCGCTGGACCGCCCAGCGGCGCTGCGCGCGCTCGAAGCGTGGAAGGACGAGCACGAGCGGCGGATCCTCGAGCAGACGCGGGCGGGCGGCTTCTCGGTCGACTGGAGCCGGTACCGCTACACGAAGGACGACGCGAGCGTCCGGGCGACGCGCGAGGCGTTCGTCAGCCTGTACCGCGCCGGCCTGATCTACCGGGGAGAGCGGATGGTCAACTGGGACCCCCGGCTCCGGACCGCAATCTCCGACCTGGAGGTCGTCCGGACCGAGGAGGACGACGAGCTGGCGGTCATCCTGTACCGGTGGGCGGACGGCCGCCCGGGAGGGATCGAGGTCGCGACCGTCCGTCCGGAGACGATCTTCGGGGACGTCGCGGTCGCCGTCCACCCGGACGACGCGCGGCATCGGGAGGCCGTCGGCCGCGAGGTCGTCGTGCCGCTGGTCGACCGCAAGGTCCCGGTGGTGACGGACGCGGCGGTCGATCCGACGTTCGGCGCCGGAGCCCTCAAGGTGACGCCGCGGCACGACATCGTTGACCGCGAGGTCTTCCTCCGCCACCCCGGTCTCGCCGAGCCCGAGGAGATCTTCGACGAGCAGGCCCGCCTGACCGGCCCGTGGGTGCCGACGTCGTTCCACGGGCTCGACCGCCAGGCGGCGCGGACCCAGACGGTCGAGGCGCTCGAGCGCGCCGGCGTCCTCGTCCGGCGCGAGCCGTACCGCCACTCGGTCGCCCGGTCGGAACGTTCCGAAGAGGTGATCGAGCCGCGGATGAGCACGCAGTGGTTCGTCCGGATGCGCCCGCTCGCCGACCCGGTGGTCGAGGGGGTCCGGCGGGGCGAGGTCCGCCTCCACCCGGACCGCTGGGAACGGACGTTCTTTCGCTGGATGGAGGAGATCCAGGACTGGTGCATCTCGCGCCAGGTCGTCTGGGGCCACCCGATCCCGGTCGCGTACTGCATCGCCTGCGGGAGCGCCGTCGCCGGCGCCGAGCCGCCGTCCGAGTGCGCGGCGTGCCACGGGAAGGAGTTCCGCCCCGACCCCGACGTGCTGGACACCTGGTTCACGTCGTGGCTGTGGCCGTTCGCCGCGCTCGGCTGGCCGGAGCGGACCGCCGACCTGGATCGGTACTATCCCACGCAACTGCTCGTCACCGGCCGCGACATCATGTTCTTCTGGGTCGCGCGGATGATGATGGCCGGCTACCGCTTCACCGCCTCCGCGCCGTTCTCGGACGTCTACTTCACCGGGATGCTCCGGGACGAGCAGGGACGGCGGATGTCCAAGCACCTCGGCAACTCGCCGGACCCGCTGGCGGTCATCCGCGAGCGGGGAGCCGACGCCCTCCGCTTCGCCCTCCTGTTCCCGAATCCGACCGACGAGGACGGCTCGTTCGGCACCTCGTCGCTGGACGGGGGCCGGAACTTCCTCACGAAGCTCTGGAACCTGGTGCGGTTCGCCCTCCCTCAGATCCCGCCCGGGACCCCCGCTCCGGCCCGGCCACCCGCGCTCTCCCCCCACAGCGCCCTGGCGGACCGGTGGATCCTGGAGCGGTACCGTCGGACGGCGGAGGAGGTCGAAGCGGCGCTCGCCGCGTTCGCCCCGAGCCGCGCCGCGACCGCTCTCTACGGGTTCGTGTGGCACGACCTGGCGGACCGGTACGTGGAGATCTCCAAGGAGGCGCTCGCCGGACGCCAGGGCGAGCCGGCCCGGCGAGACGCCCAGGCGACCGTCCTCTTCGTCCTCGAGCGGACAGTGCGGCTGCTCCACCCAGTGGCCCCGCACGTGACCGAGGAGCTGTGGCACGCGCTCCCGCACGACGGCGAACTCCTCGCCGTAGCGCGGTGGCCGACGGCGGCGGAGGTACCGGCCGACGCCGCCGCGGTCGACGCGATGGAGCCCGTGCTCGAGGTGACCCGCCTGCTGCGCAACCTCCGCTCGGAGGAGAAGGTCGCGGCCGAAGCGATGCCGAGGGGGTTCGTCCGTCCCACGCTGGCCTCCGCCGCGGTGCTGGACGCCGAGAGGGCGACGATCGTACGCCTCGCGCATCTGTCGGAGCTCGTCGTGCTGCCGCCCGGGTCCGCCTCACCGCCGGGAACCGCGAGCCGGGTCGCCGCGGTCGGGGAGTGCTACCTCGAACGACCGGCGGTGGGACCGGGCCGGTCCGAGGCGCTGAGCCGAGAGCGGCAACGTCTTGCGGAGCTGCTCGCGAAGGCCCGGGCCCGGCTGGCGGACCCCGGCTTTGTCCGGGGCGCGCCGGCGCACGTCGTGGACGAGCAGCGCAAGAAGGAAGCCGAGCTAAGCGAGAGGCTTGCCACGATCGACCGACACCTCGAGGAGGCGTCCGTGTGACCGGCAAGAGGCCGTCGGCCCGCCGCAAGCCCCCGACCGACGCCCCCGTTCCGAACCCGGTCATCGACTCCGTCCCGCTGGTGGCCGGAGGCAAGCAGCACCCGCTGCTCGGCCTCGGCCTCTGGGGACTCGGCCGCTGGTCGGCGGAGGACGAGGCCCGAACGAAGGCCACGCTCGCCCGGGCGGTCGAGCGCGGCGTCCGCTGGTTCGACACGGCCGAGGTGTACGGCGCCGGCCGGTCCGAGCGGCTCGTCGGCGACGTGCTCCGTCGTGCCACCGGCGGCAGCGAGGCACTCGTCGTCACCAAGCTCTCCTGGGAGCACCTGCGCGCGAGCCAGGTCCGGGCGTCGCTGGTCCGGAGCCTCGAACGGCTCGGCCGGCGGTCGATCGACGTGTACCTCGTGCACGCGCCGGACCCACGCGTGCCGCTCGCCGAGACGATGGGGGCGCTCGAACCGCTCGTCCGCGAGGGGCTCATCGGGGCGATCGGCGTCTCGAACTTCTCGGTGGACCAGCTGGAGGAGGCGAGTCGCCGCCTCACCTCGACCCGCCTCGTCGTCAACCAGGTTCGCTACAACCTGTTCGACCGGGACGACGCAGAGGCGGTCCTGCCGTACTGTCGAGAGCACGGCATCGTGGTGGAGGCGTACACCCCGCTCGCCCGCGGGCTCCTTCACGGCCGCTACCTGGACGGCAAGCGCCCGCCGCCAGAGGTCCGCCAGTACGCACAGGACCTCTTCGGTGACTCCCGGCTCCCCGAGATCGTCCGGCAGGCCCGGGCCCTGCGTGACGTCGCCGCAGAGGAAGGGGTGCCGCTCGCCTCGCTCGCCCTCCACTGGCTCCGCCGGCAGGGGGCGGCGCCCGTCTTCGGGGCGAGCCGCCCGGAGCAGGTCGACGCGAACCTCGAGGCGTGGGCACGCAGGCCCTCCGAGGAGGCCCTCGCGCGCGCCGACACGATCGTTCGGGGCGGCCGTGCTTAGGTTCGTCGCGTTCGACATGGACGGGACGCTCGTCGACGTGGCGAGCTCCTGGGCGGCGGTCCACGACCACTTCGGCGAGCGGAACGACGACGGGCTGCGTCGCTTCCTCGCCCGGGAGATCGACGACGAGGAGTTCATCCGGACGGACGTGCGCATCTGGCAGCGCCACCGGCCCGAACTGCACCGTGACGAGATCTCGGCGATCCTCGACCGGGTACCGTTGATACCCGGCGCGGAGGAACTGTTCCGAGGGCTCCGGGCCCGGGGCGTGCGGACGGCGATCGTCAGCGGCGGCCTCGACCTCCTCGCCCGCCGGGTCGCGGCCGAGCTCAGCATCGACGTCGCGCTCGCGAACGGTCTGAGGGTCCGGGCCGACGGCCGGCTCACGGGCGAGGGGATCGTTCGGGTCCCGGTCCACGGCAAGGAGGAGGTCCTTGCGCAGTTGCAGCGCCAGCTCGGCTTCGCCCCCGAGGAGACGGCGGCGGTGGGGAATACCGCCGCCGACGTAGGGCTGTTCCGCCGGAGCCGTCTCGGGGTCGCCTTCCTCCCGGAGGACGAGACGGTCCGGCAGGAGTCCGACCGGATCGTCACGGAGCGCAATCTCGCCCGGCTCCTCGAGATTCTGGACGCATTCCCGGCCCGCTGAGCGGGGAAGGGTTATCCCCCGACCCCGGCATCTACGGCCGCGATGGAGCCGTACGCCGTCCTGCTGGAGCGCGTCCGCGCGAAGCTCCCGCCGGTCCGTCCGGCGTCGGAGCGGTTCGTCGTCCCCGATCCGGACGCGATGACGGACGGCCGCAACACGGTCATCCGGAATTTCGCCGACATCGCAGGGGTCCTCCGGCGCGAGCCGGCGCACCTCATGGGGTACCTCGCGCGGGAGTTCGGCTGCCCGGGCGTGCTCGAGCTGCCCCGCGGAGTGCTCAAGTCCCGCCTCACGAAGGACGCGCTCGCGCAGCGGTTCCGGGAGTACACGGCCAAGTACGTGATCTGCTCCGAGTGCAAGCGGCCGGATACCCACCTCACGAAGGACGGGCGCCTGACGCTCCTCGTCTGCGAGGCGTGCGGAGCGCAGCGCCCGGTCACGGTCCGGCGGACGGTCGAGGTCGAGAAGCCGCGGACGCCGGTCGTGGTCGGCGAGGTGTACCGGCTCACGATCGAGGACGTCGGCCGGCGCGGGGACGGGGTGGCGAAAAAGGAGGGGTTCGTCATCTTCGTGACGGGGGCGACCCAGCGCGGCTCGACCATCAACGCGAAGATCACCAAGGTCCTCGGCAACAACGCCTACGCCATCGTCCAGCCGTAGCGTTCGATGCGGAGCGCGCGCTGGCTCGGCCTCCCGGCGCTGTACATCGGGGCGCAGCTGGTCGGGCTCGCGCTCGCCAACCCGTTCCGCTCCGAGGGCCTCGCGACGGCCCCCAACCCGCAGAGCCCGACCGCCCCGCTTCTGATTCTCCTCATCATCGTCCTCGCCCCGCTCGCGATCCTGTTCTTCGCGCGCCGGCGGGGAGGCCTCGAGGCGATCCGGCACGTCATCCTGGTCGGGATCGCCGCCTCGCTCTACCTCACGCTCTTCGCGACGTTCAGCCTCGCGCCGGGGGCGGTGCTCCTCCGCCCCTGGGGGGCGGAGATCGTGCTCTCCCCGGCCCTCGTGCTCGCTGCGATGGCGAGCGCCGGCATGTACCTCGCGCTGCTCCTCCGTCCCGAGTGGTATGTCGTTGACCTCGCCGGGTTCGCGGCCGGCGGGTCGCTGATCGCCATCCTCGGGATCTCCTTCGGGATCCTTCCCGCCCTGATCCTGCTCTCCGTGCTGATGCTCTACGATGCGATCGCCGTCTACGGGACGAAGCACATGGTGAGCCTCGCCGACGCCGTGACCGACATGAAGCTCCCGATCCTGATGGTGATGCCGGAGTCGGTGGAGTATGACTACCCGCATGCGGTCCCGCTCCGCGAGCAGCGCGGTCGGCCGGTCGAGGAGCGCAGCGCGCTGTTCATGGGTCTTGGGGACGTCGTCATCCCCGGGACCCTGGTCGTCAGCGCCTTCGTCTGGCTGCCGGTCGTCCCCCAGGTGCTGGGTGTGGGGGCGAACCTGCTGGTCGCCCTCGCCGTGCTGGCGGGCTCGCTGGTCGGCTACGCGTTCCTGATGCGCCTGGTCGCGGGAGGGAACCCGCAGGCCGGCCTCCCGTTCCTGAACGGCGGTGCGATCGCCGGCTACCTGCTCTGCTACCTCCTCGTCTTCCGGAGCTTCACGTTCGGGTTGACCGGGGGCTTGTAGGAGGGCGGATGCCGCGCAAGGTCGAGGATATCCGGCTCGCGGACGGGCCCAGCGTCGACGCCCTCGTCCGTCGGCTTGGCGCCGGCGGGGGATTCTCCGCGAAGGGGGTCGCCGACGCGGTCGATGTCCTCACCGACATGCTGCGCGACCGCACCATGACGCTCTTCCTCTCGTTCCCCGCGGATATCGTCGCCACCGGGACCCGCGGCGTCCTCGCCGAGCTCGTCCGCGGCGGCTACGTCGACGCGGTCGTGACGACCTGCGGCACCCTCGACCACGACCTGGCGCGCGCCTACAAGCCGTACTACCACGGCGCCTGGGACCTGGACGACCGAGAGCTGCACCGCCGCAAGCTGTACCGGCTCGGCAACCTCGTCATCCCGCAGGCGAACTACGGCCGGGTCGTCGAGCTCCGGACCCGGGCGGTGCTCCAGCGCCTCTGGCGGGCCGGAGAGCGGAACCTGAGCGGACGCCGGCTCGCGCAGGCGCTGGGGGAGTCGATCCCGGCCGGGGCGACGACGAGCATCCTGCGCGCGGCCTACGAGCGCGACGTGCCGGTCTTCGTTCCGGGGATAACCGACGGGGCGGTCGGCTCGCAGCTCTGGCTCTTCTGGCAGGACCACCGGGCTCTGACGATCGACCTTCTCTCGGACGAGCAGGCGATCAGCGACCTCGTTTTTGGCGCTCGTCGGACGGGGGCGATCCTGCTCGGAGGCGGGATCTCGAAGCACCACACGATCTGGTGGAACCAGTTCCGGGACGGGCTGGACGCCGTGGTGTACATCACGACGGCGGTCGAGTGGGACGGCAGCCTCTCCGGGGCGCGCACCCGGGAGGCGATCTCCTGGGGGAAGCTGAAGCCACGGGCCCCCCACGTGACCGTGGACGGTGACGTGACGGTGCTGTTCCCGCTCATGGTCGGAGCGGCGATGGAACGCCTACGCTCCCGACGGCGCCCGGCTCGGCACTGAGGTCACCCCGCCGACGGCGTCGCCTTTATGGGCCGCACCCGGGTGCCCGCGCACGAGGGCCCGTAGCTCAGCCCGGTAGAGCAGGCGGCTCTTAACCGCAAGATCAGGGGTTCGAATCCCCTCGGGCCCGTCCACTTATGGGTTTATTTAGGCGGGGCCCTATGTATGCGTCGTGCCACGCTCCCCCGAACGGTTCCGAGAGCCCAAGGCGCGGCTCGACCACCGACCCCTCCTCAAGGAACCCGGTGTCCAGAGCTGGTACGACGCGCACGCGCTACGGTCGTCCCTCTCGGCGGAGGTCAACCTTCGGAAGCTCGGCCTCTTCCTCTACCGAACGCGGCTCACCCCCGATCGCCTCGTCGAACTCGCGAAGAGTCGGCCAGAGGAGCTCCGCGACCTGCTGATCGCCTACGCCGCCCATCTCCACGAGCGCAAGAAGCTCGATTCCTACCTCGCCAAGACGCTCAAGGGGGTTCGTGACTGGCTCCTGTTCAACAACGTCGACTTCCGCCAGTTCCCCAAGCTCCGACGCGCCTACCAGGCAGAGTCCCTTTCCCGCGAGCGTGTGCCTACCCCGGACCAGCTCCGGCTGATCCTGGGCGCGCTCCCGCCCCGGGGGCGGGTCTGTGCCCTCCTGATGGCCCACAGCGGCCTCCGACCCGGAACGCTCGGGAACGACGGCGGGACCGACGGGCTCACGCTGGCCGACCTCCCCGAGCTCCGAACCCCCGCGGGTCGTCTCCGCTTCGACTTGCCCGAGGGCCACTCGGCGTTCCTGATCCAGGTTCCTGCCCGACTCTCGAAGACCGCCCAGGGATACATCACGTTCGGCACCCCGGAGGAAGGGGATGCGATCCTCTCGTATCTCGGGGAGCGACAGGCCTCGGGCGAGAAGCTCTCCCCGACCTCCCCGCTGGTGGCGCTCTCCTCCCTCGGCGCCCGGAACACCGACGACAAGAAGGCGGGGGCGTTCGTCACGACCAAGTCGGTAGTCTACTCGATCCGCAGGGCCCTCCAGTCCGTCTGCCCGGAAGGGGTTCGGTGGCGCCCGTACGTCCTCCGTAGCTACTGCTCGACCCAGCTCCTCATCGGTCGGATGGACCACGACACACGCGAGGCGATCCTTGGCCACGACCTCGGAGTCTCGGGCCGATACAACCTTCGCAAGCGTCTCGCCGACCACGTCATCGAGGCGATGCGGACCGAGTACGAGCGGGCGATGGAGGCCCTGTTGACCGCGAGAGGAGCGGAGGAACGTCGGAACGCGGACGGCTTCGTGCGGCTCCTCCTCCAGGGACTGGGTCTGCCCGAGGACACTGACCTCTCGCAGATGTCGGAGAAGGAGCGGGTCGAGCTCGCGGAACAGATCTCGAAGCGGTTGGTCCCCCGCGAGGGGAAGACGACGAGCCTAGAACCTCCCGATCCGCCTACGAGACCGCTCCCGACCAGGAACGGCGCCCCAGTCCAGCGGATCGTCTCGCTGGACGAGGTGCCGGGCCTCCTGGAGCAGGGATGGTCCGCGGTCATGCCTCTGGACGCCCAGCGCTTCATCCTGAAGGCCCCGCCCAACTGAGGGCGGAGCACGTTGACCGCCAGCCCCCGGCCGACCGGAAGTGAGTCCTAGATGTCGCGGGACCGACGGATTGGATCCAATGGGCAGGTGGGGGAGGGGGGAGGAGGAGGCGAGATAGCCAGGCCGGCCGACCGAGCCCCAGGGAAGAACGGTAGAGATTAGATCCAATGGGCAGGTAGGGGGGTACCCCCGGCCGGGCACCGGCACCGGGCCCGGCACTCGCCGCGGTCCCGGTTGTGCTCTGCAACCCATGCAGGTCCCGGGACTGAATGGGAGGGATTCGACGCATCCTTCGGCCGCTGGCCAGGGCCGACTGGAGCTTCCCCGCGGATTCTCAACACTTCGGAGGCGATAGATCAGATCCAATGGGCAGATGGGGGGTACCCTCGCCCGCCCGTCCGCCCGGCGGGCGCGGGCTCAGCTCGCTCGACGCATGGGTGACTGCAAACCGAACTCCGCCACCTTTCTCGGCCCAGATTAGATCAAATGGGCAGGTATGGGGTATCCGGCCGGCCCTGATGGCCGGGGCTGGGCCACCCCGGACACGCTTGTCGCCGGCCCGGTCCCACTCGAGCCCATTCAGGCGAGCACTCTCACGTCCGAACCCATTGGAGCGGGATTAGTGCGACTGGCCGTGCAGGTCGAACCATCCTGAGTCAAGCACGGTACCCCGGCGATAAACCTAAGGGAGTGACGTCGACTGCCTTCGAGCATGCCACTTACGTTCCAATTTGTGGACCTCGAGGGAGACAGAGACTTCCTTGGGCCTCTCCTGAGGCTACTGGTTCGAGGAACGTACTCGGACGAAGTCGCTGCTAGGATTGTGTACTTCAGGTTTGGAGTCGGAAGACTCAGTCTCCAAGACGGATTGGTCGGGGTGCTTGAGCCGGGCAGGGAGGTTGCCGCGCCGAACCTTCGGAACGCACTCCGCGGTGGGGGGAAGGGAGACTTCTGGTTCCACGTTCGATTCTCGGATGCGGGCATGGAGGAGCTCCTGCGCCGCGCGAAGACGCGCGTCTTCATCGGAGAACTCAACATTGGCCGCGTCGAGGGTGTACTCGAGGAGGGGAAGCCCACCACCTTTCTCCGAGACGGCGCCGCAGACCTTCTCACGGAGCAGGCGTTCCCGGTGGGGGGCAGGGTAGGCGGTCAAGAGATGGCTAACAGTTTCCAAGTAGACCTCGAGCGGTGGAAGGCGGCCATATCGAAGACGAAGACCGGAGAGGTCCTCGTCAACGTTGTCACCGTGGCCAATCTGGGTCGAAGCGACGTCGCCGTCATTGTCGGCACACTCCAGCAGGCTGAGGGGATGAGAGCATCCGGGCAGCTCTCCGAGGCGGTTGCCAAGGTACGGGAGATTCCGACATGGGCCGGCTACAAGCCGGCAGGCCAGTCAGATCGCTACGCGAAACTCAAACAGTACACCATCTCTGACGCAAAGGCGAATGCCTTGGCGGGTTTCCTCGACTTCATCTGGGTATGGACTGCCTCAGGGCACCACACGATGCCCGGAGGAAGTTCGAAGTTCTCCGACGAGCAGGCAAAGGTAGCAATCGATTCAGGCTATCTCTTCTTGTCTTTCGTATCTCGACAGGAGTTTGGTGGGTAGCTGGTAACCCAAGCTCTGGGACCTCCGGTCATCAATGTGTTGCGACCGGGAGGGCCCGGGCCGCCTACCGGATGTGCCTGATCACATTCGAGCCTCCAGGGGCCCATCAGGGATTCCCTCCCGCGGGACTGGATCGTCGGTGAGGGGGCGCTAGGGAATCTTCCTCTTACACAAGGGTCGGCCCTTCGGCAGACCCTCCCGGCCCGTACATAGGGTGCCCGTTGACAGTGGCACGAACAGTCGACAATGGGACCGCAGTCTTCGCGCGACGGGTCTGGAGACGCTTTACTCGACTACGCCAGGCCGAGAAGGCCGCGAACTTCGGAGAGATCGGTGAGACGGGGAATCGAGGAGTCGTTCCGAGGGGAATCGTGATGCGAATGGTCGGGGTCCCAGCAACGCAACCACAGCCCACGGTAGAGGGCAGCTCCCATGCCACACCCCCGGGCCCCCTCGACGTCCCACGTCCAACTGTCTCCCACGTGAAAGACCTCAGAAGCAGAGACGCCGGCTCGCTTCACCGCCTCGGTGAATATCTGCCGATCAGGCTTGCACGCCCCGACGTCGGTAGAAGCGATGACGTGGGCGAGCCGCATCCCACCGGCCCCCTCCAGGAACGACTTCCAAACCGACCCCGATCTCGAGGTGTCCGAGATGATGACCACGGGAAATCCCAAGTCATTGAGATATTGGACAAGCGCCTTGGCCTCGGGATTGAGTACAGGAGGATGTTCCTTCAATCCCCCTTCGGCATAGCGCTGGACGACTTGCTCGACAGGGCCGGCGTAGTGAGCGCCCAGCCGCTGACGTATCCGGTCGACCTGAGTGGCCACGGGAATGGATTCAACAGGACGTCGCGCGCGTTTCCATTCCGAGAAAAGGATGTCCCAGGCCCTGCGGAGTTCCTCCGACGGAACCCTGCTCCCGCCTGACATCCGTAGTCCCTCGGCAAGGAGACTCCAGCGCACCCTGTACCTGAGCCTCGACGATCGCCGGAGTATCCCAAACGACGGTGTCGTCGAGATCTAAGGAGAGCACGCGGTATCCCACAGCCATCCTCCTCGCAACTTAGCGCGAGCTATGGGGAATGATTAGAATGGCCCTCCGCCGAAGAGCGGACCATGTTGCGAGATTGACGTGGGACCCGCGGCCGATGAAAGGACGCAATGAGCGCCGAAGTCGTCTGGTGAAGCTACTTGCGAGCAAGACGAGCCAGCCAGACCATATCGAGCCAGCTACGGTCGAACCGCACCCGCTCCCGGAAGCGACCCTCGTGACGGAGTCCTGCCTTTTCCAATACGCGAATTGAAGCACGGTTTCGGGCGAACGCGCGTGCCTCAATCCGGTGAAGTCGCAGAGTGCTGAATCCTACGTCACACATCGCTCTCGCTGCTTCTGTCGCGTACCCCTGACCCCTGTGCTCTGGGGTTATCCAGTAACCGAGCTCTGCACATCTATCGGTCGGTGAAAGATGGCTGAGTTCAATCATCCCGACCAATGAATCGCTCTCCTGCGCGACAATAGCAAGGGCGAGGGACTCCCGCTTTCGAAACTGAGTTCGCTTCCTCTTCACGAATTCGACCGCATGACTCCGGTGATACGGTCGAGGGAGGAGGTGTACCCCCCATCTGGTTGAAGGGTGAGCTGCGGCTGTCTGGATGGCTGCTACATCTCGCATCTCGGGCAAACGCAACAAGAGCCGACGTGTCCGAATCGGCGGTTCGGGCCATCTGTTCCCAGGAAACCTAGGTGGCGGAGTCACGTCGCAAGCTAGCTCCACGCAGAAATAGTTCCTTCGATTGGAGCACGTGAGGGGAACGAGGTAGAGGCGCGCGACCGAGCACGAGATTGCGATCCGGGCGCGGGGGCAGGCCACGTGTCGTTCGGAAGCCCACCGGTTGGGGGGCCTCGGTTGGTAGCTTGGCTTACGAAGGTCGAAATCCGAGGGGCCTGATACCATCGAGAATGACGTACTCCCGCCGGCCTACGAAACGGAACCCGAGCTTCTCAGGAATGCGCCAAGAAGCGCGATTCGTTTCGCCCGCGGCCCAAACGGGCTTTCTTCCTGAGGCTCGCAATTCGTTGCAAACGACAACTGCTGCCTGGGCGGCGAAGCCCCGTCCTCTTGCTGCCGACACGGTGGCAGCGCCGAGGTCAACGTGGAGGCCGGACCAGGCTGACGTCGTGACTGCGGAAACGAGGTTGCCGTCGGCAATGACTCCCGCGACGACCCCTTTGGCCAGCGAGCGAGCAACATCGCCATGGCCGAGAAAGAAAGCCCCAAATAGTGGATCCGATCGGTCGACTAGCTCCTCATCGTCGGGCCCCAGCCGTCGCACAGCAGAAGAAACCGAGCCGACCGGTTCGTGCTCGAGCACATAGTACCTTTCACTCATGATACGAGTGGGAGTACGGATTCGTTGTGCCAAGAGGGTGGCCGTTTCCACAGCGATGCTCGGCTCAACGTTGACACAATCCCAGCCCGAGACCCGAGACAGCAGCGTCCAGATGGATTCGACGTCGCTGCCAAATGCGATGGGCTCCGTCGGCTCCGCCGCCGGATGGACCAGGGCGGCTTTGGGGTCCGCCGCGTCGCCGATGATGTACGCATGACAGAGTCCGAGGGCCAGCTGGCCGCCAGTCAACGCTGTGAAGGGAGTATCACCCAACCAACGGAGAAGGACGAACCGTTTCTCCGCGTTCAGAGGCGTCAGACCGATGGCCTCCGGCAGCATCGAATATCCTCGGCTGGAGTCAAGACAAGGGCCGCAAATAACGCGGTTTCCCGGGGCGACCGTCCGAGAACGGCACGGGCTTCAAACGCAGGAAGGCATTTGCGCGGCCTTCTCTCTGCATCCTGAGGGGACCGGGCGACGACCGATTTCCAGCGCCTTCTCGCGAAGTGGGATTTGATCTTCCTCAAAACAGTCGACCCGACGCGCGAACGCCGAATGGAGGCGATCCTAGGGGTGCTCGGCACCCGATTCCACGCACCCGTTCGAGTCCTCGACTTGGGGACGGGCCCCGGACCGCTTGCCGCTCGCATACTCAAGCAGTTGAGGGGAAGTCGGGTCGTCGGGGTGGACTCTGACCCCGTTCTCCTCCGGGTCGGTGGGAGAGCCTTGAGTCGATACGGGAGCCGGGCCTCTTGGGTACTGGCCGACCTGAGGGAGAAGGATTGGTCCTCCGGGTTCCCTTCCGGGAGCTTCGATGCGGTAGTCTCCTCGTTGGCGTTGCACTGGCTGGAAGAGCGCGAGATCAGGGCTCTCTACCGAGACGTGCAGCGGCTACTCCGACCGGAGGGTCTCTTGGTCAACGGTGACTTCCTTCCTTCCCACCGGACCAAGAAAGGAACTCGAGATCCTGGAACCGAGAGCGACGGCGCCCGGCGGGCCTTGAAGGTGGACGCGAGCGTACGAGCCTTCAAGCCGAAGTGGGAGCGGTGGTGGAGTGCCTTAGAGAGAGCGCCCTCCATGCATTCTGCCTTCAGGGAACGACAGATACGCATGCCGGGGCCAGTCCCCCCACGAAGGACATCGGGACCAAGAGTCCCCGTGGCCCTCGAGTCCCACGAGCGCGGGCTGCGGAATGCCCGCTTCCGTGAGACCGCGGTGGTCTGGCGGGACCGAGACTTTCGCGTGCTGGTTGGAACTAAGTGAGTGACCTTGCCTTTGGATAACCACCCGTTGGGAGCAAAGTCCCCCTCTCGGATAGGCTCACAGACCGCCGTCATCGACCTTAGGGGTGTGACCGAAGTGCTCATCTCGCTCCCAGCACTCGAGCGGTGGCGTTCCTGAGTGGGCTAGCTAGCCCCAGGGAACGGAGGGAGCGGAGCGTGTTCGAGCACGTAGTTCGTTCCCCCGGATCGCAAGAATGCCAAGGCTCGGTTGGGGTCCGTTTTCGAGTACTTCGTCGTTTCAACCGAGAGACCAGCTCGCCGGGCGGCCCCAATGACGGCCGACTCTGCCTCAGCGCTGAGGTACGTCACCGGGGTGGCGCGCCGCCAAAAGCCCAAGATTTCTGCGCCGACGATGACTCGCAGCCTGAACCATGCTTCGCGAGGCACATTCGGTTCCGAACTTCGATCCAGAATGTGTACTGACTTGAAGCGGTAGATCCATAGTAGTGTCCTTACTCTGCCACTTCGGAGTTGAAGTCGGATTCCGTCTGGGCGAAGAGAGAGTCGGACAGGAGGCGAGGCGAGATACCGGTACGGAACGGAGATGAACATGAGCACGAGAACGGAGGCGAAGAGCCCCACTCCCACGTTCAAGAAACCAAGGACGGACAGTCCGTTCGGCGAGACTAGGAGCCTGTTGCACAGCGACGCTTCGCGCCTGACGTGAACTCTGACGGAGGTACTATAGCCGGGGTCGTCTTCCCTCGGTCATGGAACCCTCGATACCGAAGGCGAACTTCCGTCGCTACGACCCGCACCAGAACCTTCTCCTTCCGCCGAGCCTCGACGACTGGCTCCCCGAGGATCACCTGGCTCGGTTCATCTCGGAGTTCGTCGATAAGCAAATCGACCTGACGCTCTTCTCCCACGGATACGACAACGCCGAGGGAGGCAACCTCGCGTTCCACCCGGGCCTCCTGCTGAAGCTCTGGCTCTACGGCTACTGCATCGGAACCCCCACCTCCCGGAAGGTGGCGCGCGCCACCTTTGACGACGTGGCGTTCCGGTGGCTCGCGGCGGACCAGCACCCCACCTACTCGACCCTCGCGAGGTTCCGCGAGCGGAACCTCGGGAACTTCCACGCGCTGTTCCTCCGCGTGCTGAAGCTCTGTCAAGAGGCGAATCTCATCGGAGGGACCCGCATGGCGCTCGACGGGACGAAGGTGAAGGCGAACGCCTCGAAGCACCGTGCGATGAGCCACGGCAAGATGCTCGAGAAGGAGAAGCAGCTCGACGAGGAGCTGAGGAAGAGCGTCGAGGAGTACTTCCGGAAGGTAGCGGAGAACGACGCCGAGGAGGATCGGCGGTTCGGGAAGGGGAACAACCCGTACAACGCCATCCCCGGCGTGAAGACGGCGGCGGATCGGAGGGAGAAGATCCGCAAGGCGATCGAGGCGCTGGAGGAGCGGGAGCGGCAAAAGGCGAAGGCGGCCGGGAGGGAGGCCGAGCCGATCGATCCGAAGACGCAGTTCAACTTCACGGACCCCGACTCCCGCATCATGCCGGACGGAGCGAACCGAGGCTCGTTCGTGCAGGCGTACAACTGCCAGGCGATGGTCGATGAGAAGGCGCAGATCATCGTGGCCGCCGAGGCGACCCAGGCTCCTCAGGACCGTCGGCAGTTGGTCCCGATGACCGAGTTGACCCGCCAGGATCTCGGGTTCCTACCTCGAGAGATCGTGGCCGATGCGGGCTACTTCGGCGAGGAGTCGATCCAAGCGGTGGAGGACTTCGGGACGATCGTCTACTGCCCGCCGGAACCGGGTAAGACCGCCGAGCGAGCCGCGTGTCCCCGAGGGAGGCCACCGAACGACGAGACGTTCACGCAACGGATGCGTCGGAGGGTCCGGAGTGCCGAGGGCCGAGCGCACTACGGCCGAAGGAAGTGCATCGTGGAGCCGGTGTTCGGCCAGGTGAAGCAAGGTCGAGGGCTGAGGCAATTTCTGATGAGGGGATTACGGAAGGTCCGAGGCGAGTGGCATCTGTGGGCCCTCACCCACAACCTCGGGAAGTTGTATCGGGCGCAGGTCGGATAGGACGAAACGGGGCGTCGGAGTTAGGGATCCGACGAACTGGAAACCGCAGAGACCCGGTAGGACATCAACTCGGAGCTGTGCCACAGGCTCCTAGAAGGATGAACCCGGCCAGCCACCACAGAGTCCCCACGACCACTACGCCGATGAGAATGAGCGACCATCGGGCCCTTCGATGGCGGGCGTAGTTTGGCTGCGACAAATCTGTGAGGTCGAACTCTACTGTGTCCTGCGGGGGACGGACCGCAGCGCTACCGTTCATTCGACCACGAGCTTGGCAACGTCTGCCCCCGCCGAGAGGCCGCCGCACGTTACGATCGCCCACATGTAATCGTAAAGGGATGGATCCGCGCTCTGCTGTACAAACCTAAGCGCGGTGCCAGCGCCAAGGCAACTGAAGATGAACCCGAGAAGAATGCCGCGGACACTGATTTGGATTCACTTACCGCTCCCATGAGCGACATGGTGGACATAATGGATGGTGTTGTCATTGGCTGCGACATCACCGAGCTCGTATGGGACGCAACGCATTGAGCGCATGATGGCCGGGCCCCCGGAGGCGTCTTCGAGAAGAGTGTTTGACCTCTCCGACCTCGCCGAAGCTAACGATCGCTCTTCCCGGCGACGGCGATTCAGGTTCTATTACAGTATGGCGCTGATGGGATTATGTGTGCTAGCCGGGGTCTACTTCCTGCTCTTCCGACTCGTATGGAGTGCCTCTTCGTACTACGTGGTGCCGATAGAGTTGATGGGCATGGGTCTGATCTTAGGCGGCTTGTTTTGGCGCGGTTCGAGGGCGTTCGGGCCCTCACCAAGGCAATTGGTAGTCACGCCGGAGTCCGCGGTGTTTGAGGGCGTGCCGGGGAGGTCTAGCTTCAAGGTAGCTTGGGATGATCCGAAACTGAGATTCACGCTGTATGACTTCCGTGCTCTCGACAAGACCCAAGGCCGAATCCGGCCGCGGAATGTGGAACTCATCGTGGAGGCAAGGGGACACGCTCAGACACCCGTTCCGGCCGAAGCATTCGACGCCATTCTCAAAGAGGCCGAGCATCACGGGCTCGACGTAAAGCACCAGAAAATTCCAGCTGGCAGAATGGGCATGTGGGACCGCATCTCGGTTTCGTCCTCCCCACGGTAGGCCGACGCCGGCAGGAGTGTGCAACCCCTCGGAACATCCGGGGCCCCGATTCGGGAGGGCGAATGAATCATAGTCCCGACTCCGCTGTGGAGCACAGGGGTCCCAATCTGGAACGCAATTGAGGACATCCGACGCACCCCCAGGGTCCGGCCTCTGACGGTGAACTGACGCTGGAGGTGGGTAGAAAGCGCTGGCTCTATGCACCCCCTCCGTCTCTCGCGGCCCGACTCGGGGGCAGTCCGTTAGGGCAAAAAATAATCTCGATACTCGACTCTATGCTGTCCGTGAACCTTGAGGAACAGGCCGGTGCTTGGCGAGCGCAGAGTCGAGTTACTAGGGTCGGCCGGTCGGTAACGGCGATCGATGAGCTCCCTTCGAGCCTGAGCGCGCTCCGCGAGGTCAGCCAGCGGCTGGTGGCCCACTACATGGGAAACAGCGATGGGAGCACACCCCCCATTACCGGAGATCGTCTCAAGGAGGTCGACCTGCGGTATGCGGAAGCGATGTTCGGCCGCCTGCTCGAGATGGGCCCGCCGCAACTCTCAAGGGATCGACCTCTCGAGGAGCGACTGCCCGGCTGCTGCCGAGACTACGCTGGACCGTTCGTTTCGATGGCGCGCCACAAGGGCATTCCCGCCAGGGTCCGATTCGGGTATGCGACCTACTTCAAGCCCGATTGGTACCTCGACCACGTCATCGCCGAAATCTGGGACTCCGAAGAGAAGCGCTGGCGACTTGTCGAACCCGAGATTACCAACACTATCGTCGCTAGAGTCGGTTTCGACCCCCTTGACGTTCCGCGCGACCAGTTCGTGACGGGCCCTCGCGCTTGGATTGCGGCCCGGTCGGGTCAAGTCGACCCAGAGCGGTTCGTGGTGGCACCCGACTTGGAGATCCCGTACACTCGAGGGTGGCTCTCTCTCCGACACCACGTGGTCCAAGATCTGGCGGCAATGAACAAGGCCGAGATGTTGGTGTGGGATCAGTGGGGAATTCTCAACGAGGACGATCCGCTCCGCCGCGCGAAGGAGCTCGACGAGCTCGCTCGGGCGGTCGCGGAAACGAATTGCGCACCCGCCACGGTGTCGGAGTGGTCCCGAACGGAAGGACTTCAGATCACTCCCACGGTGACCAGCTACAGTCCGACCTCCGAGTCACCGCTCGAAGTTGACGTGCGTCCGGTGCTCGAGGGGGTCCTTGCTCCTTAGAAGTCGCGGGCCGAAGAGACTTCACCGGAACCGACTCGTACCAAGGAGCTTGCTGACCGACTCCAATAGAAGCCGGGGTCTCGTCAATACGCGAAGGCAACGCGCGACCGGTTCAGCCTATCCCCTAACGCAGCCCTTCGCTCACGCCCCCACGGTAGATGACGGCGATCACGCGTCGCTTCGAGGAGGGGGACTTTGCTCCCAATCCGTAGGTTTCGCAAGCGCACATGTCAAGCCGGGCAGATCGACCTTGGATTCGCTCCAAAGGATGACCTTCGCGATCATCCCGCCCCCAGCACTGAGGTCGACGAGCCACCAACGAGCGCCGCAATCGGGCCAATTCGGGCGAGTTCCTGCTGGGCCGTTCGCAGCGTCGCCCAGAAGGCCTCGCCTTGAACTCGGGCCGTTGAGCTCGACTGTACAACCGACGTTTAGGCCTTTCTCGTTCCGGCCGTGTCGAAGGCAATGGCTCGCTGAAGCGCGGCGGCTCGCATCTCGACCGGGATCTCTACGGGACCACCTACGCGCTCGGCGTTGAGCGCAGCCTGGGCCGCTTCTTCGACGATCCCGCCCACGAGAACGGCCAGCTCTGCGGTGCGGTGGAACACGAGGACTCCATGATTGGCTAGCAGCACGGCCGGAGCCCCGCCCTTGATGGCAGAACGGATGTTGGCCACCGACTGGTCGGAGCCCCGCGGCCCGTAGGCGGCGAGCGGGACCCCCCCGGCCAGACCGAACATCGCTAGGGCCTCGATCCAGCAACCAATTGGCCGGTGGGCGACCGCGAAGGCGGTCGCATACGGGGAGTGGGTGTGGATGACGCAGCCGACGTCCGGACGGTCTTGGTAGACCGCGGCATGCATCGCCACGACAGCGCCCTGGATTGGAGGTAGGTTTCCTTCCAGCAGCCCTCCGTCCAAGCCGACGCGGACTACGCCCTCGGGCCCGAGGTGATTCAACGATGGCGCGGACGTGAAATACATCTCCGCGGCACCCGGGACGCGCAGGCTCACGTTGCCGTGGCCGTTAGCCGAAATCGCCCCGCTGGCGACTACTCGGGCGGCGATACCGATCACCTCGTTAACTATCGCCTTGTCCATTTCTGATTCCCCCGCCTACGCACTGTTCTTCCTCGAGCCGGCTAGCTTGACGCTCCACTTGAAGACCGGCCCACAATAAAGGTGGCCCTTCCCTAAAGGGGCACCTTGCAGAACCCCCCCCACCATGGGGCGGTGCCGGACCCTTTGCAGAGAGCAGGGTTTCCTACTGCCCCCACTCCGAGACTGATGGCAGCCCTTGCGGGCTCGAATGTGAGAGTGCCCGCGAGAGTGGGCTCGTGTGGGATCGAGCCGGGGGCTGAAGAGCGCAAATCGCGCGGACTCACTGCTGCGGCCCCGAGCCGGGGCTCACATCTCACCGATTTCGGCGAGCCTGAAGCAGGTAGGCCCAAGCCAACGCTTCCTTCGCAGTCGGTTCCCGGTCTGCTAGTGTGGCCAAAATTGCGGCCTTGAGGTCGGTCTCGGGTAGTAGTCTCGCAGCCCCCACCAATCTCTCCTTCCTGGAACCTGACGGAGACCGATCGCCCCAATCGGGCACCTGAATGGATGGGGTGCTTGCGGGCATCGATTCTGATACAAACAGGTGCGCTGGACCTACATACAGAAATTGTGAACAGACGTTGCGAATGTGACCGTGAAAGGACGGCAGTCGCGCTGGCCGACTTCTAGGAAGGTCGATCAGTTCTCGCCGCGAGCAGGTTATCTATACTGGGCTCCATTGTTGGATTGCTCTACTAGGTGAGGGGACGGATATGGCAAAGGTCTCGGTGTCCCAACCGACCGTTGAGGTCAGGGACGCAGCCGCGAGGATTGTTCTCGCGCACCCGCATGGACTTCCCCAGGTCCGGCTGCTCAAACTGCTCTGGCTTGCCGAGCTCAAGTACTACGAAAGGACCGAAAAGAGATTGACGCAGGCGGGGTGGTGGCGGTGGAACCACGGACCGTATAGCAAAGACGTGATCAACACCGTGAAACGGGACACGAAGACATTTCGGGTGGTGCGGCAGCAGGAGGAAGCCTGGCAAACCGGCTTGGTCATCCATGCGAACCGTCGGGCAATGAAGCAGCCCTCCAATCCCGAAGGAACCCGGGCCATCGATGAGGTCCTGTCAACTTACCGAGAGTACACAAACGAAGAGTTGGTTCAGGAGGTCTACGCCGACCCGTTCTTCGAAGCGACCCCGTTCAGCGACGACTTCGACTTTGCGAGGTTGAAGTCGTTCCGTCGCCCCCTCCCTGAGTCGGAGGCACGACGGATGTTGGAACTCCCGACCAAGCCCGTTGGCGAGCTCGCCGAACTGTTCGCTCCGTAGTGCCTCCGAATGGCCGGCCGCCCCCCCGCCCTGGCTTGGCGCCTTGAGAGCACTGCCGAATTCAAGGACGATGTCAGGCGAGCGTGCGGCAAGGACGGCGCCCTACGCTCGCGAGTCGAGAAGAAAATTCGCAAGATACTCCAGGATCCCGAGCATATCGGAGAGTGGAAGAGCGGCGCGTTAAAGGGAATGAAGTCAGAGTACGTGAACCCGTACGTCATTCTCTTCAACTTCGAGCGGACGCCGGACAACCCGCCCGGGGTCGCGTATCTTCGAGGGTTCTGGCACCACAACGATCGCCGCTACGATCCGAACCGGTGAGCGCGCCTGTCTATTGGGCCCCATAGAAATAGACTCATAAGAGTTCGAATCCCCTCGGGCCCGGACCATGTTCTTAGGGAAGCGATGCCGGAAACAGCCCCGGGACGGTCGGGGGGTCCTTCGGGAAGACGAAGGGACTCGCGCCCTCGGATCCGAGAGGGATTGGTTCCGCGGGGGACCCACCCCCGGGGCGACTGTCCACCCCGCACATCGGGTGGTGGGCTAGTCCAGAAGGGCGACCCGGCGAAGGTACGAGGTGAACCTCGGATCGCGCCGCATTTTCTCGAAGGTGGGGAAAACCACGAACTCAAACGGCGACCGGCCCTGTTCGTCGGCGCTTCGGAGTAGCCACTCGAAGAACGGGTCGGCCTCCCCGAGGGCCCCGTAGCTCCACGCCAGGTAGTAGGCGGGAATGTAACGGTCCTTCGCTACGGCGACGAGCCGGCTCAACTCCCCGTGAGCCTCCTCTCGTCGGTCCAGGACCGCAAGGAGCATCGCACGGCTCGCCTCTCCAAACCAGGGGTGCGCGGAGGCGTCCAGCTTCTTGGACATCTCGAGCGCTTCGGGCCGCATGGACTTGGTCACGTAGAAGACGAGCTCGTAGAACCCCGCGAAATCCAGGAATCCAGCAAGCTCCGAGGACCGGTTCCACGCCGCTAGGGCCTCCGAGTCCGTGCCGGTAAACCAAGCGTGACACGCCCGATGGAACAGGATGATCGGGGACAGGGGGTCGGCATCCTCCGCCAGGGCGAGCTCCCGGGCCGCCTCCTCCGGTCGACCGCAGGTCATCAGGTGCATGTAGTACCACTGGTGGGCGGACGCGTACATCGGGTTGAGTTGAATGGCTCTGTGATACTCCCGCTCGGCGTCCTTCCAGAGGTAGGTCCGGTCCAGGTGGAGGGCCAGGGAAGTGTGCGCTTCGGCATTCGAGTCGTCCAATCGGATCGCCCGCTCGGCGGCGGCTCTCGCCCTCGGGGCACCCTCGCTGGGAAGCAGGGACCCGCGATCGACGAGAATCGAGTAGCAGTCGGCAATCCCAGAGGAGGCCTCGGCGTACTGGGGGTCAAGACGCAGAGCTTCCTCGAAGTACCTGGAGGGCCGCGCGGACCTGCTCGTCGGACCGCCGATTCCACAGCTGCCTCCCCCGAAGGTACGATTTGAAGGCGTTGATATCCGGAGGGGCTCGGCGCCGTGCCGACGGGACCGAGGGCAGCGCGATATGCAGTGCTCCGGCCACCTGACTCGCGACCTCGCTCTGGATCGCGAATACGTCGGTCAGTTCACGGTCATACTTCTGAGACCAGAGGTGCTCTTCCGTCCCCGTGTCCACCAGTTGAGCACTAACTCGGATCCGGCTCCCGGCCCGTCGGACGCTCCCTTCGATCACACTCCCGACCCGCAACTCCTTCCCGATCTCGGAGACCCCCTTCGTCGTTCCGCGGAAACGAAGGACGGAGGTCCGGGCGATGACCCGAAGCCCGGGGATCTTGGAGAGCTCGGAGATGAGCTCCTCCGTGAGCCCGTCGGCGAAGAATTCGTCCTGCGGGTCCGCGCTCATGTTCGCAAGCGGAAGGACCGCAAGTCGGCGATGGTCCCAGGGCGTGGGGCTTGTCTCTTGGACAGGGGTAGATTCCGGTGAGAGTTCGACCCGGTAGACCGCTATCGGGAACGCCACGTTCTTCAGATTCCACCGTGGCGAGCTGGGTGAACGCGAACGGAACCTTGTTTCGCACCTGAGAGAAGACCTGCTCCGAGACGCAGATCCCGCCAGGGGTGGCTAGGGGCTCGATTCGGGAGGCGATGTTGATCGCGTCTCCCAGGACATCGTCTTCGGTGTGGACGACGTCCCCTAGGTGAACTCCGATCCTGAGGGAGAAACGATCGGGCGGGGGAGCAGAAGCATCGTGACTCCTCACGACGCGCTGGATCTCGACCGCGCAGGTCGTTGCGTCGAGTGCGCTTTCGAACTCGACTAGGAAGGAATCCCCGATCGTCTTGACCTCCCGGCCCCGATGCCGGGCGAAGACAGGACGCAAGAGGCCGTAGTGGAGCTCCAACAGGGCGAGCGCATGCTGCTCGTTCGCTTGGGTCAGGGCCGTGTAACCGACCAAATCCGTGAACATGATGGCGGCAAGGCGTCGCGTCGTGGCCACGTCCCGGGGACCGTCCGAGGCAAATTAAGCCCGCCTCGGGGTTGGCGACTCGAGCAGGGGCGCCCGTGGCTCCGACCTGGCCGCGGCGAGTTTCCCTCCGAGCGGAACGAACACAGTGCTTCGCTCCCTCCGAAAGGTCTAGGCAGGATTGGAAATCCGACTTGCGGGGGACACATGGGCGCAAGCCTGTTGACCGACGCCGCGAACCGGGCGGATCGTTTTGATTGCGACCGCTGGAGACCCGCGCCGTGGCCCCGACCTAGGGTGCGGTGGAGGGGATTGACCGCCTCTGCGGGGCGCTCCCCGAGGAGGGAGAGGGTCCCGCGTCCGTCCTGCAGCGGCTCGACGAGTTTGGCTCCCCGGCCACCGTGGCATCCGAGGGAGGGAGGTACTTCGGGTTCGTCGTGGGGAGCTCCCTGCCCGCCGGGCTCGCGGCCAACGGGCTCGCCGGGCGGAGGATCGCCTCGATGCGACCGTGACCGTCCCCCTCGGCAGGGACCGCGGCGGGGCCGACGTCTACCTCGGCTCGGGCCGGAGGACGTGAAGCGTCGAGGTCGCTTCGTCGAACACAGCGGGGTCTGCCGATCGCCCGTGCGCGTTGGCGGCTTCTCAGGGACGGTCCTGTCGTGAGGGGGTAGGCCGGCCGTTTCGGGGCGAGGCCCATCGTCGATCCCGACGCGGGGGGGCGCTCACCCGGACCGAGGATTCCGAGGGACGGCGCCGCGGTCCAGGGGCGCCCGGCCCCCGGTGCCCCTCCCGGCGATGGCGCCGCCCGAAGAACGGGTCCCGCGAACGTCCCGGGTGAGGTGGGAGACCCGTGGGTCCTTACCGAGCCAAGGGGGCGCGGGCCGGCGGGTGAGGTACTCCCCCAGGCGGGCGGGATTTCACCACAGGCAGGGCGCCGCGTGCCCGGGCACGACGTCGGGAGTGGAGGTACTCCACAGGAGCTTCGAGGACGCGCTCGCGGACCATCCCCGGGTTGGCCCACGCGAAGACCGACGGCTCCAGGTAGCAGGCCAGCGCGCACTTGTTGCAGGAGCCGCACCGGTCCCAGTCGAACGAGTTCCATAGCGCCCTTACGTCGACGGCCCAGATTGGTACCTTTCCGTTGTACTCTTGGAGCACGTAGCAGGGCATGACGATTCGTCCGCTCGGGTCGACGTTGACCGTCATCCACGGTCGGCAGACCCAGGGACGCTCGCCGTACCACGACCCGAGCAGGGCGAGGAAGTACTCCGGCGACTCGAGGATCGGGGCGCCGGCGCGCTTGAGCTCGAGCAGCCGCTCGAGGGTCGCGCGGAGGGCCGCCCGGTTCGGGAACATCGCATCGGAGGTGGAGTCCTCCGGCCAGGACCCTCGAGCGCCAGATTGTCCGCCGGCTACTCCGTCGAACGGACCGCCTCCGCCGGCGGAAGGCGCGCGGCGTGGAGGGAGGGGGCGGCGATCGCTACGAGCACCAGCAGGTAGGCGATGACGGCGACCTCGAGCACGGTCGTCCACGGGGCCACGAAGTGCTGCACCCCCTCCGAGACGGCGCTCGGGCTCGTCGAGAGATTGTAGATCACCAGCAACCCAAGTCCGACCCCGATCGCCACGCCGAGCAGCGTGATGAAGGAGTACTCGAGGAAGAGCGAGCGGAGGACCATCCCCCGTGTGAATCCGGTGGCCCGGAGCATCCCGATCTCGCGTCGCCGTTCGGCCGCCGCGCGCAGGGCGAAGATCCCCATGGCGGCGATCCCGACCCCCAGCCCCAGCCCGACGAAGATCTCGAGCAGCCCGATGAACCCCTCGGTGGTGGCGATCGACGTCGCGAGGAGGGCCCGCAGGTTGAACAGCACGAGGCCGGCCGGGAAGAACGCCCGCTTCGCGTCCTGCCCCGCGACCGTCGCCGAGGCGCCCGCCTTGACCGTGAGGAAGTAGGCGCTCTCGTTCGCGTAGCCGAGGGTCGCGGCGGTCGCCGGATTGACGAACACGCCGGAGATGATCGACTCGCTCAGGATGCCGACGACCTGCACCGTCGTCGGATGCGCTCCCGTCGGCGTCGCGAGCTGGATCTCCGCGCCGACGTTCACCTTCGGGTGCGCGGGGGCCCCGAGCGAAAAGGCGCTCGCGAGGTTCGCATACCCCGAGTCGACAATCGCATCCGAGGCGTTGGTGGCGATGTCGTGGAACGCCGCCGAGGCACTGATGCCCCCGAGCGTCGAGACGAACGAGAAGTGGTTCGTGTCGTAGAAGCTCGCCGCAGGCACGCCCCCGCTGGGCGGTGCGTAGACCCGGTCGGAGTACGGGTTGCCGGAGTAGCCGGTGACATTGACGTTCACCGCACCAATCACGACCGGAACCCCGGCGGCGAACTCGCCAGCGAGCGTCGAGTTCGCCGAAATGTCGTCCCAAAGGTTCGGGAGAGGGGTCGACGAGTAGCCGAAGAATGTGTAGCCACCGGACTCCGTCGCCACGGTCGCGTTCAGGCTTCCCTGCACCGTCGAGCCCGCCCCCGCGATCGTCACCATGGTGAAGACCACGAGGGCGAAGATGGCAAGGCTCACGGCGGTCCGCCCCGTCTGGCGCGTCGGATAGTAGGTCCCAATCCGCACCACCGGGCTGGACTGGGCTCGGCTCCCCCCGAGTCGGCGCAGCCCGCGCGCCAGCAGATCGGCGTTCATCAAGACGACCAATAGCGTTCCGCCGACGAGCAGGATCCCCTCGACGAAGACGTTGAACACGCTGCTGGAGTGCGCGGATCCGAGCAGGTAGGTGTGGAGCGGCTCGTAGCCGGTCCAGAGCGCGACGGCGGCGCCCACCCCCGTGAACGCGTAGCGGTTCCGGACGAACCGCGCCGCGACCAGACCGGCACCGAGAATGGAGACGGCCACGCTGATCAGCGGGTCGGCGATGTCGGTCGTCCCCCGGTACGTCGCTGCGTAGCCGAGCGCGCCGAGAATCACCAGCGCGACGCCGGCGTAGGCAAGGAACGTGTACGAGCGCAGCGGCGCGCGCGGCTCGGGGATGTCACGGATCGCCCGGACGATGTTGAGCCGACTCGCGCGGCGGCAGGCGACGACGACGGTGACGAGGGTCAACAAGAACCCGACGACGTAGGCGACGACGAGGTCTTGCCCGCTGACGGTGAACGATTGCTGGATCGCCCCGGGAGGGATCCCGTCCGCGGCGAGGATCACCCCGGCCAGCGAGGCGAGCAGGTAGCCGACCCCGACACCCACGAACGTCCCTGCGAGGGCGCTCCCCGCGGCGTAGGCGACCCCTTCGAAGTAGTAGGTATAGACCAGTTCGCTGCGCCGCATCCCAACGGCCCGGAGCATCCCCATCTCGCCCTTGCGCTCCTCGGCAAGCATCACAAAGATCCCGACGATGAGCAACGCTCCGGCCAGGATCGAGAAGAGCCCCAGGACGAGGAAGAGGGTCTCGAGGCTCTGGCTGGAGGTCGCCGCCGACTGCAGCCCGGTCTCGAGCGGCGTCGTGAGGGCCAGGTGGTACGTCGACAGCACCGTGGCGAGCGACGTGGTCAGCGATGCATTCACGGCCGTGGAGGCGGAGGCCCCCGCGGCCTGCGTGCCCGTGTTCGTGATCGCGACGTAGTTGATCCGTCCGGACTGGTTCTCGACCTGCTGGGCGGTCGCGAGGGTGACGAACAGGTTCCCCGCCGTCAGTCCGCCGGTGATGAACGCTCCGCGGACATTCTCCCGAACGACCGCCTCGACCGTCAGGGGGACGGCGGACGATCCGTAGATGACAACGGGGTCGCCGGCGCGCGCGTCAAGCGCGCTCGCCATCTGGTCGTCGAGGAGGACCTCGCCGGTCTTGGGGCCGGCGAAGGAGGTGCCGTTGTCCGCAACGAACGCGCCGAGCGCGGCGCTCTGGTTGCCGTTGACCCCAATCAGGTTCAGGTCGGTATCCGGCGTGCGGCTGGCGTTGTCGTACGCCGCCACGGTACTGATGATCTCCGGGGCGAGCCCGGCGATCGACCGGTCCCCCGAGAGCAGCGAGACGGTCTGCGTGTAGACGGCGTAGGGGAAGTAGCCATCGTGGCCGGTCTCGGCCGTCGAGCCGACCGCCTCGTCGACGTATCCGGCGCCGAGGTAGGTGTAGTGGTAGGCGAGCTGCTGGACGGTGCTCCCGACCACGAGGCTGCCGGCGACGATCGTCGTGGCCACCAGCAGGCCGGCGATGAGCAAGGCCGTCCGTCCTCTGCCGCGCCGGACGTTGCGCATCGCGATCCGGAACGCGAGGCGGTGGCGGACCGCGAGCGCCAACGTGACAAGGGCGACGACGACGAGGACGAGGAGCAGCGCGCCGACGACCGAGCCAGCCATGCCGTGCCTCCTACGCGAGGAACTGGCCGTCGCGCATCCGCAGGGTGCGGTCGCACGCGGAGGCGACCCCGGCGTCGTGGGTGACGACAACCATCGTCTGCTGGTAGCGGCGGTTCAGCTCCCGCAGGAGCGTGATCACGTCCTTCGAACCCTCCGCGTCCAAGTTCCCGGTCGGTTCGTCCGCCCAGACGATCGCAGGATGGGCGACCAGGGCCCGGGCGAGCGAGACCCGCTGCTGCTGGCCCCCCGACAGTTCGGCCGGTCGGTGGCCGACCCGGTCGGCCAGGCCCATCTGGGTGAGTATCGCGCGCGCCTCGGCGCGGGCCTCCTTCGCGGGACGCCCGGCGATCAGGAGCGGCAGCTCGACATTCTCCTCCGCCGAGAGGATCGGCAGGAGGTTGTACGACTGGAAGACGAACCCCGTGCGGCGCGCGCGGTACTCGCTCTTCTTCGCGTCCGGCATCGTGTGGATGTTCGTTCCTTCGACGGTCACCTCGCCCCGCGAAATGTCGTCGAGCCCGCTGAAGCAGTTCAGGAACGTCGTCTTGCCAGAGCCGGAGGGACCCATCACGGCCAGGATCTCCCCGCGCAGGATCTCGATGTTGATCCCCTGGAGGGCAGGGACGGCCGTCTCCCCCGAGCCGTAGACCTTCCAGACGTCCCGGCCTACCACGACGGGCTCGGTCACCGCCGCTCCGCACTGGATGGCGCCCGCCTGGAGGTGGTGGTCGGCGCCGAGGAGGCGGGCCCAGGGGCTCGAACTGTCGAAGTCATGGGCGGCGGCCTGCCAGGGGAGTCCGTGGCTTACGTCCTTCCCCCGGGGGCTCCGCTGCGAGCGGTCCGCTCCCCGACGTGGAGACCGTGGGCGCGATGACGCCGGAGCCCTTTTCGGAGCTGGCCCGACCGGCCCGGAGCTCCCGGTCGACTCCTGCGCTGCGCCCCTCCGCGTCGCAGCCGGCGATGACCGGCGTCACGGTCCCCGTGCGCGCCTCGAGGACGAGACGGTCGACGAGCCGTCCCCAGCTGTCGTCGGCTCTAAGGGGCCCGCACGCCCCCTGTGCCTGTACCGTCACTCCGGCCTCGCCGGCGGGCGGATCACGGCGTACCGAGGAGGATCTCCCGCGGCTCGATCACCTCTACGAGATGGCCGGACCGCACCCAGCGGTACGGGTCGATGCGCGCGCGGACCTCCGCCTCGACGGCGGCGTTGACGACGAGCATGACGCGAGCCCCGTTCCCGACGGGCCCCCCGAGGACGACGAACCCCGCGGGGAGGCCGTTCAGGAACGCGGCGTGCTCGTGCAAACCTTCTGCTGCCGCATCGGCCGCCCCCAATCCCACCCGGGGCCGTGGTACGCGTTGACGACAAAGTACGGCATCGCGACCTCACGCTCGACCGAGGTTTCCGGTCTCCGGCGACCCTCGAGGGCGTGGCGGAGCCCGGTATTCCGGCCCGACGGGTCCCGATCACCGGCGGAGCATGACCCTCGGGCGTGGCACCCGTAGAGCGAGCGCCCCGCCCCGGGGCCGACGAGCCGTGGGGGTCGTGCCGGGCCGCCGCACGGCCCCCGAAGCTTTAAGTTACCAATATATATTCGATAACTCGAGGTAACTGACATGTCCGAGCCTCTCCGATCCATCGTTCGCCGTTTTCCCCCCGTGCCGACCCGAGAAGGGGCGGGCGTCCGCCTCTCCCGTTCGTTCTCGAACGCCGAGGTGCCCCTCTTCGACCCGTTCCTGCTCCTCGACCGGTTCGGCTCCGCGAATCCCGAGGACTACCTCGCCGGATTCCCGTGGCACCCGCACCGGGGGATCGAGACGATCACCTACGTGCTGAACGGCCGCGTCGAGCACGGCGACACCCTCGGCAACTCAGGGGTCATCGCCAACGGCGACGTGCAGTGGATGAACTCCGGCAGCGGGATCGTCCACCAGGAGATGCCGAAGCGAACCGACGGGACGTTTGCCGGCTTCCAGTTGTGGCTCAATCGGCCCGCCCGCGACAAGATGTCGGCCCCGGGATATCGCGGGCTCTCGCACGACGAGATCCCCCGCGTCTCGACCGAGCGCGGGGGCGAGGTGAAGGTCGTCGCCGGAATGTTCGCCGGCGTCGCCGGTCCGGTTCGCGGGATCGCCGTCGATCCGGAGTACCTGGACATCCGGCTCACGCCGGACGAGACGCTGGAGCTCCCGGTCGCCTCGGGCCGAACGGCGTTCGCGCACGGGATCGAGGGGTCCGGCTCCTTTGACGGGGACGACACAGCCCACCTGCCGGCCGGCGAGACGGCGCTCTTCGGCGACGGCGGCCGGGTCCGCGCCCGCGCCGGGCCGGGCGGCATGCGAGTCCTCCTCGCCTCGGGCCGCCCGCTCCACGAACCGGTCGCCTGGTACGGCCCCATCGTCATGAACACGCGCGACGAGCTCGCGACCGCCCTGCTCGAGCTGCGTCGCGGCGACTTCGTCAAGGGGTCGGGACCGACGGTCGAGGAGTAGGCGGGCGGGCGAGCCGGTCGACGGCCCGGCGCAACACGCGCGCCGCCCGGCCCAGTTCCTCCACCGAGAGCACCTCGCGCGTCGTGTGGTCGAGGCGGGAGTCCCCCGGGCCGTAGGCGGCGCCCCCGATGCGCCAGGCCCGCGCGGCGACGTTCAGGTCAGAGGTCCCCGACCGCCTCCAGAGGGTCGGCCGACCGCCTTCCTCCCGGATCGCGGCGCACAGCGCGGCCGCGACCGGCTCGCTGCGCGGCATCTCCGTCGGCTCGATGCGGACGAGGATCCGGACCGTCGGCTTCGGCGGTCCGGCCGGCAACGCGGCCAGCAGCTCCGCGGTGGAGAGCCCCGGCGGTAGCCGAACGTCGACCGTCACCCGCGCCGACTCCGGGTCGGCGGTCGGCGCGCTGTCGAGCCCCACGACCTTCGCCGTCAGGGACCGGAACGGGGAGGGACCGGTGTGGCGGGCCGCGAACTCCCCGAGCTGGTGCGCCCATGCCACGGCCGCGTCGCTCGAGGTCGCGTACGGCGACGACCAGTGGCTCCGGGGAGCTCGGAACGTCGCCTCGAGACGGAGGTCCCCCTTGTAGCCGACCGTGACGCCGTCCCATCCGCTCGGCTCGCCCGCGATCAGGGCGTCCGGGGGCGCCGAGCGCACGACCCCCCGGACCCCGAGGCTGTCGGTCTCCTCGCGGATCGCGGCGACCACACGGAACGTTCCGGGCCCCAAGAACGCCGCACCGCCCAGGAGCGCGGCCGCTAGGGCGCCCTTCGCGTCGACCGCGCCGCGCCCGTGGAGCTTCCCGCCCCGCCGGACGACGGGACGGTCGCCCGGGACCGTGTCGATGTGCCCGAGGAACAGAACGAGCGGCCGCCCCGCGCCGCGCTCGGCGACCCCGTTGCCGGTCCGGTCCCGTCGGGCCCGGTAGCCGAGCTCCCGGGCGACGCGGACGAACTCGTCGACCGCCAACCGCTCCGAGCCCGACGGACTGTAGCGGCTCAGGAGACGCGAGAGGACGTCACCGTCATCCACGGCGCACCCCCTCCGCCACCGCCGAGAGTCCCGCGAGCCAATCGTTCTCCGGGATCACCAGCGGTGGGAGCAGACGGACGACCGTCGCACCGGCGGAGGTCGCGAGGAAGCCGCGATCCTGCAACCCCGCGAGAACGGGAGCCGCCCGGTCCCGGAGCTCGATCCCCCACATCAGCCCGAGACCGCGGACCTCGCGGACTCTTTCCGAGGGGAGCGCGGCGAGAGGCGCCTCGGCAAGTCCCCCCAAGGCCGCCGCCCGCTCGGCGAGCCGTTCCTCCACGAGCGCGGTCAGGGCCGCGAGCCCGGCGGCGCACGCCAGCGGATTTCCCCCGAACGTCGAGTGGTGGCTGCCGCGGAACGCCGACTCCGCGGTGGCGGTGGTCACCGTGGCGCCGATCGGGACCCCTCCCGCGAGCGACTTCGCCAACATGAGCAGGTCCGGAACGACCCCGGAGTGCTCGAACGCGAACGTGCGTCCGGTCCGCCCGAGGCCGCACTGCACCTCGTCGAACCCGAGCAGCGCCCCGCGGCGGTCGCACGTTGACCGGGCCGCCCGGAGGTACTCCGCCGCCGCGACGTGGACCCCCCCCTCACCCTGGACGGGCTCGAGGAGGACAAGGGCGGTCCGGTCGTCGACCGCCTCGTCGAGGGCGCCGACGTCGTTGAACGGGACGTGGACGAACTCCGGGACCAGCGGCTCGAACGGCTCGCGCAGCTCCCGGCGCCAGGTGGCGCTCAACGAGCCCATCGTCCGGCCGTGGAAGCCGCGCCGGGCGGCCACGACCTTCGGTCTCCCGGTCGCCGACCGGGCGATCTTGATCGCGGCCTCGACCGCCTCCGTGCCGGAGTTGGAGAGGAAGACCTTCGCGAACGTCGGCGGCAGGAGGCTCAGTATCCGCTCGACGAACTGGGTGCGTACCGGGTTCTCGTAGGCGGTGCCGACGTGGAGGAGCTTGGACGCCTGCTCCTGGATCGCCCGCACTACCTTCGGGTGGCAGGCTCCGAGGTTGCCGACGCCGTGGGTCGCGCCTAGGTCGACGTACCGCCGCCCGTCCGCGCCGTAGAGGTACGCGCCTTCCCCTCGTACGATGGAGAGGCGGACCCGCTCCCCTTCGCCGAACTCTGCCGACGCTCGCCCCGCGCCGGCGCTCACGAGAACACCGTCCCGCTCCCCGCCAGGGCGCCCGCCACCGGCGCGTCGCCGCCGGAGGGGGCGATGACGACGCGGCCGACGCCCGCGTCGACCGCGGCCCGGGCGGCGAGGAGCTTCTTCCGCATCCGTCCGGTGGCAAGGTCGAGCGCCGCCTCGAACTCGCTCCGCGCGACCCGGGGGACGACGCTCGCCGGGTCGTCGGGGTTCCGCAGCAGCCCCGGGACGTTCGTCAGGAGGAGCAGCGACTCCGCGCCGAGGGCTCCGGCGACGGCCGCCGCCGCTGCGTCGGCGTCGACGTTCACGACCTCGCCCTCCGCCGTCACCGCCGGCGGCCCGACGACCGGGGCGATCCCCGCGGCAAGCAGCACCCGCAGCAGGGCGGCGTTGACCGCCTCGATCGTCCCGGACCGGTCGTCCGCGAGGTGGACGACCTTCCCGTCCTGGACGGCGCGCACCCCGGTCTTCCGGCGCGCCAGGAGGAGGCCGCCGTCCACCCCGGAGAGGCCGACCGCGCGGACCCCCCGGGCGCCGAGCCCGGCGACGAGCTCGGTCTGGACCTTGCCGGCGAGGGCCAGCACCACCGTCTCCATCTGGGAGGTGTCGCACCGTCGCGAGACGACCCCGCTGGGGCTCGTGTAGTACCGAGGTCGGCCGGCCGAGCCGCTCGCCCAGCCGGTCGATCTCCTCTGAGCCGCCGTGCACGAGGACGAAGTCGCCCCGGCCCGCGAGCTCGACGAGCACCGGCGCGACGGCGTTTCCGACAGCCCCCCCGACCTTCACGACAATCGTCACACGACGCTCCCTAGATCGGATGGAGCCCGGGGAAGCCGAGCCCCCGCGTCTCCGGAAGCTGGAACCGGACGTTGAAGCACTGGACCGCGGCGCCCGCCGCGCCCTTCCCCAGGTTGTCGAGGGCCCCGAGGAGGACCGTCCGCCCGTGCTCCGGGTCGGAGGCGAACCCCACGTCGCAGAAGTTCGTGCCACTGAGGATCTTCGGTTCGGGCTCCCGGTGGAGTCCGTCCGAGTCGTGTACCAGGCGGACGAACGGTTCGTCGCCGTACGCCGCCCGGTAGAGCTTCCAGAGCTCGCGCTCGTCCGGCGTCGCGTCGCCGAACGCGTGGACGGTGGCGAGCACGCCCCGGACGGCCTCGACGCCGTGGGCGGTTACCGCGGCGGCGACCCCGGTCTCCTGCTCGACCTCGGCCGCGTGGCGGTGGCGCGCGGGGGCGTAGGCGCGCATCACCCCGGAGCGTTCGGCGTGCTCGCCGGCCGGTCCCGGGTCGTGGCCGCCCGCCGAAGAACCGCTCTTCGCATCGACGACCGCCCGCACGGCGCCGTTCGGCCGTGAGGCGGCGAACGGGCGAAGCGCCAGGATCGTTGCGGTGGCGATGCAGCCGGGAACCGCGACCAGCCGCGCGTTCCGGATCGCGTCCCGGTGGAGCTCGGGCAGCCCGTAGGCCGCCTCTCCCAGCAGCTCGGGGTGGGGGTGCTCGCGGTGGTAGTAGCGCGGGTACTCCGCCGGCGAGCGCAGCCGATGGTCGGCGGACAGGTCGAAGACGGGCGCGCCGTTCTCCAGCAGCGCCGGCATCGCGTCCATCGCCTGCCCGTGCGGGGTCGCCAGGAACAGCGCGTCCGCGGGCCGGAGGTCGGCGCGCTCTGTGAACGTGAGGGCGGTGACCTTCCTCAGATTCGGGTGGGCACGCGCGACCGGCCGGCCTGCGCGTCGCTCGTCACCTGGCTCACGGTCACCTCGGGGTGGCCGAGGAGCAGGCGGAGGAGCTCGCCCCCGACGTAGCCGGAGCCGCCGACGATCGCGACGTTCACCGGCGACCGACCCCGACGGCGTAGTCGACGATCTCTCCGGCGACGTCGACCCCGGTCGCCGCGCTGAGCGCCCGGAACTCCGGGGTTGGATTCACCTCGTGGACCACGAGGCCCCTCGGCGACTCCATCAGGTCGACCGCGAGCACGCCGCCGCCCATCGCCTCTGCCGCCCGGAGGGCGAGGTCGCGCAGCTCGGCGGTGACGGGGGCGGGCTCGGTCGTCGCCCCGCGGGCGGCGTTCGTCCGCCAGTCGGGGGACCGGCGGTACATCGCGGCGACGACCCGGTCGCCGACGACGAACGCCCGGAGGTCCCGGTCGGGCTTCGGTACGAACTCCTGGACGTAGAAGACCGAGTGCACCGGCGAGGCGAGGGCGCTCTTGTGCTCGACGATCTGCTCGGCCGCGCTCGGGTCGTCGACCTTCGCCATCAGCCGCCCCCACGAGCCGACGGCCGGCTTGAGCACCGCCGGGTAGCCGACCGCCTCGACCGCCTTGAGCGCCGCCCCCGGCGAGAGCGCGACGATCGTCCGGGGCGTCGGGATCCCGCGCTCGGCGAGCCGAAGCGAGGCGCGGATCTTGTCGCCCGCCAGCTCGAGAACCTCCGGCCGGCTGATCACCGGAACGCCGTAGTGCCGGTAGCAGAGCGCCGCGTAGAGGGCCCGGGTGTGGCTCACCGACCGGTTGAGAACGACGTCCGGCAGGTCCGCCGGGCGCTCCAGCCCGAAGGTGACCTCGCCGTCGTCCAGCCGCTCGACGGCGACCCCGCGGCTCTCCGCGGCGGCAAGGATCGCTTTCTCGTCCGGACGGACGATGGTCGTGAACAACCCGAGCCGGAACCCGTCACTCACCCCAGTCCTCGGCTTCGCGGGGGGCGGGTTGGACGGCGAACGGGTCGACGGTCTGGACCTCGAGCTCCGTTCCGCAGTCTCTGCAGGGGAAGACCTCCCCTAGCACCTTGTCGTGGCTCTCGACGCTGGCAGCACACTCTGGGCATTCGGTCATGTGGTTTCCTCGTTCACGAGCTCCTCGATCTGCTCGACCTTCCGGCCGAGCGAGGAGAGGGAAGCGCGGCGCTCGGCGAGCCGGGCGCGCGCGTGCTGGAGCTGGAGGCGGACGGCCTCCGGCCCGGGAGACCCCGGGGCGTTGCGGCGGCCGAGCGATGCCGCGGTGTCGATCGTGACCTCCACCGGCGTCGCACCGTTGCCGGCCGTGCCCCGGAGGGCCGGGGTGCTCCCGCCCGATGGTCCCCGCAGGAAGGCGGCGCGGACCTGCTCGTGGGCCTCACGGAAAGGCGTTCCCGCCGCGACGAGGCGTTCGGCGAGGTCCGTCGCGAACAGCTCCGGGTCCGACGCGGCGCTCGCCAGCCGGCCGCGGTCGAACCGAAGCGCCGGGACGAGGCCGGCGAGGGCGTGGACCGTCCCGAGGACCGTTGCCACAGCATCGAGGACGGGCGGCTTGTCCTCCTGCAGGTCCCGGTCGTAGGCGAGCGGGAGCCCCTTCAGCGTGGTGAGCAGGGCGACGACCGCCCCGACCGCGCGTCCCGCGCGGCCCCGGGCGAGCTCGGCGACGTCCGGGTTCCGCTTCTGCGGCATCAGGCTGCTGCCGGAGCCGAGCGCCGCGGTCCGCTCGACGAAGCCGAACTCCTTCGACGCGAAGAGCACCAACTCTTCGCCGAGCGCACTGGCGTGGACGGCGAGGAGCGCGAGGTCGAAGAGGAGCTCGGCGAGATGGTCGCGGTCGCTGACGGCGTCCAGCGAGTTCTCGAACGACGCACCGAAGCCGAGACGGCGGGCAGCGGTCGTCGGGTCGATCGCCAGCGTGCTCCCGGCGAGGGCGCCGGCCCCGAGCGGCGAGACATCCGACCGGGCGACGGTCGCCAGCAGGCGGTCGAGGTCCCGGTCGAACCTCCAGAAGTGGGCGAGGAAGTGGTGCCCGAGGGTCACCAGCTGGGCCCGCTGGAGGTGCGTGTAGCCCGGCATCGGGGTCGTCGCCTCTGCAGTCCCCTGATCGAGCAGCGCGGCCGCGAGGCCGACGACCGCCCCGGCGACCTCGAACGTCACCGCTCGCAGGTACAGCCGCTCGTCGAGCGCGACCTGGTCGTTCCGACTGCGGCCTGTCTGCAGCTTTCCTCCGGCCGGGCCGACCAGCTCCGTGAGCCGCACCTCGACGTTCGTGTGGACGTCCTCCAGCTCGCCGCGCCACCGGAAGGCGCCGGAGGCGATTTCCCGGCCGACGGCCCGGAGCCCTCCCTGGAGAAGGCGAACCTCGGACGGGGTGAGGACTCCGGCGGCCCCGAGCGACTCAACGTGGGCGAGGCTCCCCGCAAGGTCGTACCGGGCGAGCACGCGATCGACGGCAAGGGAGGCCAGGAACTCCCCGGCCGTCGTCGGCACGTACGACGGAGCCGCGGTCGCGCCCGGCGGTGGTGCATCCCCGGCCATCACGGCCGCCGCGGCGGTTCCGCGGGTGCGGTCGGCTCGGGCGTCGGCGCGGCGACGGAGGCCCAGGTGCGGCTCGGGAGCCCCCAGACGTAGATGAACCCCTCCGCCATCTCCCGGCGGAAGCGGTCGCCCTCGGCGTAGGTGGCCAGGCCGGCCTGGTACAGCGACGCCGGCGACCGTCGGCCCGCCACGGTGGCCCGGCCCTTGCTGAGCTTGACAGTGACCTGGCCGTTGAGGCGCTCCTGCGTCGCCGTGACGAACGACTGCAAGTACGTCCGCAGCGGGGCGAACCAGAGCCCGTCGTAGACGAGCTCCGCGTACCGCTGCTCGACCTGGCGCTTGAAGGAGAGGACGTCCCGCGGGAGCACGAGCGCCTCCAGCGCGCAGTGCGCCTCGAGCAGGACCGTCGCCGCCGGGCACTCGTACACCTCGCGGCTCTTGATCCCGACGACGCGGCTCTCGACGTGGTCGATCCGCCCGACGCCGTGCGTGCCGGCGAGCCGGTTCAACTGAGCGATGAGCGGCGCGAACGGGAGTGGGGTCCCGTCGAGCGACGTGGGGACCCCGTCGGCGAAGTCGAGCGTGACGTAGGCGGGGGTCTCCGGGGCCGCGAGCGGCGCCCGGGTCCACGCGTACACCTCCTCCGGCGGCTCGACGGACGGGTCTTCGAGGACCCCGCACTCCACCGACCGACCCCAGAGGTTCTCGTCCGTGCTGTACGGCGACCGCTTCGTCGCCTCGACGGGGATGCCGTGCCGCTCAGCGTAGGCGATCTCGTCCTCGCGCGTCATCGTCCACTCGCGCGCCGGGGCGATGACCTCCAGCTCCGGGGCGAGGCTCTGGGCCGACAGCTCGAAGCGGACCTGGTCGTTCCCCTTACCGGTGCAACCATGGGCGATCAGCCGGGCCCCCTCGCGCCGGGCGACGGCGACCAAGTGGCGAGCGATCAACGGGCGGGCTAGCGCCGTGCTGAGCGGGTACGCCCCTTCGTAGAGGGCGTTGGCCCGCAGCGCGGGTCGGAGGAACTCTTCGGCAAACTCCTCCCGGGCATCGACGACGTACGCCGAGGACGCCCCCGAGGCGAGTGCCTTGCTCCGCGCCTTCTCGAGATCGACCGGCTGGCCCACATCGGCCGTGACGGTAACGACCTCCAGCCCCTTCTCGTCCCGCAACCACGGGATCGCCACCGAGGTGTCCAGGCCCCCGGAGTAGGCGAGGACCACCTTCGACTGTGCCATCAATGCGCGCGAACGTATCGGCAACGCCGGTGGAAGATTTATAGCACGCGACCGCTTGAGGACACTGTTCGGGCAGATTTGTCCGAAATAAGACAACCATGCCGGATAAGGCGGAGTCCGTCGCTCGACGCGTCCGGGAGTACCTCGACGCGCACCCGCCGCTCGGAGACGCGCTCCGCGCGGGGGTCGCGAACTACGCGGCGATGGCGCGCAAGGTCGCCTCCGACCTCAGCGTGCGCCAGATGGACGCGGTTGTCGCCGCGTGCCGCCGGTATCCCCGAGGGCGTGGGGAGGCTTTCGGGGAGGCGGCGGTGCGGCGCGTGCTCCGCAAGAGCCGGATCGAGTCGCGGTCCAAGGTCGCCGCCGTCACCGTCCAGCTCGGCGCGGACATCCTCCAGCGGCTCGGCGACGTCGTCGAGGAGCTGCTCGACGAGAACCTCCTCTGCCGCGTGATCCAGGTCTCCCGGGGCACGGTGATCCTCGTCGACGAGGACTCCGTCCCCCGGGTCACCCGGCCCGTACGGGAGAGCAACGTCGTCCGGGTGCGTCGCGGGCTCGTGGAGGTCGCCGTGACGAGCCCCGACAGCATCGAGGAGACGCCCGGGCTCCTGCGGCTCCTCTCCGGCCTCCTCGCGACGCGCGGGATCAACATCGTCGAGGCGCTCTCCTGCTACACCGACACGATCTTCCTGCTCGACGAGAAAGACCTCAGCGCGGCCATCGCGACGTTGACAAAGGCGCTCGCCTGATCCGTCGCTCCTTCGCCGCGGAACGGCCGCACCGCGCGGAGACGGTCGCCTTTAGCCCCGTTCGCTCTCCGGTCCTCTCCATGGGACCGGACCGCCGGGCGCGTCGCCCCGGAGCCACGAATCGGGGGGCGTCCCCGGAGACCCGGCTCGCCCGGTCGACCCTCGGGGAGTATCTCGGGGTGCGCTCGGGCCAGCCGGTCGTCGTCGAAGCGTGGAGCCACGCCCTCCCGTGGGCGCGCGCCTTCGTCGTCGAGGCCCGGCGCCGGGGGGCGGAGCCGGTGCTCGCGCTCGAGGACGAGGATGGCTACTTCCGCTCCCTGCTGGCGGGAGGGACCGTGCCGGCCGCGCCCCCGATGCTCGCGCGGACCGGGGCGGCCTACGTATACCTCGGCGGGCCGGAGGCGTTCCCGCGCCTCTTGGGTCTCCGATCCGCCGACCTCGCCGCCGCCCTCGATCGGCACGGAGGGGCGTGGCGGAAGGCGGCGCGCGCCGCTCGGGTGCGGGGCGCGCGCGTCGCCATCGCCACGGTCACGTCCACGGCGGCCGCCCGATTCGGCGTCAACGTCGACGGGTGGAGGGCGGAGGTCCTGGCAGCCAGTGTCGTCCCGCCGTACCGCCTCGGGCGAACGGCCGCACGGGCGCTCCAACGGCTCGGCCGCGCCCGGACGATGTCGGTCCGCCATCCGAACGGCTCCCGACTTGAGCTGGAACTGAAGTCCGGTCGGTGGGTCGAGGAGACCGGTCGCCCCGCTGGGGCGGCTCATCGCGCCGACCCGGTGTGGACGGCGGTCCCTACGGGAAAGCTCCTCCTGGCGGTCCGGCCCGCGTCGGTGCGCGGGACGTGGGAGGCGAACCGTCCGAACTACGAACGGCTTGGCGAGACCGCCGTGGCGCTCGGCGCGCGGTTCGAGGTCCGAGACGGTCGCCCGACCGACGCCGGCTTCGACCGGGGCGGAGAGGAGTTCCTGGCGGCAATCCGGCGGGGCGGCCGTCGGTCCGTCGCCTGCGCCGGGATATCGGTCGGACTGAACCCGCGGATCGGTCGCGCCCCGGAGGTCGGGGACCTCGAACTCGGGACGGTGGGGCTCCGCTTCCGGGTCGCCGCCCGGACCGTCCCCGCTGGGGCGGGGAGCCGGGAGTGCGCGTTCCTGTTGCAGGGAGCGGATGTGGACCTCGACGGAGCTCGGTGGCTCGTGGCCGGGCGCAGGCTCCGCGCCCGGTCGTAGGAGTTCGGCGGGCGCGCGGAGGCGCAGGTCCGTCGACGCCGCTCCGCGCCCTAGCTGGGCTGCTCCGAGGAGCCCCCGAGCATCGGAGCGACCGCGCCCAGCAACTGTTCGGCCAGGCGCAGGTGGCGGACGGAGAGCTGCTCGATGTGGACCCCGACGGGGACCGCCAAAGAGTCCTGCTCGACCCGGTCCCGGACGGTCCGCCAGAGCTCCCGGGCGTTCTCGATGCTGCGGGGTCCGGTGTCGCCGCCGTCCGGGTCGAGGATGCCGTGCTCTACCTCCTCGGGCAGGTCAGCGCCGAGCCAGCGGACGAAGCTCGCGTCGGCCTCGTCGCCGACCGGGGCGAGGCTGACCAGGACCGCCGAGGGGGCGAGCTGCGCGTCCCGGCAGAGCCGGTCGTAGCGGGCCAGGACGTCGACGACCGCGTGCGGGTCGAACAGCAGCTGGGTCGTGAAGAACGACGTGCCGGCGCGCGTCTTGGCGAGCATCCGGTGTGCCTCCCCCGTCCGCTGCGGGATGGAGATGTTGCCGACGAGCCCGTCGACCCCGGCGAGGATCGGTTGCACCAGGGCGTTCGCCTCCGCGACCGGCGGCCCCGGATACGGAATGTAGCGACTCGAGCCACCCACAAGCATCGCGTGGCGGACGCCGAGGCGAACCGTCTCCTCCGCCCAGGCGCGGACCGCCTCGCCGTTCGGGAGGTGCGCGACGACCTTGTTCACGATCGCGTCCCGGTGCGCTGCGACGGCGAGACCCACGGCGTAGTGGCGAGGCTCGGCGTTCCGATAGTACGGCTGACCGTCGTGGTTCTCGTCGACCAGCTCCGGAACGTTGACCGCGTTGACCCGCGGGGACCGGTCTAGGAGCTCTACCGTCTCCGCGAGGATCTTCGCGAGGCGGGTCGGGCTCACGCGCGCCGACGGGAGTGCGGGAGCGAAGACGAGGGGCCGGGCCCTCAACGCCGCGCCGAACGGCCGGGCCATCGAACCATCCCCGCGGAGCGGCTCCGCGTGAGAGAGAACGGAAGGGGAGCGCGATATAGGGTCTCGCGGCGGCGGTGTCGTTTCTTGGCAGGGCTTTGCCTTGCGCTGCAAGCAACGGCGTGCCGGCGGCGACCGCGCGGGACCCCAACCGCTATGGCCGGAGCCCGCTCCTCACCCCGATGCGCGAGCATCGGCTCTGCGCCACGCTCTCCCTGATCCGCCAGGGCCTGACGCTCGAGGTGGAGTTCGGGACCCGGCCGCTGGAGGCTCTCCTCTGGATCGCCGAGACGATCGAGGAGTCGGTCTACGTCCCCGGCTCCCTCGCGCGAACGCCCACGGGGGTCCGCTTCGCGCTGGCGAATCCGCCGCTGCGGGTGGGGGCGTTCGGCGCGGTCCGGCTGCTGCTCAACGGAACCAATGTGCCGGCGGACCGCCTCCGGCTGAGGACGGGCCTCGCGGCCCCCTGGCGGACCGCGGCTTCGGTCTCGCGGGACGCGCCGCTGGAGCTCGCGCCAGGGGTCCCGACCGAGGTCGCCGCGGAGACGCCCCCGCCGGCGAAGGGACCCGCGACCGTTCGCCTGGAGCTGGAGAGCGTTGCGATCCCTCCGCTCGTGTGGCTCGAGTTCTCGGATGAGGTCCGAGACGGCGGCCCCCCATGAACGGCCCGGGAGGGACCGGCACACCACGCTCCCCGACCCTGCTCCGCACCCTGGACGGCGCCGTCTTGACGGACCGTCGCGGGGACGTCGAGCTCCTCCAGGAAAGCCGCGGGGCCGTGCTGGAGTGGGGAGGGGTCTATGGCCAACATGTCCGGCTCACCGGCCCCTGGCGGCTCGGCGTCGCCGTCGGTGACCAGAGCTGGAACCTCCCCTCGACCCGGACGTCCATCGCGGTGGAGGGCGAGCTGCTCCGGTCCAGCCACCAGCTCGGGCCGATGGTGCTCGAACAGCAGCTCGCCCCGCTGAGCGGGCCTCCGGGTGCCGTCCGAGCGGTCCGCCTCCTGACGTCGGGCTCGGAGCGCCTACCGGTAGTGCTGACGAGTACCCTGGAACCGTTCCTTCTACCGGTGCTGGTGGAAGGAATCCGGCCGGTGGATTTCCGGCTCGAAAGCCGGACCAACGAGGTACGAATCCGCCATCGGGGCTTCGGCCTCTCGTACCGCTCCAGCCATCCGCCGGCGCGCCTGTACGCGGACCGAGCCTCCTGGAGGGGGGGAAGCCGCCGGGGGCCACTGTCCGAGTTCGGCTCGGACCACGAGATCCTCCTCGAGCCCGGACTCCCGCAGGTCGTACGCTTCAGCGTCACGGGCGGGCTGGAGCGGGACCTCGACCGGAGCTCCTCGGCGGTGGCTCTCCCCCCCGACCCGGTGCCCGTCGCGCGGGCCCAGGAGGAGCTCGAGGGGCGTTGGCTATCGTCGACCCCACAGATGCGCCTACCGGACGACCCGGGACTCGAACGCGCCTACGAGCGGGCCCGGGCCGGGCTGCGCCGTCTCTACTCGCAACCGTCCGACGACCTGACCGGGCTCGTCGCCGGGTATCCGTGGTACTCTGCGATATGGTGCCGGGACCTCGCCTGGATGCTTCCCGCGGTGATCTGGCTCGGGGACCACTCCTGGGCCCGGACGACCCTCGACTCCGTGTTCCGGTTCCAAGCGACCCGGGAGATCGGACTCCTCGCCGCCGAGCCCGGGGAGCTCCCGATGCAGATCTCCCCCGGACCGGTGTTCCTGTTCGGCACCTCCGACACGACGCTGTACTACCCGGAGCTGGTCGTTCGCTGGTGTCGTCACGCCGGCGTGCCGCCGCCGTCGCCCACCTGGGGGCCGGGCGTCGCGCGGGCGATCGGCTGGGGCGAGCGTCGAACCGACCCGGCGACCGGGCTGCTGCGCAACGGCGGCGAGGTCGCCGAGCTGGAGCGGGCCTCGCAATCGGTCGCGAAGGTCCGCTACGGCATCGACGCGGCGGATACGACGATCTGGGACTCGACCGACCGGCGCGACCACGCGATCGACATCCAGGTCCTCTGGCGCGCCGCCCTGCTGTCCGCCGCGACCCTCGCCGGTGCGGACGGCGACACGGCGGAGGCGGCGCGGCTCCGCTCGCTGGCGGAACGGCTCGGCGAGACGGTCGCCTCGCGGTACAGCTGGCCCGAGGAGGGGTACCTGGCCGACTCGATACGGGCCGGGGTCCCGGTCCGCCAACTCCGACCGAATGCGCTGCGCGCCGTCAGCGCCGGCCTGCTCGACCCGGAACGGGCGCGCGCGGCCTTCCGCCGTGCGATGCGCGACGACCTGACGACCGCCTGGGGGGTACGCACCCTCTCCTCGCGCGACCGGGGGTACGACCCGGCCGCCTACCACGACGGCCAGGTCTGGACAATCGCTACCGCGTGGGCCGCCGACGCAGCTTGGGCGGTCGGCGACGTCGCCGGCGGACTCGCCTACCTGCGGACGATCGCGGCCCGCTACGAGGCGGAGGACGGCGGCGCCCACGAGTGCTACCGGGGCGACCGGCCCGAGCCGTACGACTCGTGCTTTCTGCTCGGCTTCAGTGTGGCCCCGTTCCTCACCGTTCTGTTCGAGCGGCTCTGGGGGCTCTCGGTGGACGGCTTCGTCCCGCGCCTCGCGATCGAGCCGGGGTTCCCGTCCGGCTGGCGCACCGCTTCGCTCACCGGACTCCGGGTGGGCCCCGGCACGGCCGACCTCGCCTTCGAGGAGGGAGCGGTCGCGGTCCGCTGGCGGGGCCCTCGGCCGCTCGAGGTCGTCGGCCGGCACGCCCGGTGCGTGGTCGACCCCGGCCGCTCGGCGAAAATCCCGGTCGCGTAGGGGCGTCTCCGCGAGGCTTCAAGAGCCTCGGGCCCTCCCCGGCTCGGTGCCGTCCGCGGTCGAGGTCGAAGGGCTGCTCAAGCGCTACGGCGACGTGGTCGCGGTCGACGGGATCCGCTTCGACGTCGCTCCCGGGACGGTCTTCGCGTTCCTCGGGCCTAACGGCGCCGGCAAGACGACGACCGTCGAGGTCCTCGAGGGGGTGCGCAAGCCGACCGGCGGCACGGTCCGGGTCCTCGGCCTCGACCCGTGGGCCGACGGGGCCGAGGTCCACCGGCGCATCGGCGTGATCCCGCAGGAGTTCCGCTTCTTCGAGAAGCTCACCGCGCGCGAGGCGGTGGAGTACTACCGGACGCTGTTCGACACGCGGGTCGACGCCGACCGGCTCCTGGCGCAGGTCGAACTCTCCGACAAGGCCGACGCCCGGTTCGACACGCTCTCCGGCGGCCAGAAGCAGAAGCTCGGCCTCGCCCTCGCGCTGACGAACGAGCCGGAGATCTGTTTCCTGGACGAGCCGACGACGGGGCTGGACCCGCACGCGCGCCGCGCGATCTGGTCCGTGATCCGTTCGTTGCGGCAGGAGGGCCGGACCGTCTTCCTGACGACCCACTACCTGGAGGAGGCGCAGTTGCTCGCCGACCGCGTTGCGATCATCCACCGCGGCAAGATCATCGCGTCCGGCACCCCGGAGGAGATCATCCGGCAGCACGGCCGCCCGCCTCGGCTGCGGCTGAGAGCGCCGGCGGAGCTCGCGGAGCGGCTCGCTCGCGACCTGGGCGTCCACGCGACCGCGGAGGCCGGCCAGATCGTCGTCGAGTTGGCGGACCAGCATGACGTCCTCAAGGTCCTGCAGGCGGCCGACCGGAGCGGCCTCGCGTGGGGGTCGGTCGCCACCGAGGAGGAGACGCTCGAGGACGTTTTCGTGCGCATGGTCGGCCGGATGGACGAGGGGGCGCTGCCCCCGGAGCCGGCGCGATGAACCCGCGCCGGATCGGGGCCGACCTCAAGGTCGTCTACCGGTCGTACACGCGCAACCCGGTGGCGCTGTTCTTCTCGCTGATCTTCCCGATCATCCTGATCGGCCTCTTCGGGCTGATCTTCTCCGCGGTCGGTACGTCGACGACGAACCTCTACGTCGTCAACGACGACCACGGATCCGCCCCGAGCGTCGCGTTCCTCGCCGCCCTGAACCAGACCGGGGTCGTTACCGTGCACGTCGTCCACGTCGCCGCCGGCGACCTGAGCGCGTGGCTCGGCCAGGTCGACGCACCCGTGGGCCTTGTCATTCCGTTGGGGTTCGGCGCCGACTACGACAACAACACCTCCGTGAACGTGACGCTGTACACCGACCCGCTGGACGCCGCCGCGAGCGGCAGCGCGCTCGGCGCCGTCACCGAAGTGGTGACGGAGTTCAACATCGAGCACATCCGCGTGACCTGCGGCACCTTCCCCGGCTGCGCCCCGGTCGTCGGCGTCAGCAGTGCGCAGGTCGGCAGCGCGGTGTTCACCTACATCGACTACCTCATCCCGGGGCTGATCGGATTCTCGATCCTGACGAGCCCGATGTTCTCGCTGGTCGACGTGAGCTCCTCGTACCGCAAGGAGGGAATCTTCCGCCAGCTGTCGCTCACGCCGCTCACCCGAAGCGAGTGGCTCACCGCCCGGGTCGTCTGGTACATCCTGCTCGTCTTCGTCTCCGCCGGGATCATGATCGCCGCCGGCAGGTACGTGTTCGGCGCCCACGTACGCCTGACGCTCGACCTGCTGCCGTTCCTCGTCGTCGGTCCGTTCTTTTTCGTCTCTCTCGGGATGCTCTGCGGGTCGGTGGCGAAGACGCCGGAGAGCGCGGCGCTGATCGGGAACATCGTCACGTTCCCGATGATGTTCCTCTCCGGCACGTTCTTCGCGGTCGCCAGCTTCCCCGCCGGTCTGCAGACGGTCGCCCACGTGCTGCCGCTCTACTACGTCATCGACGGGATGAACCAGGTGATGTTGTTCGAGAACACCGGCCGCGCGCTCACCGACCTCCTCGTCGTCGCCGCGGCGTCCGTAGCGGTGTTCGGGCTCGCGGTGCGGCTGTTCCGGTGGCGGGACGAATGACGGCGCCGTCCGCTCCCCCCGCCTCCGCCTTTCGGGCGGCGATGGGCCGCTGGGCGACCGGGGTGAGCGTCGTGACCGGCCACGACGGCACGGTCGACGCCGGCCTCACCGTCAACGCCCTCCTCTCCGTCGCGCTCGAGCCGCCGTCGCTCCTCGTGAGCCTCCAGCAGCACGTCGACGCGCTGCCGGTGATCCGCCGCTCCGGCGCGTTCGCCGTCAACTTCCTCGCCGCAACGCAGCGCGAGCTGAGCGAGCGGTTCGCCCGGAACGCCCCGTCGGCGGAGAAGTTCCACGAGACGGCGTTCCACCGCGGCGAGACCGGCGCCCCGCTGCTGGACGGGACGATCGTCGCGGTCGAGTGCCGGGTCGCCTCCGCGACCCCGATGTTCGACCACGTGCTGGTCGTCGGCACCGTGGTGCGGGTCGAGGAGGGTGCGGAGCAGCCCCCCCTCCTGTTCTACCGCGGTGGGTACGCCGAAGCGGAGGGGCCCGACCGGCTCCGGCTGCGGCCCCGTGCTCCCTGACAGCACGGACACGGCGCGTCCGGCCCCGCGCCGCCGCTGCTTTAACCCCAACCGCTCGTCATAGCGACGATGGACGAGCCCCTCGCCCCGACCCGCGTCGCCATCATTGGCAGCGGTCCCGCCGGCCTCACCGCCGCGCTGTACGCCGCGCGCGCGGAGCTCGCCCCGCTCGTCCTGGGCGGCGTCCCGGCCGGCGGTCAGCTGCTGATCACCAGCGAGGTCGAGAACTACCCCGGATTCCCGGAGCCGGTGATGGGCCCCGACCTGATCGATCGGATGCGCAAGCAGGCGGTGCGCTTCGGAGCGACGTTCGTCGACGACAACGTCACGCGCGTCGACTTCACCGGCCGGCCGTTCCGCGTCACGACGGGAACGCGCGGGCCCGTGGAGGCGGACGCCGTCATCGTCGCCACCGGGGCGACCGCCCGCTGGCTTGGCATCCCCTCCGAGCAGAGCCTCATCGGCCACGGCATCAGCGCCTGCGCAACGTGCGACGGGTTCTTCTTCAAGGGCCGCGAGCTGGTCGTCGTCGGCGGCGGCGACACCGCGATGGAAGAGGCGCTCTTCCTCACGAAGTTCGCCTCCCGCGTGACGGTCGTCCACCGGCGCGACCGGCTGCGCGCCAGCACGATCATGCAGGAGCGCGCCCGCCGCCATCCGAAGATCGCGCTCCGGTTCAACAGCGAGGTCGTCGAGGTGCTGGGCGACGGGACCGTCACCGGCGTTCGGCTGCGCGACACGACGACCGGCGCGACGAGCGAGCTCGGCGCCGGCGGACTGTTCGTCGCGATCGGGCACGTCCCGGCGACGGACCTCTTCCGCGGCACCCTCGTGCTCGACCCCCAGGGCTACGTCGTCGTGCACGACGGCACCCGGACGAGCGTCGACGGCGTCTTCGCGGCGGGCGACGTGCGGGACCACCGGTACCGCCAAGCGGTCACCGCGGCGGGGGACGGCTGCATGGCGGCGATCGACGCCGAGCGGTGGCTCGGAGAACAGGAGAGCGGCACCCCCGACCGGCCGCCTGCCAAGTAGCCTTTATCTGTGCCGGCCTCGGTGCTCCGGCGGGCGCGTCGCGTGCCGAGCAAGAAGACGCTGCACATCGAGGCCAGCGGCCAGCTGTGCATCTACTGCGGGGCGTGCGTCGGGATCTGCCCGCTGAACTGCATCTACCTCGACGAGACGCGCATCACGTTCGACGAGAAGGTCTGCACCCGCTGCGAGGTCTGCGTCAAAGGCTGCCCGGTCGGGGCGATCGAGATCGGCTAAACGGCGCAGGAACGATCCATGGCGGAGAACCTTTCGACCGACGTCTTGGTCGTCGGCGGCGGCCCGGCCGGGAGCATGACCGCGAAGTGGGCCGCCAGGAAGGGCGCCAGCGTCGTCATGCTGGAGAAGCGCCAGGAGATCGGCAGCCCCGTCCGGTGCGGGGAGGGGATGAGCAAGGACTGGCTCGACGAGGTCGGCATCAAGCCCGGCCGTTGGATCAACGTCGAGGTCGAGGGGGCCCGGATCTACTCTCCCAGCGAGAAGGTCTTCGAGATCAACGAAAAGCACGCGGGCAACGAGGTCGGCTACGTCGTCGAGCGCGACGAGTTCGATAAACAGCTCGCGATCGACGCGGCGAACGCCGGCGTCGACGTCCGCCTGAAGGCGTCGGCCGTCGGCCTGCTGAAGGAGAACGGGAAGATCGTCGGCGCGACGGTGAAGCAGTTCGGCGAAACGTTCCAGATCCGGGCGCCGATCACGATCGGCGCGGACGGCTTCGAGAGCCAGGTCGGCCGCTGGGCCGGCATCTCCACCAACATCGCCATGCGGGACATGGACACGTGCCTGCAGTACCGCATGACGAACGTCGGCTCCGACGTCCGCTACTGCGACTTCTACCTCGGCAAGGTCGCCCCGGGCGGCTACGTCTGGATCTTCCCGAAGGGCGACGGGCTGGCGAACGTCGGCATCGGCGTCCAGGTGAGCCAAGTGACGAGCCCCGCCGACGCGAAGACGTACCTCGACCGGTGGATCGCCAAGCACCCCCAGTACGCGAAGGGCAAGAAGATCAACATGGTCGGCGGCGGCGTCTCGATCTCCGCGCCGCTGAAGCAGACGGTGACCGACGGGTTCATGGTCGTCGGGGACGCCGCCCGCATGATCGACCCGCTCACGGGGGGCGGGATCGCGAACGGCTGCATCGCCGGCAAGATCTGCGGAACGGTCGCGGCGGAGGCGGTCCAGCTCCGCGATACGTCCAAGGAGTTCCTCCAGAAGTACGAGAAGGGCTGGCGCGCGCGGCTCGAGGAGAAGCTGTACCGTAACTGGCTCGCGAAGGAGAAGCTCGTGACCCTCAGCGACGAGGTATTCGACAAGATCGTCGAAGTCCTCGCCGGCGTGAGGCTGGAGAAGCTGAGCGTGCACAACATCCTCAAGGCGGTCCACACGAAGTACCCCGAGGTGACGAAGGAGTTCGAGGCGTTCCTCTGAACTTCCCGTCCTATGACTCCCGGAGCCCCGAACCGCCCGCCGGAGGCCGCAGCCGCGCCGGCGCCGCCGCCGGCGCCGGACCCGCCCCAGGTCCGACTCCTCCGCCGGCTCGTCCCGTCCCACGTCGCGCTTCTCTTAGACCTCTGGAAGGGCGGAGTGCCGCCCGAGGTCACCGGACCGTACGAGAAGGCCGAGGCAGCGTACCACGCCGGCGACTACCCGACGGCGACCTCGGCCCTCGACCTGCTGAGCATCCGGTTCGCCGAGCCCCGGTGGCCGACCCTGATCGAGCCGTTCCAGAAGCTCCGTGTCCCGATCATCGCGCCGGTCCCCCCGCACTGGGACCCCGAGCACGCCCTCTCCGCTCCCGAGAAGGAGGCCCGCCAGGGCCGCCGGCTCGCCGACACCCAGCTGGCGCTGGCGGAGGCGTGCGTTGCGTGGGCATCGAGCCACGGCCTCGCCGCGGACGGCGACGCGGGGACGGTCGCCGCCGCGAAGGCGGCGCTCGGCGACGGTGCGACGCTCGCCGAGTTCTACACCGCGGTCGATGGACTCTGGCGCGCGCTAGACGGTCGGCTCCCTCCGCCGCAGCGGTCAGGAACGCCGGTCGCCGCCCCGGCCCCGGCGGCGCCCGCGGACGACGCGTAGCGGGCCGGCGTCCGACAGCTTAACGAGCTTCGCCGCGTCCGCGTCCCCGATGGCGCCTCCGCGGTTCGGTACGTTCTCGATCGTCGCCCACGACCCCGAGCGGGCCGCGTGGGGGGTCGCCGTCCAGTCGAAGTTCATCTCCGTCGGCTCCGTCGTCCCGTTCGCGAGGGCCGGGGTCGGCGCGGTCGCGACCCAGGCGATGGCGAACGTCGCCTACGGGCCGGACGCCCTCGCCCGGCTCGCCGCCGGCACCTCCGCGGAGGAGGTGGTGCGCGCCCTGACCGGCGCGGACGCCGAGCGGGCGCACCGCCAGCTCGCCGTCGTCGACGCGAAGGGCCGGGCGGCCGCGTTCACGGGCGAGAAGTGCATGGATTGGGCCGGCCACGAGGTCGGGGACGGATTCACCTGCCAGGGGAACATCCTGTTCGGCCCGGCGGTCGTCCGGGCGATGGCGCGCACGTTCGAGAACACGCCGGGCGATATCGTCGACCGACTCCTTGCCTCGCTTGCCGCAGGCCAGCGCGAGGGCGGCGACCGCCGGGGGATGCAGTCGGCGGCGCTCTACGTCGTCCGCGCCGGGGAGGGGTACGGCGGGACCGACCGTTGGGTCGACGTCCGCGTCGACGACCATCCCACCCCGATCGAGGAGCTCGGGCGCGTCTTCCGGCTCTACGACCTCACGATGCTCAGCCGCGAGGACCCCGCGACCCTCCTCAAGATCGAAGGGGAGACGGCGAGCGCGCTCCAGCACGACCTCTCGGTCCTCGGCTTCTACACCGGCCGCCTCAACGGCGCGTGGGACGCGACCAGCCAGGCGGCGTTCGTCCGGTTCATCGGCGAGCACAACTTCGAGAACAAGCAGCGGGAGGACGGCACCGTCTGGCCGTCGGTCGTGCGCTACCTGCGGGAGCGAGCGGCGGCGGAGACCGCGCGACGGACGCGCACCGCGCCGATCGTGCCGGGGGCGCTCGACCGCGGGCCGGGCGCCCCGCCCCCGGGGAGCGGGGCATCGGCGCCGCGTCGACCGGAACCACCCCGGTCCGACTGACGGTCCGCCTGCGGGCCGACTGCGGCGGGGCGGCCGCGGCGCGCGCGCTGCGCGATGCGGTCGCCGCCGACACTCCCGCGTTCGTGCGGCTGTCGGTCCGCGGGCCGTCCCTCTGGGTGGAGCTAAAGGCAACGTCTGCGGCGAGCGCGCGCGCGACCTTGGACGACCTGCTGGCGTGCCTGCGGGCCGCCGAGCGTGTCGGGCCCCTAGTGGGGAGCGGCCGCGCGAAGCAGTGAGGCGAGCGGAGCGTCCAGCGCGGGGACGACATCCTCGACCGGCCCCACGATCCCGACGTCGGCCGACGCGAACACCTCGGCGGCCGGGTCGCGGTTGACCGCCACCACCACCCCCGCCCGCCGCCAGCCTATCATGTGGTTCGCGGAGCCGCGGACCCCGAGGAGGATCGCGAGGCGGGGGGCGAGGAGCCGCCCCGTCAGCCCGAGCTGGCCGCGCGCCGGCATCCAGCCGGCGTCGACGACCCGGCGGGTGGCGACGAGCGCCGCCCCCCAGCGGTCGAGGGTCGGACGTAGGCGCGCGATCGCCTCGGGACCGCCGACGCCGCTCCCGACCGCCACCACCACCGCGGCGTCGTCGGGCGAGGGACCGTCGAGGGGCTCGTCGACCTCCCCGCTCGTGGTCACGCGACAGGCAGGGCGGGGCGCGGGCGCGGGGTGCCACGCGAGCCCGGGCGGAGCGGCCTCTGTCGTCGCCGCAGCCTCCAGCCCGGGGACCATCGTTACCACGGCGGGGGCCGACCGACAGCTGATCGTCGCCAGGGTCGAGCCTCCGAACGACGGCTTTGTCCACACCAGGCCCCCGCCGTCGGTCGCGCGTGCGCCGACCGCGTCGCCGACGGCGCCCACGCGGGCCAGGGCGGCCACTCGGCCTCCGACCTCCCGCCCGAACCGGGAGGCTTCGCAGACGAGGGCGGCGAGACGGCCGGACGTCCCGAAACGGCCGGCGAGGGCCCGCGCGACGTCCTCCGAGTCGAACGGGAGCGCCCCGGGCTCGAATCGGTACCCTCGACTTGCCCCGGCGGCGCTGAGCCGTCGGGTCGTGGCCGCCGCCGGCTCCGGGCCGTAGACGATGGCGGAGACGGTGAAGCCGGGCAGCCGCCGGCGCAGGTGGGTCACGGTGCCGGCGGCCGCGTCGGCGACGCGACCGGCCCTATCGGAGACAAGCACCGCCACCTCTCGCTGCGGGTCGTACGCCGGCGCCCAGGCGAGCGGCGGCGGAGTCGGCACCGGGGTTCCCAGGAGGGGAGCGAGGGCGGCGACCGCGTCCCGGACCCGTTGTTCTACGGTCCCGTCCAGGAACGTGCGGACCTGCCGAGAGGGGCCGACCTCCTCGACGGCGTCGACCGAGGTCGGAGAGGCGAACGCCCCCGCCTCGGACGGGGAGAGCCCGATGCCGCCCGGGCCTACGGTCTCGACCGAGGCGGGGTCGACCCGCGCGTACGCCTCCTCGGAGACCTTGAGCGGCTTGCCGGCCTTCTCCCCGACGGTGACGACCGCGGGCGCCGCGACGCGGCTCGTCGCCCGCCCCTGCTCGGTGTCGTGGACCACATCCACGGCGTCGGCGGGACCGTCCCATCGGATCGACCGGGCGAGCGTCACCACGGGCACGTCGAGGAGCGCGGCGACCTCGGGACCGACGAGACCGGTGTCGCTGTCGGTCGAGCGGGCTCCGGCGAGGAGAAGGCCGACCCCGGTTCTTCGCACGGCTGCCGCCAGCGCCATCGCGGTCGCGAGGATGTCCGAGCCCGCGAACGCCGGGTCACACAGGTGGACCGCGCGGTCGGCCCCCAGCGCACGCGCCTCCCGCAGGAGGCCGGCCGCCCCAGGAGGACCGAGCGAGATCGCGGTCAGCCGGTCGCCGGTACGGCGGAGCTCCAGGCCGACCCGCAGCGCCCGCTGGTCGAACGGGTTGACGACCAGCTCGGCGCCGTCGCGGAGCATCGTGCGTCGCCGCGCGTCGTAGCGCAGCTGCTCGGACCGGGGGACCGCCTTGAGGAGGACCGCGAGCTCCACGGGAGACGCTGCCGGCTGGGCGCGGGCCGATATAGGCCCGCTCTCGCTGGGCGCGACCATGGACGCCGGCGCACCGCGCAGCGACCCGCCGCCGGCGCCGGGCGGCCCGTGGGCCCCGTTCGCCCTGGCGGTCGTCGTGCTCGTGCTCGCCGTCACAAGCCAGTACTTCGTCCCGGCCGCCTGGCCGGCGAGCCGGCGCGTCTACGGCTCGTTCGTCGGCGACCTGCTGATCGTCTACGGAATTCCGATCGTCGCGTTTGCCCTCCTCGTAGGCGTCGGGCCCCTCCGTCACTGGAGAGCGAACCTCGGCGAGGCGACCGCCCAGGGCCTTGGATGGTACGGGGCGATGGGACTCCTCGCGCTCCTGGTGTTCATCGTGTCGGCCGCGGTCTACCTCGCGGTCGATCCCGGAGCGCTCAAGTTGCTGGAGCGGACGAACCCCGCGCTCGAAGCCGCACGGGGCGACCCGTGGTTCTTCGTCGGCTTCGCGTTCGTGGTGGGGGCGATCGAGGAGACGATCTTCCGAGGCTGGGTCTTCGGCTACTGGGCCAGCCGCGTCCGCGGCTGGGTGACCCCGGCGATCCTGTCGAGCGCGCTGTTCGCGGCGCTCCACCTGTACTACGGCACGACCTACGGCCTGGCGGCGCCGCTGATCTTCCCGATGCTCTTCCTCCTCGGGTTCGCGTTCGCCGCGTCGTACCGCTCGAGCGGCGGGAACCTCGTCGTCCCGGCGGCGCTCCACGGGTCGTACGACGCCGCGAGCTACCTCACGCTTATCTCGGTCAGCGCCGGCCTCGCCGTGCGGTACGGCTCGATCCTTCTCGGCGCCCTGGTGGGTCTCCTCTACTACCTCAACCGCCTCCCCCCGTCGGAGGACGCCCCTAGCCTGCCGCCGTAGGCTCCGTCCGGTCGGCGTCAGGGTCATCTGTGACGCCGCGTGCCCGAGCGCGATGTCGCTCCCGGACGAGCTCCTCCGCGACGTGCTTGCGAGTGCTCGCACGGTGGCGGTCGTAGGGCTCTCCGAGAAACCGGACCGCGACTCGAACGAGGTCGCCCGGTACCTGCAGGGACAGGGGTACCGCATCGTCCCGGTGAACCCGGCGGTGGCGGAAGTGCTCGGCGAGCGGTCGTACCCGACGCTCGCCGCAATACCCTCGGAGGTCCGGGTCGACCTTGCCGTCGTCTTCCGCCGGAGCGACGCCATCCCCGCGATCGTCGACGAGGCGATCGCGCGGCGGATCCCGGCCGTCTGGATGCAACTCGGCATCTCCCACCCCGAAGCCGCCGCCCGGGGCCGGGCCCGCGGAATGACCGTCGTCGAGGACACCTGCGCCATGACCGTGCATCGCCGCCTGCGGCTGCCACCGAAGCCCCGGGAGGACGCACGTGGCGGCTAGCGAGGGCGTGGCGCCGCCGTCCGGCACCGCCGACGGCGTTCCGCCGTCGCCGCGGGGCCGTCGCGGACCGGTGGTCGACCGTCAGTCCTCTCGGCGGGAGGCCGTCACCGCCCCCCGATGGGACGCGCGGGGGATCGTCCGGGTCGACCACGACGTGCTCGTTGGCCGGGCGAGCGTCGACGGCACCGTGGTGGTCGGCGGCAGTCTCACGGCGGAACGGCTGGACGCGCGGGGATCGCTCGAGGTCCACGGGCCGCTCGAGGTCCGCGGAGAGTTCCGCCTGCGCGGGGCGCTCCAGGCATACGGCCCGGTCCACGTCCGGGACGCGACGCTCGAGGGGACCGTGCGGGTCGCCGGAGAGCTCGCCGCGGATTCAGTCCTGAAGATGACCGGATCGCTGCGCGCTCCGAGCGTGCGGGCCGGCCTGCTGCAGCTCCGCGGCACCGCGACTGTCGCCGGGACGCTCACCGCGCACTCGGTCGAGGCGGAACTCGTGGGGGACAGCGTCCTCGGCGAGGTCCGCGCCCGCGAGGTGCGGCTCGCCGCGCCCGTCCCGAACCCGCTCCGCTGGGTCCTCGGGAAGGAGACGACGGTCACCGTGGGCCGGATCGAGGCGGGGTCGGTAGAGCTGGTCGCCGTCCGGGCTGCGTTCGTTCGGTCGCCGGCGATCACGCTCGGCCCTTCCGCACACCTGCTCGCCTGCGAAGGACAGATCGTCCGCGCGCATCCGAGCAGCCGGGTCGGCCACGAGTCCTGGAGCCGACCGCCGGCGGGGCTCCGCCGCTGAGCCGGTCGGGCCGCGCGGCTTTATGGCCCGCGCCCGGTCGAGGGCGCCGATGGGGGAGGAGCCGAACGGCGCCGGCGGGTTCTCGGCCCGGGAGCTTGAGCGCCGGGTCGCCGAGTACTGGCAACGTACCGGCGTCCCGGCCCGGGCCATCGCCGGCCCGGCGGAAGGTCCGGTGTTCCGGTTCTGCGAGGGCCCTCCGACCGCGAACGGCCCGCCCCACATCGGCCACCTCGTCTCCCGTATCCTCAAGGACGTCCAGCTGCGGTACCGGCGCCAGCGCGGCGACCGGATCCTGACCTCCAAGGCCGGCTGGGACTGCCACGGTCTGGGGGTCGAGATCGAGATCGAGAAGCGGTTCGGCCTGCGCTCCCACCGCGACATCGAGGAGTTCGGCGTCGAGAAGTTCTGCGACGCGTGCCGGGCCGACACGCTCCGCGTCGCCGGGGCCTGGGAACAGATGAGCGACCGCCTCGGCTACTGGCTCGACTACGCCCGGCCGTACCGCACGATGGACGCGCCGTACATCGAGAGCGTATGGTGGTCGCTGCGTCAACTGTTCGACCGGGGCCTTCTCGAGAAGGGACACTACGTGCTCCCGTACTGCCCGCGGTGCGAGACGACGCTCAGCTCGCACGAGGTCGCCCAGGGGTACCGGGACGCCTCCGACCCGTCGGTCACGGTCCGCTTCCCGCTCGAGGGGGCGGGACCGGCGCCCCGCTCGCTCCTCGTCTGGACGACAACCCCGTGGACGCTGCCGGCGAACCTGCTCCTCGCCGTCCGTGCCGACCTCGACTACGTCGTGGTCCGGCTCGACAACGGCGAGGAGGTCGTCCTCGCGGAGGCGGCGCGCGCCCGGTACGTCCCGGATGCCGCGCCCGTCGTCGAGCGGATCGCCGGCCGCTCCCTTGTGGGAACGGGCTACGCGCCACCGTTCGCGACCGGGCCGGCCGGACCGGGCCGGTGGCGGGTCGTCGCGGACGACTTCGTCCAGGTCAAGGAAGGGACCGGCGTCGTCCACATCGCACCGAGCTTCGGGCCGGACGACTACCGCGTCGGCCAGCGAGAAGGCGTCGGGGTCTTCGACCCGCTCGACAGCCGCGGCCGCTTCACCGACGCGGTCCCGCTCGTCCGGGGGAAGTCGTTCAAGGGCGCGGACCCGACTCTCGTAGAGGAGCTGCGGCGCACCGGCCGACTGTTCCGGTCGGAGACGCTCACCCACACCTACCCGTTCTGCTGGCGGTGCGACTCGGCGTTGCTGTACCGCGCGATCGACTCCTGGTTCGTGCGGACCTCCCAGGTCACGGCACAACTGATCGAGAACAACCGCCGGGTGACGTGGGTCCCCGCCCACCTGAGGGACGGCCGGTTCGGCAACTTCCTCACGGAGGCGAAGGACTGGGCGCTCTCCCGGAGCCGGGTACCTGGGGGACCCCGCTGCCGATCTGGGTCTGCCCGGACGGCCACCCGACGTGCGTCGGCAGCTTCGCGGAGCTGGGGAAGCTGAGCGGCACGGTGACCGGCCCGGAGTTCGACCCGCACCGCGTCCGCGTCGACCCGCTCGTTCTCCCGTGCCGGAGCTGCGGCAAGCCGTCCCGACGCGAACCGTACACGATCGACGCCTGGTACGACAGCGGCTCCGCGCCGTTCGCGCAGGTCCACTATCCGTTCGAGCCCGGCTCGTTCGACTCCGCCCAGCCGCTCGACTACGTCGCCGAGGGGATCGACCAGACCCGGGGGTGGTACTACTCCATGCTCGTCATCGCGACGGCGCTGTTCGACCGGCCCGCCTACCGCGCGTGCCTGACGAACGACATGGTGCTGGACGACTCCGGTCGCAAGATGTCGAAGTCGAAGGGGAACGCGCTCGACCCGCTGCAGTTCCTCGAGGAGGTGGGACCGGACGCGGCGCGCTGGGGGTTCCTCTCCCTCGACTTCACCGCGGCGATGCGGGTCAACACGGCGGAGCTCGCCAAGTCTGCGCACCGCACGGTCACGACCCTCGGCCACGCCGTCACGTTCCACCTCGCCAACGCGCGGGAGGACCGGCTCCGCCGGCCCGCGCCCGACCCGAGGCGAGCGACCCGCTCGACCGCTGGCTCCTCTCGCGCCTGGAGGCGACCCGGGACGCCGTGGAGCGGTCGCTCGAGGCGTTCGACCCGCGACCGGGCACGCTCGCGGTCCGGCAGTTCGTCGACGACGTCTCGGTGTGGTACCTCCGGCGCTCGCGTCCGCGCTTCTGGGGCGAGGCGGGCCCGCTGGCCCGGGCCCAGGCGCACGCGTGCCTCTCCTACGCGCTGGCGGGCCTCGCCCGGACCCTGGCGCCGCTCGTCCCGTACGTGGCGGAGTGGGTGCACCAGGAGGTCGGGGAGCTCGGCTACGCCACGGCGGAGGGCTCGGTGCACCTGGGCGGATGGCCCGGTCCGCTGGCCGACCGGGACACGGAGCTCGAGGCGGCGATGGAGCGCCTGCGCGCCACCGTCGAGGTCGGACGGGCGCTGCGCCAGCGCGCCGGCGTCAAGTCACGGATCCCGCTCGCGGAGCTTCGGCTGTACGGCGAGCTGGGGGCGCCGGAGCCGAAGCTGGGCCTCGAGGCCGACCGGCTGATCGCGGACGAGCTGAACGTGCGGCGCGTGGTGCGGCACGCCGCTCCGCCGGCCGAGGGCGCCGAGCCCGGCGACTGGGTCCGGGAGGAGCGCGACGGGACGCTCGTCGCGGCGCTCTCGCGCACGCCGACCCCCGAACTGCTCGAGGAGGGATGGTACCGGGAACTGACCCGTCGGCTGCAGCAACGGCGCAAGGAGCTCCGGCTGCGGTACAACGAAGAGGTCGAGCTGGTCGTGAGCGCCTCGGGGCGCTTTCTCGAGGTGCTGCAGGGACGGCGCGAGGAGCTCGGACGGGCCCTGCTCGCCCCAGGGTTGCGGGTGACCGGAGAACCGCTCGCTCCCGGCGACGACGTGCGGAGCTGGGAGTTCGAAGGGGTCCAGTGTTCGGCGGCGGTTCGACCGCTCGGCGCGGCGACGTCCAACGGCGCCTAGGGGCGCCGCGAGCCGGCCCGCGGGCGCGGCGGCGGACCGGCGTGGGCTCGGTCGACGGGCCCGTCGGGGCTCCGCTCCGCGAACGCCTCGGTCGTGAACCGAAACAGCTGCGCCCGAGGCGACCGCCACGCTGTCGGCGGAAGTCCCGCCTTCTCGCATACCCCCTCCAGGAACTCCGTCGCGCTCCATCCCTGCTCCGGGGCGACCTGCGGGAGGAGCAGGCCGCTCGCGGCGTCGGACTCGATCACGAGGCCGTCGCGGCCGACCTTGACGCCCGTCGGGCGCTGGTCGATCCCGAGCGATTCGAACGGGCTCAGCACGGAGACTTCGACGACGAGCGCGCCCAGCTCGGCGAGCGTGACCGACGGGAACCGCGGGTCGTCCAACGCGGCGGCGACGGCGGCCTCGGGGAGACCGGTCGCGAGCGGCAGGACGGGCCGGGGGAACCCGACGCACCCGCGAAGGCCGTGGCTCGGGTGCGCGTACCAGGTGACGAACACCCCGCGATGCTCGCGGAACAGGCCGGTCGGGTCCGCGGGGAGCTCGGCCGGAGACGACCGGCCCCCCAGCGCGGCGACCACCGCACGCCGCGCCGTCCGGACGAGCAGCGTGCCCTCCGCCGCGTCGACCACGCGACGAGCAGCGGCGCTGCGCGCAAAGGCTCTTCGACGTTGCGGGCGGACGTTTTATAGCGCACCACCGTCGGCGCCGACCCGATGCCGTTCCCCGAGGCCGTTGAGCGGTTGCTCAACAAGAAGATCTGCATGAACTGCTCGGCGCGGAACTCGCCCCGGGCGGTCCAGTGCCGGCGGTGCGGCTACAAGGGGCTGCGCGTGAAGTCGCGCGAGCGTTCGGGCAAGACCCAGTAGGTCACGGCGGGGCCGCCGGTCCCTCTGCGCGGGCGAACGGGACCGGCGGTCCGCGATGCGTCTCGCGGGCGACCGCGAACCGCTTCGTCGCGAGGAACACGAGGTTGCGGATCCCGTCGCGGCCGCTCTGCAGCTTCGGGGGCGTCGCGCGTTCGCCGTAGGCGATCGGCACCTCGACGAACCGGAGGCCGCGGACGATCGCCTCGACCTTCAACTCCTCGCTGAACGCCATGCCGTCCGACGTCAGGTGCACGCGGTCGAGGACCTCCCGCCGGAAGACCCAGAACCCGCTCTGGCTGTCGACGAGGCTCCGCCCGGGGAGACGCTGCAGATAGCGGTGGTAGGCGATCTCCAGGAAGAGGTTGAGGACGCGGTTGCCGAACCGGTGCGCGGTCGTCATCGACCGGCGCGTGACACCGGTCATCCGGTCGCCGCTCAGGAAGTCGATCCGCTCGTCCAGCAGGCGCCGGACCTGGGCGGGGATCGTCTCGACCGGGTACGTCCCGTCCCCGTCCGAGGTGGCGATGATGTCGCCGGACGCCTCCCGGAACCCGGTCTTGTACGCCCGGCCGTAACCGCGGCGGCGCTCGACCACGACCCGGGCCCCCCCGGCGGCGGCACGTTCCGCCGTCCGGTCGGTCGAGGCGCCGTCGACGACGATCATCTCCCAGTCGACCGGCCGGTCGCGCAGGACGGTCCGGTTCGCCTCGTCCGCCGCCTGCCGGAACGTGGCGAGGACGGAGGCGATCGACCCCTCCTCGTTGAGGGTCGGGACGACGAGCGTGCCGCGCATGGCCGGACGCTCCGGAGCGCGCCGGTCGCTTAAGGGTCATCGACGGGTCGGACGGTCGTTCGTGGCGCGCGTACTGCGGCGGCGCCCGGCGCGGCGCTGGGGGACGTTCCCGACGACCGCCGACATCGGCCTCTGGGCCAGCGGGCCGGACGCCGCAAGCCTGCTGGAAGGGCTCGGGCTCGCGCTGTACAGCCTGATGGTCGACCCGAAAGGGGTGCGGCCCCGCGAGGAGCGCACCGTGCGGGCAACCGGTCGCGACCCGGCCGAGGTCACGGTCGCCTACCTCACCGAGCTGCTGCTGCTTCAGGAGACGGACGGGTTCCTCGGCCGCCGGATCGCGGCCCGGACGACCGGTTCCCCGATCTCCTCGGTCGTCGCCCGGGTCTCCGGCGAGCCGTTCGAGCCCGCGCGGCACCGGAGCCGGACGGAAGTGAAGGCCGTGACGTACCACGACCTGCAGTTCGACCCGGTCGAGGGAAAGGCCCGGGTGATCGTCGACCTCTGAGGGGGGCTACGGCATCCGCGCGACGACCTCGGAGAGGGCGGCGCCCGGCTTCGGGAGCCGGCCGTGCTTCCCCAGGATCCGCTCCAGCGCCGCGAAGGTGACGAGGAGGTCCGGCCAGTCGGCGATCCCCATGTGGCCGAGCCGGAAGATCTTCCCGACGAGGGCCCCCTGGCCTCCCTGGACCAAGATGTGGTACTCGCGCTCCAGCGCCTTGCGGATCCGGGCGTCGTCGAGGCCGTCCGGGTTTCGGATCGCCGTCACCGTATCCGAGGCGTGCCGGGGTCCGGGAACAGCTCGAGCCCCATCGCGCCGACCGCCGCGCGGGACGCCTCCGCCAGCCGTCGGGTCCGCTGGAGACGCGTCTCCAATCCCTCCTCCTTCAACAGGCGGAGCGCCTCGGCGAGCGCCAGGAACAGCGGGACCGCAGGGGTCCACGGGGTGTCGTTCTTCTCGAGCGACGCGAGGTGCGCGGCGAGGTCGAGGTAGAACGTCTCCGGGTGCAGCGCAGCGGCCGCCCGGTCCGACAGGTGGACGAGCGCGAGACCGGCCGGCGCGGCAAGGCCCTTCTGGCTCCCCGCGACGACCGCGTCGACGCCCCACTCCGCGATCGGGAGCGGGATGCCGGCGACGGCGCTGATCCCGTCGACGAGGAAGAGGGCCCCGGACTTGCGGACCGCCGGGGCGATCGCGGCGAGGTCGTTGACGAGCCCCACGCTCGTCTCGTTGTGGACGACACAGACCGCCCGGACGTCCCCCGCGTCGAGCGCGGCCTTCACCTCCTCGACCGGGAGACCCTGGCCCCACGGGGCGCGGACGGTCGTGACGGTCCCGCCGTACCGACGGACGATCGCGTCGGTCCGGTCGCCGAAGTTGCCGTTGGCGACGACGAGCGTGCGCCCGTCCCTCGGTACCAGACCGGAGTACATCGCCTCCAGCCCGGCCGTCCCGCTGCCGGAGAGAACGACCTGACGGCCGTTCGTGCCGAAGGCGACGGGGAGGAGCTCGCGGATCTCCTGGACGACCGAGTGGAAATATTCACCGCGGTGGTTGAGCGACGGCGTCGACATCGCCCGCAGTACGCGCGGGTGGATGCGGACCGGCCCTGCGATCAGGAACGTCGCCGTCTCGGGGTCCACCGTCATCGGGCCCCCGGGGCGACGGTCGCTCCGGGCCCGGCGCCGGAGGATGCGGCGGCCGCAGCGAGGGCGCCGAGCACCGCGTCGACGATCTCCGTCCCCGCCCGACGCTGCGCCTCCTCCGTGGAAGCTCCCAGGTGCGGGGTCGGGATCACGCGCGGGTCGGCCAGCAGCTCGGCCCGCGTGGGCGGTTCCGCCTCGAAGACGTCCAGGGCGGCACCCGCCAAGCGGCCGCTCCGCAGCGCGTCGACGACCGCGGACTCCTGGACGAGCGCGCCCCGGGCGACGTTGACGAGGTACGACCCCGGCCGCATCTTGCCGATCGCGCTCGCATCGAGGAGGTGCCGGTTCTCCGGCGTCAGCGCCGCGTGCACGCTGACGAGGTCCGAGCCGGCGAGCAGGGCGTCGAGCCCCACGAGCCGGGTCCCGTCGTCGGTGGTGCGCACGAACGGGTCGTAGGCGAGGGTGGCGACGCCGAACGCGTGGACGCGCCGGGCCACCTCCCGTGCGATCCGGCCGTACCCCACGAAGCCGACGGTCCGCCCGGCGAGCTCGTGACCGTGCGTCCCGCGCTCCCACTTGCCCCCGCGGGTCGCGGCGATCGACGGGAGCAGATCGCGGACGAGCAGGAGGTAGAACGAGACGGTAAGCTCGGCGACGCTCGTCGTCGCCGCCGCCGGCGCGTTGACGACCTGGATGCCTCGGGCGCGCGCCGCTTCGACGTCGACATTGTCGAGCCCCACGCCCGCCCGGGCGATGAGCGCGAGGCGCGGGGCGCGCGCGATCAGCTCGGGGGTGACCTTCGTCCGGCTGCGGACGATGAGCGCCCAGGCGTCGCCGAGCGCGTCCGCCAACTTCGCCGGTTCGCGGCTCGCGTCGACGACCCGGCAGGGGCCCGCCCGCAGCGCGTCGAGCGCCGTCGCGTCGATCGAGTCGGCGAGGACGACGATGGGCAGCTCGGCCATCACCGGGTCGAGCGAGGCGGCGTTGAAAAGGGCTTTGCGGCCGTCGGTGGCGGAACGCCCGCCGTCGCGGCGCGCGCCTTCGGCACGGGGGTGGAATCGAGCGCGCTCCGGACGATCTGCTCGCCCCGTACGCCGCGGATCCACGGCTCGGGCTTGACGACGATCCGATGCGCAAGCGCCGGCTCGGCGAGCGCCTTCACATCGTCCGGGAGGACGTAGTCGCGGCCGAGCAGGAGCGCGCGGGCCCGCGTCACCTTCTGCAGGGCGAGCGACCCGCGCGGCGATGAGCCGACCTCGCACCGGGGGTCCTCGCGGGTCGCCCGGACGAGGTTGACGATGTAGGCGGCGATGGAAGGGTCGACCTCGACCGACTCCGCCGCGAGCTGAAGCGCCCGGAACGTCGCGAGGTCCGCGACCTGCGGGGCGTCGATCCGGTCGTCCTGCCGGGCCCGGCGCCGCGCGAGGATCGCCTGCTCCTCGTCGCGCTCCGGGTAGCCGATCTTGAGCCGGAGGAGGAACCGGTCTACCTGCGCCTCCGGAAGGGGATACGTCCCCTCCAGCTCGAGCGGGTTTTCGGTCGCCAGGACAACGAACGGGCGGGGAAGAGCGTACGTCGGTACGCTCGCTGGTCACCTGGTACTCCTGCATCGCTTCGAGCAGCGCCGACTGTACCTTCGGGGGAGCCCGGTTGATCTCGTCGGCGAGGAGGACGTTGGCGAACAGCGGGCCGGGCCGGAACGTGAACTCGCCTTTCGCGGTGTCGAGGATCTCTCCGCCGGTGATGTCGTGGGGGAGGAGGTCCGCGGTGAACTGGATCCGCTGGAACCCGAGGCCGAGCGCGAGCGCGAACGACCGGGCAAGGAGGGTCTTGCCGAGCCCGGGGAGGTCCTCGAGCAGGAGGTGGCCGTCGGCGACCAGGCCGGTGAGGACCGTGGTCACCGCCTCGGTCCGGCCGACGACGGCGGTGCCGACCGACTGGCGGATCCGCTCCGCGAGTACCCGGGCCTCCGCGGGCTTCACTGCGCGCTCCGGGCCGTCAGGGAGTGCTGGCGCACTTAAGGCGGTCGGGACGGCGCCGACGCCTTTGCCCCGGCCGTAACGATCCGCGTCACAGTAGGCTGCTGCCCCCTCAGCGGTCTGACCCCGGTCGGGGTATCGGACACCGGGGTTGTCCTCGCGTCACTCTCGGCGGACGACCCGTCCGCATGGAGTCGGGAGGGACCCTTCGTCGGTACCCGGGCGCGGCGTTGGCCGCTCCGTTGGTGGCTACAACGGCTACCCGTAAGAACGTATGCCGCGCTGCCGGACGCCCTTCACGGGCCGGTGACCGACCACCGGTCGTCGGCGCTCCGGGCGACCGCCGGTTCGTCGGCGACCTGCCGATCGAAGAGCACGGCGAGCAGCAGGATCACGAAGGCGAGCAGCCCGCCCGCGACGCCGACCGCCGAGCCGATGAGCGGAAACCCCAGTCCGACCACGAAGGCGACGGCGAATGCCGCGGCGCAGACGATGATCGCCGGAGCGGCCCGCCGTCCGCCCGCCCGGGGACGCGTCGGGTCGGCCGACAGCCAGAGGAGGAGGGCGAGCGACGCGAGGCCGGCGAACAGGTCTGCGGCGGCGCCCGGCGCCGCCCCGAGGGCGAGGACCCCGAGGCCCGTCAGCGCGGGGACCGCGGCGAGGCTCCTCCCGGACCAGGGCCAGCGGCGTCGCCAGACCGCCGAGCCGGCGGCACCGGCGACGCCCACGACCGTCCCGAGCAGCAGGGGCCAGCCGACGAGCAGACCAAAGACCGCCAGGGTCCCCGCGAGGAGGAGCCACGGCGCCCAGCTCCGGTCGGGAGCTGCGGCCTCCGTCGCGAAGCTCACGCGACCCTCCGTCGGACCGGCTCGTGCAGGGCCCGCACGAGGCCGTCCAGAGACCAGAAGTTCTCCCAGTCGACGACCGGGCCGTACGGCCACAGGTCCGCCAGGCGGCTCCCGCGTTCCAGCCGCTCCAGCCGCTCGGCGAGGGCGGTCTCCTCGGGCCCAAGGAGCGACGTGCCGGCGTGCAGCGCTGCCGGGGACGGGGAGAGGAGGAGCGGCGGGAAGCCGCGCCGGCGAAGGTACGGCATCAGGTCCTCGATCGGGTCGTCGGTCCACGAGGAGATCACGATCGTTGTGACGCCCGGCCGGAAGTAGCGCCGAAGGGCGAGGGCGCACCGCTCCGCCGGCCCGGGGGCGTCCGCGAGCCGGCTGGTGACGATCGCCCGCAGGATCCGTGCCCGGTGCCCGCGGCCGGTCGACAGCGGCACCGCGTCCAGGAACTCCCCGAACGACGCGAAGCCGACTCGCACCTTCGTCCGGACGAGAGCGTCCGCGATCCCGTAGGCGGCCGCACACGCGACCCCGAGGAGGCGTGCATCGACGTCCGACCCCCGCGACGTCGGGCGGACGTCGAGGACGAGCAGGACATCCCCGGTCCGCTCGGCGAGGTACTCGTTCGCGAGCAGCCGCCCGGCCCGCGCGGAGGCACGCCAGTTGATGCGGCTCCGTGGGTCGCCGGGACCGGCGAACCGGAGGCCGAAGAACTCGCCGCTGGCGCCGATCCGGTGCGAGCGGGTCTCCCCCGGCATCGAGATCGTCCGCTCTAGGTGGAGGTTGCCGAGGCGGTGCACCTCGGCCGGGTACCGCTCGAGGCGGAGCGGCTCCCGGCGGCCCCCAAGAGTGCGCTCCCCGAGGCCGAGGGGGTCGACCCAGCGAACCGTCGGAGGCTGCGCTGTGGTGACCGTCGGCTCGCGGAACCGCCAGGCGGTCCGGAAGCGGACCGCGTCCGGGCGCCGTTCCACCGTGAGCGGCTGCGACGCCGTTCCTCCTGGTGGGTTCGGAAGGTCCACCACGAGGTCGGCCGTCGACGCGCCGAGGGGTCCGGTGAGCACCCCGTCGACCGCGACGTCCGCGCCCATACCGGCCGCCCTCCACGCGAGGTCCGCACGGGCGTGGCGCGAAGGGGCGAGCGCAGCGGACGAGAACGGGGCGAACAGCAGCGGGACGGCGACGAACAGAGGGACTGGGGACCGTAGCGCGACGGCGGCGACCGCCAAGGCCGTGCCCGCCAGGAGGAGGAGGAACGCGCGACCGGTCCAATGGAACGTTCCCGTCGGGGAGGTCGGCGGGGTCGGGAGGGTCATCGGTCGCCCTCGAGCGCACGGAGGCGATCGTCGACGTACCGCCACCACGCCTCCGGCGGGAGGCGAAGCAGCCGGGCGACCTCGAACGGCGGGCGGACGGGAAGGTGCGGGTCGAGGATCCGGCGCGTGAGTCGGTCGAGCAGGAGAATGATGTCCTCCCGCCCCATCGCGCCGGCACCGAACGCCGCCCGCACGTGGCTCCGCGGGAGCGCGAGGGAGACCGGGGGCGCAGGCGGGGCGCGGGCGTGCCGGCCGACCGACAGTGCCACCCCGAGGCCGGCGATTAGGACGGCGCCGGCGGCCGCGGGTACGGCGATCGAGTACGTCGACGCGTCGACCAGCGCGAGGGCGGTCAGGACGACCGCGGGGGCCCACGCCCACCACGCCGCCGGACCGCTCACGCGGGCCGGCTCCCGGCGAGGTCCCGCTCGACCGCCGCGATCGTGTCGCCGCAGCGTCGGGCGTCGCTTGGTCCGAGGGGGTGGCTGGAGTACCGGGCGTCCTCGAAGAGGGTCGTCAGCTCCCGGGCCGAGGTCGACCGGACCCCCATGCGCTCCAGCACGCGGGTCCGGATCTCGCCGGCGGTCATGAACGAGACGTCCCCGGCGGTCGACTCAAGGAGGCCGAGCAGGCGGACGTACAGCCGGACGATCGTTTCGCGCGGGTCCTCGCCGCGGTCGATCGCGCGGCCGGCGTCGACGAGGGCGGTGCGAACGGCGGTCGGGTCGGCCGCCGGGGCCGCGCGGCTCCGCCGAGTGCGGTCCACGATACGGGAGATCGAGCCCGGGACGGTGAGCAGGACGACGAGCCCGCAGACGGCGGCTATGACCGCCAGCAGGTCCCAGCTGGTGAACGTCAGGATCTTCGACCCGGTGACCGGCCCGCTCGAGCCGCCTCCCGGCGGCGGGGGGGCGGGGTGGTGTTGTTCTTGGCCGGGGGCTGCGGCGTCGTCGGCACAGTGACCGACCCCTGGGGCCCGGGGTTCGTGACCGCGAGCAGGATGCCGAGGACGATCAACGCCGCGACCGCGAGTCCGACCGCCGCGAGCACCACGCGGCCCCGGCCCACGGAGCGCTTGCCCGCCAGCAGCCTCTGGACCACTATGGCCATCAGGCCGGTGAGGAACGGCGCCAGGAGCAGCAACCCCCAGACGGTCGTAGGGAGCTGGACGACGATCTGACCGACGGACGGCGTTGGGGCGACCGGGGCCGCGGCGACGAGCAGTGCCGCTACGATCCCCACGAGGACCGCGAGAGCGAGGAGCAGGGAGATGCGCGACAGGTCGCGCGGTGCGGTGGACGGCGACGCGGCCACTGCGGCCTCCGGCGGGGAACGCCGTTCCCGTCCGATAACCCCTTGCGACGACCCCCGGAGGGCTCAGTGGGGAGGCACGGGGTCCCCGGCGGCGGGGTCCGCGCGCCGGACGAAGTAGAAACAGCGGCGTTCGTGCTCGAGCGGCACGGCAGCGAAGTCGTCGACGACGTAGCCGAGGTCGAACACCATCCGGAACGCGTCCCGGACCGCGTGACGCCAGCGACGGACCGCCGTCGGTTCGTGGTCGCGGATCGAACCGAAGTCGAACGGGACCTCCAGCGACGCTTCCGGCACGGTCGGCTCGACGACTGCGGTCGGCACGCGGAGGCCGCTCTCCGCGACCTCGGTCTCGAGCAGCGGGAACGACGCGGCCCGTCGACGCGTGTCGTCGTCGTGCGAGGGGAGCTCGCCCGCCAGCCGTCGCTCCACGCCCGGGTCGGAGAGGACCCATCGGACGTGGAGACGGTCGCTCTCGTCGCGCTGCCCGGACGGATCGGTCTGCTGGCCGAAGAAGTGCGGGAGGAACTTGTCCGGACGGGCCCCCAGGCGACGGACCGACAGCGCCGCGCTCGGACGGTGGAGAGGGTCGAAAGCCCACCGAACCTCGGGGAGGCCGAGGCGCAGCACCTCGTCGCGGAGGAGGGCGCTCAAGCGGAACCCGACCCGGTGGCTCTGGTACTCGGGCCGGACGACGGTGACGAGGACGTGGTGGTAGAGCGCGCTGCCGTCCCAGCCGATCGCCGAGGCGGCACACCCGGCGAGATAGATGTCGGCGAACGCGCCCAAGGCGAGGCCGCCGTTCTCCTGGACGACCTTGAGGACGGTCGCCGGGACGATGAGCCCCGACGCCTCTCCCAGCGCCTCGCGCTGCAGCTCCTCGGCGTGGCGGAACTCCTCGGGAGTGCGCAGGGGCCGGAAGACGAAGTCCCCCGGACGGCCGCCGGCGGTCGCCACGTTCCGTGGACCGACGCGCGCTACTTAACCGCGGTCCGGACGAGTCGCTAGCGCCGCAGCCGCAGTTCGCCGAGCTTCTCGTCGTACCGGATCTCGTCGGCCGGTGTCAGGTCCCACAGGAGCTCTTCGACCTCCGGCAGGTTCCGCAGGAACTCGGCCTTGCTCTTCGTGAGCATCAGGTGCTCGAACCGCCGTCGGGCGTAGAAGTAGGCGCCGACGAGGTAGCCCCCGATGATGATCAGGATCGGGCCGACGAAGACGAAGACGAGGTTGTAGTTCGCCCCGTTCGTGTCGGTCGCATGGTTGATCTGCACGAACGGCGAGGAGGTCCGTAGCGGGGTGAAGTAGCCGACCGCGAGGACGGAGAGGAAGAAGGCGATCGCGAGGACCGCGATCGCCACGATCGCCCGGTGCACCCGCAGGCCGTGACGGAGCCGGCTCATTAGGGTCAGGTCGGCGGTCTCGGTCGGCATCCCGAGGGGCCACGCCTCCCGCCTTAAGATTGTATCTTTTCGCCCGGACGGCGCCCTAAGCGCGCCCCGGCGGCCGCGCGACCGTCACTCCGGCCCGGGACCGCGCCCGCCCTCCTCCTCGGGTGGGGGAGCGGTACGCCCGTACGGGAGGGGGCGGTCCCCCGCCTCCGGCCCGGGGGCCGCCAGGGGAGAGGGGACGGCGGCGAGCACGCCGCGGCGTCCCCGGTACGCGAGCAACGCCCCCGCGAGCACGATCACGGGCGCGACGAGCGCGCCCACCGTACCGGCAGTCGGGCCGAGAGCGAGCAGGAAGAACGCGACCACGCCGAACACCGCCCCCGACAGCGGGCCCCCGACCCGGGACGCCGACGGCCGAAGGTCCCGGAAGGTGAGGAGCCCGCCGGCGACCTCGACGGCGACGAGCGCCACGGCGCTCAGCAGCGCGGCTGCCGTCCCGGCGACCGACGGGAGGACGACCGCGCCCAGGTACGACGCCATGGCCGCGAGGGCGAGGATCCCTCCGACGCCGGCGCGGAACGAGGCGACGTAGAACGGCAGGGCGACCCCTTTCGCCCAGTAAGGGGTCCGACCGACCAAGTACTGGGCGAGCTCCGAGCCCCCGACGAGGCACGTAACGAACACCGCCGCGCCGGGAAGGGCGCCGTTGCCGACCGACACGACGAGCAGGACGTAGGCGACGGCCAGCGGGACCCCGGCGAACAGGCCCACGGTGTACGCCGCCAGGAGCTTGCGTTCGTCAAACCGGGTGACAGGCACCTGGGGCGCGGCAAACCGCCCGATCTCGCGCCACAGGAAGGCGCCCGAGAGGACGACCCCGACCGACCCCGCGATCGTCAGCGACGCGACGACCATCGCTAGCCGACCTTCCGGCCCGCTGCGAGGAATCCCGTATGTCCAAGCATCTCGAACTCCGGCCGGGTCCCACCGTCGCCGATGTGGAGGGGTCGTTCGAGCAGCTCCAGCGCCCGGACCTGCTCGAACCCGGCGTGGCGCAGCTCGCGGACCGTGCGCTCGAGCTGGTTGTACGTCGGCGTGTACGTCGCGACGTACCCGCCCGGAGCGAGCGCGGTCTTCGCCGACCCGAGGACCGTCCACGGTTCCGGGAGGTCGAGGAGGACGCTCCCGAGCCCGGGACCGCCGACCCCCTCGGAGGCGACGTCGCGAAGATGGAAGGTGACCCTAGCCGCGAGGCCCGCGCGTTCGACGTTCCGCCGGGCGGAGGCGAGAAACTCCTCCCGCCGGTCGTTACTGTCGACGTGCCCGGTCGGGCCGACCAGGGTCGCCAGCACGACCGTGAGCGCCCCGGAGCCCGCACCGGCTTCGGCGACCGACGCGCCGGGTCCGACACCGGCGAGGTAGGCGAGCTGGAAGGCGTCCTTCGGCGTGACGATCTGCGGGCCCCGCTCGACCGAGGCCAAGAGGTCGGCGAGGGACGGGCGGAGCACCGCGTAGCGTCGTCCGAGCCATTCGAGCTGCCCCCCGGCGGGCGCCCGATCTGCTCGGAGAGGTCGAGGACCGCCTCCCCCCGGACCGACTGGGGGCCCCGGAGGAGCCGAACGACCGTCGCCGGCTCGCCCGGCCGCAGCAGGGCGACCGTGTCCCCTTCGGCCCACACGTCGCTCATCGCACTCCGGGCACCGCCTCCATCGGGTACGGGGCCGCTCCGCGAACGGCGCGACAGTCGGCCTGAGGGCTTAGCTTCTCGCGCGGGCGTCGAGCCTCGCCGTGACGGCCGGCCGCGTCCACGGGTCGGGCTTATAGTGGGGGCCCGTGTCGGGACCGCGCGGAGGGGAAACCGACGCGCCCGGGACGTCTTCGGAGGCTCCCGGCGCCGACCCGCCTCCTGGGGAGCACGAGCGCCGACCGTACGCGGGCATAGTGTAGTCTGGTTATCACATAGGCTTGCCAAGCCTATAACCCGGGTTCAAATCCCGGTGCCCGCATCCGGCGCGCGGTCGCTCGAGGCCCCGGGAGCCCGGCGAGTTCCGGGGGTGTTGCTCTCACCGGACCTCTCGCCTCGGCTGTTCCCGCCCCCTCCGGTCGAACGGTGAACCGGCAGGTGGGCAGCGAACCGTGATCGGGGGCGACATCGTCGCCGAGGCGTCGGACCTCGGCTACGCCTACCGACCGGGAGTCTTCGCGGTCCGGCACCTCTCCTTCCAGCTTCACCGCGGGGAGATCTTCGGGCTCCTCGGGCGGAACGGGGCCGGCAAGACGACGACGGTCCGGCTCCTCAGCACGCTGATCCTGCCGACGGAGGGAGGCGGCCACCTCTTCGGCCGCGAGCTCCGGCGGTGCGGGCGTGCCGAGAGGGCCCGGCTCGGAGTCGTCCTGCAGGCGGAGTCGCTCGACTTCGTCAGCGTCGAGCAGAATCTGAAGCTGTATGCGTTCCTGTGGGGGGTCCCGCGCGAGCTCGCGGCGGCCCGGACGGAGGAGATGCTCGAGCTGTTCGAGCTCGGGCGGATGCGCGAGCGCAAGCCGTGGGCGCTCTCGGGCGGCGAGCGTCGCAGGTTCCAGGTCGCGCGCGAACTGATGCACGAGATGGAACTGCTGTTCCTCGACGAGCCGACGGTCGGGCTGGACGCCCTCACCCGCGGTCGCATCCTCGACTACCTCGCGCAGCGCGCCCGCGCCGGCCTGACGATCGTCTTCACGACGCACATCCTCCACGAGGCCGACCGGCTCTGCGCGCGCGTCGGCGTCATGCAGCACGGCCGGCTCGCGGCGGTCGCTCCCCCGGACGAGCTGAAGCGGCGCCACGCCGGGGCCCGGACGGTGGAGGTGGAGTTCGACCGCCCGCTGACGGCGGCGGAGACCGTCGAGCTCGAGCAGACGCTTCGCCAGAAGGGGGAACAGTTCGTCCGCGACGAGAGCCCCGACGGTCGGCTCGTATTCCGGGCCCGCAACCCGGAGGAGCTGGTCGCGGACCTGGCCCGGTGGGCGGAGCGCGCGGGGCGCTCGTTGGAGCGGATCTCGGTGCAGGAGACGACCCTGGAGGAGGCGTTCGTCTCGATCGTCGCCGAGCCGGTCGGACCCTCCGAGCTGACCGGGGAGGGGCGATGAGCCACGTTCCGCCGGTGCTGCGCCTCGTCGTCCGGAACTTCCGGGCGAGCCTCGACCCGATCACCCTGCTCGTGATGTTCGGCCAGCCGGCGTTCCTCATCGTCATCCTCGGCACGATGTTCAACCAGATCGTCCCGGCCGTCGGAGGGTTCGGCAACTACGTCGACTTCCTTGTCCCCGGGATGATCGCCTCCCAGATGATCACCGGCGCCGTCCTCGCAGGGCGGATCTTCTGGCTCGACCGCCGGTGGGCGATGGTCGAGCAGATCTTCAGCGGGCCGTTCCTGCGGGCGGAGTACCTCGCCGCCCTGCTGCTCACGACCCTCCTCTTCGCGCTCGTCGGCGTCGGGCTGATGGGGCTCGTCGCGCTCCCGCTGGCGGGCCTCCCCACGCTCTCCGGCGTGGAGCTCGCGGTGGTCCTGGGAACGATCGCCCTGGGGGCGACGAGCTTTGCCGGGCTCCTGATCGCGATCGGCGGGCAGATCCGCTCGGCGAACCTCTACTTCACGATCCAGTCGCTGCTGCAGTACTTCCTGACCTTCATCTCGACCGTCTATTACCCGGTCACCGACAAGACCCCTGAGGCGATCCGCCTCGTCGTGTACGCCAACCCGCTCACCTACGCGGCGAACTCCGTCCGCGACGCGTTCCACCACACGTTCGGCCCCGGCGACCTTGTCGCGGGGGCGATCCTCGCGGGGCTCGCGAGCGTGACGTTTGTCGCCGCGGTACTATCGTTCCGGACCCTCGAATTCGGGCCCGTGCAATAGACCGCTCCAGGGCGCCGGCGCTCCGCGGCGGGCTCGAGCCGGGGCGTGGGCGACGCTTTTGGGGCGGGCGTGACTGTGGGGGTCGTGGCGCGCCTGCGGCGGATAGTCGCCCCGGGCCGCCGGTCCTTCGAGTACCTGTCGCAAGGCAAGGGCCCGGCGACGCTCCTCGTTCACCCGGGCGGCCCTGGCCTCACGTACCACTACCTTCGCGCGCTCCTCCGCCTCGCCTCGGCGAACCTGCGGGTCGTCCTGTTCCACCCGCGGGGCGTCGGCCACAGCTGGGCGCCGCGGCGTGCGGCCGATTACACGGTCGCGAACCTCGCCGAGGACATCGAGCTCGTCCGGCGCGCGCTCAAGATCGAGGAGCTCCACCTGCTCGGCTACTCCGCCGGAGGGTTCGCCGCCCTCGAGTACGCCCACCGCTACGAACGCCATCTGACCTCGCTGCTCCTCTGCGCCACCGCCGGTAGCGCTGAGGAGGTCCAAGCGGCGTACCGGCGGATGGTCGCGGCGGCGTCGCCGAAGCAGCGGGCGCGGCTCCGCGAGCTGACCCGCGCGGCGGCGTTCCAGAGCCCCGAGTACACGAGCCTCTGCGAGGCAATCGTCCAGCCGTTCGACGCCCGGTTCCTGCGGTCGTGGCCGCAGGACTGGAAGTCGACCCGGCTCTCCTCCGCCGTCTACTCGGCGATGATGAGCCGGTCGGGCAACGCGTTCGAGGTCGACGGCACGATGGCGAAGTGGGACGGCCGCCGTTACTACTCGAAGATCGAGGTCCCGACCGCGGTCGTCGTCGGCCGCTACGACTTTTTCTTCGAGGCGGCCGTCGAGGCGAACGAACGGATCGAGCCCGCGCACCTGCGCGTCCTCCCCCGCTCGAGCCACCTGGTCGTGCTCGAGCAGCCCCGGGAGTTCCTCGGGACGATCCGCGAGTTCCTGGGCGACGTCACCGGCGGCTGAGCCCGGGGCGCCGGCCGCAGAGGCTTAGGAGCCGCGCGGCGTCCGTCCGGGCGGAGGGAGGCGGTGCCGGAAGCTGGACGGCGGGGCCCGGGCGATGGGCCGGTCGACCCGTCGTCGATCCGCCTGAGGCTGGACACCGCCGCCCGCGGCGCGCTCTCCGCCGCGCTCCAGGGCCGGCCGTCCGGTTTCGGCGTCCGGGTCTGGGTGGAGCGCGGACTCCGACCGCACGCCCAGATGATGATCGACCACGCGAGCGTCCGGGACCTCCCGGTGACGGTGGACGGGGTCGCCCTCCTGATCGACGAGGCAAGCGTCTCGTTCCTACGGGACGCCGAGGTCCACTACCGTACCGACGCCGACCCGGCCGGCTTCGAGGTCGTCGGGCCGTTCCTGCCGTCCCGCCTCACGTCGCCTGCGCCCCCGGTGGCGGACGCCGGCCCCGCGACCGCCTCCGCAACCTCGGAGCGCGACGAGCGGGTCCGCCTGGCGCTGAAGAACGTCTACGATCCGGAGATCCCGATGAACATCGTCGACCTGGGGCTGCTGTACGGTTTCGACTGGGCGGACGACGGCGCCCTCACGATCCGCATGACGATGACGAGCCCGGGGTGCCCCGCCGTGGAGGAACTCGTCCGCGAGGTCGAGACGACGGCGAAGGGGGCTTCCGGGAGCCCGTCGGTGAAGGTCGACGTCGTCTGGGAGCCCCCGTGGGGCCCCGAGCGGATGACCGACTTCGCCCGGCGCCAGTTCGGCTACGCGTAGTCCCGGGGCCGCTCCGGCCCGTCCGCCGCTAGGTGCCGGGGTTGGCCGGCAGCGGCGTTCCGCACGCGCGGCAGGTCTGACGCAGCGGGACGTTCGACGCGCCGCACTTCGGGCAGATCTTCGCCCCGTGAACGGTCGTCGACGGACCGGTCGGGGGAAGCCACCGCGACAGGGCAGACGAGCGGGTGCTCTCCTCCCGCCCGCGGCGGGCCGCGGCCGCCAGGAGCGCGACGACGATCCCTCCGGCCGCCGCCAGCGCGAGCACCAGCGGGGCGGTCAGCCAGGCGAGCGCCGACGGGGCATGGACATGAATGGCGACCGACGCCACGGCCCGGAGCCCGAGGGCGTCGGTGACGACGCACTCGGCGACGTACGTCCCGGCTGAGGAGTAGCTCGCGCTGGCGTTCGCGTGCGCGCCGCTGCCGGCCACCGCGACGCCGTTGCCGAGCGACCAGTTCACGCGGAGCGGACCGGTCCCCGGCGTTCCGGTGCACCGGAAGGTGACCGAGACGCCTTGCGTGACGTTCACGGCGGAGACCGCGACCGAGACCCGCGGGTCCGGGTTGACGACCACCGACACCGCCGACGTCGCGCGGTCGGAGGCGTGGTCGGTGACTTCGCAGGTGACCGCGTAGCCCGCGCCGGAGGCGCCCGAGAACGCGTGGCTGGTCGTGCCGACGCCGGCGACGAACTGGGTGCTCCCGTTCGTATAGTTCCAGCGGAACGCGTACGGGGGGGTCCCGCCGGACGGCGTGCACGTGAACCCGTCCAAGAGGCCGACATCGACGGTCGACCGGGTCGAACTCAGGAGTGCGGTGAGCGACGTGGCGGTCCCCGCGACGACGACGTTCGACTCGGTGATCGACGTGCCGCCCGGGGTGCAGCCGGCGCACGTGTCGTACGTCTCGATGTAGAACGAGTAGCTGTGCCCCGGCACGAGGCCCGTGACGTTGGTGGAGTTCTGCCCGGCGGCCATCAGCGTCGCGAACGTCGTGGTCGTCCCGTCGTCGTCCTCTTCCACCGCGTACTGGTCGAACGAGATTCCGCCGCCGTACGAGGCCGCGTCCGTCCAGTTGAGCGTGACCGAGGTCGACGTGTTGGCGGGGGCGACGAGCGTGGCGACCGGCGGTTGCGTCGCGGAGAGCACGCTGCTCGTCGAAGAAGCGGTCCCCCCGAGACCGAAGAGCCCGGTCTTGTAGTACGCCGTGACCTCCCACCAGTACCGGCATCGCCGGCTCGAGGTTCGCGACGACCGCGGTCGTGGTCGACTCGCCTCCTTCGACGCCTCCCAGCGACCACGGCCCGGTGGCGCCGGCCGTCGAGTAAAGGATCGTGTAGTTGGTGAAGTCGGCCTCGGTCGATGCGGTCCAACTGAGGGCGATCGCCGCCGGCGACGCGCCGGTTGTGGTCAGCGAGAAGCCGGCCGCCGGAGGCTCGGACGCCGAGACCGACGGGCCCGGACCGGTCGAAGGGTGAGCCGGAACGCCTCGGCCGCCGACGGGCGAGACGACGAGCACGGCCGCTACCAGTACCACGACGGAGAGAAGGACCGGGGCGAGCGTCGGGCGATGCATCGCGCCCGGAATGACGCCGCCTCGCGGGAGATATAGGTTGCTCCGAATTACCCCCATCGACCGTGCACGCCGCGCGCCGGCGTCGCACGGCGGGGCCCAGAGCCCGTCGCCCGCCCCAAAACTCAAATAGCGAGCCCTTGGTGGTTGAGCCCTTGGTGGCCGCTGCGAGCGTCGCGGCGACCGGGACGATTCGCGTGAGTGACCGCCCGACGTCGGTGTCCCGGTCGGCTCGAGAGTACACCCGCTTCGAACGGGCCCGGATCCTCGGGGCACGTGCGCTTCAGGTGTCGCTCGGGGCTCCGCTGCTGATCGACGTCCCTCCGACCCTGGTCGATCCGGTGGAGATCGCGGAGCTCGAGTTCGCGGCCGGCCGAATCCCGATCACGGTCCGGCGGCGCAGTACCGACTAGATCGCCGCCTGGTCGAGCGCGCGGGCACACGCGCAGCTTGGTTCTCGGGCGAGCGACGGCAACAGCCGCGCGAGCAGCCGGCCCATCTTCTCCGAGTTCTGCCGCATCGTCGTCGCGATCTCGGCGGCGTCGACCGGGCGCTCGGCCCAGACGTCGAAGTCCGTGACCATAGCCAGGCACGCGTAGCAGAGCGCTCGCTCCCGGGCGAGCGTCACCTCCGGCACGAGCGTCATGCCGATGACGTCGGCGAAGCCGCGGAAGAACGACGACTCAGCGCGGGTGCTGAACCGGGGTCCTTCGACGCAGACGTACGTCTTGCCGCCGACGAACGGCGCGCCGACGGCCTGTCCGGCCTCGGTCGCCGCCGCAGCGAGCTCCGGACAGAACGGGTCGGCGAGCGAGACGTGGTAGACCTTGCCGCCGTCGTAGAACGTGGTCGGCCGCTGCTTGGTGAAGTCGACGAACTGGGACGGGAGCACGAACGTCCCCGGCGGGAGCTCCTCCCGCAGCGAGCCGACGGCGCTGACGGTGACGATCGCCTGCGCGCCCAGCGAGCAGAGCGCGTCGACGTTCGCTCGGTAGTTGACCCGGTGCGGCGGGATCGTGTGCCCCGGCCCGTGCCGCGCCAGGAAGAGGACCCGGACCCCGCCGACGGTCCCTTCCTCGACGGGGCCGGACGGGGCGCCCCAGGACGTGGCGACCCGGTGGAGCTTCGGCGCGCCGGAGAGGACGCCGGCGACCCCCGAGCCGCCAATCACCCCGATCGTCGTGCGCGCGCCGACCGCGGTCACCCCCCGGCTTCGGCGGGCGGCCGCACCCGGGCGAGGTAGCGCGCCATCACGACCTCGCCCCGTGTCCGCTCGACCAGCGTCCGGGCCTGGTCCTGCTTCGGCTTCAGCTGGACGATGGCGCGGGTCGTGTCGAACCGCAGGAGCGACTGGGTCAGCTCCTCCATCAGCCGCAGGTGGCGCTCGGCCTCCTCGAGGTCGTCGCGCGCCAGGCGTTCCAGGACAAGGCGGCGGACCTCGCCGACGACGTCCCCCAGGCCGAGGAGGTACGGCTCCGGCTCGACGTCCAGCTCGGACGGGCCGGGGAGTGGCTGGCGGTGGACGATCGCGCCGAGCAGGCACGCCTCCACCGCCTCCTGGAGCGCGTCGTGCGCGAGCGGCTCGTCGGCGCGGCCCTCGCGCCGGATCCTCTCCGAGAGCTCCCCGAGCCCGCTCCGAACCGCGGCGAGCTCGGACGCCTCGGCCAACCCCACGTGCACGCGGGTCATCGTCGCCTGGGCGAGGCGGCGCAGCCGCCGCGCCTGCTGGTACAGCTCCTCGCGCCGGAGCTCGCGCTGGCGGAGGTGGACCTCGATCGAGCCGAGGACCGTCTCGCCGAGGGCCGGGGCGTCGCCCGAGCCCGGGCTAGCGGAAGAGGGTGAACCTCGCGCCATCGTTCTGACCGTCCAGCAGTCCGAGCCGCACCCCAGCGTCCAGCCATCCGTGCGCGTAGCTCACCGCCGCGAGCGCACGTTCGCGGTCGCCGGTCGACGAGAAGTGCTCGGCGTCGGCGAGGTACGCCCGGGCCATGCGGAGCACGTCGTCGGAGCCGCCGCGCAGGAACGACCGCTCCGGTACCCCCGCGCGGACGAGCTCGAGCGCCTCGCGGGTGAGACGCAGGTACCGCTCCAGGAGAGGGGGGACGACGGAGCGGAGGGTGCGGGGCCGCTCATCCCTTCGGCACCTTCTCCCAATCCTTCAGGAAGCGCGCGAGGCCGGAGTCGGTGAGCGGGTGCTGGACGAGCTTTTCCATGATGGCGAACGGCATCGTCGCGATGTCCGCCCCGAGCTTCGCGGCGTCGACGACGTGCATCGGGTGCCGGACACTGGCGACGAGCACCTTGGTCGTCACCTTGTAGTTGCGGTAGATCGTCACGATCTCGCGGACGAGCTCCATGCCGTCCTGTCCGAGGTCATCGAGGCGGCCGATGAACGGGCTGACGTACGTCGCCCCGACCTTCGCCGCGAGCAGCGCCTGGGGGGCGCTGAAGACGAGGGTCATGTTCACCCGGGTCCCCTCCTTGGCGAGGGTCTTGGTCGCCCGCAGCCCGTTGGGGATCATCGGGATCTTCACGTAGATCGACGGGTGGAGGGCGCGCAGGCGTCGGCCCTCGCGCAGCATCCCGTCGGTGTCGGTCGCCGTCACCTCGGCCGAGACCGACGGGACCCCGAGCGCGCAGATGTCGTGCAGGACGGAATCGAACGTCCGGCCTTCCTTCGCGACCAGGGACGGGTTCGTGGTGACCCCGTCGAGGATCCCCATCTCCCACATCGTCTTGATCTCGGTGATGCTCGCCGTGTCCAGGAACAGCTCCATCGTCGATCCGCCTCGGTCGCCCCTACCGCTAGAGGTTACTGAACCTTCCCCCGCCACCGCAGGAGCTCCCACGCCTCGTCGCGGAGCCGCTCGACCGAGAGCTCGGGGTCGCCGGCGGTCCCCTCCGGCCCGTCCGGCTCCGCGACGTCCGTCCACCCGACCCGACGGACCGGGACCGGGCGGTTCTCGGCGGTGATCGCGGCGACGTACGTCCCCACGCCACCGGCCATCGGCGCCGCCTCGACCACGAGGATCGCGCCCGTCTCGCGGGCCGCCCGGAGGATCGCCCCCTCGTCGATCGGCTTCAACGACGCAGCGTCCAGCACCCGCACCGAGACCCCCACGCGCGCGAGCTCGTCGGCGACGGTGAGCGCCGGCGCGAGGGCCGGGCCGTAGCTGATGACCGTAAGGTCGCTGCCGGCACGGAGCTCCTCGGCGCGTCCAATCACGAACGCCCCCGTGGTGACGGCCGGCGCGTCGGCGGGTGGCAGCCGGACGTAGGCGGTGCCGTCCCGCCCGGCGAGCGCCCCGACCGCGGCCCGCAGCGACGGGGCGTCGGAGGGAGCGAGGACGGTCATCGACGGGACGGCCCGCATCGTCGCGAGGTCGCTGCGGGCGGGCTCGCCCTCGCGTCGATGTCCGGGAGCGGCGGCCGACGCGGAGGCGAGGAGCTTGACGTTCGCCCGCGGCGCCGCCAGCTCCCGGACGATAGAGGGGAACGCTTCGCCGAGCAGGAAGCGGACGGACGCCCGCAGGAAGGCGGGGGCGCCCCCCCGGCTCCGCTCTCGCGCCCAGTCGATGACTTCCGGCGCCCGTGGCGGGAGGCGCGCGTGGCGCCCGGGGAACCGTTCGGCGAACGTCGACGCGGCGCGCTCGCCACTCTCCTCGACCTGGCCGAGCGACAGCGCAGGGTTCTGTTCGGCAGCGTCGACCAGCAGCCGCTCGACCTCGGGGGCTGCGCCCGCCTGCGACGACCGGGCCATCAGCGCCGTCGGCTCCCGATCGCTGCCGCCCGGGGGCGGCGTTCCTTCGAGCCGGGCCGGGAAGACCCGGCAGCAGCTCGGGCGCGCGGGGGCTTGGCGGTCGCGCGGCGGGGCGCCGGGAGGCGGCCTCCGTCACGGAGCGCCTTCAATGTCCGAAGGTCGTCGGCGTAGCGGGCGTAGCCGTTGTCGTCCAGCGGGGTCTCCAGGAACCCCGGGACCTCCGCCCACTTCGGGTCCCGGACGAACCGGCCGAACCCCTCCGGTCCGATCGACCCCTTGCCGATGTTCTCGTGCCGATCGAGATGGGAGGCGAACTCGCCCTTCGCATCGTTCAGGTGGAAGGCGCGGACGTTCGGCTCGCCGAACGTCGCGTGGATCCGATCGACCAGGCGGCCGTAACCGTCCTCGGTCCGCAGGTCGAACCCGGCGGCGAACAGATGGCAGGTGTCGAGCGTCACGCCGAGGCGCCGCGCCTCCGGCACGCGCGCAAGGACCTCGCCGAGCTCCTCCATCGTCGAGCAGAGCGTCGTCCCCTGGCCGGCGGCGTTCTCCAAGAGCAGGCGGGTCGGCGACGTCGGGGTCGCCGCCAGCGCCGCGGTGAGGTTCTCGACGAGGGCGGAGATGCCGGCGGTGGTCCCGGTGCCGAGATGCGCGCCGGGATGGAAGATCAGCCCGTCCACGCCGAGAAGGTCGGCGCGGGCGATCTCGTCCAGGAACGCCGTCCGCGACCGGGCGAGCATCTCGGGCTTCGGGCTCGCCAGGTTCAGCAGGTAGCCGTGGTGGACGGCGGTGGAGCGGATCGGGCCGGCGCGCACCGCGGCCCGGAACCGCGCGGCCGCATCGGGCGAGACCGGGGGGCCACTCCACATCTGCGGGCTCTTTGAGAACAGTTGGATGCACTCCGCGCCGAACCGTTCGGCGTCGGCGACCGCCTCGGCGAGTCCCCCAGCGATCCCGACGTGCGCTCCCAGCCGCATCCGCCCGGCGGACGCGGCCCGGACGATTACCCTAGCGGGACGTCCCGAGGTCCCGGAGGCTGACAGCTTTCCACGGTTCCCGTAGGCTCGCGCACTTCAGTACCGCGCGGAACGCCGGTGGGCTTAACTGCCGGGTTCGGAATGGGACCGGGTGTTTCCCCACCGCTTTGGCCGTCAGCCATCGGGTCCGAACGAGGGGGTCTATTTAATCCTGCGTCGGGCGCGCGGTGTCGGCTCCCTGGCGGAGCCGGCCCCGTAAGCCTTCATGCCGCGCCCGCCCTCGCGCGCCTCAGCGTGATGGCGAGCGGTCGACGAGGCGGGGGGGGCGGCGTGACTGACGACGCGCAGCCCCCGATCGCGGAGTACCGCCTCCGCCTCGACATCGACTTTGACGGGCTCGCCTGGCAGGGCTCGGTCGAGTTCGACCGACCGGCCGGGAGCCGCCGCTGGGCCCTCGACTGCGAAGGACCGAAGGTCGACTCCGTGCGGGCCGGCGGCGCCCCCGTGCCGTTCGCCGTCGACGAGGCGACCCATCGGCTCAATTTCGAGCTGCCCGGTTCCGGCACCGGTCCAGTCGCAATCCATTTCACCGGGAAGGTGGAGACCCAGAACCTCTTCGGCCTGTACCGCTCCCGCCACGGGGACGGCCATGTCCTGACGTCCCACTGCGAACCGACCGGCGCGCGCCGGATTTTCCCGTGCGTGGATCGGCCCGACCGCAAGGCGCGCTTCGCGCTCACCGTCCGGGCCCCTGCCGGTCTGGAGGTCATCTCCAACACCCCGGGCCGCCGAACCGGCCCGGAGAACGGGACCGCGGAGTGGACGTTCGACCCGACTCCGGAGATGTCGACCTACCTGTTCTACCTCGGCGTCGGGCGGTTCGACCTCCGCGAGGATGAGGGAGGGACGCCGTCCGTCCGCGTCGCGACCCCGCCGGGGCGAGGCGATGCCGGGGCGTGGGCGCTGCGGTCGGCGCGCCGGATCCTCCGGGCGTACGAGACGTACTACGGGATCCCCTACCCGCTGCCGAAGCTCGACCTCATCGCGATCGCCGAGCACGCCTTCGGCGCGATGGAGAACTGGGGCGCGATCAGCTTCCAGGAGTCGCGGCTCCTCATCGACGGAGCCAGCAGCAGCTTCGCGACCCGGGACGTCTTCGAGACGACGGCCCACGAGATCGCGCACCAGTGGTTCGGCAACCTGGTCACGATGGGCTGGTGGGACGACATCTGGCTGAACGAAAGCTTCGCGGCGCTGATGGAGACGAAGATCACCGCCGAGCTCGAGCCCGGCTTCGACCCATGGTGCGACTTCTTCGTGCGGACGGCGGGCAAGGCGATGGCGGTCGACGGCGATTCGCTCCGGTCGACCCACCCGGTGCGGGCGCACGTCCAGAGCCCGGAAGAGCTCAGCCAGATCTTCGACGAGATCAGCTACGGAAAAGGCTCGACCGTCCTCGCCATGCTCGACCGGTACCTCGGCGAGGCGGCGTTCCGCGCCGGCGTCACCGAGTACCTGAAGCGGTTCAGCTACCGGAACGCGAGCACCGCCGACCTCTTCGCCTCGCTCGAGCGCGCGAGCGGCGAGCCGGTCGGCGCGCTCGCCGGGCCGTGGATCGACCGGGCCGGAATCCCGATGATCCGGGCCCAGAGTACGGCCGGAGGCGTCCGCCTCCGACAGAGCCGGTTCACGTTCCACGGGGAGGTCGACGAGCCTCCGTGGCCGATCCCGCTCGTTGTCGAGGTCGACGGCCGCCGGCAGAAGCTGCTCTTCGACCAGCGCGAGCACGAGCTCGCGGTCCCGTCGACGGCGACGGTCGTGCTGAACCCGGACTCGATCGGGTTCTTCCGCGTCCTCTACGACGGCCCGCTCCTCGACCGCCTCCTCGCCAGCTTGCCGACCAAGCCGGGCAAGGACGGCTGGGCGCTGCTCGACGACCTCGCGGCGTTCCTGGAGTCCGGCGACACCGACTGGGCGACGTATGCGACAGCGGTGCGGCGGTTCGCCGACAGCTCCGAGCGGCTCGTCGTCGAGACGCTGGCGGGAACGCTCGCGGGGTTTGCGATGAGCTTCCCGCACGTCCCCGGGATCACCAGCGTCGCCCGGGAGTTCCTCGCACGCCAGTGCGACCGGATCGGGATCGACCGCCGCGAGAACGAGCCGATGGGCACGGGCGTCCTGCGAGACAGGCTCGCGTTCGCGCGGGTCCGCGTCGACGAGGCGTTCGCCGCCGGGCTCGCGGGCCGGTTCGCCGGCTGGGAACAGCTCGACCCCGACCTGCGCACATCGGTCGCCATCGCCCAGGCGCGGGCCGGCGGCGATGCGGGGTACGAGCAGCTGCGGGCCGCCCAGGAGCGGGCCAAGACCGCGATCGAAGCGCTCCGCATGGAGCGCGCCCTCGCCTGGAGCCCGCGCGCCCAGCGGGTGCGCGAGGTCCTCGACCTCTGCACCGCGGGGAAGATCAACCGCAGCCACGTCCTGGGGGTCGCCATCCAGGCGTCGATGAACCCCGTCGCGCGGGAGACGACGTGGGCGTGGCTCCAGGCGGAACTCGAGACGCTCACCGGGTTCTTCCGCGGCTCGGGGTATCTCCCGCTCCTCCTCGAGATGACCCTCCCGCAGGTCGGGGCGGGCCGGGCGGAGGAGGTCCGGCGCTTCTTCGACGCCCACCCCACGCCGGAAGGGACCCGGGGGCTCGCGAAGGGCCTCGAGCGCCTCGAGATCGCCGAGCGGCTGCGCCGGCGGCTGGGCTAGCGCTCCACGCCCTTGCGCGGACCCCCGCCCGCCTTACGACGGTCGGACCCAGACCAGATGTACCACGTGCCGCGCGCCTGGCTCAGCCGCTCGCCGGCGCTGCCGACGAGCTCCCCTTCGGCGAACGCGATGTGCCGGCCGCGGCGGAGCACTTCCCCCCGGGCCGAGAGGACCTCGCCCTCGCGGGCCGCCCGGAGGAACTCGACGTAGAGGGATGTCGTGGCGGTCGTCTCCTCCTCGGTGAGGAGCGACACGACCGAGCCGCCCATCGCGGTGTCGAGGATCGTCGCGTAGACGCCGCCGTGCACGACCCCGTTGATGTTCAGGTGCCGGCGCTCGACCCGCCCGGCGACCGTGCAGAAGCCGTGGCCGCTCTTCTCCGCGAGGACGCGGAAGCCGACCTCGTGGTGGAACCCGCCCCGCCGCGCGGCGCGGAACAGGTCGGGGGTCGGCCGGGTCGGTTTCGGCTCCGGCAGGCGGCTCTTCGTCGCCATGACGGCCGCAGCTCCCGCCGCGCATAAGTAGTCCGGGACGCCGTCCGGCCGCGTGCGGCCGTCCCCCCGTTCCGACGGCGCGGCGACGTTCGAGGCGCCGCCGAACATCGCCCTCGTGAAGTACTGGGGGGTGCGGGACGCCGCCCGCGTTCTCCCGTACAACTCGTCGCTCTCGGTGACCCTGCGTGGCATGCGCTCGCGCACGTCCGTCCGCTTCGACCCCGCGCTGCGGGACGACCGGGTCGTCCTCAACGGTGCCGCGGCGAGCGGCAACCCGCGCGCCGCCGTCGTGGCGATGCTCGACCGGGTGCGCGCACGCGCGGCTCTCGACGGCCGGGCGGAGGTCCTCTCCGACAACAACTTCCCGACGGCGAGCGGGCTAGCCTCCAGCGCAAGCGGCTTCGCCGCGCTTGCTGGCGCGGCGGGGGCGGCCGCCGGTCTCCGGCTCACGCCCCGGGACCTCTCGCGGCTCGCCCGTCTCGGTTCCGGCAGCGCCTCGCGCTCCGTCTTTGGCGGGTTCGTCCTCTGGCGGGCGGGCTCCCGGGACGACGGCCTCGACTCGTACGCGCGCTCGATCCTTCCCGAAGGGCACTGGCCGTCGCTCGTCGATGTCGTCGTGCTGGTCGAGGGTGCCCCGGAGAAGGCGGTGCGCTCAGCGGAGGCGATGCAGGCGACGGTGCGGACCAGCCCGGAGTATCCCCAACGCCTCGCGGAGCTCCCGGCGCGCCTCGCGCGGGTCGTCCGGGCGTTGCGGGCCCGGGACGCGGGCCGGCTCTTCCCCGCCGTCATGGAAGAGTGCGACAGTTTCCGTTCCGTCTGTGAGACGACCTCCCCGTCCCTCGACTACCTCACTTCCACCTCCCGCGCGGTCCTCGCGGAGGTCCGGTCGATCAACGAGACCGCGGGGGAGCCGGTCGCCGCCTACACGCACGACGCCGGCGCTCACGTCCACGTCTTCACGCTCGAGCGCCACCTTCCGCTCGTGCGGCGCCGGCTCGCGAAGCTCCCGGGGGTCCGCTCGACGCTTACGGTCCGCCCGGGACCCGGGGCGCGGCGCGTCGATCCGGGCGGAAAGCCCACGCCGGTACGGCGGCGTCGGGCGGGGAAGAAACGTCGACGCTGAGGGCGCGCCGGTCGGCTCCGCCTACAGCACGTGGCGGTCGGCGGTGTCGGGCGGGAGTTCGAGCCCGATGGAGTGGACCAAGCCGCGAACCTCCTCGGTGAACTTCCCGCGCGCCTCCTCGTTCGTCCAGCGCTTCAGGCCGAACTCGATCGCGCGGCGGCTCGTCTCCGAGTTGGAGTGGCCGAACATGTCGAGCGCGCGGGGGTACCACTTGCGGATCGCCTCCTGCGCCTCCTGCTCGGAGCCGTAGTACTTCGACCCGTCCTGGGCCATCCGACGGAGCACGCTCGCCCCGAAGTTGAGGTGCAACTGCTCCTCGCTGAGCATGAGCGGCATCGCCCGGGCGAGCGGACCGTACGAGCACTCCTGGAAGGCCCGGAGCTGGTAGACGCCGACCCGGTCGACGAAGCAGGTGAACGCGCCGACGTCCGACCACCGGTCGAACTTCATGTTGAACGCGTCGAGCTTGTGCTCCCCCTCGCGCTTCGTGAGGAGCTCGTCGATCAGCTTCTGGCCCTCCTCGCCGAAATCCCGCAGGATCCGGCACGCCTGGAGCCCGTGGCGGGCCTCGTCGGCGACGATCCGGGCCTCGATCCAGCGGTCCTCGAGGGTCGGGGCGCGGTCGAGCCACGGCCGGTGCTGCTGGATCGAGGCGAACTCGGTGTCCGCCTGCACGACCATGAGCTTGACGAGCAGCTTGCGCATGTCGGGAGGGACTTCGTCGGCGGTCTCGTACTTCCGCACGCCCGTGGCGTTCCCCCAGAGGATCTCGCGGACCGGCTCGATCGTCTTGCCGTCCTTGAGCGTCGGCCCGACCGGGGCGCCGGACGCGGGCGATTCGGGCATCGGTTCCCTCCGAGCGAGAAAAGGGCTTACCGACCCTTAAAGGAGGGCTTCCGTTTCTCCGCGAACGCGGCGAGCCCTTCCTTCGCGTCCTCGGTGACGAACAGCCGGTTCTGCAGCTCGCGCTCGAGCGCGAGGCCGGAGACAAGCGGTTGCTCGACCCCTTCGACGACCGACCGCTTGATCAGGCTGACCGCCCGCGCCGGGCCGTGGGCGAGCGCGGCGGCGTACGCCTGCACGTCCTTCGCGAACGACTCCTTCGGGTAGAGGTAGTTGACCAAGCCGATGCCGAGCGCCTCGTCCGGCGTCAGCAGCTTCCCGGTGATCATCATGTCGAGCGCCCGCGACGCGCCGACGAGCCGCGGAAGCCGCTGGGTCCCGCCGGTGCCGGGGAGCACGCCCAGGGTCACCTCGGGGAGGCCGATCTTCCCGGAGTCCTTCGCCATCGCCCGCAGGTCGCACGCGAGGGCGATCTCGAGCCCGCCGCCGACGCAGTGGCCGTTGATCGCGGCGAGGACGACCTTCGGGGTCGACGCGAGACGGTTGAGCGTCTCTTGGCAGTGCAGGCAGAACATCGCCTTGAAATCCGGGGTGCTGGTGCGGAGCATCTCGATGTCCGCCCCCGCGCTGAAGAAGCCGGGCAGGCCGCTCGTGAGCACGATGACGCGGGCGTTCTCGTCGAAGCGGAACTCCTCCACCGCCTCGTCCAGCTCGACCATCATCGGCAGGTCGTACGTGTTCGCCTTCGGCTTGCCGATCTCGATGTAGCCGACGTGGTCCTCGACGCGCGTCCGAACGAACTTCCCCTGCATCGACCGTTCCCGCTCTGCCGCCGGTGCGCGGCGTCGGGGGGCGACCGCCGCGGGCGGATAACGCCGACGCCGCCGCGGTGAACGTCAGCGGCCGGGAACGGGGCCTTGGGGGGCCCGTTCCAGCTCGCGCACGCCGCCGGCCGCTTCGCCGACGACCGCGCGCTCGGCGAGGCCGACGAACAGGCCGGTCTCGACGACGCCGACCCAGCCGCGCCAGGTACGGTCGACCTCCGACGGATGCTGCAGCGGCCTCGGTGCCCCCACGTCTAGGATCTCGTTGCCGTTCTCGGTCCGGTACGGGCCACCGCCGGCTTCGGTCCGGAGCTTCGGGGCGTACCCCTCGGCGACGAACCGGTGCTCGAGCACCGGTCGGCAGAACGGGACGACCTCCACCGGGATCGGGGCGCGCTCCCCCAGCGCCGTGACGAGCTTGCTGTCGTCGACGACGATAACGAGACGCGTGGAGAGGCGGGCGAGGAGCTTCTCGCGCAGGAGCGCCCCGCCGCCGCCCTTCGTCAGGTCGAGGCCGGGCGAGACCTCGTCCGCCCCATCGATCATGAGGTCGAAGCGGTCGTCGCCCCGGAGCGGGCGTACGGCGAGGCCCAGGGAGGTGGCCAGCCGTTCGGTCTCCGAAGAGCTCGCGACACACTCGAACGGGGCGTCGCGCAACAGCTCGTGGATCGCCCGGACCGCGTGGGCCGCGGTCGAGCCCGTGCCCAGCGCGAGCCGCATGCCCGGACGGACGTACCGCTGGACCGCGGCCCGCGCCGCCGCCGCCTTCGCGGCGTCCCGCCGGTCCGCCACGGCCCTCGGACGCCCCCGCCCTAATGAGCCGAGCGCCCGGAACCCCGTCATGGCTATGTCGGAGGACCGCTCCCGCGAGGAAATGGGCGACGCCGCGCACGCTGCGACGGCCCCCCTCGTCGTCTCGGTCGGCGGCTCCGTCCTCCTGCGCGGGGATGGCGATCCGGAGTTCGTCCGTCGGCTCGCGGCGCTGCTCTCCGAGGTCGGGCGAACCCGTCCGTTGGTGGTGACGACCGGGGGGGAAGGACCGCCCGGCAGTACATCGAGCTGGGCGCCGCGGTCGGGCTCACGCACGTCGAACTGGATGAGCTGGCGATTGACGTGACGCGACTGCACGCGCGCCTGCTTGCCGGGGCGATCGGCGGCCGGACCGCGTCGCACCCGCCGACGACCGTCCGCGAGGCCGTCGAGGCGGTGCGGCACTCTTCCCCCGTCGTGCTGGGGGGAACGGAGCCAGGCCACACGACCGATGCGGTCGCCGCGCTCGCCGCCGTACGTCTCCGGGCCGAGCGCGTGGTCAACGCGACCGACGTCGACGCCGTCTACGACGCCGACCCGAGGGCGAACCCGAACGCCCGACGCCTGGAGCGGCTCGCCTGGCCGGCGTTCCTCGACCTCCTGCGCCGGAGCACCTCGGGAGAGCCCGGGCAGCACTTCCCGTTCGACCGGCTGGGTGCGGAGGCGCTCGCGCGCGCCGGCGTCCCGCTCGCAATCGTCGCGGGCCGGGACCTCGGGAGCCTCGCGAACGCGTTGGCGGGCCGGCCGTTCCCAGGGACCGTGGTCGGTGAACGTGCGGAGGGAGTCCCCTGACCACGACCCCGTCCGGACGCCGGTACGTCTTCCTCGGTCCCCCGGGCGCAGGCAAGGGGACTCAGGCGGCCGTGCTGGCGCAGGAGTGGGGGATCGCCCACCTCTCGACCGGCGACCTCCTCCGGTCGGCGGCGGCCGAGGGCACGCCGATAGGCCGCGAGGCGGACGGCCACATCCGGGCCGGACGGCTCGTCCCCGACCCGCTCGTCCTGGAGCTGCTCCGGGAGCGGCTCGCGCGCCCGGACGCGGCCGTCGGCTTCATCCTCGACGGGTTTCCGCGCAACCGGGCCCAGGCCCAGGAGCTGGAACTCCTCACGCCCCTGGACGCGGTCGTGTGGTTCGCGGTCGACCGGTCCGAGCTGATCGCCCGGCTCGCGGGCCGCCGCACCTGCCCGACGTGCGGCTCCGTCTACAACGTCGTCTCGAAGCCCCCGAGCCGCGCCGGTGTCTGCGACCGGGACGGCATGCCGCTGCTCCAACGTCCCGACGACCGGCCCGAGGCCGTGGAGGTCCGCCTCAAGGTCTTCGCCGACCAGACGGCGCCGCTCCTGGAGCACTACCGCCAGAACGGCCTGCTCCGGTCGCTGCAGGCGGACGGGCCGCCCGGGACCGTGACCGACCGACTCCGCGCGGCGCTCCGGTAGGGGTGGGCCCGGGAACGGCCGCACGGTCCACCGGTTGTGCCCGGGGGCGACGGCGACCGACCGGAGCCCCGTCGCGCGCCGGCGGAGAGTTTATTATTCGTGCCTCGGTTCTCGGAACTGTCCCGGCTTAGCTCAGTGGTAGAGCGGGGGACTGTAGGCGCGACTGCCGGAACCCCCGGCAGCCCCCGTGGAGATCCTCAGGTCGCCTGTTCGAGTCAGGCAGCCGGGACCTGAGGCGTCGGCGTGGCCCCCGGGCTGCCGGGGCGAAGGGTCATCTACGCCGCCGTCAAACAGGGCCGAGGAGGTACGGGTCGGATGCCGGGGACGTTTGCGGACTCGTGGAAGCTCACGAAGACGTCGTTCCGCCTGATCCGGGAGGACCGGGCCCTGCTCATCTTCCCCCTCGTCGCGGGGCTGTCGATCCTCGGCGTCCTCCTGCTGCTGACGGTCGGCGAGTTCGCGCTGTTCGGCGGTTCGATCATCGGGTTCCACGCCGGCGATGCGGTCACCGCCCTCGGGGTCGTCGTCTTCCTCGCGGCGTACTTCGGGATGGTGTTCCTGTCGGTGTACTGCACCGCGGCGCTGATCGGGGCGGCGACCCTCAAGCTGAACGGCCAGCAGCCGACCGCCGCGGACGGGTGGAAGATTGCGCGGGGCCGGCTGGGACGCCTGGTGGTGTGGGCCCTCCTCACCGCGACCGTCGGCCTGCTCATCCAGGCGATCTCGAACCGGGTCCGCGGGCTCGGCGGGATCATGATCGGGGCGATCGGCGGGATCACCTGGTCGGTCGTGACCTACTTCATGGTCCCGGTCCTCCTCTACGAGGACGAGCGGCCGTGGCCGGCGCTCAAGCGGTCGGCGCGCCTGTTCACCTCGACGCTCGGCCGCTCGCTCGTCTCGAACCTGGCACTCGGCCTGATGCTCGGGGCCGGGATCGTCGTCGGGGTGGTCGTGGGCGTTGTCGGCCTCCTCTACCTGGTCGGGGGCGCTGTCGCCCTGGGAATGACGTTGATCGGGGTCGCCCTGGCGATCGTCGCCTTCGTGGCGCTCATCGGCGCGGCCGCCGAAGGGGTCCTGCGCGCGGCGCTGTACCGGTACGCGACGACCGGCAAGATCGACCCGGACCTGATGCCGGCCGGCTACCGAGGGACGGCGACCACCGACCCGCTGCCGTAACGGCGGCCGGACGGGATGCGGTTGTCGGGATTTGAACCCGAGTAGGTAGCTTGGGAAGCTACCGTCCTAACCACTAGACCACAACCGCGTGCCGTGCGCTCACGCCGACCGACTCTTACCGTTTGTGCGCGCGCCCTGGGGGTCGTCGGTTCAGAGGAGGAGTCCGACCGACTCGCCCGGGATGGACGGGGCGCCCGCGATCAGGTCGTCGTTCGAGACAAGGCCCTCCGCCGCCCGGCTCGCGAAACCCGCCCGCTGGAGCAGCCGCCGGGCCCGCGGCAGGTCGTTGTTGGAGATCGCCACCAGCGGCCGGTTCCCCTCGCGCGCGACCAGGATGGCGACCGACTGGATGTTCACCTCCTCCTTCGCGAGCACCTCCAGCACCCGAAGGAAGCTGCCGGCCCGGTCCTCGAGCCGCAGGGCGAGCATCTCCCTCACCTCCGGCTCGTAGCCGGCGGCGGAGAGGATCCGGACCGCCCGGTCCGGGTCGTTCACGATCAGGCGTATCCGGCCCCGGGTCTGCGCGGAGTCCGCGCCGATGGCGGCGAGGTTGATCCGCTCCTTCGCCAGCGCTCGGGCGACCGCCGCAAGGGTCCCCGGCCGGTTCGGCAGCGTGAGGGAGATCTCCCGCAGCACCATGCGACCGCTCCGACCGCGCGTCGGCCTTTACGTTCGATGCGCCGACACGGTTTCGCCCCGCACGTATTTATACCCCAACTCAACCTTAGAACCGCTGCCGCGGGGAGCGAAAGCGCCCGGGCGGTAGCGAATGGGAGAGCCAAGCCACCGACGGTCGCGGTCCAGATACCGCCGCTCCCGGCGCCTCCGCCATTCCCGGCGCGGGGTGGTGGCGGTCGTCGGGACGTTGCTCGCGCTCCTCGTCTTCTTCGCGCTGTTCGGGGTGTTCCTGACGCAGTACGTCCCCCTCTGGATGGACGAGAACGAGGCGCAGCTGTCGAACGGGCTGGTCGCCTCGCTCTCGGGGTTGAAGGCGGGGGTCGACCAGCAGTACCTCCTCGGGAACATCCCGACGTACTCGGTCCCGTTCACCGTCAGCTCGCAGTCGGTCCCGCTGTTCGCTCAGCCGACCGTCGCCACGCTCGCCTACCTCTCGGGATGCACCAGCGGCTTCACCACCGGCGGCAAGCCGAGCTCGCTCGGCGCGTGCACGTTCGAGAGCCTCGCGTTCACGACCGGGACGACATCCTCTAAGGGGGCGAACCATCCGTTCAACCAGGAGGCGACGACCGACTACCTGTCGGTGACGGTCCCGAACCGCTACTACCCGACGGAGACGTACTACTTCGAGAACGACGCGATCCTCGGCTCCGAGTCGCAGGCGAAGCAGTGGGCGGTGGTGCCGCCGCCGCTGAACATCAGCAAGTCGAACGGGAACCTCTCGTTCCAGACGAGCATGCTGATCTTCCTGGGCAACGCCACGTCGTTCACCGGGATCGGCTCCAAGGACGTCTCCAGCACGATCCTCTCGCACCGCCTCGACACGTCCACCAGCCGCTTCGAGTCGTCGAGCGGGGCCGCCAAGACGTTCAACGTCACGATGACGCTCGGGGTCTACGACGTCTGTGGATGGTACAACTACCTGTACAACACCACCTACGCGGCCTTGGGCGCCCCGTCGCACGGCTGGTCCCTCGGCGTGACCAGCACCGGCGGCAGCGTGACGACGTTCGGGCTGAGCACGTGCTACGGTTCGGTCGCGGCGACGTACGACATCACGCTCACGATCCTCTCCGTGAACTACGGCTCGGCGTTCGTCGTCGAGGACGAACTGGGCTTCAACGCGGGAGGGCTGTAACGTGGCCGGCTCCATGCGCGTAAAGGTCCCCCGGGCCGGGGCCTCCGCGGGCCGGCCCGCAGGCTCGCCGATCGCGCCGGACGCCGAGCCCGATTCCACGGTCGACCTGCCGGGGACGTTCATCACGGCGATCCCGCCGCTTGCCGGCCCGCATGTCAAGCAGCTCCAACTGCGCCCGGTCAACCCGCCGTACTGGTACGCCCGCATGACGTACAACGATCACACGAAGGAGTTCCTCTACGACGTCATCGAGCCGCAGCTCTCCTCGCACGAGCGCAAGCTGGTCGAGCACCTCAAGGAGACGCTGACCCGGATCATCGGGGCCGACATCGTCAACCTCTCGGGGACCGACAAGCGCACCTACCTTCGCAACGAGGCGGACGGGTACTTCCGCTCGCGCAAGGTCCCGCTCAGCCCGCTCTCGTTCGAGCGGATCGTCTACTACGTCCTCCGCAACTTCGTCGGCTACGGCCCCGCGGATGCCCTCATCCTCGACACGGAGGTCGAGGACATCTCGTGCGACGGGGTCGGCGTGCCGCTGTTCGTCTTCCACTCGAAGTTCGAGTCGGTGAAGACGAACGTCGTCTTCGCGGACGAAGACTCGCTCAACTCGTTCATCGTCACGCTCGGCCAGCGGTGCCTGAAGGCGGTCAGCGTCTCGGCGCCGATCCTGGACGGGACGACGCCCGAGGGCCACCGCGTCCAGGCAACGTACTCCCGCGAGGTGACGACCCGCGGGGCGAGCTTCACGATCCGCCGGTTCAAGGAGCGGCCGTTCACCCCGGTCGACCTGATCACGATGGGGAGCGCGAGCGCCGAGATGGTCGCCTACTTCTGGCTCGCGGCCGAGCAGGGAGAATCGCTGATCATCTGCGGCGGCCCGGCGTCGGGGAAGACGAGCACGCTCAACGCGATCGCACTGTTCATCCCCCCGACTTCGAAGATCGTCTCCATCGAGGATACCCGCGAGGTGAACCTCCCCCACGAGAACTGGATCCCCGGCGCGACGCGCAGCGGGACCGGAGACCGGGGGGCCGACGGGAAGGCCGCCGGGGAGGTCGACATGTTCGACCTCGTGCGGGCGGCGCTGCGGCAGCGGCCGAACTACATCATCGTCGGCGAGGTCCGCGGCAAGGAGACGTACACGATGTTCCAGGCGATGGCCACGGGCCACACGACCTACTCGACGATGCACGCCGACAGCGTGAAGTCGATGGTCAACCGGCTCGAGAACCCGCCGATCAACACCCCGCGGATCCTGCTCTCGGCGCTCAACAACGTCGTCATCCAGCTCCAGACCCGGACCGAGAAGGGCGTCGTCCGGCGCCTCAAGCAGGTGCTCGAGATCGTCGGCTTCGAGCCGGAGACGAACGAGCTGATCACCAACACCGTCTACGAGTGGGACCCTGCGACCGACACGTTCGTGTTCAAGGGCCACTCGTTCCTCTTTGACAAGGTGATGGAACTCCGCAACTACACGTCCGAGGAGATGGACGCGGAGTTCCAACGGCGGACCGAGGTGATCCGCCACCTGGTCGACCAGAAGATCAACGACTACCGGCAGCTCTGGCAGACGATCGCGCAGTACTACAAGGACCCGAACGAGGTCCTCAACCGGGTCCTCTCGAAGGCGGCCCCGCCGGCGAAGGCCCCGGCCGCGCCGAAGGGAGGCTAGCCGTGGCGACGGGAGCGGTCCGCGTCGGAAGCCCGACGGCGACGAGTCGACCGATTCGCCTGCGGCGCGGCGAGCAGCCGACACCGTCCACCCTCTCCGGCTTCCAGCGGTGGGCGTGGCAGGCGTTCGGCGCGCGCGTCAGCGCGCACGAGCCGAACGTCGTCCTGGAGGAGAACCTCATCAAGGCCCACATGCGCGTCCGGGCCGACGAGTACGAGGCGACCGCGATGGCGGCGGCCGTCCTGACGGGGATCGTCTCGGCCGTCGTCGGGATCTCGGTCGGGGTGCTGCTCCTCCTCTCCGGGTCGCTCATCTTCGGCGCGATCTTCTGCCTGATCCCCCTCCTCGCCACGCCAGGCGCCTACTTCGGGATCATGGGGACCCCCGGCTCGAGCGCGAGCTCGCGGGGCCACAAGATCGACCGGAAGATCGGATCGGCGATGAGCTTCGTCTCGGCGATGGCGTCCGCGGACGTGAACATCGACCAGATCTTCAAGGAGCTCGGCCGGCAGAAGATCTACGGCGAGGTCGCCGAAGAGGCGGCGTGGATCACCCGCGACACCGAGCTGCTCGGGGTCGATATCCTGACCGCCATCCGCCGCGGCGCGCAGCGGACCCCGTCCAAGAAGTTCCAGGACTTCCTGCAGGGGGTCGTCACGACCGCGACCAGCGGAGGCCAGCTGAAGCCGTACTTCCTGCTCAAGGCCGAACAGTTCGAGCGGGAGCACAAGCTCGAGATCCAGCAGCGCGTCGAGACGATGGGGCTGATGGCCGAGACGTTCGTCACGGTCGTCGTCGCCTTCCCGCTGTTCCTGGTGATCATCATCGCGATTTTCGCCGTCATCGGCGGCGGCGGCGTGCTGATGCTGGACATCCTCTGGGCGATCGTCCTGGTGATGATCCCGCTCAGCCAGCTCGCGTTCATTTTCTTCATGTATTCGCTCGCCCAGGAGATGCAGTAACGATGGCCGGAGCGGTGAACCCCACCTTGCGTAGCCGACCCGCGGGCCCCCCGCCGACGCCGACGTCCAAGCCGTTCTTCACGACGGAGATCCTCTGCCTGATCGCCGGGGGGGCGGCGGCGGTCGTGCTGTTCGTGATCGGCGGGCTGAACTACGCCCATATCCTCGACATCGAGGTCCGCCACGGCGAAGGCTCCGGCGCGAACCCGGCGATCGACTTCTTCGTCTTCGGCATCCTCGCGCTGATCGCGCCGTACGGCTTCGTCGCGACGGCGAGGATCCACCGGATCGCCAAGATCGAGGACCGCCTGCCGGATTTCCTGCGCGACGTCGCGGAGGCCGGCCGGTTCGGCATGACGCTCTCGGACGCAATCGTGGTGGCGAGCAACGGCCGCTACGGCCTCCTCACCGACGAGATCAAGAAGATGGCCAGCCAGCTCGAGTGGGGGGTGCCGGTCGCCACCGCGCTCCGCCTGTTCGAGGAGCGCGTCCCGACGCCGCTCGTGCAGCGGGTCGTCTCGATCGTCACCCGCGCGAACGACGCCGGCGGCAACGTCGCGGATGTGCTGTCGATGGTGGCGCACGACACGCGCGAGGCGCAGCTCTCCGACCAGTCGCGCAAGATCTCGATGATGACGTACGTGACGGTGATCTACATCTCGTTCTTCGTGTTCATCGTCACCGTCTACATCATGGCGGCGGTGTTCCTGCCGCAGATGATCGTCGCGGGCAAGGGGGTCGCCTCCTCGTCGATCGCGAGTGCGGGCGCCGTGACGCTGCAGTTCGCCTTCGTCCCCATCCTCTTCCTCGCGTTCTTGGCCGCCGTCATCGTTCACGCCGTCGGCGACGGGATCATGGCCGGCGTCCTGTACAACGGCAAGATCTCGGAGGGGCTCCAGCACGCAACGATCATGCTCGCCATCGGCTGGGTGATGATGCGGTTCACGGTCCCGATCCTGAACACGTAGGAGGCTTCGGATGGCAGACAGCACGCTGGAGAGCACGGGGACGGACGACGGCAGCCTCGGCCCGCCGAAGCCGAGCCGCGACTTCCTGTCGCCATGGATGCGCCTGGGCGCCGCGCTGCGCCGCGGCTCGTCGACGCCGCGGCCCGTGAAGCTCGCGCGGCTCGGGGTCTCCGGCCAGGGCTCCGGCGACGTGACGCCGATCCCGCCGCTCGCCGACCCGCTGCAGCAGGAGCTCGACCTCATCCCGATCCTGCCCAAGGTCTCGTTCGTCCGGATCTCGCTCCAGACCGTGCGGAACGAGCACCTCTACGAGGTGATCGAGCCGCCGCTCTCGCCGATCGAGCGGAACCTCACCGAGCGGCTCCGCACCGCCCTCATCGGCGCCTTCCAGCCGCTCCCCGAGCACGACCAAGAGGCGAAGGTCGACGAGCTGCGCCGGATGGTCGACAAGCTGCTCCAGGAGTGGCAGCTCTCCCCCGGCCCGACGACGAAGGCGCGGATCCTGTACTACCTCGACCGGGACTTCATCGGCTACGGCCGGATCGAGGTGCCGATGGTCGACACCGAGGTCGAGGACATCTCGTGCGACGGCATCGGCATCCCGCTGTACATCTACCACCGCCGGTACGGCTCGATTCGCTCGAATCTCAAGTTCCAGTCGGCGCAGGAGGTGGACGACTACGTCATCTGGCTCGCCCAGCGGTCCGGCAAGCACATCTCCGTCGCCAACCCGATCCTGGACGCGACGGTCCCGGACGGCTCGCGGCTGCAGGCGACGCTCGGCAAGCATGTGACCAAGCGCGGCAGCTCGTTCACGATCCGGCGGTTCCGGGACAACCCGTTCACGCCGGTCGACCTGCTGAAGTTCAAGACGATGAGCTCGGAGATGATGGCGTACCTCTGGATCGCCATCGAAGCGGGCCAGTCGATGATGGTCTGCGGGGGGACGGCGAGCGGCAAGACGACGACGCTCAACGCGACGCTGCTGTTCATCCCGCCCCAGATGAAGATCGTCTCGATCGAGGACACGCGGGAGCTCAACCTCCCGCACGAGAACTGGGTCCCGTCCCTCACCCGCGCCGGCTACGGCGCGAAGAACATGGTCAGCGGCAAGGCGCCGGGCGAGATCGACATGTTCGACCTCCTCGCCGCCGCGCTCCGGCAGCGGCCGCAGTACCTGATGGTCGGGGAGGTGCGGGGCGCCGAGGCGTTCATCGTCTTCCAGGCGATGGCGACCGGCAAGACCTGCTACACGACGTTCCACGCCGAAAGCGTGAGCGCGATGGTCCACCGGATGGAGAACCCGCCGATCTCGCTTCCCCGCTCGCTCGTCTCGGCGCTCAACCTCGTGCTGCTCCAGCGCCAGGTGAAGGTCGGGACGAAGATGACCCGGCGCGTCCAGTCGCTCACCGAGATCGTCGGGCTCGACCCGGAGACGAACGAGCTGATCACCAACTCGGTCTACTCGTGGAACCCGGCCGACGACACGTTCCTGTTCAGCGGCCACTCGTACACGTACGAGCGGGTCGCGCTGATGCGGAACTGGACGATGAAGGAGATGGAGCGGGAGGTCCGCAGCCGCGTCACGATGCTGGACGCGATGATGGCGCGCGACGCCCAGGCGACCCGCCGCCAGCCGTTCACGCACCGCGACGTCGGCCAGATGGTCTCGTTCTACTACAAGGAACCGGAGAAGGCGCTCGCCGAGGCGCAGGCGTTCCTCGCCCACAACAAGCCCGCGCCGACCCCGCGCTGACCGGCCGGTGGGGCGACCGGCGGGGCGCGGACCGGCCCGGCCGTTCGCCGTCGTACCGCTGCGCCGCGGCCGGGCCGTCCGCCTCTTTCAGGAGGACGCCCTCGAGGGGCTTGCCCGGCGTCGCCCCGCGCCTCGGTCGTCGTCACCAGCCCGCCGTACAACCGCAAGGTCCGCTACCGCGCCTACGCCGACGACCGGCCCCGCGACGAGTACCTCGGATGGATGCGGCGCCTCGGGGCGGCGGTCGCGGAGGTCCTCGAACCCCGTGGCTCGTTCTTCCTGAACGTCGGGGGTGCCCCCCGCGACCCGTGGCTGCCGTGGGACGTCGCGCGCGAGGTCGGCCGCTCCCTCGTCCTCCAGAACGTGCTGCACTGGATCAAGTCGATCGCGCTCGGAGGGCTCGCCGGGGAGGCCGCCGCATCGGGCTCGTCCGGGGCGTTCGGCCACTACAAGCCGCTCGTCTCGGACCGGTACGTCCACGGGGCCCACGAGTACGTCTTCCAGTTCACCCACGACGGCCGGGTGCCGATCGACCGGCTCGCGCTCGGCGTCCCATACCAGGACGCGTCGAACGTCCGCCGCTGGGCCCGGCCCGCCGCCGAGCTCCGGTGCCGGGGGAACACGTGGTTCCTCCCGTACCGGACGATCCGGCTGCGCGAGCGTGACCGCCCCCATCCCGCCTCGTTCCCGGTCGAGCTGCCGGAGTGGTGCATCCGTCTGCACGGCGTCGTCCGTACCCGGCGGGTCGTCGACCCGTTCGTGGGGATCGGCTCGAGCGCCGTTGCCGCAGCTCGGCTGGGAGTCGACTTCGTCGGGTTCGACCTAGACCCCGGCTATCTCGAAGTGGCGGCAGAGCGGGTGCGGGGCGAGCTCGCGGCGGGGTCGCCCGTCGGCGCGTCGTCGCGTCGGAACGGCTAGAGGACGGCTAGCCGGAGCCGCCCGAATCGTCGGACCGCTCGGCCGTCGCGCCTTCCGGCGGGGCCCACGACTTCATCGGCGTCCGGCGGACTCCCGCGGCGGCTGCGAAGGCGTTTTGGGTCCCTTGCTTCGCCTTATGGCCGGCGGTCAGCATCGCATCGCGGGCCGCGCCCGCTGCGCGGGCGGTGCCGGAGCCGATCGCCGTGCCGGCCTCGGCGAAGCGGTGCGGCAGGCGGCGCAGCTCGTCGTCCACGGTCCGGCCGAGGTTGGAAAGGTCGTCGCGGATGTCGAGGGCCAGGTCCCGGGCGTCCTGGGCGGTCGCGGTGCCCAGGCGCTCGATCTTCCGGTCGAGCGTGGTGATCTCCCCGGCGAAGTCGCGCCCGAGGCCCCCGGCCGCCCGGCGCAGCTCGGTGAGATGGCGGCGGAATTCGACCTCGTCGTTGGTGTTGGACATCGGCTCCTCGGCGCTCTTGTCATCGATGTACAATAAAGCCTCACCGCTCGAGCGGCACGCCGGTCAGCCGCCCATGCGGCGGTCCGACCTCCGCCGGCGGCTCCGTGGCCCCTGGGCGACCGGGGTCGGGGGCGGCGGGGCGGGGGAGCGGGGCCGGTGCTCGGACTCCGTGCCGCCGGCCCAGCGGACCAGCAGCTCGATCCCTAGGTGCGTCGGTTCGGTGACGACCATCTCGCCGCCGAGCGTCCGGGCGACGGCGCGGGCGGCGGTCTCGTACTCGGGATGGTCGCTCTTCAGCAGGATCACCGCGCTGCGGAGCGGAGCGACCGTCGCCAGCTCTCGTGCCCGTTCGAGCGCGTGCTCCATCGCGACGTCCAGCTGGCCGGATCGGACCTGGCCGAGCTCGTCGGTGTACGCCTCGGGGAGCCCGTCGGTGATGAGGAACAGCTCCCGCCGGCTCGCACGGGACGACCGGAGCAGCAGGTGGGCGGCGCGGAGCGCTTCGGCGGTGTTGGTGAACGCCCCGGGCGTGCACTCCCACAGCTCGACCAGGTCGAGCGCCGACACGTGGTTGTCGAAGGCGAGCACGTCGATCGTGGCGTCCGGGTAGCGCCGCCGGACCGCGACGTAGAGGGCGAGCAGTGCCTTCTTCGCGGCGTCCAGCTTGCCGTTCTCCGCCATGCTGCCGGAGCGGTCGAACGCGACCACCACGTGGACCCGCTCGCTCGTGATCTCCCGATAGACGTAGCTGGTCGCCTCCTCGATGTGCCGCGAGCCGTTGAGCCGCGCCTCGAGCAGCGAGCTGGGCACGTCCAGGTGCGCGATCTCCTCCTGGCGGCGAAGGCGGGCCTTCTCGTAGATCCCGGTCGATCCTCCGCCCCTCAGCGATAGCCGGACATCGCCGGGAAGCTGGCGGCTCGTCTCCTCGAGAAGGAGCCGGGCGAACCGCTCGACCAGGCCGTACGTGACGGCGAGCTCCCCGCCGCGCTCGGCGACGAACCCGCGCTCCTTCAGCTCCCGCTCGAGCCGGTGCGCTTCGGCGTCCCGCACGGTGCGGCCGGTCTCCTGCTCGGCGCGCCGCCTCGCCTCCTCCCGCTCCCGCTCGAGCTCCCGGCGCTGGGCCTCCGCGGCCCGCCGCTTCTCCTCCGCTTCCCGCTCCAGCTCGCGCTCCCGGGACCGGAGCTTCCCCTCGACCCGGTTGGCGAGCTCCTTTCGCTCGGGCGAGGAGAGGCGGGCCAGCGCCTCGCCGAGCTCCGAGCTCCCGAGGCTCCTTCCGTCCGCCGCGAGCGTGGCGAACCGGACGCTGCGTTCCTTGCGGCGCGGCGGCGCCTTCGCCTTGCGCGAGAAGAGGCCACGGAGCCACGCTGCGAACCGCCGGAACGCCTGCCGGATCCGCCCCCAGAGCCCGAGCCGGGGTGTGGGCTGGTTCCACGACGCCTCGGGCACCAGGAGTGCGCTCGTCAGATCCCCCAGAGGTCGGACGGGGGGAGCTTCGACCAGTCGACGGAGCGCGAGCGCCGCAACCGCTCCTCCAGCTCCGATATCCGACGGGCGATGTCCTCGTCCGAGCGGCGGGCGACGGCGTCCAGCTCGGCGACGCGCCGGTCGTAGGCGTCCAGTCGCTGCGCAACCTGGCGGGCCGCCTGCCGACGCAGCCGCTCGCGGAGCCGCTCGAGCCGGGCGCGGACCTCCCCTTCGACCTCCGACCTGCGGGCGAGGAGCTCCCGCGCCCCAGCGACGCCCCCCTCGGCGACGGCGCGGATCAGCTCCGCGCGGTCGACCGCATCCAGGACGTCGTCCGACCGAACGTCGTCCGGAAAGGCGGCGCAGTCCGGAAGGGTGACCGCGGGGCTAGAGGGGGGCGTCGTCGCGGTCCTCCTCCTTGCAGGAGAACAGCGAGAACTCCTCCAGGAGGCGGAACACCTGCACCGCGGCGTCGGTCGGAACGCTGGGGGGGTCCGGCCGTTCCCGCTCGGCGACGTACGTCGCGAACGCGCGGAACCGCGGGAACTGCGAGGCGTCGCGGGCGAGGCCGGCGACGAGCGCCGCGTCGTCCTTCAGACGACGCCCCTCGCCGACGAGCGCCTCCGCGTCCTTCGCCTGTTCCTTGAGCGTGCCGGTGAAGTACCGGCACCAGTAGACCCCTGCGCTCCGCTTGAGCGCCGGCTCGGCGTACTGGTCGATGAACTCCTGCACTCGCTTCGTGTTCTGCCGGAACGAGTCGCCGCTCCGGGCGCGGATCCGGCCCCGCATCGCGTGCAACAGGCCGGCCTTCAGGTCGCCGCTGGAAGCGACCGGGCGGCCCGCCAGGACGGCGATGGCGCCGGTCCGGTCGGCGACGTCGATGAGCGTACGGTTGGAGCCGACCTCTCCGACATCCGGGTTCTCCTCGCTCATCCTCAGCCGCCACGCCTCGAGGACGCGGACGCCCGCATCGGTGAGGATCTCGGGGAGGTAGACGTCCCCCGGGCGGTCGCGGCCAAGCTCGACGATATGTCGGTTGTCGGCGTGGCGGTCGTTGAAGCCGACGTGCAGGCTTGTGAGCCGGTCGGAGAGCGGGTCGTTGATGTTGTCGAGGTCGGAGAGGTTCGAGGTCGCCACGGCGACGAACCACGCGGGGAAGCTCTCGCGCGACTTCGATGGGGTGACCGTCCCTTCCTGCAGCGCCTGCAACAGGACGTTCTGGGTGCCGAGCGGCAGCTTGCCGATCTCGTCGACCAGCAGGAAGCCGCGGTTCGCCTGGAGGAGCTTGCCCGGCTCGAGGACGAGCGGGCTCATCGGGTCGCCGACCTCCTCGAGCTTGCGCAGGTTGATGTTCCCGGTCAGGTGGTCGGGGAAGACCTCGGAGCTCCCCTGGATACGGGCGAACCCGAACCCCTCCCGGAGGAGGGCATAGACGCCCGGCACGCGGGCCGGGTCGACGGTCGTCGGGTCGAAGCTGGCGAGGTCGCCGCTCGGGGCGAACCGGCGCCGGCAGATCGGGCACGGAGGGAAGCGGGCCGCGACGGCCGCGTCCACGAGCGCCAGCGGGTGGTCGAGGACCGGACAGCCGTCGACGACCCACGTCCCCTTCGGGAACAGCTCCCAGAGGTCCTTCGCGAGGCTCGTCTTGCCGGCGCCGCTCGGACCGAAGAACAGGACGTGGGCGCCGGAGACGAGGGCGGCGATCAGGTCCTCGTACGTCCCCTCGGGGAGGATCGTCCGCGGGAACAGGGCGCGGACCGCCTCCGTGCGATCGAGCCCCCGGCCGCGGAGGGTCTCGAGAGCCTTCAGGATATGGCGACGGAATCGGTCCGGGGGGAGTTGACGGGCGCCTTCGCCGCTTTCAGCTCGCTCGCGGTCGCGCGGGTCCCCGGAGTAGGACCCTCCCGGGACGAAGCGCTCACGGCGCGCGGAACTAGGTTCGAGATATGTAGTTTTGCGAGGCCGGGGGTCGGCCTGCGGAACGGGGACCGGCCGGCTCGAACTCCGTTGCGGTCCTCGTACGGGCCGCCGGAGCGGTGCTCCGAGGCGTCCCCAAGTTTGAAGTAGGGCACCCGGCTCGCCCGCCCGCTCGATGGCCGATAAGGAGACGGCGGCGAAGAAGCCGGCGCTGGCGCGCTCGGTCAAGGACAAGTGGCGCTCCAAGCACTGGTTCAAGATCCGGGCTCCCGGACTGTTCCAGCACGTCGACCTGGGGGAGACCGCGGCGACCGAGCCGGAGCAGCTCGTCGGGCGCACCCTCGAGGCGACCCTGCCGGAGCTGTCGGGCGCCGCGGACACAGGGAAGGCCCACGTCAAACTCCGCTTCCGCCTGGAGCGGATCACGGGGGACGGCTTCGCCGAGTCCCGGTTCATCGGCCACGACCTGACGACCGACTACGTCCGCCGGCTTGCGCGGCGCAAACGCTCTAAGATCGACCTCTCGCTGACCGTCACCACCAAGGACGGTGTCGACATCATCCTCAAGCCGGTCGCGGTCGGGGAGCAGCGGCTGCAGACCCGCCTGCGGGCGGAGCTGCGCCACCGGATCGTCCAAGTGCTTACCGAGGAGGCGAAGGTCCGCACGTCGGCGGAGTTCGTCCAGGAGATGATCCAGGGGGAGCTGTCCAAGCTCCTTGCCCACGGCGTGAAGTCGCTGTACCCGCTCAAGAAGATCGAGATCCGGCGCTCCGTCGTCCTCGGCGTTGTCGCGGACGAGATTCCGATGGCCCCCCCCGAGGCGGCGCCCGAAGGCCCGGAGCCCCCGGAAGCCCCGGTTGAGACACCGGTCCAAGCCGGTGAGGGCCCCGCGGCGTAGGCCGGGTGGGCCGGCATGGCGCCCCTGTTTCCTGTCGGAGTGGCTCAGCCTGGCAGAGCACGGGACTCATAGCGACGTCTCGGTGGGACGTCGGGAGAGATCCTGGGGCCGGGGGTTCAAATCCCCCCTCCGACAACTTTCACTGATTTATCGCCGAGAAGTGATGGCTTTTGACCATTCGTGTGTTCGGGATATGAACCAGGTAGGTGCCCCTCCGGAAAGGGGTAGGTTCCCGGACGATACGCGGCGTCTCCTGCCGCAAGCTCAAAGTCGGAGAGCTGACTTGGGAGGGCGAGGTGTTCCTCTGCCCGATCCGACCGTTACAAACGCGTGGGAGATCGAGTACCCGAAACCGACGCTACCTCGATGATCCGCCCCTCCCATTCGTCGAAACCATCCTGGCAGCCGCGGTGGCACGCGGACTCGGCTCGGCTCATGGGTTATACATCGGGTGCGGGAACGGGAGGAACTACCTACCGTTGGTTGCGGGGGGACTGGATCTCGTTGGACTCGACGTTTCTCCTACAGCCCTTGCCCAGCTCGCTGAACGCGCCCCGGAGCATGCCTCTCGACTCGTTTGCGGAGACCTTTCAGTTCTTCCCCGCGGAGTTCAGGTACTCGGTCGTGATTGCGATTCAGTCCCTACAGCATGGCAAGGAGGCAGCGACGGACACAGAGGTCAAGCGCGCACTCGGGCGGGTGGAGCCAGGGGGGTTGTTCTGCATCCGGGTCAACGCCGCGGGAACCGTGCAGAGTACCTTCACACCGTGGTCGAGAAGGGTAGTGATGTCAGCACTCTTGGGCGACAGCTTCTTCTCGACCGCCGCCAGGCCATCCTTTTTTTGGCAGAATGATCACCATCGACACTTCAGTGTCCCTGTAAGGGAGCTGGGCCAACTGAAAATCATCATTGCCCATGTGTTGGGCAATGAAAGTTTTGTGCATCGTTGGTACCTTGACGCCGCCGGCACCGGGAATGGCGAAATCATCGTCCTTGGTCTGTTCCTTCGCGAACTGCCAGAACCAGGCCCCCTTGAAGTAAATGGCATTGACCAGGATCAAGCACGTCTCTTTCTTGATGACGTTGGGTTGCAGCAGGTCCTTGATCTTATTGTTGGTTTTGTCTTCCACCCAGCGTCCATCTTTTGGCGGGCCCCAGCGGCATCGTTGATGAAATCCACCAGTTGGAAGCCGGCCTGATAATCGGTCTGGGTAATTCGCAGGAAATCGGCATTGAGGTGGAGGTCGTCCTTGTTGCCCCACAGGCTGTTCGCCGTGGTGAGCTGGAAATCCCGCTTCTTGTCGGTTCCCTGAATTTTGCGGATCAGTTCTCCGAACGCGGGGTGTAGATTTTCGTTGTCCAGAGCGAAGTGCAGCGTGCCGGCCATTTCCTTGGCGGTCTGCCCCTTGGCCCCGGCATAAGTCATGCCGAGCGCGGTGGAGATGCTGTACGGCGAGAAAAACTTGTTGCCGGGCTTCTTGCCGAGCTGCTGGTACAGGTCCAGGGCGAACTGGGTGTTGCCCTCGACGACCGTGACGAGGTCCTTGTTTTTGGCCTGGACGTGGGCGGCGGGGATCAGCCCGGCCAGGAGGGTCAGAATCAGAAATCTGGGGTTTCATCGTAATCTCCTTCATTTGGGTACAGTGCGGATTACATTGATATTGAATAGACGGATCGTCACAAGAAAAGGATTGCCGGTGAGCCAGTAGCGCCCACGGCCGGTTGAAAACCGGCCCCACGTCAGGATTCAATTCCCGCGCGGATCGTGAACCCGGCCCATGAACAGAATGCTGCCCGTGGCATTGTGGCGAATCAGGAACAGGAACGGATGATCGGCCTTGAACGGAATGGGCGGCGGCGCTGGCTGGCTGCACCGACGATGGCCGCTCATGATCACGCGCGGTCGCGGCGGCAGCTTCGGTCCCTTCCTCGTCGACGTCCACAAACGCCTTGTGAATCACGTTGGAGATGAACAGCGAATCTCCCCAGGCTCACCTTGTCCTCCATGCCGGTGAAGTCAGCCATTCCGCTCGATGAACGCGTCTTTCATGCCCAGGGCGCTTCAGTTCTCACTCAGGTTGAATCTCTTCCGTCATCTTGAACTTCGGCAGGCTCACGTTCACGTTCGTCGACTTGGCCTGCGCAGTGCCTGCTGCAAGCATTTTGGGCGACAGCTTCTTTTCGACCTCCGCCAGCCCATCCTTCTTCTTCGGCAGAATGATCACCATCGAAACTTCGTTGTCCTTGTAGGGAAGCTGGGCCAGCTGGAAATCATCGTTGGCCAGGTGATTGACGATGAATGTCATTGTTCATCGTCGGCACCTTGACCGCGGGCGTGCCGGGGATGGTGAAGTCGTCCGGCTTGGTCGCCTCCTTCGGGAAACTGCCTCGAGCCATTTGCCCTTGAAATAGATGGCGTTGACCAGGACCAATCGCGTGTCGTGGCGTGATGACCCCGGGTTGCAGCAGATCCTTGATCTTGTTGTTGGTCTTGTCTTCAACCCAGGCGTTGATCTTTTTGCGTGCTCCTTCGGGATCGTTGATGAAATCCACCAGCTTGCAATCCGGCTTGATAATCGGTCTGGGTGATGCGCAGGAAATTGGCGTTGAGGTGGAGATCGACTTGTTGCCCCACAGGCTGTTGGCCGTGGTGAGCTGGAAATCCCGCTTCTTGTCCGTCCCCTGGATCTGGCGGATCAACTCGCCGAACGCAGGGTGCAATTGCTCGTTTTCGAGAGCGAAATGCAGCGTGCTCGGCCATTTCCTTGGCGGTCTGCCCCTTGGCCCCGGCGTAGGTCATGCCGAGCGCGGTGGAAATGCTGTAGGGCGAGAAGAACTTGTTGCCGGGCTTCTTGCCGAGCTGCTGGTACAGGTCCATGGCAAACTGGTTGTTGCCCTCGACCACGGTTGGCCAGGTCCTTGTTTTGTCCTGGGCCTGGACTTGGGCAGCGGGCATCAGGCTGGCCAGCAGTGTCAGGATCAAGATTTTGGGTTTCATGTCAATCTCCTTTATTTGGGGCGAAAAGCGCACAGCATGGATATTAGATAGACGTTCATTTGGGTGACAAACGCACAGCATGGATATTAGCGAGTAGGGTGGGCACCGCCCACCGTTGCCCAGGGTGTGGTGGGCAATGCCCACCCTGCCTTTTTTGCCGTCCTGAATAGAATAGGTGTGTGAGTCTTGCCCCACCGCATTCCGAGGATCTCGTTCCCGATGGCCAGCCTGCTACAAATCACACAAGCCTGCAAAAGCTACGGCGATCAGGTTTTGCTCGACGGCGCCGAAGCCACCATCAGCGACAACGTCAAAGTGGGGTTCATCGGCCGCAACGGGGCCGGCAAAAGCACGCTGCTGCGGATTCTGCTCGGCGAGGAAGAACTCGACAGCGGCGAAGTCATCCGCCATCCCAGCCTGCGGCTGGGCTATCTGCGTCAGCACGATCCCTTTCTTCCCGACGAGACCGCCCTGCAATTTCTGATGCGCGACAGCGGCGAGCCCGACTGGAAATGCGGCGAAGTCGCCGGGCAATTCGAGCTGAAGGGGGCCTACCTGGACGGCCCCATCGCCAAGCTCTCCGGCGGCTGGCAGACGCGCGTGAAGCTGGCGGCGCTGCTGCTGCACGAGCCGAACCTGCTGCTGCTCGACGAGCCGACGAACTTCCTCGACCTGCGCACGCAGATTCTGCTGGAACACTTCCTGCAAAGCCATCGGGCGGCGTGCCTGATCGTCTCCCACGATCGGGCGTTTCTCGGCGCCACCTGCGACCACACGCTCGATCTGTCGCGCGGCAAATTGACGACGTTTCCCGGCAAGGTCGATGCGTATCCTGGAATTCCAGCACGAGAAACGCGAGCACGAGGAACGCTCGAACGAAACCATTCTGGCCAAGCGGCGGCACCTGGAGGATTTCATCGCCAGGAACAAGGCCCGCGCCGCGACCGCGACGCTGGCGAAATCCAAGAGCCAAGCAGCTCGAACGCCTGGAATTGACGGAGATCGCCAGCGACGAGCCGACGGCCCGGATCCGCGCGCCGCGCGTCGAGCCGCGCAAGGGCCCGGCGCTGCGCTGCCGCGACCTGGCGATCGGCTACCCCGAACGGCAGATCGCCTCCGACGTCCAACTGGAGATCGATCACGGCTCGCGGGCGGCCGTCGTCGGCGATAACGGCCAGGGCAAAACGACGTTCCTGCGCACGGTGGTGGACTCGCTCAAGCCGCTGGCGGGGGAAGTCCGCTGGGGCCACGGCTGCCAGATCGGCGTCTACGCCCAGCACGTCTACACCAGCCTGCCGGAGAAGCAGACCGTTCTCGGACTATCTCCAGCAGCAGGCCGCCTTCGGCAAGAAGGATCAGGAGATTCTCGAAGTCGCCGGCGCCTTGCTGTTCCGCGGAGCCGCACGTCAAGAAGCCGATCTCCGTCCTGTCCGGCGGCGAGCGCGCCCGGCTCTGTCTGGCGGGGCTGCTGCTGAGCGATCACAACGTGCTGATTCTCGATGAGCCGGGCAACCATCTCGACGTCGATACCGTGGAGGCCCTTGCCGAGGCCCTGCTGGAATACCAGGGCACCGTCATCTTCACCAGCCACGACCGGCACTTCACGAAACGCGTCGCCACCTGCATCGTGGAAGTGCGCGACGGCCGGGTGACCAATTACAGCGGCCAGTATGAAGCGTACGTCTACAAGGTCAACAAGGAGATCGAGGCCGGCGAGCGGGAACTGGCGACCGCACGCACGAAGCTGCCGCCGAGCGTGGCCAAGCCCGCCAAGGCTGCGCCGCGCGCCGCGCAGCGAGAACGAACGCGACGTGCGCAAGGAAATCAAGACGCTGGAGCGGACGATCGCCCAGCTCGACGAACAGAAACGCACGCTCAACGCCCAGTTGCTGCAATCGACCGATGCGGCCGAGGCGCTGCGCCTGCACAACGAAGTCGCCGCGCTGACGGAGCAGCTCGCCGAGGCCGAAGAACGCTGGTGCCGGCTGCAGGAAGAGATGGAGGGGATAGAGTGAGGCGGAGACCGGGATTGAAACGCCAGCATGCCGAAAGAGCCGCGCACTCAGAGTGGGCTTCGCCCACAACCCAATTGAAAACACTTGGCGTGAGCCGCGTCATTTTCATGGTACTCCATGAAAATGACGCGGCGAATTCTGACAAAAGGCGTGATTCGGAGTAGGAAAGTGATGTTGAGTCAATTTTCCTTAACTCCGAGATCACGCCATGAAGTCTTTTCTATCGCGCTTTGGGTCGCTCATCCTCTTTGTTCTCTCCGGTTTCGATCGTCTGCGCTTTCGCGGCGAATCACGCCTGCTTAATCATACCGCTGGAGCACAGAGCTATCTTTGGCAACGGCAGATTCCGTTCAAGGACTATACCCAACATGCCAGGCACCTGACCGATCAATTGCGGCAACAGACCGAGCAACAGGCTCTCGCTGAAGGCGTGCCCATCAAGTATCTCAGCAGTCCCGACATTGACAAGGAAGCCGAAGCTCTGCAATTGGCTGCGCTGCAGCACCGGACCAGCGGACGCATCGCCCTGCTTTCCTGCCTTGAATCTTGCCTGACCTATCGCGTCCGCAAGAACCAGGCCGGCCTCATCGAACTGCGCAAGGAGTTGACCCGTGGCCTGCATTACTACCACTATTTCCAGCACGAGCAGTGGCCTGTGCTATGTCCGCGTGCAAACCTGGTTTCCCTTCAGCGTACGTGTCGGACTCAATGGCCGGCAGTGGTTGGCCCGCCAGCTGCAGGTGCGTGGCATTCCTTTTCAGCAACGTGGCAATCTGATCGCCGGGGTCCAGAATCCCACGCTGGCCCAGCAACTCCTCGACGAGCAGCCCCGTGCCGATTGGCCCAAACTGCTGGACGACCTTGTCAAGCCGCTGCAACCTTTATGGCCTCATCTCTACGACACCGCCAAGTGTCCTTACTACTGGATGAACGAACAAAGCGAATGGGCCACCGATTTCGTTTTTCGCTCTCGGCAGGACCTCGCTCTGTGGTATCCCCGTTGGCTGCGGCACGGCATCGAAACGCTGCAGTGCAAGGACGTGCTGCGCTACCTCGGCAAAAAAGTCCCCGCCAAGGGCTACGGTACTTGCACCGGCGAGGCCAAGATCGATCTGCGTTCGCGTCCCGAGGGCGACCGTCTCAAATTCTGGTACGACACCAACTCGCTCAAGATCTACGACAAGGAGGCCCAGTCCCTGCGCATCGAGACGACCATCAATCAGCCCAAGGGATTCAAGGTCTATCGTACCAAGGAAGGAGCCGCAGCCGATGCTCCCCCGTCCTGGCAGCACCTGCGCCGGGGAGTGGCCGACATTGGCCATCTGGCCGAGGTCAGTCAGGCCTGCAATAACCGTCTGGCCGAAAGCCTGGCCTGCATCGCGGACACGACGCCCTTGGGCCAGCTGCTCGAACCGCTTGGCCAACCCGTGATCCGAGAAGGTAAACGCTGCGCCCGCCCCTTGAATCCTTTGACCGGGGCTGACGGTGACCTGTTGCGATTGCTGGCCAAGGGCAATTTCCAGTTGGCAGGATTCCGCAACCGCGACCTGCGTGAAGCACTGTTCGCCAAACCCGCCGACGAGGCCGAACAGCGGCGTCAAGCAGGCAAGATGACCCGCAAATTACGGCTGCTGCGCGAACATGGCCTGATCGTGAAAGTGCAAAAAACGCATCGCTACCAACTGAGCGCCTTGGGCCGCCGCGTTACCACCGCCCTCTTGGCTGCCCATGCGAGCAATGTGGAAAAGCTCGCTGCATCCGCATAAAATGCTCGCTGCGCGAGTTGAATTTCTTTTGTTATCAACGAAGTAAGCGGCTCGGCGGCTTTGCAACGGATCAGTAACGACAGTGAAAATTGGCAAGATGGGCACGTTGATGAGCTTGGCGACTATTTGTCTACATCGGACCACCGCGCCAATTTCGCAATTTGGCGCAGTGGTCGCAGCGATGTCGCAAGCTATGGTGGCAATTGATATTTTGTCGATTGACCACTGCGCAAAGTCAACTTAAAAGTTGCGCAGTGGTCGGAGAAATCTGTTGGGTCAAAGGACGGCCCTATACCGGAATCGGCCTTCCTGCGAAATGCGTTGTAAAGCCGGCTTGGCTTTGCTACGCATTCGCCCGAACCACGGCGCAAGTAAAGATGGGTAAATTGATCATCACGGTGATGTTTTTTGGCGCAGTTAACTGCGCCATGTGCGCGCGTTGGCGCAGTTGAAAATCCGGCGTCGCAAGTTATTGTGTAAACATATATTGTGGCAATTTCCAACTGCGCCATCTGAAATTGCGGTTGGCGCAGTTGACGCCGTGGTGGGAGCAATTTGTTAGGAGATAGGCAGGCCCAGTGCCGGAATCGGCACTCATCGGCAATTCGTAGCAAAGCCGCTCGGCTTGCCAATCCGCTTACTTCGTGCCCGGCTCTTGATCCGTCAATCGACGTAACTGTTGTGCCATGCGTTCGAAGACTTCGGACCAGTCGCCGGGCGAGGTCTGCCGGAACAGTCTCATCGTGGGATACCACGGGCTGTCCTCACGATGGGTCAGCCAACGCCAACAGCACGCCGACGGCAACGGCACCCACACCGGCACTCCCAGCGCCCCGGCCAGATGAGCGGGGGACAGTGTCCACGCTGATGACCAGGTCGAGGTTTTTCATGACGGCCGCCGTGTCGCTGAAGTCGTTGCACGTGCTGCCCAGGTCGGCGATGGGAAACCGGCCGGCCAACTCCTGGAGTTGCTCGGTGCCGAAGCCCTTTTGCAGGCTGATGAGCCGCACGCCGGGCACACGGGCGAGCGGTTCGAACTGCGCCAGAGGAATGGAACGTCGCCGATCGGCGCGTCTGAGATCGGCATCCCACGTCTTGGGATTTCCTTGCCAGACGACGCCGATCTTGAAATCGCGGATTGCGGATTGCGGATTGCGGATTCAAGCAAGCGCTGCATTTGAATCCGCAATCCGCAATCCGCAATCCGCAATTCGGCGTCGCGCCTGAAGATACGGAACCTCGGCGGGTATGGTTTCGAGCGTTGTCTTCAGGATTCCCGGCAGCGACATGAGCGGGGCATGCACGTCGAAAGCGGGCAGCGGTTCCCCGAACGGAATGATCCTGTCGATGCCCGCACAGGATCGCAGCAGCCGGGCCAGGCTGGGCGGACATTCGCAGAGCACGGTGCCGACGCGCTGTTTGACGAGCGCGGCGAAGCGGATGAACTGGATGGTATCGCCCAGACCTTGTTCGGCATGCAGCAGGATGGTGCCCTGGGGAAGCGGATTCCCCTGCCAGAGCGGTTGCGGCGAAATGTCTGAGTGTTGGCTTGAACTGCCTGGTTTGCCAGCGCCACTCGTATTCCTGCCAGCCTTGGGCGAAATCGCCCATCAGCAGCAGCAGCATGGCTCCTGCTTGGCGAAGGTCTCGGTCAGGTCCTCTTCCATGTTCATCAGGTAGCGCCCGCCCCTGGGAATGATGTCGATCATGGCCTGGCGCGCGGCTTCGCAGGGCCCCATCGGGTTCTCGTTGGCATCGATGTGGATCCCCTTGTTGGGATCGGCGAAGTGCGGCCGCTGGGCCTGCGCAAGGTGCGCTTCGGTAAGGATGGGCATGGATGCCAGCGCTGAGGCGCCCGCGGCATAGCGGAAGAAGGTGCGGCGCGAGAGGCCGCTACAAGCTACCGGATCGAAAGAGGGCTGCATGGGCATGACTCCTTGGATGAGGATCGGCCAATAGGGAAGATCGCCGCTGAACTGCGGGGCGAAACGATTCGCTCGAGGGGAGTGGGAGGTAAAGTCCCCATATCTCAAAGTACCTTTCCCGGTTGGAGAAAACAAGCGCGAAATGCTGCGCTGAGACGGTTTTCGCCGGCCGGCATAAAGTTCAGATAAGGATTTGGGCCCTCTGCGGCGCCCATCCGGTGGGAGTAAACTCGCTGGAGCTGGAGGTGGCTCTGTAACAAGGCAGGACTTCAGTCGTACTGAAAAGGGCCTAAAAGGACGGGGCTTCAGTCCCTGAGGTAGAATCCGGTGTTCATCGGAGCTTCCGTAGGTCGAACGCGAATGAAGTCGATCATAGGCATCGCCAATCTCATCGCTGCCGCCGTAGTTGCATGGCTGGTCTACGGGCGAGGCGCGACCCGAAGACCCCCAAATGTCCTCAGCGATGGCCGGATTGAATTCCCGCCGGACCAACTCGCCTCCGCGGCTTTGCTGCTCCTGGAAGGTCCCCCGATCTGGTATGCATTCAGAACCTTTCAACACGGATTCCAAATCGGATGGCCTTTGCTTCCCACAATATTTGTCGGATGGACTGCGCTGGTACACCTCGTCTCATATCCGGGAACGGTCGTCGTGAAGCGAGACGGTCTGGAGCAGTTGCACTGGTTCCAAATGAATGAACGGATGCGATGGGAAGATATTCGAGAGATTAATTCCGGCGCTGAGCTTAAAGATTATCGGCGCCGACGGCACGGTTATCGTCCATTCGCTCCTCCTTGCGGACCGTGCGCGTCTGCTGTCGGAAATCAGGCGGTATTGTGCCAGCGAGCTTCCGCCGGATTTTCCGAAGGAGCCGAAAGACGGAGAAAGCGTGGCAAATCACAGAGCGAAATGACGAAACCGGCTCGAAGGCAACGGCTTCGACTACACCATTTCCTAAGATGCGATTGGAGGAGATTGCCAAATGGCTCAGCTAAGCGACTACCTGGCCGCGGAGCGAACCTTCCTCGCCTGGCTGCGTACCGGCCTCGCCCTCATGGGTTTCGGCTTTGTCGTGGCGCGCTTCGGGCTCTTTCTCGAACAGATTCAGATCGTGCAGCACGCACCGGCAGTGCGCTCCTCCGGGCTGTCGTTGTGGCTCGGAACCACCCTCATCGTCGCCGGAATCCTGGTGAATGCTCTCTCCGTCTGGCACCATTTGCAATTGGTGCGGGAGCTGGACCGCAACGAGAGCCGCCCTTCTCATTCGCCTGCGCTGGTAGTTGCGGTCGCCGTGTTCCTTGCGCTCGTCGGAGTCACCATGGCGATCTATCTTCTGGTTGTTGGCGAGTGGTCAGGCCTGCAGAAGTAAGGAGGCAAAGTTTCTATTCGCCCTCGCCTTACGCGTCATCACAGTGCCTTCGCCGTGTTTTGGATCTATCGAACGATCGTGAACGATCGGCGCCGCTTCGGCCCGAAGCGAAACACCGCAAAATGGTCGTCCAACGACGCGGCGCGCTCGATGCCCAGGCGGCACATCACAGCGAAACAGGTGCGATCGACGATGGAAAAGTCCTGATCGCGCCAGGAAAGCCCGATCTGCCATGCGGTCTCCGAATCGGCCACCCCGACTGGCTCAATGGCTGCAACGCCGCTGCGCATTCCCTCCCAAAATCGCTCCGCCGCGCCCCGTTGGAGCCTGTAGCGGAGGAGCATCCAAGTCTCAACCAGGACGTGATTAGTGGTGACCAGCGAATCGCCCACCTTGAGAATCGCTTTTGCGCGCGCATTGCTGCGGTCAGAAGAATCTGCCGCGGCGTACCAGATCGATGTATCGACGAACAGGCTCATGGGAAGCGGCTCAGCCCTGCCGCGCTTTTCTTCGCGCCGATCCGAAGGCTTCTCCGATCATCGCGTCCTTGTCTCCGGCAATGTCGGAACCGCCGGAGGAGCCAAGATCGAAGATGCAGGAGGGGGCAACCTTATGCTCGGGATGGGTAAGGTCGCGCGCAACCAGGCGGCGAACATACTCGGCGAGAGAGATGCCCGTCTCGCTCGCGCGCCGGCGGGCGCGACGCTGCAACTCATTTTCAAGCGTAATTTGCGTCCGTACCATCATGATGGCACCATCATACCATCATTCGATAGACAATCATGACCACCAAGCCTGCAGAAGGCTCCTAGATCTTCTGCAGATTGGCGAACTTCTCCATCAGCTTCTTCATGCCGTGCCGCGTAAACAGCACGGTCAGCTTCGCGTCTTCGCCGTCGCCTTCGCGCATCAGCACCGTGCCTTCGCCGTATTTCGCGTGGCGCACGCGCTGCCCTTTCTTCAGGCCGCTGCGCCGCGTGGGCTCAGGAATCTCCATCGACGGACGCCGAAATGCCGGCCGGGCCATCGAGCCCGGCTTGACGACGCCCGGCTTTCCGCCGAAGAAGCGCGCGATGTTGTCGATCGAGTCGGCCTTCCCGCCCGCCGGCGGCGTGCTGGCACTGCCGTGCTTTTACTCTTTGCACTGGAGCTCGTGGCGTCAAGCATGAGAGCCGCGGAGCGCTCCTGGCTCTCGTCTTCGTAGTTGTAGTGCTGGCCTTCGAATTCGCGATGCTGATTGCGGTCGCGCCCGGCGCCATAGCGGCGAGCCATAGCGCGCTTGCATAAGCCGGGCGTAGACCATGCCGGCGAGCGGCCGCCGAGATTTTCGATCAACTGCGCCGGCACCTCTTCGAGGAACCGCGAAGGAATGCTCATCTCCGGCGCGTCGTTGCCATAGCGGCGGCGATAGTGCGCGCGCGTGAGGATCAGCGTGTTCATGGCGCGCGTCATGCCCACGTAGCAGAGCCGGCGCTCCTCTTCAAGCTCTTCGGGATTGTTGAGCGTGCGCGAGTGCGGAAACAGGCCCTCTTCAAGGCCGGCGAGAAAGACCAGCGGAAATTCGAGGCCCTTGGCCGCGTGCAGCGTCATCAGCGTGACGCGCGCCTCGGGATCGAACTGATCGGTGTCGGAGGCCAGCGCGGCGTGATCGAGAAAATCGGCCAGCGTTTCGCCGCGCACTTCGGCATCGTGCGCGGCGTTGGCCAGTTCCTTCAGGTTCTCAATGCGGCTGAAGGCCTCCGGCGAGCCCTCGGCTTCGAGCGCCTTGATGTAGCCGGTGCGGTCGATGAGAAAACGGATCAGCTCAGGCAGTGTGGCCGCATCGCCGGGCGCGCGAAACGCAGCGCTTCCCTGCTCCTTCAGCCGCTTCGGTCGAGTTCTGCATCGTCGACTCCGTCTCCGGCTCGCTCGATGCCGGCCGTCTGCTTCGGCATTTTGAGAAATGGCCGCTTGGGCTCGGCAGCGAAGGGCGAGAAGTGGGTCGCGATCGAGCAGCGGAATCTGGTCCTCGTTGCCGCCGAAATCGAAATCGGTCGCCGCTTCCAGCGCTCGTGCGCCTGCGTTCTCTTCCGCAGCCGGCAGTCGCCGCGCCGAAGCCGAAATCCGTGTCTGCGCTCGTCCGCTCTGCCGCCACATCCGCCGAAAGCTTGCCGGCGAAGTCCGGGTCCATCATGGCCTGCGCATCGAGAATGAGCTGGCGGAACGACTCGAGCGCCATCAGCGCGCGCGTCGGAATCAGCCGACTCGCGATCGCCGACGCCAATCGCGTCCCATGTGGACGCGCCGGTTTCCAGCGCCAGCCGCTCCAGCGTTTCCAGCGTCGTCTTGCCGATGCCGCGCGCCGGCGTGTTGATCACGCGCTGCAGCGCCATCGAGTCGTGCGGATTGCGCACCAGCCGCAGGTAGCCGAGCAGGTCCTTGATCTCGGCGCGCTCGTAAAAGCTGAAGCCGCCCACCATGGTGTAGCTGATGTTGTAGCGGCGCAGCGCCTCCTCCACCAGCCGCGACTGCGAGTTGGTGCGATAGAGCACCGCGCAGTGCGCCGCTCGCCGGCTTCGCATTCGACGAGCTCTGCCTCGCGCAGAAACTCCTGAATGCGGTCGGCGATGAACAGCGCTTCGTTCTCGCCGTCGGGCGCTTCGTAGTAGCCGATCAGCGAGCCGCCCTGGCGATCGGTCCACAGCTTCTTGCCCTTGCGGCGAAGGTTGTTGGCCACCACCGCGCCGGCCGCTTCGAGAATGATCTGCGTGGAGCGGTAGTTCTGCTCCAGGCGCACGATCCGCGCGTTGGGAAAGTCCTTCTCGAACTCCAGAATGTTGCGGATATCGGCGCCGCGCCACGAATAGATGCTCTGGTCCTCGTCGCCCACCGCGCACACGTTCTTCGCTTCGCCGGCCAGCAGCTTCATCAGCTCGTATTGCGGGCGGTTGGTGTCCTGATACTCGTCCACCAGCAGATAGCGGTAGCGGCGCTGGTAGCGCTCGCGCACCTCGCGCTGAGACCTTGAGCAGGCGCACCGCCTCAAGCAGCAGATCGTCGAAGTCGAGCGCGTTGTTCTTGCGCAGCTCGGCCTGGTAGCCCTTGATAGATGTGCGCGATGCGCTCGCTGTTCGGATCCTTGGAGCCGAGGTAGTACTCCTGCGGATCGACCATGTGATTCTTGGCCCAGCGAGATGCGGCCCAGCACCGTGCGCGGCGTGAGCTGCTTGGTGTCCAGGCCCATGCGCCGCATGACCTGCTTCACGATGCCCTGCTGGTCGTTCTCGTCGAAGATGGCGAAGGACCGCGTGAGGCCCTCGTTGCCGACCTTCAGCGCTTCGATGTCGCGGCGCAGAATGCGCACGCAGAGCGAGTGAAAGGTGGCGATCAGCGGCTTGGCCAGCGACGAGTGGCCCAGCAGCCGCTCCACGCGCTCGCGCCATCTCCGCTGGCGGCCTTGTTGGTAAAGGTGACGGCCAGAATCGAGTCCGGCGCGACGCCCTTTCTCGCTGGATCAGCCAGGCAATGCGGCTGGTGATGACGCGCGTCTTGCCCGAGCCGGCGCCGGCCAGGATCAGCAGCGGGCCTTCGGTGGCTTCGACGGCGGCGCGCTGTTCGGGATTCAGGTTGTCGATGAGCGGCGGCAAGGCGGAGTTCCGGCGGGAAGGTCCTTCCTCCAGTTTACCGTTTCGCCGTGAATTCGCGCCGGATCATTTCCACAGACCTCGTCTCCACGCGCGCGCTATCCTGAATCGCAATGACCTCACGCGATAGCACTCTTCGCCGCGTTGCCGTCTATTGCGGCTCGGCCGACGGAAACGATCCCGCGTTTCTGGCGGAAGCCGTCGCGCTGGGCCGCGCCATTGCCGCGGCCGGGCTGGGCCTGGTCTATGGCGGAGCGCAGCGTGGGCCTGATGGGCGCGGTTGCCGATGCAGCGCTGGCCGGCGGCGCGGAGGTGATCGGCGTTCTGCCCGAGGTGCTTGCCGGCAGCGAGATTGCCCACGCAGGGCCTGACGCGCCTCGAATTCGTCGCACACCATGCATGAGCGCAAGGCGCGCATGGCGGAGCTGGCCGACGCCTTCCTGATCCTCCCCGGCGGCTACGGAACGCTCGACGAGCTGCTGGAGTCGTCACCTGGGCGCAGCTCGGACTGCACGCCAAGCCCTGCGTGCTCATCAATACCGCCGGCTATTGGGATGGACTGCTCGATTTCCTCAACACGGCAGTTGCGGCGGGATTTTTGAAGCAGTCAAATCGCGAGCTATTGCAAGTGGCAGACACCGCAAACAATGCCGTGACGCTTGCACTGGGACGTTTCACCGCTTAGAGCGTATTTCAAAAACCGCTCGCCGCGGCGAGTGTCAGGGCACCACTTCAGTCGTGCCGAAAAGGACCGGGAAGACAAGGGGTTTTAACCCCTGGGGGACCACAATTGGTCAACGGCGGCCGTTTATGAAACACGCTCAATAGCCCATTCCCCTCCCCACCATCCGCGACGCATACAAAAAGACGATCATCGACGCCAGAAAACAAGCCATCCCGACGATGAGGCCAATATAGACATAGCGCAGAAACCGGCCTTCCGGATACCGCAACCGGTATTCATTGAAAATTGCCGATATTCTCCACGGCATCAGGAAAAAGATCGAAAGCTGATTGGACTGCCGGCGTCTTTTGTTCAATTCGCCAATGATGACAATCAAAAAAAGGTTGGAGAGAAAAATCCCCACTGTCGCCAGGCAGAACAAAACTCCAGCCGCAATCGCATAGATCTTCATTTCGATCGCTACCCCGCGGGCTTCGCACGTTTGACTCTGAATGGCGTTTAGTTCGGCGTGCCCGTCGTCTCCTCGGCGGCAAACGTGCACTCCGGCACTGGCACACGCGGCGCAGATACTCCCACGAATAGATGCCGCCGGAGTGGCCGTCCTGCCAGTTGAACTGGATCGCGTAGCGGCCCACGGGATGCGCGCTGGCCGGCTTTGGCGGCGGCGCGTACATGGGCAGCACGGCGGCCGGCTTCGGCTTCGGCTGGCCCGCCTTGCGGCCCTGCTGGTCGCGCTCCTCGATGCAGGTGGCGCAGGGGCAGGCGTCGCGCAGCCAGGCAAAACCCCACGCGCTCTTGTGGCCGTCGGCCCAGTCGATTTCCAGGCCCTTGCCCTCGGTCATCAGCACGCGCACCTTCTCCGGCGTCACGGCGATCTTGCGGCAGCGGCCGGTTCTCCGTCCTCGCGCGCCTCTTCGCTCCTTGGTCGCGAAGCGGATGCCTTCGTGGCTCATAGCTCTATTTTACAGTGGCTCAGCTCAGTTCAGCTGATCAGCGCTCGAGGATCAGAAGGCTCAAAGCGCGTGCTCGGAGCCTGCATTCGGGATCAGGAAAGCTCGAGGCTGGCAACGCTTGTCGACGCTGAACTCTGGAACTGCACTGTTCACTGCTTGCCAGAAGAACCACGCCGCCATCGACAGTCCGATGACACCACCAGCCCGCGCAGCACCGGCTGCGGAACGCGCCGCGCCAGGCTGGCCGAAGCGTATCCGCCGATGGCGCAGGCGACCATGGCCACCAGGCAGATAGCGCCACACCACCTGCCCGTCGACGATGAAGATGACAAAAGCGATGCCGTTGGCCAGCAGGTTGGCCACCACCTTCAGCGCGTTGATCGCGTGCATGTCCTGTAGCCGAAGAGCGACAGCAGCGTCATGAGGAGAAAGCCCGCTCCCGCGCCGAAGTAGCCGACATAAAAGCACACCACGATCGGTGGCAGAGAAAAAGCGGCATGCGGCGCGGCGGTGGACCTGCCGGCAGCTGCGCGCTCGCTGCGCGGCGCTTCAGCCGCTCCAGCCAGCGCGTCACCGGCCCGCTCACGGCGAAGATGCGACGCCGCGACCAGCAGCAGCCACGGCACCAGGTGCAGAAAGGTCTTCTGCGGCGTGTTCAGCAGCACGATTGCGCCCGCCAGTGCCGCCGAGCAGTCCGGCCAGCGCCCATCGGCCAGGCCAGCCGCAGATTCCCGCGCAGATCTCGCGATACGCGGCGACCGAGGTCAGCTGGCCCGGCCACAGAGCCACGGTGTTGGTGGCGTTGGCCTGGACCGGCAGCATCTTCATGCCCAGCATGGCGGGAAACACCAGAAACGACCCGCCGCCGGCCACGGCGTTCAGCATGCCGCCGAGAAACGACAGCCACGGCCAGCCACACCCAATGCCAGTCGATCGATTGGGAGAGCTGGGAAGTTGCGCCATTCCTCTCGATTGTACGGGGCGGGATTTCGCGGAGTTATCACTGAAGTGGTGCGCACAGATGGGGAGTTGCCGTTGCACCGAGCAGGCGTCGATTACCGCGAATGACGGCTATTGCTGGCTCTGGCCTGCACCGATGGACGGGCTCGCCGGCCGGCTTCAGGCAGGTCGACGCCGACGCAGGCTCCGGCGCCCAACTGGACTCAACCCACAGCCCGAAGAGTGGCGCGAAGCCGCCGAGGCAGACCGGCGAGGGACAGCGCGCGCCCGGCCGCCGGCGAAATCGCATTCACCTTCACCTTGAATGAAACCGCCCGCGCCACCAGCGCCGGCGTTTACGACGCGCAGGGCACGCTGGTTCGCACGCTGTGGAGCGCCCGTCCCTACGCTGCCGGGATCCATCACGCCATTTGGGATGGCAAAGACGATTACGGCAACGCGGCGCCGGCCGGCAACTACACCGTCAAGCTCCTTGCCGGCAATGTGCACTATGACTGGGACGGCGTGCATCGGCGTAACCGAGGACTCGCTCGCCGGCCCCGATAACTGGGATGCGACGGCCTCCTTCCCCAGTTCGCTGGCGTTCCTCAATGGCAAAGCCTATGTGGCCGGCGGATACAACGAAGGCAGAATCGAGGCGTTCGTCTTCGACGAGAAGACGCCGCTGCACGGTCGCGCCGCTGAACATGGCTCTCTCTCACCGGCGGAGCAGTTTGAATACGCAGCCACTGACGGCCAGCGCATCTACTTCGCCGTACTGCACTACCTGGGCAACGGCTCCAATGCTGTCGTAGCCTTCTATCCCGATGGCCAGCCCTACAGCTTTCCCCAGGGAACCGAGATTCCGCAGGTCGCCCGCCTCGGCGCTTACTTTGTCAACCCTCACACGCGCCCGCGTTCGTGGCTTCCCGGCGTGCGCGGCGTCGACGTAGCGCCATTCCATGACGACCGTGATCACCGGCCTCGCCGTCGAGCGCAACGGCAACCTGCTGGCCGGCGCGCACGGCGGGCGCGGAGGCCGTCGCACCAAGGGCAAGTCTCGACACCATCTCTCTCTGGGACAAGAACACCGGCGCTGCCGCTTGGAAAGATCTCCGGCATCGCCAACCCGCAGCAGATGGCCTTCGACTCGAACGGCGATCTGTGGGTCATTGAAGGCGGCCCGATCGCCGACTGGTATTGGGATTCCGGCGCTCGCCTGGTCGCATTCACGGCGTCGGCGGCAAAAATGAAGTCAGCGAGCCGATCCACGGCCTGCGAGAATCCCGTGGACGTGGCCATCAATCCCGCCAACGGCCACCTCTTCGTCGCCGACGGAGGCGCCAGCCAGCAGGTGAAGGAATTCGACCCGCGCAACGGCAAGCTGCATCTCCACGCTGGGCACGCCGGGAGGATACGGCCGCGGCGCGGCCTGCAATCGCCACCATCACGCCAACCACCTTCTGGCTCGATTTTAACTTGCGCGCCACCGGCTCCACGCTGCCATGGATCGCCGTCGATGAAAGCGGCGACCTTTGGGTGGGCGATTTCACCGCCGACCGCATGCTGCGCTTCCACAACGGCAAGCTGGTCGATCGCGATCGAGATGAGCTGCGCTGGAACCTCCACCTATCCGTCCCACGAAACGATCCCACGCGCGTCTTCGCCGGCTGGAACGGTATGCTCGAGTACAAGATCGACTACAGCGTTCCGCTCGCGCCTTCCGATCCTCTCGATCCCGGGGCGAAGCACTCCTGGAAGCTGGTCCGCAACTGGTATCCGTGCTTTCTGCAGGCTGAAGCCGGACAGCAGGACGGCAAGGCCGCTCAGTTGCAGGTCGCCGAGAAGTTCAAAAACGGCCAGACCTACGGACTGGTCGCCTACCACGGCGGTCCGTTCGGCAACGACAACGCTCTCGTCAGCCTGCCCGAAGACGGCCATCTCAAGTTCGTCAACAACCGGATCACTACCTTTCGCTTCGAGGCCATCACCTCTGACGGCAGCTTCTACCACGTGACCCGTTCGGGCAAGGGAACGGTTCAGTTCACCATCAACCGCTATGCCGTGACCGGCTTCGACGAGCAGAACCTGCCTCTTTGGGACAACGGCACGCCCATCGCCGGCATGACAGTCGACATGTCGAAAGGCAGCCCTTATCCAGCCTGTTCCTTCTGCGACATGATGCCCTCCGAGGGCGGCATCATCCCCATCTACGCCGGAGCGGGATTCCATCCCAGCGTCGCATCCGGCGCGCTGGCCTTCCATCTCGGCGGATTGCCCGTAAACGGGACCGCTCTCAAGTGGCAGGCCATGCCCGAGAAGCCCATCCCGTTTCCTGACGGGCACGGAACCTACCCGGCCAACCCCTCCCGGTTTGCCGCCGGCAACGAGGCCCACGCCATCCATCACGACATCTTTGCCGGGGTCAACGGCGTATGGATGAACTTTTCCTGCCAGTTCTACCACTACCGCGATGACGGGCTCATGGTCGGCCAGTTCGGCTGGCGCCGCTCCAACGAACGTTACGGCGCGAGCCCTGGCGTGCCCGATCCGGTCGCCGGCCAGGCTCTGGCTCCAGGATTTTGCGGCAACGACCTCGGCTTCAACTTCGTCCAGGTCGGCAAGGACTACTACATGTACGTCCCCGACGAGGGCTATCGCGCCGGTACCCACCGCTGGCACATCTGGAACCTCGACAGCATCCACGAGCAGGCCGCGACAGCCCCCCTTGGCGCAACCGTACAGCTCAAAGTCGATCCTTAAAGCCGCCGCGCGAACCCCCGGCCACTGATATTCTGATGAAAATAAGGCAGTTACGCAGCTCTTTAAGATGTGAGCATGAAACACTCATATTTTATGAATCATTTGTGCTATAGTTTCATCAGATGGATTGAGCGGCCGGGGAGCAATCTCCCTGCCCACATCAATCTTCGGATGCATCAGGAGGAACAAATTATGGCAATCACTCGTTGGGACCCTTTCCGTGAAGTTGTAGCACTGCAGAACCGCATGAACTCGCTGTTCCGCGACTTGAACGACGACGAACGAGCCCGCTGACCACGGCCAGCTTTGTGCCGGCCGTCGATGTCTATGAGGACGAGAAGAAAGTCGTCCTCAAGCTCGAAGTGCCGGGCATCGAAGAGAAGGACCTGGACGTGAGCGTGGAAAACCACACCCTCACCGTCAAGGGCGAGCGCAAGTTCGAGACGGAAGAGAAGGAAGAGAACTTCCATCGCATCGAGCGGCGCTACGGCAGCTTCTATCGCGCCTTCACGCTGCCCTCAACCGTGGACACCGAGAACGTCGACGCCAAGCTACAATGCCGGCGTGCTCAAGCTGGAGCTGAAGAAGAAGCCCGAAGCCCAGCCCAAGCAGATCAAGGTCAACGTGGCGGCGTAAACAGCAGCGGTCAGCTGCCAGCGATCAGCTGTCAGCTGTTCGTGCTGGGACTGGCGGCTGCAACGATTCGCGTCGGGCAGCGGTGAGCTCGCTGCCCGGCGCGTTGTTTTCGCAAAGCACGATGAGACAGGAATCGACTGACGATCTGACTTCTGAGCTACGAACTGGAATCAAGCTGACCAGCTGGCAGCTGATCAGCTGAGGAGCTGATTAATGGCCATTCGTTGGGACAAATTTACCGTCAAGTCGCAGCAGGCGATGCAGCAGGCGCAGGCGCGCGCCGCCGAGCTCGGCAACCCCGAGATGCAGCCCGTGCACCTGCTGCTGGCGCTGATTGAAGACCGCGAGGGCGTCATCCCCGCCGTGCTCGAAAAGATCGGTGTGCCCATCGAGCGGCTGGAGAGCCGACCTGCACCAGCATCGAGGAGAAACTGCCTCGCGTGGCCGGCGCGGCCGCGCAGCCCGGCATCGAGCCAGGCGCTGAACAAGGCCCTCGAGCAGGCCTTTCGCGAAGCCGCGAACTTCAAAGACGAGTACGTCTCCACCGAGCACCTGCTGCTGGGCGTGGCCGCATCTCAAGAGCGATCGCCGCGCGCGACGCGCTGGTGGCGCTCGGCGCAACGCACGACGCCATTCTGCAAGGCGCTCACCGCCGTGCGCGGCTCGCAGCGCGTCACCGACCAGAATCCCGAAGGCAAATTCCAGGCTCTCGAAAAATACGCCAAGGACCTCACCGAGCTCGCGCGCCGCGGCAAGCTCGATCCCGTGATCGGCCGCGACGAAGAGATTCGCCGCGTGATCCAGGTGCTCAGCCGCCGCACCAAAAACAATCCGGTGCTCATCGGCGAGCCCGGCGTGGGCAAAACCGCCATCGTCGAAGGCCTCGCGCGCCGCATCGTCTCCGGCGACGTGCCCGAGAGCCTGCGCGACAAGCGCGTCATCTCGCTCGACCTGGGCTCCATGCTCGCCGGCGCAAAGTATCGCGGCGAGTTCGAAGACCGCCTCAAGGCCGTGCTCAAGGAAATCGAAGAATCGAACGGCCAGATCGTCCTCTTCATCGACGAGCTGCACACGCTGGTCGGCGCGGGCGCGGCCGAGGGCGCCATCGACGCCAGCAACATGCTCAAGCCGGCTCTGGCGCGCGGCGAGCTGCGCGCCATCGGCGCAACCACGCTGAACGAGTACCGCAAGTACATCGAGAAGGACGCGGCCCTCGAGCGCCGCTTCCAGATCGTCTACGTCGGCGAGCCCAACGTCGAAGACACCATCGCCATTCTGCGCGGCCTGAAAGAGCGCTACGAGGCGCACCACAACGTGCGCATCAAGGACTGCGGCCATTGTGGCCGCGGCCACGCTTTCGCATCGCTACATCAGCGACCGCTTCCTGCCCGACAAGGCCATCGACCTGGTCGACGAAGCCGCGGCATCGCTCGCCATCCAGATCGGCTCGGTGCCGACGGAGATCGACCAGCTGGAGCGCCAGGCCACCTCGCTCGAAATCGAGCGCGCCGCGCTGAAGCGCGAGACCGACGCGAACAGCCAGCGAGCGCCTGCGAAGTCGTCGAGCGCGAAGCTGGCCGCGCTGACGCGAGCAGATCACCGCCCTGCGCGCGCGCTGGACCAAAGAGCGCGAAGCCATCACCCGCATCAGCGAGCTGAAGAAGAAGATCGAAGCGCTGCGCTTCGAGGCCGAGGAGCAGACCCGCAAGGGCCAGCTCGATCGCGCCGCGCAGATCCAGTACGGCGAGCTGCCCAAGCTCGAAGCCGAGCTGAAGAAGCTGAACGCCGCGCAGGACGGCGCGCAAGACGGCGGCGTCGCGCGCATGTTGAAGGAAGAGGTCGACGAGGAAGACATCGCCAAGATCGTCAGCAAGTGGACCGGCATTCCCGTCTCGCGCATGCTCGAAGGCGAAGTGAAGAAGCTCGTCCAGATGGAAGAGCGCCTGCGCGAGCGCGTCGTCGGCCAGGATGCTGCGCTGACCGTGGTTGCCAACGCCATTCGCCGTTCGCGCGCCGGCTTGAGCGATCCCAAGCGCCCCATCGGCTCCTTCATTTTTCTCGGGCCCACGGGCGTGGGCAAAACCGAAACCGCGCGCGCGCTGGCCGAGTTTCTCTTCGACGACGAGCAGGCCATGGTGCGCATCGACATGAGCGAGTACATGGAGAAGCACGCCGTGGCGCGGCTGATCGGCGCGCCTCCGGGCTACGTGGGCTACGACGAAGGCGGCCAGTTGACCGAGGCCATCCGCCGCCGGCCCTACGCGGTCATCCTCTTCGACGAGATCGAAAAGGCGCATCCGGATGTCTTCAACGTCCTGCTGCAGGTGATGGACGACGGCCGCCTGACCGACGCCAAGGGCCGCACCGTGGACTTCAAGAACACGGTGCTCATCATGACCTCGAACCTGGGCGCGGCCATGCTCAGCGGCGACGCGCTCAAGACCGAGCACGACTTCGACATGGCGCGCGAGAGCGTGATGCGCGTGCTGCGCGAGCACTTCCGTCCGGAGTTCCTGAACCGCGTCGACGACATCGTGATCTTCCGTCCGCTGGGCAACGCGCAGTTGAGCCAGATCCTCGACCTGCGCCTGAACGAAGTGCGCAAGCTGCTCGAAGACCGCGCAGATCTCGCTCGAACTCACCGAACCGGCGCGGCAGCTGATCCTGGCTGCCGGCTCCGATGCGGCCTACGGCGCGCGTCCGCTCAAGCGCGCGCTGCAGCGCATGGTGCAGGACCCGCTGGCCATCAAGATCCTCGACGGCGAAGTCCTGCACGGCGCGCACGTCCGCATCGACGTCGACCGCAACATCGAACCAGTTGCGCTTCGAGCCCATGGGCCGCGAAGCCATGGCGTAAGCAGCGACGGTGCAGCTAGGACTGTAAGACCACGAACTGCAAAAGGCTCGAACGCGACGTTCCTGCGGAGCACTTTTCTGTATTCGAGCATCAGAACGGCCTTGATGCGGATTTTCGCTCGCTGTTCTTCGACGCGCGAAGAGCCTCGTGAATAATCATCTTTAGATAGGTCTGATAGCGTAATCCACGCTCGGCCGCTTGCACACGAGCCTTGGCGATATCTTCAGGATCGAGGCGGATGGTTGTCGTAGGAGTGGGCTTGGCTCCTTGAACGGGATGCCCTTTTCGGCGAACGAGGCGCCTCACTCCGCCACGGCCAAGGCTGCCTTCCTTGGCAGGCCTTTTCGAACTCGCTCCGCGATCACTGCTTCGTTCTCGAACCACGCATTTTGCCTCTGCAGCTTCCGAAGCACAAGCCGGAATCTTGAGACCGCTCTTCGCCTCGTTCGCGTATTGCGCTCGATTGTACGCGTCTGTCTTCCAGCTGCGACATATCCTTCCTTGGAGCGACTGACGGCTCGAATTGCGGTTACCACTCGTACGCGTTCCCTGCGCACCGTGAAGAGCACTCGCAAGATACGCGCTTCGCGGTCTCGCCGACATATGGCCAGCGCTCTTCGCCACTCGTAACGCTCTAGTCGAGGCACGACGAATCTTCGCCTCGGAGCATGTCCGAGCAGCATCCCTGCAGTTGACGCTTCCGGCGGCTCATCGGGCCAATCGCTCCCAGATTCCTGGGAGCTTCATGCGATTCGAAAGACCGCAATCTCAGTACCGAAACTGGACCGCGCCTCAGAGATTGTACGCTAGTATGCGGCTACATTGCAACTACTGCCGCAACTCCACCAGCGTCGCGCCCTGCCCGCCCTCGTTCTGCGGCGCCTCTGCGATCGCCCGCCACGTGCGGATGGCCCTTCAGGAACTCGCGCACGCCGCGGCGCAGAATCCCTGCGCCGTGGCCGTGAATCACGCGCACGCGCGGCAGCCCGGCCAGAAACGCGCGGTCGAGATATTTCTCCAGCTCATCGGTCGCCTCATCCACGGTGCGGCCAATCAAATTGATCTCCGTGCGCATGTCGTCGGTGTTGGCGCTGGTCACCGTGACATGCACGCCCTTCTGCTTGCGCGCCGCGGCCAGCGGATCGGCCTTTCCCTGCCGCGGAATCTCCTCCAGAAGGTGAAGGTGCGGAGCACTCGTCGCGCTTGACGCGCATCTTGATCGGTCCCAGCGCGACTTCGAAGAGGTCCTTCTCCACTTCGCGCTGCACCATCGCAATCTTGTTCATCGACTTGATGCGCACCTGGTCGCCGGCGGCGATGTGCCGCAACACATGCGGCTGCGCGTTGGCATCGCCCTGATCCGCGCCGGTGCGATGCGCGACGACGGTCTGATTGAAGCTCTCCTGAAACTCGCGGCGCAGGCGCGTCGATGCGGCGCTCGGCTTCTTTCGACAACTTCTGCTGCGCGGCGCGATCTTCGATGGCGCGCACATTCTCGCGCATCTGGAACTCGAAATCCTTGAGCAGCGAGGCCAGCTTGGCTTCGAGCTCGCGCATGCGATTGCGCAGCTCCACGTCGCCTTCGCGCGCCAGCTTCGCCCGCTCCTGGTTGAGCGCGTACTGCTGCTCGCGCGCGGCTTTGCGCTCCTCTTCAAGCTGCGCGAGCTCGTTGTGCAGCCGGTCGAGGAAGCGCGCAATATCGGCCTGCTGCGAGCCCAGCCGCTCGCGCGCAGCCGGCAATGATCGCCGCGTTCAGCCCCAGCCGCTCCGCCGTCTGAATGCCCGCCGACGCGCCGGGCACGCCGAGACGCAACTGATAATTGGGAGCCAGCGTCACCTCGTCCACGCCCGCCGCGGCATTCAGCACGCCGGGCGTGTTGGCCGCATAGACCTTGAGCGAAGTGTGATGCGTGGAGATCAGCGACCACGCGCCGGCCTCGAGAAAGTAGCTGCGCAACCGCCACGGCCAGCGCCGAGCCTTCCTCGGGATCGGTCGCCGAGCCAAGCTCGTCGAGCAGCACCAGCGAACGCGCATCGGCCAGCCGCGACAGCCGATCGAGATTGGTGATGTGCGCGGAGAACGTGGAGAGCGCGGCCTCGATCGACTGCGCATCGCCGATGTCGGCCAGAAACGCCGTGAAGACCGGAAAGCTCGCCGCCGCGGCAGGCACCGGCAATCCCGGCCTGCGCCATCATGGCCAGCAGCGCCGTGGTCTTGAGCGCCACTGTCTTGCCGCCGGTGTTCGGCCCGCTGATGATCAGCTGGCGCTCGTCCGCGGTCAGCTCCAGCGTCAGCGGAACGATCTGGCCGCCGGTCGCGCGCAGGCGCTTTTCGAGCAGCGGATGGCGCGCAGCCTTCAAGGTGCAGCCGCTCCGGCGTCAAAGGCGGGCGCAACGCAGTCGTAGGCGCGGGCAAAGCGCGCGCGCGCCTGCAGGCTGTCCACCAGCGCCAGCACGCGCGCGCCCTGCGACCAGCGCGCGCGCATAGCCGCCCACCTGCGCGCGTGAGCGCGACAAAGATGCGGTGAATCTCCGCCTGCTCTTCTTCGATGAGCCGCACCAGCTCGTTGTTCTGCTCGATGGTTTCGAGCGGCTCCACGTAGACCGTCTGCCCCGACGAGCTGGCGCCGTGAATCACGCCGCGTGACGCGCCGCTTCAGCTCGCTGCGCACCGGAATCACGAAGCGCTCGCCGCGAATGGTGATCAGGTCGTCCTGCGTCGCGCCCTCGCTCGACAGCTTGCGCAGCGCCGCGCGCAGGCTCTCTTCAATCAGCCGCTGCTGCCGCTCCTGCTCGCGGCGAATGCGATCCAGTTCCGGCGAAGCATCGTCGGCCAGCGAGCCGTCGGGCTGAATCTTGCGCTCGATCGACTCGGCCAGCGGCCGCAGACTCGTGCGTCAGCGCCGACGGAAAGCTCCGACAGCCCGGCAGCTTGCCCGCCAGCCGCGCCGGCGGCTCACTGCAGCAGCGCCTGCCACGCGGCGACATCGTTCGCCAGCCGCGCGACGGCCTGCAATTCCGCCGCTTCAAGCGCCGCGCCGGCGAATCTGCGCCTTCGCCGCAAGTTGCGTGGGATCGAACAGCCCGCCCAGCGGAATGGAAACCTGCTCCTCGAGCAGCAGGCGCACTTCGCCGGTCAGCTGATGCTGGCGCGCGATCCACTCCTCATCGGTCGAAGGCTGCAGAGCGAGAATCGCGCTCGCGGCCCACCGGCGAAGCGGCAAAGCCGGCCACCAGCGCGAGCAGCGGCTCCCACTCGAGAGCGGCAAAGTCGGCGTGTTCAACCGGCGACGGAATGGGATCGAGCAGCGGCATGCATTACTCATCTTCAATCTTAGCGGCTCGGAGAACGAGCGGCGGCGCAGCCTGCTTCAGTCACGCCATGCGCAACCTCGTATCGCGCTCGACGATCCGGAAGGTGACGACCACCGCAGGAACCAGAAAGACCAACGAGCCGATCACCCACATGATGACCGCGCCCGCTCTCTGGTCGGACAGGGGCGAGACGTGGAAGGCGTTTGGCTTCGTTCAGATAGTAGCCATAGACCGGCCGGTCGCAGAAGGCGAGAAACGCAGAGAGCGCGGTATTCACGATGTCTGCCATCACTAGGTACAGCAGCATGCAGCCATCCGAAGTGGTAGTCCTCGCGCATCGGCCACGGACGAATGAGCGGCCACCAGAACAGAATCGACGTGCCGAGAAAGCATATGTGCTCAAACTCGTGCCAGTGCTCGTGCTCGAGCGCGAAGTCATAGGCGGCGGGAACATGCCAGACAAGAAAGATCAGATTCATCGCCAGCCACGCCACCAGCGGCGACGATCAGAATGCGGCCCAGACTCGCGCAGCGCCTGTAAGCGCAGAAGCGGTCCGAGCACGGTAACTGCGAACGCGCGCGGCAGCCCGCGCAGCAGCGGAACCACCGGGAAGCCCAGCAGCAGAAGCGGCGGGACAAACGACATCAGCAGCAGTGCTCCACCATGTGCGCGCTGAGCAGAGCATCGGCGAAGCCATCGAGCGGCGAAGCGATCGCAAGCCAGATAACGGCAAGCCCAAGCAGAAATGCCGACAGCCGCCAGCCGATGGAAATTGCACCGGCCGCGTCTTGCGGATGGCAAGCCAACCACGCATGTAGACGAGCGCCGCAGAGCGATTGCGATCGCGTCAGAACAGATCGGCGGCGACCACTCGTCGAAGATGGCTCGATACGCAGGAGGCATGAAATCAGAGTCAGCTTCATGCGCTAGTGGCTCCACGGTGCGGACGTCGGCAGGCGTCTCGCTCGAGATGAGTCAGCTGTCGCGAGGCATCGATCGGCCGGCGCCAGATCGTTGCCGCGCAGCGTCATCAGGAAGCGCACCAGCGCCGTCGTCTCCGAGGCGGATTGAGCGCGTTGCCGTAGGCGGGCATGTTGCCGCCGCCCTGCAGCACCTGGCGAATCATCTGATCCTCCGTCATGCGCGCGGCGATGGCGTCGAGCGCGGGGCCGCGCATGCCGCCGCGCCGCCGAGCGAGTGGCAGTTGCGGCATTGCTTGTTCTGGAGACGATCGCGCCCTGGCGTTCGAGCGGCGTGCGGTCTGTGCAGATACGTCGGCGGAATCGGATCGCCGGTCCATGCATCCATGATCGGGCTCCACGGCGTGTAGGTGCCGAGGCGCGTGAAGATGCCGAGCGTGACGGCGATGACCGCGACCATCAGCACGGCGACCGGACGGCGCGACCAGTGCTTCTCGCCTTCGCCGGCAACCAGCGGCAGCAGCAGCATCGCGCCAATGATCACGAACGGGAGCGATGAAGATGAACGGCGTTTCGAGGCTCGGCGGCAGATAGGCGAGCACCGCGTAGATCCAGAGAAAGGCGAAGTCGGGCTTGGGCGCGGTCTGGATGATCGTCGGGTCGGGCTGCGCCGGTGGGGCCGAACGGGCCGAAGAAGAAGCGCGCAGGCCATGACGCAAGCATGATCGCGGCGGCGAAGACGGCATCCTTCCATGCGGCATCGGGAACGAAGGGAATGCCGGTCTTTGCGGTGAGTTCGTGATACTCGCGTTCGTAGGTGGCTCTTGCTGACGATGCGGCCGGGCATCGGCCACTCGTTGACGCCGAGGCGCAGCACCATCCAGACATGCAAGCCGACCAGCGCGAGCAGAATGCCGGGAATGACGAAGACGTGCAGCGCGAAGAAGCGCGACAGCGTTGGCGCCGCCGATGATCGGGCCGCCGAGCATGAAGTGGACCAGCGGGCCGCCGATCCAGGGCACGCGGCTCACGATCGAAGCGCCGATGCCGAGGCCCCAGTAAGCGTCCTGATCGAAGCGCAGCACCTGCCCGGTGAAGGCCATGCCGAGCGTGAGCAGAAGCAGGAAGACGCCGACGATCCAGGTCAGCTCGCGCGGAAATTTGTAGGCGCCGAAGAGAAAGACCTGCACCATGTGGATGAGCACGATGGCGACCATGAAGTCCGAGCCCCAGCCGTGCATGGCGCGCAGAAACCAGCCCGAGCGTGATGTTGTGGTTGAGGAACTGCAGGCTGTTCCACGCTTCGCTGGCCGATGGCGTGTAGACCAGCGCGAGCAGAATGCCGGTGACGACCTGCAGACGAGCAGCACCGTGGCCGCGCTGCCGAAGACATACCACCAGCTCGGCGTGTTCGAGCGGACGTGGGATGCTCGGCGGCTTCGATGATCGGCTTGCCGAGGCCGAGCCGGTGCTCGAACCAGTCGTAGAGCTCGATGGCGCGTTGCTTCAGGCCGGCCATGATCGTCGCACCTCGCGTTTGCGGTGGCTCAATGCTGCTCGGCTGTTCGATCGGAATCGAGCTGGCTGCATCTGCGTGAGTCGCGAGGCGCAGTGCTTGCGTGGCGAGCGTCGGCATCTTGCCGGCGTTGATCATCAGGTTGTCCGCCGACGATCTTGTGCTGATACTCGAAGAGGCCGCGCTCGGGCGGGCCCGGAGGCGCGCGAACCGTCCTCGTAGTAAGCGCCGCCGTGGCAGGGGCACAGGAAGAGCTTCGATTGCGCGAACCAGCGCACCGGGCAGCCGAGATGCGCGCAGTTGATGGCGAAGACCTGGAACTTGTTGCCCGGCGATGCGCCGCACCCAGCAGGCGAATTCGCCGGTCTGCCCGTCCCACGGCGGTGGTGACGGGATTGCGATAGTCGACGAGCCGGGTCTCGCCCTCGGGAAAATTGCTGAGCGGACCGAGCGTGATCCAGGACTTGTAGCTCGAGTCTTTTCTTGAGCGCCGGGCCCGAGCAGGTAGCCGACGAGCGGCACGGCCAGCACCGCGCCGACCGCGCCGTTGAGCAGCAGAGAGAGCTTGAAGAGAAAAGCACGGCGCGAGTGCGCGGCACTGTCGCACGGGTCGGCGATGCGGTCCTACCGGCTGCTGATCTGGCGGGTGAGTTCATGTGTCGTTCATGTGCGCTCCTTGCTTCAGCATCGTGATCAGGTCTGCTGCTGGTGTATGGGATACGGTTGGCCCGGAGTTGGCGATGCGTTTCGATGCGAGCCAGGCAACAATGTCGGTGATCTGCTGATCGGTCAGCGTGGCTGTGCGAGTATCGGTGCGCCAGTCGGGCATGCTCGTCGGGCCGGCCGGCAATGATGATGCTGCGCAGGTCCTGATCGCTGACGAGCGCAAGGTACGATGGATCGACGATAGAGCCGAGCTTGCGCTCTGCTGCCGGGTCGCTGTCCATCGGCGGTCCGCCTGTGCCGTCGGCGCCGTGGCAGCGCGCGCAGAAGACGGCCGATATGCCTTCTGCCGTGGCGGCATCGCCGTGGCAACGTCGCCGCATAGGGCGGCAGGAGTCTGTCCGGCAAGCGGCTCGGCGTTGCCCCACTGCTGCATCATGCCTTGGGCGAGCACATCGATCTGCTGATCGGTCAACATGCCGCCGGCGCTCTTCGCGAAGGGCGGCATCAGCGTGCCGGGAACGCCCTTGGCAGTCACGTCGCGCAGATGGTCTTCGCCGGCCACCGCGAGATACACCGGATTGGCCAGCGAGATCGCCGCGCCGTTCCTGCCGTTTTCGCCGTGGCAGCCGGCGCAGTTCTGGCTTGTAGAGCGTGGCAAATCGAGCACCTCGTCGGGGCGCACAACCTCGGCGCCCGGACCAGGCGTCCCGGCGATGCGATGCAGCCGCAGCAGGCGAGCGCAGAGAGCGCCGGCAGCAGCGCGCATGACAGGAGCGCAGCGATGCGGCTGGTCATTGCGGGCATCGTCCTCGGTCTCGTCTTCGATCGTCCGGTATATCGCTGTGGAGGCCGGCGCGCACGGCGAACGGCAGCGCCCGGAACTGCGGCGTGCGCACCTTCACCTGCAGGTTGACGACGAAGCCGCACACCAGGCCGAAGGCGATCTGCGAGACAATGAACCAGCACCAGTCGATGCGCTGTTGAGGATGGGGCTGACGACGCCGAGCGCCGAGTGCAAGAAGCCGGTCCACAGAAACGGCGCGATAAAGCCGGCGGTGAGAATCGGCTAGCTCGGAAACATGGGCAGCATGGCGCCGTAGAGCAGCCCGACCAGCAGCGAGGCGAGCGCGTGAATGCCGAGCGCGGCCAGCAGACCCTGCAGATGAAACTGCGCGAGAAATGCATCGCTCTGCCCCGCCCAGCTGACAAAGCCGCCCGCGGCCAGCAGATTCACGGCATACCAGAGGCTGTGATACCTGATGCAGGCTGAACACGTCGCGGGCACGATCATGGCGATGCCGCCGGCGATGCCGCCCTTGACGCCGGCCGTGACGCTGAAGGTCTCGACCGGCAGCACTTGCGGTGCCTTGCATCGACCGGCAGCTGCTCGACGCGTCTCGCGAGTGCTGGTGATCGTGGATCACGTCGGCCTGCACCGGCACCGACTCGTGATGCTCGTGCGGCAGCACCTGGCAGAACCAGCCGACGATGCCGGCAGCGCACGATCAGCAATCCCGAGCAGGCTGATCACCCAGTTGCGTGACCATGCCGGTAATGATCAGCGCGACGCCGAGCGCCAGCACCATGGGCCACGCGGTGGGCGCGGGCAGCTGACATCCCGTCGGTCGCGCGTGTGTCATCATCGGCCTGGTCGTGCTGTACGCGTTCGTTCATCGATCGCCTCTCCTCACCTTCGCGGTCTATCTGCCCAGAACGTAGACCACGGTGAAGACGACGACCCACACGGCATCGACGAAGTGCCAGTAGAGCGAGAGCACTTCGAGGCGCTCCGCGTGTGCTCTGCTTGACTTTGCCGCGCAGCGAGAAGACGCAGCGCCAGCGCAAGCATGATCAGGCCGACGATGACGTGCGTCGCGTGCAGGCCGACCAGCGAATAGAAGGTCGTGCCGAAAAGATTGGTGCGGATGGTGAGGCCGTCGTCGTAGATCAGGTGGTACCACTCCTGCGCCGTCGCCGCGAGGAAGATCGCGCCGAGCAGGACCGTGGCGGCCAGCCACAGCGTGCACAGCGCTCATCTTGCTCTTGCGCAGCGCGCAGACCGCGAAGTGAACGGTGATGCTGCTCGAGAGCAGGCAGATCGTGGTGAAGATCGGCATTCGAGCACCTGCGCGGGCGTGGGTCCGCTCAGGCTCTTGCCGATGTAGAAGATGTAGGCGACGACGAAGATGATGAAGATCGCCGACTCGGCGATGATCAGGCAGGCCATGCCCACGATGCCGCGCGAGGGCAGCATCCACGGCTGCGCTCGCGCTCTGCGGGATGAATCGGCGATTGTGCTCATCGTGTCTGCATCCTCACTTCGTAGTTGCAAGTCCGGATCTTCGGGATGTTTCAGGTCCCACAGCGGCCGGCGGCTGTCGACGGTTGGCATCGACGGCGAAGTTGTAGGCCGGCGGCGGCGACGGCGTCGACCATTCCAGCGTCCACGCGTCCCATGGATCGTGCCCGGCCTCTCGCCCTTGAAGTACGACCAGACCAGGTTGTAGACGAAGATCAGAGTGGCCGACGGCCTGGAAGACAGCGCCGCATGCGATACGATCAGGTTCCAGCATCTCCCAGCCGCGGTCGGCCTCGTAGGTATAGATGCGGCGCGGCATGCCCAGCAAGCCCGGGAATGTGCATGAAGTCGAAGGTGAGATGGAAGCCGATGACAAAAAGCCAGAAGTGCCACTTGCCCAGCTTTTCGCTCATCATGCGGCCGGTCATCTTCGGGTACCAGTAGTAGAACGCGGCAAACAGAGCAGAACAGGATTGCGCCGACCAGCACGTAATGGAAGTGCGCGACGACGAAGTAGGAGTTGCCGAGCTGCCAGTCGAACGGCGCGACCGACGAGCATGATGCCGGTAAGTCCCGCGATCAGGAACTGAAACAGAAACGCGATGCAGAACATCATCGGGACGGTGAAGTGAATCTTGCCGCCCCACATCGTCGCCAGCCAGTTGAAGATCTTGATGCCGGTGGGAACGGAGATCACCATCGTGGCAAAGACGAAGAAGGTGTTCGCCGCCGGCGCCCATGCCGACCGTGAACATGTGGTGCGCCCAGACGCTCAGGCTGATGAAGCCGATGCCGACCGACGCCGCGACCATGGCCGGATAGCCGAAGATGGCCTTGCGCGAGAACACCGGGATGATCTCGTTGGCGAAAGCGAAAGCGGGCAGCACCAGGATGTAGACCTCGGGATGGCCGAAGATCCAGAAGAAGTGCATCCACAGCACGGCCGAGCCGCCGGCCTGCGTGTCGAAGAAATGCGCGCCCAGATAGCGGTCGAGCATCAGCATGATCTGCGCCGCGGTCAGCGGGCTGATGGTGACGAAGACCAGGCCGACTGTCACCAGGTAGAGCCAGACCAGCAGCGGCATGCGGCTCAGCTTCATGCCGGGGCAGCGCATGCAGAGCGTCGTGGCCACGATGTTGAGCGCCGTGCCGATGGTGCCGATGCCGCTGAGCAGAATGCCAGCGTCCAGTAGTCGGTGCTGTGGCCGGGCGAGAAGACCTTCGCGGTCAGCGGCGCATAGGCGAACCAGCCGACGTCGGGCGCGGTGCCCGCGCCGTAAAGCCCGCTGCCGCCAAGATAGCTGAAGTAGAGCAGCAGGCCGCCAAACGCCGAGATCCAGAAGCTGAACGCATTCAGGCGCGGAAACGCCATGTCCCGCGCGCCGATCATCAGCGGGACAAGATAGTTGCCGAAGCCGAACAGGATCGGCATGCCGACAAAAAACACCATCGTCGTGCCGTGCATGGTGAACAAGCGGTTGAAGACCTGCGGCGAGACGAAGTGGTTGTTGGGAACCGCCAGCTGGATGCGCATCAGCAGCGCTTCAACGCCCGCGATGACCAGAAAGATCAGCGCGTAGGCGATGTACATCAGCCCGATCTTCTTGTGATCGACCGTCGTGACCCACTCGTGCACACCTCCGACGGCCGGCCGCGCTGGCGTCGGTCTGGTCGATTGCATCGAGTGACCTGGAGTTTGAGTCGCCATGCGATGCTTCTCTTCCGTGATCGCTAGTGAAGCGTCGTCAGATAGGCGGTGACGGCGTCCAGATCGTGATCGTTCAGATGCATCGCCGGCATCAGCACGCCGGGCTTCAATCGAGCTCGGATCGTCGATCCACTTCGTCAGATTGTCCGGCGTGTTTTGGACGATGCCCGGAGGCAATGGTGTCGCGGCTGGCCAGGTGGGTCAGATCGGGGCCGAAGCGCCCTGTCGCCGCCGTGCCGGCGATGGTGTGGCAGTTGATGCAGGCGTTGTGCTGAAACACGGTCTGCGCCCTCCGCGGCGCCGGATTGCCGGAAATCCTGCACGGCCGGCTGCTTGCTGCTGCTCGACCCACGCGGCGAAATCCGCCGGCGACTGCGCATAAACGCGCATCAGCATCTTGGCATGCTGCGTGCCGCAGTACTGCGCGCACTGGCCAAGATAGAGGCCGGCGCTGCTGCGGATCGATCCACATCGTATTCACGCGGTTGGGAATCACGTCCATCTTGCCGGCCAGGCGCGGCACCCAGAAGCTGTGGTCCGTGTCCGCCGACGACATGGTCAGATAGGTCGGCGTCGGGCTGCGCCGGATCGCTGACAGGAACATGCAGTTCGTTGGCCGTGACGATGCCCAGCTTGGGATAGCGATACTCCCACCAGAACTGATGGCCGATCACGGTCACGTCCAGCGCGTCGGCAGGCTTGGGAGCGTCCTGCGTGCCCAGGATGATCGCGCGTGGTCGCGAGAAACAGCATCACCACGATCAGAATCGGGAATGACCGTCCAGGAGAGCTCGATCTGGTTGCTGCCGTAAATCTGCGGAGGCTCCTGGTGGGCATTTCGCTGGCCGATGGCGGTAGCGAATCAGGGCGTAAGCCAGCAGCCCGCCAACCACCAGGAAAATTCCCAGGGTGATGGACAGCGTGAACAATGAAATATCCACGATCGAGTGCGCCGGCGTGCGCCGCCGGATCGAACATGTTGGTTGGCGATTGCGCCCGCGCCATCCCGCCCAGCGCAAGCACAATGCAAACCGCGACCCGCGGCACACCCAGGCAGAGGAACCTGCCTTTACCGCAACCGGTCGACTGCCGCATCGAAGAGTACAAGACGCTCTCACCTCTGATTCACTGAATTTTCAACAGTGCGGTACGCTGGAAGCAGGTCCCATCGGCACGGCGAAGCCCCCTTCAACGCCACTTCGCGTCCAGCGGCATGCCAGGACTCCGGCATTCAGCCGAAGGTGAAACACACTGTAGATGCTATACCGTGCCACCCGGTGACGCTGCCTGTGAAATAAATTTACCGAGACGCCTTTTCCCGAAAGGCGGCACACGGGAACTGGCGCGTCGGGCCTGGTAGGTCGGGGCTTCATCCCCGGACATCGAGCTCCGCTAAATGAACAAGGGATTCAGCCCCAGCCGTGAGTCCTTATCGTCGAGCACACTGCGCGAGGAAATCGCGGCATCTACTGCCGGAACTGTCAAACGAAGCCGCCCGCCATCGGCGCGAATCAAAGGCTCCCCGCGTTCCTCAACATCCCCCCGTCGATGAAATACGTGCTCCCGGTAATGTACGCGGCCGCGTCGGAGGCCAGGTAAATCGCCAGTTGCGCCACCTCTTCCGGCTTGCCCCACCGGCCCAGCGGAATCCCCGCAAGAATCTGCGCATTCAGCTTCGGGTCTTCCTCGACCTCTTTATCGATGGGCGTAAAGGTCGCGCCGGGGCCGATATTGTTCACCGTGATCCGGTGCGGCGCCAGTTCCACGGCGATCGTGCGCATCAGCATGCGCAGCCCGCCCTTGGCCGCGCAGTAGGGCGCATTGGTGGGCATGGGTAGGTCCTCGTGTACCGAAGAAATATTGATGATGCGCCCGCCGCCGCCCTGCGCCATCATCTGCTTTGCCGCCGCCTGGGAGCAGAGAAACGGTCCGGTCAGATTCACGTCCATGATCTTCTGCCATTCGCTCAGCGGGAAGTCCACAAATTTAATCTTCTTCTCGATGCCCGCGTTGTTGACGAAGATGTCGAGCCTGCCGAAAACCTCCACCGCCTTTTGCACCAGGCTGCTCACGTGGGCCTGATTGGCAACATCCGCGGCAAAGCTCACTGCTCGCCCGCCCGCCGCGCTGATCCGGCTCAAAGTGTCCGCCGGAGCATCCGGCCCACCGACATAATCCACAACCACCGCGGCCCCGGCCTCGGCGAACGCGACGGCGATGGCCTGCCCGATCCCGGTCGCCGCTCCGGTCACAATGGCTACTTTGTTTTCAAGTCTCATGCCAGGTAGGATGCTGCCGATTCGGTGAAAGACACCCGCTACCCTTGCAGGCGTTGGTTTGCGGCTACCGTTGCAACTCGGGCGCGGGTCAATGCCCCGTATAAATCTGGAACGCACCCCAGAAGAACGGCTTGCGGAAATCGCTGTGCGAGTGCAGCAGCGCGAGCTTCGCCCGGCGCAGCGCGACCGGCGGCGCCAGGCCGTCCGCCAGTCCCTGGTAAAGGTTATCCATCATTCGCGGGGTCGACTCGTCGCTCGCCTCCCACAGCGCGGCAATCACGTTGTGCGCCCCGGCGCGAAGGAATGCCCACGACAGGCCTACCAATCCTTCTCCCGCATACGATCGCGCGCCGCTGCCGTAGCACGCGGATATCGTCACCAGCCGCGCATCGATGGGTTGGCGAATAATTTCTCGCGCGTGAAGCTTGAACGAGTCCTCGCCCTCGCCGGTGCGGGAAAGAATAATTGCCGAATCCAAAGGATCGGTGCGGCTGGCAACGCCGTGAGTTACAAAGTGGATGTAAGAGAAACGGCCGGGTGCGCTCTTGAGATAAGCCGCGGGGTTGGCCCCTTGGCGCGCAAAGACCGTGCGATCGCGGGAATCAAAATGCCTCTCGATCTCACTCATCTCCGCGCCGGCCATGGGCAGTTCGGGATAATCCGGATTCGGAGACACAGCGTCGCCAAGCAGCAGCAACCTTCCCCCGGCGGTACGCGAAGGCCTGGCCGCCGCCAGCATCGAAAGCGACGGCGCCGAAACCAGCGTCACCTCGTCGATCCAGTAATGCATCTGCCCCATCCGGCTTATTCGACTTTCCAAACGGCCCCCGCCCGGGGCAAGCAGGGTCTCGAAATTGAGCTGGCTCAGCGCGCCATCGGTCAATAGCACGACGTTTGCGTCTTGACCGATGAGTTCGGAAGCCGGGGCATACGAGCAATGTTATAGAGTGAGCGCCCATCCTCGTTGTCGGAGTCGACCGGATCCTCCGGTCCCAGAAGCGTCTTGCGATAGCGCTCGATCAGCGGAGCGATCTTGCGCCTGCGGGGGCAGCGGAAACACCGCCGTCTTTTGCGGAGTGATCGCCCACAGATAAGACTGCTTCCGCCCAGCCAATAGAAGAGCAATGTCGCGCCGGCCTTCCGCGCAATCTTCCGGATGCAGCGCCGCGGGCTGAACGCGCTTGGCCAGCGGCCAGCCCAAGTCCCTGCGCGAGCGTGCGCGCGCGGCTCTGGTCGGCAACCTTCAAGAGCATCCTCGGCTTTGCCCTGAATCACAAGGAAGTGAATGTAATCGTCGTAAATCGGCGTGGCGTTGGTCAGGAATGGCAGCTTCGATTCTTCTTCTTTCAGGTCGGAGCGCGCCGACTCGAAGTCGTCAACGCCGTCGATACATGTTGTCCGCGCCCTTACGTCATCCTCCGACTCAAACAGCCGGGCCAGCTCGTGTTCCGCGCCCAGGCGCATTGAGGTCTGGCTGTCGGGATCGTTCTCCACGGCGCGGAAGATAGCTGCGGCTCTTCGTCCTGCCGCCGCGCGGCCGCAATCTTGCCTTGCGCCAGCATCACGTCAAGATCGTCGAGCCGGCTGACGGTCGCGCGCACAAACGGCGTAAGCTGGGCAATATATGAGTCCGCTTCGTCGAGTTTGCCTAACTCGACCGAAACGTGCGCCAGGTATTCGAGAGAATCGACAATGTCTTCCTTGCTATCGATTCGTCTTGCCAGCCCGCAGCGCCTCGCGGTACGATTGCACGGCGCGGGCAGGATCCCCGGAGTCGAGAGAATGCTTTCCACGGCCGAAATCCATTTGAGCTGGTTGCGAACGTTGCCAATCTCGGTGGCCTTATTCTCGGCGTCGATGAACAGTTCCAAAGCCCGATTGATGTCTCCAAGGCCCAAATACGCCCATCCCAGGTTTCCCATTGCGGCTTGAGTAGGTTCTCATCGCCCGAGCCTCGGCGCGGCCCGTTGTGCGGAGGTCGACCAATCGACCGCTTCGTCATAGCGCTCCTGCTGGAGCCGCTGCGCCCAGGTTCAGGAGAGCGGTTGTTTCCAGCGAATGGTCGGAATGCACCCGGCGCAATTCGCAAGCTCTCCAGAAAGAACTCGCCGCGCTTCCGAAAACTTTCCCTGCTCCATGGCCAGCAGTCCGCGTGCCCTGGACCACTTCGCCGCAGGCCATTGCCTTTGCGAGCAGAGATTCTCGGCCTGCTGAATACTTTTGCTTGCTTCGCCGGATATTGTTGCAGATGAATCAGGGCTACGGCATCGACGTCAGCCTGTGGATCTCCTCTCGTTTGACGGCGCAGAGGCGATGGAGCGGCAAGCAGCCGCAAGCTCCTCGTACATACCTCGCCATTCCATCGCCTCGGCTTCGAGCATCGGAAACTGCGCGGCCCACTCCGGGTTCGAGTGCAGGAATTGCTCGTAACCTTGCGCGGCAGTCCTGCTGGCTCGAGCCAGATAGCCGCGCAGAAAAAGCTGCCGGGCATGGTCGTAGTAGCCTGTGCGTGACGGGCCGCGTATCCTTCAGCGGAACGAAAGAAGCAGAAGCAGGAGCAATGCAGCCGGTGTCAGTAGGGAAAAAAGATGATCGCGCCGCGTGATCGAAGCCAGCTTCCGGGCGCGGGCGAAGAAACCCGCCATGGGGGCCTCTCACGGTGGAAGTACGGCGAGCCGATTGGACAAGGCATCGTTGTTCCGTTCGCCTTGATGTCTCCCCACCGAGCCTTCCTCCGCGCCGCAGCCCATCTTGAGCTCGATCATGGTGAGGTGCACCAGGGTCTTCCGGGGAATGCCCTTGCCGGTTGTAATCCGACTGTTCGAGGCGCAGGTGGCCAAGGATATCTGTGCCGAAATCCGGAACGTGGATCACGTGCCCAAAGCATTGGCCAGGGAAATGGGCCCCCCCCACTCGCCTGGCTGACCAAAGAGCATTCCACCGCCTCCGGGTTCTCGTCGCCCCGCGAAACGCCAGTATAGCGCCGCACAATTCGTCAATCAGGTTCTTGTGCTTGCGGACCTCTTCGTGCTGGCTGGTCACGCGATCGAGGAATCCTGCGCCTTTGGTGTAGGGCGCATCTTTCTCCGGCTTGGGACCCAGGAAGTAAGATCGGGATGCTGTCGACAACGACCGGATGGCCGGCGATGCGCAGGTTCTCAAACCGCGTGCCCAGAAAATGAACCGACGGCACGTAGCCCTCGAGCGGATGGTCCAGTGGGATCTGCGCCGACGACGCGGTCCGCGGTCACCACCTCCAGCACATTCAGCCCTTCGACCACCGATGTGACCAGCGTGCTCCAGCCATGGCCCGGCTTGAGGCCGGGTTGTCCCGCCACCTGCGTATAGGCCTTGCGGAAGGAGATCACGCTTTCGAGCGGTAATCGCTCGGTGCTGGGATAGATAGCCGCCTTCTTCCGACAGCTTTGCGTGGGCCTGCGGCTTGATCTCCTGCTCCAGCGGCAGCCGCAGATGGCCGGTGAGGACCGTCGCTTCAGCATGGTACTTGTGGGTTCTCGGTTGACTGTCCGTTCGGCATGAGAGTCTCGATCTCCCGTTCAATGGGATGGTGAAACTATCGCACTTCTTTGAGGGCGATGAATACAGCTTTTGAACGAATTCACCGTTGCGAAGCTGACATCGAAGGCGCGGCGGCCGATCTCGGTAGTCGCCCCTGAGGGCAAGACGCCGGAAATGCCAGAGTATAGGTTCCCTGCTGCAATCCCCGGCCCGGGACCTGCGAGCGAAACGGTCCCGTTCCCTGCCGGCCGGGCTGTCGGCGGCGGCGGTCTGCCACACGCGATTGCCCTGCGGATCGTACAGCTGAAACACATAGGTCGCATAGTCGCCCTGCTGGGGAAGTCGACCATGAGCATGCGCGCCCTGGATGCGATCGGCGAGACGGAGCTGGGATGCCGTCGCCCCTGGTGCCGACGTGGAAGCTGAAGCCCAGGGCACGATCGCGCGGCTCGGTTGAGCCCGGAGCGCAGAGCCGGAATGGTGGACAAGTTCTGATACCCAGACGATCAGCAGCAGCGCGAATGCGGGCACGGCAAATGCCGGGCGGAACCAGGTGAACCAATGCCGCTTCTTTTTCCGAAAGGGCCTGTCAGGCGCGTCCGACGAGCGCACTCGAGCGCGCCAGGACGAGCCCCGGCAACTGAACTTTTGCCTCTTCCACGAAAGCCACCCCGGCGCGAAGATCGAGCGTGCACTCCTGGCAATCGAACACATGCTCTTCGAAGGCCTCGCGGAGCTCGGGCGTGAGCTCATCCAGCAGGTATCGCTCCACCGCCATTTGTTGTACCGCTTCGTTGTGTTCCATGGTTTCGCCCTCCGGGTCTTTGAATGTGAAGCCGAACCCGCCCGCTCATTCCATTATGCTTTTCCTGAATAAACACTTACGCCCACCCGTTTTAGATATTCCGTTTTAAAAGCCTGCTTGGCGCGATGAAGAAGAACGCGCAAATACTCGCGGTCCACGCCGAGCTCGCGGCAAACCTCGTCCCGGTCCCGTTCGTCGAGAAAGACAGCCTTGAGCAGCGAACGGTCGCGCTCCGGCATGTCGAGCAGAATCTCCTGACCTTGGCCTTCATTTGCTTGGAACCACGACGCCCAGAACATCGGCGCCGGTTGCGGGAAGCTCGGGCTGGCCCTCCTCATCGAGCGACTGGCTGCGCGACGAGGAACGGTAGTGCTCCAACAGCACGTTGTTGCAAACCGTGTTGACGAACGCTCCGAGGCGCTCGGGATGACGCAGCGCGCCCTCCTTTTGCAGAAGCAAGCACGCGCGCGAAGGTCTCCTGGCGCACGTCTTCGATGGCGTGGGGGGACTGGAGCCGGGAGCGCAGCTTGAGGTGGATCAGCTCGGTAAAGTAGACAACGAAATGCTCCTGCGTGCGCGTCACCCGCGCGGAGACTCTCGATGTAACCTGCATCGAACTCGAATTGCAATGCCTTCTCCGTAAATCCAGGAGGACGCAAGTATACCATCGGCCATCGCTCCGCTTGCGACCCCGGGCGACGGGTCCGTTTGAAGAGCACGGGCTGCACGGTCGCGGAAGAACTTACCTCGGCGAAGTGTACGGGCTGCACAGGCTGCGGAAAAACTCGCCTTGGCGAAGAGTACGGGCTGCACAGGCTGCGGAAAAAACCCGGATCAGCGCGGGCCTTGTGTCAGGGCACGACTTCAGTCGCGCCGAAAACGCAACAGAATAAACGAAGGGCTTTATCCCTGGAGGGATCGCCAGCCGGTCGCTACTCGCAACGCCGGCAAACCCGTCACGGCGAAGTATTTCATTCTTGGGTGTAACGAATTGCGCACCTCGCCCACTAACCTACGGGATCCGATAATCGAGCGCATTTAAAATCCCCTCCGCGAGTGGCGTGGCTCGCGTCTAGTTATTTACACCGGCACGCGAGTATCTATAGCCATTGCGTATCTATATCCGCGCCTTCGATAACGGCCCCCCCAATCTGAAAAGGACATTTGAAAGGCAAGAAAGAAAATGGCTTCGATGAAGGCAAACGATTCGTTTGGTCTTTAGGCGAACTGCATCAAAAATCGTCACATCAAAAGGAGAAGGAAACATGTTTAAACAACCAATTTCTGTCACTGTTGTCCCAGTTTTGCAGTCTCTCATTGGCGACTGGCGGAACCCTTCGAGCGCAGGACGTCGTCAGAAGCGCGGGCGGCGTCACCTGGATAGAGGTGACCGCTCACCACGCCCCGCCCGATTTTGTACATGCAACGCCGATGCCGCTTCCTCAGGCAACGATTCAGAGGATGCGGTTGAGGGACTACTTGAATCGATGGAGACTGTTCCGTCGATCTTGGCAGAAGCGGAGGCGAGCCAGGAAGCTCAGGGACCGGGTCTAGGACGGACTTCGCGCCCATGTTTCTGGGCGAGCCGGAAGGAGTCCAGAACGAGGAAGCGACACCGGATGAAGTGAGACCGGAAGACTGGGAAACGAGAGCGACCTGCCGTTTACCACCGTCAGGGCCGATCTTTCCGGGTTGGATACGAACACCGTCTATCCGTATCGGGCGATGGGCAAGCTTTTTTTAATATCACATCCTAGGGGTACAGCTGGTGCTCGGGTTCGATGATCAAGCCCGGCATAGTGGTGACCGCTGGCCATTGCGCGGCTCAATTCGGAAAGAAGAAATTTCAAACCGGCTGGCAATTTGTGCCTGGATACTGGAAAGGTGCTGCACCTACGGCACGTGGACTGTGGCGGAGGCCTACGTTCGACCTCCTACTACGACGGAACCGACTCTTGCGCCCAGTCCGGCGTTGTCTGCGAAGACGACGTTGCCGTGCTGGTGCTGAACCCACAGAACAGCAAGTACGTCGGGAATACGGTGGGTTGGTTCGGGTACTACTACGGTGGAGGCTTTACCCCGGCGGGCCTGGCGCAGATCACGCAGATCGGGTTTCCCGGCGGCCTGGACTCGGCCAACTATATGGAACGAACGGATTCGCAAGGTCTCACGAGTTCGTCGAATTCGAACAATCACATCATT